>CAWEYT010000008.1:0-487313 GCA_963813375.1 uncultured Acidimicrobiales bacterium | reverse complement strand
CCAGCCACGGCCCGTCCTCGTCCGGTACCCCGAGCAGCCGGCCCAGCATGCGCATCGGGAGTTGCTTGGCGATGGCCTCGACGAAGTCGAACGACGTGGTGCCGGCGATCCGCACTTCGTCGATGACGAGCCGCGCCAGCATGCGGATGGCGTGCTCGTAGGCGTAGACCTCACGCCGGCTGAACGGCCGGCTGACCAGGCGTCGATAGCGCGTGTGCTCGGGCGGGTCCATCTCCATCATCGTCCGCCGCGACGCCGTCTCGTCCTCCGACATCTCCTCGAGGCGAATGCCCTGGGTGACGGTGAAGCGGTGGTGGTCCTTGCTCACCTCGAGCAGGTCGTCGTAGCGGGTGACCGCCCAGAAGCCCGACCGTCCGCTTCGTCCCACCAGGACACCGGATCCTCGCGACGGAGCCGGGCGAACGTGGCGTGGGGTACGCCGGCGACGTAGGTGTCGTGGCTCGTGATGTCGGCGTTCGCGTCGCCGAGATCCAGGTTCCCCACGCGCCCTGACTGTAATCGTTCGGGCCTGTAACTCGTTCGGGACCGAACGGTTTCAGGCGCCTTCTCGGCGGGCCTCCTGGACGAGCCAGACGAACGCGGGGTCCAGATCGTCCAGCAGCTCGGGGTGCCACTGCACGGCCACCATCCGGTGGCGCTCGTGCTCGATCATCTCGATGATGCCGTCGGGCGCCCGCCCTACCACCACGAGTCCGTCACCCAGCTCGTCGATGGCCTGGTGGTGATAGGTGTTGACGCAGATCTCACCCGGGTAGAGGCGGCCGAACGGCGTGGCCGGGTCCACCTTCACGTCGTGAACCCGCTCGGCCGGCGGCCGGTCGAGCTGGAGGTGCTCCGGTACGTGCTGGTGCAACGTCCCGCCGGCCCAGATGTTGATGACCTGGAGGCCGCGGCAGATCCCGAGCACCGGCCGGCCGGCGGCCGCCACGGCATCCAGGAGCGCCAGCTCGAAATCATCCCGCTCGGGCTCGACGACGCCCAGGTTCGGATCCGGCTCGGCGCCGTAATGAGCCGGGTCGACGTCGGATCCACCGGTCAGCACCAGACCGTCGAGCCGTTCGGCCAGCGCCTCGATGGACGCCGCGCTCGTGAGCATCACCGGCAGGCCGCCGGCCGCCGTGACCTGGGCCGAGTAGTCGCCGAAGTGCACCTCCACCGGCACCTCGTCCCACGCCGACGGCAGGCCGTGGACCTGGTGGGCCCGCCGTCCGCGCCCGGTGAGACCGATGAGCGGGGGTGCCTGCTGGCCGCTCGTCATGGCGAACCGTCTTGATTCATCGGATGCGTCTCCTGCCTGCCCGCATCACGGGCCTCTCATGCGTACATCGCCTCGATCTCCGCCGCGTACCGAGCGTTGACGCCCCGCCGCTTCAGCTTGGAGGTCGGTGTGAGCATGTCGGAGTCGGGCAGCCATTCCTCCCCGACGAGGATGAACTTCTTGATCTGCTCGACCTGGGCGAACTGCCGGTTGACCTCGTCGACGCCGCGCTGCACCTCGGCGACGACGTCGGGATGGGCGGCCAGCTCGGGCAGGCTCGTGCCCGCCAGGCCGTGCTGCCGGCCCACACCGCGGCCGTCTCGGGATCGAGGACGAGGATCGCCGACACGAACTTGCGGTTGTCGCCGATGGCGGCGGCCTGCCCGACGAGCCCGATCGTCTTCAGCGACGCCTCCAGGTTCGCCGGGCTGATGTTCTTGCCGCCGGAGGTGATGATCAGCTCCTTCTTGCGGTCGACGATCTTGAGGTAGCCGTCCTCGTCGATCTCGCCGATGTCGCCCGAGTGCAGCCAGCCGTCGATGAGCGTCTCGGCCGTCTTGTCCGGTTGCTTGAAGTACCCCTGGAAGACGTTGCCGCCGCGGCAGATGACCTCGCCGTCGTCGGCGATGAGCACCTCACAGCCGGGGATCGCGCGCCCGACGGTGCCCGGCCGGATCCCAGGCGTCCCACGTCATCGGCCCCGAGCACTCGGACATGCCGTAGATCTCGCTGAGCGGGATGCCCATGGCGTTGTACCACTCGAGCATCGACCGGGGGATCGGCGCGGCGCCGGTGATGGCCACCTGGCAGGCGTCGAGCCCGAGCAGCGCGCGGACCTGGGCGAAGGCGACCGCGTCCAGGAACGCCCACGTGTCCTTCTGCTCCTGGGTGACCGTGCCGGCCAGCTCGGCGGCCTTGATCTCCAGGGCCGCCGCGACCCCTTCGTCGAACTTCTGCTTGCGTTCGGGGTCGGCGGAGAGCGCGGCGTTGACGCCGAGGTAGATCTTCTCCCAGACCCTGGGCACGCCGAAGATGAGCTCGGGGTGCACCTCCTTCGCGTACGCGGCGAGCTGGGTGGGATCGGGGCAGGAGTGACGCCGGCCGCGCAGCATCCCCTGGTAGTGGCTCATCATCCGCTCGGCGATGTGAGCCATCGGTAGGTACGAGACCGTCCGCTTGCCGACGAAGTCGAGTCGGCGCGAAGCACAGGCGGAGCTGCTCGGCCGTGTACACCACGTTGCACTGGCTGATCATGACGCCCTTCGGCGGGCCGGTGGTGCCGGACGTGTAGATCAGGGTGGCCAGGTCGTCGGGGGAGGTCTCGGCGGCGAGCTCGGCCAGATCGAGGCCGCCCTGGCCGAGCAGCTCGGCCGCTGGCAGCACACCATTCGGCAGTGCGTCGGCCGGCAGCTTGATGACGAAGATCTTCTTGCGCTCGGGCAGCTCCTCGCGCACCTTCAGGATCCGCTCGAGGAACCCGCTGTCCTCCACGACCGCGATCTCGGCCTCGGCGTGGCTGGCCAGGTACTGGATCTCCTCGGGGGACGACGAGTTGTAGATGCTGACCGGCGTGGCCCGCAGGAATTGCGCCGCGGCGTCGAACCAATGGAAGTCGGGCCGGTTCCGCATCATCAGCAGCATCCGTTCCCCGGCCACGAGCCCGTGGTGCCGCAGCCCTGCGGCCGCCTTGGCGGTCAGGTCGGCGAACTCCGCCGCGGTCCACTCGTCCCACTGCCCGGGCTCCCCTCCCCGCATCGACCGCAGCATCACGAGATCGGGTGCTCGGCCACGATGGCCAGGAAGCCCTTCGGCGTGGTCTCCCCTCGACGGCCTCGCGTGGTCCTCCTCGACACAGGTCGGGTTGGTCATCGTCTGTCCTTCCCCCGTGACCGTTGAGCGCCATTCTGACTGGACGGGCGGGTTGGCGCCCGCCCTCCGCCCCGGGCCAGACTTGACCCGTAGGTCAAGTCTCGTCGCAGGGAGCCCCACCATGCCCACCGCCGTCATCGTCGACGCGATCCGCACCCCGCTCGGCCGGCGCAACGGGCGGCTCAAGGAATGGCATCCGGTCGACCTCGCCGCCGAGACCCTGAAGGCGCTGGCGGAGCGCACCGGCATCGACCCGGCCGTGGTCGACGACGTCATCATGGGCTGCGTCATGCAGGTCGGCGAGCAGAGCGTCAACATCGCCCGCAATGCCGTGCTGGCCGCCGGCTGGCCCGAGACCGTCCGGGCACCACGGTCGATCGCCAGTGCGGCTCGTCCCAGCAGGCGCCCACTTCGCCGCCCAGGGCGTCATCGCCGGCGCCTACGACGTGGTCGTCGCCGCCGGGGTCGAGGTCATGAGCCGCGTGCCGATGGGCGCCTCGATCGCCGACGGCAAGTCGGCTTCCCGTTCGGCCCGCGCGTCGGCGCCCGCTACGAGCCGATGGGCGGGCTGGTGCCGCAGGGCATCTCGGCCGAGATGATCGCCGAGAAGTGGGGCATCACGCGGGAGGAGATGGACGCCTTCGCGCTGCGCAGCCAGTCCTACGCCGCCCGGGCCCGCGACGAGGGTCGCTTCGAGCGGGAGATCCTGCCGGTGCTCGACGCCGAGGGCGCGCTGATGACGACCGACGAGGGCATCCGGGAGTCGACCGTCGAGAAGCTGGCCTCGCTCAAGCCGTCCTTCAAGGAAGACGGCCTGGTCACCGCGGCCAACAGCTCGCAGATCACCGACGGCGCGGCGGCGATGCTGATCATGAGCGAGGAGAAGGCGGCCGCCCTCGGGCTGCGCCCGCGGGCCCGCTTCGTGAAGTTCGCCCTCGCCGCCGACGATCCGCGGCTCATGCTGACCGCACCGATCCCGGCCACCGCCAAGGTGCTCGAGCGGGCGGGCATGACGCTCGACCAGATCGACCTGATCGAGATCAACGAGGCCTTCGCTCCGGTCGTGCTGGCGTGGGAGAAGGAGTTCCACCCGGACATGGAGAAGGTCAACGTCAACGGCGGCGCCATCGCCCTCGGCCATCCGCTCGGCTGCTCCGGCGCCCGCCTGATGGCCACCCTGCTCAACGAGCTCGAGCGCACCGGCGGCCGCTACGGCCTGCAGACCATGTGCGAGGGCGGCGGCATGGCCAACGCCACCATCATCGAGCGCCTCGGTTAGGGGTCATCGCCAGGTCGGCGCAGTCGGCCGCCAGGTCGGGTGTCGCCAGGTCGGGTATCGATAGCCTGCGACCGTGGCCTTGGCGACGCTGATCTGGCTCCTCGGGGCCATCGTCGTCACCTTCGTGATCGCCAAGGTCGGGTTGGGGATGCTGCGCAGCGTCACCACGCCGCTCCCGGCGCCACCCCCGTCCGGGGAGCTGCGCAAGGTCGATCTGCGCTATCGCTGCAGCGTGTGCGGGATGGAGATCCGCCTCACGAGGGCCAGCGAGGAGGATCCGGAACCCCCTCGGCACTGCCAGGAGGAGATGGATCTGGTCGCCCCGGTCGAGTGAGCCCTCACGCGGGTCTCGTCCACAGCCTGTGGACAACCCTGTGTGAGGTCACAACGATGTAACTCGGTGGCAACCGGACCGTCGTCACCCGGCCGGGACCCGTTCGCCGGCTCGGGGAACAGGCCCTTCCGTCGGCCCCTTCAGCCGTCAGCGGTACTGGGTGGCGACCATGATGCCGCCGAGGATGCTGCCCAGGCCCAGCAAGAGGTACAGGTTCCTCGGGGCGCCCGGCAGCAGCTCCATGTAGTTCAGCATGATGAGCAGCGCGCCCACGATGAGGAGGCCGAACAGCAGCACCGGGATCCAGACCGGGCTGGGGCCCTTCACCTTGGCCGGGACCGGCGGGGTGTAGCGGGCGGACGCGGCCACCGAGCTGTCGGACTTCGCCGAACGGGAGGACTGGGCACGCGCCACCTGCGGGGTGCCGGCGGTGGGGACCTTGCGGGGGTCCGCCGCGCCCGCCTTGGGCGTCACCCGCCCGCCCTTCTTCTTCGGAGGAGCCACGGCCGGGCAGTCTAGGGTCGCGGCCGTCATGGCCACCCGCGTCCTCGTGATCGACAACTACGACTCCTTCGTCTTCAACCTGGTCCAGTACCTGGGCGAGCTGGGAGCCGAGCCGATCGTCCACCGCAACGACGCCGTGACCGTCGACGAGGCCATGGCCATCGGCGCCGACGCCATCCTGCTGTCGCCCGGCCCGGGCCGGCCGGAGCACGCCGGCATCATCTGCGATCTGATCCCCGCGGCCGCCGGGCAGGGGGTGCCGGTGCTCGGCGTCTGCCTCGGCCACCAGGCCATCGGGCAGGTCTACGGCGGCGAGGTCGTGGCGGCGCCCGAGCTCATGCACGGCAAGACCTCGTGGATCACCCACGACGGGCAGGGCGTCTTCGCCGGCCTCCCCGATCCGCTGGAGGCCACCCGCTACCACTCCCTCGTCGTCGAGCGGTCCACCATCCCCGACGTGTTGAGCATCACGGCCGAGACGTCCGACGGCACGGTCATGGGCTTCCGCCACCGGACGCTGCCCGTCGAGGGCGTCCAGTTCCACCCCGAGTCGATCCTGACGACGGGCGGCCACGACCTCCTGGCCAACTTCCTCAGCGCCACGGCCATCGCCACGCCGTTAGGCGGCCCGGCGGGCGAGCGCCTAGGTCGTCGGTGGCGCTTCGGTGGTCGTCGGGTTGGTAGGCGGCGGTCCGGGCCGGCCGATGCGGATGGTGACCGTCGTGTTCGGTGCCACCTGCTCGCCCGCGCCAGGGGTCTGATCGATCACGACGTTGGCCTGCGGCGAACCGAACGGGACGTCCACGTTGACCACGCTCGAACGCAGGTTGGCGTTCTGGAGGTCGTCGCGAGCGGCGGACTCGCTCTTGCCGACGACGTTGGGCACCGCGACCGGCGCGGCGCCGCTCGACACCACGAGCACGACCTGCGACTTGGCATCGACCTCGGTGCCCGCGGGTGGCTCGGTGCGAATGATGTTGCCCGCGGCGACGGTGTCGCTGGCCTCGGCCTGCTCGGTCGTGACCAGCCCGAGGCCGCCGAGCTGGTTGGCGGCCGCCGACGAGCTGAGGTTCACGACGTTGGGGATGACCACCTTGGGCAGCCCCTTGGACACCGAGAGCTTGACGACCGTGCTGCCCGGTACCGGACCGGGTGGCGGCTCCTGGGAGAGCACCTCGCCGGCCGGCCGGTCCGACTCGACCTCGGTGATCTCGTACGGCACCTTGGCGTCGTCGAGCGCGGCCGTGACGTCCGCGATCTGGGCGCCGACGAAGTTGCCCAGGTTGAACGGCGCCTTCGGGGGGTTGAACACGAGGGTGATCTGCCCGTCGATCGGGACCGTGGCTTCGGCCGCCGGGTCCTGCCGGAACACGATGTTCTCCGCGACCGCGTCGTTGGTCTCCGGCGTCTGGGTGATCGTCCCCGTGAACCCGAGGTCCTCGAGTTCCTTGGTGGCCTCGTCGAGCGGGACGTTCACGAGGTCCGGCATCGTGATGGTGGTCGGCGCGTTGGGCTCGTCCTCGTTCAACGCCTGGAAGAGCAGGAAACCACCGACCGCCAGCACGAGCAGGGCCAGCACGATGCCGGCCCACAGCCAGCCCGTGCGTCGGGGCTCCTCGTAGGTGGGTGGGGGCGGCATGGCGACGGGTGGCCTGGCCGCGGCGGCCGGCAGCACCTGGGTGCCGGGGGAGGCGGCCACGACGGTGGTCGGCTGGCCGTAGGTCGGTGCCACGGGTGGCGTCGCGGTGGTGGCCGCGGCGGCCGCGACCACGCCGGCCGCCGCGGCTGCCTGGGCGAGGGCTTCGGGGCGCTGGCCGTCCCGGAAGCGGGTGAGGTCGAGCCGCAGGTCGTCGGCGCTGGCATACCGAGCGGCAGGGTTCTTCGCCAGCAGCTTGGCCACGATGGCCTCGTAGGCGACGGGGACGTCGGGCGTCAGGTCCCGGAGGCGGGGCGGCGCCTCGTGCACCTGCTTGTAGGCGATGGAGACGGGGTTCTCGCCGTTGAACGGCGCGCGGCCGCCCACCATCTCGTACATCACGATGCCGAGCGAGTAGAGGTCGCTGCGGGGATCGGGGACGGCGCCCTGGGCCTGCTCGGGCGAGAAGTAGGCGGCGGTCCCCATCACCGAGCCGGCCTGGGTGAGCCCGGCGTCGGTGCCGGCGTTGGCGACCCGGGCGATGCCGAAGTCGGCCACCTTCACGTCGCCCGATTCCGTCACGAGGATGTTGCCGGGCTTCACGTCCCGGTGCACGACCCCGTTGCGATGGGCGAAGCCGAGCGCGGCGGCGACCTCGGACGCCACGTTCGTCGACCGGACGGCGGGCAGCTTGTGATCGGTCCGCAAGACGTCGGCCAGGGTCTGGCCGTTGACGTACTCCATCACGATGAAGTACGTGCCGCCCTGCTGCCCCCAGTCGTACACGGCCACGATGTTCGGGTGGGTCAGGTTGGCCGCGGCCTGCGCCTCCCGCCGGAAGCGGGCCACGAAGCTGGGGTCCGTGGCGAACTCGGGGAACAGCACCTTGACGGCCACCCGCCGCTCCAGCAACCGATCGCGCGCCAGGTAGACGTCGGCCATGCCGCCACGACCGAGACGGGTCTGGATCTCGTAGCGGTCGTTGAAGACCGTGGTGTCACCCAGCGACATGGCGAGTGAAGGTTAGTGAGGGGTCGGCGCGGAGCCGGGTCACCTGTGGATGCTGACTGGTCATGACGGGGTGTCCGGCAGGGCGAGCGCGGCGTCGAGCACCTGCTGGGCGATGGGACCGGCGACCGTGCCGCCTGTGCCGGCTGTCACCTCGGGGGTGGCCTTGACCATGACCGCGATGGCGTAGCGGGGCGCTTCGGCGGGCGCGAACGCGATGATCCACGCGTGGCTGGCCGGCGGCTCGCCCTTGGGGTTGAGCTGCGCGGTGCCGGTCTTGGCTGCCGCCTGGATGCCACCGGCGAGGCTCATGCAGCATTTCGCGGTCCCGTTGTTGACGACCTCGACCATCAACCCGGTCATCGTCGATGCCGTCGCCGGCTCCATCGCCCGTCGCCACGCCTGGGACCGGGTCCGGGTGAGGGTCTGGCCGTCGCGGCTCACCGTCCGGTCGACGACGTGCGGGGTCATGATCTCCCCGCCGTTGGCCACCGCCGAAGCCACGAGCGCCATCTCCAGCGGTGTGGCCTGGGTGTTGCCCTGGCCGAAGCCGGCGATGGCCAGCAGCGGGATGTTGTCCTCGAAGTCCTCGACGGTCCCGAACACGGACTCCGCCGGCCGAGGGAGGTCGAACGGGGGAGCGGCGTTGAAGCCGAACGCTTCGGACGTCGCCACCATCGTCGGCGCGCCGACGGTGACCGCCATCTCGGCGAACGCGGTGTTGCAGCTCCGGCGGAACACCTCGACGAAGTTGCCGCCGCACGTCGTGCCGCCGTAGTTCTCGATCGGGTCGGTGGTCTGCGGCGGCAGGTAGGTCTCGACCGGAGGGAACTCCGACGCCAGTGTGTACTGGCCGCTCTCGAGCGCGGCTGTCGCTGTCACCACCTTGAAGGTCGAGCCGGGTAGGTAGCGCTCCTGGTAGCTGTTGGCCAGCAGCGGCTTGCCGGGCACGGCGTCGTAGAACGTCTTGACCGCCGTCGCCTCGTCGAAGTCGTGCGACGCGATGAGGTTCGGGTCGTAGCTCGGGTAGCTCCACAGCGCCTTGACGGCGCCCGAGCGCGGGTCCAGCAGCACGACGCTGCCCTCGCGCTCGCCGAGCGCCTGCTTCGCCACCTGCTGCAGGTCGGCCCGCAGCGTGGTGACCACGTCGCCGGTGTTGACCTCGTCGCTGAAGAGATCCTTGAGCCCCTCGAGCTGGAGCTGCGCGGTCTGCCCGCTCAGCGTGTCGTTCTGGGACTTCTCGAGCTGCGTCGAGCCGAGCGTGAACGAGAAGTAGCCCGACGTGTGCGCGAAGAGGTCGTTGGTGGGGTACACGCGCTGATAGCGGTAGCGGTCCGCCGACGGGACGCTCTCGGCGATGACCACGCCGTCCGCGGTGAGGATGGAGCCGCGCGGTCGTGTGAAGTCACGGACGACGCTGCGGTTGTTGCCGGGGTCGGTGTCGTAGTGGTCGGCCCGCACGACCTGCACCACGTTGAGTTGGATGAACAGGGCGGCGAAGAGGACGATGAGCCCTGCCCCGAGTCCGCGGATCTGGCGGTTCACGACGCACCCGCCGCCGCAGCGGCTGCATCCGCCCGATCGGCGCGGCGCTCCGCCCGCCGCTGGCGCCAGGTGATGCGGCGGGGGATGTCGCCGCTGAACTGCGCGCTGGAGTCGGCGATGCGCATGAGCAGCGCCAGCAGGATGTAGTTGGCCAGGAGGGACGAACCGCCGTAGCTCACGAACGGCAGGGTCACGCCGGTGAGGGGCACGACCCGGGTGACGCCCCCGATGATGACGAAGGCCTGGACGCCCAGGATGGTGGTGAGGCCCGTGGCCAGGAGCTTCTCGAAGGTCCGCTCGGCCTGGATGGCGATGCGCAGCCCGCTGCCCACCATCAGCAGATAGGCGACGATGATCGCCGTCCCGCCGAGCAGCCCGAGCTCCTCACCGAAGGCCGCGAAGATGAAGTCGTTCTTGACCTCGGGGATGCGACTCGGATCACCGAGCCCCAGTCCTGTGCCGGTGATCTTCCCCCAGGCGAGGGCGAAGGTGCTCTGCACGAGCTGATAGCCCTTGACGTCGCGCTGGCTCCACGGGTCGATCCAGATGTCGATGCGGTCCTGCACGTTGCTCAGGACCTTCCAGGCCACGAACGAGCCGATGGCGAAGAGCACCGTTCCTATGGCCAGCCAGCTCACGCGCTCCGTGGCGACCCAGAGCAGGACGACGAACAGGGCGAAGAAGAGGAGCGACGAGCCGAGGTCCTTCTGCCCGATCATCACGACCAGCGACGCCCCCCAGGCGATGAGGAGCGGGCCGAGGTGGCGCGGCTCGGGGAGGTGGAAGGGCCCGACCTTCCAGGTGCCGGCCGCGAGGAGCTCCCGCCGCTCGGTGAGGTAGGCGGCGAAGAAGAGGGCGAGGGCGAGCTTGGCGAACTCGCCGGGCTGGAAGTTGATCGGGCCGAGGCTCACCCACAGGCGGGCGCCGTCGGGCGCGGCGAAGCCGAGACCGGGCACGAACGGCAGCATCAGCAGCACGATCCCGAGGAGCGCGAACGTCCACTTGTAGCGGGCCAGGTCGGGGACGCGGCGGACGACGAGGAGGGTGGCCGCGTAGGCGCCGATGGCCACGAACGTCCAGGTGGCCTGCAGCCCGGCCAGGTCGGTGTCGACGCGGGCGATCATCACGTAGCCGAGCCCGTTGAGAAGGGCGGCCAGCGGGAGGAGCGTGCCGTCGGCGCCGGGGGCGAACATGCGCGTGGCCAGGTGAGCAGCCACCAGCAGGGCGAGGATCACCACGAGGAACGGCGCCAGGTTGGCGGGCAGCGTGGAGGTGCGGCCCAGCGCCGCGAGCGCGTAGGCGCCCGCCGTGATGATGGCGGCGAGCACGATGAGACCGAGCTCGGTGGAGCGGCGTACCTGGGCGATCACGGCGCGGCGGTGCTGGTGGTGGCGCGGGCTTGGGTCGTCGGCACGTCGGTGGTTGAGGTGGTCGGAAGGTCGACCGTTGTGGTGGCAACGACAGCGCGCTCGTCGAGCGCCAACTGGTCGAGGTAGCGCTCGGCGGCGGCCAGCGACGAGAACTCGGGGTTGCTCGAGATGCGAGTCTGGAACTCGGGCGTCAGATCGTCGCGTTCGAGCCGGCTGGTGGTGGCCAGCGTGGGCTGGAACCACAGCACCCCGCCCGGGCGGCCCTGGAACACCGCCACGGTGTCGTCCCGGTAGCCGACGAAGTAGCCGTTCCGGCCGAACGCGGCAGTGACGGCGAAGGCCACGACGAAGACGGCGAGCACCAGGGCGGTGAAGATGATGGTGCGGGCGGTGACGAGGCGGCGCTTGCGAGGGCGGGGCGTGGCGGCGGAGGTGTCGGCCCCGGCCGCCGTGCCGGTGGACGTCACGGTGGCGAGGGCGGTCGCCGCGGCCCGCGGCGTGCCACCGGTGTCGTCGGACCACCGCGCCTGTTCGTCGGAGAGCCAGCCGCCGACCTGCGGCGAGCCCGGCATCGTCGGCGCCGGGTTCTCGGCCGTCCGGTCCCGGTCGCCGCCTGCCGCCACGGCCGGGCCCCCGGTGGCGTCGACCACCTCGATGACGACGACCGAGATGTTGTCCCGGCCCCCGGCGGCGTTGGCGGCGTCCACCAGCGCCTGCGCGGCCGCCTGGGGATCGGCGGCGTCGAGGATGAGGCGGGCGATCTCCTCGTCGGCCACCTCGTTGATCAGGCCGTCCGAGCACAGCAGGTAGCGATCCCCGCGTTCGGGGGTCAGCAGCCACGTGTCGACCGCGACGGATGGCTCCACGCCGAGGACCCGCGTCACGACGTGGCGGTGCGGGTGCTTGCGGGCCTCCTCGGCGGTGATCTGGCCCGCGGCCAGCATCTCCTCCACGTAGCTGTGGTCCCGGGTCAACTGGCGGAGCTCGCCGTCAGCCAGGAGGTAGGCGCGGCTGTCACCGACGTTGGCCAGCACGAGCCGGTCGCCGTCGCCGCCGGCCGCCGGGGCGATGAGCGTGAGCGTGGTGCCCATGCCCCGCGTGGCCGGGTCCTCCAGCGAGCGCCGGTGCACCGCCTCGTTGGCTGCCCGGACCACGTCGGTCACCGAGGCCATGGTGGCGACCTTGGGGTCGAGGCGGGCCTCGACGGTCTGGAGCGCGACCGCGCTGGCCACTTCTCCGGCGGCGTGGCCACCCATGCCGTCGGCGACCGCGAAGACGCCCGGCGCGGCGAGCACGCCGTCCTCGTTGGCCTTGCGGACGCGGCCCGGATCGGTGGCGGCGCCCCACCGGAGCTCGGCCATCAGCCGTCCCCGATGGGCCGGGCGGTCATGCGGCCTCCATGACCGTGTTGCCGACCTGCAGCTGGTCGCCGGGACGGAGCACCGCGGGAGCGCCGAGGCGCATCCCGTTCAGATACGTGCCGTTCGTCGACCCCAGGTCCTCGACGTAGATGGCCCCGTCACGGCCGTACACGCGGGCATGGACCGTGGAGGCGAACGTGTCGTCGGGGAGCGAGACCTGACAGCCCGCGGCCCGGCCGATCGTCACCTCCGCGCCCGTGAGCTCGAACCTGCTGCCCCTCAACGCCGGGGGCTCGGTCACCGTCAGCCGGTGCGGGAGGCCGGGGACGCCCCGGCGGGCTCTTCGTTGGTCCCGCCCGCTGTCCGCCGGCCCGGCCGGACCGCCTGCGGCGTCGGGCTGCGGCCGCACCGCCCGCACCTCGGTCCACACCGCCCACAGCACGCGGGCGAAGAAGAGGTACAGCAGCGCGAGGAGGCACAGCTTCAGGAGGCCGAGGAGTGATTCGGGCACGGTGAGGGGTCCCGCGGCTAGTCGGGAACGGCCACTACGGACCCTCGAACCGGATCGTGGTGGCGCCGATGCTGATGTTGTCCCCGGAGCGGAGCGTGTGCTGGGACACGGCCGCGCCGTTGACCTTCGTGCCGTTGGTGGAGCCGAGGTCGACGATCACGAAGTTGGGCCCGATGGGTCGGATCTCCGCGTGACGGCGGCTCACGTTCGGGTCGGAGACCACCAGGTCGTTCTCCGGCATGCGACCGAAGCTGAAGGGGACGTCGCCGAGCAGTCGCCGCTCGCCGCTCGGGAGCACGAGCGCACCCTGCGCCTTGGGCTCGACCATGCGGCTGGACACCGTGAAGCGCCCGGGCTTGGCCCGCTCGTCGGCGGCCAGCTCGACGGTGACAGGGCCCATCAGCCCGTAGCCCTCGTCCGCCGCGTACTCCACGCAGGCCTCGGCCAGCTCGCGGATGAGCGCATCGTGCACGTCAGCGAAGCCCTCGAGGTCCCGCGGGCTCAGGTAGAAGGTGAAGGCGTTGGGGACGACCGTGCGGCCCCGCACGTCGACGCTGCGGTGGTCGTCCATCTCGCGGATCAGCCGCCGCCCGAGCTCGATGGGCTTGATCTGGGACCGGAAGGCGCGGGCGAACACGCCGTCGACCATACGCTCCACGGACCGCTCGAATGACTGCAAGCCCATCGCCGGACAAGGGTACCGGTGGGGTGCCTCAGCCTGGCGGCAGGCCGCTCCGAGCGGGTCCGTGGGGTCGATCGGACGGCCCGCCGAACCGGTCCCTCCCGCGGGCGTCTCGGGAGATCCGTTGCGGACTTCGCAACCATGCTCCGCGAGACCCCGGTTGGGCCGTCGACCGCCTCGCGCTAGCGTGTCCGGGTCACTCGGGCGAGTGGCGGAATTGGCAGACGCGCAGGATTCAGGTTCCTGTGTCCGAAAGGATGTGGGGGTTCAAGTCCCCCCTCGCCCACCCACGAGTAAGTTCCTCCACCGTGATCGGGGGGTCGCCATGTTCCGGGTGATCGTCGACGCGGACACTTGCGAGAGCAACGCCTTCTGCATCGGGTTCGCGCCGGACGTGTTCGAGCTGGATGACGACTCGCCGCCCGTCAACGTCGTGCTGTCGACCGTGGGTGAGGAACGGCGGGCTGCGGTCGAGGAAGCGGTGCGGAACTGCCCGAGGCAGGCCATCCACATCGAAGACGACTCCGGAGGTGCTGGTGACTGAGCCGGTCGCGGGCGCGACGGACGTCGACTATGACCCGACCTCGCCCGCGGTGCTGGCCGACCCGCTGCCCGCCTACGCCGCACTGCGGGCGCAATGTCCGGTGCACCTCTTCGAGGGCCTCGAGCACCCGCTGTACACCCTGTCGCGGCGTGAGGACATCCACGCGCAGCTGAGCGACGCCGAGCTGTGGTCGAACAGGTTCGGGCCGGGGATCTCCTACAGCGAGCAGAATCCCGGCAGCCTGCAGCGCTACGACCCGCCCGAGCACACCTTGCGGCGGCGCTTCCTCCGTGAGCCGTTCCTGCCCAAGGCGGTGGAGGCCTTCGAGCCGGCGGTGTCCGAGTTGGCGGCATCGCTCATCGACGGGTTCGAGGCACGCGGTCACGCCGAGCTGCACGACGACTACGCGTCACCGCTGCCGATCACGGCGTTCACCCGCCTTCTCGGCCTTCCCCTCGACGACCGTCCGCAGTTCAAGTACTGGGCCGAGAAGTTGACGCTGGGCATGACCTACCCCGATCAGGCCACCGACGACTGGCTGGCTCTGCGGACCTACACCCTGGCCAAGGTCCGCGAGCGCCGCGACGCGATGGCTGCCGCTGACCTCGGTCCCGAGGACGACCCGGTCGGCACCGTCGTCCCTGAGGGCCTGTTGTCGCACCTGTCCTGTCACCGACTGGAGGATGGGAACTTCGCTACCGACGACGAGGTGACGGGCCTCGTCGCCATGATGCTCGTCGCGGGACACGAGACCACGACCTCACTCGTCACCAATGCCGTATGGCGACTGCTCGAGGACCGCACCCGCTGGGAGCGCCTCCTGACCGAGCCTGAGCTCGTGCCGAACGTGATCGAGGAGAGCCTGCGCTTCGATCCCCCCGTCCTTGGAGACTGCCGTACGAATACCGCACCGGTCACGATCCACGGAGTCGACATCCCGGTCAACTCCAAGGTCATGCACCTGATGCGCTCGGCCAACCACGACCCTGAGCTGTGTGAGGCGCCGGACGAGTTCCGCATGGATCGTCCGCTGCTCGAGAACCGGAAGCACTATGCGTTCGGTTGGGGCACGCACTTCTGCCTCGGCGCGCATCTCGCGCGGATGACGGCGCGCACGGCACTGGCAGCTCGTCGGCCGCTTGCCCGACCTCCGCCTGGACGGTCCCACCGAGCGCCTGCAAGCGCCGTTCCTGTGGGGCCGCCGCGTGCTCCCCGTCGCCTGGAGCTGACTCCCGATGAGCGGCTAGGAGATGGGCCGCCGGGCAGGAACTTCGGCGTGATCTCGAAGCCCCAGCAGACCTCCTGCTCCTCGTATCCGACGATCTTGCCTTCCTCGTCCTTCTTCGGCAACCAGTAGGTGTGGCAGTCGAACTGGCGGATCGAGAAGAACTCGAAGTCGGGTCCGAACTTGCCGAACATCGGCGGGATCTCGTGCCGACCGCGGAAGATCACGACCTCCAGATGGTCCGGCAGTTGCACCCCGGCCCCGGCGAGGAACTCGCGTGGCGCGGTGAGCGCGGTCTCCACCGCCCCCTCGTCGCCCTTGAACAGCCCCGCCACCGCGCCCCGCAGGCGGCGGTCCTGGCTCAACTTCTCCGCTTGCGCCGCGGCCTCTGCCAGGCCCTTGCGGGTCAGCCCGTCCGTCATGCTGCGCTCCTCTCGACCAGCGGCACAGCCGCTCGCCCGCGGGCCGACAGTACCGCCGTGGCCGCGAGTCCCGGCTGACGAACCCGTCAGTCGGTGAAGAAGCCGCCGTCGGGGTGGAGCATCTCGCCGGTGAAGTAGGACGACTCGTCGGTGGCCAGGAACAGGGCCGCGTTGGCGATGTCGACCGGCGTGCCCTTTCGGCCGAGCGGGATGGCCGGGAGGAGTTGCTGGCGCATCTCCTCCGGTGCCAGGTCGATCACCGCCGTCATGTTCGTCTCGATGAACCCGGGGCCGATGGCGTTCACGCGGATGCCCGCCGGCGCCAGCATCCTGG
The DNA here is from genome assembly GCA_963813375.1 of uncultured Acidimicrobiales bacterium. Taxonomy (GTDB): domain Bacteria; phylum Actinomycetota; class Acidimicrobiia; order Acidimicrobiales; family Ilumatobacteraceae; genus DASTFY01. Next base: position 471,410 of record CAWEYT010000008.1, on the reverse strand, counting down.
CCGTCTTCTTGGTCAGCATCCACACGGCCGCCTTCGACAGCACGTAGGCGAACGGGCCGGCATCGGGCACTTTCGACGCGATCGAGCCGATCGTGACGATCGAACCCTTCGTCCCCGCGGTCAGCATGCGCTGGCTACAGGCCTGGATGGCCATCAGCGTGCCGATGAGGTTGACGTCGATGACGCGGCGGACCTCGTCGACGTCCGCCTCGACGACGTCCCACCCCGGCCGGTCGACGTACTCCAGCCGGCGCAGGTAGAGCTTGGCGTCGGCTTCGAGGTCGCCCGAGCGGTACGCGGCGTGGCTGATGCCTGCCGCGGTGACCAGCACGTCGATGCCGCCGTAGGTCGCCTCGGCGGTCGCGGCGACGGTCTCGTTGTCCGTCGCGCTGGCCGCGTCCAGGTGCACGAACGTCGCCCGCCCGCCCGATGCCGAGATCTCGTCGGCCACCGCCTGACCGTGCTCGTCGAGCAGGTCCGCGACGACCACCGCGCCGCCCTCTTCGGCGAACCGTAGGGCGCAGGCTCGGCCGATGCCGTTGCCTCCGCCTGTCACCACGCACACCTTGCCGTCCAGTCGCGCTCCCATGGGCGCACCCTACGGTGACGCACGAGCCGCGACCGAGAACTAACCTGTCGATCAATAACGGCCGCAGGATCGAGACCGAGAGCCAGAGGGGCCTGTCATGCCGAAGATCCGGCATCCGCTGAGCGGGGTCATCTACGACATCGCCGACGACGGCACGATCGTGCTCGAGAAGGACGGCCGGACCGGCCGTTTCACGACGCAGGGCCTCTACCTCGACGGCGACATCAAGACCGCCGACCCTCAGCTGTGCGGCTGGATCGGTGGCGTGCAGCTCCCGTCGCGACACCAACAGATGGCCGAAGGTTCGCTGTTTGGTGAGGACTCCGCAGGGACTCCAGGAGAGAGCACATGACGCTCATCGCCGACCCCGCCGGTCTCGCCCGCTCGCCGGGGCTGAGCTACCAGGAGCTGCTCGACACCGACAGCCGCGCGGTCCCGGACGTGCTGCGGTGGCAGTCGTCGGCGTCCTTCGGTCAGGACGACAAGCCGGTCGACCGGTACATCGCCCGGGAGATCCACGAGCTGGAGAAAGAGCGGCTCTGGACGAAGGTGTGGCAGATGGCCTGCCGGGAGAGCGAACTGGCCGACGTCGGCGACACGCAGGTGTACGACATCACCGACATCTCGATCCTCCTCGTGCGGACCAGCCCCACCGAGATCAAGGCCTTCTACAACGCCTGCCTCCACCGTGGCCGCCAGCTGCGGGAGATCCCCGGTCCCGTCACCGAGCTGCGCTGCCCCTTCCACGGCTACGCCTGGAACCTGGACGGCTCGCTGAAGCACGTTCCCTGCCAGTGGGACTTCCCCCAGGTCGTTCCCGAGGAGTTCCGCCTGCCCGAGGTGAAGGTCGGGACCTGGGGTGGTTTCGTCTTCATCAACATGGATCCGAACGCTGAGTCGTTCGACTCCTTCCTCGGCGACCTGCCGAAGCACTTCGAGCGCTGGCCGCTCGAGAATCGCTACAAGCAGGCCCATGTCGCCCGCATCCTGCCGACCAACTGGAAGACGGTGCAGGAGGCCTTCATGGAGGCCTACCACGTGGTGGCGACCCACCCGCAGCTGCTGCCGGGCATCGGTGACGCCAACAGCCAGTACGACGCGTGGGGCAACTTCAGCCGCGCCATCACGCCCAACGGCACGCCGAGCCCCCACCTCAAGTGGACGCCGACCGAGCAGGACATGTTCGACTCGATGAGCGACCGCCGACTCGACATGGATCCGTACGTGGTGATCCCGGACGGCATGACGGCCCGCCAGGTGGCCGGTCGCAACGGCCGGGCGATGATGGCGCCCTTCCTCGGCGCCGCGGCCGACGAGCTCACGGACGCCGAGCTGACCGACTCCTTCTATTACACGCTCTTCCCGAACTTCCATCCGTGGGGGGCGTACAACCGCATCGTGTACCGCTTCCGGCCGTATCAGGACGAGCACGAGATGGCGGTCATGGAGTGCCTGTTCCTCTCCCCGTACGACGAGGCGGAGGGCCGGCCGGCCGACGCGCCGGTCCACTGGCTGGACGTGGACGACGATTGGACGCAAGCTCCGGAGCTCGGCCTGCTGGCCCGGGTCTTCAACCAGGACTGCTTCAACCTGCCGAAGGTGCAGAAGGGCCTCCACACGCTGCGCCGTCACAAGCCCGGGGTGACCATGGCCGTCTACCAGGAGACCAAGGTCCGCCACTTCCACTCGCTCTACGAGCAGTGGCTCGGCCTCTGATCTGACCGCGGGGCTTCCTGGCGCGGATCTGTCGCGGATGCCGAGAGGATCTCGCGCCAGAAGGTCTCATCGGACGCTCGAGCGCTCCTCCAGGACCCGCCGGATCGACTGCGCAACCCACGCCGGGCGACGAGCGATCTGCGCCCACGTGAAGTGGAGGACGACCCATCCCGCAGCGATGAGGAGCTGATCTCGCTCGCGATCGCGCTCGAACTGCTTGCGATCGAGGCCATGGCTGGCCCAGCCGTCACACTCGAGGATGACCTTCTCCTCCATGTAGGCGAAGTCGACCTCGTAGCCGAGGATCCGAGGGTGGAACACCGCGGGCGGAAGGTGGTGCGCGTCGAGCAACGCGCCCATCATCCGTTCGAGCTCGCTGTCGGGGAGAGCGCCGTCGATGGCCCAGGCGTCGACGGCCGAGCGGAGCGCCGTGATGCCATGACGGCCCTTGCGGCCGTGTCGGACCAGTGCACCGCGCACGGCCCCGGCGGTCACCAAGCCTTCGACCACGAAGTGCTCCAGCGCCGGGAGCAAAGCGTCCGGGGCGACCTGGCCGAGGTCGAGCAGCACGCGCAACGGATTGGTGGTCGGGATCCCCTGGCGTTGGACGGGGCGCAGGTCGTCCAGGTCGCGGGGGTTGTGGGTCCGCACCCACGGCAGGGCGAGACGGCAGGCCCGGTCGGTCGCCGTGATGTCGACGGGATCGATGCCTCGGACGTCCACACCCCACAGGTAGGCCGCGGACCGATGGGAGGCGCTGGCGGGACGGCTACGGGCGAGGACGGCGGCGAGGATGCGCTGCTCGGGGGTGGCCGGCGCACCGACCAGCGCAGCCACCGCCGGCGCGATACGACCAGCAACCCGGCGTCGCAGGCGCGGTACCAGGCTGCCCGGCTCCAGCCCAGCTCGCGGGCCTGCGAGAGGGTGAGCAAGCCGTGTTGGTGGCCGGCGAGCCGGCGCAGAGACGGGTCGATCCGCACGTGAGAGGGAGTGCCTGAGACCTCGTCGATCGGAAAGCCAGCCGTCCGAAATGGTTCTGGCGCGGATCTGTCGCGGACGCCGAAACGATGTCGCGCCAGAAGCCGCGGAGGGGTGCGATGGTGGTGAGCCACCCCGCGCCGCTCGCGCGGCTGTCCGGCTTCTGGCGCGGATCTGTCGCGGACGCCGAAGCGATGTCGCGCCAGAAGCCGCGGGCACGGCTCCAGGGGCTCAAGCGGCTCGGGCGCGGGCCGCGGCGGGCGGCGGCGGCCGTCTCCGCGTCACCTCTTGGTCGCTGGTCGGCCATGCTGTGGACGCCATGGCCATCGGACGGTTCGCGCCCAGCCCCACGGGGGATCTGCACCTCGGCAACCTGCGCACCGCCCTCCTCGCCTGGCTCTTCGCGCGCTCCGCAGGAAGCCGCTTCGTCGTCCGGATGGAGGACCTCGACCAGGCCAACTCCAGTCCGGACCACGCGAAGCGCCAACTCGAGGACCTGGCCGCGCTCGGCCTGGACTGGGACGGCGACGTCGTCTACCAGTCCCAGCGCTTCGATGCCCACGAGCAGGCCATCACCGAGCTGAGCGCGGCCGGCCTCACCTACCCGTGCTACTGCACGCGTCGCGAGATCGCCGAGGCCGCGTCGGCACCGCACGGGACGGAGCTGCCCGAGGGCGCCTACCCCGGCACCTGCCGCGAGCTGTCCGAGGCCGACCGCTCACGGCACGAGCGGGCCGGTCGCCGACCTGCGCTCCGACTGCGGTCCGACGGCGAGGTGGTCCGCGTGCAGGACCGTTTGCGCGGCTCCTACTCCTCGGCGGTGGACGATGTCGTCCTGCGGCGCAACGACGGCGTGCCGGCCTACAACCTGGCCGTCGTCGTCGATGACGCGGCCGCAGGCGTGGAGGAGGTTGTGCGGGCCGACGACCTGCTGCCGTCCAGCCCGCGGCAGGCCCACCTGGCGCGTCTCCTCGATCTGCCGGTGCCGACGTACGCCCACGTCCCCCTGGTGATCGGTCCGGACGGCGCTCGCCTGGCCAAGCGCCACGGCGCGGTCACGTTGCGGGAGCGGGCCGCCGCCGGCGCGGACCCGGCGCAGACCCTCTCGCTGCTCGCGGCCAGCGCCGGCCTGGCGGAGCCCGGCGAGGCTGTCACGACCCGACAGCTCGTGCCTCGTTTCGATCCCGATCGCCTGCCGAGGTCGCCGTGGCGGATCTGACCATCCAGGTCCAGCCCGAGGTCGACCCGCCGCCGCGGACCGACGCCGAGCAACCGGACACCGCCCGAGCGGCGCCGAGCCTCGCCTCGCGGGCCGGCCGCGTCCTCATGGCCCCGTTCCGGTGGCTCGAGGCGCACCCCGTCAAGGGCGCGCTGTTCGGCGGCTACCTCGTCGCGCTGTACTTCGTCCAGCGGGACGGCGTCTTCTACGACCGCGAGCGCCTGTTCCCATGGCTGTTCGTCGGTGTCGCCATCCTGGTCATCGGCTCGGGCTGGCGCCGGGTCTTCGAGCTCGTCGTCTACTGGGTCCCGTTCTTCCTGCTGTGGGTGGCCTACGACCTGATCCGGGGCCAGGCCGACAACGGCCGGAGCGTGGCCGTCACCCAGCCCATCACCGCCGAGAAGGCGCTCTTCGCCGGCTATCTGCCCAACAACGTCCTGCAGGACCGCTTCTACGTGCCGCAGCAGGTGCAGTGGTGGGAAGCGCTCACAGGAATCACCTACATGAGCCACTTCTTCGTCGTCTACACGACGGCGGCCGTCCTTTTCATCCGCAACCGCGAGCGGTTCATCCGCTGGATGACCGCGCTCATCCTGCTGACCGTGTTCGGCCTGCTCGGGTACTGGCTCTACCCGATGGCGCCACCCTGGATGGCCGCTGACCAGGGTCTTCTGCCCGACCTGGCCCGCCCGGGCACGCGTGGACTGCGCCTCCTGCACCTCACGTTCGCCGACCGGTTGTGGGTGCACGGCAAGGACAACTCCCACATGGTCAACCCCGTCGCCGCCATGCCGTCGCTGCACGCGGGCTACTCGATGCTGTTCAGTTGGTTCTTCTTCAAGCGCACCCGGCGCCGCTGGGTGAAGGCGCTGCTGGCCTTCTATCCGCTGGCGATGGCCTTCACGCTCGTCTACGGCGGCGAGCATTACTTCATCGACCTCCTCGCCGGTTGGCTGCTGGCCATCCTCGCCGTGGAGGTCAGTGACCGCTTCCACGACTGGCGTGAGCGGCGGGCCCACCGGGAAAGCCCAGCGTCGCGTAGCGAAATCGCGGCTCCGGCGGGATAACCTTCGCGCGCGGTCGGAGCAGGGCAGGAGGTGACCCGAATCGTGAGCGACGCGCGACCCGTGTGGAAAGTCGAGCCGAACCGCCGGCGCGGCGCGATCGCAGCGGTCACCGGCCTCGCCCTGGTCGCCGTCGCGGCCGGCTGCGCCAACAGCGGAGCGGTGACGCTCCAGCAGCCGGAACAGGCCTCGCAGCCCGTGATCGTGACGAGCGGGACCACACCGACCACGCCGATCGAGGTGACGGTGCCCAGCACCATCGCCAGGACGACCACCACCGCCGCCCCGACCACCTCGACCACGATCGCCACCACCACGATCGCCACCACCACGACGGCCGCGCCCGATCCGTACCTGGTGACGCCGCCCATGTTCCCGATCCAGACGCTCCGCAAGGGAGACAGTGGTGACCGGGTGGTGGACCTCCAGAACCGCCTGCTGCAACTCGGCTTCTGGGTCGACGCCGCCGACGGGCACTACGGGCTGGCCACCAGCCAGGCCGTCATGGCCTTCCAGAAGTACTTCAACGTCTCCGACAAGAGCGGCCGGGTCGACCAGGCGACGGCCGATGCCCTCAACACCGTGCCTTCCAAGGCCCGCCCGCATGCGACGGAAGGCGATCTGATCGAGGTCAACAAGGCCGCGCAGGTCCTGCACATCATCCGCGGGGGCCAGGCCGTCTGGACGATCAACGTGTCGACCGGCTCGGGCAACGCCTACACGGAGACGAGCAAGAAGGAGCCCGGCCGGATCCTGAAGGGCGACGCCCAGACGCCCGACGGGCTGTACCAGGTCAACCGGGAGCGGGCCGAAGGCTGGTGGGAGGGCGAGCTCGGCCAGCTCTACCGGCCCAAGTACTTCCGGGGCGGCATCGCGGTCCACGGGTCCAACAACATCCCGAACTACCCGGCCAGCCACGGCTGCGTGCGGGTGAGCACCCCGGCCATGGACTTCATCTGGGCGGCCAACCTCATGCCGCTCGGGATGCCCGTCTGGGTCCACAGCTGACGCCGGCCCCCGCCCTCCAGGCATGACGGCCAGGTCGGCCTGATCGGGCCCGCTCAGGCGGTCAGGTCGGCGAGGAAGGCGCGCAGGTCGACGGGGTCGGCCGGCAGCCGCTCCACCCACGTCGACACCGGGTCGTGGCGCAGCAGGGCGTGCGTGTGCAACGCGGCGCCGAGGATGGCCACCCGGTCGGTCAGCTCGGGGGTGCGGCTGGCCAGCACCAGCACCCGGTCGCCATGGATGGCGATCGTCTCGCCAGACGCGAAGAGCTTCCTGGTCTCCGTGGCCAGCGCCACGCGAGCGGCGTTGCGCTCGAGCGGTGGGTGCTCCAGCATCGAAGCGTCGACCACGACGAGGGCATAGACGAGGTCGGGCTGGACGCCGAGCGACGCGCACTGGTCGTACACCTGCCGCAGGCGGAGTTGGAGGACGCTGAGCCGCGCCAGCCCACTGGTGGGGTCGATGCAGTCGTCCTGATCGGCGCCGTGGAGGAAGCCGTCGGCCCAGCCGGCCGAAAGCGCCATGCCGGAGTCGAACGTCAGCAGCGCTCTGGCCGACGCTCCGCCGCTGTCCGCCAGGGCCTCCACCCAGCGGGCGATCTCGTCCAGTGGCCACCCGTCGGCACCCGCCTGCCATCCGAAGCGCCGCACCGCGCTCGGAAGGTCGGCCGGACGACGGTCCGCGGCCACGGCCAGGTCCTCGGCGACATCGCGCAGGCGGGCGCTGACCCCGGCCGGTGCCCCACCAGCGGCGGCAGCCCAGACGCGCACGAGCTCGACGGCTGTCCGCTCGACCGTGTTCTTCCTCCGCAGCGCCACAAGAATGCCTCCAGGGACAGGACGGCGGAAGGGCCCTGCTATGACGCCGCTCGTGACGACGCCGGTCGGACCCGCAGGCGCCGGTCCTCGGCCGTGAGGCAGCGTCCGCTCTCCAGATCGAACTGCCAGCCGTGGAGATGGCAGGTGAGCACGCCTTCCTCCACCTCACCGAACACCGAGAGATCAGCCTGGCGGTGCGGGCACCAGCGCTCCATCACGTAGCCGCAGAGCTCGATCTCCTCGACCTCGGGAGGTGGTGCGAGCCGGTACCGGGCCTCGGCCTCGGCCCGGATGATGCGCTCGTCGGAGAGCGACTTCAGGAAGTTGTAGACGAACTCGTTGAACTCGCCGGCCCGCCACGCCCGGAACCGGCACGAGAGGAACAGGGCGTTGGACCAGTCGACGGCCCGCTCTGCCATCACGGCCTCCACCAGCGGGCGGGGGAGGTCGAAGGAGAAGGCGAACGGTTCGCCGCCGTGTGCCCGCACCTCGCCGGCCGGGAAGTCGACGAGCACGGCCTCGTCGCCGGCGCGGAACACGACGTTGGCCCCGACGCCCTGGCGCAGTGTCGGGGCCTGCGCCAGCAGCGGCTCCCACCACGCCTTCAGACGGCCGACGAGGTCCGGGGCCGGCGCCGGCCACTCGGCCTTCTTCTCCTCGAGCCAGGGGCGCCCAGTCCGCCGCGTAGCGACCGAGGTACTCCCGCTTGGCGCTGAAGATGCGGTCGACCTCGATCTCGGGCAGGGGATGGGTGACCGTGACCGCGTCGGGCGTGATCTCGAACGCGGTGCCGGGGATGGCCAGGCGGGCCGACTCGCGGCCGGCGCGCCGCAGGCGCTCGATGAACACCGTCTGGTCAGGGAAGATCGACAGCTCGTCGCCGTCGATCACGTTGAAGCCGAAGAGCTCGCGATCGAGGAAGCACGGAGGGCCCGCTGACGGGACCACGACCCGGGCCTCGACCGCCTCGACGTAGCGCTGCGCCCGGGAGAACTGCGCCTCGACCTTCTGATCGACCAGCTCCCGCATGACCTCGGGCGGATGGTCGTAGACCATCGGGTACCAGATGGCGCCCGAGTACTGGAGCCACTGGATGTCGATCGGGCCGTCGGCCGTGACGGTCGCCAGATCATGGATCCGGCAGTCGTTCATGTTGAGCAGTCGCACCTCGCCGTCGTCGACCAGGAGCGCCGAGTCGCCACCGGGGCCGTCGCTGATCGAGGTCTCGATGTGGATGGTCACGCGCAGCCCACCGGGCAGCTCCACGGGCCGGGCGTGCCGGGTGTGGACGAAGTCCTCGAAGCCGAGGTCCCGCAGCACACGCTCCAGCTCGTCAGTCGGGTACCCGGGGAGGAGCACGGTCGCCTCCCGGTCGATGTGGTCGGCGAGGAAGGCGAGGTCGAGGTGGTCGCCGTGGAGGTGGGAGATGTAGAGGTAGTCAGGGTGCTCGACGGCCTCCCGCACACGATCAGGGAGCTGGTCGTTGCGGGGGAACACGAACCATGAGCCGAAGAAGGCGGGGACGAACCACGGGTCGCACACGATGGTCCCGTGCGCGGTCTCGATCAGGATCCCGGCGTGACCGAGTGATGTGGCGCGCATGGGGTTTGAGGTTGCCCGGCGATCAGGCCGGGAACAACCTCGCTGGTGCGATCGGTGATCCGGCCCGGACGATCCCGGCCCCGTCGGACCAGGTCAGCGGACGGGCGGATCCGTGAACTGCTGACCCTGGCGGGCGACGTGCTCGGTCCATTGCGTGCCGTCCCAGTAGCGCAGCTCGTACCGGCCCGACGGGTCCGGGTACCAGCCGGCGGGCGTGGTGACGACCGGTGCCGGCTCGGGCGCGGCCGGGGCTGGTGCCGGCTCCGGCGCCGGGGCCGGTGACGGCTCGGCGACAGGGGTGGCGTCGCCCGTGGAGACCTCGGGGATCTCCTCGGCCGCGGTATCGGCTGCGGTGTCCGCGGCGTTGTCGGTTGCTGCGGCCGCAGCCCCGGCGGCGGCCGCCGGTGCGGTTGCCCAGCCAGCCGGCTCCTCGACGGGCTCTGTCACCTCGGTGACCTCGGCCGCTTCCGTGACCTCGACGACCTCAGTCGGCTCGGCCGGCGCCGCCTCGGTGGCGCCGTCGGCGGCCCAGGCCCCAGCCGCGACCGCGGCGGCCTCGTCGGCGACGGTCTCCTCGGCTGCAGCTTCCTCGGCTACGGCTTCCTCGACGGCGGCTTCCTCGATGGCCTCTTCAGCTGCGGCCTCCTCGAGCACGGCTTCCTCGAGCACGGCTTCCTCGAGCTCGACTTCGGCCATCTCCTCGGCCACGAGCGCTTCTTCGACCGCGAGCTCGGCCTCCTCCTCCGTCGAGGGCGGCCTCCTCCAGGAGGACCTCCTCGGCGATGGCTTCGTCGAGCTCGGCGTCCAGGTCACGTCGTAGGAACGCGGACACGTCGCCACCCGTGGGCACGATGCTGACGACGTCCCACCCTTCGGCGGCGGCCTCGTTCAACTTCGCCACGAGGGCGCCGGGGTCATACGACGATGCGCTTAACGAGCTGTACTCGAACATGAGGCGGCACAGTAGCCCCTTCCGATCGCCTGGCGGCGCTCATCACCGCACGTCGAAGGGGCTGACGGCACGCTCCGCGCCGGCCGGGTGGCCTGGTCAGGAGACGAGCGAGAGCACGTCGATCCCGCGCGACGTCCCGTCGTACAACAGCTCCCCGTCCCGCAGCGCCACGCACCGGCCGACCGTCTCGAGGAACGACAGCTCGTGGGTGGCGACGAGCAGGGTCCGCCCGGCCCCGTGCGCCTCGGCCAGGAGCTCGAGCAGGGCCGTCTTGCCCCTGGCGTCGAGACCCACGAACGGCTCGTCGACCAGCAGCACATCGAACGGACGGATGAAGGCGAGCGCGATCGAGGCCTTCTGCCGCAGCCCCCGGCTGAAGCTCGTGGGCAGGTCGTCGGCGCGGTCGTACAGCCCGAGGTGGTCGAGCAGATCCGCACCGTCCTGCTCCCAGTCGTCATGGCCGTGCAGGCGGGCGACGTACTCGAGGTGCTCCCAGACCGAGAGGTCCTCGTAGAAGGTGGGGGAGTCCGAGAGGTAGGCGAGCGCGGCCCGGGCCGGGAGCGAACCGGAGGGATGCCCGTCGATCAGCACGCTGCCGTCGGACGGATCGAGCAGACCGGCGGCGAGACGGAGGAAGGTGGTCTTGCCGGAGCCGTTGTGGCCGACCAGCGCCAGCGACTCGCCGTAGGGCACGTGCAGATCGAGCGTGGCGAGCGCCGGCCGGTCGCCGTACACCTTCGTGAGGCCCAACGCCGACAGGGCACCGGGCTTGTGCTGGGGCGCGGGCTCGGCCTTGGCCTGCTTGCCGGCCGGCGCGGCCTTCGACGGCTTGGTCGCCCTGGTCGGCTTGGCCGCCTTCGCCGGGCTCGCGTCTCCGCTGGCCGGGCGCCGCCGCTCGCGCCTCCCGCGCTCGGGCGCTTGTCGCCGGCCGGCGCCGCGCCGCCGGCGCGCTTGGGCGGCTGTGGATGCCTGCTCACGTCGATCCTCCCGCCCGTGCCGCGGCCCGCCGCGAGGACTCGGCCTGACTCTCCTGCATCATCTGGCGCCACCAGGCCCGTGCCGGCTCCCGGAAGCGCAACCAGAGCACCGTGAGCACGACGATCACGAGGACGGCCATGGTGCCTTGCGCGGCGCCCGCCGCGGGGCTGAGGTCCCTCGATGCCGCGGTGCGGGCGCCGATGACGGGAAGGGTGCCGAGGCAGCACACCACGACCGGCCACACGGTCCGGAACATGAGCCGCAAGCCGGCGACCTCCGGCGGGAGCATCTGGTTGGTGTCCGACGCGCTCGGCTCGGGCTCCTCGCCGACGACGCTGATGACCGCCCCCGCCCCCGCGGCCCAGAGGGCCGGCAGAGCCACGATGGCGACCACCGCGAGCGCGATGCCAGTGCGGTTGAGGGCATAGCCGATGGCTCCTCCGAGCACCGCGAAGAGCGCGAGGAGCACGGCCGGCGCCGGCAGGTGGTGCAGCAGCAGGAGCCCCCGCTCCCTCGGGATGGCGCTGGAGCGGTCCGCCTGGTCGATCTCCTGGGCAAGAGGCTCGATGGCGTCGAGGCCGACCAGGTAGAGCGCCAGCCCGGCGATGACCGCGGCCGGGGCGGTGTCGTGGTAGGCGATGTGCAGGGCGACCGCGGCGACCGCCGTGAGCGCGGCCATGCGGATCAGCCGCACCGCAGGGAAGCGCAGGATGCCGTGCAGGTCCCGGCGCCAGATGGTGTGGCGGGGCCGGCCCGGCAGCCGCACCCACGGCCGGGTGCGATGCTGCTCCTGCACGAGCTGGCGGCGCAGCACCATGACGGTGCGCAGGTCGCGGACGGTGGCGGCGAAGCGGAGCTGGCCGACGAGTGCACTGCGCCGCTCGGCCGCTTCGAGCGACAGCCGGCCGAGGCCGAACAGGCCGGCGATGACGATGGCGGCGACGGCTGGGATGGCGACCAGCGCCCACCACCGATGGTCGAGCGGCCAGATGCCCAACGCCCCGATGGCCCGGAACGGGGACGGCACCTCCCACGCCGCGTCAGCAGCGGCCCAGGCGATGAACCCCGCCCCGATGAGGGTGGCGATCCAGCGCGGCAGGCGCCAGCCGCAGGCCAGGTAGCCGGCCCCGTAGCCGAGGAGGCCGATGAGCATGCCCGCCACGGCACCGCTCGCCGCCCACGGCAGCAAGGTGTCGGGGAGGCGGCGTGACGCCAGCTGGCCGGCGATGGCCCCCGCGACCGCGCCCGCGAACGCGGCGAAGCGGACCTGGCGCAGCGCCGGCACCAGCAGCGCGCGTCGCCGGTCTACCGGCGCCAGCAGGACGTGTGTGACCTCGGCCTTCTCGAGGGCCAGCGGCCCGCCCCTGCTGCCGGCCCGCAGCCCGATCGCGGCGACGACGGCGGCGACCACTCCGATGATGGCCGGCGCCATCTGGCGAACGTCGTCGACGCTGCTCGGTGAGAGCTGGTCGTCCCCGACGGCGCTGGAGAGGAACAGCACTGCCATGATGCCGATCCCGCCCGTCAGGTAGGCGCGGTAGAGCGCCTCGAACCACTCGATGCCGGCGACCCGCCGGCGGCGTCGATCGCGGCGCAGGTCACGCAGCACCGTGGGCGACACCTCGATGGTGTCGGCCTGGGGTGCGGGAGCGGGGATCGGATCGGACACCGGTCGGCGACGCTACTGCGCGGGCCCGGAAGCGCTCGATCGGCCACGGCCGCTTCTGGCGTTCAGGAGAGGCGGGAGGCCTCGTCGAACGTCGCGCAGAGGTAGGGCATCTGGCCGAGCCGGGCCACCCAGACCGTGTTGACCGCGCTCCAGGTCTCCGGTGTGTGCCCGTGGCCGGCGAGCAGGGCGCCGCGCTCCTCGGCCGGGACCACACGCAGGCGATGCGTGATCTGGGCGAACAGGACGAGGTCGACGCCCGCGACGGGGGCATGGCACGGATGCGTGGGGTCGTACCGCTCGGGGTCCGGGGTGATGGTTGGCGGTGTGACTGCCGCCGGCGAACGGTCGGGCGACGGGGAGGTGCTCGATGCAGGCCCGACGTCGACGCCGCCCGCCTCGCCCGCCGCGGGGTCCGCCGTCCCTTCGGGAGACCCGCTGCCGGAGCCTTCGTCCGTGCTGCGCCGAAGCTTGTCGAAAAGCTTCATCCGTCTCCCTCGTGGTGTCGGGCCGCCGCCACGGGGACCAGAGCGTGGAGCGGCGGACCGGATACATCGTGCCCGGTCATGACTCGGATTGGTCGTCACCGCGGGTACGTCGCCGTCGCCCGGGCGGTTCGCACGGGATCAGCGCGTCGGCGGTGCGGACCCCTCCGACCGCTCCGGCGCCGCGGCCAGGTGCTCCGCCTCCGCCAGCACCGCCCGGAGCGGGCGACCGAGTGCCTGCGCGGCCGCCGCGGCGTCGTCGTACTCGGCCTTCACCCGGGCACCAGCCCGCTTGACCCGCACCTCGTGGCCACCCACGTCGACGGTCACCTCGTCGCGGGCCTGCGGCCAGCGCTCGACGGTGGCCGCCCGCAGTCCCAGCGATCCCGACTCCGCGAGGAGCACTGCGCCGACCGTCGCCACCACCGCAGGGTCGCACAGCGCGTGGAGCGTGTGGGCCGGCCTGCCCTTCTTCATCACGATCGGTGTCACCCAGGCGTCGTTGGCCCCGGCGGCGAGGAGCGCGGCGATCGTGTGGGCCAGCACCTCTCCCGTCGCGTCGTCCACGTTGGCGGCCAGCTCGACCATCGGCTGCCCCGGGCCGTCCGTGCCGGGACGGGCCGGGTCGGGCGCCGTCTCGCCGATCACCACCTGGACGACGTTCGCTCGTCCGGGTGTGTCCGCGCCACCCGCTCCGTAGCCGACGGCCACCGGCGTGAGCGCGGGAAGGGGTCCGCAGCCCGAGCTCAGCGCGGCGAGGAGCGCGGCCCCGGTGGGGGTCGCCAGCTCCACCGGCGAGTCCAGCCCGGACACCGCGATCCCCGCTCCGGCCAGCAGGGCCAGCGTCGCCGGAGCCGGGTTCGGGAGCAGTCCGTGCTCGGTCTGCACGCGGCCGAGTCCGACGGCCACCGGGCTCGTCCGGACCTCGTCCACCCCGAGCAGCTCGAGTGCCGCACATGCCCCGACGACGTCCACGATGGCGTCCAGGGCGCCGACCTCGTGGAAGTGGACGTCGTCGGCGGGGATGCCGTGCAACTGGCCCTCGACGATCGCCAGCCGCTCGAACACCTCGAGGGCGCCAGCGCCGACGCGGCCCGGGAGATCGGCCGCCGCGAGGAGCGATCGGACCTCGGCGAAGGGACGAGGGTGGGCGTGATCCTCCGGTGCGTGCACGATGGCCTGCGTCGCCTTGCAGCCCCGCCCGCTGGACGGTCTCGGAGTCGAGCGTCCATCCCCCGACGCCGAGGCGGTCGACGGTCTCTCGGACCGCATCGAGGTCGGCACCGGCGTCGAGCAGAGCGCCCAGCACCATGTCGCCGGCCACCCCGGAGAAGCAGTGGAACCAGGCGAGGCGCACGCCGGTCAGGCCCGGCCGGCCCGCTGGTTGCACAGGCGGGTCACGGCGCAGGCGGCACCGAAGCCGTTGTCGATCCCGACCACGGTCACGCCCTGGGCGCAGGACGACAGCATGGCCAGCAGCGCGGTGACCCCGCCGAAGGAGGTGCCGTACCCGGCGCTGGTGGGCACGCCCACGACCGGCGCCGCCGTCAGGCCACCGACCACGCTGGCGAGCGCGCCCTCCATCCCGGCCACGACCACGATGGCGTCGGCCGCGGCCAGCGTGGCGCTGTGGGGGAGGAGGCGGTGCAGCCCGGCCACGCCGACGTCGCGGAGCAACTCGGGGGCGAAGCCGTAGGCGCGCAGGACGGTCTCGCATTCGTCCGCCACCGGCCCGTCGGCGGTTCCGGCGGTGGCGACCACGATCCGTTCGGGCCGCTCCACGTCGATCGGCCGCCAGACGACGGTCGCCCCCGTGACCGTGCCGCCGGGGTTGCGGGAGAGCGCGACGTCCTGCTGGTCGACCGTGGCGCGGGTGAGGAGCACCGGAGCGTCGCCGTGGGCCAGCAGCTCGGCGACGATGGCCGCGGCCTGGTCGGGCGTCTTGCCCGGCCCGTAGACGGCCTCGGCCTGGCCCTGGCGCAGCGGTCGGTGGTGGTCCACGCGGGCGAACCCGAGATCGGCGTACGGCAGGTGGCGAAGGCGCCGGGCCGCCTCCTCGACGTCCACCTCGCCCGCGGCAACGGCGGCGAGAAGGTCGCTGAGGGCGGCAGGATCCACCTCACTATTCTGCCCAGGTGCCCTCATCTCCCCGCACCGGCCTGCGGGTCGGCTTCCTGGGGCCGCTCGGCACCTTCACCGAGCAGGCGCTGTTGAGCCAGCCGGACCTGGCCGCGGGCGAGCTCGTGCCGCTCGTGTCCATGGCGGCCGTGCTGCAGGCGGCGGCCGACGGCACGGTGGATGTCGGCTTCGTCGCCATCGAGAACTCGATCGAGGGCACGGTCAACCTCACCCAGGACGGCCTCATCTTCAACCACGACCTGCTCATCCAGCGTGAGGTGGTCATCGACGTCGAGCAGTGCCTGCTCGGCCGGCCGGGGACGACGCTGGCCGACATCAAGATCGTGCTGTCGATCCCGGTGGCGACCGCGCAGTGCATGCGGTTCCTGACGGCCGCGCTCCCCGAGGCCGAGCTGCACGCCGCCAACTCGACCGCGGAGGCGGCACGGGAGGTGGGCGAGGACCAGGTTCGCGGCCTGGCCGCCATCGCGCCCCGCATCGCCGCCGATCTCTACCGGCTCGACGTGCTGGCCGCCGACATCGCCGACCACGACGGCAACCAGACCCGCTTCGTCGTCGTGGCGCGCGACGGCGTCCCGGCCCCGACCGGGCACGACAAGACGTCCGTCGTGATCTACCAGCGGGCCGACGAGCCCGGCAGCCTCATCTCGATCCTCCAGGAGTTCGCGGCCCGCCGGATCAACCTCTCCAAGCTGGAGAGCAGGCCCACCAAGGAAGGCGGGCTCGGCGACTACTGCTTCGTCATCGACGCCGACGGCCACATCGGGGACGAGCTGATGGCGGACGCGCTGCGGGCGCTCCACGCCAAGCAGGGCGGCGTCAAGTTCCTCGGCTCCTACCCGGCTGCCGGGGCCCACGCGTCGACCACCCGTGAGCACGCGGACGCCCGCTGGCGTCAGGCCGACGACTGGATGCCGATCGCGCCCTCAGGGACCAGATCCACCGTCCCCGCTGACCGCGGGTTCGGCGGGTGCTTCCTCGCTTGGGCTGCCGCGACCGAGGATGGCCACCAAGCCTCGAACGACGAGGGCGACGCCGGGCACGAAGAGCCACGGGCCGAGGACGAGGCCGTTGACGGCCAGCACGCATCCGACGCCGATGATGAACGGCCACAACGACGCCGTCGGTTCGAGCTCGTGATCCGTCTCGGGATCGCCGGGCCGGCGCCGACGGTGATAGGGGAGCACGGCCACGATGGCCGCGCCCGAGCAGAGCATGAGCAGCGTCACCCCGGCCGGCTCGCGGGCCGTGATCCAGTACAGCAACCCGATCAGGAAGAAGAACAGCGACAGCGTCCACAACGTCCGCGCCATCACGCTCATGGTGTGTCCCCTCCGGCCGCGGCGGCGGCCTGTCGCTGGCGGAGGTCGAAGAGCGGGCGCTCGCTGGTGATCGGCGGGAGCGGGCCGTCGAAGTTGTGTGGTGGCGGAGGTGACGTCGTCGCCCACTCGAGCGTGTAGCCCTCCCACGGGTCGTCACCGGCTGCGGGGCCGTGACGGAACGTTCGCACGAGGTTGATCACGAGCACGAGCACGGCGATGCCCTGGATGAAGGCGCCGATGCTGGACACGAGGTTGAGCGGCCCGAACCCGTCGCTGTCCAGATAGGACGCCACCCGGCGCGGCATGCCGCTGGCGCCGAGGATGTGTTGCACGAGGAAGGTCATGTTGAAGCCGATGAAGAACAGCCAGAAGTGGGCCTTGGCCAGCCGCTCGTCGAGCATCTTCCCGGTGAACTTGGGGAACCAGTAATAGAGCGCGGCGAACACGCCGAACACCGAGCCGCCGACGAGCGTGTAGTGGAAGTGGGCGACGACGAAGTACGAGTCGCTGACCTGGAAGTCGAGCGGGGGCGACGCCAGCATGACCCCGGTCAGGCCGCCGAGCAGGAACAGGACGAGGAAGCCGACCGAGAACAGCATGGGCGCGGAGAAGCGGATCTGCCCTCCCCACATCGATGCGATCCAGTTGACGAACTTGATGCCGGTCGGCACCGCGATGAGGAACGAGAGCCCGGAGAAGAACGGGAGCAGCACGTCGCCGGTGACGAACATGTGGTGCGCCCACACGCCGACCGAGAGCGCGGCGATGGCGATGGTCGCGAACACCAGCCCGGCGTAGGCGAAGAGCGGCCGGCGCGAGAACACCGGGATGACCTCGGTGATCACCCCGAAGTAGGGCAGGACGATGATGTACACCTCGGGGTGACCGAAGAACCAGAACAGGTGCTGCCAGAGGATGGGCACCCCGCCGCCGGCGAGGTCGAAGACGTGGCCGTCGAGGTTCCGGTCGATGAACAGGAGCGCGCCGGCCGCGGTCAGGACGGGGAAGGCCAGCAGCACCAGCAGCGACGTGACGACCATGTCCCATGTGAACACCGGCATGCGGAAGGCGTTCATGGTCGGCATGCGCAGGCAGAACACCGTGGTGAGGATGTTGACCGCGGTCAGGATCCCGGAGAAGCCGGTGAGGACCAGGCTGGCCAGCCACAGGTCGCCGCCCAGGCCGGGCGAGCGGACGGGGTCCGACAGCGGCGTGTACCCGAACCAGCCGAAGGCGGCGGCGCCGCCGGCCGTGGCGAAGCCCGAGATCATGGTGATGCCGCCGCCGAGGTAGAGCCAGTAGCTGAACGCGTTCAGGCGGGGGAAGGCCATGTCGCGGGCGCCGACCTGGAGGGGGATCAGGTAGTTGGCCAGGCCGAAGGCGAAGGGCCCGATGAAGAGGAACAGCATGATGCTGCCGTGCATGGTGAAGAGCTGGTTGTAGGTGTCGTTGCCGACCAGCTCCTGCTCGGGCTGGGCCAGCTGGGCCCGCATGACCATGGCCAGCGATCCGCCGACGAGGAAGAAGGCGAACGCCGTCACCATGTAGCTGATGCCGATCCGCTTGTGGTCGGTCGACGTCAGCCAGGCCAGCATCCCCGTGGGCTGGCGCGCGGGAAGGACGGGGGCCTCGGCCGGGCCGATCGGCTCCTGCACGGCCGTCATGCGCTCGCCTCCCCCGAGGTCGGGGGCTGCTCGGCCAGCCAGGCGTCGAAGTCGTCAGGTGACAGCGCCTGCACCTCGAAGTTCATGCGCCAGTGGTCCAGGCCGCAGAACTCGGCGCACCGGCCGGTCCAGGTGCCCGTGCGGTTGACGGTGACGTCGATGGCGTTGTCCACCCCGGGGATGAGGTCCCGCTTCTCGAGGAACTCCGGTACCCAGAAGGAGTGGATGACGTCCGGCGAGCGCAGGTTGAAGCGGACGGTCGCGCCCACGGGGACGGCGAGCACCGCGGGTTCGTAGTCCTCGCCGGGCACGCTGGTCACGCCTGCCGCCGGGTAGGTGAAGGTCCAGCCCCATTGGTACCCGACGACATCGACCACGACGTCCGGGTCGTCGCTCAGCTCCGTGACCTTTCGTTGGACGTTGACCGTGTACGCGAACAGCCCGGCCACGATGGCGACCGGGATCACGGTGCACACGACCTCGAGCGTGAAGTGGGAGCTGCGCTGATCCGGCAGCCGGTCGTCACGCCGGCGGAAGCGGATGATCGAGTAGATGATCAGCGACATCGTGATGCCGCCGACGATCGCGGCGGCGATGAGCGCCACCCGCCACAGTGACGCAGCGTCCTCCGCCTGCTCGCTCGACGGGGTGGGGTAGCCGTTCTCGGTGCACGCGCTCGCGACCAGCGCGACGAGCGCGAGCCCGGCGGGCCGCCACCGGCGGCTCACGAGGGAGTGCCGATCATCGGTGTGGTGCTCGAGGGGCCGGCCCGCGTGAACGCGGTGTCGGCACGCCACCACCGGTAGCAGGCGATGGCGACGGCGGCCAGGGCGACGAGGTCACCGATCACCCACAGCAGGCCCGCGCCCAGCCGCTGCTCGGCGACGGGATCGACGCCCGCCTCGCGGGCCAGGCGGATGGCGGTCGCACCGCCCACCGGTGGATCGGCGTCCATCAGCATGACGGCCAGCAGGGCGTGCAGCGGCAGGATCAGCAGGAGCAGTCCGATCCGGGCGGGGTGCGGCACGCGGACCGGCGCGGGATCGAACCCGATCAGCGGCCAGAAGAACAGCACGCCGACCACCAGCAGATGCGTGTGGACCAGCATGTGCACGGGTGCCGACGTGAGCGACCACTCGAAGATCGGGGTCGTGTACATGGCAACGATCGTGGCGGTGAACAGGGCGCCGGCGACGACGGGGTGGCAGGCGACGCGCAGCACCTGGCCGGAGGACCACGAGCGGAGCACCTGCCGTGTCGGTGGCGACGACGTGCGCAGAGCCAAGGTCAACGGCGCGGCGAGGACGATGCCGACCGGGATGACGAGCCCGAGCAGGACGTGCTGCATGGCGTGGGCCCCGAAGCGGGACACGTCGTTGGCCGCCACCCAGCCGTTGGTGGCGATGACGGCTGCCACGACGGTCGTTGCCGCTGCAACCGCTCGCGCGGCCGGCCAGGGGCTTCCGGCGCGGTGCAGGCGGCGGGTGGCGCGGACGTACCACGCCGCGGCGAGGACCACCACCAGCAGGGCCGCTGGGTCGACGCTCCATCCCCCTGCGGAGGTTCCCGCGGCCACGAGCCCCATCCGCGGCACCGTAGCCGCGCGCGTCGTCGCGCGGGCTGCTCGCCGCTCGCGGCCGCGGGCCTAGTGTGGGCGGATGGGCGCGACCGTGGCGCCGGTCGTCCGCCGGCCGAACCCCACTGCGGTGGGCGTGGCCATCTGGCTGGCCTCGGAGGTCATGTTCTTCGGCGGCCTGTTCGCCGCCTACTTCACCGTGCGGGCGGCCAACGACGTCTGGCCGCCGGCCGGCGTCGAGCTCGACACCCCGCGGGCCGGGCTGTTCACGCTGGTCCTGGTGGCCTCCAGCTTCACCCTGCACCGGGCCGAGCGTGGCTCCCACGCGGAGGCCCGGAACTGGACGCTGGTCACGCTGGCCCTCGGTGTCGTCTTCCTCGGCAACCAGGTGCTGGAGTGGTCGACGAACGACTTCACGGTGTCCACCGACGCGTTCGGCACGCTGTACTACGCGCTCACGGGCTTCCACGGGCTGCACGTCGCCGTCGGCCTGGTGCTGCTGGCCGTCGTCGGGCTCAGACCGCCCGATGTGCCCGGTTCGATCCCCGGGCTGCGGGCCGCCACCACGTGGTACTGGCACTTCGTCGACGTGGTGTGGGTGCTGCTGTTCGCCACCATCTTCGTCATCCGATGAGGCCCTGGCGCCGCTGGGCGACGGCCACCGGGGTCGGGGCGTGCCTGGCCGTCGGCGTGCTCGGCTTCGTCGGGTCCTATGCCGCGGGGCAGGAGTCCGACGAAGCCGATCCGGAGCTCATCGAGCACGGCCGGCAGCTCTTCCAGGTGGGCTGCTCGACCTGCCACGGCGAGGACGCCGAGGGCACGGGCGAGGGCGACAACGCCGTCCCGTCCCTCGTCGGGGTGGGTGCCGCGGCAGCCGACTTCCAGCTCCGCACCGGCCGGATGCCGCTCGCCGTCATCGGCAAGCAGGCCGTGCGCAAGCCGCCGGCCTACGACAACGACGAGATCGAGGCGCTCGTCGCCTATGTCGCCTCGCTCGCCCCGGGCCCGGCCATCCCGGATGTCGACGTGGCATCGGCCGACTCCGTCAGCGGCGGCGAGCTGTTCCGGGCCAACTGCGCGGCGTGCCACAACGCGGCCGGCGTGGGTGGCGCGCTCGTCGTACGGCCACAATGCGCCCTCGCTGCTCCAGGCCACGCCGACGGAGGTGGTGGAGGCCATGCGCACCGGCCCCGGCCAGATGCCGGTGTTCGGGCCCGACACGTTCACCGATCAGCAGGCCACCGACATCGCCGCGTACGTCACCGGCGAGCTGCAACACCCGGACGACCGCGGGGGGATGAACCTGGGGTCGACCGGTCCAGTGCCCGAAGGGTTCGTGGCGTGGACGGTCGGGTTCGTCGTGATCGGAGCGGCACTGTTCTGGATCGTGAGGGGAAGACGCCGTGCCGCCACCTGAGGAGGATGTCCCTGAGGAGGATGTCCCTGAGGAGGATGTCATGGTGCAGCGGGCCCGAACCGAGGCGGGGGCCGCGGCCGCCGGGCGCACAGGCTCGCCCGCACCGACCACCCGCGTCCCGGTGATCGCCTTCGTCGTCAGCATCGTCGCCGCGCTCGGCCTGACCTTCGTCTACTGGCGTGGTGGTCAGCCCCAGTGGGAGGGCGCGCTGCTGTGCCTGTCGTTGGGCGGCATCGGCGTCGGGGTCATCTCGTGGGCCCACCGGTTCCTGCCCGCCGGACCGGACGAGGAACCGCGCGAGCAGGTGGCCTCGAGCGAGGGTGCCCTTGCCGCGCTGGATGCCGACCTGATCGCCGGCGAGGAGGAGTTCGGCCGCCGCCGTCTCCTCGTGCGCCTGCTGGCCGGTGCCGCCGGCGCGCTCGGCCTCGCCGCGCTGTTCCCGATCCGCTCCCTGGGTCCCCGGCCGGGCGCCGGCCTCAAGGCCAGCCCGTTCTCGGCCGGCGACCACCTCATCAACGAGCTGGGTGAGCGGGTTCGGCCAGAGGACGTCGCCGTCGATGGGTTCATCACCGTCTTCCCGGAGGACAACCTGCAGGACGCGAACGCGCCGACGCTCCTCATCCACACCCGGCCCGGGCAGAACGTGCCCCGGTCAGGGTCGCGAGGACTGGGCGGTCGACGATCTCGTCGCCTACTCGAAGATCTGCACCCACGCCGGCTGTCCTGTCGGGCTCTACCAGGCGGAGAGTGGCCTGTTGCTGTGCCCGTGCCACCAGTCCACCTTCGACGTGGGCGATGGGTCCAGGCCGGTGTTCGGCCCGGCGACGCGTTCGCTGCCGCAACTCCCGCTGGCGCTCGACGACGACGGCTACCTCATGGCCGGCGGGGAGTTCTCCAGCCCCATCGGCCCCGGCTTCTGGAACCAGTTGCGCTCGATGAGCCGTCCTCCGCAAGCGCCGCCGACGTCAGGCCGACTCGACGTCGCTCGCGTGCGCTGGCGGCTGGATCGGCCGGCGGTCGTCGGCGGCGCCCGCGTCGCCCGCAAGACGCTGGACAAGGTCTTCCCCGACCACTGGTCGTTCCTGCTCGGGGAGGTCGCCCTCTACTGCTTCGTGATCCTGGTGCTCACCGGCATCTACCTGTCGTTCTTCTTCACTCCCAGCACGTCCGTGGTGACCTACGACGGCAGCTACGGCCCGCTGCGTGGCGTCGAGATGTCGGAGGCCTACGAGTCCGCCATCCGCATCAGCTTCGACGTCCGCGCCGGCATGGTGATGCGCCAGATCCACCACTGGGCGGCACTCGTGTTCGTGGCCGCGATCGTCGCCCACCTGGCGCGGATCTTCTTCACCGGCGCGTTCCGCCGGCCTCGCGAGATCAACTGGATGATCGGCGTGACGCTGCTCGTCCTCGCCATGTTGAACGGGTTCGCCGGCTACTCGCTGCTCGACGACCAGCTCTCCGGCACCGGCCTGCGGATCGCCAACGCCATCATCCTCTCGATCCCGCTCGTGGGCACCTGGATCTCGTCACTCGTCTTCGACGGTCCGTACCCGGGGACGGAGATCCTGCAGCGGCTGTTCGTCGCCCACATCCTGCTCATCCCGGCCGCCATCGCCGTGCTCATCACCGTGCACCTCGCTCTGGTCATCCGCCACAAGCACACGCAGTTCCCCGGTCCGGGGAAGCGGGAGGACAACGTGGTCGGCCAGCGGTTGTGGCCGACGTACACGGCCAAGGCCGGCGGGCTGTTCTTCCTGGTCGCATCGGCCCTCGCGGCCCTCGGCGGCCTGGCCCAGATCAACGCCATCTGGGTGACCGGTCCTTACCGCGGGGCCGATGTGAGCTCCGCCTCGCAGCCCGACTGGTACATGGGATGGACCGAGGGGGGTCTGCGCCTCATGCCGCCGTGGGAGGTCCGCGCCTTCGGGTACCAGATCCCCAACCCGTTCTTCCCGGGGGTGCTGCTGCCCTCGATCGTGTTCGGCATCATGTACGCCTGGCCGTTCATCCAGGCCCGGCGGGCCAAGACCGACCAGGAGCACCACATCCTGTTCCGGCCGCGGGACCATCCGGTTCACACGGGCATCGGTGTCGCCGCGTTCTCGTTCGTCACCGTGATGATGGTGGCGGGCTCGAGCGACGTGATCGCCGTGACGTTCGGCGTCTCGGTCAACGTCGTGATCTGGACCCTGCGCACCGCGCTGCTGGTCGTGCCGCCGATCGCCGGGCTGGTGGCGGCCCGGCTGTGCGTCGAGCTCCAGCGTCGTGACGCCGGGCCACCCGCGGTCGCGGCCGAGCCGCCGCCACCAGCCGACCCGCCGTCGGCACGCACCCACCCCGCGGCGCCCGAGCCGGAGCTCGCCGACCAGCTCTCGCGGAGCTCCGTGGCGGAAAACGCAACCAGGCTCCGCGAGACACGGTAGGGACCGCTCCGGCGGCGCGATGGTGTGTGCGGTAGCGTCGCCGGCGTACCGCATCGGCAGCGGGTCCCGACAGCACCACCGAGCTTCGTGAGGCCCCGCCATGTCCATCGAGATCCGCCCCTTCGAGCGCCGCGACCGGGACCAGCTGACCGAACTGGTCAACCGCCATGTGGCCGCCGTGGTGCCCGGCGTCGCCCTCTCGGTCAACGCCGTGCTCTCCCAACTCGAGCGCGAGCCCGGCGAGTCCATCGTCGACCCGTGGGTCGCCGAGCGTCGCTGCCTGGTCGCTGTCGATCGTTCGGCCGTGGTGGCGGCGGCGCTCGTGCACCGGTTCCGCGGCTGACCCGGACGTCGGCCCAGACTTCCGCAACGCCGGGGACATCCGCTGGCTCGTCTGCACGAGGACCGCCGGCGACGCAGGTGCCGGCGTGCTGCGGACCTGCCTGGACCTCTTCGACCAGTGGCAGGTCGACCGCCGCTACGCCGACTGCGGCCTTCCGGTGCTGGCCTGCTACGGCGTTCCGGACACGCTCCCCCATGTGCGGGCGCTTTACGTCGCGGCCGGTTTCACGGGCCCGGCGCGGACCGAGGAGGTCTACGTCGCCCGTTGCCGCGATCTTCTGAGCGCACCGCTCGACGGCGTCGAAGTCGTCCGAACGATGGGGGTGTTCGGCGCCCGCCTCGCGCTGCGACGGGGTGAGGCGGAGGTCGGTTTCATCGAGGTCGGTGAACTGGCCGCCGACCTGGCCAGGAGCGCGACAGCCGTGACGTGGACCGACGTCGGCAACCTGTGTGTCGCCGAGGGGGAAGACCGGGCGATCGTGGTGCCCGCCCTCTACGCGGCCGCAGCCGAGTGGCTGGTTCTCGGGGGTGTCGACCGGCTCCTCGAGTACGTGGCTGACGACTTCGATCAGCCGGGCTACCGCGAGGAGCTGGTCGCCCTCGGCTTCACGCGTCTCGTCACGAACGAGGTCGGCTGGGAGCTGCCTCGGGCCTGACACGTCGCCGGGCGATACCCTCGACTGCCGGAACGGTGGCAGAGCGGACGATTGCACCCGCCTTGAAAGCGGGCGGCCGAAAGGCTCGGGGGTTCGAATCCCTCCCGTTCCGCATGGCCGACGTGGACGTATTCGTGGAGACCGAGCGCCTGGTGCTGCGGCGGTTCACCGAGGATGATCTCGAGCTGATCGTCGAGCTGGACAGCGATCCGGAGGTCAAGCGCTACATCGACGGTGGTGCCGCAGTCGACAGGGAGGACCTGGCCGAGACGTTGGCCTGGTGGCTCGGCTACTACGAGCGGGACGACGGGTACGGGTTCTGGGCCGCGATCGAGAAGTCGTCCGGCGACTTCGTGGGCTGGTTCCACCTGCGCCCCGGGCAGGGCGCGGGGCCGCTGGAGCCGGAGCTCGGCTACCGGTTGCGGCGCGAGGTGTGGGGTCGTGGGTACGCGACGGAGGGCTCCAGGGCGCTCATCGACAAGGCGTTCGCGGGGCTCGGCGCGGAGAGGGTCAACGCATCGACGATGGTGGTCAATTCGGCGTCGCGACGCGTCATGGAGAAGGCGGGGCTGCGGTACGTGCGGACGTTCCAGGCTGACTGGCCCGTCAGGATCCCGGGCGACGAGGAAGGCGACGTCGAGTACGCAATCGATCGGGCCCAGTGGGAGCAGGGCCGCGCCGGGACGTGAGCGCGGTGCACGTCGAGCTGGGCGATCTCGGCCGCCAACGGAGCGGCTACCAGAGCTGTCGGGTGGCGAGCTCGGCTCCCTGAACGAGGGCATCGAGCTTGGCCCACATGATCGTCGGGTGCACGCGGCGGACGAACGGGCCCTGCGCGAAGCCGCAGTCCGTGCCGCCGATGACGCGCTCGCGGCCGACGAGGCGGGCGAGGCGCACCAACCGCTCGGCGACCAGCTCGGGGTGCTCGACCACGTTCGTGGTGTGGGCGATCACGCCGGGGATGAGCACCTTGTCCTCGGGCAGGTCGAGGTGCTCCCACACCCGCCATTCGTGCTCGTGACGGGGATTGGCCATCTCGATCGCGTACCCGCCGACGTCGACCGAGAGCACGAGGTCGGCGATCTCCTTGAAGGGCACGTCGCCGACGTGCGGTGAGTTGAAGCTTCCCCAACAGATGTGGTAGCGGGTCCGCTCCACGGGCAGGCCCTCCAGCGCACCGTTGAGGGCGTCGATCCGCAGCCGGGCCCATCGGCGGAAGTCCTCGGGGGTCCCCGGGTCGACGATGTTGTCGTACATCATCGGCAGGTGGGCGTCGTCGACCTGCAGCATCAAGCCGGCGTCGATGATCGCCGCGTACTCCTCGTGCAGCGCCGCCGCCACGGCGTGCACGTACTCCTCCTCTGACGGGTAGTACTCGTCATGACGGGCATAGGCGACGCTCGCGGGCGCCACCACCGGCAGGAAGGCGCTGACCTCGTGGCCCTCCGACCGGGCCGCCTCCACGGCCGCCTTCACGTTGGCGATGTCGCGCTGCAGAGCGTCCTGGCCGGCGTAGGAGATCGGTCCGACGCAGACGGGGTTGCGCATGATCTCCTCGAACCCCTGCGTCTTGTCGTACTCCGCGTAGAACTCCGGGAACCGCTCGATGTCGGTTCGGTTGCCGAGCGGCCGTCTCGGCGTGGACCCTCCGCCGGCGCCCCGGTCCTCGAAGCCGTCGAGGCGCTCGAGGATGTAGCGCGACCAGCTGATCGTCTTGCCGAACTCGCCGTCGCTCACCAGGTCGATCCCGATCTCGGCCTGCTGGCGGACGACGTCGCCGACGCAGCGCGCCAGCAGGCGCTCGAACGATTCGTCGTCCATCCCGTCGCCGGCGCGCCGCTCCTTCATGGCCGCGACGAACTCGTCGGGCCGCACCAGGCTGCCGACGTGCGTGGTCAGGATCCGGTCGGTGCTGCGGAGTGCTGGTGGCGTCATGGAGGCTCGTTCCGGCGTGCGAGGCCGGGCCTGAGGCTAGGCGCGTGCGCCGGGCGGTCCTTGCACTGCGGCCATCGGGTTGACACGCTGGGGCGCACGACGGGGGCCTCGAGCACCACATTGGGGGACGACATGCGCAGGCAGCGGATGACCGTGGTGATCAGCGCCTGCCTGCTGGCGGCGGCATCCGCCGTCGTCGCAGGCCCCGCCGCCGCCCGGCCGGTGCCGGCGCCGGGCAGTGAACGGCTCGAGGTGTACACGGGGCAGGTCCAAGGCGACGACTTGGCCGCCATCTTCGAGCTCGGCGTCGACCGTCAGGATGTCAAGGTCACGGCCGATCCGGCGACACCTGGCACCCTCGACGTGGAGGTCATCCTCGGCCCGCAGCAGGTCGAGCAGCTCGCCCGCCAGGGGATCGTTCTGACACCGAAGACCATCGACGGCGTGACCCCCTCCGACCGGGCGACGGCCGAGGGTCAGCGGGGCCGCACGGTGTTCCGGCGCTACGACGGACCGGGTGGGCTGAAGGCCGAGTTCGAGCGGCTCGCCGCCAACCATGCCGAGCTGGCCCAGCTCCAGGTGATCGGCCAGACGCTCAACGGTGTGGACATCGTGGCCATGAAGGTGACGAAGGATCCCGCGGCCACGGAGGACGGGAGCAAGCCGGCGGCGGTCTACATGGGCGCGCAGCACGCGCGGGAGTGGATCACTCCCGAGATGGTGCGCCGCCTCCTGCGCCACGTCCTCGATGGCTACGGCAAGGACCAGGCGATCACCGGGCTCCTCGACACGACCGAGCTGTGGTTCGTGCCGGTAGCCAATCCTGACGGCTACGACTTCTCGTTCGAGGACGGGCAGCGACTGTGGCGCAAGAACCTGCGCGACAACGACGGCGACGGCGCGATCACGCCCGAGGACGGTGTCGATCTCAACCGCAACCTGCCCACCCGCTGGGGCTACGACAACGAGGGCTCCTCGCCGCAGCCCTCCAGCGAGACCTTCCGCGGCACCGCCCCCGGCTCCGAGCCCGAGACGCAAGCCCTCGACGGCCTGCTCGCCCGCCTCACACCGGAGTTCCTCGTCAACTACCACTCGGCGGCCGAGCTACTCCTGCACGGCGTCGGCTGGCAGGTGGCCACCCCGTCGCCGGACGACGTGATCTACGAGGCGATGCTCGGCGACGACGCCGAGCCGGCCGTGCCCGGCTACGACCCCGACATCTCCGCCGAGCTCTACACGACCAACGGCGAGACCGACACGCACGCGCAAGAGGCCCACGGCACGCTCAGCATCACGCCCGAGATGTCGACGTGCGAGACCGTGTCTGCCGTCGACCCCGACGACCAGTGGGACCCGGCGGACTGTGGGAGCGGCTTCGAGTTCCCCGACGACGAGCAACTCGTCCGCCAGGAGGTCGAGAAGAACTTCCCGCTCGCCCTGGCCGTCGCGGCCTCGGCCGCGCACCCTGACGAGCCGGTCTCCGTCGTCGGTCGCCAGGCCGAGGACTTCCGGCTCGACACCTTCTCGGTCTCCTACGGCGATCCGCAGACGGTGGCGGTGTGGGCGAAGCGGGCGCTCACCGACGTCGCGTTGCACTACCGGGTGGACGGCGGCGCGGACACGACCGTGCCCGTCGAGGAGTGGGCCGGTGGCGAGCGCTACGGCACCGAGATCAACGACTACTACGCGGAGCTCCGCGGGGAGATCTCAGGTGTCGCCAGCCGGAGACCACCGTCGAAGTCTGGTTCACGGGTCAACGATCGGACGGCTCGGCCGTTGAGAGCGAAACGTTCACCTACACGCTCGCAGCAGGACAGCGGGAACAGCACGCTGGTCATCGCCAACGAGGACTACACCGGCGTCAACCCCGACTATCCGCCGAGCGTGACCGCGCCGAAGTACCTCGAGGACCACCTCGCAGCGTTGGAGGCCAACGGCGTCACCGCCGACACGTGGGACGTTGACGCGCAGGGCGTGCCGCACGACCTCGGTGTGCTCAGCCACTACGACACCGTGGTCTGGTACCTGGGCGACAACCGGCTCACCCAGGACCCCGAGGACGAGCTGACCGACATCGGTGGCGACCAGGTCCCGGACCAGGCGGTCGCCGAACGCCAGCAGTACCTGACGCTGGCCGTGCGGGACTTCCTGAACGAGTCCGGCAAGCTGCTGCTGGCCGGAGAGACGTCCGCGTACTACGGCACGCTCGCCGGCACGATCGGTGGCATCTACTACGGCCTCGACGGCGCTCCCGAGGAGGACTGCGCCGTCACCGTCGACCTGTTCAGCGACTGCCTGCTGCTGGCCGACGACTTCACGCAGTACTACCTGGGCGCCTACGGGCGAACCCCGCTCGACGAGACCTCCGGCGTCGCCGGCCTCGATGCGGGACCGTTGGCCGGCGTCCAGGCCACCTTCGGCGGCGACGCCGTCACCGACAATCCCGTCGACGAGGCGGGCGCGTTCCGGGTGACGAGCGACGTCCTCCCGGCCGACGAGTTCCCCCAGTTCGCCAGCGCACCGGCGGCCGAGTACCTCGACCCCGTCGGACCGTTCATCGCCATCGAGGGTGGCCTCGCGGCGGCCGCGACACACGCCGACAACAGCTACATGCGCCTGGCCCGCACGTACGACCTGTCCGGCGTGAGCGCCGGTGACGCGCCGCGTTTCGAGGCGCAGTTCTCCTACGCCACCGAGGAGGGCTACGACCACATCCTCGTGGAGGCCCACGTCGTCGGCCAGGACGACTGGACGACGCTTCCCGAGATCGGTGGGCAGACCTCCGACGCCGTCCCCGCCGAGTGCGAGGTCGGCTTCCTGCTCGACCTCCATCCCTGGCTGGAGCGCTACCTCACCCGAGGGGACCCCTGCGCGGCCAACGGTTCGACCGGCGGGCTGGAACTCGTTCACCGGCGCAGTCGGACGGGTGGACCCCGGTGGCGTTCGATCTGGCGGCCTACGCCGGGCAGCAGGTCGAGCTGGTCATCAGCTACGTCACCGATCCGTTCACCGGTGAGAGCGGCCTCGCGGTCGACGACACCAGGATCGTGACGAACGCCGGCCCGCGGGACGAGGATGGCTTCGAGGCCGGCATCGGCGCATGGACGCTTCTCGGCGCGCCCGAGGGCAGCCCTGCCAACGCGGGGACTTCGAGGTGTCTCCCGGCCTCGGCGGCATCACGGCGTCCGTGACGACCGCCGACACCATCCTGCTCGGCTTCGGGCTCGAGCAGCTGGCCACGGAGGAGGAGCGGGCCGCCGTCGTGGCCGCCGCGCTCGACCACCTGGCCGTACCCAACTGAGCGAGGGCGTCAGTCGTCGCGAGGCGACAGCACGCAGAGCTCGTTGCCTTCGGGATCGGCCAGGACGACCCAGGTCACGTCGCCCTGCCCGATGTCGATGTCGGTCGCGCCGAGCGCCCGCAGCCGGTCGACCTCGGCGCCTTGGTCGTCGTCGGCATAGGGCGCGACGTCGAGGTGCACGCGCAGCTTGGCCGTCTTGGGCTCGGTGACCCGGTGGAGGTCGAGGTAGGGCCCGCCGCCGGAGGTGTCCCGTAGCCACACGCCCTCGTCGTCCTGGCCGAGCACCGGCCACGCCGTGGCGGCCGACCAGAACGGGGCGATCGCCTCGGGATCGGCGCAGTCGAAGACGACGGCGGCGACCGGGCCGATGCCGGCGAAGGCCGAGGCGGGATCCTTGCCGACCGAGCCCGCATGGCTCACCACGCACAGCTCGTTGTCCTCGGGATCGGCCATCACCACCCACGTCACGTCGCCCTGTCCGATGTCGACGCGCCGCCCGCCGAGGGCTTCGATGCGGGCCACGAGCTCGGCCTGGTGTTCCGCCGAGGTCGACGCCAGGTCGAGGTGGACGCGGTTCTTGGCCGTCTTGGCGTCGGCGTTGGTCCCGAACACCAGCGGCACCTGGCCCTTGCTGCGCGGGATCGTCCCCGGGGGGCTCGACCACCGACTCCTCCGGGTCCTCGTAGGTGACCGACCAACCGAGGGCGGACGCCCAGAAGCGGGCCAGCGCCGGCGGATCGGCGGCGTCGATGACGATGCTGACGAGGCGGGTCGGCATCGGCCCACCGTCCCAGGTCGGAGCCGGACGGGCAAGCGGGTTGCCGCGCACGGCTGGCCACGCTCCGGGCGATGATCTGCGTCAGCCTTGACCTTCAAGTCGACTTGAAGGTTTACCCTCGTGCCGTGAGCACGTACACGATCGGTGAGACGGCGTCCCGGAGCGGCTTCAGCGCGTCGGCACTGCGCTACTACGAGGACATCGGTCTGGTCGCGCCTTCGACCCGGACGGACGCCGGTTACCGCTTGTACGACGACGGCACGCTGACCCGGTTGGCGTTCATCGCCCGGGCCAAGCAGCTCGGCTGCACCCTCGACGAAATCGTCGATCTGGTCGGGGTCTGGGACGGCGAGCGTTGCGGCCCCGTCCAGAAGCGCTTCCACGATCTGGTGACAGACAAGCTCTCGGCTGCCGAGCGGCAGATCGCCGAGCTGACGGCTCTGACCGGCCAGCTCCGCCACGCCGCCGCCCTGCTCTCGGCCCCACCGATCGACGGACCGTGCGACGAGGGTTGCGCGTGCCTCGCGCTCGCCGGAGCGTCCGCTCCGGTCGCGATGACGACGAAGGCCGCCCGGTGAAGCAGAAGACCGGCGGGCCGGCTGTCGTCGGGATCGCGGCGGCGGCCTGCGCGGCGTGTTGCGCCGGCCCCGTTCTCGCCTTCCTCGGTGCGCTCGCTGCGGCCGGGATCGTCGGCACCGTGCTGATCGGCGTCGCCGGCCTCGCGGTCGTCGCCGTCGCGATCGTCGCCTACATCGTGGTCGCTCGGCTGAGGCGTGGGCTCCGCCACGCCCGCGGTCAGCCCGGTGGCGGTCGCCGCGCCCTTGCGGCGACCCGTCCAGCAGTGACGGGGATTCCATGCCTGAGCCCCTCTACGACGAAGCCGTTCCCATCGCCTGCACGATCGGTCGCGGCGAGATCCCCGACCGGATCGAGCTCATCGAGCGGTTGCGCACGAACATTCGACGGCTGGAGCGAACGGAGCACGGGCTGGTCCTGCACTTCCCGAACCGCGACGACGTCGCGGCCGACGTGCGGCGATTCGCGGTGGACGAGAAGCAGTGCTGCCAGTTCTGGGGCTTCGCCGTGGAGCCCACCGGCGACGACCTGACGCTGCGTTGGGACGCCCCACCGGCGGCGAGCGGGCTCCTCACCCGGATCGAGGCCTACCTCAGCGGCGACGAACCGCTCACCGCGATCAGCGACCTCCTCTGAGCCCGCCCATCCCGTCTGTGTCACGTTTGGGTGTGCTCGGCGAGCACCAGGCGTGACACAAGCTGGGAAGGGCGAGCCGGCGGGGCCCGTGTGCCGGCTCTCCGCTGTCGATGAGCGAGACCTTCCCCCGCGCCGCGCTTGACGCGTGGCACTGCTGGGTATCAACCAGCGCGCGGGTACGGAAGGACAGCGATGCCGACAGCCACCAACTTGTCCAGGGCCACCGTCGATCAAGGGCTCGACCACGGGACCGACTACGGAGCGTGGTCCGACGACGCCCGTCACTGGCTCAAGGTCTACCTCCGCGATCACAGGGGCGGAGCGGCGTTCGGGCAGTCCCTTGCCCGCCGGTCGCAAGAGGCCAACGCGGGCACGGAACTCGGGGACACGCTGGTCGTCGTCGCTCGCGAGATCGAGGAGGATCGCCGCAGCCTGGACTCGATCATGGCCACACTCGGGATCAAGCCCTCACTGGTGAAGTTGGCTTTCGCCAAGGTGGCCGACGTGGCGGCGCGCCCGAAGCTCCATGGACGGCTGCAGGCCAACACGCCGGTGAGCCGGGTCCTCCAGCTGGAGGCGCTGACGGCGAGCATCCTCACGAAGCGACACCTCTGGCAGGCACTGGCCGCCGCCGCCGGCGAGATCCCCTCGCTGGATCGGGACGAGCTCGCTCGTCTCATCGACCGTTCGGACGCCCAGATCGACCGCCTCGAGGTCCACCACGCCCCTGCGTCGCGCGCGGCCTTCGGCGCAGGAGCAACGCTTTCCCCGGACGTTCGCTAGCTCAGCCCGGAACGCCCATTCCCCGTTCGACGGCGGCGATCAGCTCGGGGCGGAGCTCAGCGGCCGCGATGATGCGGTGCACCGAGCCGACGTCCTTGGCCCGCTGGACGCTGTGGATGGCGTCGAACTCGGCCGCGACCTCGCCCAGCTTCTCCGTGCGCACGGCCTCCCGCAGCCGCTGACAGCTCCGCGAGGTGTGAGCCGACGTCGTGCGGTGCGGCGTCGCTCGCCGCGGCCTCCAGGCTTCGCACCCGCTCGTCCGCGCGCGTGCGGTCGTCGACCTCGCGGGTGAAGACGACCGCGGCGGCGGGCGCGCCGCCGATGACCGACGCGAACGAGCCTTCGACGGCGAGGACCTCCATGTCGTCGTTGAGCACGGCCGAGAACACGACGAAGGCGCCGCCGTGGTAGCGGGACACGACGCACAGCACGATCGGCCCGTCGAAGTTGACGATGGCCCTGCCGATCTCCGCGCCGTACTCGAGCTGGAGGCGGCGGAGCGACTCCGGCGATCCGTCGAAGCCGGAGAGGTTGGCCAGCACGACGACGGGCCGGCACCCGCTGGCCGCGTTGATGGCTCTGGCGGTCTTCTTCGACGACAGGGGGAACAGGGTGCCGGCCGACCACTGAGCCGGCCCGTCCGCCGGCGTGGTGCCGTGACGCGGCACGGGTCGGGACTCGATGCCGATGACCGTCACCGCGTAGCCGCCGAGGCGGGCGTCGTAGACGACGGCGGTCTCGGCCTCGGCCATCTCCGGCCAGCGCTCGAGGGGTGGATGGTCGCCATCGATGACGGCGTTCATCAGGGTCCGGATGTCGAACGGCTTCTTGCGGTCCGGGTTGGCCGTGGTCGAGAAGATGTCGCCGACCGTCGCGAAGTCGACGCCGTCGACGAGGTGCGGGCTCGTGCGCACGTCCCGGCTCGGAGGGTCGGTGGTCGTCGCCGCGCGAGGCCAGCGCTCGCCCGGGGCGCGGTAGGTCAGCTCGTAGTGGGCGAGGAGCGTGTCACACGCCGCCGCCAGGCTGGGCGCCCAGTACTGCGCCTCGCCGTTCGGTCCCATCACGCGGGCGTAGCCGCCGATGCCGAGGTTGTCCTCCGCCGAGACGCCGCCGGAGTAGTCGATGGCCTGCTTGCCGGTCAGGACCATGGCGCTGTCCGGTGTCATGACGAGGATGCCGCGGGTGTGCATGAGCATCGTCGCCTCGGCGTTCCAGTACGGCTGGGCGCCGACGTTGATCCCCGCCACGACGACGTTGACCTCGCCGCCGCGCTGCGTGTGTTCCACGAGCCGCCGGAGCACCCGGGCCACCCAGTCGAGGTTCTCGCTCCCGGAGTCCATGGCGATCTTCGCTCCCGCCGACAGCGCGAACCACTCCATGGGAACGTCGAGCTGCTCGGCGAGGTCGATGGCACCCAGGACGCGACGGCACTCGGCCTCGCTGATCGAACCCATCGCCTTGGTCGGATCGCCGAGCACGACGACCCGCGCCATCCCCTCCGGGTAGCGGGCGGTCGGGGTGCGCACGACGCCGACGACCACGCCGGCCTGGTTCAGCCCCGGCGGTCGGTCGACCGGGACCAGCGTGCCGGCTCCTGCATCGTCGCTGGCCGCTGTCGAGGTCGTGCTCGACGAACGTCCCGCCCTCCCCGGAGATCAACGGGATCAGCTCGTAGGGGTAGACGAGCCCGCGGCGGCGGGTCTGGATGAGCTTGCGCGTGTAGTCGTCGAGCGGTTGCATCGGCGCGGTGGGCGGCTCGGTGATCCGGATGGTCAGGCCGCGACCCGGCTCGTAGGCCAGCCGCAACACCATCTCGACCGGCTCCGGCCCGAGCCCGGCGAACCGACCGCTGACGATGACCTGCTCGAGGCCGAGGCCATCGGTGAGCGGCACCAGGCGGCGGGCGACCTCGCTCAGCTCCTCGAGCGGCAGGTCGATCAGCGGCCAGACGTGGAGCATGACCCGGTTCCACTCGAGTCGCTGGAGCCGGGGCTGCTCGGCGAGCGCGTCCCGGATGGCGTCCAGGGCCTCGACCAGCACCAACTCGACCTCGGGCACGGCGATGGTGCGCCCGCGGTCGTCGCGCACCGGTGTGATGTCGCGCACCTCTGCCAGGGCGACGAGGCGCTCGTCCGACCGGTTCTCGCGGGCGGTGCAGTGGAACAGATGGACCTCGTCGGCGGCGGGCAGGCGCGAGATCTCGAAGTTGGCGAGCCGCCACATCTGGAGGCGCCGGGCGATCATGGGGTGCAGGCCGCGGAACGCCACGTCCTCCGCGAACGGCGAGTCGTCCGGACGCCACGCCGTCTCGTCGTCGCCGGGCACCATCCAGTACGGACGCTCCCCTGTGCCGTCGATGCGCCGGAAGGTGAGCACGTCGTTCGGCGCATCGGGATGCGAGGCGACGAGCGCGACGCGCCTGATCGTCGTGGGGAGATCGTTTGATGCGAGGGCCGTGGCCAGCTCGTGGGCGAGCTGGTCGGTGGTCGCGGCCGCGGCCGCCGGTAGCGGGAGGTAGACGTCGACCACGGCCGTGTCCGGCGGGCCGACCTCCGCCAGTGCGCGGGCCGCGTCGGCCACGGCCCGGTCCAGCCCGCCGCCGAGGGCGCGCACCGCGGCGACGTGGACCACGCGGTCCCTGCGC
Organism: uncultured Acidimicrobiales bacterium; assembly: GCA_963813375.1. Classification (GTDB taxonomy): domain Bacteria; phylum Actinomycetota; class Acidimicrobiia; order Acidimicrobiales; family Ilumatobacteraceae; genus DASTFY01. Next base: position 436,143 of record CAWEYT010000008.1, on the reverse strand, counting down.
CGGTACGACGTGCGCAGGACGTCGGTGCTGACGGCCGAGATCGGGCCCAGCTCCCGGATGCGGTAGTAGCGGCGGGTCAGCACCTCCAGCACCTGCGTGGCATCGTCGGTGCCGGCGAGGATGCCCTCCTCGGCCAGGAGCGGCACGAGCGGGAGCGGGCCCTCGACCAGCCGCGCGAGATCGTCGGGCGCCAGCTCCGCGCCGGTCAGGCCGGCCGCCAGGGTGCGCATGATGGCCGAGACCTCGGCCCGCGCCCGATCGGCCTGCAAGCGGTCGAACCGTCGATGGCGAACGCCGCGGGCCAGGCTGGCCACGGCCGGGAGCCGCCGGCGGCTGGCGTCGATGAGGTGGTTGAGGGCGTCACCGAGTCCTGCGTCCGACGAGGTGGCGTCCTCGGACTCCGCCAGCTCGTGGAGGAGGCCGGTGATGACCGGCTCCTGCTCGGGGCGGCGTTGCTGGGCGAGGAAGATCCTCAGCAAGGCTTCCTCGAGCGCGGGGCCGGGCTCCAGCGAGGTCACGCCATACTGCCCGAGGGCTCGGCGCAGGCGGTCCTCGAACCACGCCGGCAGGCCCTCCCGCTCCACGTCCAGCGAGCGGAGGTAGCTGTTGAAGAGCTCGCGCGGGCCACGGATCTCGGCCTCGTCGGCGGCGCGCCGCTCGGGCGACACGGCCAGCAGATCGGCGAACGCCTCGAGGATCGCCAGCCCGCCGCTCTCCGCCCATCCCGGCTCGCGGCAGGCGACGGCGACCGCTCGACGGGCGCGGTCCGGCTTCACGTCGAAGCCCAGCACGAACGCCCGGAGGGTGCCGAGCGCGTCTCGGCAGGCGGCCTGCCGCTCAGTGGGTGGTTGCCACTGCAGCCCGTCGAGCGTCACCCGGTGCCCGAGCGGTTCGTCGTCCCCGGCCTCGCCCGCCGGCTCGATCCGGAACAGCGGCGCACCGGCATCGACCTGCATGTTGCGGGTGACGAACACGTCGCGGACCCGCCCGCCGATGGGTGCTGTCACCGCGATCTCCATCTTCATCGCTTCGACGACGCCGAGCCTCCCTCCGGCCGGCACGATGTCGTCGGGGACGACGTCGACGGCCACGATCAGCGCCGCGGCCTGCGCCCGGACGATGCCGGCGTCGTCACGGGAGAAGCGGTGCGCGATCCCCTCGACCTCGATGAGGTGGTCGCTTCCCTGCACGGACGACACGACGGTGAACTGGCGTTCACCGAACCGCAGGCGGCTGCGCCCGCGCCCGAGGCGCTCGATGTCGACGACCGCGACGACGCCGTCCAGTTCGACCTCCGCCCGCCGAAAGGAGAGCCGGCGCAGCTCGACTGGGTACGACTGGCCTTGGAACCGCAGCTCGAGTTGCTGGCCGATGTCGACGTCGGCCAGCGGGCGTCCTCGACCAGCCCACCCGAGGAAGGCGGCGCGGTCGAGTCCGGCCTGGAGGTCGCCGGCGTCCAGCGCCGCGGCGACGAGGCCCACGTCGGCGTGGTGCGTGGGGACGTGCTCGTCGGCCGCCGTGAGCCGGTCGAGCCACGACGTGTCGATGGCGCCGGCCCGCACCTCCGCCCGGTCGAGCAGGTCGAGCAGGAACGACTTGTTCGTGGTGCCGCCCTGCACGATGACCGACATCTGGGACAGCGCACGATGGAGACGGGCGAGTGCCTCGCCGCGGCTGCGACCGTGGGCGATGATCTTGGCGATCATCGAGTCGTACTCGGGCGGGATGACGTCCCCCTCGGCGACGCCGGTGTCGACCCGGATGCCGGGCCCGACCGGGAGGGTCAGCGTCTCGATCGTGCCCGGGGCCGGGGCGAAGCCCCGCTGCGGATCCTCGGCGTTGAGCCGGGCCTCGATGGCGTACCCCTCCGTCGGCGGGGGCTGGCCTTCGAGGCGGCCGCCGGCGGCGACGTGGAGCTGCAGCTTGACCAGGTCCAGTCCGGTGGTCAGCTCGGTCACCGGATGCTCGACCTGCAGGCGGGTGTTCACCTCGAGGAACGAGAAGCGCTGCTCGCCTGGCTGGTAGAGGAACTCGACGGTGCCCGCTCCCGAGTAGCCGGCGGCCAGCGCCAGGCGGCACGCGGCCTCCCGCAGCTCCAGGTCCTGCTCCGCGCTCAGCACGACGCAGTGCGATTCCTCGATGACCTTCTGGTTGCGGCGCTGCATGCTGCAGTCGCGGACGCCGACGGCCCACACCGCGCCGTGGTCGTCGGCGATGAGTTGGACCTCGACGTGACGGGCATCGCTGACGACGCGTTCCATGAACACGGTGGCGTCACCGAAGGCCTTGAGCCCCTCGTTCCGGGCGCTCTCGAACGCCGCGGCCAGCCCCACGTCGTCGTCGACGCGCCGGATCCCCCGTCCACCGCCGCCGGCGGTCGCCTTGATCATCAACGGGTAGCCGATCGCCTCCGCCTGGCGATGGGCCGCATCGAGGTCGTCGACGGGGCCGCCGCTCCACGGCGCGACCGGGACGCCGGCCTGCTCGGCCAGCAGCTTGGATCCGATCTTGTCGCCGAGCCGGCGCATGACGTCGGCGCTCGGCCCGATGAAGACGATGCCCAACCGGGCGCACAGATCCGCGAACTCCGGTCGCTCGGCCACGAAGCCCCAGCCCACCCAGGCCGAGTCGGCACGCGCGGCGACGAGCGCGCTGCTCGAGGGCGTCGAGATCCAGGTACGGACTCCCGGCGTCCGCGGGGCGGTCGTCGTCGATGCAGACCGCTTCGTCTGCCTCCCGCACGAACATCGCCCGTCGTTCGGCGTGCGTGTGCAACGCGATGGCCCGGATGTCGCTCGATTGCTCGACCCGCAGCTCCCGCACGGCGTTGATCAGTCGCATCGCCGCCTCGCCCCGGTTGACGACGGCGATGCGGCGGAGCTCGGTCATCGCCGCCGATCGTACGCACGAGCCCGCGACGGCCTGATCGGCCGTCGGACGGTGCGCTCCTCAGCCGGCGGCGGCGATCCTCCGTCCGGTGAGGAAGCTGCGTTCGGCCGGGTTGGTGGTCAGCTCGATCGCCCGGTCGTAGGCCGCGAGGGCGTCGCTCGATCCGGCCGGCCCGGGCCAGCAGGTCGGCCCGCGCCGCGTGGTACGGCTGGTAGTCGTCGAGATCGCTCGGCGTCGATCGTCGTCGAGCGCGGCCAGACCCTCGTCGGGCCCGTGCAGCTCGCCGATGGCGATCGCCCGGTTCATCGCCACGACGGCGTTCGGGCGCTGCGCGTGGAGCTGGTCGTACAGCGCGACGATCTGGGACCAGTCCGTGGCCTCGGCGGTGGCGGCGTCGGCGTGGACCGCGGCGATCGCGGCCTGGATCTGGAACGGTCCGGGTTGGTTGCGGCGCAGGCAGGCCCGTACGAGCTGGTGGCCCTCGTCGATGAGCGCACGGTCCCATCGCGAGCGGTCCTGGTCGGCGAGGCGCACCATCGCACCGTCGCGCGTCCAGCCGGGCCGGTCGCCTGGCGTCGGTCAGCAGCATGAGGGCGAGGAGCCCGACGGCCTCGGGCTCGTCGGGCATGAGCTCCACGAGGACGCGGCCGAGCCGGATCGCCTCGCTCGACAGATCGACGCGGACGAGCTCGTCGCCCGTCGTCGCGGTGTGGCCCTCGGTGAAGATCAGCGCGATCGCGGCGAGCACGGCGCGCAGCCGGTCGGGCAGCTCGGCGGCGGGCGGGATGCGGTAGGGGGCGTGGTTGTCGCGCAGCTTGCGCTTGGCGCGGACGATCCGCTGCGCCATCGTCGCCTCGGGCACCAGGAAGGCCCGGGCGATCTCGGGGGTCTCGAAGCCCGCCGAGCAGCCGCAGCGTCAGGGCGACCTGGGCGTCGGGCGCCAGCGCCGGGTGGCAGCAGAGGAACATCAGCCGGAGCTGGTCGTCGGCGATGACGTCGACGAAGGCGTCGAGGTCGCCGAGTTCGGATGGATCGCTCGGGAGACCATGGGATCGGAGTCGTCGAGCCGGTGAGCGGCGAGGTGACGGTCGGTGCGGGTCGATTCCCGGCGGAGCCGATCGATGGCGCGGTTCCGGGCGGTGGTCGTGATCCAACCCCCCGGGTTGGGCGGTACACCCGTGACCGGCCAGCGCTCGGCGGCGATCGCGAAGGCCTCCGCGACCGCGTCCTCGGCGAGATCGATGTCGCCGAGGACGCGGATCATCGTGGCGGTGCAGCGACCGGCCTCCCGCCGGAACACGGCATCGAGGTCGTCACTCACCCTGGAACGGGCGGACCTCGACCGGCCCCTCGCAGGCGGCCGCACCCTTGCGGGCCCACTCGAGGGCGGCGTCGAGGTCCGGCGCCTCGATGACCCAGAAGCCGCCCATCTGCTCCTTGGACTCGGCGTAGGGACCGTCGGTCATCGACACGTCGCCGCCGGTGGAGCGGACCACGGTGGCCGAGCTCGACGGATGCAGCCCGCCGGCGAACACCCAGGCGCCCGCGGACTGGAGCTCTTCGTTGAACGTGTCGACCTGGGCCATGAGGCGCTGGACCTCGTCATCGGAGAAGTCCAGCCCGTAGTTGTCGTCGTGCCACACCGAGAGCAGGTACTGGGTCATGTCATTGCCTCCTTGTCGGGCCGGCACGGACGCCGGCACCCCATCCACGAACGGATCTCTCGCAATCGACAGGTGCCCACGAGGTTTTCTTCCTGAACCCCATGCCGGCTCAGACCGCCGCGAGCATGAGCGAGATGGCGAAGCCGATCGCCACGAGGGATCCGGTGTACACGCCCTCCACCTCGAAGGCCTCGGGCAGCAGCGTGTCGGCCACCATGGCCAGGAGCGCACCGGCCGCGAACGCCTCGATCAACGCGGCACTGCGGCTGCCATCGGGGTCGAGCAAGGCGTAACCGGCGGCGGCGCTGACGGCCGACACCGCCACGACGATCAGCCACATGGTGATCACCCGCCGGCGCGCCCACCCGGCGACCCGCAGGCCGGCCGACGAAGACAGCCCCTCCGGGAAGTTGCTCAGCACGATGCCGGTGAACAGGGCGACACTGATCTCGCCCTGGAGGACGGTGAGACCGAGGACGAACGACTCGGGGATCCCGTCGAGCACCGATCCGAGCACGATGGCCAGGGGCGAGCCGTTGGCCTGTGCGCCGGCCGAGTCCTTGCGGTCAGCGCCGCCCCGCCGTTGGATGCCACCAGTTCCCAGCCGTGAACACGAGCGCACCGACGAGGGTGTAGGCGCCGACCGAGGCCACGTCGGTGTGGATGACGGCGTCGTCGATCAACTCGAACGAGACGGAGCCGATGAGCACGCCGCTGCCGAGCGCCATGGTGACGGCGATGAACTTGGGCTTCGGACGCATCGCGTAGGCGATCACGGCGCCGACGATCAAGCGCCGCCGCGCCCGCCGCCCCCCACAGGAAGGCTTCGATCATCGTCGGCGAGGACTTCCGAGGTCGGCCGATTCCACGCTGACGAGGATGGCACGCACGGTCGAGCCGAAGGGCGGTCCGGCGGTCGGCGACGAAGCCCAGGCGCGCGGGTGTTCGTTCGCCTCGCTGCTCCCAGGGCTAGTGTCCGCGCATCGGGAGAGGTCGAGCATCCGGTGAACGGTCGGTGAGGGCGCGCCGCAGGACGACGACCTCCAACTTCGGCGCGGGGCTCCGCGAGAGCCACGACGCCTCGCCGTTCTACGACCGGTTCCGGCCGCCGGAGCTCTCCGACGACGAGGCGGTCCTCGCGCCCGAGCCCGTGGCCGAGCCGTTCGTCCACGGCGACGCTCGCCGCATGGACGGCATCGCGGACGGTTCCGTGGCGCTCGTCGTCACCTCGCCGCCCTACTTCGCGGGCAAGCAGTACGAGGAGGAGCTGGAGCGCGACGGCGTGCCGTCCTCCTACCTGGAGTACCTCCAGATGCTCACCGAGGTCTTCGCCGAGTGCGTTCGGACCCTGGAGCCAGGGGGGCGGATCGCCGTCAACGTGGCCAACCTCGGCCGCAAGCCGTACCGCAGCCTCTCCGCGGATGTGATCCGGATCCTCGAGCACGACCTCGGCCTGCTGCTGCGCGGCGAGCTCGTCTGGCAGAAGGGCGAGGGCGCCAACGGCTCGTGTGCGTGGGGCTCGTTCCGCAGCGCATCGAACCCGGTGCTGCGCGACCTCAGCGAGCGGGTCGTCATCGCCAGCAAAGGTCGATTCGACCGTGCGAGGACCGTGGCGCAGCGCGCCGCCGACGGCCTGCCCCACGAGAGCACGCTGATGACCGACGAGTTCATGGCGCTCACGCTGGATGTCTGGACGATCCCGCCGGAGAGCGCGCGGCGCGTCGGCCACCCGGCGCCCTTCCCGGTGGAGCTGCCCGACCAGCTCATCAGCCTCTACACGTTCAAGGGCGACCTCGTGCTCGACCCGTTCATGGGGAGTGGCTCGGCTCTGGTCGCCGCCGCCCGGCTGGGCCGCCGCTACGCGGGCTACGACCTCGACGCGGGGTACGTGGAGATCGCCCGTCAGCGCGTCGGGCAAGCCCTGAGCGGTGAAGGCGCCGGTGGAGCGGACGAGACGGACCGTCTCGCCACCCGGTTGGTCGAGGAGGGCTCGGCCGCCCAGAAGGTGGCCGAGCATGCGCTCGAGGACGCCGGCTTCAGCATCGTGGATCGCGACCGGCGCGTCCGGGGGACAGGGGTCAGCCTGAGCTTCGTCGCCCGGGACGCCGACGGGGCGACGTGGTTCTTCGATGTCGCCGGCCCGTTCACCAGGCACCGCGGCGGCCTGGCCCGCACTGACGCCGTGTGGCGATCGTTGGGCCGAGCGTGTGCGCTGCGACACGCACGGGCCGAGACGCCACTCGTCCTGCTGACCACCCACCTCCCTCGGAAACCGGGCGAGGGTGACACCGCGCTGCGGGCGGCCGGCCCGGACGCCGTGTTCGACGTCATCGGGCTGCTCTCGATCGACGGCCGGGAGCGGCTGGCCCGCTACGCCAAGGGCGGTCTCACGACCCGTCCGGAGCCGGGCTTCTGGACGCCGACGGAGCTGGCTCGTCGGGGGCCGTAGCCGTCAGGAGCGCGATGGTGGCCGCCTCGTCGGGGTCCGGATCGGTGCAGAGGAAGGCGTCGAGCATCTCCGTCACCACCGCCTCCGTCGTGAGGCGCAGCCCGAAGGCCAAGACGTTGGCGTCGTTCCACCGCCGGGCGCCCCGAGCCGTCTCGGCGTCCGTGCACAGCGCAGCCCGCACACCGGGCACCTTGTTGGCGGCCATGGAGACGCCGGTGCCGGTCCAGCAGCACACGACGCCGGCGTCGCAGCGACCGTCCCCGACCTGCTCGCCGACCCGGCGCCCGATGTCCGGCCACAGGTCGCCCTCGCCCACCACCTCGACCTGGTGGCCGCGCTCGGTCAACACGTGCCGCACATGGTCCGTGACGGCGGTGCGCTCGTCGGTCCCGAAGGCGATCCGCACGTCCAGAGGTTCGCACGTCCGGAGGCGATGGCCGGTACGGGCGCGGACCCGTAGCGTGGTGGTGATGAGCGGACCGGTCGGCACGGACGACGTGGGATCGCCGGCGGGCGCTCGGCGCGCCCGACGCCGCGCCGATCGACATCACGCCGAGTCGAGAGGCCGAGGTCGGCGGCCACCGGGTCCGGCGGGCCCTGCCCCGCCGCGCCCGGCGCACGGTCGGAGCCTGGTGCTTCATCGATCACATGGGCCCCGCCTCCGTGACGGGCGCGACCGGCGCCGGTATCGGGCCGCATCCGCACACCGGGCTGCAGACGGTGACGTGGCTGGTGTCCGGTGAGCTCCGGCACCGCGACAGCCTGGGCTCGGACCAGGTCATCAAGCCCGGCCAGCTCAACCTCATGACGGCGGGCCACGGCGTGGCCCACGCCGAGGAAGGCACCGCCTATCGAGGAGAGCTGCACGGGGTGCAGCTCTGGGTAGCTCAACCGGAGGCGACTCGCGATGGCCAGCCAGCCTTCGAGCACCACGCCGAGCTACCCCGGTTGGAGCTCGGTGACACGGTGGCCACCGTGCTGATCGGGGATCTCGACGGCGCAGGATCACCGGCCCGCCGGGACACGGACCACGGTGGATTCGACTTGTCGTTGCAGGCGGGACGATCGGTGATCCCGCTGCGCGCCGACTACGAGTACGCGCTGGTCGTGCTGGACGGCGCTGTGCTCGTTGACGGCTCGATCGTCGAGCCCGGTCGACTCGGCTATCTGAGCCCTGGGCGGGACGAGCTCGCGGTGGAGGCACGGGCGCCGGCGCGAGCGCTCGTCGTCGGAGGGCTCCCCTTCCCGTCGCCGATCTTCATGTGGTGGAACTTCGTGGCCCGCACGCGTGAGGAGGCCGCGGCCGCGGGAGCGGCGTGGAACGGACGCGATCCGCGCTTCGGAGAGGTGGAGTCGACGCTGGGGCGCATCGCCGCCCCTGCCCCGCCCTGGAGCTGAATCGGTCTAGCCGGCGGACCAGACGATCGGGAACAGCGGATGGTCGAGCGGTGCACCCGCGGCCAGCTCGTGCTCCAGGCCGGGGAAGGGCGGTGAGGTCGGCCAGGTTCGTGGGGCGTGCACCATGTCGTCACCGAGGAAGCGCACCGACAGGACGCGCCGCCGGCCCGGTCCCTCCACGCCACCGGCGGCGTGCAGCGTCAGCATGTGGAAGAACACGGCGTCGCCTGGCTGGAGCTCCCAGCCGATGATCCGGAACCGTTCGGGGTCGGCGTCGACGTCGGGCAGCTCGGCCAGCGAGCCGTCCGGGAACCATCGGGCCTGGCCGTCGAGGAACGAACGAGGCATGTACCACGGGCCGAGGTGCGAACCGGCGACGAACTCGAGGGTCGCCGCCCTCGCGACCGGGTCCACGGGGAACCACATGCTGGCGTTCAGGCGTCCGTCGACGTTGTAGTAGGGCAGGTCCTGGTGCCAGGGCGTCCGCTGGCGCGTACCGGGCTCCTTGACCAGGACGTGGTCGTGGTAGAGCCGGACCTCGTCCGTCCCCATCAGCTGCGCCGCGATGGCCGCGCCCGGCGAGGTCCGGATGAAGAGCTCCATCTCGGGGAGCCGCCGCCAGTTGCAGAAGTCCTCGACGAACGCGCCGTCGTCCTCGGCGCTGGCCCGCTTGGCGTACGGCGAGAGCGACGCGAGGTTGGCGTCGATCGCCCGCCGGGCCAGCTCGACCTCGTCGGGGCTGAACGCGGCACGAACGCACACCGCACCGTCAGCCCAGAAGTCGCCTTCGATGTCCATGGCCGCGACGGTACGGGGTCCGGCGCTCGGACCCACCGGCCGGCTCAGGACGGGACGGGAACGACGACCACCGGGCAGCGGCTGTGGTGCGCGACCTGCTGCGCCACGGAGCCGAGGGCGACGCGACCCCACCGCCGGTGCCCACGGTGCCCGATCACCACCAGCGCAGCCGTGCCCGACTCCTCGATGAGGACCGGCGCCGCCCGCCCGCGCACCGCCACCCGATCGATCGTGACGTCGCCGTCGTCGGCGCCGGTCGTCGCAGATTTCTCGACGGTCTCCACGGCGGCCCGCTCCAGCGCGGCATCGTCGACGACGAGACCGAAGGACTCGCCACCGCCCATGGGTTCCTGCCAGGCATAGAGCGCTCGGAGATGGACACGTCGGCGTCGAGCCTCGTCCTGGGCCCAGCGGAAGGCCACCGCCGCGTTGTCCGAGCCGTCGACGCCGACGACCACCGGGCCGGCTGGATCGCCGAGCTGGTCCTCGTGGACGAGGACGAGGGGAACCGTGGTCTCGTTCAGGCAGCGCAGGCTGACCGACCCCACGAGCAGGCCCCGGAACCCGCCGAGGCCCCGGGCACCCATGACGAGCAACTCGGCATCGGCGGCGGCCTCGAGGAGGGCGCGGGCCGGGAGGTCGCACACCGCCTGCACGGTCACCGGGCGGTGGTCGGCGCCGAGGGCGCGGGCCACGTACTCGCGCGCTGCTTGCTCCGCGTCGGACTGGCCGTAGGCGGGATCGAACGCCTCGTGACCGGGGGCCGGGTGCTGGTCGAGGTAGCCCCAGGCCATGAGCGCGACGAGCTCGGCGTCCCGGATGTCGGCCTCGGCGGCCGCCCAGCGCAGCGCGGCGTCGGCGCCGCTCGATCCGTCGATGCCGGCGATGACGCGTCGGGTGCTCACGGTCCGATGATCGCGCACGGGCCCGCGCGCACCACCGTCAGCGATCGTCAGCGATCGTCAGCGGTAGAGGGCGGGCGGTTCCAGCAGGTCCTTGACCGAGCAGTCCTCGTCGAAGACGAGGAAGCGGTCGAAGCTGCGCAGGAACCAGCGGTCGTGGGTGACGGCGACGACCGTTCCCTCGAACGCGCCGAGCCCGTCCTCCAGCGCCTCTGCCGATTCGAGGTCGAGGTTGTCGGTCGGCTCGTCGAGCAGGAGGAGCGTGGCGCCCTCCAACTCCAGGAGCAGGATCTGGAAGCGGGCCTGCTGACCGCCGGACAGCGTCTCGAAGCGCTGCTCGGCTGCCCGCTGGAGCTCGTAGCGGCGCAGCATGCCCATCGCGGGACCCCGCACGACGTCGTGGGCCTCCAGCAGTTCGAGCAGGGTCCGCCCGTGCCACTCCGGGTGTTCGTGGGTCTGGCTGAAGTGACCGGGGACCACCCGGGCGCCCAACCTGACCTCGCCGTCGTGCGCGACCGAGGCGTCGCCGGCCACCAATCGCAGGAAGTGGCTCTTGCCGGCGCCGTTGGGCCCGAGGACGGCCACCCGCTCGCCGTACCAGATCTCGGCGTCGAAGGGGTCCGTGAGCCCGTCGAGCGCGAGTCCCTCGACCATCAGCGCCTTCCGGCCGGTGCGGCCGCCGGTCAGGCGGACGTCCACGCGCTGCTCGCGGACCAGCTCGGGTGGCTTCGTGCGCTCGTCGAAGTGCCGGAGGCGCGTCTCGGCCGCCTTGAGTCGGGGGGCGAACGTGTCCGAGAGCTTCGCCCGCCTCCGCATCTCGCGGACGAGCTCCACGAGGCGCTCGCGCTCGTCCTCCCACTGCGCGGCGTCGCGGGCCAGGCGCTCGTTCCGGGCCTGCCGGGCGTCGTGGTACGACGCGAAGCTCCCGCCGTGCGTCCACGCCCCGCTGGCCTCGACGGTGACGATCTTGGTGGCCACGGCGGCCAGGAGCTCCCGGTCGTGGCTGACGAAGAGGATGGTCTTCGAGCAGCGCTGGAGCTCGGCCTCGAGCCAGCGCTTGCCGGGCACGTCGAGGAAGTTGTCGGGCTCGTCCAGCAGCATGACGGCCGCGTCGCCCCTCAGGACGGCCTCGAGAGCCAGGCGCTTCTGCTCACCTCCCGAGCAGGTGGACACGGCCCGCGCCCGCACCTCGTCGAACGGGAGCTCCAGGACCTTGCTCGTCACGGTGTCCCACAGGACCTCGATGTCGTAGCCACCGATCTCCGCCCAGTCGCTGATGGCCTGCGCGTACGCGACCGCGGCGGCGGTGTCGTCGGGGTGGGTGGCATGCGCGGCCTCGGCGGCGGACAGGCGGGCACGGCCCTCTCTGATGGCACGGGGCGCGAACGAGACCAGGAGCTGCTCGATCGTGGTGTGATCCCGTATCGAGCCGACGAGCTGGGGCATCACGGCGAGCTGGCCGTCCACGCTGACCGTGCCGGACGCCCCGTCCAGATCACCGGCGATCACGCGGAGCAGGGTCGTCTTGCCGACACCGTTGGCACCGACCAGCGCGACGTGCTCGCCCTCGCCCACGCGGAAGGAGACGTCGTCGAAGAGGACGTCCGCCCCGGGCCGGACCCACCGGAGGTGGCTGACCTGGAGCGAGCCCATGCGCTGACGGTAGGCGAGGGCCGGCCGCCGGCCGGTGTGGGTTCCGCCCAGCCCTCCCCAGCCCGGCCCAGCCCTGCTCGTAAGCCGTTCACTGTCGGCCGACCGGCCAGTAGGCTCGGCGTCCCAGGAGAGGTGCCAGAGCGGCCGAATGGGGCGCCCTGCTAAGGCGTTGTCGTGGTTTCACGACCGTGGGTTCAAATCCCACCCTCTCCGCCAGATCGGAGCCGCGGCGGCGCTGGCGTTGGCGGCGATCGGATGTGACGGCGGTCACACCGCTGGTGTTGCATTCCGGTTACGACGGGGCTAGACCTGGCTGCCTTCCGACAGGGATCACCCTCGTCGGGGGCGGAGGAGCGCCGGTTCGGCGGGCCCTCGTCCCCGCCCGGCAACCGGCCGGTTGAGCCGCTGCTGCCGGGGCAGGGCCGCTCGCCATGACTCGCTCCGCTCCTCGTTACTCACCGCCGGCCGATCGGGCCCGCCGAGCGGCGCGCGACCCGTTCCTGGTCCGCCTCGGCGTCCTCGTGGTGGCCGGCGTCATCGTGACGCCGATCGCCGCGCTGATCGCCCGCAGCGACGGCGGCGAAGTGGTGCAGACCGGCAACTTCCCCGGTGCCGCCGTGGTGCTCGAGCCGGCGGGGGAGAGCACGACGATCGCTCCGGCACCCCTGCAGTTGCCGTCGGCCGGGACGATCCCGGCCACCGTGCCACCCGAAGGCACCTTGCCCGCCACGATCGCCCCTCCGACGACAGCGCCGGCGTCGTCCGCCGCCGACGAGGCCGACTCGCAGGCCGCGGCGCCAGCCGATCAGTCAGCCGGAGCTCCCGCCGCGGCCGCGCCGGCGCCCACGGCCGCCCCGGCTCCTGAGCCCACTGCCGCACCGACCACGGCTCCGCCCCCGCCTCCTCCCGCCGCAAGTCGAACTGGAGCGAGAGCCAGATCATCCAGATCATCCGCGACGTCTTCCCCGACGACATCGAGGAGAAGGCCATCGCCATCGCCCAGCGGGAGTCTCGCTTCGATCCGAACGCGCGGAACTTCTGCTGCACCGGCCTGTTCCAGATCTACGGCGACGTGCACGAGAAGCTGATCAACTCGCTCGGCTTCCGGGTCGACCAGCTCACCGATCCGCTCGTGAACTGCGTGGTCGCGCTGACGCTGTACCAGCGCTCCGGCTGGGCCCCCTGGGGAGGCTGATACCCGGGTTCCTGTGGGCGCCCTCCGCCCGTAGGATGGACGGACGCCAACCACACGCTCGTAGCTCAATGGATTAGAGCATTTGACTACGGATCAAAAGGTTGGGGGTTCGAGTCCCTCCGAGCGCGCTGACCAGGGGAAATAGCCGATTAGGGGAGTGGCACACCGGCCGCACACCGGATAACTCTGGCCGGTAGCGGGCCTCTTGCCCCGCGTGGTGGCGTCCCCCAACGCGTCGGTCACGTTGGTACTCAGCTTGCCGGCCGTGGTCATCGCCGCTACCCCCGTCAGGGTTGGTACTCAGGTTGAACCGGCCCGAGTCGGAGTCGGAGTGGCCGCGTGGTGCTACGGCTACGCGGGGCCGGAGTGGCCTCGGCAGTCCAAGTGGTCGCGTAGCTCTCGGGGCCCGGCTCTCGGGTCTGACTTCCCTCCTTGAGGGAGCCGGCCCTCCACCCCGACCGGCCTCTACCTTGCCCGGAGAGCGACGAAACGGTCTCCGCACGTGTCGACCGATCGGAGGACATGACGTTCACCCGGTCGATCGTCCGGTCACCCGATACCGCCAAGAAGCGTCCTCCTTCATGCTCCTAGTGGCTTCGGGAACACGTCCCGAACCGAACACCGAAAGGACCCTCAATGAACCCCGCCATGTACCCGTACATCGCCTACTACCTCGGCCGCCCAGCGTCGCAGTGGCGCAGCGTGCTGCCGCAGGCCGGAGGGAAGGGCTGACGTCAACGAGCAAGCTCATCATCATCGCCGCACTCTCCGCCGTCGGCGCCAGGGCCGGTCTCGCCGGCACCACCAGCGGGCACGACACTTGGCGGCCGCGGCAGCTCGGCAAGCGCCGGGGGCTATTCCAACTAGCCCAGGGTGGTCTCAGGTGGTGCCGGAGTGCGGGGAGCCGAGCAGGGCAAACGTCGGGGGGACCATCACGGCCCCTCATCCTCCACGATGCGGATAGTCGGCTCATCCTCCGTGATGGTGACCTCTTCGCCATCTACCCAAATCCGCGCTCGGGCCGAGACCATGGCCCGGTAGCGCTTGACCGCGGCCGTGATGCCGGTCACCGCGCCAGTGACCGCAAACTCGAGCACCGCGTCGGTCGTGACACCCAGACCCACAGGACGGCGGATGTGGAACTCAACGTGCGCTGCCGGGCCATCGCCTGCCCGCAGGGCGCGGTGCCTCGGGCCATACCGGCAAGACCTCGACGCCTTCCTCCGTGAGCATGGCCGCTAGTTCGCTTACGCTGGCCGGAGGGCCTTGGTAGCGAATCCTTGGGGGTTCGAGTCCCTCCGAGCGCGCCAGCCTTTTGCCTATGTAGTCGGCCGATCTACGTGGCCGGCCCGCTGCGAGAGGCCAACAGATGACCAGCGGGGACTTCAAGGCTCTCGGCGCTTCCGGCCCGGCACTGTCGAGGGAGCAGACCCCGCCTGCCGGCCTCCGCTGTGTACAGCCGCCGTCCGGTGCGAACGTCCGACGTGTTCAGCGACGGCGGCCGTCGGTGCCTTCGGGTTGCTCCGGTACACCTCGGGCGCACCTAGGGTCCGCATGTGGCGAGCGATGCGGTGGTCGCAGCGGCGATCGCTGGCGGCGTGTCGCTCGTTGTTGCGGTGGGAACGGTCGTCCTCACGCACTTCACCACCACCGCGACGATCCGGCGGGACCACGAGCGTCAAGAGGACGAGTTTCGGCGGCGGATGACCGAACGCCTCTATGACCGCCGTGTCGAGACCTATCCCGGTTTGTTCGCGGCGTCGGCTGCATTCAGGCGATCGGCCCTGAGGAACGCCGAGGACCCGCGCAGCCATGTGCGTGCTGGGATCGCCGAAGTGGACCAGTGGTTCGCGACCGAGGGTGGACTTCTGCTGTCTCCCACCGCGCACCAGTCGTTGCTGGCGCTTCGCCACTCGGTTCGGTCGTTTCTCGAGGCGGAGTCGGCGAAAGCCGACGACTCGGAGGCAGCTATCGCCGAAATCTGGCTGAGGAAGAATGAACTCCGGCGGGCTTTACGTGGCGATCTCGGCCTCCTGTTCGAGGAGGAAGCCTGACGATCAGGGCGCTGACTTGGAGCCGACCGAGGGTGGTCGCGACGGCGCCCGTGAGATCTCACCGAACAAGCCGGACTTCGCGAACCTTGTCGAAATCTCCGTTCGGCACGGCATGGAGGTCCTCATCCCCGAAGGGTGCGTGTTCAGCCAGCGGTCTTGTCGAGGCGCTGCAACAGGTCGTGGGCGGCGAGCTCAACGTCCTTGTGCCGCCACTCCGAGGCCCGATACACGCAGGCGATGAGCCCCGTCCTGTGGATCCGTCGGAAGTCGCCGTACACGAAGGCGTAGCGGGCCTTGGTCTCGTCGGCGGCGCCCTCGGTGAGGCCGAGGTGCCACGCCGCGTAGTCGTCCCAGGAATGTGAGTCGAGATACCGGTTCTGATCCTCGGCCCGCGGCTGGACTTCGCCCCAGTCGCTGTCGAGCACGTACTGGCGGGCGTCGATGAGCCGGCGGGCGTGGGCGACCGCCGCCTTGTTGAGCGAGTACGACGCCATGGCCACCATCTTGGCCGAAGCCTCACGCCGGCCGCGCCGGTTCAGGGTGTGTAGGTCGCCAGGACGATGCCGTTGCTCAGGACCCTGGAGTCCACGAGCTCGAATGTTGCTGCCGTGCCGGGGCGGTACAGCAGGTCGCCAACGTCGCTTGGTCCGACGATCTGCGGCTGGATCCAGAGTTGGAGCTGGTCGAAGAGCCCGTGCTCGAGCAGGAGCCGCGAGACGTCGCCGAAGCCGTACTGCACGATGTGGCCGCCGTCCTCCTCCTTGAGGTCGCGGACTCGGCCGACGACATCGCCGGCGATCACCTCGGTGTTGTTCCACTGCGGGTCGGTCAGCGTGCTCGAGACGACCACCTTGCGCATGGTGTTGATGCGATCCGAGTACGGGTCGCCACCGCGGCTCGACCATGCCGGAGCAAACACGTCGTACGTGCGGCGGCCCATCAGGACGATGTCGCACGCCCGTAGGAGGTCTGTTTGGATCGTGTCGCCTTCATCGGAGGTGCCGCCCTTCAGGGCTGGCCACAGGTGCGGGTTCTCGACGACGCCGTCGAGGGTGATGTACATCGAGTTGATCAGCTGCCGCAAGGATCGGTCCCTTCTTCTCAGGCCGGCGTGTCCGTGCGCCGTTGCCAAGGCCGGTTGCTGGCCGGCTGGTGTCTACGTCTAGCGCGGCGCGGGCGATGTCGTCTTGAACGAAAGCGACGGTTACCCGCGATGAGCGGAAATCCCGATCTGGGACGGTGTCTGCCCGACCAGACGCTTGAGCGATCGGGTCAGATGGGGCTGGTCCGCGTACCCGGCTCGGCACGCCACGTCGACCGCGGCCATACCTCGGGCCAGCAACTCGACCGCCCTTTCGGCTCGTCGGATCTGCCCGATGGCTCCTCGGGTCAGGCCCGTCGCCCGCGACACCCGTCGCTCCATCGAGCGCCTGGACAGACCATCGACGTCACCCAGCAAGGCGGCCGAAACCGCCGGGTCATGCGCGAGCACACCGGCGCGGACGAGCCTGTCGACGAAGACATCGGCGTTGTCTGGTACCGGAAGTTCCCATGCGGACCCATTCAGCCAGAACGTCGTGTTCGTCGCCGGCGGCAACGTCAGCGACCGGTCGACGAGTTGCCCGGGCCGCAGGCTCGGCATGAACGTGCCGAGGCTGAACCGGATCCCGAAGAACTCAGCATTCTCGGGGATCGCCGCGATGGTCGCCTTCGTCTCGGGGCCTCGCACCGTCAGCCGAGCCGCGCCCCGCTGTCGCGTGACGACCATCTCCCAGTGACTCGCCGCCACCGAGATGAACGACTCCTCAGGCTCACTCCGCGTCTGCCACGTCTGCTCCACGAAGGGCGAGCGTGATGGTCGCTCCTCCAACGTGAACAGCTCGACGGCGCGCTTCATGACCTTTCGATGCGCCGCGAGGCTGAAACTCATCGGTCGAGACCGCGGGGCTCCCGGCCGTTTTCGGCCCGCGTAGGGTGAGCCGCGGGACCGAGAAGGGAGTTGGCATGCCGAAGAGCGAGTCGCAGAGCAGCAAGTCTCCGTCCGAGCTGATCGACCAGCGGATCGAGGAGCTCGGCGACTGGCGGGGCGAGACGCTCGGCCGGCTGCGGGCCCTCGTCCACGAAGCCGACCCCGACGTCGTCGAGGAGTGGAAGTGGCGAGGGGTCCCGACGTGGGAGCACGACGGGATGATCTGCACCGGCGAGACGTACAAGAACTACGTGAAGGTCACGTTCGCCAAGGGTGCGTCGCTGGACGATCCTGCCGGCCTGTTCAACTCCAGTCTCGAGGGGAACACGAGGCGGGCCATCGACTTCCACGAGGGCGAGAAGATCAACACGAAGGCGTTCAAGGCGCTGATCAGCGCGGCCGTGGCGCTGAACGAGTCCAAGACCAAGCGCTGACGCGCCCGGTCTCACATCACGTCGATCGCGTCGCCGCGGCGACCGCGGCCTCGAGCCAGCGCTTCACGCTCGCCGCGTCGATCTCGCTCTCGTCCTTCACCTTGAGCACCCGGTACTCGTCGCTCTTGCCGGAGAGCTGTCCGTGCGGATCGTCGAAGGCTTCAGGGGGCGCGAAGATGCCGAGCGCGACCTCGTTCTTCAGCGTGACCAGGTCGCACAGCTGCTTGCCGTCGAGGGTCCAGAAGGGGACACCCCACTTCAGGCCCGACTCCGCGTTCGGCACGGTCGCCTCGATGAGGGAGCGCAGCTTCTCGAGCGGCGCCCGCTTCTCGGGTGGCAACTGCTCGAACCAGGGCCCGATCGGCGCGCCGTAGTCGGCGCGCTTGGCGGCCTTCTTCGCGCTGGCCTTCTTGGGCGCTGCCTTCCTCGGTGCCGCGCTCGTCTTCCTCGTCGTAGCCACGCGGCCCCTTCCGTCGGCGATGCGGCGATTCTCGCGCAGTCGCGCATCCTGCCCGATCGAGGCTCACCCGGCAGCCGCGACCCCCGAGCCGGTCGCCGAAGCCCATTCGTCGGCCGTCGCCTCGGAGAACGACTCGGTGAAGCCGCACTCCCACGCGATCGCGTCATCGAGTGGCTCGCCGCCCCATCGGGGCTCGCCTGAGACCAGCAGTCGCTCCCCGACCTGAACGTCGCGCTGCATCCAGACGAACACGACCGCGGGGCCGTCCGCTTGGCGGAACCAGTGGTTCACCACGAACTCGGCACGCGGGACAGCCTGCCCCTCCTCCTCGGGCAGCCGAGGATCGACCTCGTCACGGACCGACAACACCGTGCCGTCGAACGCGAACGAACGCTGCGCCAGAGCGGCTGGCGAATGGACCTCGACACACGACGATCCGCTCGCCGCAGGCGCAGGTGCCGATGGTTCTCCGGCGCTGACCGGTTCCGTCACCTCCACCACGGCGACGACGGTCGACTTCGTGGGATCTGCTGACGTCGTGATCGAGGGAGCCTTTGCCGTGCTGTCCGTCGAGTCGGCCGCACTGCAGGCTGACGCCAGGAGTAGCACGGTCGCCACCCCGACGAGGCGAAGCGCTGACGTCACGTGCGTCTGACGATGGATCTCCGGCAAAGGTTCCAGATGTCGCCGCAGTCTCGCGTGGCGCGTGCGCTGGGTCAGAACAGGCCGTCGGTGATCGCGTACGGCGCTCCGTCGGCGACCGCCGCGATGACGAGTGCTCCACCGGCGAGCGACACGTTCTTCATGAACTGGGCCATCTCGGCCTGGCGCGCCTGCGGATCCTGCTCCTGCCAGTACCGGTGGAAGAGGAACGCGGCGATGAGCACGAAGACGGCGAGGCCGATGCCCGCCAGGTCCATCCAGACTCCGAGCACGATCGCGATCCCCGCCACGAGCTGCAGCAGGCCGCTGAGGATGACGGCTGCCTTCGGCTGCGGCACCTTCTTGTACTCGGCGTACTGGACCGAACCGGCCGTCTGTGTCAGGTGCAGGACTCCGTACCTGATGAAGACGAGGCTGAACAGCACCCGACCCACCAGGAACAGCTCGTCGCTCATGGTGCTCCCTCCTCTTCCAGGCTCTGGGCAGGCTACTGCTGCCCGTATGACGGACGAGCTGCCGGCCCGCCGACGCATCAGTTGACCAACGTTGCGATCAGGCCGCCGACGAGGAGCCCGGCACCCAGCCCGGCGGTCACGTCGAGGGGGTTGTGCGCTCCGACATACACCCGGCCGACCATCACGCAGGCGATGAGCAGGAGGGGCACCCACCACCATGCGGCCGGGATGGTGGGCACGACGACGCAGGCCACGCCGGTCACGAGGATCACGTGGCCCGAAGGGAAGCTCGGGCCGGAGCTCGGTACGTCCCGTCCCCGCAGGATGGCTCCGACCTCGCTCGTGCCCGGGACGCTGACGCACGGAGAGGTACCCGGCCATCTCCTTGCGCAGGACGCGTTCGGTCACGAGCTTCAGCACCGTCGCCACGAGCACGCCGATGACGACGGCGAGATCTCGGGCGATGAACCCCGCCACGAGCCCAGCGGCCGTGCCCACGACGAGGTTCCCCAGTTGCATCGGCAACCAGAGGACGGGGTACAGCGCGTTCGGCAGGCCGTTGACGGCGTGGAAGACGCGGCACTCAGCCGGGTGGATGGTCGGCCACCGCGCGCCTACCACCGAGGGTCCGGCGATGACGAGCCCGACCGCCGAGACGATCAGCCACTCGGGGTGCATGGATCATCGTGCGATCGAGCGGTGTTTGCTGTGACGGGGCCAACGTAGGCGGTCGCAGGCACCTCGTGCCACGACCAGTCCCCGACGCGACGAAACCCGAATAGTTCAGAAGCGTTCGCTGTCCGTAGCGCAATCCGGGACGAGGAGCGAATGGTTGCGGATGGAACAGGTGGCGGAGGCCCGCGCACGGGTGCTGGTACGACCACGCGTCCGCGTCGCATGATGCAGGGATGGCACAGATCCGACCGGCGACCGCTGACGACGAAGACGCCATCGTCGAGCTCTCGCTGCTGGCGTGGGAGCCGGTGTTCGCCTCCATGTCGGGCATCGTCGGCCCGGCGATCTCCCGCCAGCTCTTCACCGACGACTGGCGTCGCTACCAGGAGGACGATGTCCGGCGCGCGTGCCGGACGTACCAGGTCTGGGTCGCGGAGGACGACGACGAGGTGGCCGGATTCACCGCGGTCCATCTTCCCGACGCCGAGCCCCACGGGGAGATCTACATGCTGGCTGTGCACCCGGCCCACCAGGGAAGGGGCATCGGGCTGAAGCTGACCCAGTTCGCGGCCGAGCAGATGCGAGCAGCCGGCCGACAACTGGCCATCGTCAACACCGGCGGAGACCCCGGCCATGCGCCCGCACGCGGGACCTACGAGCGGGCCGGCTTCATCAGCCTCCCGCAGGCCCAGTACTACCTGCTCCTCTGATCTCCGCTGGCATGGTCGTGATCGGACGGCCTTGTAGAGACTGTTGTCTCAGTTTCATGATGTGTTAGGCAATCCTAATGCCCGAGCAGCAGGGGTCGACTCCCATCGGCGACGGTGCCGTGTCCGAACTTGCGGCCGACGTGTCGGTGGAGGAACTGGAGGCGCAGTTCGCCGAGGCGCCGCCGCCCAAGCCCACGTCCTCGAAGCGCCCATCGCGCCTTCCGCAAGGTGGCGATGCGCCCCCGGCGCGCGCTGGTCCTCGTGCACCGATGGCTGGCGCTGGTCCTGGTGGTGTGGGTGATCATCGTCGCCGCGACGGGCGCGTGGCTGGTCGGTCACCAAGCCATCGAGAGTTGGTTCGACGGCGACCGGTACCGGGCCACGCCGGGCGACATCGGCCCGCAGGCCGCGACCGACGCCGCCCTGGAAGAGTTCCCGGAGGGCGCGTCCTCGTACGGCCTGACGCTGCCCCGCAACGGCCGCGGCGTCTACCAGGTGTACGGCGAGGTGCCGCCGCCCGAGGGGGCGCCCGAGACCGAGGAGCCGACCTACCTCACGGCCTTCGTCGATCCGGGCTCGGGGACGGTGAACTCGGTCCGCGACGAGGAGGCCGGTGCGTCGTGGTGGCTGTACCGCGGGCACATGTACCTCTGGCAGGACTGGGGCGTCGCGGGGATGTTCGACCCCGAGTCCGGCTGGTGCCGTGCCAACGCCGAGCGGCGTCGAGCCGGGTGGCGTGAAGGGCGTCGTCTGCGACGTCATCCCCGACGGCATGGACATCGTCGGTGGATGTCGATCGGCTTCATGGTCGTGCTGCTCACGGGTTTCTACCTCTGGTACTGGCCGGGCGTGCGCCGATGGGCCACGGCGTTCGTCATCCGCCGCGGTCGAGGTGCTTTCACCTTCAACATGTCGATCCACAAGGTCGTCGGCCTTCGTCGTGTGGATCCCGCTGCTGGTCGTCACCTTCACGGGAGCCGCGTTCGCGTTCCCCAACATGAACAAGTGGTTCGAGAACGCGACGCCGGCCCAGCGCGACTTCGACCTGTGGGTGCCCGGAGAGGACGTCGTCTCCGAAGAGGCCGCCGGGCGGGAGCCGATCGGGCTGGACCGGGCGGCCGAGATCCTGGCCGAGCGCTACCCGGACCGGGCGATCAACTACCTCGCCCCGCCCTTCGACGAGACCGGTCACTACATGGCCTGGGTGACGCGGGGCTTCGACCCGTGGACCCGGGAGGGTGGGGCCGGCAACACCTACGTCGCCCTCGACCAGTTCACGGGGGAGACCATCTACGACGGCACACCGGAGGAGGGCAACGCCTTCGACCAGGCCTGGGATGACTGGAGCTTCCCGCTCCACACGGGCGACTTCGGCGGGTCCGTGTCTCGTGTGCTGTGGACGCTTGTCGGCCTGAGCCCCCTCGTGCTGGCGACGACCGGGGTGATCATGTACGTGATCCGCCTGCAGAAGCGGCGCCGTCGATCCCGCCGGGGCACGGACCGCGTGGTGACGGCCCGGGCGCCGGCGCCCGAAGCCGAGCCCGCCGCCAGCAGCTGATGAGAGACTGGCTCCGTGGACGCTCCCCGTTCGTTCGATGAGCGCCGGCACGACGCGCTGACGATCCTTGGCGCGCCCGGGCCGATGCGTGGGTGGCCACGTCGTCCGCCGACGGCGCCGCACACCTCGTGCCGCTGTCGATCGGGTGGACCGGCGACGACGATCGTCATCGTCACCGAGCAGCGCTCGCTCACGGCGCGCAACCTGAGCGCGCGCGGCAAGGCCCGGGTGGCACTCGGCGGCACGAGGAACGTCGTGATGATCGACGCAGAGGTCGTGAGCGAGTCGCCCGTGTCGGACGGCGGGCCACTCCTGGACACGTTCGCGGAGCAGTCGGATTGGGACCCGCGTGGCGCGGCCGACGCCGACGCCTACCGGGTCATCGTGCTGCGGCCGGTGCGCCTTCAGGCCTGGCGGGAGGGGAACGAGATCGCAGGCCGCACACTCATGCGCGACGGCGCCTGGCTCGACGAGGTCGACCCGCCCGAGCGGCCGCCGGTCGGTGGGTGAGCGGGCGCGAGACTGCGCTCGTGGGTCGGGGTGCACGTTGGGAGGACTTCGAAGCGGCGGCGCCGGAGCTGGCCGACGCCGGCCGAAGGCTGCTGCTCCAGCACGGCCTCGGTCTCGGATACCTGGCCACGATCCGTTCGGACGGAGGGCCACGGCTGCATCCGTTCTGCCCGATCCTCGCCGAGGGTGGCCTGTGGGGGTTCATCGGCCCGTCGCCGAAGGCGCTGGATCTCCGCCGAGACGGTCGCTACGCGGTGCACGCCTTCCCGGCCGACGAGGTCGACGACGAGTTCTGCGTCGACGGCACGGCGGTCGAGACGACGTCACCGGCGGTGGTCGCGGCCGTCCGCGCCGCCTACACCGCGCCGATCCAGGGGGGAGACGAAACGCTCTTCGAGTTCCGGATCGAGCGGGCTCTCCTCGCCACCTACGGCCCTCGGCCCTCGTGGCCACCGCGCTACACGCGGTGGCGGGCTTCACCCGAGAGCTGAGACCGCGTCGGCCAGCGGCTCGAGCACGGTGGGATCGAACGGCTGGGGAAGGTTGAAGATCACGAGGTCGACCCCCGCGTCCCGGTAGCGCGCCGCCAACTCCGCGCCGGGCCCGATCCCTCCCACTTCGTTCAGCCTGACGTTGACCGAGCAGGTGATCTCGGCAGGGTCCCGTCCGATGGCCTCGCAGTGGCCGACGAGGACCTCCTTGAGCGGCGTCCAGTCCTGCGGCCCAGGGACGATCACGTTCCAGTGCTGGGCCCAGCGGGCCGCGGTCCGCAACGTCCGTGTGGGACCCCGCCCCCCGATGACGATGGGTGGGTGCGGACGCTGCACCGACTTGGGTTCGCACCGGGCCTCGCGGAGCTGCACGTAGCGCCCGTCGAAGTTGGTCACCTCCTGGCTGAGCAGCCCGACGATGGCTTCGACCCCCTCGTCGAAGCGGTCGAACCGCTCGCGCATCGGCGGGAGCTCGATGCCATAGGCGTCGCACTCCATCTGGTTCCAGCCCGCGCCGACCCCGAGCTCGAGGCGCCCGCCGGAGATGATGTCCACCGTCGCCGCCATGTTCGCCAGCACCGCCGGGTGGCGGTAGATCATGCCCGTCACCTGCACCCCGAGGCGGATCCGCCGTGTGGCCTGCGCGAGCGCGGCCAGCATCGTCCAGCCCTCGAAGTTGTCGCCGGTGAGGTCGCCGGTCAGCGGATAGAAGTGGTCCCAGTTCCAGGCGGACTCGAACACCGGGATGTCGTCCGCGGCCCGCCAGACGTCGACCAGCTCCTGCCACGTCGTGTGCTCGGGGACCGTCTTGATGCCATAGCGCATGGTGCCTCCAGCCGGGTGCGTCCGACGGCGCCAGTCTCGCGGTGTTCGCGCCCGGCCGGATGTGGTTCGATCAGGCCATGGTCCGCGCTGCCGCTCTCGATCACCTGGTGCTCGTCGTCGCCGACGTCGAGCGCACGATGGCCTGGTACCAGGAGCACCTGGGCCTCGACCCGGTGCGCCTCGACGGATGGCGGGCGGGCGAGGTGCTGTTCCCCTCGCTGCGGGTCACGTCCGACACGATCATCGACGTGGTCCCCGGTCACGACGGCGCGCGAGGACACCTCGACCATCTCTGCTTCGTGGTCAGCGCCGACGAGCTCTCGGACTTCCGCGAGCGATCGGGTCTCGTCATCGAGGACCAGGGTGAGCGCTTCGGAGCGAGAGGGATGGCGAGCTCGATCTATGTCCGCGACCCGGACGGTCTCCTCGTCGAGGTCAGGGCCTATCCGGACGGTTGAGCCGCGAGGAGCGTGTGCGGGTTCAGGATGCCGTGGGGGTCGAGGGCCGACTTGACGGCGCGGAAGGCGGCGATCTCGGCCGGTGACCGGCACAGGTGCAGGTAGGCCGCCTTGGCCGTGCCGATGCCGTGCTCGGCCGAGATGCTGCCGCCTTCGGCCACCACCGCCTCCAGCACTGCCTGCTCGACGGTCGTCGCCAGCCCGGCGTCGCCCGGCGGCACCCCCGTGACGTTGACGTGGAGGTTGCCGTCGCCGAGATGGCCGAACACGACGACCCCGAGCCCGGCGGGCACGACGTCGGGCAGCGAGGCCACGAACGCCGCCATGCGCGCCACGGGCACCGAGACGTCGAGCTTGACCGGTGGCCCCAGCCGGTTGATGGCCTCGGCGAAGCTCTCCCGCAGCTCCCAGAGTCGTCGCCGCTGCTCCGGGGTCACGGCCACCACCGGCTCCTCGACCAGGTCGAGCTCGGCCACCGCCGCCGCCAGCTCCTCCACAGGATCGTCATGGCCGCCGACCTCCACGATGAGCGCCGCCGGCGCCCGGAGCGCGTCCGGTGGTCGCAGGCCGAGCTGCTCGGCGACGAGCTGCACGCCATCGGCGAGCACGAGCTCGACGGCCTCGAGCCCGGCCAGCCGGGCCCGCAGCCGCGCCACCGCGTCCACCGCCTCGGCCACGCCGGCCAGTCCCAACGCCGCGGTGACGCGGTGCTCCAGGCGGGGGACGAGGCGGAGCCGCGCCGCGGTGATCACGGCGAGGGTCCCCTCGCTGCCGGTCAGCAGCCCGGCGAGGTCGTAACCGGTGTTGTCCTTGGCCAGTCCGGCCAGGTGGGACACCACGCTCCCGTCGCCCAGCACGGCCTCGATGCCGGCCACCTGTGCTCGCATGGTGCCGTAGCGGACCACATGGATCCCGCCGGCGTTCGTGGCGATCATGCCGCCGACGGTGCACGAGTCGCGCGGCGCAAGGTCGATGCCGAAGGCCAGCCCGGCCGCGTCGGCGTGGGCCTGCAGGCGGGCGAGCGTGACGCCGGCCTCCGCCGTCACCTGTGCGGCCGCCAGGTCCACATCGCCGAGGCGGTCGAGCCGGCTGAGGCTGAGCACCAGCTCGCCGTGCAGGGGTACCCCGCCGCCGACCAGGCCGGTGTTGCCGCCCTGGGGGACGATCGTGACGCCGGCTCGCCCGCAGATGCGCACCACGGCCGCGACCTCTTCGGTGCTCCCGGGCCGGACCACTGCCGACGCGACTCCCTGGAACCGTCCCGTCCAGTCGACGGCGTAGCCCGCGGTGAGCTCGGTGTCGACCAGCACCTGCGACGCCCCGACCACGTCCTCCAGCTCGGCGACGAGCTCGACAGAAAGAGGCGCCGGGGGCACGATCCCTAGTCTGGCCATGTGGCCAGGGCCTCCGTGATGAAGCCGTCCGGGGTGGTGCAGGCCTGGATCGTCGAGCCCGGCGGGCCGGAGGGTGGCGCGCTCCGCCTCGTCGAGCGCCCGGCACCGGTGCCGGGGCCGGGCGAGGTGCTGCTGGCCGTCCGCGCCTGCGGCGTGTGCCGGACCGACCTCCACCTCCGCGACGGCGAGCTCCCCGCCAAGCGTTCGGCGGTGGTCCCCGGCCACCAGATCGTGGGCGAGGTCGTCGGTGCGGGTCCTGGCACCTCGCGGTTCGGTCCCGGTGAGCGTGTGGGCGTCGCCTGGTTGCGATCGACGTGCGGCCGGTGTCGCTTCTGCCTCCGCGACCAGGAGAACCTGTGCGAGGACCCGCGCTTCACCGGCTGGGACGCGGATGGTGGCTTCGCCGAGCTGGCCGTCGCGCCCGAGGCCTACGCGTATCCCCTGCCCGACGGGTTCGACGATCTTCATGCCGCCCCGCTGTTGTGTGCGGGCATCATCGGCTACCGGGCGCTCGTCCGGGCCCGGGTTCCCGAGGGTGGCAGCCTCGGGCTGTGGGGGTTCGGGGCCTCGGCTCACCTCACCCTGCAGGTGGCGCGGCACCTCGGCGCCCGGGTCCACGTCTTCACGAGGGCGCCGGCCGCGCAAGAGCTGGCGCGGCGGCTGGGAGCGGTCAGCGCGCAGGGCGTCGGCGACCCGACCCCGGAGCCGCTGACGTCGGCCATCCTCTTCGCACCCGCCGGCGAGCTGGTCCCGGTGGCCATGGCTGCGCTCGACCGCGGCGGGACCCTGGCCGTGGCCGGCGTCCACCTCACGGACGTTCCCTCCCTCGACTACCAGGCCCATCTGTTCGAGGAGCGCACGCTGACCAGCGTCACCGCCAACACCCGCGCCGACGGCCGCGACCTGCTGGCGCTGGCCTCCGCCATCCCGCTCGCTCCCGAGGTCACGACCTACCCGTTCGACGCCGTGGACCGGGCCCTGACGGATCTCGCCGCCGACCGTGTCGTCGGCACGGCGGTGACGTCAACCTCAGGTCAGGTGAGCCGGGCCCGCTCCTCGGCCAGGAGCGTCAGCACCTCGGCGGCCGCCCGCGGGGATGCCACCTGGAAGCTGGCGCCGGTGGGCGTCGGACCGATGCTGATGGCGAGGTCGTCCTGGCCGAGGACCGCGAACGCGTCGTCGTCGGTCACGTCGTCGCCCAGGTAGACGACGGCGTCGGCCTGCACCTCGCGGCGAAGGGCGATGATGGCCGCCCCCTTGGCGGGTTCGCGGACGAGAGCCTCGATGACGCCGTGGCCCAGCATGACGTGGTAGTCGCCGTCCGTGGACGACCTCGAGGGCGGCAGCGTGGGCGTCGGCGGCCTCGTCGCCCGGCACCCGGCGGAGGTGGACGACGGCGCTGAACGGCTTGCGCTCCACCCAGGCGCCGGGCACGTCCTCGGTGACGTCGTCGAGCGCTCGCACCAGGGCGTCCAGCCGTGCCGTCTCCTCGGGAGTGGGTCCCGCGTCCTCCCACTCGATGCCGTGCCCGCCGACGAGGGTGGCGTGCTCCGTGAGATGCCCAACGCCGGCCCGCAGGCTGGCCAGGCTGCGGCCCGAGACCAGGGCCACCACGGTCCGGGGCAGGGCGGCGAGGCTGACCAGCGCGGTCTCCGCGGCCGGCAGGGCGCGGGCCCGTGCCGGGTCGTCCACCAGGGGCGCGAGGGTGCCATCGAAGTCGCTGGCCACGAGCAGACGGTCCTGAGCGGCCACCCGTGCCACGGCAGAGGCCAGGCCCAACTCGACCACCGGGCTCTGCGCGTCCATGCCCTTCTTCCTACCCGACCCGCGGGCGATCGCAACCCCGGGTGGCGCTGGTTGCCAGCACGGCGTCAATGTCCGTTCGCCCCGCGTCAAGAACCTGTCAAGGGCACTGTCATCCCGCTCACCTGGGCGTACACCGGAGCCATGACCACCACTCGAAGCCACCAGGGCCGACCGGGAAGGCGTCGTGTGGGCCTGCGTGGCCGCCGTCGCGATCATCACGGTCGCCGGACTGCTCGTCGCCGTGAGGGACACCATCGGCAACACCAACGTCGCGTTGATCCTGGTTGTGTTCGTCGTCGCCGCCGCCGTGGTCGGCGGCCGCATGGCCGGCGTGACGGCGGCCGTGATCGCCGCCGTCAGCTTCAACTTCTTCCACACCGAGCCGTACCTGACGCTGCGCATCAAGGAGGGGGAGGACATCATCACGGTCGTCCTGCTCGTCGTGGTGGGCCTGGCCGTCGGTGAGCTGGCCCTGCTCAGCCGGCGCAGCCGCGGGGAGGTGGTCCTCCAGGCCGAGGGCGCCCACCGGATCGAGCGTGCGCTGGCCCTGCTGGCCGCGGAGGCCGGCGTAGACGAGACGTGGGCTGCGGTGCAGGCCGGTCTGGTCGACGAGCTCGGCGTGAAGGACTCGCACTTCGTGCCCGTGCCGGCCTCCGCCGACACCGCGCTGCTGACCCGCAGTGGGCGGGTGGTGCCGACCCTGTCGTCCTGGGCGGGACGGGCGTTCCAGCTCCCCGAGGCGCTCGCCATCCCTGTTGTCGCCGGCCGGGGCGTGCTCGGCCACATCGCCGTGGAGCCGACACCGGGCCGCGGTGTGACCCTGGACGAGCGCCGGGTCGCGGTGGCGCTGGCCGACGTGCTGGCCGTCACCCTCGAACGGGCCGGTCGCGTCGAGGCCCTGGGCTGAGTCCGAGCGGAAGCCAAGACATGCGCGATCTCCTCGTCCTCGCGGTGACCTTCGGGTTCTTCGCCCTCTGCGTCGCCTACGTGGCGTTGTGCGACCGGATCATCGGGCCCGATCCGGCACGCAGTGCGGACGGCCCCGAGCAGCAGCCGGCGGGTCGGGCCGGTGGCCGTGGCGCCGATGAGGTGACCGCGTGATGCTGGCCTCCCTGGCCGACAACCTGGTGGGTCTCGGGCTGGCGGTGGCGCTGGTCGTGTACCTGGTCGCCGTCCTCGTCGCCCCCGAGCGGTTCTGATGAGCGCGGCGGGCTGGTTCCAGCTCCTCCTGCTGCTCGTCGCGCTGGCGGCGACGGTGCCGATCCTCGGCCGCTACCTGGCGCTCGTCTACGGGCTCCGGGAGGACGGGACGGCGCCCGGCGACCGCTTCTTCGGGCCCATCGAGCGCCTGATCTACCGGTTCTTGCGGGTCGACCCGCGCCGCGAGCAGCGCTGGAACGTGTACGCGCTCTCGCTGCTGGCCTTCAGCCTGGTCTCGTTCCTCGCCGTCTACGCCATCCAGCGCTTCCAGGGCTCTCTGCCCCTGAACCCGACTGACGTGGGGGACATCGCGCCCTACGGCGCGTTCAACGTCGCCGTCAGCTTCATGACCAACACGAACTGGCAGTGGTACTCGGGTGAGGTGGCCATGAGCCACCTGACGCAGATGCTCGGCTTCACGGTCCAGAACTTCGTGACGCGCGGCCGCGGGCATGGCCGTCGTCGTGGCCCTCATCCGGGGCATCGCCCGGAGGCGCCAAGCCACGCTCGGCAACTTCTGGGCGGATCTCGTCCGCACGACCGTCCGGGTGCTGCTCCCGCTGTCGTTCGTGTTGGCGTTGTTCCTCGTCAGTCAGGGGGTCGTCCAGAACCTGCGGGGCGCCACCGAGGTGCGTCCGCTCGACCAGACGGCACAGGAGGTCCAGTCCATCCCCGGCGGGCCGGCGGCCTCGCAGGTGGCCATCAAGCAGCTCGGCACCAACGGCGGCGGCTTCTTCAACGCCAACTCGGCCCACCCGTTCGAGAACCCCAACGGCTGGACGAACCTCGTCGAGACCTACGCGATCATCGTCATCCCGCTGGCGCTGGTCGTCGCCTACGGCCATCTCGTCGGGAGCAGGCGGCAGGCCCGCGTGCTGTTGGCGGTCATGGTCGTCATCTGGCTGGCGATGGCCGTCTTCGGCACCTTCGCCGAGCAGGGGGGCAACCCGGAGCTGACGACGCTGGGTGCCGACCAGTCGCAGTCGCTGACCCAGAGCGGCGGCAACCTCGAGGGCAAGGAGGTCCGCTTCGGCCCCGCCAGCTGCGGCCTGTGGGCGGCGACGACGACCGGCACCTCCAACGGGTCCGTCAACTGCATGCACGACAGCTTCACGCCGCTGGGCGGGCTCGTGCCGATGGTGCACATGATGCTGGGTGAGGTGTCGCCGGGCGGTGTCGGCGTCGGTCTCATGGGCATCCTCGTCTACGCCCTCCTCGCGGTCTTCATCGCCGGGCTCATGGTCGGACGGACACCCGAGTACCTCGGCAAGAAGATCCAGGCCGCGGAGATGAAGCTGGTGGTGCTGTACCTCATCGCCATGCCCGTCGGGTTGCTGGCGTTCGCGTCGGCCTCCGTCATCATCGGCTCGGCCAAGGCATCGATCCTCAACCCGGGTCCACACGGCCTGTCCGAGGTGCTCTACAACTACGCCTCCGCGGCCAACAACAACGGCTCCGCGTTCGGCGGCATGAGCACGGGGACGGACTGGTACACCGTCACCCAGGGGCTCTCGATGCTGGTCGGCCGCTTCTTCCTGATCATCCCGGCCCTGGCGGTCGCCGGCTCGCTGGTGCGCAAGCAGCGGGTGCCGGTGACGGCCGGGACGTTCCCGACGGACTCGACGCTGTTCGCCGGGCTGCTCCTGGGCGTCGTGCTGATCGTCGCCGGGCTCACGTTCTTCCCCGCGCTCGCGCTCGGCCCCATCGTCGAGCACCTGTCGCCTGCTAGGAGACCGCTCGTGACCACCACGCATCCCCCGACGAGCGACCGCCCAAGGTCCGGCAGCGGCCGTCAGCCACCCGCTCGCTCTTCGATCCCTCCATCGTCCGGCCGGCCATCAAGGACTCGTTCCGCAAGCTGGCCCCTCGCACCATGGCCCGCAACCCGGTCATGTTCGTGGTGGAGGTCGGCTCGGTCCTCACCACGTTCCTCTTCATCCGCGACCTCGGGACCTCGAGCGCGTCGGAGAACACCTTCGCCGGCTTGGTCTCCCTGTGGCTGTGGTTCACGGTGCTGTTCGCCAACTTCGCCGAGGCCATGGCCGAGGGCCGCGGCAAGGCCCAGGCCGCGACGCTGCGCAGGACCAGGTCGGAGACGGTGGCCCACGTCCGCCGGGACGACGGCTCCACGGTCGTGACGGTCGAGACGCCATCCTCGGCCCTGCAGCCAGGTGACCTCTGCGTCGTGGCCGCGGGCGAGGTGATCCCCGGGGACGGCGATGTCGTCGAGGGGATCGCCACCGTCGACGAGTCGGCCATCACCGGCGAGTCGGCGCCGGTCATCCGTGAGTCCGGCGGCGACCGCTCGGCGGTCACCGGCGGCACCCGCGTGCTCTCCGACGAGATCGTGGTGCGGATCACCGCCCGACCCGGCGAGAGCTTCCTCGACCGCATGATCGCACTCGTCGAGGGCGCTGACCGCCAGAAGACCCCGAACGAGATCGCGCTGTCCATCCTGCTGGCCGGACTGACCATCATCTTCCTGCTGGCGGTCGTCACCCTCCAGCCGTTCGCCATCTACTCCGGCGCCGAGCAGTCCATCGTCATCCTGGTGGCGCTCCTTGTCTGCCTCATCCCCACCACCATCGGTGCGCTGCTGTCGGCCATCGGCATCGCGGGGATGGACCGCCTCGTGCAGCGCAACGTGCTGGCCATGTCCGGGCGGGCCGTCGAGGCCGCGGGGGACGTCAGCACCCTGCTCCTCGACAAGACAGGCACCATCACCTTCGGCTCCCGCCAGGCCGCCGAGCTCATCCCCGTGCACGGTGTGACGGAGCAGGAGCTGGCCGAGGCCGCGCTGGCGTCGAGCCTGGCCGACGAGACCCCCGAGGGCCGTTCGATCGTCGTGCTGGCCTGCGAGCGCTTCGGCCTCACCGAATCGGTGGAGCCGGGCGCCGTCATGGTGCCGTTCACGGCCCAGACCCGGATGAGCGGCATGGACTTCCCCTCGGGCCGTTCCGTGCGCAAGGGTGCGGCCGACTCCGTGCGTCGGATGGTCGATGGCGCGGGCGGCGAGGTGCCGCTCGAAGTGCTGCCCATCGTGGAGCAGGTGTCCCGGGACGGCGCCACGCCGCTGGTGGTCGTCGACGGCCTGCGCATCCTCGGCGTGATCCGCCTCAAGGACACGGTCAAGCCGGGCATGCGGGAGCGGTTCGACCACCTCCGGGCCATGGGCATCCGGACGGTGATGATCACCGGCGACAACCCGCTCACGGCCGCGGCCATCGCCACGGAGGCCGGCGTCGACGACTTCCTGGCCGAGGCCACGCCCGAGGACAAGATGGCCCTGATCCGCGAGGAGCAGGCCGGCGGGAACCTGGTGGCGATGACGGGCGACGGCACCAACGACGCGCCGGCGCTCGCTCAGGCCGACGTCGGCGTGGCCATGAACACGGGCACGCAGGCGGCGAAGGAGGCGGGGAACATGGTGGACCTCGACTCCAACCCCACGAAGCTCATCGAGATCGTGGAGATCGGCAAGCAGCTCCTGATCACCCGCGGCGCGCTGACCACGTTCTCGATCGCCAACGACGTGGCCAAGTACTTCGCCATCATCCCGGCGATGTTCGCGGGCGTCCTGCCTGCGCTCGATCGGATCAACGTCATGGGGCTGTCCACAGCCCGCTCGGCCATCCTCTCAGCCGTCATCTTCAACGCCCTCATCATCGTCGCTGCTGATCCCGCTCGCGCTGCGGGGCGTCAAGTTCCGGGCGGAGAGCGCCTCGGAGGTGCTCAAGCGCAATGTCCTCCTCTATGGCGTGGGCGGGATCATCGCCCCGTTCATCGGCATCAAGTTGATCGATGTCCTCATCACGGCGCTGGGAGTGAGCTGACCATGAAGCTGATCCTGCGGCAGCTCACCCCGGCCGTCGCCGCGGTCGCGCTGTTCACGGTCGTCCTCGGGCTCGTCTACCCGTTGGTGACCACGGGCGTCGCCCAGGTGCTCTTCGACCACCGGGCCGACGGCTCGCTGATCGAGCGTGACGGGACCGCCGTCGGGTCGGAGCTGATCGGGCAGGCTGCGACCGCGCCTGGCTACTTCCACCCCCGGCCGTCCGCGGCCGGTGCCGGCTACGACGGGATGGCCAGCAGCGGGTCCAACCTCGGCCCCACCAACCCCGACTTCCTCGCCACCGTGGCCGAGCGGGTGGCCGCCTACCGGGCGGAGAACGGCTTGCCGGACCAGGTGACCGTGCCCGTCGACGCGGTGACGGCGTCCGGCTCGGGGCTCGACCCGCAGATCTCGGTGGCCAACGCTCGCCTGCAGGCGCCGCGGGTGGCGCAGGCCCGGGGTGTGAGCGAGGACGCCGTGATGGAGCTGATCGGCCGCCACACGACGCCGGCGCCGTTGTCCATCCTCGGCGACGCCGGGGTGAACGTGCTCCAGCTCAACCTCGCCCTCGACGAGCTCGGAGCCGGGTGACCCGCCCGGGTGCCCTTCGGGCACACTGACGTCATGGCACGCGGCCGACTCCGCGTCTACCTCGGCGCCGCACCGGGCGTCGGCAAGACCTACGCCATGCTCGACGAGGGCTGGCGCCGCCGCAGCCGCGGCACGGACGTCGTCGTCGGCTACGTGGAGACCCACGGCCGGACGGGCACCGCGGGCCAGCTCCGGGACCTGCCGATCATCCCGCGCCGGACGGTCGAGTACCGCGGCACCACGCTCGAGGAGATGGACGTCGACGCCGTGCTGGCCCGCAAACCGGCCGTGGTCCTGGTCGACGAACTGGCGCACACCAACGCGCCGGGCAGCGGCAACGCCAAACGCTGGCAGGACATCGACGAGTTGCTCGACGCCGGCATCGACGTGATCTCGACGGTGAACATCCAGCACCTCGAGTCGTTGAACGACGTGATGGAGCGCATCACCGGCGTGACGCAGCGCGAGACCGTGCCCGACGCCGTGGTGCGGGCGGCCGACCAGCTCGAGCTGGTCGACATGAGCCCCGAGGCCCTTCGCCGGCGCATGGCCCACGGCAACATCTACCCGCCCGAGCGCGTGGACGCCGCGCTGGCCAACTACTTCCGACCGGGAAACCTCGGCGCCCTGCGGGAGCTGGCGTTGCTGTGGGTGGCCGATCGGGTGGAGGAGTCGCTCCAGCGCTATCTCGACGACCACGGCATCACTGACACGTGGGAGACCCGCGAGCGCGTCGTCGTGGCCATGAGCGGCGCCCCGGGGGCGATCGCCTCATCAGGCGAGCTGGTCGCATGGCCGGGCGGGTGCACGGCGAGCTGCTCGGGGTGCACGTCGCCGCGGCCGACGGCCGGGCGGGCGCGTCCGAGGACGAGTTGCACCGCCAGCGGGATCTGGTCGTCCAACTCGGCGGGTCGTATCACGAGGTGGTCGGCGACGATGTGGCGTCACGCGCTGGCGTCGTTCGCCAGCGCCGAGCGGGCGACGCAGGTCGTGCTCGGAGCCAGCCGCCGGAGCCGCTGGCAGGAGCTGTTCCGGGGTTCCCCGGTCACGTCCGTGCTGCGGCGTGTCGGCGACATCGACGTGCACGTCATCGCCGGCGAGACCGAGCCGCAGGACGGCGACGGCGCGCCGGCTGCCCGCCGTGCAGAGCGTCAGCTCGCTGCCCACGCGGCGGCGCGTGGCCGGTTGGGTGCTCGCGGCGACCGTCCTCCCGCTGCTGACGCTGGTGCTGGTGCCGTTCCGGAGCGATCTCTCGCTGTCGACCGTGCTGCTGCTCTACCTGGCCGCCGTGGTCCTCATCGCCGCGGTCGGCGGCCTGGCCGTCGGGCTGGTCGCGGCCGTGGCGGCCTTCCTGCTCGAGAACTGGTTCTTCACCCCGCCTTTCCACACCTTCACGATCGCCGAGGGCGAGAACCTGGTGGCGCTGACGGCCTTCGTGGCCGTGTCCGCGCTCGTCAGCGTCCTGGTGGGGCGGGCCCTGCGCAGGTCCCGCGAAGCCTTGCGGGCCCGGGCCGAGGCCCAGGCGCTGGCCCGGACCACGGCCACCCTCATCGGCGACGCCGATCCGCTGCCCGGAGTGGTCGAACAGCTCCGCAGCAGCTTCGGCCTGCAGGGCGCGGCCGTGGTCCAGCGGGACGGCGCGAGCGAGGAGATCCTGGCCTCGAGCGTCCACGGTCCGGCGGGCGAGGCCCCGGCCGGCCCGGCGATGTCGATCGACCTGGACGAGGACGGCCAGCGGCGGCTGGTGCTCACCGGGGGCCAGCTCGGTGCCGCGGACCAGGAGGTGCTGCGGGCCTTCGCCGACCAGCTCCGGCTGGCCCTCGAGAGCCGCGAGCTCCGTGAGGAGGCCCTCGAGGCCGAAGCGCTGGTCGAGACCGACGCGCTCCGCCGGTCGCTCCTGCAGGCCGTGTCCCACGACCTGCGCACGCCGCTGGCGTCGATCAAGGCTGCCGTCACGAGCCTGCTCCAACAGGATGTGGCGTGGTCGGCGGCCGACCGCGACGACCTCCTCGCCACCATCGACACCGCCACCGATCGCCTCGATCGCGTCGTGGCCAACCTGCTCGACATGAGCCGGCTGCAGAGCGGTGCGCTGAACCTGAACTCCACGGCGGTCGCTCTCGAGGACATCGTGGCCGCGGCCTTGAGCGGGCTCGGCGTCAACGGCCGACGCCTCGACGTGGAGGTCCCCGAGACGGTGCCCCTGGTCGAGGCGGACCCTGCCCTGCTCGAGCGGGCCGTCGCCAACGTCGTGTCGAACGCGCTCGCCTGGTCGCCCGAGGAGCAGCCGGTGCGCATCGAGGCCGCGCCCGTGCAGGGGCGCGTGTGCCTGCGGGTCATCGACCGTGGTCCAGGCATCCCGCCGGCCCAGCGGGCCCGGGTGTTCGAGCCCTTCCGCCGCCTCGGCGACCGCTCGCACGACGCCGGGGTCGGCCTGGGCCTGGCCGTGGCCCACGGCTTCGTCACCGCGATGCAGGGTGACATCAGCGTCGACGACACGCCGGGCGGCGGGCTCACGGTCACCATCTCGTTGGCGGCGGCGTGACGTGACGGGTGACGGGACGGTGCCGGCGGCGCGGGGGCGGGTGCTGGTGGTGGACGACGAGCCGCAGATCCGCCGCGCCCTGGCCGTCAACCTCAAGGCGCGCGGGTACGACGTCGACCAGGCGGCCTCGGGCGAGGAGGCCCTGCACCTGGCCGCGGCCCGTCATCCCGACGTCGTGCTCTTGGACCTCGGGCTGCCGGGGATCGACGGCCTCGACGTCATCCGCGGGCTGCGCGGGTGGACCTCGGTGCCGATCGTCGTGCTCTCCGTCCGGGAGGCCGAGGCCGACAAGGTGGCCGCGCTCGACCTCGGCGCCGACGACTACCTGACCAAGCCGTTCGGCATGAACGAGCTGCTGGCCCGCCTGCGCGCCGCGCTGCGCCGGCACCAGCCGGTGGCCGAAGAGCCGGTGGTGGAGACCCCGGACTTCCGGGTGGATCTGGCGGCCCGCCGGGTCTGGGCCCGCGGCGACGAGGTCCACCTCACGCCGACGGAGTGGAACATCCTCGACGTGCTCGCCCGCCACCCCGGCCGGTTGATCACGCAACGGCAGCTCCTGCAGGAGGTGTGGGGCCCGTCGTACGAGCGGGAGACCAACTACCTGCGGGTGTACCTGGCGCAACTCCGTCGCAAGCTCGAGCCCGAGCCCGCCCGCCCGCGCTACCTCATCACCGAACCCGGCATGGGCTACCGCTTCGAGCCCGCCCCGCCCGGTGCGGCCGCCGCGTCGGAGCCGCTCGGCCCGGCGACTTGACAATACAAGTAGAATACAAGTGTGCCCGATGGCTGGAACCCCGATCAGTACGACCGCTTCAAGGCCCAACGCAGCGCCCCGTTCCACGACCTCGTCGCGCTGGTCGAGCCACCGGAGCCCGGCGGTCGGGTGGCCGATCTCGGCTGCGGCACCGGCGAGCTGACGGCCGGGCTGGTCGAGCGCTGGCACCCGTCCGAGCTGATCGGCCTGGACTCGTCGCCCGCCATGCTGGCCGAGGCTGAACCCCGCACCGGTGGCCCACTGCGCTTCGTGCTCGGCGACCTGGCCGACCCCGCCTCGACGGCCGTCGACGGCCGGTTCGATGTGCTGCTCGCCAACGCGTCGCTCCAATGGGTGCCCGACCACGCCGCGGTCCTCGCCCGTTGGACCGGGTTCCTGGGCCCCGGCGGGCAGCTCGCCGTCCAGGTCCCGGCCAACCTCGACCACGCCTCCCATGTCGTCGCCGACGAGGTTGCGCACGAGCCGCGCTTCGCCCAGGCCCTCGGCGACATCCCTCGGGACACCGTCCACAACGTGTGCCGGCCCGAGCAGTACGCCGAGCTGCTCGACGCCCTCGGCTTCACCCGCCAGCACGTGCGCCTGCAGGTCTACGGCCACCACCTCGACTCCACCGCCGACGTGGTCGAGTGGGTCAAGGGCACCAGCCTGACCCGGTTCCGGACCCGGATGGACGACGCCACCTACGACGCCTTCGTGCAGCGCTACCGCACCCGGCTGCTGGAGGTGCTGGGCGACCGCGCGCCGTACTTCTACACGTTCAAGCGCATCCTCTTCTGGGGCCGGCTTCCAGGAGGCCCGGAGGACTGACGGCTCCCAGGTGGACGGCCGCGGCGGTGGGGCCGGCCGGCCGCGACCGGCCAGAATGGGCCGGTGGTGGGCATCGACCGCGACCGGCTGGCGGAGCTGCGGGCCTCCGAGGACCAGCGCTTCGTCGACAGCCACCCCGCGTCCGCGGCCCTGGCCGCTGAGGCGAGGCACCACCTGCTCAGCGGCGTCCCGATGCCGTGGATGACCCGCTGGCCCGGCGCCTTCCCGATCTTCGTGGAGCGCGCCGAGGGCGCCCGCTGCACTGACGTCGACGGCCACACGTACGTCGACTTCTGCCTCGGGGACACGGGCGCCATGACCGGTCACTCGCTGCCGCAGGTGGCCGAGGCCATCGCGGACCAGGCCCGTCGGGGCGTCACGACGATGCTCCCCGGAGCCGACGCGGTGTGGGTGGGAGCCGAGCTCCACCGGCGCTTCGGGTTGCCGCTCTGGCAGCTGGCGATGACGGCCACCGACGCCAACCGCTTCGTGCTGCGGTTCGCCCGCCACGTCACCGGCCGGCCCAAGGTCCTCGTCTTCGACTGGTGCTACCACGGCACGGTCGACGAGGCCCTGGCCACGCTCGACGACAGCGGGAAGGTCGTGGCCCGGGACGGCTCCATCGGCCCGCAGGTCGATCCCGCGCTGACCACCGTCGTCGTGCCCTTCAACGACGTGCCCGCGCTCGAGGCGGCGCTGGCCGTGGGCGACGTGGCCTGCGTCCTCGCCGAGCCGGCGCTCACCAACATCGGCATCGTGCTGCCCGATGCCGGCTACCACGACGCGTTGCGGGAGCTGACGCGTGCCACCGGCACGTTGCTCGTGATCGACGAGACCCACACGATCTGCGCTGGTCCGGGCGGCTGCACGGCGGCCTGGGGCCTCGATCCCGATCTCCTGGTCATCGGCAAGACCATCGGCGGAGGTATGCCGGCGGCGGCCTACGGCCTCACGGCCGCGGTGGCCGCCGGTCTCGAAGCGACGCTGTCCGCCGAGGACGTCGACGTCGGAGGAGTGGGCGGGACGCTCACCGCCAACGCGCTGGCCGTCGCCGCCGTCAAGGCCACGCTGTCGAGCACCCTCACCGAGGCCGATTTCGCCTGCGCCATCCCGCTGGCCGATCGGTGGGCGGCCGGAGTCCAGGAGGCGATCGACGGTCACGGGGTGCCGTGGACGGTCCAGCAGCTCGGCTGCCGGGCCGAGTACTGGTTCTGCCCGGCGCCGCGGGACGGGGCCGCCGCGGCGGCCGCCGTGGATGCCGAGCTCGACTCGTTCATGCACCTCTGGGCGCTCAACCGCGGCGTGTTGCTGACGCCGTTCCACAACATGGCCCTCCTGTCGCCGCACCACAGCGCCGCGGACGTCGACCTGCACAGCGAGGTCTTCGACGGCGCGGTCGAGGCACTGGTCGGATGAGCGCCCGGGACTCTTCGGCGTCGCTGGCGGTCGGGGTGCTGACGCTGATGGCCGGCGTCGTGGTGGCCTACGGCGTGACCGCTCCGGTCCCCGCCTCGGCGTCGGCCGAGGATGCCGTGCCCCTCACCACCGTCACGACCGTTGCTCCGTCGCCACCACCGTCGACCGTGCCGGTACCGGCCGCTCCCGAACCCCTCGCCGACCGGCCCGTGGTGGCGGTCATCGGGGACTCGCTGGCCTATTCCGCGGCCACGGAGCTCGACAACCGGTTGCGGGCCCTCGGTACCGAGCCGGTCCTCGACGTGGCACCCGGGCGGCGGATCCCCACATGGGGGCTGGACGGACAGATCACTCCCGGGCTCGACGTCGCCCAGTCGCTCCGCCCTCTCCAGCCCGACGTGTGGGTGGTGCAGCTCGGCACCAACGACGTGGCCCTCGAGCCGCTCGACCAGAGCCGGTACGCGTTCTGGATCATCGCGGTGCTCGAAGCCGTCGGCCCGGACGCACCGGTGGTGTGGGTCAACGTCCACCGCGCCGACCGGCCGGCTGAGGCAGCCGCGTTCGACGCCGTGCTGACCCTGCTGGACGCCGAGCGATCACAGCTGCGGGTGGCCGACTGGGCGGCCGTCGCGGCCGCCGAACCGGTGCTGGCCCCCGACGGCGTGCACCTGGCGGCCGACGGTGGTGACCGTTTCGCGGGCGTCATCGCCGATGCCGTCGCCGCCGCTCTCGGCTGAGCGCGCCCCGCGCTACCCCTGGAGCTTGGCCCGGCTTCGCAGGCCGGGCAGGTCCTTGATCACGAGGCGGCCCTTGTTGGTGTCGAGGAGCCCGGCGGCGCGGGCCTCGCCCAGCACCCGGCTGGTCAGCCGCAGGTGCACGCCGGCCAGGCTGGCGAGTTGGTCCTGGGTCAGGGGGATCTCCACCGGGTCCGAGGGCGCGCCTTCGCCGTTGCCGCCGTACAGCTCGGCCAGGGCGACGATGCGGCGGTAGATGCGAGCGGTGCCCGGGATCTCCGTGAGCTCGGCCACCTGGCGCGTCAACCGATCGACCATCTGGGCCAGCACGCCGATGAGCAGGCGATCCACCTCCGGGTGCCGGCGGCGGAGGTCCTCGAAGTCGCCTCGGTTCACCACCAACGTCTCCGTCGGTTCCAGCGCCTGGATCGTTGCACTGCGAACGGCGCGGGCGTTGAGCAGCGCCTGCTCACCGAAGAAGTCACCAGGCCCCATGAGGGCGACCGCGAACGGGTTGCCCTGAGCGCCGCCGACGAGGACCGCCACCCGCCCCTTGGTGATGAGGTGGAGCGAGTCGCCGGGATCGCCTTCGTAGACGAGATAGGCGCCGCGGGCCCACTGGCGACGCCGGCATCGGTCCATGAGCGACTCCCGCACGTCCGCTGGCAGCGCGCTCAGGAGCTGTGGCGTCTCGATGCTCACCGTCGCGACACCCTAGTGACCACGCAAAAGTGCGCAGCCGGTCCGTGCACGGCGGCGTACCGCTGGCGCGGTCCTGGTGTTCCCATGAGGAACGACGCACGAGGGGCTCGTTGAACATGGAACCATCAGGAACAGCACGGGACCTGCTGGAGCGGATCGGTCGCGGAGATCGCGACGCTGGCCAGGAAGTCGTCAACCGCTACCGGTGCCTGATCGCCGCCGCGGCCCGCCGGGTGCTGTACTCCTCGGCCGACGTCGACGACGTCGTGCAGGAGACCTTCGTCATCCTTCTCATCAGCAGCGCCAAGATCCGCCAGCCCGACCGGCTCGGCCCGTGGCTGTGGACGACGGCCACCAACCTGGCCCGCCGCACCGCCCGCCGCAACGATCGGCAGCGGCCCATGGACGATGTCGAGCTCTGTGCGACTCGACGTCGACCTCACCGAGGACTTCGACCGCGACCTCGATCGCGAGCAGGACTGCGAGGCACTGCAGGAGGCGCTGGCCTCGATCTCCGCCGAGGAGCGACAGCTCATCGGCATGCTCACGGTGGACGACCGGCCGTGCTACGCCGCCATCAGCGAGGCCGTGCACCGGCCCATCGGCAGCCTCGGCCCGACCCGGCGCCGCATCCTCACCAAGCTCCGCCAGCACCCCGCCATGGAGCGCCTGGCCGTCGCCGCCGCGTAGTTGTACCCGGTGCCTCAGCCGCCCCAGCGGCTCTGGCCGAAGCGGTAGCCGACGCTGCGGACGGTGGAGATCAGGGCCGCGTGCTCCTCGCCGAGCTTGGCTCGCAGGCGACGCACGTGGACGTCGACCGTTCGTGCGCCGCCGTAGTACTCGTAGCCCCACACCCGCGACAGGAGCATCTCGCGTGTGAACACCTTGCCCGGATGTTGCGCGAGGAACTTCAGCAGCTCGTACTCCATGTACGTGAGGTCGAGCGGCCGGCTGGCGATCGATGCCTGATACGTCTCCAGGTTGAGGCTGAGCGGCCCGTACTCGACCAGGTCGGGGCGGGCGCCGCCTCCGACTCGCCAGAA
This sequence comes from uncultured Acidimicrobiales bacterium, assembly GCA_963813375.1. Lineage (GTDB taxonomy): Bacteria > Actinomycetota > Acidimicrobiia > Acidimicrobiales > Ilumatobacteraceae > DASTFY01. The sequence continues at coordinate 395,088 of CAWEYT010000008.1, read as the reverse complement.
CTGGTGCCGCAGGCGGGCCTCCAGCTCGCGCGGGTGGAAGGGGTTGAGGCAGAAGTCGTCGAACAGGTCGTCCCGCAGCTCCAGGTCAGCGAGCTGGGCCCCGGACATGAGCAGCATGAGCGGCGCGACGGGCACGTCGCGCTTGCGCACGGCCCGGCAGAACGCCCACGCCGCCTCCGGATCGCCGTCCGCCACCACGATGGCGCCGGCCCACCCGTTCGGCGGCTCCAGCCTGGAGGCCACGTCGGCCGACGGCGCCGCCTTCCACGCGTATCCGCCGAGGTCGAGCGTGCGGGCCAGCTCGGGCAGCGGTGGATCCGGGAAGACGACGATCGGCTCCATCATCGGCGCGACCTCATCGGCGCGACCCCATCAAAGCGACCTCAGGTAACGGTCGTACTCGAACGGCGTGACCTGCGTCTTGTAGGCCCGCCACTCCGACCGCTTGTTGCGGAGGAACCATTCGAAGATGTGCTCGCCGAGGGTGTCCACCACCAGCTCGGACCGCTCCATCACCCGCAGCGCGTCGGAGAGCGACTGCGGGAGTTGGTCGATGCCGAGCTTGGCCAGCTCCTCGTCGGTCAGTTCGAACAGGTTGGCCTCGGCCTCGGGCGGCAGGTCGTACCCGTCCTCGATGCCCTTGAGGCCGGCGGCCAGGATCAGCGCGAACGCCAGGTAGGGGTTGCAGGCGGGATCGGGTGACCGGTACTCGAGGCGGGTGGCGTTGGCGTGGCCCCGCTTGGCGATCGGCACCCGGACGAGACCCGACCGGTTGTTGCGGGCCCAGGAGATGTGGATCGGCGCCTCGAACCCGGGCACCAGCCGCTTGTAGGAGTTCACCGTCTGGTTGGTGATGGCGGTGATCTCCGCGGCGTGGTGCAGCAGGCCGGCCATGAACCGCTTGGCCACGGTGCTCAGGTTGTAGGGATCGTCGGGATCGAAGAAGGCGTTCTCCTCGTCCCGGAAGAGCGAGACGTGGGTGTGCATGCCCGAGCCCTGCACCCCCTCCAGCGGCTTGGGCATGAACGTGGCGTGCACGCCCTCCGATGCCGCGACCTCCTTCACCACGAGCCGGAACGTCATGACGCTGTCGGCCATGGTGAGCGCGTCGGTGTGGGTCAGGTCGATCTCGTGCTGGCTGGGTGAGTCCTCGTGGAACGAGTACTCGACCGGGATGCCGAGCGTCTCGAGGGCCCGGATGGTCTGCTTGCGGAGCGACCCGGACACGTCGTTGGTCGTCAGGTCGAAGAACGAGCCCTCGTCGAGCGGAACCGGCGGCTGCCCCTTCGCGCCGGGCTCGAAGTAGAAGAACTCCAGGTCCGGCGCGACGTAGAAGCTGAACTGCCGCTCGCGGGCACGATCCAGGTTGCGACGAAGGACGTAGCGGGGATCACCGTCGAAGGGGGTGCCGTCCAGGTTGGCGATGTCGCAGAAGACCCTGGCCTCCGGCGCCTTGGGGTCCGCCCACGGCAGGAGCTCGAACGTGTTCGGGTCGGGAACGGCGAGCACGTCGCTCTCCTGCACGCGGCTGAACCCGTCGATCGACGATCCGTCGAACGACATGCCCTCCTCGAGCGCGTTCTCCAGCTCGGCCGGGCTGATGGCGAAGCTCTTGAGCTGTCCGAGGACGTCCGTGAACCAGAGCCGGACGAGGCGGACGCCGCGTTCCTCCACGGTCCGCATGACGTAGTCCTGGTGGCGCTCCATGCTCACCACCTCCAGTCTGGCGCGTGCAGGCGAGCGACCGGGCACCACCGGCCCGGTCGCGTCCTGCGACGGGATCGAACGATCAAGCCAGCGCCGAGCAGATGGTGTCCGTCATCAAGCGGGCCACCGTGTAGGGATCGACGTTGGCGTTCGGCCGCCGATCCTCGATGTAGCCCATGCCGTCCTTGGCCACCTGCCACGGGATGCGCACCGACGCGCCCCGATCCGATACGCCGGAGCTGAACTTGTTCCACGGAGCCGTCTCGTGCAGGCCGGTGAGGCGCTCCTCGATGCCGGCGCCGTAGTTCTTGACGTGGACCTCCCACTTGGACTCGAGGGCCTTCACCGCCTTCTCGATGGCCGTGTAGTCCTCGCGCATGGCGTTGGTCGAGAAGTTCGTGTGGGCGCCGGCGCCGTTCCAGTCGCCCTTCTCCGGCTTGGCGTCGAAGGAGATGATCACGTCGAAGTCCTCGGCGATGCGGTGCAGCAGCCAGCGGGCCACGTACATCTGGTCACCGATGGCCGGCGGTCCCACCGGGCCGATCTGGAACTCCCACTGCCCGGGCATGACCTCCGGGTTGGTGCCACTGATGCTGAGCCCGGCGTCGATGCAGGCCTGGGTGTGGATCTCGACGATGTCCCGGCCCATGATGCGTCCGGTTCCGACGCCGCAGTAGTACGGCCCCTGTGGGCCGGGGTAGCCGTCCTCGGGGAAGCCGAGCGGGCGGCCACTCGACTTGAGCATCGTGTACTCCTGCTCGATCCCGAACAGCGGCTCCTGCTTGGCGTACTTCTTGGCCACCTTCGCGCAGGCGGCGCGGGTGTTGGTCGGGTGCGGCTTGCCATCGACGAGGAGGACCTCGGCCATGACCAGCACGTTGTCCCTGCCCCGCAGCGGATCGGCGCAGATGTACACCGGGCTGAGCACGCAGTCGCTCCTGTCGCCCGGCGCCTGCTCGGTGCTCGACCCGTCGAAGCCCCAGATGCCAGGTTCGGCGTCGTCGGCGATGATCTTGGTCTTGCTCCGGATCAGCGGCGTGGGCTGCACCCCGTCGATCCAGATGTACTCAGCTTGGTAGGCCACGGGTGGGTCTCTTCCTCTCGGGACGGGTCCGGACGGAGTACGCCGGCACAGCTCGCCCACGAGGTTGTCAGCGAGCCGTTTCTGACCGATCACCTGCTTGTGAATGCTTTGTGAACTCCAGGAACCAGCGGGCTGCGGCCGACGTCCAAACTGGCGTGATGACAGCTCGGCGCACCCGCCTGCCCCTGGTCCTGTTGCTCCCTGCCCTCGTCGGCCTGGCCGCGTGCGGCTCGGAGACCGTCGACGCCACGGACACCACCGCGGCGGGCGGGGGCATCTCGTACCCTCCGGCCGGCAACCAGGCGGTGGTGCGGCTCACGCAGGGCGGCGGCTTCGTACCCGAGGGTGCCGACTTCCGCACGCCGGCCGAGCTGGTGATCGAAGGCGACGGGAGCGTGTACCGCCCCGGGGCCCAGATCGAGATCTTCCCCGCCCCGCTGGTGCCGGCCGTGACCGTGGCGCCCCTCGACGAGGAGGGGATCCAGATCGTGCTGGAGGCCGCCCAGCAGGCGGGCCTGCTGGCACCGGCCCCGGACTACGACGGCGGAGCGTCCGCGCTCATCGCCGACGCACCGACCACCGTCCTCGAGATCCAGGCCGACGGCCAGACCTTCACCCACCAGGCCTACGCCCTCGGCTTCGAGGACGACACCGGACAGCAGTCCTCGGCGACCGAGGCTCGTTCCAACCTCAACGACTTCGTCAACCAGCTCCGCGATCTGCCGTCGATGGTGGGCGACCACCTGGGGCCCGACGAGGTGTACGAGCCGGAGCGCTTCGGTGTGATCGCCCGGCCCGCCACCCCCGAGGAGCTGGCGCCGACCGAGGACCAGATCGCCCCGACCGTCGTGGCCTGGCCGGCCGGCGCGCCGCCGCTGGCATCCATGAGCGCCTGCACCGAGGTGCCGGCCGCGGACGTGGGCACGACGTTCGCCGAGGCCAACCAGCTCACGCGTTTCTCCCAGGACGACGCCACCTACACGGTGTTCCTCCGGGTGCTCACGCCGGACGAGAGCTGCGCCGCGCTCTGATCCCCCCGGTCGGGCTGAGCCGGGCTGAGCCGGGCTGGGCCGGGCCGGTCCGACTCGGGGCGGGCGTAGCCTGACCTCGTGCTGCACGTGCGCGTCGGGCTGGCCCAGCTCAACACCACCGTCGGTGATCTCGAGGGAAACCTGCAGCGGATCATCGAGGCCTACGGCCGGGCAGAGGCCGCAGGGTGCGACCTGGTCGCCTTCCCGGAGCTGGCCATCACCGGCTATCCACCCGAGGACCTCGTGCTCAAGCCCGGGTTCGTCGCCGACACCAAGGCCGCGCTGGGCAAGCTGGCCGCCCGGACCGGGCGCTGCGCGGCGATCGTCGGCTTCGTGGACTCCGGACGTGACCTGCACAACGCGGCTGCCGTGTGCGCCCACGGCACGGTGCTCGGCACGTACCGCAAGCGGATCCTGCCCAACTACGCCGTGTTCGACGAGGCGCGCTACTTCACGCCGGGCGACCTGACCGATCCGCTGGAGCTGTACGTCATCGGCGGCGTGCGGGTGGGCGTGAGCATCTGCGAGGACGCCTGGAGCCCCAACGGCCCCATCGCCGCGCAGGCGGCCGGCGGTGCCGAGCTCGTCGTCAACATCAACGCCTCGCCCTACGCCATGGACAAGGTCCGCCTGCGGGAGAGGATGCTGGCCACCCGGGCCGCGGACGCGTCGTGCGCCCTCGTGTACGTCAACCAGGTCGGCGGGCAGGACGAGCTGGTGTTCGACGGCGCTTCGATGGTCTTCGACGCCGAGGGCGACCTGGTGGCGCGGGCGCCCCAGTTCGTCGAGGACCTGCTGGTGGTGGACCTCGAAGTCGACGCCATCTACCGCAAGCGCCTGCTCGACCCGAGGGGCCGGGAGACCCGGGAGGCGCTCCCGGAGATCGTGGTCAGCGAGGAGTCCGCGCCGCGCGACGGTCCGCCCCTCGGTGGCTGCGCGGCCCTACGCGACCACATCGACGAGGTGTACGACGCCGTCGTCCTCGGCCTGCGTGACTACACGCTCAAGAACGGGTTCCGGGACGTGGTCCTGGGCCTGTCGGGTGGCATCGACTCGTCGCTGGTCGCGGCCATCGCCGCCGACGCCCTCGGTGCGGATCACGTCCACGGAGTGTCCATGCCGTCGCGCTACTCCAGCGACGGTTCCCGGTCGGACGCGGAAGCGCTGGCCACGGCCATCGGGTGCGACTACCGGACGATCGCCATCGAGCCCGCCTTCGCCGGGTTCCTCGACCTGCTTGCTCCGTCCTTCGCCGGCCTCGAACCTGATCTCACGGAGGAGAACCTGCAGAGCCGCATCCGGGGGATGCTGCTCATGGCGCTGTCCAACAAGTTCGGCTGGCTCGTGCTGACGACAGGGAACAAGAGCGAGATGGCCGTGGGCTACTCCACCCTCTACGGCGACTCGGCCGGTGGTTTCGCCGTCATCAAGGACGTCTACAAGACGACCGTCTACCGGCTGTGCCGGCTGGTCAACGACCGCGCCGGGCGGGAGATCATCCCCGAGGCGGTGTTCACCAAGCCACCTTCGGCCGAGCTCCGCCCGGACCAGCGCGACGACCAGAGCCTGCCGCCCTACGAGGTCCTCGATCCCATCCTCAAGGCCTACGTGGAGGACGACCGGACGGCGGCCGAGATCAGCGCCGCGGGATCGGACGAGGCCGTGGTGCGACGCATCACCCGCCTCGTCGACGTCGCCGAGTACAAGCGCCGCCAGACGCCGCCCGGGGTGCGGGTGACCCCCAAGGCCTTCGGCCGGGACCGCCGCCTCCCCATCACCAACGGCTACCGCGGCTGACGAGCCAATGGTCGTTCAGGTGTCGAGCGTGCCCGGCTCGCTGACCCAGTGCGTGAGCTGGCCGGTGACGGACGAGATGCGGTCGAAGTCGGCGTCGTAATGGAGCACGGCCAGTCCCGCCGCTTCTGCGGCGGCAGCGATCACCAGGTCCACCGGCTTGGCCCCTCGGTGGAGATTGCGAGCGGCCAGCTCGGCCAGCGTGCGAAGCGCCCGGTCCATCACGGCGGGCGTGATCGGCGCTTCGGGGAACGCCTGGCGTTCTTCGACGACCTCGGTGACGGAGGACGCCCGACTGGCGAACGCCACCTCGAGGTCGACCAAGCGACAGGTCCAGAGCCTTCCATGCAGGAGGAGGTCCTCGAGCCGCGCCGCGACGGGCGCCTGGTGTGCCCTCGCCAGGACCGAGGTGTCGACCAGGTAGCGAGGGTCTGACATCAGCCTCGGCTCGGCCAGCGCGGTTGCCGGGCATCGTCGACCGCGTCCAGATCCAGCGGCTCGCGACGCAAGCGGTCGACGTGGACCCGGACCAGAGCGTCGTTGACCAGGCTGCGGAGCGCGAGATCCACCGTCTCCTTGATGGTGTGGGCCCCTGAGGTGGCGCGCGCCCGCTCGAGTACGCCGTCGTCGATCTCCACCAACCGCTTTGTCACGTCGGGCAGTATATATCCGACCTCACATCGTATAGACCGGGCGCGTCACCAGGCACCGTTGATCATCCCTGCTACCAATCCTGGGACTCGGCGTCGCCGCTCTTGGCCATGAGGTAGCCGCGGGCGCGCTCGGACCTGGGGTATCGGTCCACCAGCGCCCAGAACGCTGGGGTGTGGTCGGGCTGGCGAAGGTGGGCGAGCTCGTGGACGATGACGTAGTCGACCACCCAGTCCGGGTAACGGGCCAGCGCGGACGAGAGGCGGACGCTCCCCGCCTCCGGCGTGCAGCTCCCCCAGCGGGCGCGCATGCCGTCGACCCATCTGATCGACGTGGGCGCGGGAAGGTCGTGGCGGCGGGCCAGCGTGGCGGCCCGTTCGGCGAGGTCGATGCGGTCGGTCGACAGCTTGCGCTCGAAACGGCGGGTCCACTCGGCGACCCAGCGGGCCTCCTCGGCCTTGGACATCCAGGACGGAAGCCGGATCTCCAGGGTCGAGCCGACCAGGCGCGCCGCCGAGGTCCGCTTGCGACGGGTGCTGCGGATCACCTGGACCGCGAACGGCGGTGCGCTTCGAGGGACGGGTGAAGACGGGGCCTCGGCCGGCTCGTCCTCCCCCAGCCCGGGCAGGGGAAGCGGGGTGGCACCGGGCGGCGGGCGTCGTCGCAGGCCGGCCACGGTCAGGGGGCGGTGGTGTAGGTCGCCTCGTCCTCGGGGAGGAGGAAGAGGCGGTGCCGGGCGGTGATGGAGAGCTCGTCGAGCGGGCCGTCGAGGTCGAAGACCCGCCCGCCGAGGTTGGGGAAGGCGCGGTCGACGTCGTTGCAGAACCGCTCCATGGCCCGCAGCACGCCGCCGTGGCTGACGATCAGCACCATCCCGCCCGGGTGCTCCCGATGCACGTCGGCCAGACCGTCGAGGACGCGGGTCAGGACCCCGCTGTCCAGTTCGAAGCCGTTCGGGCGGCGATGGTCGGCGAGGTAGCGGGGCCAGCCGACCTCGATCTCGTCCCGGGTCAGGCCGGTCCAGTCGCCGGCGTCACGCTCGCGGAAGCGGGTGTCCGGACGGACCGGCAGCCCGAGGGCCTCCCCGATGATCTCCGCCGTGCCCAGCGCACGGGCCAGGTCGCTGGTCCAGACCGCGTCCACGACGGGCAGGGCGCCGACCGCGGAGGCCGCCTGCGACCGCCCGAGGTCGCTCAGCGGAGCGTCGGCATGCCCCTGCCAGCGACCGACCGCGTTCCATGTCGACTGTCCGTGCCGGACGACGAGCACGCGGGTCAAGGCCATCGGGGCCACGGTAGCGAGGAGGCTGGTCGCCTGGGCGGGCAGTAGCGTGCCCGGCCCATGCTGCTCCGGCTGCCGTGGCCCTGGGTCGTGGTGCTCGACGCGCTGGCCTGGGCGCTGTGGAGTGCGGCGGCGGGTTGGTGGATGGCGTCTCGCGGGCCCCGGCATCCCGATGGGGACGGACCGATCCTGCGTCTCCGGTCCTTCGAGCGGGGCGGCCGCTGGTACGAGCGGACGCTGAAGGTGAAGCGGTGGAAGTCCTGGCTGCCCGAGGGCGGCCGGGCTTTCGGTGGGCGCTCGAAGCGCCATCTGCCGCCGGGAGGACCCCAGGGACTTCCGCGCTTCCTGGCCGACTGCCGTCGAGCGGAGCGCACCCACTGGCTGATCGTGGCGGCCACGCCCGCCTTCGCCGTCTGGAACCCGCTCGGCTTCTTCCTGGCCATGGTGGCGTTCGCCGTCGTCGCCAACGGTCCGTGCCTGGTCGTCCTGCGCTACAACCGTGCTCGCCTGCTGGCCCGTCAGCCGCCGGCCGCGTAGAGCTCGATCGCTTCGGTGAGCGGGCAGTCGAGCACGCCGGCCTCCGAGGCGACGGCCTCGAGCCACGGAGGGCGGGACTTCGCGCACACGGCCACCGGCCACTCCAGGCCCGACAGCTGGGTGGCGGAACGGGCGAACCCCGTCGCGTAGTCGGCTGGGCGCACGTCCCGGGAGAGCTCCGACAGCGCCCACGGGTCGGGCGCCCGCCCGGACGGCCCGTCGCCGCCGGCCAGCACGGTCGACGACGGGGACGGGCCGCCGCCGGCCAGACCGGGTCCGTCCGTGAGGACGGCGCCACGCACGAGCATCGGCCGGGCGCCGGCGATCAGGAGGGCCACATAGGCCCCGAGCCCCCTGCCGACCAGGGTCGCCGGTCCGAGCTCGGCCAGCGCAGCGTCGGCGTCTCCCATGAGGAGCTCGGCGGAGTAGCCCCCGCCGACGGGCACGATGGAGGCACCGTGGCCGGTGAAGTCGAGACCCCAGACCGCGCCCGGCCAGGCCTGCGCCCACTCGGGCGGCTCGTCGACGGTTCGCTCGCCGAGACCGTGGAGGAGGAGCAGGGGCCGGGCGTCGTCGGAGGATGACGCCGGTGACGTCGCGGGCCGCAGCTCGTGGAGCGCCAGCTCGATCCGGCCGTGCCGGACCACCTTGCTCGGGGGCGAGGCCGCCGAATACGGGCTCATGCCGGCTGACCGGTGAGGTCGAGCACCGCATCGGCGATCAGGTCCGGTCGCTCGATGTGGACGAAGTGCCCGACGTCGGAGAGCACCTCGAACCGGGCGCCGAGAGGCAGGTAGGGGAGGACGTCGTCGGGCCGCGTCCCCCAGCCCATCTCCTCGAGCTCGAGGCCGAGGACAGCCAGGAACGGCATGCCGAGGCCGGGCATCCGCTGCAACCCCCACTCCGGCCGCCAGGGCCCGAAGCCACCGAAGCGCATGATCGGATCGATCTTCCAGCGCCAGCCGTCCGGGTCGTGTCGGGCTCCCGTCGTGACGAGGTAGCGCAGCCACTCGATGGCGAGGCGGGGGTTCATCCGCCCCCGTCGGCGGGCCAGCTCGTCGATCGTGCCCGGCCGGCGCTCGGCGTCGGCCGCGATCCGCCGGTGGTCGAGCCAGCCGGCCAGATCGGTGGCCAGCATCCGCGTGCGGTCGTGGTTGGCGATGTCGGGTACCGGCCGTCGCGAGGGAAGGCCGTCGAGGTTCACGAGGTGGCTGAACCGGAACGGCTGGCAGTCGGCGAGCTGCATCATCAGCCCGCCACCCTTGGAGTGCCCGACGACGGGCGCCGGTCGATCCGTGAACGCGGTCATGACGGCGACGGCGTCGCGCAGGTCCGCCTCCCAGGAGTAGAGCGCGGCGCGATCGCTGTCCCCGTGACCCCGCTGGTCCCAGGCCACGACGCGCCAGCCGCCGGCGGCGAGGCGGGGCGCCAGCAGGTCGAACGTGCGGGCGAAGTCGAACCCGCCGTGGGCCAGGAAGAGCGGCGGCGCGCCCTCCTCGCCCCACTCGTAGGTGGCGATGCCCACCCCGGCGGCGTCGACCCGGCCTGTGCGCGACGGCGCGACGGCGCCCGGGTAGGTCAGCGCCGCAGGGTCGTCGGCCTCCACGTCGGGCATCCGGCCACCCTACGCGGGCGGCCGGTGGCTCAGACCGAACCCGGACCGGCCGCAGGCGGCCGGGTACGCTCGCCGTCCGGACGCTGGAGGAAAGGCATGGCACGGGGTGGACCGGTGGTGCCGCGCAGGCTGCGGGTCATGGCTGGGTTGACCGGCGCGGCCGTGCTGGCCCAGGTAGCGGTGGGCTGCGGCGACGAGCCGGCCACGCCGACGCGCGAGACGCCCCTCCCCCCGTTGCCCACGGTGACGACCACGATCGCGGTCACGACCACGCTGGCGCCGGTCTTCTACGTGGTGGCCTCCGGCGACAACCTGGCCGGCATCGCCGAGCGGTTCGGCATCACCGTGGCCGACCTGATCGCGGCCAACGCCATCGCCGACCCCAACCGCATCGAGGTCGGTCAGCAGCTCGTGGTGCCACCGCCTCCCGCGCCGCCCACGTCCGCGACCGCGTAGCGGAGGCGCTCAGCCCTCGGCGGCTCCGGCGAGCGCGGCCCGGTGCTCCTCGGTGAAGCCGGCGATGTCGTCCATGATCCGAGCCAGCTCGAAGTCCTTCGGGGTGTAGACGGCGCGGACTCCGGCGGCCAGGAGCTCGGCGCGGTCCTCTTCGGGGATGATGCCGCCCACGACCACCGGCGCGTCGACCCCCTCCGACGCCAGCTCAGCCAGTACCTGGGGGACCAGCTCGCGGTGGCTGCCCGACAGCACCGAGAGCCCGATGACGTCGGGATCCTCGTCGCGGGCCGACGCGGCGATCTGCTCGGGCGTGAGCCGGATGCCGGAGTAGACGACCTCCATGCCGGCGTCGCGGGCGGCCACCGCGATCTGCTCTGCACCGTTGGAGTGGCCGTCGAGCCCGGGCTTGGCCACCAGCAGGCGGGGCGGGCCCCCGGCCAGGCCGGTCACCCGTGCCGCGACGGTCGCCAGGTCGCCCGACCGTCCGCCGCTGGCCGCACCCACGCCGGTCGGGGCCCGGTACTCGCCGAACACCTCCCGCAGGGCGCCGGCCCACTCGCCCGTCGTGCCCCCGGCCCGGGCCAGGGCGACGGTCGCCGGCATGATGTTGCCCGCTCGCAGTGCCCTCGGCCACCCTGCGCAGCTCGTCGAGGGCGGCGGTCACGGCCGCCGCGTCGCGGGCCTCCCGCCACTGCTGGACGTCGGCCACCATCTCGGCCTCCACCGCAGGGTCCACCTTGACGATCGCCTCCGCACCCCCGAGCGGCGAGGACGTCGTCTCGGTGAAGCGGTTGACGCCGACCACGACCTGCTCGCCGCTCTCGATGCGGCGGGCGCGGGCCGCCATCGAGCGGACGAGGCGGGCCTTGAGCTCGTCGACGGCCTCGAACGCACCGCCCAGCTCCAGGACCTCGTCCAGCTCGGCCGCCGCCGCATCGCGCAGCTCGGCCGTCCGGGCCTCGACGACGTGGCTGCCGTCGAAGATGTCCTCGTACTCGAGCAGGTCGGACTCGAAGGCCAGCACCTGTTGCATCCGCAACGACCATTGCTGGTCCCATGGGGTCGGCAGGCCGAGGGCCTCGTTCCACGCCGGCAGCTGGACGCTGCGGGCCCGGGCCCGCTTGGAGAGCGTCACCGCCAGCATCTCCAGGACGATGCGCTGGACGTTGTTCTCCGGCTGGGCCTCCGTGAGGCCGAGCGAGTTGACCTGGACGCCGTATCGCAGCCGTCGCAGCTTGGCGTCCTGCACCCCGTAGCGCTCGAGCGTGATCCGATCCCACAGCTCGGCGAGCGCCCGCAGCTTGCAGATCTCCTCGATGAAGCGGATGCCGGCGTTGACGAAGAAGGAGATCGAGCCGACGACGGCCGGGAATCGGTCCGGCGGGACCTGGCCCGACTCCCGCACGGCGTCGAGGACACCCACGGCGTCGGCCAAGGCGTAGGCCACCTCCTGCACGGGGGTCGCGCCCGCCTCCTGCAGGTGGTAGCTGCACACGTTGATCGGGTTCCACGCCGGCGCGTGTTCGCTGCACCAGGCGATGACGTCGACGGTCAGCCGGCGGCTGGGGCCGGGCGGGTAGATGTACGTGCCTCGCGACAGGTACTCCTTGACGATGTCGTTCTGCGTCGTGCCCCGCAGCTCGGTCGACAGGACGCCTTGCTCGCCGGCGTTGGCCACGTAGAGCCCGAGCAGCCAGGGCGCCGTGGCGTTGATGGTCATCGAGGTGTTCATGGCGCCGGGAGGGATGCCGTCCATGAGGGTGCGCATGTGTCCGAGGTGGACGACGGGGACACCGACCTTGCCCACCTCGCCCTTGGCGAGGGGATGGTCGGGGTCGTACCCGGTCTGGGTGGGGAGGTCGAAGGCGATCGACAGGCCGGTCTGCCCCTTGGCCAGGTTGTTTCGGTAGAGCGCGTTGGAGGCCGAGGCTGTCGAGTGCCCCGAATAGGTCCGCATCATCCACGGCCTGTCGCCCATCGGCTCAGTCTGCCCCGATCCCGAGCGGGCGGCACCGCCGCCGTCCAGTCGCGCGCTCTGTGACGGCGTCGTCACGGCGGGGGGTCCGCAGCGGGCGGTCGCCGGTCCACGCCGGGTGGCGTGGTGAAATGACTGTGCAGATCGTTGCGTCTGGAACTAACTTCGGCTGGCACGACGTGGGGTGCCCCGGTGACCATCATCCCCCCGATGGCATCTGGTCCCCACGAGGTCTCACAGACCTCCCCCGGGGCCGTGGGGTGACCGGACATGCTGGTCACCCCAACGGTTCCCTGGCGGTGTCGCCGAGTGCGTCCGCCAAGCGGGTCAGGTACTCCTGCCGGCTGACGGCAACCGCGCCCAGGGTCGCGAGGTGGGGCGTGAGCCACTGCACGTCGAGCAGCGCCACCCCGCTTGACCGCAGCAGCCCGACCAGCCCCACCAGGGCCACCTTCGATCCGTCCCGGTGCAGGTGCACCATCGACTCGCCCGCGAAGAGCCCGCTGACGCGGAGGCCGTACAACCCGCCGGCCAGCTCGCCCTGCTCGGTCCAGGCCTCGACGCTGTGCGCCCAGCCCAGCTCGTGCAGGCGGGTGTAGGCCTCGACGATGGAGGGCGTGATCCACCCGTGGGGGCGGTCGGCGCCGGCGCAGGCGGCGATGACGCCGGGGAAGTCGCGATCGACGCTGACGGTGTACCGGCGGCAGCTGCGTCGGAGCGACCGGGACGGCCTGAACGTGTCGAGCGGGATGATGCCGCGCTCCACCGGTGACCACCAGCCGAGATGGCGGCGGTCGGCGTGCATGGGGAACAGGCCCTGGCGGTAGGCGCGCAGGATCGTCCCGGGCTCCAGGTCACCACCGATGGCGACGAGGTCCTCCTTGCCGTAGGCGGCAGGGCGGGGGAAGCCCCAGCGGGTGGGCGGCGGCTCGACGGGCCGTCGGTCCCAGGACGCTGTGCCGTCGATGTCCGTACCGTCGACGTCCACGAGCGAGCGGTCGAGGCCGGCGCCCCGGTGGTCAGCTCGCGTAGGAGTAGAAGCCCTGACCGCTCTTGCGGCCGAGCCGGCCGGCGGAGACCATCCGCCGCAGGAGTGGCACGGCGGCGTAGTTGGGGTCGCGGAACTCGTCGTAGAGGGCGTCGAGGATGGACAGCGACGTGTCCAGCCCGACGAGGTCGAGCAGGGCGAACGGGCCCATCGGGAAGTTGCACCCACCCTGCATGGCGGTGTCGATGTCCTCCATCGACGCCGTGCCGCTCTCCAGCATCCGCACGGCGTTGTTGAGGTACGGGAAGAGCAGGGCGTTGACCACGAACCCGGCGCGGTCGGCCACCTCGACCGGCTCCTTCTGGCAGGCGATGGCGAAGGCCCGCACCGACTCGATGGTCTGGTCGCTGGCGGTGATCGGCCGCACGATCTCCACCAACCGCATGACGGGCGCCGGGTTGAAGAAGTGCAGGCCGCACACCCGGTCCGGCCGCTGGGTCTGCACGGCCAGCTCGACGATCGGGAGCGTCGAGGTGTTGGAGGCGAAGACAGCGTCGGACTGGACGACGTGTTCGAGCTCCGCGAACAGCGCCTTCTTGACCGCCAGGTCCTCGACGACCGACTCGATGATCAGGTCGCACTCGACGAGGGCGTCGAGCTGATCGGTCGCCGACACGCGACCCAGCACGTCTGCCTGCTCGTCGGCCGTGAGCTTGCCCTTGGCCACCTGGCGCTCCAGGTTCCGGGCCAGCCCGGCCAGCAGGGCGTCGGCCGACGCGCCGCTGCGGGACCGCACGATCACCTCGCACCCGGCCTTGGCCGCCACCTCCGCCAGGCCCGAGCCCATGATCCCCGAGCCGAGGACCCCCACGCGCTTGATCACCATGCCAGCCATCGCGGCATGTTACCGACGGGTAAGGTGGCGTGGGAAGTCGCCGAAGCGGCCGCAGGACCACAGAAGGCGGCGGGCGTGACGGATGACCGCAGGGGGAGGTGACGGCGTCACCCACCGGCCACGGTTCGGAAACCTGGCCTCGGTACCCTCAACGTCGTGCCCACACTCGCCGAACCCGACCGCCGCCTGATCCTCGAAGCCGTCCACAACTTCCGTGACCTCGGCGGCTATCCGACGGCTGACGGGCGGGTCACGCGCTGGCGCACCCTCTACCGGGCCGACGGTCTGCAGCGGTGCTCGCCCGCCGACGTGGAGGTGCTCCGGGCACTCGACCTGCACACCGTGATCGACCTGCGGACCGACCGTGAGCTGGAGGAGCGGGGCCGCTTCCCGGTGGACCTCTACCCGGTGGCGTTCCACCACCTCCCGGTCATCGACGTCACGTGGGATGTCGAGAGCGTCGGCGAGCACGACAAGGCCGCCGACTTCCTGTTCCACCAGTACCGCTCGTTGCTGGCCTACGGCGAGCCTCTGTTCGCCAAGGCCTTCCATCTCCTCGGCCTCCCCGGGGCCCTGCCGGCGGTCTTCCACTGCGCGGCCGGGAAGGACCGCACGGGCATCCTCGCCGCGCTGATCCTCGCTTCGCTCGGTGTCCCGCACGAGGTGGTCAGCGAGGACTACGGCCTGTCCCGCGGCGCCATCGAGCGGACCCGTGACTGGGCGCTCGTCCACAACCCCGAGATGGCGGCGGCCTGGGACACCGTGCCGGCCAACCACATGGCGGCCGAGCCGGAGGCCATCGCCCGCTTCCTCGAGGTCCTGGCCGACGAGCACGGATCGGTGCGCGACTACGTCGTGTCGATCGGCGTGCCGAACGCGCTGCTGATCCACCTGGAGTCGGCGCTCCTCACCACCGCTCCCTGAGCGGCGCCGGTCACCGCGCTTTTCGAACGGAGATGTCGAAAAGGCGCCTCCACGTGTCACTCGGCGACATCTCCGTTCGAATTGGGCAGTCGTCCGACCGCGTCGAAATGGGCGTGCCGGCCACTCGGTAGCGTCCGGCCGTGCCGTCTCAGCACCGGCCGGCAGGGCCGTGACCTATCCGGCGCCGATCGAGCAGGTCATGACCCCGCTCGATCAGGCCCTCCTCCGCTCGCGCCGGCAGCGGCTGCTGGGACGGGCCAGTGGGCGCGTCCTCGAGCTCGGCGGGGCGGGAGGGGTCAACTTCGAGCACTACCGCGCCGGTGACGTCAGCTCCCTGGCGGTGGTCGGGGCCGAGGGCGGGGCGCGGGACCGGCTCGTGCGGTCGGCGTCCCGGCGGGGTCTGGTCGGCTTCGAGCTGATCGACCAGCGCGCCCTCGATGCGAGCGAGGGCGGCTTCGACACCATCGTCGCCACGTTCACCCTCAGCGCCCGCGAGGATCTCGACCGGGATCTGCGGTCCCTGGCCGACTACCTGGCGCCAGAAGGGCAGCTGCTGTTCCTGGACCACAGCCCTCGCCGACCGCCCGGTCTGGCCACGGAGCTGAGCAAGCCCCTCTGGCGCTTCCTGGCCGACGGCTTCGTGGCGGGACGGGACCTACCGGGAGCGCTGCGGTCCTCCGGGTACACGATTCTCGACATCGAGCGCTTCGGGCTGCCCACGCTGACCCTCCCGCTACGGTCCTGCGTGGCAGGGGTGGCCCGGGTGCAACGCCCAGGCGGTGTCCGCAGGTCGCGGGGAGTGTGAGAGGAGACCGGTGACCGGAACCTTGGCGCTGATCGGTGGTGGCGAGTTCGTGGCCACCGAGGAGCTCGACCGCACCCTGCTGGAGTGCGCGGGCTCGTCGGCCGCCCTCGTCCTGCCCACCGCGGACGCCTTCGAGCACCCGGAGCGGGCCGTGGCCCGGGCCGCGGAGTGGTTCGAGCGCCTCGGGGGTACGGCCCGCGGGTTACCGGTGCTCGGCCGCACGGACGCGTTCGTGCCCGAGCACGTGGCGGCCGTCGCCGAGAGCCCGCTGACCTACCTCGTCGGGGACTCGCCGATGCACCTGCGGTCCGTGCTCAAGGACACGCCGCTGTGGGAGGCCCTGGTGTCGGCACTGGCCGCCGGCGCCGTCGTGGCCGCCTCGGGCCCGGCCGCCATGGCCCTCTGCGATCCCATGACGGACCCGCGCGGCGGGGCCTTCACGCTCGGCCTCGGTCTGGCCCGGCCCATGGCCGTCGTGCCGGGGGCCGAAGCGTGGTCCCACGACCGCCTGCACCGCACGCTCGGGCTCGGCCTGGCCTTCCCCGTCGTCACCCTCCCCACCGGAGCGGCCGTGTTGCGACGTCCGGGCGGGTGGGAGCGTCACGGTGACGCCGTCGTCCACCTGGCGGGGGCCGAGGTCGACCTCGACGCCCTTCCGCTCGGGGAGGCGCCCGTCACGACTCCGTGATCGTGACGGAGGTGATGGTGGGCGTGCGGCCCTCGCTGCCGGCGGCCTCGAGCGCCGGGATGGTGGTGTCGAAGCCTTCGGTGACCTGGCCGAACAGCGAGTAGTTGGGCCCGTCGAACCCGGTGTCGCCCACCGTCACGAAGAACTGGCTGCCGTTCGTGTTCGGGCCCGAGTTGGCCATGGCCACCGAGCCTGCGGTGTAGGTGTAGTCCGCGGCGGTCGACGGGAGCTCGTCGGCGAACTCGTAGCCCGGGCCGCCCGCGCCGGCGCCGGTCGGGTCGCCGCCCTGGATCACCAGGCCTGGCTCGATGCGGTGGAACGTCAGCCCGTCGTAGAAGTGGTAGCGGGAAAGGACCACGAAGTTGTTGACGGTGTTCGGCGTCTTGGCAGCGTCGAGCGCCACCGTGAAGCTGCCCTCGCTGGTGTCGATGGTCGCCGTGTAGGTCTTGGCCGGGTCGATGCACATGGGCGGCGGGTTCTCGAAGCTGGCCGCCCGCTCGCTGGAGCCATCGGCAGCGGGGCACGGCGTCTCGCCGGTGATCGCCGCCCCGGGGATGGTGCTCGGCGCGACAGTGGTGGCTGCGGGGTCGGTCGTGAGCGTGGAGTCCGACGCGTCGACGGTGCTGTCGTCGTCCTGGCCGATGAGGCGGGACAGCCCGAAGGCCGCGGCCAGCGCCACGACCACGATGAGGCCGATGCGGATCACCTTCTTGCGGCTGGTGCTGCGGCGCTGCTGGCGCTCCAGCTCGGCCAAGCGAGCTTGGCGGTTGGCCTTCTGTCGTTCCCGTTTGTCGGTGCCCACGGAGGCGGCAGGCTACCGACGGCGACGCCCGGCCGAACGTCGCCGTGCTCCTCGGGCCTCCCGGGTGTGACCAAAGGCCCGGGCCGCGGTGGTGCCGGTCGCTACCGTGTGGCACCCGTGGCCCTGATCGTCCAGAAGTACGGCGGCACCTCCGTGGCGGACGCCGACCGCATCAAGGCCGTGGCCGAGCACGTCGCCTTCACCCGCCGCCAGGGTCACGACCTGGTGGTGGTCGTGTCGGCAATGGGCAAGGAGACCGACAACCTCATCGCCCTGGCCGGCGCGGTGTCGTCGACCCTGCCTGGCCGGGAGATGGACATGCTCCTGACCATCGGCGAGCGCAAGAGCATGGCCCTCGTCTGCATGGCTCTGGCCGACCTCGACGTCGACGCCGTGTCCTTCACGGGCAGCCAGGTCGGCATCATCACCGACAACGTCCACGGCAAGGCCAAGATCCTCGAGGTCAAGGGCGACCGGGTCCGGGAGGCCGTCGCGGCCGGCAAGGTCTGCGTGGTGGCGGGCTTCCAGGGCGTGTCGACCGAGAAGGAGATCACGACGATGGGCCGGGGGGCGTCGGACCTCACGGCCGTGGCGCTGGCCGCCGCCTTCAACGCCGTCAGCTGCGAGATCTACACGGACGTCACGGGCGTCTTCTCCGCCGACCCCCGCATCGTCCCCCAGGCCCGCAAGCTGGCCAGGATCCACTTCGACGAGATGCTGGAGATGGCGGCCGCCGGGGGCCGGGTGCTGGCGCTGCGCTCGGTGGAGTTCGCCCGCAACCACGGCGTCGCCCTGCACGTGCGCTCCAGCTTCACCTGGGAGCCGGGCACGTGGGTCAACAACGAGGAGCCGAGCATGGAAGACCCGATCATCTCCGGAGTGGTCCACGACGTGTCCGAGTCGAAGGTCACGGTGAGCGCCGTGCCGGACCGGCCGGGCGTCTCCGCGGCCCTCTTCGAGCCGCTGGCCGCGGCCAACATCAACGTGGACATGATCGTGCAGAACACGTCCAAGGACGGCACGACCGACATCTCGTTCACCATGCCGAAGGCCGACATGGCCGTGGCGGAGAAGGTGGTGGCCGATGTCGCCGCCCAGATCGGGGCCGGTGGCGTGACGCACGAGGGCGACATCGCCAAGGTCTCGCTGGTCGGCGCCGGCATGAAGACCTCGCCCGGCATCGCCGCCAAGATGTTCCGCGTCCTGGCCGACGAGGGGATCAACATCGAGATGATCTCCACCTCGACGATCCGCATCTCGGTCGTCATCGCGGCGGCGGGGATGGAGCGGGCCGTCCGCTCGCTCCACACCGCGTTCGGGCTGGACTCCGGCCAGGCCTATGGCGGTCCCCTGCCCGAGCGGAGATGACGGCTTCCGCCGCGCTGGCAATCCGACCGGGCGCC
Organism: uncultured Acidimicrobiales bacterium; assembly: GCA_963813375.1. Lineage (GTDB taxonomy): Bacteria > Actinomycetota > Acidimicrobiia > Acidimicrobiales > Ilumatobacteraceae > DASTFY01. The sequence continues at coordinate 376,452 of CAWEYT010000008.1, read as the reverse complement.
GGCTGACCGGGCCGATAGCGTCCCTGGCCATGCGCGTAGGTGTGGTTGGTGCCACCGGCCAGGTCGGTGGCGTGATGCGGACGCTCCTGGAGGAGCGGTCCTTCCCAGTCGACGAGATCCGGTTCTTCGCCTCGGCCCGCTCGGCCGGCCGGACCCTCCCTTGGAAGGGGGAGGAGGTGACGGTGGAGGACGCCGCCACCGCGGAGCTGACCGGCCTCGAGCTGGCGCTCTTCTCGTCCGGCGCGCCGTCGTCCCGGGAGCTGGCGCCCCGCTTCGCCGCCGCCGGGGCGATCGTCATCGACAACTCCTCCGCGTGGCGCATGGATCCCGATGTCCCCCTGGTCGTGGCCGAGGTCAACCCCCACACGCTGGACGCCATCCCGAAGGGGATCGTGGCCAACCCCAACTGCACGACCATGGCGGCCATGCCGGTGCTGAAGCCGCTCCATGCGGCGGCCGGGCTGCGCCGGCTGGTGGCCAGCACCTACCAGGCCGTGTCCGGGGCAGGTCTGACGGGCGTGGAGGAGCTGGACGAGCAGGTCCGCAAGGTGGTCGACGGCGCGGCCGCCCTGACCTACGACGGCGCCGCGGTGGAGTTCCCGACCCCGTCGAAGTTCGCCCGGCCCATCGCCTTCAACGTGCTGCCCCTGGCCGGCAAGATCGTGGACGACGGCAGCGGCGAGACGGACGAGGAGCAGAAGTTCAGGAACGAGACCCGCAAGATCCTCGAGATCCCCGATCTCCCCGTCTCGGGCACCTGCGTGCGGGTACCGGTCTTCACCGGCCACTCCCTCTCCCTCAACGCCGAGTTCGAGCGGCCGCTGTCCGTCGAGGAGGCGACGGCCCTCCTGGCCTCGGCACCCGGCGTCGTCGTGTCGGAGATCCCCAACCCGCTGGAAGCGGCCGGGCAGGACCCGAGCTACGTCGGGAGGATCCGTCAGGACCCGACCGTGCCCGACGGGCGGGGGCTGGTGCTCTTCGTGTCCAACGACAACCTGCGCAAGGGCGCGGCGCTCAACGCCATCCAGATCGCCGAAACCCTCCTGGCCCGCCGTTCCTGACGCCGAGCCTCACCGCGGCGCGTCACACTCGGCGGCGGTCACAATCGGCGCACAAATCGCGGGAACTGGCCCTCGCGCGGTCACGTGACGCGATTTGTGCGGGAAAGGTGACCAAAGGCGGGTCGCCGGGTCGGGCGGGTCGCTCGGGTCGCCCGGGTGCGGGCGCCCGCCAGTCACGGCGGAGGCGACCAGCGGGGCCGTCGTGAAGGGGCGTCGCTGACCGAACCGGTCCCAATGGGTGATCCGGTCGATCGGCTTGCGGGGCGCGACGCCGAAGTGACCGGCCGGACGGCCGATCGGCACCAGCGCCACAGGATCGAGGTGCGGTGGCAGTTCGAACGCGGCCCGCACCTCGTCGAGGTGGACACGGAACACGGTGGTCAGCGTCGTGCCCAGGCCGAGGTCCCGGGCGGCGAGCATGAAGTTCTGCACGGCCGGGAGCACCGAGGCGTGGAGCGTGCCGATGTCGAGCGGGCCCTCGTCATCCGCAAGGGTGTTGTCGAAGCTGGCCATGCAGAACAGGACGCTCGGCACGTCGCCGATGTGCTCCGCGAGGTGCTCGCTCAGCTCGACGCCCCGGCGGAAGGAGGCCTCGGCGTCCGCAGTCGGGAACGCCGGGAGGACCGAGAGCAGGGCGGGGCGGTAGCGGCGCCAGCCCCGGAGGTAGAGGTCGGCCATCGTCGCCCGCGCCTCGGGCGACATGAGGACGAGGAAGTGATAGGGCTGCACGTTGCCGCCGGACGGCGCCTGCGCGGCGCCCCGCAGGCAGTGCTCGATGTCCTCGGCCGTCACGGGAGGATCGTCGGTCAGCCGCCGCATCGAGCGGGTGGTCATGATGGCGTCGTAGAGCTCCACGGCCCGGTCTCCGATCGACTTCAGAGTTGCGCGATGTCGGTGGACTGGCCGAGCGCCAGACGCCCGACCAGCTCGTACGTCCGGGGGGCGACCATGGCGTGCTGGCTGGCGACGTTGACGTCGCGCAGCACCCGTTGCAGCGGGCTCGACTCGTACACGGCCGCGCCACCCGCCGTGCGGAACAGCGCCTCGGCCACGGCGGCGCTCTGGGTGGTGGCGTTGGTGGCGGCCAGGCGCAACAGCCGTCGTTGGTCCGGGCCGAGGGTGTGGCCGGCCGTCGCCGCCGACCAGGCCTGGCCCACCGTCTCCCGCAGCAGCGCCCGGGCCGAGCGGTAGGCGGCTTCCGCCCGGGCGACGTCGGCTTGCACCGGCGCCCTTGCGGCCATGGGCCGGGCGCTCATGGCGTAGCGCTTGTCGGTCGCCAGCGCGGCGAGCTCGTCGAGGGCGCGGCGGGCCAGCCCCAGGCTGACCGAGCACACGCCGAGGGCGAGGGCACCGAAGAACGGGAACCGGTAGAGCGGGGCGTCGACCACCGCCTCTTGGCCGACGATCTCCACCCAGCGCCCCTCGGGCACGAACGCCTCCTGCACGACGTAGTCCGTGCTGCCGGAGCCCCGCAGTCCCATCGTGTACCAGGTGTCGAGGAGCTCCACCTGGTCCGGCTCGAACAGCACGAACGGCGCCCGGAGCCCATCGGGCCGGGCGGTGGGTGCACCGTCGCCGTCCACGACCACCGTCCCGCCGCCGATGTGGGTGCAGTGGAACGTGCCCGAGCCCCACTGCCAGTGCCCGCTGACCACGAGCCCACCTTCCGCAGGCCGGGCCTGGCCGAGCGGCGCGGCGTGCCCGCCGGTGACGGCGTCCGGTCGGCCGTAGATCTCACCGGCCCACCGCTCCGGCAGGTACCCGCCGAGGAGGGACGTGGTGGCGGCGATCATGCCGCACCAGGCCGTGCTGCCGTCGTGGTAGGCCAGCCGCTCGATGGCGTCCAGCAGCTCCTGGACGGTCAGCTCCAGCCCGCCGTAGCGAGCGGGCGCCCACGCCCGACCCAGACCGGTCCCGACCATCGCCGCGGACAGATCGGGCGGCAGCCGGCGCAACTGCTCGATCTCGGCGGCACGGGCGTCGGCCTGCCGGCCCAGCGCGTCCACCGCATCGGCAGAGCGCGCCGGTCGGGCCCGTGAGAAAGCCCGGCTCCAGCACGGATCCGATTCTCTCAGCAGTCGCACGGCAGGTGCCCACACTTGGGGCAGCCGTGGGCGTAGCGGGCCAGCGCGGCGTCGAGGTCGACGCCGGAGATGTTGGCCAGGGTGGCCACCCAGGCCAGGACGTCCGCGAACTCGTCGCGCTGCTGCTCGGCCGAGCCCTTGCGCAGGGCCTGGGCCAACTCACCGACTTCTTCGGTGAGCCACGCCACCGCGGCCGGGATGCCGCGCTCGCGGTCCCGGTCGCCGTAGGTGCGCTCCATCAGATCCTGCAGGTCGGCCAGGTGCACGGCCGAGGAGGGTATTCGCCGCTCAGCGACCGAACGGGATGAGGCGGCTGGCCCAGTCCGTGAGCTGGTCGAGCCAGGACAGGAGGTCGAGCGTGGAGAGCACGGTGGACGGCGGGTTGGACACCAAGGTGTCGGCCTGCACGAGGCGCTCGAAGTCGACCTCGACGGGGGAGGGACGGCGCCGCCCGGCCGGGCCGTCGAACGGCACGCCGGCCAGCTCCATGATGCGGATCACCTCCTGGGCGATGATCCCGTAGCCGATCGTGGTCGGGTGGGTGCCGTCGAGCGAGAAGAAGCCGCCGTCGATGCGGCCTTCCGGGCCCGAGAGGAAGAACCTGGTGTTGGGCGGCGGGTCCAGCGCGGCCAGCGCCGGCGGGAGCTCGTACGGCTCCCACCAGTCCGGCCGGGCGGCCGCCGCTCGCCGGTCCGCGTAGCGCCGCGTCGCGAGGCTGTCGAGCAACCCGCCGAGATCGAACAGGTACCAGTCGCGGCCTTCGTGGCGGGCCGCACGGACGGAGTCGATGATGGCCGCGTTGTAGGCGTCGATGGCGGAGTCGATGGCCCGGGCGTCGTCCTCCGTGAGGTGGGCATCGCGGCGGGGGTCGAACTCGGCGTCCGTGATCCACGGCCGGGTGTAGAAGGGGAAGTAGCGCGAGTCCGGCCGCACCTTGGTCCCGACGCCCCGGCTGACGGGCGGGATGGTCACCGCCGGCACGGTGGCCACGATGACGTGTCGAGCGTCGACCCGCTCGATCGCGGCGACGACGTCGGCCCACTCGGCCTCGAAGTGCGAGGGCCGCCAGACGGTGAAGCTCTTCTTGCTCTTCAGCCGCTGGTCGAGGCGCCCGTCGAGGTAGTCCTCCGTGCTCCAGCACACCTGCAACTGGACGACCGAACCGAGCGCGTTGTTGGCCCCGAGCGCCACGACCAGGGTCTCGATGCCAGGACCGTTCCCTCCTTCGGCCCCGAGGGCGGCCGCGGCCTGCAGCACGGTGCGAGCCCGGTCGTCGCCGTCCCGGGCCCGCTCGGCCACGATGAGCCCGGCGCGGTCGTTGTCGTTCTCGACCACCTGGCGGATCAGCTGATCCCGGGCCCGCCCGGCGTCGATCCGCCGTTGCAGGCGGTCGGCGTTGAGCGCCAGCGTGTCGAGCAGGTCCCAGCCGTAGACGGCCAGGTTGTGGAAGGGCGGGCCGGGCGGGGGAAGCCGATCGTCCCAGTTGCGTTCCCAGAAGTCCTCGACGTCGTCCATGTACGAGCGCAGTCGGGTGAGCGTCCGGGGGAGGTCGCTCCAGGTCAGCGTCGGCCCGGCCCATGTCTGGATGGCGCGCGCCAACCGCTCGAGATCGAGCGGCAGCCCACCCGGGCCGTCCAGACCCTCGTAGACCGGGTAGCTGAACGTCGCCTCGATGCCCAGCTCCCGCGCCACGATGGCGGGCCAGGACAGGTCCGTCCTGAAGACGGCCAGGCTCATGAAGCCCTGGGTGATCGAGTCGCCGATCGTCACCAGCCGGTGGGGTGGGGCGCTCGTGCGGTCCACGGTGACCGGGATGCCGAGGGTGGGATCCCGTTCGGGTGGTCGGGGCTCGTGGTGGATCTCCAACTCGGCGGGGATCGTCTTCTCACACCCCTGTGCCACGAGCAGCCCTCCGGCGGTCGTCGACCGCCGCAAGGGCGGCCCTGGCTCCTGCTTGGCGTGCACGCCCGTCCGGCGTGCGGTGCAGTCGGGGAGGGGAGATTTGAACTCCCGGCCTCCACGTCCCGAACGTGGCGCGCTAACCAAGCTGCGCTACTCCCCGGAGTGCGTCGGCGACTCTACCCGGCGGGCACCTCGTCGCCACGGGCCGATTCATCCGCGTCCTCCGGCGTGTCGCCGTCGGCCTCGTCCCCGTCGGTCTCGGCGCCTCGGTCGGTCTCGGCGGGCGGCAGGCCCTCGTAGATGGTGCCGCCCTTCAGGACCGTGGTGGCGGCCCTGCGCAGGCGGAGGGAGTCGAGCGGTTTGACCAGCCAGCCCTCCGCCCCGGCCCGCCGCGCCAGAAAGGTGTCGGCGGCGCGATCGAGCAGCATCAGGACCCGGATGTGCGGCAGCCGGCCGCCCGACTCGTCGAGGCGCAGGTTCATGCACACGGCCATGCCGCCCATGTTGCCGATCTGCAGGTCGAGGACGGCGAGGTCGGGGGTCTGCCCCTTGGCCGCCGTGGCGACGTCCTGGCCGCGGCGGCACACGACGAACGTGGTGTCCGGGGTCTCGAGCGCGGAGCGGACGTCATCGATGACCCATTCCGCGTCAGCGGCGATCAGGATGTGCGGCACGGCCGGACGTTAGCCACTGCGGTCGAAGAGGTGGTCGGCCACGACACCCAGGCCGGCCAGGTCGTGCACGTCGGTGGCGAGCAGCGGGACGGTCGCCACCGGCACCCCCCCGACCTGGCCGGTCAGCGGTTCGAGCGCCGCCGCCTCGGCGTTCGCCACGGCCTGGAGCTCGGCCCGGTTGGCCTCCAGCTCGGCCCTCGCCGAGCGCTTGGCCGGCCGGCGCCCGCGAGTCGGTCGGGACGGCTCCGAGAACCGGGGATGGACGCGGTTGACGACGACAGCCACGGGCGGCGTCCCGCCCTCGGTCAGTCGGCGGGCGAAGTAGCGGGCCTCCTCGATGGTGTCGTGGCGCGGCCCGGTGACGAGCACGTAGGCGGTGTCCGTCGACTTGAGCAGCTCGTCGACGGCGTTGGCTCGCTGGCGGAAGCCCTCCTCCATCCCGTCGAAGGCCTGGAAGAAGGCGATGGCGTCGGCGATGGCGTCCCCACCGACCACCCTGCTCAGCGTGCGGAGGAAGGCCTGCGCGGCCACGTTGACGACCCGCAGCCCGACGCGGGTGGGGGCGGTGAGGGCCCGGTAGAGGCGGTGGTCGAGGAACCGGGTCAGCCGCGCCGGGGCCTCCAGGAAGTCGAGGGCGTTGCGGGTGGGGGGCGTGTCGACGACCACGATGTCGAAGCGGGCGTCGTCGTGGAGCTCGTACAGCTTCTCGGCCGCCATGTACTCCTGGGTGCCGGACAGCGCGGCGGAGATGTTGCGGTAGAAACGATTGCTCATGATGCGCTCGGCCTGATCCGCGTCGGGCGCGTAGAGCTCGACGAGATGGTCGAACGTGCTCTTGGTGTCGAGCATGACCGCCCACAGCTCGCCGCGGTCCGGGTCCTCGTCGCTCCCGTCGGCGCGGAACTTGGGCACTGCGCTGGGCTCGTTGGTGAGGCCGGCCAGCCCGAGCGCGTCAGCCAGCCGGCGGGCGGGGTCGATGGTCACGACCACGGCGCGGCGGCCGGACGCCGCGGCCTCGGCGGCCAGGACCGCGGCGGTGGTCGTCTTGCCGACGCCGCCGGACCCGCAGCACACGATCACGGCGCGCTCGACGACCAGCCGAGCGAGGGCCTGGCCGGGGGTCGCCGGGTCCCCCGTCGTCATGCCGCCAGCGCGCCGAGATGGTCGACGAGGTGATCGGCCAGCGTCTCGACGTCATCGACGCGCAGGCGGTCGCTGAAGCAGAACGGGAGGCGGACCTGCGCCAGCGGGAGCTGCGCCGACAGCCGGGCCAACTGCTCGTCCTGCTGAGCCTGGCGGGCCAGGCGGAAGCGGGCGGCGCGCAGGAGCCCGTCGTCCTCGTCTCCGGACCGGGCCTCCTCGTCGGCCAGGGCCGCGGCCAGGCCGGGACGCTCCGGATAGAGGCCGTTGACCACGATCGGCCCGAGCTGGACCCCGACCGACTCCTCCAACGCGAAGGCCGTCTCCACCACCTCGTTGACCGGGGTCTCCTCGGGGAGCGTCACCAGCACGACCTGGCAACGGGTCGAATCCTGGAGCAACTCGAGGACGTCGTTGGCCTGGGTGGCGATCGGCCCGACGGTGACGGCGTCGGCCAGCCCGCGGGCCGAGCGCAGGAACGTCACCGCGTGGCCGGCGGCAGGCGCGTCCAGCAGGATGAGGTCGTGCTCGCCGGCCCGTTCGAGCTGCTTGACCTTGCCCAGGACCAGGATGTCGTCCAGCCCTGGCGCGGCGGTGGCCACGACGTCGATCACGCCCGCCTTGGCCAGCCGGCCGGACAGGCGGCGCATGCCGTGGTCGTCGAGGTAGTCGGTCAGGGCCTCGCCGGGCGAGATCATGCGCCCCTCGATCGAGCCGGCGCAGCCCCGCTCGCCGACCGGCGCGCAGCACGACGGTGCCCGATCCGAGGGCCTGGTCGGAGCCCAGAGACGGGCCGAGGCCACTGGCTCCCTCCAGCTCCACCACGAGCACCCGCCGGCCGAGGCGGGCTGCGGCGATCGCCATGGCAGCCGTTACGGTGGTCTTCCCGACCCCGCCCTTGCCGGCCACGATCACGAGCCCGGAGGAGGCGAAGAACTGCAGCGGATCCACTCGTCCCTTTCGGAGGCCCAGACGTGCGCAGACTAGCCATCACCCTCGGTGGGCTCCTGCTGGGCGGTGCGGGTCTGCTGGCACTGGCGGGGACCGCCGGGGCGCAATCGGGCGGTGACACGGGCGAGGGTCCGGTGGACATCGTCGAGGTCAGCGGGCTGGTCGACGAGGTCGTCGCGGACGACCTGACGAAGGCCATCGATCGGGCGGAGGACGGCGGCGCGCAGGCGCTCGTCGTGCAGCTCAACTCCAAGGCGGCGGTCGTGTCCCCCGAGCGCATGGCCCGTCTGGCCGAGGCCATCCACGGCTCGCCCGTCCCGGTCGCCATCTGGGTGGGTCCGAGCGGCGCGCGCGGTCTCGGGATGCCGGGGCAGCTCCTCGGCGCGGCGGCCGTCACGGCCATGGCTCCGGCGACGCGCATCGGTGACTTCGGGAACCCACTGCCCGTCGAGGGCTTCGAGCTCGACTTCGGCGACGGCGGCGATCAGTTGGAGTCCTTCACGATGGGTCCCCAGGAGGCCCGCGAGCGCAACGTGCTGCGCCCGGACATCGAGGACGAGGGCGTGCCGGTGTTGCGCAACATGCTCCTGGCCATCGACGGGCTGGAGCACGGCGGCCGCACGGTCAACACCGCGGAGGAGCGCCTCGGGGACGACGGCGAGAAGGAGCTGGTGCTGGTGGCCGAGCCCCGGTTCTTCAAGCTGCCCCTCGCCGCCCGGCTCATGCACACGGTGGCCAGCCCTCCCGTGACCTACCTCCTGCTGACGATCGGGTTGTCCCTCTTGATCTTCGAGTTCTTCACGGCCGGCGTCGGGGTGGCCGGGGTGGTGGGGGCCGGCAGCCTGGTGCTGGCCTGCTACGGGCTGGGGGCGCTGCCGGTCAACGGCTGGGCCCTGGCCGTGATGCTGGTGGCGTTCTTCGGGCTGGCCATCGACGTCCAGACCGGTGTGCCGAGGACGTGGACCGGCATCGGCCTGACGCTGTACGCCGTGTCGTCGCTGTTCCTCTTCCGTGACGGGCTGCGGCCGTCGTGGATCACGCTCCTGGCCGGCATCGGAGGCGTGGCGCTGGCCTTCATCGTCGGCATGCCGTCGATGGTGCGGGCCCGCTTCGCCACGCCGACCATCGGCCGGGAGTGGATGATCGGGGAGATGGGCGAGGCCGCGGTGGCCATCGACCCGCTCGGGGTCGCCGTCGTGCGGGGCGCGCAGTGGCGGGCCCGGACCAACCGGGCCACTCCGCTCAAGCGCGGCGACCGGCTGCGGGTGGTCGCCATCGACGGGTACACCCTCGAGGTCGAGCCGGAGGTGGGAGCGGCCAAAGACCACCGGGAGCGGCGCGGCGCGGGTCGATCCGGGTGATGAACTGCGTCCCCCGGCACCGATCCGGGTGGGTTCCGACGGGCCTCCCGGGCCGCCTCCGCCACTCGCCGCACCGCCTCCGCCACTCGCAGGGTTCGTGGCCCGCCCACCCTGCCCGCACCCCCGTCTTCCAGCGGTATCCCTCATTGTCGATCTGTCAACGAGCACGTACGCTGCCCCTCACTGTGAGGGGGTTTCACGGTGATGCAACACCGGCGTATAGACGGACGAGCAGGAGATCTGTGGCAGGAGAGTGCTGCCTGTCGAGGGCCACATTCCGTGGTCTTCTTCCCACCGCACCACCCCGAGCGCAAGGATGAGCGGCTGTCCCGGGAGCGCCGGGCGAAGGCGATCTGCGCCGGCTGTCCCGTCCTGGAACCATGCCTGGACTACGCGCTGAGGATCAGGGAGCCTCACGGGATCTGGGGCGGCCTGAACGAACTCGAGCGGCGAAACCGCCTGGAGGAGGCGACGGCGACGGCCTGAGCGCCCGCGGCGCCAAGGGCCGGCGGGGCGCACCGCCCCGCGAGCCGGTGGAGACGGCCCCGGAGGTCACCGAGGCGGACACCCCCGTCCGGGGTCCGGTCGTCTGGAAGCGGACCTGGGTGCAGGACCGTCCCGCCCAGTACGGGGTGGTCGGCGAAGGGCTGCCCGTCGTGTTCGCACACGGGTGGGCGCTCGGCCAGCACACGTACAAGGCGATCCTCCACCGGCTGGCCGACCAGGGTTGCCGGGTCGTCGCGCCGGCGCTCCCTGGCTTCGGTGGCACCCCCGGCCTGCCGCGGGACCAGTTCCACCTCGCCGGCTACGCGGCCTGGCTCGAGGAGTTCGTCCGCGAGGTGGGCATCGAGGAGAAGGTGGTGCTCGTCGGGCACTCGTTCGGCGGCGGCGTGGCCATCCGTGCCGCCTACTCCTTCCCGAAGCTCGTGCGCTCGCTGGTGCTGGTCAACTCCATCGGCGGATCGTCGTGGCGGCGGGGCAAGGTCCTGACCTCCATCGCCGAGCGGCCGCTGTGGGACTGGGGGCTGCACTTCCCGTCGGACGTGTGGCCGATCCGCCAGGCCACGAGGGTGCTCCCGGTCATCCTGGAGGACGCGCTGCCCAACCTGGTGCGCAGCCCGGGCTCGGTGGTGCGGGTGGCGAACATGGCCCGGCGGGCCGACCTGCGCCCGGAGCTGGAGGAGCTCAAGCGTCGGGGCTTCCCGGTGACGGTCATCTGGGCCAGCCGGGACGGGATCATCCCGAAGGAGTCGTTCGAGGCCATGTGCACGGCCGTGGGGGCGGCCGGCACCGTCGTCGAGGGCAGCCACTCGTGGCTGCTGGCCGATCCCGGGCGCTTCGTGGAGGTCATCACCAACGATCTCGAGGTGGCCAAGGCGGCCCGGGCCATGGAGACCGAGGCGGCGGCCGAGGAAGCGACAGGTCCGCTACGCCGGCTGTTCGGTCGCCCGAAGCGCAAGGGCCCACGCGAGCTCGAGCAGCTCGACCCGCCCGGACCGGGCTGAGGGGACCCCTCAGGGCGCCGGAAGGCCGCGCTCGTCAGGGCGCCGGAAGGCGCCCTCAGGGCGCCGGAAGGCCGCGCTCTCAGGGCGCCGGAAGACGGGGCCCGGCGATGCGGAGGTCGCCCCGCCGACGCGTGATGCCGCGGGCGTCGAGCTCGGTGACCAACGGGAGCGCGTGCTTGCGGGTGATGTCGAGCTGGTCGCGGAGCTCGGCCACGGTGAAGCCGTCCGGCGCGCGGTCCAGGAGCGCCGCGGCCGTGCGGGCGGCGGCATCGATGGCGCTCGGCGCGAAGTAGACGCCATCGCGCTCGACGACGAGGCCCCGGCGGACCAGCTCGCGCAACTCGGCACGATCGACGCCGTCGGGCGCTGGTGGTGTCACGCCTCCGGCCTCCAGCGCACGCAGGAACGGGTGCTCGGCGAGCGGGTCGCCGGCGGCCACCGGCCGGGCCCGACCGCCGGTCACCTCGACGGCGGGAACGAGCGCCAGGACCTCCCGCTCGCGTTCGTCGAGGGACACGACGTCGAGACCGAGCGGGCCGGCCGCCGCCACCCGGGCCGCCAGCGCTTCCTGCATGGCCTCCACCGCGCCCGGCGCGACCACCCAGGGCCCGACGGTGGCGGGACGGCGCTCGCCGGTCAACGCCTCCAACTCGTCGGCGCGGACCCATCCCCGGTCCGCCACCACCCGCTCGACAGGACCGGCCTCCCAGCGCTCGGGCCCGACCTTCGACGCGGGCCGCACCGGTGCGACGTCGAGGACGGCCCCGCCCCCGACCGTCTCCTGGCGGCCGCTCTCGCGCAGGATGAAGCGGTCGCCGGGGAGCAGCGGCACCGGCTGATCCAGGTGGAGGCGGACGAAGCCCTGCTGACCCGGCCCGATGGAGGAGCCGCCGAGTACCCGCACGCGGACGGGGTGCTCGCCGGACCCGATGTAGGCGAGGTACGCACCGCGTCGTGTGACCTGGTGGTCGAGGGCGTCGAGGACCGTCAGCGAAGCATCGACCCGCGTCGTGGGGAACCAGCGGTCGGGCTCGACCACCGCGTCACCACGGGCCAGGTCCGTGTGGTCGACGCCGACCAGGTTGAGCGCCACCCGATGACCCGGCCCGATGCCGCCGTGGGCCTGGTTGAGGCTCTGGATGGCGCGGATCCGGGCGGGCAGGGTGCGGGCACCCACGATGACGCGGTCGCCGGTGGCCAGCGGCCCGCCGGTGAGCGTGCCCGTCACCACGGTCCCGCTGCCCTTGGCCGCGAACACGCGGTCGACCCACAGCCGGGGGCGGCGGCGGTCGGCGGAGGCGGGAGTACGGCGCACGAGGTCGTCGAGCGCGTTCCTGAGATCGTCGAGCCCCTCGCCCGTCGAGGCGCTCACGGCCACGATCGGCGCGCCGGCCAGGAACGTCTCCGCCACGTGCTCGGTCACGTCCAGGTGCGCCAGCTCGCGCAGGTCATCGTCCACGGCGTCGACCTTGGACAGCGCGACCAGCCCGTGCTCGATCCCGAGCAGCTCGAGGATGCGCAGGTGCTCCTCGCTCTGGGGCTTCCACCCCTCGGTGGCCGCCACCACGAACAGGCAGGCGTCGACCGCACCGACCCCGGCCAGCATGTTGCGCAGGAAACGAACGTGGCCCGGGACGTCGACGAAGCTGACCGTCTCCCCCGACGGCAGCGTCGTGTGGGCGAAGCCGAGGTCGATCGTGAGACCGCGCCGCTTCTCCTCCTCGAACCGGTCCGGGTCGGTCCCCGTCAGCGCGAGGACGAGCGACGACTTGCCGTGGTCGACGTGACCAGCGGTGGCGATGACCCTCACGGCGCCGCGGGTGGTGGCGCCCCCGGGGTCAGGCCGGCGAGCGCGGTGGCCAGGTGGTCGTCGTCGGACGGCTCGACCGTCCGCAGGTCGAGGTAGGTCCGCCCGTCCCGGACCCGGGCGATGACGGGCGGCGAGGCGAGGCGGAGGTCCGCGGACCGGTCGCCATCAAGCACCAGGCCGGCGGACGGGACGACGGTGCCGGGCAGGGAACCGGCCCCGGGCAGTGACTCCATGGGCTCGACGGCCAGGCCGAGCGGCTCGGCGATCGGTCCTGCTGCGGCGAGAACGGCCCGCGCCCGGTCCGCGACCTCGGAGACCGTCAGCGTGGCCATGCGCCAGAACGGCACCGTCCGCCCGGCGTCGCGCCGCAGGTAGGCGAGGAGCACTTCCTGCAGCGCGGACAGGACGAGGCCGCCGGGCCGCAGGGCCCGGGCCAGCGGATGCGCCGCGCAGGCCGCGACGAGATCGGATCGTCCGGCGACGATGCCGGCCTGCGGTCCGCCGAGGAGCTTGTCCCCGCTGAAGGTCACGAGGGCGGCTCCGGAGGCCAGGGTCTGGCGGGCCGCCGGCTCGCCCTCCAGCCACGGTGGGGGACCGGCGGCCAACCAGGGGCAGGCGGCGTCGAGCAGGCCCGAGCCGATGTCGGCGATGACGGGCACCGCGCCGGGCAGGGCGGCCAGTGCGGCCGTCGTCGTGTCCTCCACGAAGCCTTCGACGCGGTAGTTCGACGGGTGCACCTTGAGCACGAGGGCCACGTCGGCGCCGGGGCGGTGCAGGGCCTGCTCGTAGTCCGCCAGCCGGGTCCGGTTGGTGGTCCCGACGTCGACCAGGCGGGCCCCGGACTGCTCCATGACCTCGGGCACGCGGAAGCCCCCGCCGATCTCCACGCTCTCGCCCCTGCTGACCAGCACCTCCCGGCCGCGCGCCAGCGCGGCCAGCACGAGGAGGACGGCGGCCGCGTTGTTGTTGACGACGAGCGCGGCCTCCGCGTCGCACAGCCGGGCCAGCAGCCGGCTGCAGTGCGTGTGGCGGGAGCCGCGCCGTCCCGAGGCCAGATCCAGCTCGAGGTTGGTGGCGCCGGGAACGGGTTCGGCGGCCAGCGGTGCCCGACCGAGGTTGGTGTGCAACAGCACGCCCGTGGCGTTGACGACCGGCTGGAGGAGCGCCCGGGCCAGCTCCGCGGCACGCACCCGGGCGGACTCGGGCTCACCGGCGGCGATGGCCTCCCGCGCCACCTCGACCAGCAGGGGGTGCGGGAGCCCGGCACCCCCGTCGCGAGCGAGAGCACGGGCCAGCGCGTCGACCGAGGGCGGCCGGCCGGCACCCGTGGCCCGGCGCACCGCGGCCTCCGGGCCGCTCGACGCGCTCACCACCGGGACGCTAGTGGTGCCACCCGTCGCGGGCGCGGCCGAGGCTGGCTGGCGAAGTCGCCGGCCCGGGCCGCCGGTACGCTTCCTGGCGTGGCGCTCGCCGTCGTGCTGTTCGTCGTGGTCCCGATCGTCGAGCTGTACCTGTTCATCCAGGTCTCCAACGCGATCGGCTTCCTCAACGCGCTCGGTCTCGTCATCCTGATCTCGCTGATCGGCCTCTGGCTGGTGAAGCGGGCCGGCACGAAGATGTGGGCCCGGTTCAACGAGCAGCTCGTCGCGCAGCGGACACCGTCGAAGGAGGTGGCGGACGGCGTCTGCCTCCTCGGCGCCGGCCTCCTGCTGGTGATCCCCGGCTTCCTCACCGATGCGCTGGGCCTGCTCCTCCTGCTGCCCCCGGTCCGCTCGGTGGCTGCCGGCGCGCTCGTGCGCCGGTACTCCGGGCGTTCGAGCTTCCGCGTGATCAAGGCCACCTACGGACCGTCTGGGCCGGACTCGGACCGGTCATCCGGGACATCGTCGGCGGCACGGTCATCGACACCGAGGGGGTCGAACGCCCACCGCAGCCGCCGGAACCTCCGGCGACGCCGGGCGAGCTCGGCTCGTGACGTCCCTGCCGCCGGCCACCCCGGAACGACCGCGCGCCGACGGCGACTTCGACCCACGCGCGATCCCGGTCCGCGACGCGGCCACGGTGATGCTGGTTCGCGACGGAGCTGACGGCGTCGAGGTCTTCATGCTGCGCCGGACGCTGTCGGCGGTGTTCGCCAGCGGCATGTACGTCTTCCCTGGTGGCGCCGTGGACGACGCCGACCGGTCCGCTGAGGTGGGCGCCTGCTGCGACGGCCTCACGGACGACGACGCCAGCCGGCAACTCGAAGTCGCAAGTGGCGGACTGGCGTACTGGATCGCCGCCATCCGGGAGTGCTTCGAGGAGGCCGGCGTCCTGCTGGCCCGGCGACCCGACGGGCAGCCCGTCCGCTTCGACGAACCCGCGGTCGAGGAGCGGTACCTGCTGCACCGGGCGGCGGTGCACGCCGGCGACCGGCGGCTCGTCGAGCTGTGCGCCCTCGAAGGGCTGCGCCTGGCCACGGACGACATCCACTACGTCAGCCACTGGATCACGCCGATCGGTGAGCGGCGGCGGTTCGACACCCGGTTCTTCCTCGCCCGTGCTCCGCAGGCGCAGGAGCCGCTCCACGATGACCACGAGACCATCGCCAGCCTGTGGGTGCGGCCGGTGGAAGCCCTGGCCCAGACCGAGCGGGGCGAGCTGGCGATGATTGCCCCGACCACGAAGAACCTGGAGCTGCTGCTGCCGTACGACACCGCGGACGAGGCGCTCGCGGGGTTGGGCTCGCAGGGGCGGCCGCCGGCCATCCGTCCGAAGCTGCGGCGCGACGACGAGGGCCGCATCGAAGTGGTCCTCCCGGACGACGCCGGATTCGAGGCGTTGCCCGAGCTCGACGGACGGCCCCGCGACGACTAGCCCGGCGCGGGCTCGGAGATCGCGACCGGGACCGGTCCGAGGGCAGCCTCCACGGCGTCGAGCAGGCGGGCCGAGCAGCCGGCCATGGCGACGGGGGGGACCGTCTCGGTGACGATGGTGCGGGCGATGGCCCGGAAGGCATTGGCCGCCGGTCCAGTCCCGGTGAGCGCCACCGGCTCGCCGGTGTCGCCGCCCGCGGCCACGGCCGGCTCGATCGGCACCTGGCCGAGCAGCTCCACCCCCACCTCGTCGGCCAGCGTCCGGCCGCCGCCCTCGCCGAACAGGTCGTACCGGCTGCCGTGCTCGCAGGTGAAGCTGCTCATGTTCTCGATGACCCCGGCCACGCGCAGGAACGATCTGCCGGGCCATGTCGGCGGCGCGGATGGCGACCTTCTGGGCGCTCACCGCGGGGGTCGTCACGATGATGAGGTCGGTCCGCGGCAGCAGGCGGGCGAGGCCCATCTGGACGTCGCCGGTGCCGGGTGGCATGTCGATCAGCAGGTAGTCGAGCGGTCCCCAGTGGACGTCGCGCAGGAACTGCTCCACGGCCTTGGTCAGCATGAGGCCGCGCCACATGAGCGCCGTGCCCTCGTCCTCGACCAGCAGCCCGGTCGACACCACCTTCAGCCGCCCGGCGCCCACGGTGCGCTCGTGGGGGAGGATCAGCGGGCGATCGCTCCCCTCGACGACCTGGGCCTCGAGCCGGTCGTCCATGCCGAGCATGCGAGGCACCGAGAAGCCCCAGATGTCGGCATCCAGCACGCCGACCGTGTAGCCCATATCTGCGATGGCGGCGGCGAGGTTGACGGTGACGGAGCTCTTGCCGACCCCGCCCTTCCCCGACGCGATGGCGAGCACGCGCGTGGTGGCGGGGATCTGGGTGTCGGGCGCGTTCTCCCGCGCCGCCCAGCGCGCCTTCAGCATGACCTCGGAGCGCTCGTCCGAGGTCATCTCACCCCAGTCGATCGTGACGTCGCGCACGCCAGGGTGGGCGGCGACGCGGGTCTCCACGTCCTTCTTGATCTGGGCGCGCAGCGGGCAGCCGGCGATGGTCAGCTTGACGCCGATGCGCACGTCGCCCTCGGGCGACACGTCCGCGCCCGTGGTCATGCCGAGGTCGACGATGTTGCCGCCGAGCTCCGGGTCGATCACGCCGCGCAGGAGTCCCGTGACCTCCTCGACCGTCGGCGGTGGCACGCGGCGGCTGGCTGTCGCGGGGCGCTCCGTTCGCACGCCGAGCATTTTACCGGTGGCGGCCGTGTAATCTCGTCCTGTGGCCGGCGACAGCGGAATCCCCCGCCTGGATCTGCTCAAGGCGCTGGGGGACAACACCCGCTACGCCATCTATCTCGAGCTGGCTCGGTCCCCCGCGCCGCTGGCGACGGCGGACATCGCCGACTCCCTCGAGCTCCACCCCAACACGGTGCGGCCCCACCTGGAGCGCATGCGCGAGGTCGGCCTCCTGGAGGTCTCGGCCGAGGTCCGCACCGCGGTCGGACGCCCGCAGAACCTGTACGCGCTCAGCGACAGTGCCCCGTCGCTGGGCCTGGAGCCGCCGGCCTTCCCCCTGCTGGCGCGGATGCTGGTGCGGCTGGCCGAGGCCACCGGCGCCACCGCGGAGGACGCGGCCGAGGTCGGGCGGGAACAGGGCCAGCGTGACGCCGTGCCGTACGCCAAGGCGGCGTCGTGCCTCGAGGCGCTCGTCGACCAGCTCGATCGGGTGGGCTTCGATCCGGCCGTCGACGGACCGGACGACGAGACGGCGGTGATCGCCTTCGCCCACTGCCCCTTCCGCGAGCTGGCCGAGGCCCATCCGGAGCTCGTGTGCTCGTTGCACCGCGGCATGGTGGAGGGCTTCGTCGACGCCATGGGCGACGCCGAGGTCGAGGACTTCCATCCGCTGATGCACCGTCAGCCTTGCCAGGTCGCCATCGCATCCCGATAGCCTGTTCCCGACGATCCCATCCCAGGAGCCCATTCCAGGAGGAGCATCCGTGATCACCCTCACCGACACGGCGGCCGTCAAGGTCAAGGAGCTGCTCGACGCCGAAGGCGAGCCCGAGATGGCGCTTCGCGTCGCCGTGCGCCCCGGCGGCTGCTCCGGCTTCTCCTACGAGATGTTCTTCGACGCCGACGTCGCCACCGACGACGAGCAGGCGGACTTCAGTGGCGTGAAGGTCGTGGTCGACTCCTCGAGCGCGCAGCTGCTCATCGGAGCCACCCTCGACTACAAGGACGGGTTGCAGGAGGCTGGTTTCAGCATCAACAACCCCAACGCCTCCCGCACCTGCGGCTGCGGCAACAGCTTCAGCTGACGCAGGCTCAGCCGGCCAGGTCCAGGGCGGCCGTGAGTTCCGAGGCGTCCCAGATCGAGTCCAACCTCGCTACCACCATCCCGCTGGCGTCGGCCACGAACAGCACGGGTTCGAAGTTGAGCGAGTAGGCGGTGACCGCCGGCGCCACGACCTCGATCGTGTCGTCCGTGTACACCTCGGCGTGGACCATGGCCAGGTCCGGGCGGCTGTCCTGCTCGTCCAACAGCAGGTCGAGCACGGGTCCGCACACGGCCGTCTTGCAGTAGGCGGGCGTGCCGATCAGGTAGGCGAGCGGCTGGCCGGCCTCGAGCGCGCTCGACTGCGTGCGATCGTGCAGCGGGCAGGCCGGCTGGCGGGTGCAGATGGGGTTGACGCCGCGACCGTCGTCGACGGTCGGCGTATCGAAGGCCGGGAGCGCGCTGCCCACCTGCGGGATGGCGATGTCGGCGGGGTCGTACACGTCGACGCTCGTCGTGGCTCCCTCGTTGTCCGCCAGCTGCAGCGTGTACACGCCGGCGCTGGCGAGCGTCAGGGCGAACGGGAAGTACGGCTGCTGCAGGTCGGCGCCATGTCGTTCGGCGGTCACGGAGGGCACCGCCACCGACCCGTCCGGAGCGAGCACGCGAGCGGTCAGGGTCGTGGGCGTGCTCTCCAGCGGCAGGAGGCCGTTGATGTCACCCAGCACGACCGGGACGCGTTGCGAGCCGGTGGCGAGTGTGTTCGACGCGAACCGACGGACGAGCACGATGTCGTTCGGGGAGGTGCCACCGCCGACGGGGAAGCCGGGGTCGCTGGTGGACGGGCCTTCGTCCCCGCCGCCGCCTCCGCCGCCCTGGTCGTTCCCGCCTCCATCGCTCCCGCACGCGGCCAACGTCATCGCAGCCATCGAGCCGAGCAGGAACGTGCGGCGCGACACCTGCGGCATCTGAGGCAGGGTACCGGCGCCCTACCGGGATGCGCCGGGCGCGGTCGGGGTCGCCCAGGCGGCCGGTGGCCGTAACGTCGTCGGCGTGGCCGCGCCCCTCCGCTTCGTCCTCGACGGACGGGCGGTCGAGGTGCCCGACGACGGTTGTTCGTTGCTGGAGGCGCTGCGGGACCGGCTCCAGGTGCGCTCGGCCAAGGACGGCTGCAGTCCCCAGGGTCAGTGCGGCTGCTGCACGGTGCTGGTGGACGGCCAAGCCCGGGTGGCCTGCGTGACCCCCACCCGGCGGGTGGCCGGCCGCGAGGTCACGACCGTCGAGGGCCTGGAGGATGCCGATCGCTGGGCGGCGGCGTTCACGGCGGCCGGCGCCAGCCAGTGCGGGTTCTGCACGCCGGGCATCGTCGTGCGGTTGTCGGCCGCGGCGCGGCGAGGGCCGCTCACGCCGCCGGCGATCGACCAGGCCCTGCTGGCCCACCTCTGCCGCTGCACGGGCTGGCAGACCATCCGAGAAGCGGCCCTGGCCGTCGCCGGCGGTGACCTGCCCGCATCCGTCGGGCGGGACCTCGCGGCGGCGGCAGCGCGGGCGGCCATCGAGGGCCGAACCGCGCAACAAGTCGGCGACCAGGTGGCCCTCGGGCGAGGCGGCTTCGCGGACGACACCGCGCCGGCCGACGCCCTCGTCGCGGTGAGGGCGGCCGGTGGGGACTGGGTGGTCGCCGAGACGCTGGCGGAAGCGCGCGCCGCGGCCGGGAAGGTGCAGGGACGCCGGACGACCGCCGCGCTCACCTGGCCGTTGGAACTGCCACCCGGTCGATGGGACCGCACGCTGCGAACGACGTGGGTCGAGCCCGGCTACGTCGAGTCCGACGCGTCATGGTGCGCGCCGGGCGGCGAGCCCGCGTCGCCGCTGGCCAACGGCGGCGCGTTCGGCGGCAAGGTGGCCTCCGATGTGGCCGCCGTCGCCCGTCGCCTGGCCGATCAGCACGGGCGGGCGGTCCGGGTGCTGTACGCCCGCGAGGACTCGGTGCGGCTCGGGCCCAAGCGCCCGCCGATCGCGGCCGGAGTCCGGCGCGATGGCTCGGGCGTCCTTCGGGTGGCGCGGACACCGGGCATCGCCGAGGCGATCCGGTGGGCGGCGCCGGCCTTCGAGGTCGAGGAGGTCGACGGACCGGGACCGCCGACATCGGCGGCCGTGCGGGGCGCCGGCTGGGTGGAGGCCGCCGTCCTGGCGTCGTCGCTGGTCGACGGCCCGGACACCGTGCGGGCGCCGTCCGGTGGTGAGGCGTCTGCCATCGTCACCGGCGACGGCACCGTCGCCGTGCGGGTGCGCGCCGGCCTCCCGCTCGACCACGTCGTCCTCCGCTCGTACTGCATCGGCGCCGCCCACATGGCGTTGGGCTGGGTGCGCTCGGAGGGCATCGCGGTGGGCGGGTCGGGCGAGCCCGACGACCTCACGATCCGTTCGTTCGGCATCCTGCGTGCCGTCGACACCCCGCCCATCGAGGTGACGATCGACGAGGTTTCTGGGCCGCCGGTGAACGGTTCCGATGCCGTGTTCGCCGCTGTCGCCGCCGCGGCCTGGCGGGCGGCCGGCCATCCCGACCGCTGGCCGATCGGCTGACGAGCCGTCAGCGGCCGCTGGCCGAGAAGTGCTGGTAGTCCTTGGCCGACCGGAACGTGCCGCCCCAGGTCCACCCGATGAACCGGAACGCGCCGACCACCGCGTCGTCGGGATGGATCATGCCCGGGACCCGGCGGGTGCGATCGGCGTACGGGGCGCCGGCGGGCGGATCGACCTGTATGCCCCGCACCCACGGGTTCTGGATCGGGTTGATGTCGATGGCCCACCCGTAGCTGTGCTCGCTCCACACGCCGGGCCTCCCGTCGATGTTGCGGCAGTTGAACGCGCTGGTGTTGTTGGCCGCCATCGACGCCGCGTCGTCGGCGCCGAAGTCGTCGACGAGCTGGATGCGCTCGATCGGGAAGCGGGCTGCGAACAGCGCCCCGAAGACACCGACGACGGCGTCGGCGTGGGCCTGGTGGATCACGAGGTTGCCGCCGTGCACCCTTGCGTCGAAGCCCCAGTAGGTCACGGTGAGCAGCCGGAGCTGGTCGAGGCCGACCGGGCACCCGGGCCGCCAGGAGCGCCCGACCATGAGCTCCCGCACGGCGGCGGGGATCGGCTCCGCCCGCCCCGAGTAGGTCGGGGTGGGCGCGACGGTCGCGGGCAGCGTGCCCCGGGTGACGGGTGGCGCGGCCTTCGGGGCCGGCACGGTGCAGGCCCCGGTCAGCACTGCCGCGGCGCCGACCATCATCGCGAGGCGGGGGGCCACCCTCGTGCGTCGCACCCCACCAGCGTGCCAGCCCACCCGCCCCGGGCAGTGGCACCCGTTCTGGTGAAGGATCGTCGCGGGGCCCGGGACGATCTCGCGCCAGAACGGAACGGGCCAGGCCAGCCGGGGGCGCCACTACCATGCGGAGCCCGCCCGGTCGAAGGAGCCCGCCCATGCAGAAGCCGCTCGGTCCCTACACGCCCGTCGTCCGGGCCGGTGACTGGCTGATCGTGTCCGGCCAGGTCGGGGCCCGGGACGGGGTCCTGGCCGACGGCGTGCCCGCCCAGACCGCCCAGGCCATCGAGAACCTGAGCGCGCAGCTCGCCACGATGGGAGCGACGCTGGCCGACATCAAGAAGACGCTCTGCTTCCTCGTCGACATGGGGGAGTTCGCAACGTTCAACGAGGCTTACATCGCCGGGTTCGGTGACAGCCGGCCGGCCCGTTCCACGGTGGCCGTGGCGGGCCTGCCCATGGGAGCGGAGGTCGAGATCGAGGCCTGGGCCTTCAAGCCCGAGTGATGGCAGCGGAGTCGACGGTCCGGGGGGAGCCGGTCCGGTGCGAGTGGGCCCTCGGCCATCCGCTGGTCACGGCGTACCACGACGAGGAGTGGGGTGCGCCCAAGCGCGATCCGCGGACGCTGTTCGAGTTCCTGATCCTCGAGGGCGCTCAGGCCGGGCTGTCGTGGCGCACCATCCTCAACAAGCGGGAGGGCTACCGAGCCGCGTTCGCCGGTTTCGACCCTGTCGCCGTCGCCGCCTTCGACGAGCGCGACGTCGAACGCCTGCTCGCCGATCCCGGCATCGTGCGCAACCGGGCCAAGGTCGGGGCAGCCATCGGCAACGCCCGGGCGTGGGTCGCGCTCGACGACCCGGTGGCGTTCTTGTGGGACTTCGTCGACGGCCGTCCGATCCAGGGGCGCTACCGCTCGCTGGGCCAGATCCCGGCCACCACCGAAGTCTCCGAGCGGATGAGCAAGGAGTTGAAGCGGCGCGGGTTCCGCTTCGTCGGGGGCACGATCTGCTACTCGCTGATGCAGGCCTGCGGCCTGGTCAACGATCACGTGATGAGCTGCTTCCGCCAGCGGGAGTGCGCCGAGCTACCGTGATCGCCGTGGCCGGGCCCATCGCCATCGTCGTCTTCCTGCTCCTGCTGCCGGTGCTGATCCTCGTGGCTTCCGCGATCGGCGCGGCGCTGTTCGGCAACCTGCTGACGGGCGACGCGGAGGACCGGTACGAGGGCAGTGAGCTCGTCGACCTGACCCGCTGACGCCGGCCAGCGCGGGATCGACGGCGTGCCATCCTGTCCGGCGTGCATCGTCTGGACGACGACAACGAGGTCCTGATCCAGGCGGTCATCCGCTACGCCGTCGAGCGCCTGCGGATGGACCCGCCGCCGCTCGACCACCCCCGCACCGAGGCCGAGCTGCGGGCGATGGCCGGGCACACCGTGACCCCCGGGGGTGTCGGCGGGCTGGAGGCGTTGCGGATCTTCAGCGAGGTGCTGGCGCCGGCCTGCATCTCGATCGACCATCCGCGGTTCCTCTCCTTCGTGCCGTCCGCACCGACCGAAGCGGCGACGCTGTTCGACCTCGTGGTCGGCGCCGGAGGGATGTTCGGGGGCACGTGGATGGAGTCGTCCGGTGCCGTGTTCGCCGAGAACGAGGCCCTGCGGTGGCTGGCCGACCTGGCCGGCCTGCCGCCGTCGGCGGGTGGGGTCTTCGTGTCGGGCGGGTCGGCGGGCAACCTCTCCGCACTCGTGGCGGCCCGCTTCCGCTGGCGGCTCGACGCGCCGTCGCGGCAGTCGGTCCGGCCGCTCATCGTGGCGTCCGAGGGCGCGCACTCATCGGTCATCTCGGCGGCGAGGGTGATGGATGCCGAAGTGCTCGCGGTGGGCGCGGACGAGCGGGGACGGGCCGACGGCGCGGCGTTCGCGGCCGGCGTGGCCGCGCTCCCGGCCGGCGATCGCGACCGGGTGGCGGCCGTCGTGGCCACGGCCGGCACCACCAACCTGGGTGTCATCGACGACCTGGCCGGCATCGCCGACGTGGCGGCCGACCTGGGGGCGTGGTTCCACGTCGATGCCGCGTACGGGGGCGCCGCCATGGCCGTACCCCGTGTCCGACCGCTGTTCGACGGGATCGAGCGGGCGGACAGCTTCGTGGTCGACCCCCACAAGTGGCTGTTCGCCCCGTTCGACTGCGCCGGGCTGCTCTACCGAGAGCCGGGCATCGCCCGGGCCACCCACACCCAGCACGCCGAGTACCTCGACGTCATCACCGAGCAGCCGCACTGGAACCCGAGCGACTACGCGTACCACCTCTCCCGCCGGGCGCGCGGCCTGCCGTTCTGGTTCTCGCTGGCCACCCATGGCACGGAGGCCTACGCCGCCGCGGTCGCGGTCGGGATCGATCTCGCCGAGGCCGCGGCGGCGCGCATCCGCCGAGCAGATCATCTGGAGCTGGTGGTGGAGCCCGGGCTGTCGATCGTCGTGTTCCGGCGGCTGGGCTGGACCCGCGACGACTACTACGCGTGGAGCGACCGCACCCTCGACGAGGGCGTGGCCTTCGTCGTCCCCACATCGTGGAAGGGGGAGACGGTGCTGCGGTTCTGCTTCGTCAACCCCAGCACGACGGTCGAGGACGTCGAGCTGATCCTCGACTCGATGGCTGACTCGATGATCTGAAGGCGCTGCGTCTAGCGTCGGCGGCGTGGGGACGCCGGCTTTCCTCGGGCTCGCCGCGCTGTCGTTCGTCCTCATGGAGGCCGTGACCTACGCCGTCCACCGCTGGGTCATGCACGGCCCAGGGCGGGTGCTGCACCGCAGCCACCATCGCCCTCCGGCGGGGCGACTGGAGGCCAACGACCTCTTCCCGGTCGCGTTCGCGTCGCTGGTGGGCGTGGCCCTCGTCGTCGGCTTCAACGTCCCCGGATGCGCGTGGCTGGTGCCCGTCGGGACCGGGGTCACGCTGTACGGCATGGCCTACGGCATCGTGCACGACGGCGTCATCCACGGCTCGCCTGCCCGGCGTGCGCAAGGCCTCCCACCCCTACCTGCGGTCGCTGGCCGACGCCCACCGCGTGCACCACCTCTTCGGTGGCGAGCCCTACGGGATGCTGGCGCCGTTCATCCCCGCACGGTTGCGGTCACGGGCGGCAGCCACCGATCGTCAGCCGCTCGACCGGCCGAGGGGATCGGCACCGTCCCAGGTGCCCACGCTCCCGTAGGGCCGGAAACGGGCGAAGAGCTGCTCCCCGTACCAACCGTCGAGCCGGGTGCGCCGGACGGCGTCGACGTGCCGCGGAGCCGAGTAGGCGAAGGCGCGGGCGTCGGTGATGTCCCGCCACAGGCTGAACGTGGCCTGGCGACCGACGGGTGCCTCGCCCATGCCGACCACCGCCAGCAGTCCCGGCGCCGCGCCGACCTCCGCGCTCACCCGGTGCCCGGCGGTGACGAAGGGCCTCCACCGGCGCAAGTGGACGGTCGCCCGGGTGAGGACGGCGACGGGTCCTGGCGCGGGCGCGTCGCGCGCCAGCTCGGCGACGACGTCACATCCGCGCCACGTGCCGTGACCACCCAACGCTCGGAGCCGGACCGTGTACGCCTCGTCGGCATCGGCCCAGCGGTGGGCCACCGGCGAATGGGAGAGGAAGTCGTCGAGGGCGTCGTCGTCCTCCCACATGGCGAAGACCGCGGTGCGGAGGGGATCGATGCCGAGCCCGGTGTCGCGACCACGGCCGGTGCCGAGGAGGCGCCAGAAGCGCAGGCCGTCCGTGCGCCGCAGGTGCCGCCGGTCGGTGGCGAGGCGGGCCAGCGCCCGCGCCGCCTGCCCAGGTCGCTCCCGCACCAGGTGGAACGACGCGACGCTGGTGCCGGGCATCGCCGGCCATGCTCGCAGGAGCCCCCGTGATCGCGGCAACCGGGCTGGCCGTGGTCCTCACGGTCGCGATCGGCTACCTGCTGGGCTCGGTGCCGGTGGCCGTGCTGGTCGGCCGGGCGCGGGGGGTGGACATCCGGGCGGTCGGTGATCGCAACCCCGGGTACTGGAACTCGAAGGAGGCGCTGGGTCGCCGGGCCGCGGTCCCCGTCTTCGCGGGCGACGTCGCCAAGGGAGCGCTCGCCGCGCTGGTCGGACTCCTGCTCGGCGGACCGTGGTGGGTCGGCTACGTCGGCGTGGCGGCGGCGATGGTGGGGCACGCCTGGCCGGTGTTCGCGGGGTTCCGCGGTGGACGGTCGGTGCTGACCTTCGTCGGGGGGATGCTCGTGCTGGCGACCGTGCCGGCGTTGATCGCCGCGGCGGTGTGCGCCGTCGTCACGCTCGTCACCCGCCGGTTCGCGGTGGGCGCCCGCGTCGCAGTCTTCGGCTTCCCGCTGATCCAGGCGCTGTTCGAGCCCCGGGCGCGGGTGGCGGCCACCGGCGCCCTGATGTGCATCATCGGCCTGCGCTTCGCGATGGCGGCCTACGCGGAGCGTCACGCCACCGCAGGCGGCGCCGGTCGTGGGTAGGTCCGGCCCCTCCACGACCGCCCCGGCCGGACGGCACCCCAGAGCACACGGAGCACCGCCGCAGGATCGGCCAGGGGCGACAGCCAGTACGCGAGATCCCTCCGCTCGTAGGCCCGGGCGGTTCCGGCCAGCGTGCCGGCCCGCATCGCCAGCAGCACCAGGTCGAGGGCGTCGGCCCGGCGCAGCAGCAGCCGGGGCAGCGGGAGGGCCTGGGTCAGAAGCAACGTCAACCCGTCCGCGACCTGCGCGACGACGGTGGTCACGTCCGGCATGGGGAGGGATCGCCCCCATGAGCGCCAGGCGTCGCCAGCGCTGGTGTGCATGCGGACCCGCAGCGCCGAGGTCCCGTCGAGCAGGCTCGTCCGCCATCCTCGGGCGGCGAGGGCGCGGGCCAGCGCGACGTCGTCCGTGAGGTGGCCGGCGGCGGCCGCGTACCCGTCGACGCCGAGCAGGTCGGCGCGGCGGGCGGCGGTGCACTGCCCGTTCGCCACCACCCGCCCGGACCGGTCGGGGGAACGACCCGGAGGACCGAACCGGTAGACGAGCGTGGTCAGGAAGGCCGGGTGGAGCGCCCGCAGCGGCGCCGTCGGACACACGAAGCGGCCGGCCACGCTCACCATGTCGAGGCCGTCGGTCCGGACCCGGTCCACCAGTGCCCGCGCCAGTCCGGGCGCCGGCTCCACGTCGGCGTCGAAGCTGACGACCCAGTCTCCGCTCGCGGCTCGCAGGCCCTGGTCCAGTGCCCACGGCTTGCCCACCCAACCCGGTGGGACCGGGGCACCGGTGATCACGGTCGCTCCCAGATCCCGGGCCAGTGCCGCGGTCCCGTCGCTGGACTCGTCGTCGACCACGATCACCTCGGTCACGTCGGTGTCGGCCGCCAGCGCCTCCAGGAGGGGCGCCAAGCGATGCTCCTCGTCGCGGGCCGGGATGACGACCGAGATCGTTGCGCCTGCACCGATGTCCATGATCGGCGGGGCGACCGGGACGGTGAGCGGCACCTGGGGTCGCGCCGCCCGGGCCAGGCGGATGGCCACCGTGACCGTGGCCACCAGCCTCCCGGCCCACCACAGGCGGCGGATCACCAGCCGTCCTCGCGAACCAGACCGGCCACGATCTGGGCGCTCATCGCCACGAGTGGGAGACCGCCTCCGGGATGGCTGGACCCGCCGACCAGGTACAGGCCCCGGTGGGGCCCGCGGTTGCCGGGGCGCAGGAACGCGGCACGGCGGCCGTTCGACGAGGTCCCGTAGATGGCCCCGCCGGGGCTGCGGTAGCGATCGGCCAGGTCCGCCGGCGCGAGGCACTCGGTGAAGAGGAGACGAGGGCGAAGGTCGGTGCCCCGCGCCGCCAGACGCTCGAGCAGCAGGTCCCGGTACGCCGGCCGGTCGACCCGTCGGCCGTGCGGAGCGTTGACGAGCAGGAACCAGTTCTCGTGGCCGGGCGGCGCCTGGGTGGCGTCGGTGACGGAGGAGACGCAGCCGTAGATGGTCGGGTCGTCGGCGACGGCGCCATCGTCGAGTTGACGGAGCTCGGCGGCGCCGTCCGTGGAGAACCAGACGGTGTGGTGGGCCAGGCCGGGCGTGGTCCCGCGGACACCGGCCAGCACCACGAAGCCCGACAACGAGCGGCCCACCCTCGTGGCGCGGCGGTGGGCGCGGGGCGCTGGCATCAGGTCGCCATAGAGGTGCTCGGCGTCGACGTTCGCCACGACGACATCGGCCCGGTGCCACTCACCGGCGGTCGTGCGCACACCCCGGACGCTCCCTCCCGCCACCTCGACCGCGCCGACCTCGGCTTCGGTGACCACTTCCACACCGCGGTCGAGGGCGACGCCGACGAGCGCATCCCGCAGCACACCGAGACCGCCGAGCGGGTACCAGACCCCTTCCCGCGCCTCGATGGACGGGATGCAGGCCAGCGTGGCCGGGGCACGGCGCGGGGACGATCCGGAGTAGGTCGCGTAGCGGCCGGCCCACTGCACCAGCCGGGGATCGGCGAAGCGCGGCCCGCGCGGCCGTGTCCAGCGTGCGCAGCGGATCGATCGCGCTCAGATCCCGCGGCGAGCGCATGCGACCCAGCAGCGCGAGACCGCCGGTCATCGGCCCGGCGAGGAACGTTCGCCGGCTGACGTCCCAGATGCGGGCACCGCGGGCCTCGAAGCGCCGGTAGGCAGCGCCCGCGCCGGGGCTGAACCGCTCCATGGCGCGCGGCCGTGGCGTCGGGGCCGTCGCGGGTGTCGAACGCCGATCCGTCAGGCCAACGGTGGTGGAGCTGAGGATCCAGCCGGCGCAGCGGCGACCGCCTCGGACAAGCAGGTGCCGGCGGACCGGAACAGCTCGTCGAAGACGGAGGGCAGCGTCAGCAGCGACGGGCCGGCATCGAAGCGGAAGCCCTCCCGCTCGACGACGGCCAGCTTGCCGCCGACCTCGGTCCGCCGTTCGAGGATCGTCACGTGGTGGCCGGCCGCCCGCAGGCGGATGGCGGCCGCCAGGCCGCCCACCCCTCCACCGACGACGACGACCTCAGCCACGGGCCCAGGCCCGGCGCACCGCCAGCGCGGCGACCGGGAGCATGGCCGCGCCACCGACCGCGGCCACCAGACGGTCACGGAAGAACAGCGCGAAGCCGAGCGTCTCCATGGCCGCCATCCACGCGTACACGCCCACCAGGGCACGGTCGGCGTCGCCCGTCCCCACCGGTGGGGCGAGCCGCTCCAGGCCGGCCATCAACGCGGCGCCGGTGATCAACCAGCCCGACCTGGTTGCTGAGCGGGATGCCGCGATAGCGGCCGCCCCGGGCCCACTCCCAGTAGCCCTCACCCACCATCTGGGGATCGAGGAACAGGTCCCAGGCCGCCAGCGCCGCGCCACCGGCGACGATGCGGGCCGGGGCCGTGGACCGCCGACCGAGGGCGGCGTGCGCGGCCTCGCGGGCAGGAAGCGCCATGGCGTGCCAGGCCAGAGGGACCAGGACTGGTACCCCGCTCACGGTGGGCCGCAAGGCGCCGGTGTAGCGGTAGCGCCCGAACGGCAGCCCCGTGGACGTGCCGATCTTCTCGACGACTGTCGTTGCCGTGGCAACCGTTGCCAGTGCCGCGAGCGCGCGGTCAGGGCCCCACCGCCGCGCTGCCGCGGCACCCGTCGTGGCGGCCAGCCCGCCGACGACCACCGACGCGGCCACGGCCCGGCGCCCCCTCGGCAGGAGCGGTGTGACCACCATGGCGGCCGCCGGCCAGCGCGAAGGCTGCCCGCTCGACGACCCTCCTGCTCACGACGCGGGGCGCAGGTGCCTCGCCACCAGGGCCGCCTTCTGCCAGGTCGGCACCCGTGCGCGTCGGGAGAACACGTCGTAGTCCTGGTCCTCGATCACGTCGAGGATGCGGCTGTACAGCGCCCGCGCCGCCCGGACGCACCGGGCCGACTGCGGTGGGAGCATCCCGATGCCGATGTCGGCGGACACGTAGAGCCGCCGGCAGCGGCCGATCTCGAAGCGCATCAGCTCGACCCATTCGGCCGTCGCCTCCCGCCGGCTCGGATCGGCGTCGTAGCGGCGGAGGTCCTCCTGGGGGAGGTAGACGCGCCCGCGGTCGAGGTCCTCCGCCACGTCCCGGAGGAAGTTGGTGAGCTGGAAGGCGTCCCCGAGGTCACGGGCATGCGGCCCGGCAGCCGGATCGAGCGGCTCGAGGATGGGGAGCATCATCTCGCCGATGACCGCGGCCGAGCCGTCCATGTAGTGGCACAGGTCCTTCCAGGTCTCGTACCGCGTGATCGTGAGGTCCATGGTCATCGAGCGGAGGAAGCGGCGGAAGCAGTCCGGGTCGATGTCGAACGCGCGGACCGTGTGCACCACCGCCTTCAGCACGGGGTCGTCGCTGCGACCCGCGCTCGAGATCGGCGAAGAAGCGCCGGCCGAGCTCCGCCAGCGCTTCCTCGGTGGCCTCGGCCGTCTCGGGTGCGTCCGGCGCGGCTCGCGGCTCGTCGACGATGTCGTCGGCGTAACGGCAGAACGCGTAGAGAGCGTGGACGTGGTGGCGCTTCACCTTCGGCAGGAGCATGGTCGACCAGTAGTAGGTCGTCCCGTGGCGACTGTTGAGCTGCCGGCAACGCTCGTACGACTCGTCGAGCGTGACCATGGGCGCGCGCTGCCGCGTCATCGGCCCGACCGACCCTGGGCGGCGAGCTGATCGACCCGGTCGGCGGCCAGCCGGCCGGAGATGAGCACCATGGGGACACCCACCCCGGGCACCGTGCCGGAGCCGGTGAACACGAGACCGGGGACGCGGCGGTCGACGTTGGCCGGCCGGAAGGGCCCGGTCTGCCGGAAGGTGTGAGCCAGCGAGAACGGCGTCCCGCGCTCCATCCCTGCCGCCTCCCAGTCGAGCGGGTCGTAGAAGCGCTCGATCTCGACGTCGACCGGGTAGCCGAGCGCGGCCACCCGCCGGACCAGCGCGGCCTGCACCCGCTCCCGTTCGCGCACCCAGTCCACCCGACCGTCCAGGTTGGGCACCGGTTCGAGGACGTAGAGGCACGACGAGCCCGTCGGGGCCAGCCCCGGGTCGTCGTAGCTGGGCACCGTCACGAGCATCGAGGGATCCGGCATCAACGTGCCGTCGTCGATGACGGCACGGAAGGCACCCGTCCAGTCGGCGCCGAAGTGGAGGTTGTGGTGCTCGCTGCCCGCCGGTGGGTCGCCGCGGACTCCTGCCACCCACAGCACGCAGCTGGGCGAGTACGTGCCACGGCGGGCGGCCCGCGGTGGCTCCACCCCGCCGAGGAGCTGCCGGTAGGCCACGGGCAGGTCGGCGTTGCACACGACGGCGTCGGCCGGCAGGCGTTCCCGGTCGTCGCCCTCCCCGAGCTCGACCCCGATCACGGCGCCGCTGCCGGCCCGCAGGATCCTGTTCGACCGGCGCGCCGTAGCGGAACCTGGCTCCGGCCTTCTCGACCGCCCCGGCCAGGCCCGTGGCCAGGCGGTGCATGCCGCCCTCCGGCGCGTAGCACGCCCTCGACCGCGTCCATGTAGGTGATCACCGCGTAGAGCGCGAGCGCCTCGTAGGGCGCCAGCCCGGCGTACATCGACTGGAAGGAGAAGATCTGACGGAGGCGCTCGTCGCGGAAGTAGGAGCGCACCACCCGGTCGAGGCGGCGGAACCCGCCCAGGCGCACGAGACGCAGCGCCGGCGCCAGCGGCCGGGCCAGGTCCAGCGGCGAGTCGAAGTTGGTGTCGATGAAGTGCGGCATCTCGAGCTCGTACAACTTCGTCAACCACCGGCAGAACCGCTCGAAGGCTTCGGCGTCGCCGGCACCCGAGAACGCCTCGATCTCCGCGGCCATGCGGTCGCGGTCGTGCCAGAGCCGCAGCTCGCTGCCGTCTGCGTAGACGGCCCGGTACATCGGATCGACCGGGCGGATGGTCACGAAGTCCGCCATGTCGGCGCCGGCGCCCGCGAAGGCGTCCTCGAGGAGGCCGGGCATCGTGAGCACGGTCGGGCCGTTGTCGAGCACGTAGCCCTGGCCGGTCACGACCCCGGCCCGACCCCCCGGCTCGGACGACCGTTCGACCACCGTGACCTCATGGCCACGACCGACGAGGTGGGCCGCGGCAGCCAGCCCACCCAGGCCGGCGCCGACGACGACGACCTTCATCGACTCGCTCCGGTTGTCACCCCTCGCCCGAAGGCCTCGATCACTGCTCCCGCCAGGCCACGTAGTGGGCCAGTTCCTCCAGCGCCTTGCGGGCGTCGTCGGTGATGTCGGCGCCGTCGAGGGCTCCCAGCGCCTCCTCGGCCAGCTCGTCGATCTGGGTCTCCACCTCGGCCAGCGCCCCCGTGTCCACGAGCACCGCCTGGATCGACTCGACGTCCTCGGGGCGCAGCTCGGACCGGCCGACGAGGGCCAGGACCTCGGCCTGGGCGTCCGTGGCCCGACCGGTGGCGATGGCCATCAGCGGCGTCGGCTTGCCCTCGCGCAGATCGTCCCCGACCGGCTTGCCCGTCCGTGCGGCCTCGCCGAAGGCGCCGAGGATGTCGTCGCGGAGCTGGAACGCGTCGCCGAGCGGCAGCCCGTACGCGGACAGGCTGGGCAGCAGCTCGCCGGCCCGCTCGGGCGCGGCCAGCACGGCGCCGAGGTGCAGCGGCCGCTCGACGGTGTACTTGCCGCTCTTGTAGCGGGCGATCCGCAGCGCGGTGACCCGGCTGCGCTCGCCGCTGGCGGTGCCGAGGATGTCGAGGTACTGGCCGACGTTCAGCTCGATGCGCAGCTCGGACCAGATCTCCCAGGCCTGGAGCGACGCGCCGTGGAGGAGCTGGTCGGCGTACACGAAGGCCAGGTCGCCGACGAGGATGGCGACGCCTTCCCCGAAGCGGCGGGCTTCGCCCATCCAGGTCTCGTCCCGGTGCCGGTCGGCGAAGCTCAGGTGGGTCGTGCGGGCGCCGCGACGCGTGGCGGAGCCGTCCATCACGTCGTCGTGGAACAGGGCGAAGGCGTGGAGGAGCTCGAAGGCGGCGCCCGCGTCGATGGAGCGGGGGTCGTCCGGGCTCGCCGCCCGCCCCGACGAAGCCCCAGTGGCAGAAGGCCGGCCGGAGCCGCTTGCCTCCGGAGGCCACCAGCCCGCCCAGCGCGGCCAGCGGAGCCGCCAGGTCGGGATCCAGTGCCGCCCAGCGGGCCTGCTCGGCCTCGATGAGGTTCCGCAGCCGGCCCTCGACCCGGTCGGCGACCTCCAGCAACGACGGCGGCGCGGCGGGCACGGAGTCAGGGTAGGCGACGGTGGGCGGCGGGCTCCGACCGGAGCTCGCCCTGGGCTGTGTCCGATGCAGCTCCTACCGGAGCTGGTGCGCGACGACGGGAGCGCCCGATGGACGCTCCCGTCGCACGACACTGGATGGGACCGATCTCGTCACGATGGGCGGTCACCGTGTTCTCACGGCCGACTGAGGCGCCGGCTCGGATCTCTACGGCCGGCTGGCGCCGGCTCGCGGTGACGGCCCGCCCGGGTGGGACCAAGCTCCGGGAACGGGATCGATGGTGGCTGGCGTGGTCTCGCCAGGTGGTCCAGCAGCCGCCGCTAGCGGCCAACCACCTCCGGGGTCCCCAAACATTCACCGTTCAAGATTGGACCACCTCCTTCCTCCGGTGAGGGGCACGATAGCGCGCGCTCCGCCCCAGGAAAACGGAGTTCGCGGTCCGGTCGGCGGCCCGTGCGCGGGGCCTGCCTCAGGCGCTGTCGTCCAACTCCGCGACGACCTGCTCGATCTCGGTGCGGGCGGCGTCGATGCGGCCGCGGCAGACGCGGATCAGCACCGCGGCCCTCCGCACCTGGTCGGCCAAGCGGTCGATGTCGACCGTGTCGCCCTTCGAGCTCACCCAGGATCTCCTCCAACTCGGCGAGCGCCGCGCTGTAGCCGAGCTGGCCCTCGATGGGCTCGCCGGCGGTCGGTTCGGTGGTCACTGCTCCTGCACCTCCTCCACGCGGCTGCGGACCTCGCCGTCCACGAGCGTCGTCACCACAGCGTCGCCCGGGGACAGCTCGGCGGCACTGCGCACCGACCGCCCGTCGAGCGTGCGAGTGATGCTCCAGCCTCGGGCCAGCGTTCGAGCCGGATCCAGTGCCCGCACCCTGGCTTCGACCGCGTCGAGGTCCCGTGCCGCCTGCCGGCTGAGCGCGGGGGCACGGCGCGCCAGCCGCTGTCCGCCGGCGTGCAACGCGGACGAGTGCTCGGCCAGCAGCCGCGGCGGAGGCGGCTGCGGTGCGCCGGGCGTCGTGCGTCACCAACGCCCGTGACGTCGACGCCGCGTGGCGCGACTGGCGGGCCAGCGCCTGGGCGGCCCGGCGGAGCCCGGTTTCCCCGGCGTCGACCGATCGCCGGGTGTCACGGGCGGCCCGGTGAGCTTTGGCGGCCAGGGCGCGTTCGGCGGATGCCAGTCGAGCCGTAGCCGCTTCGCCGATCGCTCCCCGGAGCCGCGTGAGCTCGCCCCGGAAGTGGCGGACGCGCGCGATGAGCTCCGCCGCACAGGCCGTGGGCGTCTTGAGGGCCAGGTGGGCGACCTCGTCGGCCACGCTGCGGTCCACCTCGTGCCCGAGGCCCGTCAACACCGGCCGAGGGCAGGTGGCGATGGCCCGGGCCACGACCTCGGCGTCGAACGTGGCCAGGTCGGACCGGGCACCGCCTCCGCGGACCACGAGGACGACATCCACCTCATGGCGCCCGAGCGTGCGGATCGCCGCCGCCACCATCTCCGGCGCCCACTCGCCCTGGACGCGGGCATCGCAGGCCACGATCCGAAAGCCGAACCCGCTCGCCTCCAACTCGTGCGTGACGTCGTGCCAGGCCGCGCTCCCGACGCTGGTCACCAGCCCCACGGCGAGCGGCAGGACCGGCGAGGCCAACCTCGCCTGCGCGTCGTACAACCCTGCGGCGACGAGGCGCCGGACCAGTTCCTCGCGCTGGAGGGCCAGTTCGCCCAACGTGTAGCGGGGATCGATCCCGCTCATCTTCAGGCTCAGACGGCCGCTGGGGCGAAGAAGTCCGGGTAGCCGTGGAGCCGGACCTTCATGCCATCGGCCAAGCGCAGCCGATGCCGCTGCAGCAGCGGGCGCAGCTTGAAGCGGACGTTGGCGAAGAGGCTGACCGCGATGGTGGCGCGGACCCCTTCGTCGTCATCCGTCAACGAGAAGTAGAGATGGCCGTTGCGCTCGCTGAGGCCCTGGATCTCGCCTCGCACCCAGACCCCGTCGTAGAAGCCGCGGCGAAGCGCGCCGTTGATCGCGTCGGCCAGCTCGCCGACCGTGAAGGTGGGGAGGCCCCCATCGAGATCGCTGGCGTCATCGACATCCTCGAAGCCGAGATCGAAGCTGGGCTGGCTCACGATCCCTCCGGGCGGCAGTGGGTGAGGACGGGCACGGTCCGGCAATATTGCCCGCCGTGAGCACGCGTGTGGCGCCCGGCGTGGTGGAGATCGACACCTACCTCGGCGGATGGGATCAAGTGACGGCCGGCTACCTGGTGGAAGGACCCGAGCCGTGCCTCGTGGAGACCGGGAGCCAGAGCTCGCTCGACACCGTCCTGCGCGAGCTCGACGCCCTGGGGGTCGCCCGCACCGATCTCGCCAGCGTCGTCGTCACCCACATCCACCTCGACCATGCCGGCGCCGTGGGGGACATCGCCGCCGCCTTCCCGATGGCGACGGTCTACGTGCACGAGAAGGGCGCCCGGCACCTGGTGGACCCCGACCGGCTGGTGCGCTCGGCGGCCATGGTCTACGGCGACCTGCTCGACAGCCTCTACGGCCGTCTGACCCCGACGCCCGCGGATCGGGTCCGGGTTCTCGGCGACGGGGAGCAGATCAGGGTCGGGCCGACCCGGAACCTGACCAGCGTGGACTCGCCCGGGCACGCCAAGCACCACCTCGCGCTCCACGACAGCGACAGCGGCCTGCTGTTCGTGGGCGACGCAGTGGGTGTGCGCCTGCCCAAGGTCGGGGTGCTGCGGCCGGCCACCCCGCCGCCCGACTTCGATCTCGATCTGGCACTGCGCTCCCTGAGCCGCTTCGCCGATCGCCGGCCGGCGGGACTGGCCCTGGCCCACTACGGCGTGACGCCGGGCGATCCGCTCGAGCTGCTGGCCGAGGCCCAGGACACCTTGCGAGGCTGGGCCGCGGTGGCGGAGGCGGCCTTCCGTGCGGGGGAGGACATCGCCGGCGCGCTCGATGCCGCGTTCGCCCACGAGCTGAACTCCGTCGACGCCCGATGCCCGCGAGATCGCCGAGACCTTGAACGGCGTCCACTCCAACGCCGCCGGCTTCCAACGCTGGCTGGAGCAGCGGGCCGACAGCGCGGCCACGCCGGCGAGCGCCTCGCCCGCGGACCACCGCCACAGCCATCCGCACCCGCATCGGCACCCTCACCCGCCGACGAGCTCTCAGGCCTAGGGCGTTCAGCAACCAGTCGCTGCCTGCAGCGTCCGGCACGCCTCGGCCATTCGCCCAGGCGACAGCGTGGTCACTCGCCGGCGGAACGTGTCTCGGGGAATCGTGTGGAGGTTGTCGAAGTTGACGACGCTGTCTGTCGGGACGCCGTCCTCCGGGGTCAGCGCGAGTTCGGACACGAGCCCGCGGCGCGACTTGGTCAAGGCCGCGACGACGACCGAGCCGATGCGATCGGCGACCGGGTCCCGCGTCAGGACGAGCACCGGACGGTCCCCGCCGGACGTGATCGCGAACCAGATCTCACCGCGCTGCATCGAGACCCAGTCCGACCAGTCCTCCGCCGGACCCCAATCTGCGATCTCGCCGAGTGCTCGTTCGCCCTCGTCGAGTGGCTGGTCGGTCCAGCGGCGGTCGTCACCTTCCGACGCCAAGCGGTCGAGGTGGCAGCGCAACGCCTCGCGCAAGAGCTCTGAGCGGTCGACTCCCAGGGCTTCGGCCCACCGCTGGGCTTCGTGGGCGTCACGGTCATCGACGCGGAAGCTGAGCATCGTCATACAGCAACCTATCTCGTATGACGTGCTACGGCGCTAGGCGCCGAGGTCGTCCGGGTAGCCGAGCGCCAGGACGTCGGCGTCGGCACCGTCGGGTGCGAGCACGGCGTCGATCTCGAGGCCCCGCTGCCGGCGCAGCTCGTCGAGCTGGACGAGCGGCTTCTCCAGCATGCGCCGTCGCGGCCCGCCGAGGTGGTCCAGCTCCCGGTGCACGGCGTCGAACTTGCGTTGCACGCTCTCCAACGAGACGCGGTACTTCTCCCACTGCTGCCCGAAGCGTCCGAGCAGGGTGAGGATCTCGTCCGACGTCTGCTCGATGACGAAGTTGTCGAAGGCCTGGCGGATGACGCCCAGGAACGCGAAGAGTGTGAGCGGCGAGCACAGCACGACCTTCTGGCCCAGCGCCTGCTCGACGAGGTCCGGATCGTGCTCGTGGATGAAGCCGGCGATGGATTCGTTCGGGAGGAAGAGCAGGACGTAGTCGACCGCCGGTTGGTCCCCGACGGTCGGGTAGTCGCG
Source organism: uncultured Acidimicrobiales bacterium (assembly GCA_963813375.1). Classification (GTDB taxonomy): domain Bacteria; phylum Actinomycetota; class Acidimicrobiia; order Acidimicrobiales; family Ilumatobacteraceae; genus DASTFY01. The sequence goes on along the minus strand of CAWEYT010000008.1, from coordinate 340,036 downwards.
CAGGGCCAGTTCTCGCACGCGGGCCCTGACATCGCGCAGGAACGCCTCCCGATGGGCCTGACGCTCGGCCTCCGTCCCCGCCTCGAGGTAGCGCACGTAGGCGTTGAGCGGGAACTTCACGTCCATGTAGAGCGCATGGCCCTTGGGGAGGGTGAAGGTGTAGTCGGGCAGCGCACGCGTGCCCGCCACCGCGGTCTGCTTCTCGTAGTTGACGTGCTCGATGAAGCCGGCCAGCCGGAGCACGTCCTCGGCCATGCGCTCGCCCCACTGGCCGCGGGCCTTGGGGTTGGCCAACGCCTCCCGCAGGCTCTGGGTGCTGGCCGACAGCGCCTGCGTGACCTCGGCCTGGGTGCGAAGGGACTCGTCCACCTTGCCGAACTGCTCGGCGTTGCGCTCGCCGAGCTGGCCCACCAGCCGGCCCAACCGGTCCATCTGGCTCCGCAGCTCGGCCTGCACCTGGTCCAGCCGGGTGTCGATGACGTCCTTCTTGGCCGTCAGCTCGCGCTGGCCGGCGGCGAGCTGGGAGCCGAGCTGCTCGCGCTGGAGCACCCCGGCCTGCTCGAGCAGCTCCCGATGGTGGGCCGTCACCTGCTCCAGCTGCTCGCGCTGCAGGACCGCCGCCTGCTGCAGCGCGGCGTTGATGGCACGGTCCCGCTCCTGCGCCATCTGCTCCGGAGCCGGGCCCGGGGCCCCCGCCGATGTCAGCGCCGGCCGCCGCAGCAGGGCGAGCGCGGCCAGCACGGCCAGGCCCGCGCCCAGGCCGAAGGCCAGGAGCCCGACGGCGACGGTGGTGGTCGACATGGCAGCCATGATCGCGAGGAGGTGCTACACAGAGCGCGGATGCCCGGTACTCCGAGGGCACGGAGCCGGTTCTGGTCCGCTTCGTCGGGTCCGGTCGTCGTGCTGATCACCGCGCTCGGTGCGCTCGCCAACTGCGGGCGGGAACCCGCTCGCAACGCTCGCGCTGCCCGCGTCGACCCCGCGGTGCCGGTGGCCGAGGAGTGCCCGGACGAGGACGTCCCGGACGGCATGGCTCGCTTGCCCGTGACCGCCGCGGACGGTGTCCCGATCGGGGCTGCGGTCGTGGGCGAGGGCGAGACCGCCGTCGTCCTCGTCCACGGTGCCGGTCAGGATGTGTGCGACTGGATGGACGTCGTACCGGCCCTCACCGACCTCGGCGTGACCGTCGCCGCGTACGACCTGCGGGGCCGGGGGGCGAGCGGGGGATCGCGCAACGAGGTCTCGCTGCTGCCCGACGACCTCGATGCCGTCGTGACCGCGCTGCGGGAGCGAGGGGCGGAGCGGGTCGTGCTCGTCGGGTCGTCGCTCGGCGCCGCCACGTCGCTGATCGGTGCCGGCTCCATCGATCCGCCCGTGGATGCCGTCGTCGCCGTCTCCCCGCCGTTGGCCCTGGGCGGCACGGACGTGGCCACCGCCGCCCAGCGCTATGAGGGGCCGGTCGTGCTGGTGGCCGCCGAGGATGACGGGCCGTACGCGCAGCATGTCGCGGAGCTGGCTTCCGTCCTGCCCGACGTGCCGCGCGACCACCGTGCTGGACGGTTCCGACCACGGCATGCGCCTGATCAAGAGCCGGCTGGAGGACGTGTCCGCGGCGGTGGAGCAGGCCGTCGGGGCCGCGCAGGCCGATCGGTAGGCTGCGCGCCGGGCGGAGAGGAGATCGGACCGTTGACCTCACACGCCGATGCCGCCCTGCGGCGAGGATCACGTCGCACGGCCCCGGGTCGCACGGGCCCGGTGCGCACGGGCATCAGCCCTCGGTCTGCTGGTCGTGCTCCTCCTGGCCGCGTGTGGCCCTCCGGTGCCGGATCGCCTGAACGTCGGCTACGGCGACGCCCGCCAGCTCGTCGTGGTCACGGCGCCGGCCTGGGGCTCCACGTCGGGGAGCCTGACCACCTACGAGCGGGACGGAAGGAGCTGGCGCCTCGTGCACGGACCCTTCCCGGCCCGCATCGGCCGCAGCGGATTCCGGGTCGACCGCCGGGAGGGGGACGGCACGACCCCCGCGGGATCGTTCCCGATCACCGGCGTGATGGGGCGCCAGCCCGACCCCGGGGCTCGTTTCCGCTACCGCCAGATCGTCCCCGGTGACTGCTGGATCAGCGACGTCTCCTCGCCGTCGTACAACCAACTCGTCCGGTCCATCCCCTGCGCCCGCCCCAACGAGGACCTGTACGCCATCGGCATCGGGCCCTACCGATACCTGGCCACCGTCGGTTACAACACCAGTCCGATCGTGCCGGGCCTGGGCAGCGCCATCTTCCTGCACCGCCACCAGTACACGGCCTCGGGCGGAACCGCGGCGACCAGCGGTTGCATCTCGCTGGCCGAGCCGGACCTGCTGGCCGTGCTCCGGTGGCTCGACCCCGCCGCCCGCCCACGGATCGTGATGGGGCCGGACGCCTGGCTCGTTCACCCCTGAGCAGACAACCCGGTGACGGGTTAGCGTTCGCACGGCGGGCGGCCCCGATGACTGGCAGGGACGAGCGGGAAGGTGGGGTCTGGTGCCGAGGCGATCATCGCGGCGCGACGAGCTCATCGCCGCGCTGCAGCAGTCCGTACGGCGCTTCGGCGGCGAGGTGGGCCGCTACGAGGCGGCGGCCGCGGACCGGTTGGGGCTCCACGCGTCCGATCTGCGATGCCTCGAGTTCATCGAGGCGCGTGGACCGACGACGCTGCGCCATCTGTCCGACGTCAGCGGGCTCGCCCCCGGGGCACTGCACGGCGCGGTCGAGCGGCTGGAGCGCGCCGGGTACGTCCACCGGGCGAGCGACCCGAACGACCGTCGCCAGGTCGTGATCCGCACGCTCCCAGGCGCCACCGGACGCGTCGAGGCGCTGCACCAGCCCCTGCTGCCCCGCACCGACCCGGTCTGGGACCGGTACACCGACGACGACCTGGCGCTCATCCTCGACTTCGCCGATCGGGCTCAGCCGGTGGTGCAGGAAGGCGCCGCGTGGCTCCGCGCCGGTCCGTCCGGCGACCCGCCTCGCGCCACGCGGCCTGGTGGTGACGAGGTCGCCGACCTGCGGGCACCGCTGGACGGTCTGGTCGACGCCACGCTCCGCTTCCCGCGCGGCGCCGGCCACCTCGTCATCCGCGGCGTCCCCGGCGCGACGGATCTGTTCCGGGCCCGCTTCCCGTCCAACCCTCCGACCGCGCAGGTCGAGCGGGGAGTGGTGTCGCTCCGTTACCGCCGGTCCCCGTTCGCGTGGCGCCCCCGGCCGGGCGAGGTCCTGCTGGCGGCGGGGGTGCGTTGGAGGGTCGAGGCCGAAGGCGGTCTGGCCCGCGTGGTGGCCGAGCTGGCCGGGCTCGACCTGCGGGGCGTCGAGATCGCCGGTGGGGTCAGCCACGCGTCGATCGAGCTCCCTCCGGCCAGGGGGGTCGTGAAGGTCGGGCTCGGGGGAGGCGTCAACGACCTGACGCTGATCCGCCCGCGGGGCACGGCCGTGCGCCTGCGCGTGCGGGGCGGGGCCTCCAACGTCGTGCTCGACGGTCGGCGTCTCAGCACCATGGGCCGTGACGCCCACTGGGCCAGCACCGACGGCGACGAACCGGATCAGTACGAGATCGAGATCACGGGCGGCGCGCGCACCCTCGTGGTGGCGATGGCCTGACGGGCCGGTCTTGCCTCCCCCAGGCGGGATGTTCTCAGTCCTTCTTCACGCGGCCACGTCCGGACAGGGCTGCGCGCCGCACTCAGCACACTGAACGGCCGCTCCCCTGACCCACCGATGCGGACCACCGGCCAAGCACTCCTCGGCGAAGAGGTACAGCACGCTCTCGCGTACCGTCTCCTCGATCAGGACCATGGCTATCGGTGAGACCTCGGCCGGGCTGATGAGTCCAAGCATTGGATTCCTTCTCTCGTTCTTGGCGGACTGACCAAGAGACGTACGGAGTCCCACGCAATGACGCCGAACCGGAGCGCCGAGGCGGGTGTCAGGCCGGGATGGCCGCGTCGCCGGTGTTCGTGAAGAAGGCCAGCTCGCTCTGGCGGGCGTACAGGCCGCCGGCGGCGACGAGCTCGTCGTGGGTGCCGCGCTCGACGATGCGGCCGTCGTCGATGACGCAGATGAGATCCGCGCTGCGAATGGTCGAGAGCCGGTGGGCGATGACGATGGCCGTGCGGTCGGTGAGCGCGGCGTCGAGCGCGGCCTGCACGGCGGCCTCGTTCTCGTTGTCGAGGCTGCTCGTGGCCTCGTCCAGGATGATGATGGCGGGGTCCTTGAGGAGCAGGCGGGCGATGGCGAGGCGCTGCTTCTCACCACCCGACAGCCGGTAGCCGCGCTCGCCCACGACGGTGGCGTACCCGTCGGGCAGGGCGGCGATGGTGTCGTAGATCTGCGCCGCCCGGCAGGCCGCGTCCAGCTCCGCGTCCGAGGCCTCGGGCCGGGCGTAGCGCAGGTTGTCGCCGATCGACTCGTGGAAGAGGTGCGGGTCCTGGCTCACCACCCCGATGGCGGCCCGGAGGGAGTGGCCCGTGAGGTCGCGGACGTCGTGACCATCCACTCGCACCGCGCCGCCCGTCACGTCGTACAGGCGCGGGACCAGCGCCGCCATGGTGGACTTGCCGGCGCCCGACGGCCCGACCAGCGCCACGAGCTGCCCGGGCTCGACCACGAGATCGACGTCTTCCAGCACCAGACGGTCGGACTCCTGCCCCTCGGCGCCGGGGAAGGTGAGCGACGCGATGGTCACGTCGCCGGCCGGCGGGTAGCGGAACGACACGTGGTCGAACTCGATGCGCCCGCTGGGAGCCACGAGGTCGACGGCGGACGGCTTGTCGGTGATCGCCACCGGGGCGTCGATGACCTCGAACACCCGATCGAAGCTGACGAGCGAGCTCATGATGTCGACGCGGGCGTTGGTCAGCCCGGTGAGCGGCTGGTAGATGCGTCCGGTGTACGAAGCCATGGCGACCAGGGTGCCCACCTTCATCGTGCCGCTGATGACCTGCTGACCGCCGACGCCGTAGATCATGGCCGCGCCCACGGCAGCGACGATCCCGAGGGCGACGAAGAACACCCGGCCGTACATGGCCGAGCGGATGCCGTTGTCGCGGACCTTCGAGGCCCGCCGGGCGAACTCGCGGTGCTCCTCGTCGGATTGCCCGAACAGCTTCACGAGCGTGGCGCCGGCCACGTTGAAGCGCTCGGTCATCTGGGTGTTGAGCCGCGAGTTCAGGTTCATCTGGTCACGCGCGATGTCCGCCAGTCGCCGGCCCACGCGGCGGGCCGGGAGGATGAACAGGGGCAGCACGACCAGCGTCAGGATGGTCAGCTTCCACTCCAGCAGGAGCATGGTCGTCAGGGTGGTGATCAGCACGATCACGTTGGACACCACGGATCCCAACGTCGACGTCACCGCAGTCTGCGCGCCGATGACGTCGTTGTTGAGGCGGCTGATGAGCGCACCGGTCTGGGTCCTGGTGAAGAACGCCACCGGCATCTGCTGGACCTTGTCGAACAGGGCGACCCGCAGCTCGTAGATCAAGCCCTCGCCGATGCGGGCCGAGTACCAGCGCTGCACGATGGCCAGGCCGGCATCGGTGAGCGCGACCACGACGGTCAGCCCGCCGAGCACCCAGATCTGCCGGCGATCTCCGGCCGGGATGGCGACGTCGATGATCCGGCGGAAGATCAGGGGCGGGAGGAGCGCCACGAGGGCCGACACCACGATGGCGACGAGGAATCCGGCGATGCTCCACCGGAAGGGGTGGGCGAAGCCCCACGCCCGCCGGATCACGCGCCGGTCGATGTCGGCGTCCTTCAGTGCCTCGTCGTCCTCCCGAGGCAGCATCCTGTGGGGAGCCATCCGCATCTGCCTCGGAGGTTACGGCCGTCGCTCCGACGTCCCACCGGACCCGTGTCCGCGCGGTCCGTGGTCGGTCCGGCGGCAGCAGGCGGGGGAGGGCGGGGAGTCCAGGTGCCCGGACCGGGTCAACGGACCCAGCCGTAGCATCGACCCGTGCGTCGTGCAGTCACCAGCGTCTTGGCCGTCTTTGGCCTGGCCCTGGTGTCGGGCGCGGGGATGTCCTGCGCCGGCCCCGACCGCCCTCAGCTCTCCCTGCGTCCGCCGGCATCGGACCCGGCGCCGACGTCCACGACGGAAGCTCCCTCGACGACCGTTGCCCCGTCAACGACCACGACCACGCCGGCGACGACCACGACCGTCGCAGGGGCGCCCGAGCCCACCATCGCCTGGGAGGAATGCGGCGAAGGCCTGGAGTGCGGCACGCTGACGGTCCCGCTCGACCACGCCGATCCCACCAAGGGCACCGTCGACCTCTTCGTGCAGCGCCGGCCGGCCCGGGACCAGGATCGCCGCATCGGCACGCTGCTGGTCAACCCCGGGGGTCCGGGAGCGGCCGGGACCGCGCTCGTCGAGCAGGCCAGCTTCTACTTCACCGACGAACTGCTCGACCGGTTCGACATCGTCGGCTGGGACCCGCGCGGCACCGGCCGTTCCGCGCCGGTGGACTGTGTCGACGATCTCGATCCGTTCCTCATCTCGACGGATCCGACCCCGGACGCGCCCGAGGAGGTCGAGCAGCTGGCGGCGGTGGACGCGGTGTTCGTGGCCGGCTGCTCGGCCCGGAGCGGATCGCTGCTGCCCTACCTGTCGACGCAGGCCAACGCCCACGACATGGACAGCCTGCGCCGGGCGCTGGGCGAGGACCAGGTCAGCTACTTCGGCTTCAGCTACGGCAGCGAGCTGGGTGCCACCTGGGCGACCCTGTTCCCCGACACCGTCCGTGCCGCGGTGCTGGACGGCGCCGCCAACCCCAACGCGGGCTGGGAGGCCGACGAGACGGCCGAGGCCACCGCCCTCGAGCGCGGCTTCCTGACGGTGATGGAGTCGTGCGCCGCCGACCCCGGATGCCCGTTCCACAGCGACGGTGACCCCGTGGCGGCCTACGAGGCACTGGCGGCGGCCCTCGATGCTGCGCCCGTGCCCGGCCCGTCCGGCCGCCCGCCGGCCGGCCCGGCCCTGCTCTTCTACGCCACGGTCGCGGCGCTGCGCGACACGTCGGCCTGGGACGACCTCTACCGCGCCCTCGACGAGGCGCGCGATGGCGACGTCAACCGCCTCTACGCGCTCTACGACGGCTACGTCCGGCGCTCCTCCGACGGAACGTTCTCCAACGTCATCGAGGCCTTCATCGCCATCAACTGCCTCGACGACCCGGGGCCTTCCGATCCGGCCGGGTTCCCCGAGATCGACGCCCGCATCCGCCGCGCCGCCCCCCACATGGGCGTGGGCTTCGGCTACCCCTACGCCTGCGCGCAGTGGCCGGCACGCCTCGGGAGTGCGCCGCTCCGACTGACGGCCGCGGGAGCCGGACCCGTCCTCGTGGTCGGTACGACCGGTGACGCCATCACGTCCCTCGACACCTCTCGCGCGCTGGCCGACGACCTGGAGGACGGTGTCCTGCTCACCGTCGACGGCTTCCGCCACACCGGGTACGGCCTCAACCGGTGTTCCACCGACGTCGTCGACCGCTACCTCGTCGACTTGACCGTCCCCGCTGAGGGCACCGTCTGCGCGGAGTGAACCGCGGCGCCCTCGCGCACGTACTTGTACGGGTAAGTCAAGGAGCAGACCATGAGCAGCATGACCACTCTGAGTTCAGCCCGCCGCGACGAGCACGGCAACCCGACCACGGGCTCGGCCGAAGCCGTCGAGGCCTACGACCGCGCCGTCGACCGGCTCCTGCGCTTCCACCCCGACGTCGTGGACCAAGCCGTCGCCCTCGTCGAGGAGCAGCCCGCCCTCCCCATGGGTCACGCACTCATGGCCTACCTCAACCTGATGAGCACCGACTCGCCCGACCTGCCGGCCGTGCGCGACGCGTACGCCGCGATGGCCTTGCTGCGGACCAACGAGCGGGAGGCCATGCACACCGTCGCCGTGGGCCAGTGGCTCGGCGGCGACTGGCTCGGAGCGTCGCGTACGCTCGACGCGCTGCTGGCTCGCTGGCCCTCTGACCTGTTGGCCTTGGCCCTCGGGCACCAGCTCGACTTCTTCCTGGGCGACGCCCGCAACCTGCGCGACCGGCCGGGTCGCAGCCTGCCCGAGCTCGATCCGAGCCATCCCCACGTCGCCTTCGTCCGGGGCATGCAGGCCTTCGGACTCGAGGAGTCCGGCCACTACGACCTCTCGGAGCGGGCCGGGCTCGAGGCGGTGGCTGTCAATCCGGACGACGTGTGGGCGATCCATGCCGTCGTGCACACCTACGAGATGCAGGGACGGGTCGACGAGGGCCTGCGGTTCCTGCTGACCCGCACCGCGGACTGGGGCTCGGGCAACCTCTTCACCGTCCACAACTGGTGGCACCTCGCCCTGTACCACCTCGAGGCCGGCGCTCCCGGCGAGGCCCTGGCGATCTACGACACCCAGATCCACCACGCGGAGTCCGCTGGGGTGCCCATCGAGATGCTCGATGCCAGCGCCCTGCTCTGGCGCCTGCACCTCGACGGCCACGACGTCGGCGACCGCTGGTCCGTGCTCGCCGACGCGTGGGCGTCCCGGCTGGAGGGCGAACGGTGGTACGCGTTCAACGACCTGCACGGCGTGATGGCGATGGTCGGCGCAGGGCGGGTGGCAGACGCCCGCCGCGCCATCGACCGCCTCGAGGCCTACGTCCGCATGCCCGGTCCCGGCACCAACATCGCCATGACGGCCGAGATCGGTCTGCCCGCCTGCCGGGCGGTCCTCGCCTGGAACGTGGGCCGTCACGACGACGTCGTCCGGGAGCTGGAGCCCATCCGCCTGGTCCTCAACCACTTCGGCGGCTCGCACGCGCAACGCGACGCACTGCAGCGAACGCTGCTGGACTCGGCGCTCCGGGCCGGTCAGACGTCGCTGGCGCGGGCGCTGATCGCCGAGCGCCTCAGCGTGCGGGAGTCCAGCGTCTACGGCTGGACCCAGCGGGCCCGTTGGCTGCGGGCGATGGACGACGAGGCGGCCGCCGTCCGGGCCGACGCCACTGCCGGCGCGCACGAGGCCCGATTCGCGGCGGCTATGGCCCGCTGAGCGGTCCTATGCCTCCATCCGGTCGCCGGTTCCCGCCTCACTGGTCGGTGCCGGCGTCCGGAGCAGGATGATCGCACCGATCGCGGCGGCCAGCGCGGAGGCGAGGAGGATGCCGACCTTGGCCTCGTTCTGACGGGCCACGTCCGGGAAGGCCAGGCCGGTGATGAAGATCGACACGGTGAACCCGACGCCGGCCAGGGCCGCGACCCCCACGACGCTGCGCCACGTCGCGCCAGCCGGGAGCACGCCCAACCCGAGCCTGGCGGCCAGCCAGGTGAACGCCGTCACCCCTACGAGCTTGCCCACGACGAGGCCGAGCACGACGCCGAGCGTGATCGGGGACGAAGCGGCGTCAGACAGCGCTTCGCTCGACAGGGGGATGCCGGCGTTGGCCAACGCGAACAAGGGCAGGATCACGAAGCTGGTCCACGGGTGCAGCAGGTGCTCCAGCCACTCCACCACCGAGACCGACTCCCGGGCCATCACGGCTGTCTCGTGCGCGGCGCCCACCGAGGACAGGTCCGTCAGCGCGTCCTCGTCGATGAGCTGGCGCTGCCGGATGGGGCGAGTCGGGGCCATGAGCCCGAGGATCACGCCGACCAGGGTCGCGTGCACACCGGACTCCTCGACGGCCAGCCAGAGCGCCAGGCCGAGGACGACGTAGACGCTCAGATGGCGAACACCTGACCACCTCGCCAGCGCGACGACGACGATCAGGAGGGCGGCGACCCCCAGGGCGGCCGGATCGATCCCCGACGAGTAGAAGACGGCGATCACGACGATGGCCCCGATGTCGTCCACGATGGCGAGGGCCAGCAGGAACAGCTTGAGGGTGGAGGGCACGCGCCGGCTGAGCAGGCTGAGCACGCCGACCGCCATCGCGATGTCCGTGGCCATCGGGATGCCCCATCCGTCCGCGCCATCGCCGCCCGCGTTGATCGCGGCGTAGATGAGGGCGGGCACGACCATCCCCCCGAGGGCGGCGATGGCGGGCATGGCCGCCCGGCGGGGCTCGCGCAGCTCGCCCTCGACCAGCTCCCGCTTGATCTCGAGGCCGACCACGAAGAAGAAGATGGTCATCAAGCCGTCGTTGACCCACTCCTGGAGATCGAGGTCCAACGTGTGGTCGCCGAGGCTGATCGAGAGGTGGGTGTGCCAGAGCTCGGTGTACGAGTCCTGGAACGGCGAGTTGGCCCACAGCAGCGCGACGGCGGTGGCGGCCAGGAGCACGATGCCGCCGGCCGCCTCGGTGTGCAGGAAGTCGACGAGCGGCCGGAGGACCACGGGCCCGCTCGCCGGGCTCGTGTCCGCGTTCGGCCATGGCGGCCGATCGTAGGTTTGCTCAGCCTGTCCGACCGGAGTGACCCGCCCGTCCTGCCGGGGAGCCTTCTCGGGCCGGACTCGCCCATCAAGCTCTGAACGCGTCCGCACCGCCCGGCGGCCGTCGCGGGCCCGTCGCTATGGTCGCTCCCTTGAACGGGACCGTTTCTCCGTGAACGAGATCAACGAGATCACGGTCGTCCTCGGCGTCCTCGGCGTCACGGTCGTCCTCTTCATCTGGAACCGGCTGCCGGTGGAGATGGTCGCGCTCGGCGCGTCGCTCACGCTCCTGGCGGCGGGTGTCATCGACATCAACCAGACACTGGAGGGCTTCGGGGACCCGACGGTCGTCTTCATCGCCACGCTCTTCGTGGTCAGCACCGCCCTGGACGCCACGGGGGTGACGGCCTGGGCGGGCCAGCGTCTCACCGCCCTGGCCGGCGACAACCCGCGCCGGCTCGTCGTCTTCACGATGCTGTTCGCGGCGGGCCTCACGGCCATCATCAGCGTGAACGGCGCCGTCGCCGCCCTGCTCCCCATGGTCGTCGTCACCGCGGTGCGCCAGCGGCAGGCCACGTCGCAGCTCCTGCTGCCGATGGCGTTCGCAGCGCACGCCGGTTCCCAGCTCGCCCTGACCGGGACGCCCGTGAACGTGCTGGTCTCGGAAGCGGCGTACGAGGCGGGCACCGGCACCTTCGGATACTTCGAGTTCGCGCTCGTCGGCGTCCCGCTCGTGGTCGGGACGATCATCATCGCCGTCTTCCTCGGACCGCGGCTCCTCCCGCGGCGTTCGCCAGCCAGCCTCCCACCGGATCTGAGCGCGCACGCCCGCACGCTCAGCCGCCAGTACCTGATGGATCAACGCGAGCCGTTCACCACCGACGGGGAATTGCTCGGTCACCGGGTGGGTGTGGCGGAGCTGGTGATCCCGCCCCGATCCGGACTCATCGGGGCCACCGTCTATCCCGGGGATGGTCACCGACAGCGGGGACCTCGTGATCCTGGCCGTCCAGCGCAAGGGGACCGACCTCGGTGCCGAGAAGGCGGACCTCGCCGTCGGGGACACGCTGCTCGTGCAGGGCGCCTGGCAGGACCTCGACCGCGAGGTCGACGCCGACCGGGACGTGATCGCCGTCAACCAGCCGTCGGCGGTGCGGGCGCAGGCCGTCCCCCTGGGCCCGAAGGCCATCGAGGCCCTGGTCATCACCGGTGGGATGGTCGTGCTGCTGGCCAGCGGGCTCGTGCCGGCGGCGGTGGCCGGCCTGCTCGCCGTCGGCGCCATCATCCTGCTCAAGGTCCTGTCCGTCCCCCAGGCCTACCGGGGCATCGCGTGGACCACCGTCGTGCTGGTCGCCGCCATGATCCCCGTGTCGACCGCCATGCAGGTGAGCGGCGCGGCCGGTGAGGTCGCCGAGCGACTGGTCGACATCGTCGGCGGTGGTGGATCCTCCCTGCTCCTGTTCGGGATCTTCGTGATCTGCGTCGTGTTCGGCGCCATGATCAGCAACACCGCCACGGCGCTCATCGTCATCCCCATCGCCCTCTCCGCGGCGGCGGAGCTGAACGTCTCGCCCAAGCCCATCCTGCTCGCCGTGTCGGTCTCGTGTGCGGCCGCTCTCCTGACCCCGGTGTCAACTCCCGCCAACCTCATGGTCATGGAACCCGGGGCCTACAAGTTCAGCGACTACCCCAAGTTCGGCCTCCCGATCCTGGCGCTCTACGGCGTGCTCGTCGTCTTCTACATCCCGCTGATCTGGTCCGTCTGACCTCATTCGGGGTGGCGGAGCCCGCCGACCGTATGGGAACATGTGTTCGTGCCGATGTCGATGCCGCGCGGCGAGGCCACCATCCTCCACGCCGACCTGGACGCCTTCTTCGCGTCCGTGGAGCAGCGGGACGATCCGCGGCTGCGGGGCCGGCCGATGGTGGTCGGCCGCGGGTGTGGTGCTGGCCGCCAGCTACGAGGCCAGGGCGTTCGGGATCCGCGGGGCCATGGGCGGGGCGCAGGCCCGCAGCCTGTGCCCGTGGCTGGTCGCCGTCGACCCGCGGATGGACGCCTACACGGACGCCAGCCGGGCCGTGTTCGACGTTTTCGCGCGGACCACGCCGATCGTCGAAGGCATCTCGATCGACGAGGCGTTCCTCGACGTCGGTGGTCTGCGCAGGGTGTCCGGAGAACCGGTCGAGATCGCGGACCGGCTGCGCCACCGGGTCCGGGACGAGGTCGGGCTCCCGATCACGGTCGGCGTCGCCAGCTCGAAGTTCCTGGCCAAGGTGGCCAGCGCGGTGGCCAAGCCGGACGGGCTGCTCCATGTCCCGGCGGGCGAGGAGCTGGCCTTCCTCCACCCGCTCCCGGTGGAGCGCCTCTGGGGGGTGGGCCCGATCACGGCCGGCAAGCTGCACGACCGCGGCATCGGCACGATCGGCGAGGTGGCCGGCCTGCCCGAGGCGGCCCTGGTCTCGATCCTCGGTCCCGCCGCCGGCCGCCACCTCCATGCCCTCGCCCATCACCGCGACCCCCGCCCGGTCCAGACCGGCCGGAGGCGGAGGTCCATGGGCTCGCAGCGGGCGTTGGGGCGCCGGGCCCGGCCCGAGTCCGAGCTGGGCGCCATCCTCGACGCCCTCTGCGACCGGGTCACCGGACGCCTGCGCAAGGGCGAGCGGCTGGCCCGCACGATCGTGCTGCGGCTCCGCTTCGACGACTTCGCCCGCGCCACCCGCTCGCACACCCTCTCCAGGCCGACCTCGCACACCCAGACGATCCGCGTGACCGCCCGGGGCCTGCTGGCGACGGCCATGCCCTTGATCCGCGAGCGGGGGCTGACGCTCATCGGTGTCGCGCTCTCCAACCTCGACGATGCCGACGCCATCCAGCTCACCCTGCCGTTCGATCGCCACGCCCTCGCCGGCCTGGACGCCGCCTTGGACGATCTGCGGGAGCGGTTCGGCTCGAGGGCGGTCGTGCGCGCTGCCGGCCTCGGCCGGGAGCTCGGCCCGGCCATGCCGGTGCTCCCGGATTGAGCGATGAGTCCGGCGGGTATCGATCGTCCTCATGCATGCCCGCCGGAGCCGCGCGGTGCCGGGAGGAGGAGGATCCGGAGTGAGCCTCGTAGCATCGGACCCCATGACGACGCGAGTCGATGTCGACCGTAGGACTGTTCTGGACGAGCTGGAGGCCCAGCGCCGGGCCCTCACCGGGTACTGCTACCGCATGCTGGGCTCGGCCTTCGAAGCGGACGATGCCGTGCAGGAGACGATGATCCGCGCCTGGAAGGGCATCGAGGGCTTCGAGGGTCGCTCGGCGCTGCGCTCCTGGCTCTACCGGATCGCCACCAATGTCTGCCTGGACATGCTGCGGGGCCGCCAGCGCCGTGCCCGGCCCATGGACCTCGGTCCCGCCCACACGGTGGAGTCCTTCCGCGGCGTGACGAGGCCGGAGCACGCCTGGATCCAACCGATCCCCGATGCGCTCGTCGTGTCGCCCGAGGACGACCCGGCCGAGCAGGCGGCCACCCGCGACAGTGTCCGCCTGGCCTTCGTGACCGCCCTGCAGCACCTCCCGCCCCGCCAACGGGCGGTGCTCGTGCTGCGGGAGGTGCTGCGCTGGCCTGCGGCGGACGTCGCCGAGCTCCTGGAGACGAGTGTCGCCTCCGTCAACAGCGCCCTCCAGCGGGCCCGGGCCACGCTTGGCGACGCCTGGATGTCGAGGGTGGCGAGGTGCCGGTCGACGCCGGGCAGCAGGAGCTCCTGGCCCGTTACATGGACGCCTTCGAGCGCTACGACATCGAGGCGCTCGTGACGCTGCTCCACGACGATGCCGTCATGTCCATGCCGCCGTACGACTTCTGGCTCCAGGGTCCGGCGGACATGGCCAAGTTCTTCCTCGGTCCGGGAGTCCGCCTGCGAGGGTTCCCGGCTTCTCCCGGTCCAGGCCAACGGCGTGGCCGGGTTCGGTTCGTACAAGGCCGACCCGGACGGTGGCCACACGCCGTTCGCCATCCAGCTGATCGAGGTCTCAGGGGACCGGATCGTCGGCCACCACAACTTCCTCGACCCGGCACTCTTCCCGGTCTTCGGCCTCCCGGCACACCTCGACGACTAGGCGCCCGTCCCGCACGGCCACCACCAGGCCGAGCAGCCCGAGCACCTGGCGGAGGGCGGGATCGATCCCGTCGATCGTGATCGTCGACCCCCGTCGCTGGGCGGTCAGGAAGACCCGGGCGAGCGCTTCGGCCGCGCCCAACTCCCCGTGGGGGCGCACGCACAGCCACCAGCGCGCCTCCTCGACGCCGTCGTGGAGCATCGCAACCCGCACGAAGGAGCGATCGAGGGCCATGAGCCTTCGACGCCGGGCATCGGCGCGACTCATCGGGCACCGGCTCGCGTCCCGCGCGCACCGCCCCCGGCCGCCCGAGCGTTCATGGCCCAGCATGCGGCGATTGTCGCCACGAGAGCGGCCATGACGGTTGGGACGGCGCGTGGAGGTCGGCGGGCGGTCACCGGTCTGCGTGGGGGCTCAGTGCTCCTGGGACTCGAGCCAACGCTGGTGGCCGGCGAGCACCGATGCCCACAGGTCGTCCCGGGCAACGTCCGTCAGCCGCAGCGGGAGACCGCACACGCCCGCCCAACGCCTCGAACCAGGCGTCCTGGTCGGTGATCGTCTCGGTGGTGAGCTCGTCGCCGCGGCGGCGGGTCAGCACGCACCCGCGCAGGATGTCGACGCCGTCCGCCCAACGCCTCTGCGCGGTCAGCACCCGGACGAACCCCGAGTCGGGCGAGGTGGACAGCCACTCGTGGCGCTCGACGAACGCGTCCGTCCCCACGGGAGCGGAGCGGAAGCTCATGCCCGCGAACGAGCCGGCGGGATCGTGGGTGAGGTGCCAGTCGCCCACGCCGTCGTCGGTCTCCGCCAGCACGAAGCGGAACGGGCCCTGCTGGTACGTGCCGGGCACGAGGGGCAGCGGTTCGTGGAGCCCGTCACCCAGCCCGGCGTCGACATACCACCGGCCGGACGGGTTCGCGCTGGTCGGTAGGTCGTGGACCACCAGCACCAGGTGGTTCGTGAGCGCGGCGGCATCGGGTCCGTCCGGCCCGTGGACGCCACCGACGTGGCGCGTCACCCGGTAGCCGAGTGCGCTCGAGGAGCTCGGCCAGCGCGCCGTTGAGGTGGAAGCAGTAGCCGCCGCGCTGGTCGTGGGCCACGCGGCGCATGGCCTCCTTCGGGTCGATGCTACCAGCGCTCGACCCTGGTGGATCCATGCCGTTTCGTAGGGCACGGTCTCGACCTGGGCGTGGTGGATGCGGCGCAGGGCGGCGGCCGTCGGAGGCTCGCGCTCCAGGCCCAGCCGGCGGAGGTAGGCGGCGACGTCGTCGCTCGGTGGGTCGTCGGCCCCTGGATCGGGTCCCGTTCGGCTGGGCACGGTCGATGATCTTTCCACCGGCTCCGTACCACCGGCGGAGCAGGCACGGCTACGCCCGCGGGCGGATGCCCGGGCGGGACGGCGGTCCTAGCGTGGCGCTGTGGTGCGGCCGCCGAGCTCGTGGACGTGGGTCAGCGCGCTCGGGATCGGGCTGTTCCAGCTCGTGGGCTCGTTCGGCGCGGCCGGGAACCAGCCGGAGCGCCGCTCCATCGACGCGCTGGCGGTGGTGCTCGTTCTCGCCGGTCCGCTGGCGTTGGCCTGGCGCGATCGCTGGCCGCTGGTCGCCGTGGCGGTGAGCCTGGCCTCGGTCGACGTCTACATCGGGCTGGGCTACCCGTACGGGCCGATCTTCCTGAGCGTCGTCGTCGCCCTGTACTCGGCCGTCCAGGCCGGCCAGCGGCGCGCCACCTGGCTGCTGGCCGCGGCCGGCTACGTCGGCTTCGCCATCGCGTCCTGGCTCGATCCCCGCGCCGACCCTGACCAGGGCCCGCTGCACCTGGCCCTCGTGGCCGGTTGGCTGGTCGGGGTGCTGGCCATCTCGGAGTTGATCCGCAACAGCCGGCGCGAACGCCGCCGAGCGGGCCCGGACGCAGGAGGAGGACGAGGAGCGCCGAAGGAACGCGCAGCGGCTGGCGCTGGCCCAGGAGCTCCACGACGTGCTGGCCCACGACATCTCCCTCATCAACGTGCAGGCCGGGGTGGCTCTGCACCTCCTCGACGAGCACCCGGAGCAGGCTCGCCCCGCCCTGGCCACCATCAAGGAGACGAGCCGGGACGCCCTGCAGGAGCTGCGGGCCGCGCTCGACGTCCTGCGCCGCGGGGAGGGCGCGGAGGCGCCCCGTGCGCCCGCGCCCACGCTGGCGGACCTCGACGCGCTCGTCGGAGCCGTCCGGGCCGCTGGGCTCGACGTCGAGCTGGAGCGGGAGTCTCTGCCGGCCGGCCTCCCGGCCGAGGTCCAGCTGGCCGCGTTCCGGATCGTGCAGGAATCCCTGACCAACGTGTCGCGCCACGCGCGGGCGACGCAGGCGACGGTTCGACTACGCGACGAGCAGCGATGCGCTGACCGTCGAGGTCGCCGACGACGGCACCGGTGCCGCCGCGAACGCCTCGGGCGGTGCCGGCATGGGCATCACCGGCATGCGCCAGCGGGCGGAGGCCCTGGGAGGCACGCTGGAGGCCGGACCTCGCGCCGGTGGCGGGTTCCGGGTCGTCGCCGTCCTGCCCCTCCGCAGGGACGGGCTCTGGTCGTGATCTCGGTGGTCATCGCCGATGACCAGGCGCTGGTGCGGGCTGGATTCCGTGCCCTCCTCGACGCGCAGGACGACATCGTGGTCGTCGCGGAGGCCGCCGACGGGGACGAGGCCTACCGCCTGGCCCTGGAGCACCAGCCGAACGTCGTGCTGATGGACATCCGCATGCCTGGTGCCGACGGGCTGACGGCGACGAGGCA
The DNA here is from genome assembly GCA_963813375.1 of uncultured Acidimicrobiales bacterium. GTDB lineage: Bacteria > Actinomycetota > Acidimicrobiia > Acidimicrobiales > Ilumatobacteraceae > DASTFY01. Next base: position 322,789 of record CAWEYT010000008.1, on the reverse strand, counting down.
CATCGTGGGCGACGCCCGCCTGGAAGCGGTCAGGGTCGTCATCCTCACGACCTTCGATCTCGACGAGTACGTGTTCGAGGCGATCCGGTCGGGTGCCAACGGGTTCCTCGTGAAGGACACCGAGCCGGCCGAGTTGCTGCGAGCGGTCCGCGCCGTGGTCGCCGGTGACGCGCTCCTGTCGCCTGGCATCACCCGGCGCCTCATCGAGGAGTTCGCCCAGCGGGCCAAGGATCCCAGCGGCCTGCCGGATCTCGATCGCCTGACCGACCGCGAGCGAGAGGTCGTGGGTCTGGTGGCGGAGGGCCTGTCGAACGAGGAGATCGCGGCGCGGCTCGTGATGAGCGCGGCGACCGCCAAGACCCACGTGAGCCGGGCCATGGTCAAGGTCGGGGCCAGGGACCGGGCGCAGCTCGTGGTGTTCGCCTACGAGACCGGTCTGGTGCGGCCGGGCTGGCAGCACTGACGGGCCGACCGCTACCGCATCGGGCGTAGCCCCACAGCCTCCCCAGGTCGGACGACGCCGCCGGCCCCCGTGGCGATCCTGGAGCCATGACCAATGCAGTCACCAGTGCCGTCACGGTGTCCGGGCTCACGAAGCGCTACGGCCACCGCACCGTGGTGGACCACCTCTCTCTCGATCTCCCGCGCGGCGTGGTCGCCGGCTTCATCGGGCCCAACGGCGCCGGGAAGACGACAACGATGGCGATGCTGCTCGGCCTCGTCCGGCCGTCGGAGGGGGCGGGGACCGTGCTCGGCCGCCCGATCGACCGGCCCGCCGCCTTCCTGCGCGACGTCGGTGCGCTCATCGAGGGCCCGGCCTTCTATCCGTCGATCAGCGGCCGGCGGAACCTCGAGGTGCTGGCCATCGCCGGCGGCCATGACCGAGGACAGATCCCGCACCTGCTGGAGCAGGTCGACCTGGCCGGCCGCGAGGAGGACCGGTACCGGAGCTACTCGCTCGGCATGAAGCAGCGCCTCGGCATCGCCGCCGCGCTGCTCGGCGACCCTGAGCTGCTCATCCTCGACGAACCGGCCAACGGCCTCGATCCGCACGGCGTGCAGGAGATGCGAGGGCTGATCGGGCGCCTGGCCGGAGGCGGGCGGACGGTGCTCGTGTCCTCGCACGATCTCAGCGAGCTCGAGCAGGTCTGCGACTGGGTGGTGCTCATCGAGGGGGGCCGGGCGCTGTACGAGGGTCCGACGGGTGATCTGCTCGACGATCGGGGCGGCCGACTGGCGGTGATCCCCGAGCGGCGTGCCGACGAGGCCCGCCTCGTCGCGCTCCTCCGGGACCATGACTTCGAGGTCGGTCACGAGGACGGCCGGATCGTCGTGCGCGCCGACCGGCGGGACCAGCCCGCGCCGGCCGCGGCCGTCAACCGGCTGGCGTTCGAGGCGGGCATCGTCCTCGTCGAGCTGTCGCCCGTTCGGGCCACGCTCGAGGAGCGCTACCTGTCGATGGTGGAGGTGGGAGTCCGATGACCAGGATCGTCCGAGCGCAGCTCGTCCGTCTCGTCCGCGGCCGGACCGTCGCCGTCCTGGTGGCGGCCATGCTGCTCTTCGCCGTCCTCACCAGCCTGACGGTGTTCGGGACGGCGAGCTCGGAGCCCGCCGTCGGCGGCGCCGCCGGTCGGGGGAGCATCAGCATCTCGGCGCTGGAGAAGGCCTCGGGAGGCACCGAGGCGTTCGCCATCGGCGCCTCGTTCACCGGCTTCCTCGTGTTCGTCACGTTCATCGCGCTGATCGCCACGGAGTTCTCGGGCGGGACGTGGCGCGCGCTCCTGCTGCCGCGATCCGCATCGCCGCCGGGTGCTGGCCGGAACGGTCGGGGCCGTCCTGGTGCTGGCCGCGGGCACCGTCGCCCTGGCCGAGGTGCTCACCTTCGTGGCGTCGTGGCTGGTGGCGCCGGCCAACGGTGTGGCCACGTCCGAGTGGTTCACCTTGTCCGGGCTCAGCTCGGCGGTGGGGAACTACCTGACCGTGCTGGCCGGTGTCATCGGGTGGGCGGTGTTCGGCACCACCCTGGCCGTCATCTTCCGCTCGGCGCCGCTGGCGCTCGGCGTCGGCTTCGCCTGGGCCGGTCCGTTCGAGAACATCGTGGTCGACTCGTGGGACACCGGGTACCGGCTGTTCCCGGGCCAGGTGCTGGCGTCGCTCATCCGGGGCGGCACGGTCGAGCTCACGATGGGCCGGGCTCTCGTGACCGCGCTGGTCTACGTCGGTGGGGCCGCGGTCGTTGCGTTGACGCTCGTGGCCCGCCGCGACGTCACCGCCTGAGCCCGTCCACCGCGTGGCGGCTCAGGCTGGGTCGTCGAGCGACCAGGCGACCGGGACGGCGTGCCGGCCCCACAGGAACGGCGAGGCGACCCGTTCGGTCTCTCCGTCGAGCCGCAGCGTCGGGAGCCGGGCCAGCAGCTCCTCGATGGCCACCCGCGCGGTGAGGCGGGCCAGGTGCGCGCCGAGGCAGTGGTGGATGCCCCAGCTGAACGAGTAGTGCCGCCGGGTCTCGAGCACAGGACGGTCGAGCACGAACTCGTCCGGCCGGTCGGGGAACCGGCTGGGATCGCGGTTGGCCGACGCGTAGAGGACCATGAGCTTCGACCCGGCGGGGATGTCCACACCGTCGATCGCCGTGTCGAGGTCACTGGTGCGACACAGCCCGAGCACGGGCGCATCGAAGCGGAGGCTCTCCTCGACCGCGTTGACGACGAGGTCCGGCTCGGCCAGGAGTCGGCACCAGCGGGCCGGACGATCCTCGAGCAGTCGCCACACGCAGTTCGTGATGAGTGACGTGGTGGTCTCGTGCCCGGCGATGAGGAGCTGGTTCACCATGTTGACGAGCTCGCGCAACGGCATGCGCTCACCGTCGTCCGAGTAGGCGTCGACGGCCAGATGGGTGAGAAGGCCCTCGGGGAGGTCCTCGCGGCGTCCGGCGTCGGCCAGGTCACGGCGGCGCTCGACCTCGGCGGTCGTGAAGGCACTGAGCTCCTGGCGCGCCTCGCGCCCCCGTTCCGGGTAGGCCATGGCGACGACCAGCTCGTCGGCCCAGAAGACGAACCGGTCCCGGTCGGCGATGTCGATGCCCATCAGCGCGCAGAAGCTGGTCACCGGCAGCGGGAGGGCGATGTTGCGGTACAGCTCGGCGTGGCCGGCGGGTCGCACCTGCTCGATGAGACCGACGACCACCGAACGGATCGAGTCCTCGAGGCGGGCAACCGCGCTGGGGTTGAACCAGTCGCGGGCGAAGCCGCGACGGCGCGTGTGCTCGGGCGGGTCGTCGTGCTGCATGTCGCCCGCGCCGGACGCGCTGTCGGCGATGCCCGGGCCCCGCTGGTTGGACCACGTCCCGGGATCCATGAGCACGCCGTGCACGTGCTCGGCCCTGCTGATCGAGTAGAGGGCGCGACCCGGCGTGTCGGTCCGGTGCACGGGGCACTCGGCCCGCAACCGTTCGTAGGCCGGGATCGGATCGGTGAGGACGTCGTCGTCGAGGGGTGAGTAGTCGACCCCTCGTGGGTGGTCGATCATGGACCTCCATTCTGCCCGGATGCTCCCGAGCCGGTCCCAGTTGGATCAAGATGCAGCGGTGAACGGGGGAGGGAACGGCCCGGAGCCGGGTGTGATCGAACGCTTCGTGCCTGGCGTCGCCGCGGTGCGCCACTACCAGCGCCGCTGGCTCCGCTTCGATCTCGTGGCCGGTGTCGTCCTCGCCGCCATCCTGGTGCCCCAGGGCATGGCGTACGCCGAGCTGGCCGGTGTTCCTGCGGTGACCGGCCTGTACACGACCATCTTCTGCCTGATCGGGTACGCGCTCTTCGGGCCGTCGCGCGTCCTCGTGCTCGGGCCGGACTCGTCCGTCTCGCCGCTCATCTTCGCGGCGATCGTGCCGTTGGCGGTCGCCGACGACCCTGCGCAGGCGATCGCACTGGCGGGCATGTTGGCGCTCATCGTCGGGCTCATCGAGATCCTCCTCGGCATCGCCAAGCTCGGCTTCGTGGCCGATCTCCTCTCGAAGGAGGTGCAGGTCGGGTACATGAACGGCCTGGCCGTGACGATCATCGTCGGCCAGCTCCCCAAGCTCTGCGGCTTCTCGACCGACGCGGACGACTTCATCGACGAGTTGCGGACGTTCGTGAGCGGCTTCGACGAGCGGAACTCGACCGCGCTGGCCGTCGGCCTCGGCACCCTCGCCGTGCTCCTCCTCCTGCCCCACGTCCTCAAGAGGATCCCCGCCGTCCTCGTGGCCGTGATCGGGGCCACGGTCGTCACGGGTGTGTTCGGCCTCGACATCCCGACCGTGGGCGCTCTCCCCGAGGGCCTCCCGCGGCCTGCGTTGCCCTGGACCGACTTCTCGGATCTCGCCCCGCTGCTCTTCGCCGCCGTCGGCATCACGCTCGTGTCGCTCACCGACACCATCGCCACCTCGTCCAGCTTCGCGGCGCGCCGAGGGGATGAGGTCGATCCCAACCAGGAGATGGTCGGCATCGGCGCCGCGAACCTGGCCGCCGGCGTCTTCCAGGGCTTCGCTGTCTCGACGAGCGGTTCGCGGACGGCCGTGGCCGACCAATCGGGCGCCAAGAGCCAGGTGACGGGCCTGGTCGGCGCCGGGATCGTGGCACTGCTGCTCATCGCCTTCCCGTCCCTGCTCGCCGACCTCCCGCAGGCGACGCTGGCCGCCGTCGTCATCACGGCCGCGCTCTCGCTGGCCGACCTGAAAGCACTCCGTCGCTTCTGGCACGTCCGCAAGTCCGCCCTCGCGCTGTCGCTGGTGGCGACCGGCGGCGTCATCTTCTTCGGGGTCCTCGAGGGCATCGTCGCCGCGATCCTGCTCTCGGTCGGGCTGTTCTTCCAGCGCAGCTGGTGGCCTCAAGGTGAGCTCCTCGGCCGTTTCGACGACGGGTGGCACAGCATGCGCGACCGGAACGCTGACGCCGAGCAGCCCTCGGGCACCATCGTGTTCCGGTGGGAGGCCCCGCTGTTCTTCGCCAACTCCGGCATGTTCCGCCAGCAGCTCCGCCGCCACATCCGCGAGTACCAGCCCCGCTGGGTCGTGCTCCAGTGCGAGGCGATGACCGACATCGACGTCACCGCCGCCGAGATGCTCGAACGACTCGACCTCGAACTGAACGAGGTCGGGATCCACCTCGCCTTCGTCGAGTTGCGGAGCCGGCTCCACGTCTTGCTCTCCCGCTATGGGCTGTTGGGCACCCTCGACCGCGAGCACTTCTACAGCTCCATCGACGAGGCGATGGCGGCGATCGAGGCCGAACAGGCCGACGGTGAGTCGGCCTCCGCGGGGGATGATCCCCTCTGACGAAGGAGCGAAGCATGGCCAAGAAGCACAAGAAGAAGCACCACGACAAGGCCCACGCCGCCGAGGCCGCGGCCGAGGCCAGGGACAACGGACGGGTCGGAGCCGCCCGGGAAGATGCGGCGCAAGGAGTACGAGAGCGAGCTGCGCCGGCTCCACGGCGAGCTGGTGGCGATGCAGGAGTGGGTCAAGGCCTCGGGCACGAAGGTCTGCGTGGTGTTCGAAGGGCGGGACACGGCCGGCAAGGGCGGGACCATCAAGGCCATCACCGAGCGGGTCAGCCCCCGCGTGTTCCGCGTGGTGGCGCTGCCGACGCCGACCGAGCGGGAGAAGTCCCAGATGTACCTCCAGCGCTACGTCCCCCACTTCCCTGCCGGCGGTGAGGTAGTGATCTTCGACCGCAGTTGGTACAACCGGGCCGGCGTGGAGCGGGTCATGGGCTTCTGCTCCGAGGACCAGGTCGCTCGGTTCCTCGACGTCACCCCGGCGTTCGAGAAGGCGATGGTCGAAGCGGGCATCGTGCTCGTGAAGTACTGGCTCGAAGTGGGAGAGAAGGAGCAGACCAGGCGCCTGCAGAGCCGGGTCCACGACCCGCGCAAGGTCTGGAAGCTGTCACCGATGGATCTGAAGTCGTACAGCCGCTGGTACGACTACGCGCGTGCCGCGCGACGACATGTTGGCGGCCACGAGCTCGGGATGGGCGCCGTGGCACATCGCGCACACGGACGACAAGCGCCGCGGCCGGCTCAACATCATCACCCACCTCCTGGGCCAGATCCCGTACGAGCCGCTGGAGCCCAAGAAGATGACGTTCCCCCGGCGGCAGAGCGCGCGTGGCTACGTCGAACCGGATCTCGGCCCGCTCCTGATCCCCACGCTCTACTGACAGCCGCCGCGGAGCGTCCCGCCTCGATCAAAGTGGGGCGGTCAGATGGGTCGCAGATCAGGTGCGACGTGTCCGGAAGAGGCTGACCCCCCCGGGGCCGACCAGGCAGCCGAGGACGATGAGCACGATCCCGAACAGGATCTGCCCCTGGATCAGCTGCACGATGCCGACGATCACGAGGATCGCGGCGATCACCCACAGCACGGTGGCGTTCATGGGGATTGGCCCCTCCTTTGTTCTGTGACAGGTCCCTTCGTACCCGAACGAGGCGACGGCCAACCCTTGATCACGTCTCGGCGAGGGTCCACGACGGCCTTGCCGGCGACGAGATCAGCCAGGGAACCGCAACGCCACCTGGACGGAGGCTGGTGGCGACGACGGCCCGAGGGCTGAGGTCTCGATTGGTGGTCGTAGCAGTAGACGACCACGGGCCGATGGGGATCGCCAGGCGCTCCGGCGCGGTATCGATCTCGGCCAGCGGCAGGTTCAGCGCGCCGGGCAGGTGCTCCTGGAGGTACGTCTCGTGGGGCAGCACGTCCACGAGCTGCGCTCCCTCGGCTACCAAGGCTTGCGCCTCCTCGACCGAGATCGCTCGGACGGAGTCCGCCGACGTCATGGCGTGACTCGACTGACGTGCGTCGTGCGCATGGCGCAGCGCACCCGCGTCAGAACCCGTTCAACCGGCCGCTCGTGTCACCGCGTCACCGAGCGGTGGGACAGCATGGTCCCCATGACCGGAGCCCGCTACCTGCTGCCAGACGAGGCCATCAGCAGCGTCGACGCCTATCTCGCCGGCGGTGGAGGGCTGGGGATCGCCGCCGCCCGCCGGCTCGGGCCGGAGGCGATCGTCGACGAGATCACCGCGTCCGGCCTGCGCGGGCGCGGTGGGGCGGGCTTCCCGACCGGTGTCAAGTGGGCATCGGTGCGGACGGCTGGAGGCGGTCGCCACTACGTGGTGGCCAACGGGGCGGAGGGCGAGCCGGCGACCTTCAAGGACCGGATGCTCATGCGGCGGGACCCGTACCGCGTCATCGAGGGCGCAGCCATCGCGGCGCTGGTGGTCGGCGCCGCCGAGGTGTTCGTCGCCACGAAGCGGTCCTTCGTCACCGAGATCGACGCGCTGCGCCGGGCGGCCGTGGAGCTGGGCGAGTCGGGGCTCCTCGCCGACCTCGAGGTGGTCATCGTCGAAGGTCCGGACGAGTACCTGTTCGGTGAGGAGAAGGCGCTGCTCGAGGTCATCGAGGGACGGGATCCGCTCCCGCGCCTCCTCCCACCGTGGCAGCACGGGCTGTTCGCCACCGCGCCGGCCGGCGGATGGGAGGGCGAGGCCGTCACCGGCCGGGGCGACAGCAACCCGACGGTGGTCAGCAATGTGGAGACGATGGCCACCGCGGCGCACGTGCTGGCTCGCGGGGCCGACTGGTTCAGGACGATGGGCACCGCGCAGTCGCCCGGCACCATCCTCGCCACGGTGGTGGGTGACGTCGTCCGGCCGGGAGTGTTCGAGGTCGAGCTGGGTACGCCCCTCGCCGAGCTGCTCGCGCTGGCCGGCGGTCCTCCGCCGGGCCGGCACTGGCGTGCCGCGCTGTCCGGCGTCTCCAACGCCGTGCTGGCGGCCGAGGACTTCGACGTCCCCCTGACCTACGAGGACCTGGCGGCGCGGGGCTCGGGCCTCGGTGCCGCCGGCTTCGTGCTCTACGACGACCGCACCGACATGTTGAGCGTCGCCCGCGAGCTGTCGCGGTTCCTCGCCGTCGAGTCCTGCGGCCAGTGCCCGCCGTGCAAGGAGGGCTGCATGCAGATCACCGAACGGCTGCTGACGATCGAGCTCGGCGGTGGCAGTGACTCCGACCTCGGCGAGGTCCAGGCCTGGCTCCGGCGGGTCACCGACGCCAACCGGTGCTACCTCGGCTCGCAGGAGCAGATCGTCGTGTCGAGCATCCTGCGCCGCTTCCCCGAGGATGTGGCCGCGCACCTCGAGGGCACCGCTCCGCCACTACGGCCCGTGCTCGTCCCGCTGGTGAAGGACATCACGGACGACGGTGTCGTCGTCTACGACGAGCGGCATGCCCGGAAGCGCCCGGACTGGTCCTTCGACGAGGCCGCGCCCGGCTGAGCTCCGTCGGGGAGCGACGCCGACCGCCGAGGTCTCCCGCCGGGCTTGCCCGTCCCGGTCGTCGGTCAGCCCGCAGCAGCCTCGGCGGCGTCGGCCGGGTCCGTGGCCGGCCTTGGCCGTCGCGTGGAGCGGAGCTGGAACAGCATCCGCACGGCCACGGCCGCGAGCAGGAGGGCGAAGAGCACGTTGGATGTCGCCTCGGACAGCCCGACGGACACCTGCGAGGCCGCGAACACGGACGCGATGCCGGCCATCCCCACCACCGCCGCCACCCGCAGGTCGGTGTTGTGCTTCGTGCGGTTGCGCCAGGTGCCCATGACGGCGGTGGGCACGATGACCGCCAGCGAGGTGCCTTTGGCGACGACGGCAGGGATGCCGAACAGCACGATCATCGCCGGCACCATGACGATCCCGCCGCCGACGCCCAACAGGCCGGCGAGGATGCCCGTGATCACCCCGATCAGGACCAGGAGGGCCCCCCGGCCGACGGTGAGGTCCGAGCGCCCGAGGGCACTGGAGTGGTCGGCGACCAAGCGCACGGCGGTGAGGAGCAGGAACCCAGCGAACACGTAGCCGAGGACGCGCTGGGGCAGGACGTGGAGGATGTGCGTACCGATCACCGCTCCGCCGACCGCACCGATGGCCAGCAGCACGCCGACCGGCCAGTCGACCTTGCCCTCCAGCGTGTAGCCGATCAGGCTGGCCACGGCGATGGGGAGGACGGCGGCCAGCGACGTGCCGTGCGCCAGGCGCTGGTCCATGTGCATGACCAGGACGAGCGCGGGGACGATGAGGATGCCCCCGCCCACGCCGAACAGCCCACCCAGGAACCCGGCGACCAGACCCAGCACGGCGGCCCGCACCAGCCAGCTCGGCCCTCGTTCCGTCGCCGTCATCAGGCTCAGGCTGCCACGTCGCCGGAACGAGCGGGCGAGGCCGTTCAGCAGCCGGCCTCAGGGCCTTCTGGCCAGCACGGTGAAGAACGGCTTGCTGCGCACGTTGTGGTGACCGACGTCGACATCGGTGAAGCCGGCGGCCAGGCACTGGTCCGCGAAGCCTCGAGCCTGGTCCTCCGTCCAGCCGTGCGTTCCGTGGCCTGAGGCCCCGGGCGCCACGCGGCGCTCGATGGCGACGAGCCGGCCCGACGGTCGAAGCACCCGGCGTGCCTCCTCGAGTCCGGCGGTGAGGTCACGCCAGTGGTGCACCGTCGACAACGACCACAGGACGGACACGGAGCCGTCGGGGAGGGGAAGCGCCTCGGCCGTACCTTCCATGTAGCGCCCGGTCGGGGCACGGCGGTGCAGCGCGCCGAGGGCGCGGGCGACGCGCAGCATCACCGGAGCGGGGTCGACGCCGACCACGGACGAGGCCCCGCAGGCCGTGGTCCGGCGGACCGCGACACCTGGCCCACAGCCGACATCGAGGACGTCGTCGTCGGGTGCGACCTCGGCGAGCCGGATGGCGAGGTCGGCGACAGCGCTGCGTCCGATCGCGAAGGTGAGCGCGGCGATCAGGCCGCCGACGCCGGCGAAGGCGGGATAGTCGGCGTGGTGGTTCGGCGCGAGGCCGGTCTGTCCGGTGGGAGCGATTGTCGTCATGCTGCGACCTTGACAGTTGAACCCGACTTCAAGTCAAGTGGGCAGGTGGACGATCTGCTCACGATCGGCGAGGTGGCGCGGCGAGCCGGCGTGGCCACCTCGACGGTGCGGTTCTACGAACGTCGTGGCCTGCTCACCGCCGACGCCCGCCGTTCAGGGCAACGGCGCTACCGGCCGGAGACCCTGCGCCGGCTGGTGTTCATCGGCATGCTCCAGGACGCCGGCCTCTCGCTCGACGACATCGCCGGCGTGCTCGACGCGGCGAGCGTCACCGAGTGGAAGGCCATCGCCCGCCAGCGCCTCGCCGCGCTCGATGCCGAGATCGAGCGGCTCCACCGGGCGCGGGACTACCTGGACGGCGCCCTGCTGTGCCGGTACGACCACCCCGCGACCGACTGCCAGATCATGGGCCAGGAGATCGATCGACGGCTCACCCTGTCGGCGACCGGCCAGACGTGACTCCGCGCTCGCTGCCGGGTCGGGCACTTCAGGTGGTGCCGGCCGCGGAGGTGTCGGTCGTGTCGGTCGGTGCCGTTGGCGCGGGCGGGGCCGCGGTCGTGGTGGTGGTCGCCGCGCCCTGGAGCTCGGCGAGAGCCTGTTCGAAGGCGGCCAAGGTCGCCGCGTCGACACTCCCGGAGGGCGGCACCCCGAGCGCGGTCTGGAACTGCTCGAGCGCGTCGGTGAGCTCGGGCGTCCACTTCCCGTCAACGGGTCCTGTCCAGTAGCCGGTCAGCGTGAGCACCGTCTGCAGCGCCGAGGTCTTCGTCAGTGCCTGCGTTGCTGCCTCGGCACTGATCGCCGCCAGCTTCTCGTCGAGCGCGAGCGCGGTGGCCTGGTCCACCAGTCCGGTGGTCGGCAGACCGCTGTCGTTCTGCAGCTGAGTGACCGCGTCCACGGTCAGCGGGCCGTAGATGCCATCCACGGGGCCCGTGTAGTACCCCGCTTGCGCCAGGTCGGTCTGCAACGCGGCCGTGTACTCGGTCACCTGCGCCACCGCTTGGGCTTGCTGGTCATCAGTGAGGCAGCCCGCATCGGAGAGCAGCTTCAGCCAGGCGATCTCGAGGGCGAACGCCGCGGAGTTGTACGCAGCCGTGGCCTGGGTCAGCGGAGTGGCGTCCGTGATGCCCGACGCGGTCGTGGCGAGATCAGACTCGGCCTGCTCCACCCGGGTGATCGTGGCCGCCGGAACCAGCGTCGTGGTGGTCGGTGGCGGAGCCGTCGTCGCGCTCGTCGGCACGCTGGAGGCGACGGACATGGCGTCGGCCAACGCGGCCTGCGCCGCGGCCAACTCCTGCTCGGCGCTCACCACGTCGTCCTGCGCCGTGGTGACGGCATCCGCCGCGGTGGAGACCGACTCCCGCGGTGCCTCCAAATCGGCCCCACCGGTCCTCACATCGCCGACGGTGGCCTTGTCGTCGGTGAAGAGCTTCCCGTAGCGATCGAGCGCGGTGACGTAGGTCGTGGCCTCGCTGCAGAACTGCTGGCCCGCTGCGGTGAGCGCCTCGTTGGCCGTCTCGAGATCCGTCTGCGCGGCGGCCACCCGCGCCTCGGCCGCCGCCACGGGTTCCTGGGTGGTGGCAGTCGTGGAGTCGCTCGTGCTGTCCGAGCTGCTGCACGCCGCCGCCAGCACGGCGACGGCGATTGTCGCGGCGGTGCACGAGGCCAACGGGCGCGCGTGCGAGCGTCGCGCCCGGGTGCTGAGGTGGCGCATCACTGCCCCTCCCTTTCCTCTTCGAGTGGTTGCGCCGCTGGTGTGCCCAGGTGGGCTTCGACCGCTTGCGCGATGCTGAGGTAGGTCCCGTGCTCACCGAGACGGTCGAGGACGCCTTCACGCGCGAGCACTTCCGCGACGGACGGCTTCACCCGGGCGAGGCGCAGCGTCACTCGGCTTGCTGGGTGAACTCGAGGATCTCGTTGATCTTCGCCGATCCCTGCGAGTCGATGAAGTCCATGGCCACACAGTCGAGCACGATCGACGTGATAGCAGGCGTCGACAAGGCGATCTCCCTGACTCGGTCTTCGAAAGTGTCCGCGGTGGCGAAGAACAGGCCTCCGTCCAGCCGGTCACCCATCGCCCCGACCTCGTACGGTCATCGCTGGCGACGTGTCGACCATCGACCGTGGCGTCCGTTGCCGGTTCGGGACCTGGGGGGCAGGTCGGGTGTAGGCGCCTGCTCCGGTCGTTGGGAGTGAAGGGTGGAGACCGCGGCTCCATAGCGGGCGGCAAGGGGTGACGCGGTGACGCCGTGAGCAAGCACGCTCAGCACGACGGTGACGGTGACTGCGGTGAGCACCCTGTTGCCGTCGCGAACGTCGAGGGTGTCCACCGCGAGCAGCGCGAAGATGACGGACGCCAGCCCGCGGGGGCCGAACCAGCCGATGAACGCCACGGTGCGGCGATCGAGCCCCGAGCCGAAGCAGGCGATCGCGACCGGAACCATGCGGATGACCGTGAGCGCCAGCACGGCGAACACGACGTCCTGCCATTGGGCATGCTGGAAGGCGGGCACCAACATCGCCGCACCGACCACGAACCACATGAGGAGCGACAGCACCTCTCCCGCGACGTCCGCGAACACGATCGTTGGTTCGAGCTCGGAAGGAAGCAGGCTGCCGAAGGCCATGCCGGCGAGGAACGCGGCGACGAACCCGTTCGCGCCCACCTGGACGGTGCCGGCGTAGGCCAGCAGCGCCAGCGCCAGCGGCGCCAGTGCGCGGAACGCGGGCGCGCTGAGGCCACGGGCCACTGCTGCCCGTAGGAGCCGGGCGCCACCGATGCCGATGGCGATCCCGATGCCTGCGCCGCCGAGCAGATCGACGACTGCGGCGCCGACGCCGTTGGCCCCGTGAACTGACTCCGACGCGGCGGCCCCAGCCAGGAAGATGCCGACGAAGGGCGTGGCGATTCCGTCGTTGAGACCGCTTTCCACGTTCAGCACTCGTCGGATTCGGGCGGGCACCCGCGTGTCCTGCACGATCGGGGCGCCGAGCGCGGCATCCGTCGGCGCCACCGCGGCGCCGATTGCGGCAGCCACCCAGAGCCCGGTGTCCCGGTAGAGAACGGCGGCCACGACGCAGCCGAGACCGATCGTGAGCGGCAGCCCGATGCCGAGGAGGCGGACGGGCAGGCCGGTATCAGCTCTGAGCTCTCGGACGTTGATCCGTGAGGCGTCGACGAACAACACCAAGGCCAGCGTGATTTCGGCGAGGCTGCGGGCCGTCGAGGAACGGAGGTGGACATCGGTGAGCGCGAGCGGCCCGTGCGTGAACACCAGCCCCAGGACGACGAACGCCATCGGCGCGCTGATGTCGAAGCGCTCGAGCCGAGCTGAGACAAGGCTCCACAGGAGCGCACTCGCGGCGACCACGGCGATGACGCCGGTGTCGAGCCCGTGTTCCATTCGCCGTTAGCCGCCGAGCCCGCTCGTTCTCTACTGCCGGGCCGCCGTCACGTGCTCGACGTGATCGGGATCCGCAGGGAGCGGGCTTCGACCTCCAAGCGCGACAGGTCGATCCGGCCCCATGACGGCGGTCGCTGGGGCAGGGCTGCTCAGCGCCATGGGATCACGACGCGCCGGGAAGGGGCTGGAACGAGCAACGTCGTGATGGTACGCGGTCATGGCGCGCACCGGATGATGGGCACTGTTGCGCGGTTGACTGCGGTTCCCCTGAGGACCCTGTCGTGCCAGCCGGGACTTGTCCGGCGGCCAAGATGACGGCATGCGATCGCACTGCGTTCGATTTGTCGTTGCGCCCAGCGGTGGTGGTGCTTCTCGCAGTGGGCTGTGGTTCGGGGTCAGGGTCGGTGAGCCCATCGTCGTCGCTGTCGCGACCGACCGAGGCGCCAACGATCCCCGACGCGACAGTCCGCCCGCCGCGCCTCGGATGCCCCGACCGATCCGACCGATGCGCCAGCCGCGCCGACGGAGGCACCCGCCGCGCCCACGGAGGCGCCGACGGTCGAGCAGTCGGTGGCACCGGCGCCAGGCCCGGTGACCACGCCGGCGGCGGCGAGCGACGAGGGCAGCTCCCCGTGGTGGCCGTGGCTGTTGGCCGCGCTCGCCGTGGCCGCCGCGGTGATCGGCGTGATCGCCCTCCTGCGCCGGTCGCCGAAGCCCGCGCCGTCGCCCTCGCCGGCCCCGACGGCCGCGGTGCTCGCCCAGTCCGATGAGATCAGCACCCACCTCGTCGGGCTGGCACCCGCCGGCCTGGGCTCGGTGGCCGGCGCCGATGCGGGCCGTCTCGCGGTGCTCATCACGATCGTCGAGCAGCTCCTGGCGTCAGCGCCGGATGAGACATCGAGGCGAGCGCTGGTCACGTTGCACGAACCGATGCGCTCGTTGCACAGCGCGCTCGACGCGATCGCGCTGACGCCATACCCGCCGTCGGACGCGGAGGTGGCGGAGGTCAGGACTCGGGCGACCGCGCTGCACAGCGCGACGTCATTGGCCCGGGCCACCCTCCTCCCGCCCTCGCCTGGGCCGTCCGTGTGACGTCGCGCCGGGGGCGCGATACCTCCGCCATCGAGCCCTCAGACGCCCGACCGGCGGTCGAGAGCGGCCGTGCTACTCGTAGGTCGAGCTCGATGTCCCCATCGTGCGCCGAATGCGACGCCCGGAGAGATGGATGATGTCGATGGTCAGCGACACCGCTCGATCGCCCGGTGCCCATGTGTCGATGTACGGCTGGCGTGACTCTTCGCTGCGATCGTCGGCTTGTTCGGTGATGTCGCGGCCGTGACCCTGCGCGAGCACGCTCCAGCCGCTGCGGTTCCAGCGCTCGAAGCGGTCGACTTCGAAGGCGACGCGTTGGCCGGCGACCCCGGCGGTCAACACACCGGGCGCCGTACGCACGACGATGGTGTCATCGACGACGGCGTAGTTGACCGGGAGCACCACCGGGAAATCGTCGAGGACGAAGCCCACCCGACCGACGTCGTGAGCCTCGAGCAGCGTCCGACATTCCTCCTCCGACAGGATCTCGAATCTGGGCGCTACCACTCGTCGATTGGTGTTCCACCTCCCCGATTGTCGCGTCGCGGGGCGGCTGGCGAAAAGGCCGTCGGCGGACGGATGGTCAGCCGTTGGGCGGAAGGAGTGGGATTCGAACCCACGGAGACCCGAAGACCTCAACGGCTTTCGAGGCCGTCCCATTCGTCCGCTCTGGCATCCTTCCGGCCGGGAACTCTAGAGGTCCGGTCCGTCGGCCCCACCCCGTTCCGGCCGGCGGGCGGCGAAGAAGGTCGTCAGCAGCGCGCTGCTCTCGGCGGCCCGCAGGCCGTGGGCGACGGGCGGGTTGTGGTTGAGCCGAGGGTCGGCCAGGACGTTGTAGAGCGAGGCGGTCGCCCCGCCCTTGAGGTCGGCCGCGCCGTAGACGAGCCGGCCGATGCGGGCGGACAGCAGGGCGCCCGCGCACATGATGCACGGCTCGAGCGTCACGACCATCGTGCAGTCGACGAGCCGCCAGGTGCCGAGAGCGGCCGCCGCGTCCTGGAGCGCGAGGAGCTCGGCGTGGGCGGTGGGGTCCTGGCGTTGCTCGCGCTCGTTGTGGCGGCGGGCGACGACGGCGCCGCCTCGGAGCACCACGGCCCCGACCGGGACCTCGCCCTCGGCCAGCGCGGCCTCGGCCTCCACCAGCGCCAGCGCCATCGCCCCGTCATCGTTCAAGGGGTCCTCGTTCACGGCGGAGGGAGTGGGATTCGAACCCACGGTGGGTTGCCCCACACACGCTTTCCAAGCGTGCCGATTCGGCCGCTCTCGCATCCCTCCAGGGTCGGGCAAGGCTACCGGGCGAGGTAACCTGTGCTCCTCACCCGCCGGGTGAGGCGACGGTCGGGTCCCGTGCAACGGGCGTGCCGTGAAACAGGTCAGGGCCGGGAGGCAGCAGCCTTCAGCGGTGCCGCTCGTGTGCCGCGGATCGCCTGGCCGTCGCCTCAGCCGGCGGGTGGTGCGCGTCAGGCCCGACTGGCCCGGGCGGAGGCCAGCCGGCGGGCCCGACCGGCGATCGCCGGGGTGCCGATGGTCGCCGCCACCTCCTCGAAGCGAGGTGTGGGCCCGGTCCAGAGCCAGTCGTCGACGGTGCCGACGGGGGCATCGCACTCGATGGTGGCGATGCGCCTGAACAGGACCGCCAGGTCGAGCTGGCTCTGCAGCGTGGACGACAGCTTGGCCGCCCCGCGCAACCCTGGGACCTCCCACTGCCCCGCGGCCGGCGGGATGTCCTCCAGATGGCCGTACACGGCGAGGACCGCGGCCGCGCTCTTCGCCCCCCAACCGGCCAGGCCCGGGAAGCCGTCGGCCGAGTCACCCACGAGGGCCAGGTAGTCCGGGATCGACGTCGGGGGCACGCCGAACTTCGCCTGCACGCCCTGGGCGTCGTACACCTCGCCCTTGCGCCGGTCGAGCTGGACCACCCGCTGACCGACAACGCACTGCCCGAGGTCCTTGTCCGGTGTGCAGATGATCACCTGCTCCACCCGGTCGTCGGCGGCGGCCACCGCCGCGGCCGAACCCAGTGCGTCGTCCGCCTCCAACTCGACCATCGCCCACGTCGTCACGCCCATGGCGACGAGCGCGTCCTCGAGCACGGGGGTCTGGTGCAGGAGCTCGGGGGGCATCCCCTCACTCGTCTTGTACCCCGGCCACAGGTCGTTGCGGAAGCTCTCGATGACGTGGTCGGACGCCACGCCGATGTGCGTGGCGCCCTCCTGCAGGAGCTGGAGGATCGACGACAGCACCCCGGCCGTCGCCGCGTAGGGGCCGGGGTCCTCGTGGCGGGCAGCCTGCCCGAAGTGCTGGCGGAAGAGCTCGTAGGTGCCGTCGACGAGGTGGACCTTCATCGGAACGGCGCGGAGCCGGCTAGCCCTGGTCAGCCAGGGGTAGCGGGCGGTGTCCTGCGCGGCGTAGTCGGGGTCGAGGTAGATGAAGCAGCGCTGGATCAGCCAGTCCCGGATCTCGAAGACGTCGCACCAGCGGCCCGCGGCCCACTCCGGCGCGCCCGCCCGCCACGGTCCGTCCTTGTGCTCGCCGTGGCTGGTGCCCTCGCACACGACCACGTCCGACCCGGAGAACACCCAGTTGAAGTGCGAGAAGTGGTGGGTGATCGACTTCAGCGTGCCGCCGACGTCGCCGAACAGCTGGCCGATCTCGTCCTTGCCGTTGGCCAGGCCCCACTTCGGGAAGTACACCTGCGCGTCGTCGGCGAACAGGGTGAGGATGCTCTCGCCCGTCGACGTCACGCCGCCGTTGTCGAAGGCCCGTAGGTACTCGATGGCCACCGACTTGCGCTGCTCGTCGGTCATCGTCTGCTTGCTCAGCGCCATTGCGTACCTCCCCAGGTCGCGGTCCCCGGCCCTCTTCCTAGATGGCCGCGCTGTCGGCGCGCAACCGGTCCGCCTACTCCTGGACGAGCTCGATCAGCGTCCCGAAGCTCCCCTTGGGGTGGATGAACGCCACCGTGGTCCCCCGGCTCCCCGGGCGGGGGGCCTGGTCGATCGGCGTGGCGCCTGCCGCGACCATCGCGGCCAGCGCTTCGCCGCAGTCGTCGACCCGGTAACCGACGTGGTGCAGCCCCTCGCCCCGCTTCTCGATGGCCTTGGCGACCGGCGAGTCCTCGCGCGTCGGCGTGAGGAGCTGGATGTAGCTGTCCGCCACCTTGAGCAGCACCTCCTCGACGCCGTCGCTCTCGACCACCTCGCGATGGTCGACGGTGGCGCCGAAGGCCCGCTGGTAGTAGTCGACGGCGGCGTCGAGGTCCCGCACGGCGATGGCCACGTGGTCGATCTCGGTCAGCAGCATGGCGTCATCCTGCCTTTCAAGCCGCCGTGACGGCGGAAGAGGGTGATGCGGTCCTCGCCGATGCGGTCCCGGCGCTCGGGGTCGTCGATGCCGAGCCCCTCCTCGGGGGCCAGGCAGAGCACACCGATCTTGCCCTCGTGCTCGTTGCGATGGATCTTCAGGGCCGCGTCGCCGACCTGCTCGAGCGGGTGCACGGCCGACAGCAGCGGCTGGATGTGCCCCAGCGAGATCAGGCGATTGGCGTTCCACGCCTCCTGGTAGTTGGCGAAGTGGCTGGCGATCAGCCGCTTCAGCTTCATCCAGAAGTGCCGGTTGTCGAACTCGACCATGTAGCCGCTGGTGGCCGCACACGTCACGACCGTGCCGCCCCGCTTGCACACGAAGATCGACGCCCCCATGGTCTGGCGTCCCGGATGCTCGAACACGATGTCCGGGTCCTCGCCGGCGAGCGAGCGGATCTGCTTGCCGAAGCGCCGCCACTCGCTCTCGTCCTGGGTGTGCTGGTCCGACCAGAAGCGGTACTGCTCGGCCTTGCGGTCGATGACCGCCTCCACGCCGAGCTCCTCCAGCAGCGCCGCCTTCTCCGGTGACGAGACGACGCCGACCGGGATGCCTCCTCCGTTCAGCACGTACTGCACGGCGTAGCCACCGATGCCCCCGGTTGCGCCCCACACCAGCACGACATCTCCCTGCTTCATCGCCGCGCCGTTGTGGGACACGAGCATGCGGTAGCTCGTGGAGTTGCACAGCGCGTTGACGGCCGCCTCCTCCCACGTGAGATGGGTGGGCTTGGGCATGAGCTGGTTGGCCTTGACGATGGCGAGATCGGCCAGGCCGCCGAAGTTGGTCTCGAACCCCCAGATGCGCTCGTTGGCCGCCAGCATCGAATCGTCGTGGGAACTCGGGTCCTGGTCGTCCACGTAGTTGCAGTGGACGGTCACCCGGTCGCCGGGCTTCCAGAGCCGCACCGCCGATCCCACCTTCAACACCACACCGGAGGCATCCGAGCCGACCACCTGGTACGGCAGGGCGTGCCGGGCGCCCCACTCGCTCTCCCGTCCCAGCCGGTCCAGGAAGGCGAACGTGGGCAGCGGCTCGAAGATGCTCGTCCAGACGGTGTTGAAGTTGATCGAGCTGGCCATCACGGCCAGGTACACCTCGTCCGGCGCCAGCGGTGGCGTGGCCACCTCCCCGATGTGGAGGCTCTTGGTCGGGTCCTTGTCGGCCGACGCCAACCCCTCGAACATGTCTGCGTCCTCGCGGCGCACGAACGCGGCGCGGTAGGACTCCGGGATGGGGAGGGCGCCCAGCTCCTCGCCCCCGGCCCCCGCCTGGATGGCGGCCAGGATCTGCTCCATCGCCGGATGTTACCGAGCGGTAGGGAGCGTGTCCCGAAAATCGCGCCTCGTCGAGGAGCGGCGGGCATGATCGTCCGATGGCCGTCTTCCTCGCGCTGCTCACCGCGCTCGCGTACGGCGTCGGCGACTTCTCGGGCGGCCTCGCCGCACGCCGTGCCTCGCCGCTGACGGTGACGGCCACCGCCCACCTGATCGGGCTGAGCGGTTTGGTCGTGGTGGCAGCGATCGTCGGCGCGGAGACGGTTCGTCCATCGGATCTGGCGCGCGGCGCCGTCGCCGGGATCTGCGGTTGCATCGGCGTGGTCCTGCTCTACAAAGGGCTGGCCAGCGGCGTGATGGCCGTCGTGTCACCGGTGTCCGCGGTGATCGCCGCCGCCGTCCCGGTGATCTGGGGTCTGGTGGACGGTGAGCGCCCGGGCGCGCTGGCCACCGCTGGCATCGCTGTCGCGCTGGTGGCCGTGTGGCTGGTGAGCCAGAACGGGCCCATGGGCCGGCCGGACCGGTCGTCGCTGCTGGTCGCGGTCGGATCCGGTCTCGGCTTCGGCGCCTTCTTCATCCTCATCTCGGGCATCGATGAGTCGTCCGGACTCTGGCCGCTGGCGGTCGGCCGGCTCACGTCCGTGGCGCTCGCCGTAGGCCTCGCGCTGTACCGGACCGTGCCGGTGTTCACGCCTCGGCACGTGTTGGGTCTCGCCATGGCCGCGGGGGTCCTCGACGTCACCGCCAACGTCTCCTTCCTCCTCGCCACCCAGGAGGGGCTGCTCTCGATCGTGGCCGTGATCGCCGCCCTCTACCCGGTGGCCACGGTGGTGCTGGCCATCGTCGTGACCCATGAGCGCCTGTCGGCCACCCAAGGCGTCGGGTTGGTCCTGGCCGGCGGCGCGCTCGTCCTCATCGCCGTCTGACCAGCCGCGCCAGCCGCCTGACGGCACACGCCCCGCGGGAGTACCGTCAGCCGTCAGAACCGACCCCCCACGCCACGAGAAGCAGCGGAGGACCGCCATGCCTGGTTCGTACCTCGTCGCCGGAGCCCGTACCCCGATCGGCAAGCTCAGCGGGGCCCTGGCCTCGTTCAGCGCCGCCGAGCTGGGCGGCTTCGCCATCAAGGCCGCGCTCGAGCGCGCCGGCGTCAGCCCTGAGGACGTCGACCACGTGATCATGGGCCAGGTCCTCATGGCGGGCCAGGGCCAGGTGCCGGCGCGCCAGGCCGCGGTCAATGCCGGCATCCCGTTGCGGGTGCCGTCGGTCAACGTCAACAAGGTCTGCCTGTCCGGGCTGAACGCCGTGTACCTGGCCGACCAGATGATCGCCGCGGGTGAGGCCGACATCGTCGTGGCCGGCGGCATGGAGTCCATGACCAACGCCCCGTACCTGGCCGCCGGCGCACGCGGCGGGTTCCGTTACGGCAACGCCGAGCTCGCCGACGCCATCGTCAAGGACGGGCTGTGGTCCGCGTTCGATGCCTGCCTCATGGGCGTGTCGACCGAGCGCTACACCGCCGGGGGCATCAGCCGAGACGCGCAGGACGATCTGGCCGCGAAGTCCCACGAGCGGGCCGCCGCCGCCATCAAGGACGGTCGTTTCGAGGCCGAGACCGTCGCGGTGTCGGTACCTCAGCGCAAGGGCGATCCGCTGCTCGTCGAGACCGACGAGGGCGTGCGCCCCGGCACCACCGCCGAGTCCCTCGGCGCGCTGCGGGCCGCCTTCGACAAGGAGGGCACGATCACCGCAGGCAACGCCAGCCAGATCAGCGACGGTGGATCGGCCATCGTCGTCATGTCGAAGGCCGAGGCCGACCGCCGCGGCGTGACGCCCCTCGGCGAGGTCGTGTCCTTCGGGATGGTCGCCGGTCCCGACGACGCCAGCCTGCTCCACCAGCCCAGCCGGGCCATCATGGCCGCGCTCGAGCGGGCCGATCTCTCCGTGGGGGACGTCGACCTGTTCGAGCTCAACGAGGCCTTCGCCGCCGTCGGCCTGGCTTCCATGGCCGAGCTCGGCGTCTCCGACGACGTCGTCAACGTGAACGGCGGAGCCATCGCACTCGGTCATCCGATCGGCATGAGCGGCAACCGGCTGGCCCTCACCATCCTCCACGAGCTCAAGCGGCGGGGCGGCGGTCTGGGCGCTGCCGCGCTCTGCGGCGGTGGCGGCCAGGGCGACGCCCTGCTCGTCCGGTCGCTCTGACCAGGGACGATGCACGTTGCCGGGCCGCTCCGGTCGCCCTACCTGACCGGGAGCTGACCAGGGTTCGACGCGCGGAGCGTGGCGAGGACGGGAAATCTGGCGCGATCAGACCGTCCGGTGCTTGTCACCGGTTCGACACCGTTGTAACGTAAACGAAACAAGGCAACGGAACCTGCGAATGGCTCCGATGCTGCAAGGTCTGGGGTACCGGTCGTCAAGGTGGCCTGTCCGCCCGCTACCACCTCGAGGGGCGGTACCCCAGTGCATTTCAGGGCCGGTGCCTCCGGGCACCGGCCCTTTGTGTTGTCCGGCCGTGTTGTCAGGGCTCGGATCAGGTCGGGTCGGGTCAGGTCGTGACGTCGCGGCGGCCCTCGAGGGCGCGGCCGAGGGTGAGCTCGTCGGCGTACTCCAGGTCGCCGCCCACCGGGAGGCCGCTGGCCAGCCGGGTGACCCGTACGCCGAGCGGCTTCAGCAGCCGGGCGAGGTACAGCGCGGTGGCCTCGCCCTCGACGTTGGGGTTGGTGCAGAGGATGACCTCCTCGACCCCCTCGGGTTCGAGGCGGGTCAGCAGCTCGCGCACCTTCAGCTGCTCGGGGCCGATGCCGTCGATGGGGCTGATGGCGCCGAGCAGCACGTGGTAGCGGCCCCGGAACTCGCCCGTACGTTCGAGGGCCACGATGTCGCGCGCCTCCTCGACCACGCACACGAGGCGGGTGTCGCGCTGGTCGTCCCGGCAGATGCCGCACTCCGCCTCTTCGGACACGTTCCAGCACCGCTCGCAGAACCGCACGCGTGCCTTCGCCTCGGTGATGGCGCGGGCCAGCCGGGCGGCGTCGTCAGGCGGCAGCTTGAGGAGGTGGAAGGCGATCCGCTGGGCGGACTTGGGCCCGATGCCCGGCAGCCGGCCGAGCTCGTCGATGAGGGCCTGGACGGGTGGGGCGTAGGTGGCGGGCACGGGACTTCAGCTCTCGTCGAGCAACTCGGCGCCGGGGAACGCCTGGGCCAGCCGCTCGAGCGGGGCCAGGTCGTGCTCCGGCCCGGCGTCCACGAGCTCGGCCGGGTCGATGGCCTCCTCGGCGTCGGTGGCGGAATCGGGCCCACGGCGCGAGCGGCCAGCGGGCGGCTCCGACGTCGAGCGGGCGGCCGGGCCCGGGACTGGGCGATCGGGGCGATCGGGATCCGGACCGGACCCGGAGAACGCCCCCTCCAGCACGAAGGTCACCGCCACCGGCCGGCCGAAGTGGGCGGCCAGCGCGCCCTCCAACTCGGCCCGGTGCTGCTCGCACCGGCTGCGGTGGGGCTCGTTGGGCACGGCCAGCGCCACGCCGGCGTCGGTGTCCACCCAGCGCCCGGCGGCCAGCACGGGCTTGGCCTGGCGGGACAGCCGGGGCAGGAGCTGATCGGCCCACGCCAGGGTGAGGTCGTCCCGGCTCGGACCGTCAGCGCCCGCGGCCGCGGCCGCGGACGTCGGCGCCGGTGAGGACGTGGGCTCGGGTGTTGCCGCCTCGGGTGGCGCGGACGGATCCGCCGCCACCGGTTCGACTGCCGGTGGGGGTGCCGGCTCGGCGGGTGCTGGCTCGGCGGGCGGTGGCGCGGCGCGCACCGCGCTCCCCAGCCGGGCCCGGCGCGTGCCGTCACCCTCGGGCGCGGCCGCCGGCGGCTGGGCGCCGGGCGCGGCCGGACCGCTCGCCGCTGGGCCCCCCGCAGCCAGCGCCCGCTCGAGCTTCTCGATGCGGGCGAGGAGCGCCGACGGCGAAGAGTCGGCGTCGATGTTCGTGAGCTTGACCAGCGCCACGTCGAGGAGGACGCGAGGGTCGGGAGCATGGCGCAGTTCCACGAGCACCTCGCCGAGCACCTCCATCGCCCGTACCGTCCCCGGCAAGCCGAGCCGCTGCGCCTGGTCGGCGACGACCGCCCGCCGGCGGTCCGGCAACTGGACCAGCTCCGGCGCCACCAGGAGGAGGAAGCCGTCGCGCAGATGGGCGATGAGCTCCTCGGCCAGGCTGCGCGCATCCCGTCCCGAGTGGAGCGCCGCGGCGAGGGCGGCAAGAGCCCGCCCGGGATCGGTCTCGACGAGCCCCTCGACGAGCTCGTCCAGCGGGACGAGCTCGGGCGTCACCCCGCCCGCGGCCACCACCTGGTCCAGGGCCGAGAGCGTGTCCCGGGCCGACCCGGCCCCCATGTGCAGGACGACCTCGATCGCCTCGTCGCTCAGGGTGAGGCCGGCATCGGCCGCCACCCATCGCACGTGGGCCTCCAACTCGTCCGCCGGGAGCAGGTGGAACTCGAGGTGCTGGGTCCGGCTGCGGATGGTGGGGCTGACCTTCTGCGGATCGGTGGTGGCGAGCACGAAGACCACGTGCGGCGGCGGCTCCTCGAGGGTCTTGAGGAGAGCGGCCTCCGCGGCGCGGGACAGCATGTGCACCTCGTCCAGGATGTAGACCTTGTTCTGCCCCGTCGTCGTGTACGACGCCCGCTCGATCAGCTCCCGGATGTTGTCGACGCCGTTGTTGCTGGCCGCGTCGAGCTCGTGCACGTCGAAGCTGGTACCTGCGTCCACCGAGACGCATGACGCGCAGCGGCCGCACGGCTCGCCGTCCTCCGGCTGCTCGCAGTTGAGCACCTTGGCCAGGATCCGGGCCGACGACGTCTTGCCCGTGCCCCGAGGCCCGCTGAACAGGTAGGCGTGGCCGACACGGTCCTCCCGGACGGCGTTGCGCAGCACCCGCACCACATGCTCCTGCCCCTTGAGCTCTCCGAACCGCCGGGGCCGGTAGCGGCGGTACAGGGACTGGTGGGCCATGGGCCGAGACTACCGAGGGGGTGTGTCGTGCCCGGCTGGTGGGGTCGCGGCCGGTCGTCGTGATCCGCGCACTCGTGCTCCGGCGGGGTTCCGGCGGCGCCGAATCAACGTCATGACCGGGGGTCGGTGACGTCTCTCCTCGATGTGACAGCAGCCGGTGTGACCCCTGACGCAGCATCCGCAGGAACACCGTACCGGCTCTGGATCGTTGAACAGTTCGAACGACACCCACACGGGTACGCACGACGGGGACTCCGAGATGAACGACGCAACCGCCCTCACCACGCAGACGCCGGCCGGCCTTCGGGACGGCGCCGTCATCGAGATCGAGCACGACGGCGACGCCGTGACCGCGCTCGTGCTGCTGGCGGGTGACGAGTCGGTCATCCTCGACGTGTGCGACGGTTCGACCCCATTCGTGGTCCGCTACGACGAGCTGGGTTCGTTCAGGGTGTTCGAGCCCGAGCTCCTCGACCTCGCCGCCGCCTGACCGACTGGCTGACCATCACCCAGCACCCCTCCCACCGCGGTGCCAGACTCCGCGTGCCGGTGAGGTAGGTCCTCCCGGCCCGGAATCCGGAGGGGTACCACATGGACAACATGCAGCGCGACGTCACCGGGTGGGTCGGCTGGATCGTCTTCGCCGCCGTCATCATGGTGATGATGGGCGTGTTCAGCATCATCGGCGGTCTCATCGCCATCTTCGACGACAGCTGGGGCGAGGGTGCCCTCGGTCAGTATGCGGAGGGGACGGCCAACCGCTGGGGGTGGACGGCACTGATCATCGGAGTGCTGGTCCTGTTCGCCGCCTTCGGCATCCTCCAGGGGAAGACCTGGGCTCGCGTCGTCGCCATCATCCTCGTAGGCCTGGAGGCCATCGCCCACTTCGGGACCGTGCGCGGCTACCCGATCTGGTCGATGATCGTCATCATCCTCTGCGTGTTCGTTCTCTATGCGCTGATCGTGCACGGCCGAGAGCTCCGCACCGACACCTGAGCCGTCAACCGCACCGGCCGGTGCGGTGTGTGGGGGTCGATGATCAGCACATCGGCCATCAGGAGGGACTCGGCGATCCCGGTGCAGTTCGACGACTTCTTCCGCAGTGAGTACCCGCGGCTGGTGCCGATGGTCCACGCCCTGCTCGGTGACCGGGGCCGAGCAGAGGACGTGGCCCAGGAGGCATTAGCCGCTGCGCAACAGGCCTGGCCGACCATCAGTCGCTACGAGCGCCCCGGCGCGTGGGTGCGGCGGGTGGCCCTGAACCGGGCCTCGAACGTGCGCCGTCGCCGGGGCCGGGAGGTCGTGGCGCTCCGGCGCGTGGCCGCCGGGACCGAGCGCGTCGACGCGCCGGTCACGGGGGACGAGCGGCTGTGGCAACTGGTCCGGGAGCTGCCCGAGCAACAGCGGTTCGCGGTCGCCCTCTACTACGTGGAGGACCGATCGGTGGCCGAGGTCGCGGACATCCTGCAGTGCTCCGAGGGCAGCGTGAAGACCCACCTGTCGCGCGCCCGGACCGCGCTGGCACGAGCGCTGGGCGACCCGGCAGAGGAGGCGACGTCATGAACGATCTCG
This sequence comes from uncultured Acidimicrobiales bacterium, assembly GCA_963813375.1. Classification (GTDB taxonomy): domain Bacteria; phylum Actinomycetota; class Acidimicrobiia; order Acidimicrobiales; family Ilumatobacteraceae; genus DASTFY01. Next base: position 297,165 of record CAWEYT010000008.1, on the reverse strand, counting down.
ACCAGCAGCTCCGCGACGCCGGGGCCCGACTTCGCGCCACCGCGCCGACGCCCGAGGCCACCGAGGACGCGCTCCAGGGTCTGAGCGACCTCCCGATCGATCAGCACCCGCACCGCCGGCGCCGGCTCGTCACGCTCGCCGCCGTCGCGGTCGCCGCCGCGGCCGCTGCGGTGGTCGGGGTGGTGGTGCTGAACCGCCCGAGCGACGACCCGGTCGTCTCGACCGGCGCGACCGACGGCCCGGACGTCGAGACCACGACGCCCAGCACGACGCCCACCACGGTCGCCGGCACACCCCCGAGCGCTGAGACCTGGTCCTCCGCTCCGTTGCCCGGGTTCGGCGTGGTGAACTGCTGCGGGGCCAACGCCACGGGGCCGGCGTCGCCCGACTTCACGCCGGCCGGCCAGCCGCTGGCCGACGGTTTCTACTGGGCCAACGTGTCCGATTGGTCGGTGGCCGATCCCGCCCGCCTCGGCATCAGCGTCCGGCGGCTGGTGCCCTGCCGCGGACGGCGTGGACCAGTGCTCCCCCTACAACGACGGCACGTACGGCCCCGACGAGGTCGGGCTGTCCGACGATGAGCGGGCCCTCGACGTGGCGCTCGACCCCTCGGTCGCCGTCGAGCTGACCGGCGTCGACCCGGCGAGCGCGAACGGTGTCCACCGTCGCAGCGACGGAACGGCGCTGGTCGAGCTGCTGTCGGCTCTGGCCGCCAGTTACGACGAGCTCATCGGAGGGCCCATCACCGCCGGTACGCCTGACGAGACGGTCGTGGCCGATCTACGAGCCAACCCGCGCGGCGGGTTCAGCGCGGCGCCGGACGACCTCGGACGGCTCTACTTCACCGATGGCGATGCGCCGTCCATCCTGTTCCAGTCCGTGTCGGCGCTCGACGCCGCCAACGTCCCGCAGCCGCTTCCTCGATCTGGCACCAGTGCGGTCGACCTGATCGCGCTCGAGGTTCGTGACGGCGCGCTGATCCTCTACTTCTACGCCGGGTTCATCTCGTAGCCGACACGGGTCCCCCCGCTCAGGACGGCACGAAGAGCTCGTCGAAGCGGACCGGATCGGCGACGTCCAGCTGCTCGTAGGTGCAGCTCTCCGGCGTCCGGTCGGGACGCCACCGGAGCAGCTTCACGCCGTGGCGGAACCGCCCGCTCTGCAGCTGGCCGAAGGTCACCTCGGCCACCCGCTCCACCCGGATCGGCACCCAGGACAGGTCCTTGCCGGCGTTCCATCGGCTCTGCGCGCCCGGCATGCGGCCCTCCTCGTGGGCCATGACCTCGGCCCAGCGTTGCCACGGATGGCCCTCGAGGGCGTTCTCGGTCAACGGCTGCAGCTCGGCCAGCAGCTCGGGCCGTCGCTTCACGGTGAAGCCCGCCGCCACGCCCACGTGGTGCAACGTGCCCTCGTCGTCGTAGAGGCCGAGGAGCAGTGAGCCGACGCCGTTCCCGTCCTTGTGGATGCGGTACCCGGCCACGGCGCAGTCGGCCGTCCGCTCGTGCTTCACCTTCACCATCGTGCGCTTGTCGGGCGTGTACGGCCCGTCGAGCCGTTTGGCCACGATGCCGTCCAGCCCTGCGCCCTCGAAGCGGTGGAACCAGGCCCGGGCCACTTCGGGGTCGTCGGACGCCGGTGTGAGGTAGAGCGGGGGTGAGGGATCGGGGAGCAGGGACTGGAGCACCTGGCGGCGCTCCGCCAGCGGCTCCTCGGTGAGCACACGGTCGCCGACCGCCAGCGCGTCGAACAGGACGATGACGGCCGGCGTCTCGGCCGCCAGGCGCCGCACCCGTGACTCGGCGGGGTGGATGCGCTGGAGCAGGGCATCGAAGTCGAGCCCGTGGTCGTCTCCCGACGGGATCACGATCTCTCCGTCGAGCACGCACTGTTCGGGTAGTTGCTCCTTCAACGGATCCAGGAGCTCCGGGAAGTAGCGGGTGAGCGGGCGCTCGTTGCGGCTCCCGAGCTCGACATCGTCGCCGTCGCGGAACACCACGCACCGGAAGCCGTCCCATTTGGGTTCGTACAACCAGCCGTCGCCCTCTGGCAGGTCGTTGGTCAGCTTGGCGAGCATGGGCCGCAGCGGTGGTTGGAGGGGAAGGGGCACGACACCAGCCTGCCAGCCGGGAACCGACCGGGCCTGACCGCCGTCCAACGACCGACGATCCAGGAGGGACGCAGATGCAAGCACGATGGGGATGGGCCGTGGGTGCCGCGGTGGTGGCCGGTGTGGTGGCGGTCGGCGTGGTGGCCGCCATCGACGACGGCCCGAAGCCGGCCGACGCCCAGGAGACGACCACGACCGCTGCGCCATCCGGCGGCGGCAGCGGAGGATCGACGGGTGGTTCGGAACCGCTGCGCACCGTGACCGTCACGGCCGACGGAACGGCGTCGGGCACGCCTGACACGGCCATCGTGCAGCTCGGCGTGCGCACCAGGGCCGAGTCGGCCAACGAGGCGCTCGACCTGGCCAACCAGAAGGCCACCGACCTCCTCGCCGCCCTCGACTTCGGCGGGGTGGAGAAGGAGGACATCACGACGACCAACGTGTTCGTCTACCCGCAGTACGGCAACGACGGCCGCCAGATCACGGGCTACGAGGCGGGCAACACGGTCAGCGTGAAGATCCGCGACATCGAGAACGCCGGCACCATCATCGATGCCACTGCGGGCGTGGTCGGCGACGAGATCGTGCTCGAGGGCGTCTCGTTCACCATCGACGACACCGGCGCACTGCGCGAAGCGGCGCGGGAGGATGCGCTGACCAACGCCAAGACGCAGGCCGACCAGCTGGCCACTGCCAGCGGGCTGTCCGTCGGTGACATCGTGTCGATCGTCGAGGGCAGCGTGCCCCAGATTCCCGTCTTCCGCCAGGAGATGCCGGCGGCGGACGTCGCCGCGGGCAGCGTGCCGCTGGAGCCCGGCCAGCAGGAGCTCAACCTGGCCGTGACCGTCGTCTACGAGCTCGCCTCCTGACCCTGATCACGGTCTCGCGGAGCTGGGTTGCGGAATCCGCAACCCAGCTCCGCGAGACGTCACGCGCGGGGTGACCCGGTAGGTTCCGGCCGATGGGCAAGCAGCGCCGCTCCGTGACCGTCTCCGCCGTCGGGAAGGCCGCCGCCGTCCCTGACGAGCTCACCGTGTCGCTCGGGGTGATGGTCCGCGCCGCGACGGCCCGGGAGGCCCTCTCCCAGGCCAACGAGCGCACCAGGGCCGCCATCGCGGCGTTCAAGGACGGCGGGGTGGAGGACCGGGATCTGGCGACCGCGGACCTCAGCATCTGGCCGGAGTACGGGGAGAACCGGAGGGTCGAGGGCTACCAAGCCCGCAACACGCTGTCGGTTCGCCTCCGCGACATCGCCCAGGCCGGAGGGCTGCTCGACACAGTGGCCGGCATCGTCGGCGACGACGTCGCGATCAGCGGGCTGAACTTCGCGGTGTCCGAACCCGAACCGGTCCTCACCCGCGCGCGTGCGAACGCGATGGCTGCAGCCCGGGTCAAGGCCGAGGAGCTGGCTGCGGCTGAGGCAGCACGCGTCGGGAAGGTGCTGACGATCCGCGAGGGCGACGACGGGTACGCGCCCGTCTACGCGAAGGGATCGGCCCGCATGGCCATGGCCGCCGATTCGGCGCCGATCGAGGCCGGCGAGCACGAGCTCGAGGTGAGCGTCACCGTGAGCTACCGCCTGACCACCTGACGCGTCCGCGGTGCTATGGCCGCGGCCGTCCGCCGCAGGCCTCAGGTGCCACCTGACCGGTGCATCCCGGGCGCAGTAGCGTCGTCCGCCGTGACGGATCCGATGCAGGACAGCCTGGAGGAGCTCCGGAAGCGCAAGGACCAGGCGTACCGGGCCGGTTCCCCGCGGGCAATCGAGCGTCAGCACGCCAAGGGCAAGATGCTGGCGCGCGAGCGCATCGAGTTCCTGCTCGATCCGGACAGCTTCCAGGAGCTGGACCTGCTCGCCCGCCATCGGGCCCATGCCGCCGGTCTCGAGGAGCGTCCCTACACGGACGGCGTGATCACCGGCTGGGGCACCATCGAGGGCCGGAACGTCTTCGTCTTCAGTCAGGACTTCACGGTGTTCGGCGGCGCGCTCGGCGAGGTCTTCGCCGAGAAGATCCACAAGCTCATGGACATGGCGCTCAGGGTGGGAGCGCCCGTCATCGGCCTCAACGACGGCGCCGGCGCCCGCATCCAGGAGGGTGTGGTGTCGCTGGCCAGCTACGGCGGCATCTTCTACCGGAACGTGCTCTCCTCGGGCGTCGTCCCCCAGATCAGCGTGGTCCTGGGGCCGTGCGCCGGCGGTGCCGTCTACTCCCCGGCCATGACGGACTTCATCTTCATGGTCCGGGAGAAGTCGCACATGTTCATCACCGGGCCGGACGTCGTGCGCACAGTCACCGGCGAGGACGTCACGCTGGAGGAGCTGGGCGGGGCGATGAGCCACGCCAGCAAGTCCGGCGTCGCCACCTTCGTGGCCCCCGACGAGAAGTCCTGCCTCGAGGACGTGCGCTTCCTGCTCGGCTTCCTGCCCCAGAACAACATGGAGGAAGCGCCCACGCTCGAGCCCACCGACTCGCCCGATCGTGTCTGCGAGTCGCTGCGGGAGATCCTTCCGGCCAGCCCCAACCAGCCCTACGACATGAAGAAGGTCATCAGGGAGGTGCTGGACGACGGGGAGTTCTTCGAGTACTTCCCGCACTGGGCCCGCAGCATCGTGTGCGGGTTCGGGCGGCTGGACGGCCAGTCGGTCGGCGTGGTCGGCAACCAGCCGATGGTCCTGGCCGGCGTGCTCGACATCGAGAGCGCCGAGAAGGCGGCCCGCTTCGTGCGCACGTGCGACGCCTTCAACATCCCGCTCATCACCCTGGTCGACGTGCCCGGCTTCCTGCCGGGAGTGGACCAGGAGTACGGCGGCATCATCCGCCACGGCGCCAAGCTCCTCTACGCGTACTGCGAGGCCACGGTGCCCCGCATCCAGGTGATCACCCGCAAGGCGTACGGCGGCGCCTACGTCGTGATGGACTCCAAGTCGATCGGCTCGGACCTGTCGTACGCGTGGCCGACCGCGGAGCTGGCCGTGATGGGCCCGCAGGGCGCGGTGGAGATCGTCTACCGGCGGGAACTGCAGCAGGCGGCCGACCCGACGGCGCGCCGGGCGGAGCTCGTGGCCGAGTACACCGAGCGCTACGCCAACCCGTACGCGGCGGCCGAGCGGGGTTACATCGACGACGTGATCGATCCGGCGGACACGCGCGTGAAGCTGATCGCGGGGCTGGCCATGTTGAAGACCAAGCGCGAAGAGCTCCCGCGTCGCAAGCACGGGAACATGCCGCTGTGACGGCCGTGACCACCGTGACGAGCGAAGCCACCGAGACCACCGGGATCACCGGGGACGACGCCGACGTCGCGGCGCGCGCGGGCAACGCCGGCGGCTGGGGACCGCCCGACGGGACGTCGCGGCGCGTGCCGCCGGCGCTCGCTGTCGGCCGGGAGGCGATCGGCCAGCCGGGCGCGCTCGAGGCCGCGGTGATCGCGGCCGCGGTGGAAGCTCTGTGGCCGCGGCCGGTGGTGGTCCAACCGCCCACCGAGCGTCACGGAGCGTGGCGCTTCAGCGGCCGCTGGTGGGCCCGCCCGTCGACCGCCCGCCGCCCTCGGCCCTGGCTCTGACCCGGATACGGCAGGGGGCCGGACCGCCGTGGGAGGCAACGGGTCAACCTGCCGCTACCGTCCCGCGTCGTGGACCTGACCACCGTCGCCGACGACTTCGTCGTCCTGCACGAGGGCGAGCGCGTCCATCGCCACGACGGCCTGCAGCCGGAGACCGACTACGAGCTCGACGGGATCGCGGTCCGCACCCTCCCGCGGCCGGGCGGCGAGCTGTTGTGCGTCTTCGCCACTGTCAACGACGTCCATTTCGGTGAGATCGAAGCGGGCCGCGTCGACGACAGCCCGCTCGGGCCCATCCAACGCGTCGAGCCGGGGGAGCCCCCCTACCCCGAGACGATGAACCACGGCGCGGTCGAGGAGATCGCGACGGTGGAGCCGGTCGTCGTCGTCGCGAAGGGCGACCTGACCATGGACGGCATGGACGAGGAGTTCGCTGCCTTCGAGGCCTGCTACCGCGGCGCCTTCGGAGACCGGCTCCACGTCGTGCGCGGCAACCACGACGCCTATCGCGGCCAGGACGCCTACGCCGGCGACGACGTCGTGGACCTTCCCGGCGTCCGGCTGGCCCTGCTGGACACGGTCATCCCGACCGCGACGACGGGCAGGGTGACACCGGATCAGCTCGCCTGGCTCGACGCGCTGGCCGGCGAGGCCGACCGGCCGGTCATCGTCATGGGCCACCACCAGAACTGGGTCGAGGGGTCCTCGGGCACCCGGCCGCCGGACTACTTCGGCATCAACCCGGACGACTCGGACGCGCTCGTGGAGGTCGTGGCGCGGCGGCCGCAGATCGTCGCTTACGCCGCCGGCCACACCCATCGCAACCGGGTCCGCCGCCTCGCCCGCACCGGCTTCGTGCCGTTCATCGAGGTGGCCTGTGTGAAGGACTTCCCCGGGTCGTGGGCGGAGTACCGCGTCTACGAGGGTGGCATCACGCAGATCCACCACCGGATCTCGACGCCCGCGGCCCTGGCGTGGAGTGAGCGGTGCCGGCACCTGTACCAGGACTTCGGTGTCGACTACGAGACCTACGCCCTCGGCCGGCTGGAGGACAGGTGTTTCACCATCTCGACCCGCTGACCGTGCGGGCGGCGTTCCCGGATGCCGCCGAGGTGTTCCTGGCGACGGTGTCCGAGGTGCAGCCTGACCAATGGGAGCAGCCCGGGCTGGGCGAGTGGACCGTGCGCGAGCTGACGGGCCACGCGCTGCGCTCCTTCGGCACGCTGCAGCGGCTGTGCGACACCACGGGAGGGACCCCCGCCGTCGACAGCGCGCCCGCCTTCTACCGTGCGGTGTCGGTGGTGCCCGGTGTGCACATCGGAGTGGCTGAGCGTGGCCGTGAGGCCGGCGCGCGACTGGTGGATCCCGTGGCCACGGCAAAGATGACGGCGGAGCAGGCGTTGGCGCGGCTGGCCGCCACGCCGGACGAGCACGTGGGGGAGACGTTCGTCGGGCCGATGCGGCTGGCCGACTACCTCCCGACCCGGGTCGTCGAGCTCGGCCTCCACACCCTCGACCTGCAGGCCGCGACCGGCCAGCCGCTGCTCCTGCCGGCCTCGGCCACGAACGTGATGCTCGGCGTGCTCTCCGAGCTGGCCGACCTCCCCGTGCTGCTCCTGGCCATGACCGGCCGCCGCGCCCTGCCCGCCGGCTTCAACGTCATCGGATGAGCGAGCGGAGCGAGCTCCATGTCACGGTGTGAGCGGACCCGCCCGCTGCCGGGCCGCGCCGCCATCCCACCGTTCCACGCCATGGAGATGGCCGGGTGGGCGACCGAGCGCGAGGCGGCCGGCGCCTCCGTCATCCACTTGGAGGTGGGTCAGCCCTCGGCGCCCGCGCCCCTGGCCGTTCGGGAGGCCGCGACGCGTGCGCTCCAGCGGGACCAGATCGGCTACACGAGCGCTCCCGGCCTGCTCTCGCTGCGCAAGGCGATCGCCCGCCACTACCGCGACTGGTACGGCGTCGACGTCGACCCGGCGCACATCGTCGTCACCGCGGGCGCCTCCGCCGGCTTCACGCTGGCCTTCCTGGCCTGCTTCGAACCCGGCCAGCGGGTGGGCGTGGTCGAGCCCGGCTATCCCTGCTACCGCAACACGTTGCAGGCGCTCGGCGTCGAGCCCGTCGCCATCCCTGTCGGCCCTGACACGCGGTGGGCGCCGACGCCCGAGGTGGTCGAGGCCGCGGGTCCGCTCGACGGCCTGGTGGTGGCCAGCCCGTCGAACCCGACCGGCACCGTGCTGCCGGCCGAGCGCTTCGCCGACCTCGCCGGCTGGTGTCAGGGCCGCGGCGTGCAGCTCGTGTCCGACGAGATCTACCACGGCATCGCCTACGGGCAGCGGGCCGAGACCGCGCTGGCGCTCGACCGCGGCGCCGTGGTGGTGAGCAGCTTCTCCAAGTACTTCTGCATGACCGGCTGGCGGCTGGGCTGGATCACCGCGCCACCCTCCCTGATGGCCGCCGTGGAGCGCTTCCAGCAGAACCTCTACATCTGCGCGCCGACGCTGTCCCAGCTCGCCGCCGTGGCGGCCTTCGGGTGCACCGACGAGCTCGACGGCCACGTGACCCGGTACGCCGCCAACCGCCGGCTCCTGCTGGACGGTCTGGCCGCCGCCGGCGTGACCGACCGGGCGGCGGCGGATGGTGCGTTCTACGTGTACGCGGACGTGTCGCACCTGACCGGACCGGTTGGGACTCTCCTCGGAGACGACCAGTCGACTCGCTCGAGCTGTGCCGGCGATGGCTGGACGAGGCGGGTGTCGCCACCACGCCGGGCATCGACTTCGACCTCGTGCGGGGCCACCGCTTCGTGCGCTTCTCCTACTCCGGCCGTGGGGAGGACATCGCCGAGGGATGCCGCCGGCTGGCGGCCTGGCGGCTACCTGCTGGCGGGTCGGAGACCTGAGACCTTGTGACAGCCATCTCGGGACGTGCGGGGTCGCTGCTCTGCGCGCTGAAGAAGTCGAGGATGAGGTCGGTGGCGTCGATGGTCCGGGTGGTGGACCCGAAGGCGGGCAGGTCGACCAGTCCGTCGGGCCAGGTGTGCCCGCCTCCCTCGACCGTGTAGAAGGTGACGGACAGTCCGCCGGCACAGCCGGTGTAGGTGCGGAGCTGGATGTCCGGCTCGATGCGGGTCAGTCGGGGCGCCGGTGCGCACCGGTTGCGCGCCGCCCATGACGCCACTGCGTCCCGCACGAGCGGGTAGGCGACGATCGGGTCCGATGTCCCGTGGAACGCCATCACCGGCATCGAGCGACCGTTGGCGCAGGCCCCGAACAGGCCCGTGACGCCGGCCACCGCCCGCAACCCGAGCTCGGGGATGCAGGCCAGCGCGCTGCTCATGAAGCCCCCCATCGACATGCCCGTGCTGAACCGCTCGAACGGGCTCACGCACAGGATCGAGCTGAGGTAGCGGACCAGTTCGACGACGTACTGGTGGTCGACGGACGGTGGCGTGACGTCCATCGTGCCGCCGATGCCGTTCGGGGTGGCGACGATGAAGCCGCGGGTCTTGGCCTGTGCGTCGAGCTGGGTGTACACGGCCTGCTGGGTGGCGTCGGACCCGAGGCCGTGGAAGTTCAGGATGAGCGGCGTCGGTACGTCTGGGTCGTAGCCGTCGGGGATGGTCAGCAGGAACTGACGCACGACGCCGCCGGACTGGAGCTGCCGCTGCTGCGTGAGCACGGGCGCGGCCGGCCGGCCGCAACCGCTCGGACCGCCAGGCGGCGGCGCGGTCGGTGCACACGCAACAACGCTGGCTGCCGCAGCCAGTGCGACCAGCGCGGCCGTCCCAACCCGTGCCGTCCCGCCCCTCATCACCGGTGACGCTACCGGCCGCCGGCCGGTTCGCCGCCGTAGGCTGCGCCGCCGTGCCGGACCTGCCCCTGGCCGACCTCCGGGTGCTCGACCTGTCCACGCTGATCGCGGGACCGAGCGTGGCCCGCTACCTGGCCGACTTCGGCGCGGATGTCATCAAGGTGGAGCGGCCCGAGGGCGACAGCCTGCGCAGCATGGCCTGGCGCGACCCGCGGGACGGCCGCGGTCTGTGGTGGAAGTTCGCCAACCGCAACAAGCGCTTCGTCGCCCTCGACCTGAAGGACCATGAGGATCGCGCCGTCCTCCTGGACCTGGTCGACGGCGCGCACGCCCTCATCGAGAACTTCCGCCCTGGGACGCTCGAGCGCCTCGGCCTCGGGCCGGAAGTCCTGCACGACCGCAACCCGGACCTCGTCATCACCCGCCTCACCGGCTTCGGCCAGACCGGTCCCTACTCGGGCCGGCCCGGTTTCGCTTCGATCGCCGAAGCCATGTCGGGCTACGCGGCGATCGCCGGCGAACCCGACGGTCCACCGCTCCTTCCGCCCATCGCGCTCACGGATGAGGTCACCGGCCTGGTCGGAGCCTTCGCGACGATGGTCGCCCTGCACGCCGGCGTCGGTCAGATCGTCGACGTGAACCTGCTGGAGTCGCTGTTCCAGCTGATGGGCCCCCTCATCTCCGTCTACCAGCTGACCGGCGAGCAGCAGCCCCGCCTCGGCTCGGGCATCCCCTACACCGTCCCTCGGGGCACCTACCGCTGCGCCGACGGCCTCTGGGTGGCGGTCTCGACCTCGTCGGACTCCGTGGCCGGCCGGGTCATGCGCCTGGTCGGTGTGGGCGACGATCCCCGCTTCGCCACCTTCGCCGGGCGGGTCGAGCACCGCGAGGAGCTCGACGCCATCGTGGCCGACTGGATCGGCGCCCGCTCGGCCGACGACGTGCTCGCGGCATTCGCGGCCGCCGAAGCCGCGATCGCGCCGGTCATGGACATGGCGGCCATCGCCGCGGACCCCCATGTGGCCGCCACCGGCATGATCGCCGAGGTCGACGGCACACCGATGCAGGGCCTGGTGGCCCGCCTGGCGGCCACACCCGGCGGGCTGCGCTGGGCCGGCAGGGACATCGACGCCGACGGCGCCGACATCCGCACCCACGGTTGGGGCTGACGGTCGCGGCTCAGTCGGTCGAGGCGACGCCGATCGGGCAGCTCACGCCGGTGCTTCCGAGGCCGCAGTATCCGCCCGGGTTCTTGCCCAGGTACTGCTGGTGGTACGGCTCGGCGTAGAAGAACGCGCTCAGGGGAGCGATCTCCGTGGTGATCTCCCCGTACCCGGCCGCGGCCAGCTTCTCCTGGAACATGGCCTTGCTGGCCTCGGCGGCCTGCCGCTGCGCGTCGTCGCCGTAGTAGATGGCGGAGCGGTACTGCGTCCCCGTGTCGTTGCCCTGGCGCATGCCCTGCGTCGGGTCGTGGGCCTCCCAGAACACCTTCAGAAGCTGGTCGAAGCTCACCTGGTCGGGGTCGAACACCACCAGGACGGCCTCGGCATGGCCGGTCCGGCCGCTGCAGACCTCCTCGTAGGTGGGGTTCGGGCTGTACCCGCCGGCGTACCCGACGGCGGTGGTCCACACGCCCTTGGTCTCCCAGAACTTCTGCTCGGCGCCCCAGAAGCAGCCCAGGCCGAACACCGCGGTCTGGTACCCGGTGGGCCACGGCGCGGTGAGCGGATGGCCGTTGATGAAGTGCTCGGAGGGCACGGGCATCGTCTGGTCCGTGCGGCCGGGCAGCGCCTCTTCGGGCGCCACCATCTCCGACTTCCGGCGGCTGAACAGCATGGCAACCTCCTGGTCGCGATCGAAGGTGTCAACACCGGCCGGCTGCCGGGTGTTCCCGTACTGGATCCGTCCGAACACTCACGTCAGGAGCAGCACGCCGAGGCGCCTGCTGGCCACGAGCAGGCCGATCACGCCCATCACCGCGAGGTAGGCCACGTGGGTGAGCAGGTCCCACGAGAGCTGGCCGGACGAGAAGGCACGGCACAGCGCGACCCCGTGGTAGAGCGGCGTGGCCCGCACGACCCACTGCGCGGCCGGCGAATAGACGGACAGCGGATAGAAGGTCGCCGAGAACAGGAACAGCGGGACCATGATCGCCTCCAACCACGTGAAGTCGGCCCAGGTCCGGGCATAGGAGCACCCGGCGAGTCCGACGGCGGCGAACGCGAACCCGATGAGGACGGCGACGGGCAGGCACCCGATCACCCATGGCGAGCCGGCGAGCCCCATCGCCGCCATGACGACGAGGAAGCCCGTCGAGTACAGGGCCCCGCGCAGCAGCGCCCAGGCGATCTCGCCCACCGCCACGTCGCCCACCCCGAGCGGCGTGGCGAGGACGGCGTCGTACACCCGGGCGTACTTCAGCTTGTAGAAGACGTTCATGGTCGAGTCGAACAGGGCGCCGTTCATCGCTGCGGTCGCCAGCAGGGCCGGAGCGACGAACTCCGCGTAGCTGACCGTCTGGCCGCCGACCTCGACGTCACCGACCAACGTGCCCAACCCGAGCCGCACCGAGGCCAGGTAGAAGACGGGCTCGAAGAAGCCGGAGAACAGGATCATCCAGGTGCGGCGATAGACGAACAGGTTGCGCTCGACGAGCCGCTGGCCCCGCCGCGCCCCGAGGAGGGCAGGCGGCACGATGCGCAGCCCGAGCGCCGCCCTCGGGGAGGTCGTCGTCGACGCTCATGCCAGTGCCTCTGCACAGCGTAGATCCGCCGGGCGAGGGTCCGCCGGCCCACCATCGTCCCGGCGATGGTCAGCGCGACGAGGAACGTGGTGTGGACGACCTGCCGCCACAGCGGGGTGCCACCGAGGGCGATGCCACGGCAGAGGCTCACGCCGTGGAACAGCGGCGTGAACCAGGCCAGGACCTCCAGCGGGGCAGGCAGCAGCGACACGCTGAAGAACGTGCCCGAGAAGAGGAACATCGGCATGACCACGAACCGCTGGTACGAGGCGAAGCTGGTGCCCGTGTTGTCGACCGTGCAGGCCCACGCGAACGTGGGTCCGGCGAAGGCCAGCCCCGTGAGCACGCCGGCGGGCACGGCGGCCCACGTCCCGAGCGTGCGGGTGTCGTCGAACAGCATCATCACCGCCGCGAACGCGCCGACGGCGAGGAACAGCCGAGCGGTCATCCAGAGCATGTGCCCGATCACCACGTCGGCGGCGCGGACCGGTGTCGCCGTCATGGCGTAGAAGGTGCGGCTCCACTTCATGGAGGCCAACACCGGCCAGGTGCTGTCCAGCCCGCCGATGCTCATGCCGGTGGCGGCCAAGAGGCCGGGTCCGATGAACGCCGCGTAGCTGACTCCGTCGAGGCTGGCGCCGGCGCTCGGGTTCTGGTCGATGAGCGACCCGAGCCCGAGCCCGAGCGCGGTCAGGTAGAAGAGCGGCGTGAAGAAGGCGGTGCTGAAGGTGGCACGCCACAGCCGGCGGAACGCCACCAGGTGGTACCCGGTGACACGGACCGCCGCGGGAGTGCTCACCGGTCTGACCGTAGGGGCCACATCGCTCAGTCGACCAGGGTGCGGCCCGTGAGCTTGAGGAACACGTCCTCCAACGTGCTGCGGCGCACCAGGAGCGCGTCCGGGCGCAGCCCCCGCTGCAGGACGGTGGCCACGGCGGCGTCGCCGTCGTCGGCGTAGAGGAGCACGCGGTCGGGGAGAGCCTCCACCCGCTCGGCCAGGTCGGCGACCGCGCCTGCCGCGGCCTCGTTCTCGCCGGCCGGCATCCGCATCTCCACCACCTCGCGGCTCGAGTGCTGCTCGATGAGCTCGCGCGGTGAGCCCTCGGCGACGATCCTGCCTCCGTCCATGACGACCAACCGATCGCACAGCTGCTCCGCCTCGTCCATGTAGTGGGTGGTGAGGACGAGGGAGGTCCCGCGCTGCTTCAGCCGGTAGAGGCGGTCCCAGACCAGGTGCCGGGCCTGCGGATCGAGCCCGGTGGTGGGCTCGTCGAGCAGGAGGAGCTCGGGATCGTTGACGAGCGAACGGGCGATCGTCAGACGCCGCTTCATCCCGCCCGACAGCGGCTCGACCCGCTCGTCGGCCCGATCGGCCAGCTGCGCGAACTCCAGCAGCTCCACCGCCTTGGTCGCCGCGACGCGCCGGGGGATGTCGAAGTAGCGGGCGTAGACCACGAGGTTCTCGCGCAGCGACAGCTCCTCGTCCAGGCTGTCCTGCTGGGGGACGACGCCGAGGCGGGCGCGGATGCGGGGCCCGTCCACGGTGGCATCGAGCCCGAACAGCCGCAGGGTGCCGCCGCTGAGCGGCGAGACGCACCCCACCATGCGCATCGTCGACGACTTCCCGGCGCCGTTGGGCCCCAGGAACCCGAACGCCTCTCCCTGACGGACCTGGAAGTCGATGCCGTCCACGGCCGTGAAGGTGCCGAAGCGCTTCGTCAGGCCGGCGGCCTCCACCAGCACGCCGTCGCGGTCCGACACGCCGGGCAGGGTAGGCCGAGGAGCCGCCGGTACGCTGCCCGAATGGCCCGTCTGCGCTTGTTCGCCTCGGCCCGCGAGGCCGCGGGGACCGGGCGGGACGTGGTCGACGGGGCCACGGTGGCCGACGTCCTGGCCGGCGCCGTCAGCCGCTACGGCGACGGCTTCGCCGCCGTGCTGTCGACCGCTCGCATCTGGGTCAACGGCGAGCCCGCGGACCCGGTGACCGCCGTGGGGGAGACCGACGAGGTCGCGGTGTTGCCTCCGGTCTCCGGCGGATAGGTGGACGTCCGTGGCTGATGTGCGTCAAGAGGTCGAAGAGCGCCTGACCGACCTGGGCGGGTTCATCCGCAGCCAGCGCGAGGTCGCCCGCATCTCCGTGCGGCGGCTGGCCGAGCTGGCCGACGTGTCCAACCCGTACCTGAGCCAGATCGAGCGCGGCCTGCGCAAGCCCTCGGCCGAGATCCTGCAGCAGATCGCCAAGGCGCTCCAGATCTCCTCGGAGTCCCTGTACGTGCGGGCGGGCATCCTCGACCCCGAGCGGGACCCCGAGGTGAGTGTGGTGGACGCCGTGCACCGGGACCCGTACCTGGACCCCGAGCAGAAGCGGACGCTGCTGCGCGTCTACGAGAGCCTGCGGGCCGAGGCCCAGGTGCACGCGGCCACGCCGGCCACGCCGGACCCGTCGGACTCGTCGGACAGGGAGCCCACCGGCGGCCGCGGGAAGCGGCAGGCGCCGTGAGGGCACGGACCCGCCCGGCGAGCGGAATGCCGGTCCGCGAGGGGGCGTTGACCTGACCGTGCGGCGGCTCGCCATGCTTTCCATGCACTCATCGCCGCTGGCCCAGCCGGGCGTGGGCGACAGCGGAGGGATGAACGTCTACGTGCGCGAGCTGTCCTCCGCGCTGGCCCAGGCGGGCGTGGACACCACGACCTACGTGCGCCGCTGGTCGGACGATCTCCCGGACGAGGTGGTCGTCGAGCCCGGGTTCCGCGTGGTGCACGTCGACGCCGGCCGGCCCGATCTCCCCAAGGAGCGCCTCTTCGACGTCGTCGGGCAGTTCGCGGTCGGGGTGGCCGATCACCTGCAGTCCAACGGGGGCGCAGACCTGATCCACGCCAACTACTGGCTCTCGGGGGTGGCCGGGCATCGCCTCAAGCACGATCTCGATCTCCCCCTCGTGTGCACCTTCCACACGCTCGCTCGCGTCAAGGCTGAAGGCGGCGACGCCGAGTCGGCCTGGCGCGAGCTGGCGGAGATGGAGATCATCGGCTGCGCCGACGCCATCTGCGTGAGCTGCTCGGAGGAGGAGCGCCAGTTCCGTCGCCACTACGGCGATCCCCCGGGTCGCGTCGAGATCGTGGCGCCCGGGGTGGAGCACGCCTTCTTCGCGCCCGGCGATCGGATGGGCGCCCGGGGCGCGATCGATCTGGGTCGTGAGGTGGGCGATGCGCCGATGCTGCTGTTCGTCGGCCGCATCCAGCCCCTCAAGGGCGTCGATGTCGCCGTCCGGACGCTGGCCGCCCTCCGTCGACCGGACGCCTCGCTCGTCGTGGTGGGTGGGGCCAGCGGGCTCGACGGCGATGCCGAGGTGGAGAAGGTGGCCGCGCTGGTGGACGAGCTCGGCCTGACCGAGCGGGTGCACTTCGTGCCGCCCCAGCCCCACCACCTCCTGTCCAGCTACTACCGCGCCGCGGACGTCGTGCTGGTGCCGAGCCGCTCCGAGAGCTTCGGCCTGGTGGCCTTGGAAGGCGCGGCGTGCGGGACGCCGGTGGTGGCGTCCGCGGTCGGTGGGCTGCTGACGCTGGTCGACCACGGCCACTCGGGCTTCCTCGTGCACGGGCGCGATCCCGAGGTCTTCGCCAGCTACACCGACGAGATCCTCGGCAACCCACGCCTGGCCCGGGAGATGGCCCAGGCCGCGGCCGCCCGCTCGCAGCGCTACACCTGGTCGCTGGCCGCCGCTCGGCTGCGCCGTGCCTACGGCGACCTCACCGCCGCCGCGCGTCGAGTGCACGTGAGCGAGCGAGCGAGCTCCATGTCACGGTGTTGTCCGCGCGAGCGGCGGACGGCTCATTGGTGCTTCCGACGCTGCGGACTCGGACCTGCGCAGCCCTGCATGGTGCCAATGAGCGCTTCGACAGTGGAGCGCTGGCGGTGCTGGAGCGTCAGGTCGACGAGTGGCTGCACGCCATGGCGGCCGCCAACCCCGTCGTCTCCGCCGTCGGCCGGGACGAGGACACCGTTCGCCGGTGGTACGTCCGGATGCGGGGCGAGGCCAAGGAGGTCACGACGGTCTGGCTGTCGCTGGGCCAGCGCACCCTGCGCTACGAGACCTACGTGATGCCGGCCCCGGAGGAGAATCAGGTCGAGCTGTACGAGCAGCTCCTGCGCCGCAACGAGCGGCTCGTCGGTGCCCACTTCTCGATCGGCGTGGAGGACGCGGTGTTCCTGCGGGGGGAGCTGCCCCTCGCCGTGCTGAGCGAGGAGGAGCTCGACCGGGTCATCGGCTCGCTCTACGCCTACGTGGAGCAGTGCTTCCCCTCGGCCATCCGCCTCGGGTTCGCGTCACGTTTCTAGGCGCTTGTCGGCCGTCCTTTCCGATTCGACCCTCGTCGGGCACACCCTCTCCATGGTCCGGAGTGGCGTCCCGCATCGGGGAAGTCGGGGTCGTCCACTCCGGGCCACCCCCCACCGCTGACCGTGGGTACCCTCGGTACCGATGACCTACCGGCTGGCCGTGCTCGGCGGCGGCAACATGGGGACTGCGCTCGTGCAGGGCCTTCTCAGTGCCGACTGGGCGACGCCGGACGAGCTGGTCGTGGTCGAGGTGCTGGCCGACCGGCGCGCCGCGCTGGCGGATGAGCTGCTCGGCGTGGACGTGCTCGCTCAGCTCGGAGGCGTGCTGATCGACGCCGCGGTCGTCGCCGTCAAGCCCGCCGACGTCCCCGCGGCCGCACGGGCCGCCACAGAGGCCGGTGCGCTGCGGCTGCTCTCGGTCGCGGCGGGAGTTCCCACTGCCGCCATCGAGAAGGCGGCCGGCACGACCGTCCGGGTGGTTCGAGCGATGCCCAACACGCCCGCGCTCGTGGGGGCGGGCGCGGCGGCCATCGCCCCCGGCACCGCGGCGCGCGAGGACGACCTGGTCTGGGCCGAAGGGATCCTGCGCTCCGTGGGCACGGTGGTGCGGGTCCCCGAGCGGGCCCTCGATGCGGTGACCGGGTTGTCGGGATCAGGTCCGGCGTACCTGTTCCTCGTGGCCGAGGCACTGATCGACGGCGGGGTGCTGGCCGGGCTGCCCCGGGACACGAGCGAGGCGCTCGTGCGCCAGCTCCTCGTCGGCGCGGCGCGGCTGCTCGACGAGTCGGGGGAGTCACCGGCCGTGCTCCGCGCTCGCGTCACGTCGCCCGGCGGCACGACGGCCGCCGGGCTCCACCAGCTCGAGCGAGCCGCCGTGCGAGCGGCGTTCGTCGAGGCGGTCTCGGCGGCGACCACCCGATCGCGCGAGCTCGGCGGGCCCTGATCGCGAGACAGGTGACCTGACATTCGCGGCAATTACACCGACGTGACTCTTTTCACCGAGCCGGGGAATGTCCTAACGTTCCCGTAGCGGTCCGTTCACAGAACGTCAGCTCTGAGAGAGGCACCGCTCCCGTCGACCGGGTGGTGCCTTTCGTGCCAGCCGGGTGACGCGCCCGTTCTTCGGGCCGCGCCGACAGGGCTGGTGCCGTCGGGGGGTCGGCACCAGCCCTGTTTCGTTTCCTCGCTTCTGGGCATCCGGGAGCCGCGTGGAGCCGGCGCCCGTGCCGGATCGCTGTCTCGTCAGCGGGACAGCGCGACGGTGCCGGCTCGCCGGCGCGACCCGGTGCGGTCAGGTCGCGAGGTGGTGCTGCAGCCGGCGCTGCAGCGCATCGCGGGTGACGACGCCGACCAGGCGGTCGTCGCGCCACACCGTGATGTAGGAGGCTTGCGGCGTCACGCGAGCCAGAACTGGCGCCAGGGCCTCGTGCGGCTCGGCGCGGGCCATGCGGTTGAACGGGACCATGAGCTGAGCGAGGCGCGTGAACGGCCGCTGGTGCTCGGGCACCAGCCAGAGCTGGTCCTCGGCGACGAGCCCGGTCAGTCCGCCGTGCCCGTCCTGGACGGCCACGACCCGCGGCGTACCGAGGCGGCCCCGCTGGCCGAGCATCGTCTCGGCGTCGGTGTCGGCTGTCGCTTCGGCGACGCCGTACCACGTGACCTCATCGACGGTGATGCCGGCCAGCCGCGATTCGACGTTCGCCGCCATCTGCTCGGCCTTGGCGCTGATGACCAGGAACCCACCGGTGAGCGGGATGAACAGCCCACCCCAGCCCCGGAAGAGCATCCAGACGCCGATGATGACGATCGCCCAGCCCAGCACCTGCCCGGCCTGGGCCGCCTCGTGGGTCGCCCGAGCGCGGTCCCCGTGACGGGCCCAGCGGGCCGCCCGCAGGATGCGACCGCCGTCGAGCGGCGCGCCCGGCAGGAGGTTGAACAGGGCGATGATGACGTTGACGACACCGAGCCAACCGACCATGGCCGCCGCGAGCGGCCAGGCGTCCAAGGCGTCGAGCCCGTAGGCGGCGCCGATGCCGGCGGCGCCCAGGAGCAGGCTGGACAGCGGTCCGGCGACCGCGATCAGGCCGTCGGCCTTGGGTGAGGGCGCGTCGCTGTTGAGGCGGGCCATCCCGCCGAGGAGCCACAGCTCGATCCCCTCCGTCTGGACGCCGAAGCGCCGGGCGGCGAGGGCATGGGCGAGCTCGTGGAAGAGGATCGACCCGAAGAAGGCGACGACGCCGATCGAGGCCGTCGCCCAGTAGGTGGCCGAGCTGGCGCCGGGGGCGCTGGCCGGCAGCGCGCCGGTGGCCAGGCCGACGCCGAGGAACCACGCGATGACGGCGAGCGACCAGTGGACCGAGACGGGGATCCCGGTGACCTTCCCGAGGCGGAGGAATCCGCGCATGGTGTTGGGGTGCTCCTTTCGACTGATCGGTTGGAGCCTCTGGTCTCACCCACCCTGGTGGGCCCGCACCCCCGGGCCCGGAGGCCGTGCTGACGGTGGTGCCGTGCTGGGTTACTCCCCGTGTGGCAGGCCCAAGTGTACGGCCGTCCTCCTCCGATCCACCGGCTTGCCAGGGCCCGGCGACGGGCCCCGTGGCCCCGGTCACCTCGTCGTTAGGGTGTCGCTCGATGGCCCGCTACGACACCGTCAGCTTCCTGTCGGACTACGGGCTGGCGGACGAGTTCGTGGGCGTGGTCAAGGCCGTGATACGGGACCTCGCACCGCAGGTCGCGGTCATCGACCTGACCCACGAGATCCCGCCGCACGACATCCGGGCAGGGGCGCTGGCGCTGGCTCGTTGCATCCAGTACGTCCCGGCCGGCGTCGTGCTGGCCGTCGTGGATCCGGGCGTCGGTACGGCGCGGCGCGCGCTGGCCGTCGAGATCGCCGGCGGCGCCGGTGTGGTGGTGGCCCCGGACAACGGCCTGATCGCGCCGGCGGTCGCCATGGCGGGCGGGCCGGGAGCGGCGGTCGTCCTCACCAACACCGAGTACCACCTCCGCGCCCCCGGAGCCACCTTCGCCGGGCGGGATGTCTTCGCCCCCGTGGCCGCGCAGCTGTGCAACGGCGTCCCGCTGGCCGACCTGGGCGAGGCCATCGATCCGGCCGAGCTGGTGCCAGGCGTGATCCCGGTGCCGCGGCTGGACGGCGCCGACGTCGTCGCCGAGGTGCTGTGGGTCGACCACTTCGGCAACGCGCAGCTCAACCTCGGACCGGAGGACGTGGCCGGCTGGGACGGCGTGGTCCGGCTCCGGTGGGGCGACGAGGTCAGGACGGCCACCGTCGTCACCACCTACGACGAGATCGGGGCCGGGGCCATCGGCCTGGTGCTGGACTCCTACGGCCTGCTCGCGGTGTCCATGATGCGGCGGTCCGCGGCCGACGAGCTCGGGCTCTCGGCGGGGACGGAGATCCGGCTCTCGCCGGCTGGTTCGGGTGGGACCGGAGGACGTGTCGACGGCGGCTTGACCATGCCGGTCGCCCTGCGCCGCACCGATGGTCCCGGCGAGTCGTCGCGTTAGCCTCGGCCTGTGCGCCCTGCCACCACGCTCGCGCTGGCCCTCCTGCTGGTGGCCATCGTCGTGGCGGGAGTCGTCAGCCTGGTCCGGATCGGCTGAAGGGACCGCGACACCCGTGAACCTCGCATCGATCCTCGACGACCACCCGGCTGAGGCACCGGCCCTGATCAGCCAGGGACGGACCACCACCTACGGCGCGCTGCGCGAGCGCGTGGCGGCCTTCCGCGGCGCGCTGCAGGCCCTGGGTGTGGGGACGGGGGACCGGGTCGTCATCCTGTGCGGCAACGACCCGTCGTTCGTGATCGCCCTCCTGGCCACCCTCGGCCTCGGCGCAGTCGCCGTGCCCCTCAACCCGACCAGCCCGGGACCCGAGCTCGAGCGGCAGGTCGCTGAGGTGACGCCCGTGGCCGCCGTGGTCGGTCCGATGGCGGCGAACGCGTGGCGGGACGTCGCCCGGGGCGCCGGCGGGGCGGTGGCCCACGTGGTGACGATGCCCGGCATCGACATCGACGGAGCGCTGGCCTTCGACGATCTGCTCGAGTCGGAGCCGGTCGCGGCCGTCGACGTCGACGCCGCCACCCTCGGCCTGCTCATGTTCACCAGCGGCACGGCAGGCTCGTCCGTGGCCGCCATGCTCTCCCACGGGAACGTCCTCGCCAACCTCGCCCAGATCCGCACCAGCGGGCCCGATCGGCTGACCGCCGCCGATGTGGTCTACGGCGTCCTGCCCCTCAACCACATCATGGGCCTCACCGTCACGCTGTTCCTCACGCTGGACGTGGGGGCGACCGTGGTGCTCGTGCAGCGGTTCGATCCCGTCACCGCGCTGGACACCGTGCGCGAGCGCGGCGTCACCGTCATCCCGGGCGCTCCGCCGATGTGGGTCGCCTGGTCGCAGCTCCCGGCCGACCAGCTCGCCCCGCTCAGCAGCGTGCGCGTCGCCACCACCGGCGCCGCCAGGCTGCCGGAGGTCGTCGCCACCACGCTGGCGGAGCGCTGTGGGATCGTCCTGCGCGAGGGCTACGGCCTCACTGAGGCCTCCCCGGTCGTGACCACCTCGTCGGGCATCGAGCCCCGCCTCGGCTCGGTGGGCAAGGTGGTGCCGGACCTCGAGCTGCGGCTCGTGGATCTGGACGGCACCGACGCGCTCGCCGGCGACCCCGGTGAGATCTGGGTGCGGGGGCCCAACGTCTTCCTCGGCTACTGGAACGACCCGGAGGCCACCGCCCGCGTGCTGACCGAGGACGGGTGGCTGCGGACCGGCGACATCGCGGTCAGCGACGACGACGGCTACCTGTGGCTCGTCGACCGGGCCAAGGACCTCATCATCGTGTCGGGCTTCAACGTCTTCCCGGCCGAGGTCGAGGAGGTGATCGCCGAGCTGCCCGGCGTGGCCGACGTGGCGGTCGTGGGTGTTGCCCACCCGCACACGGGCGAAGCGGTGAAGGCCTACGTCGTGCCTGAGGCCGGGAAGCAACTCGACGAGGAGGCCGTCATCGCCCACGCCCACGACAACCTGGCCCGGTACAAGTGCCCGACCAAGGTGCTGTTCGTGGACGTGCTGCCGCGCAACCTGTCAGGCAAGGTGCTGCGCCGGGCCCTGCGCGAGGAGGGCGCGGGGATCATCAGCTGAGGACGGCTGCGAGGACGTGAGCCAGGCGGGGGCTCGGCCCGGCCGCCCCGGCGTGGCGATGAGGAAGCCGCAGAACAGGACGACGACGCCGGCCACGAGCGTGACCGCGAACGCGGTGTCCTTCCCGAGCCGCCCGGCGAGCGTCCCGCTGGCCGACAGGACGAGCGTGCCCAGCGCGATGACGACGTTCCCCGCGGCCAGCCGTCTTGACGGTGACCGCCTGGGTGCGGGAGCCGATCGCCCGGCCACGGGCCAACCGCCAAGCCGACCAGAGGGCGCCGGCGATGACGACGAGCGCCGCCACCCCCGACCCGACGGCGGCCAGGATCCGGGGGAGGGGCTCGAAGAGCTCCTGGCCCTCGGGCAACTCGTCGGTCGGCACGGGCGCCCGGAGAGGTGCCGTCACCAGCACCCCGGCGGCGAAGCCCGACGCCAGGACGAGGCCCCAGCGCACGCCGTCGCCGATCCGCCGCCCGGCGAGCAGGAAGACGGTGCCGAGCGCCAGCCACGGGACGTTGAGGATGGCGCCGAACAGGTAGAAGGCGCGGAAGCTGGGCGACGACCAGCCCGCGGCCTCCGCCACCCACAACGCCGCCGAGGCGGCGGCGAACATGGCCAGGGACACGGTCCACGCCAGCTCGTGCGGACGGCGGCGGACGAGCCAGCGCTCGAGGGTGGCGGCCGCGAAGGCCGTGGCGACCAGGGTGGCGGCGGCGGCCAGCGCGGCGTCGAGGCTCACCCGGCGCAGCGTAGAGGGGCCGGCCTCGTGCCTTGTGAACGAATGCACGTGATGCCTAGCCTGCGACCGTGAGTGAGGCCGGGCGACGCCGGATCCCGGAGGCCACGGTGGCCCGGCTTCCGATCTACCTGCGCATCCTCTACGACCTGGCCGCCGACCGGGTCGGCAGTGTGTCGTCCGAGCGGCTGGCCGAGCTGGCCGGCGTGAACGCGGCGAAGGTCCGCAAGGACCTGTCGTACCTCGGCTCGTACGGCACGCGGGGTGTCGGCTACGAGGTCGACTACCTGACCTACCAGATGAGCCGGGAGCTCGGGCTCACGCACGACTGGCCGGTCGTCATCGTCGGCGCCGGCAACCTCGGTCAGGCCCTCGCCAACTACGCCGGCTTCGACGAGCGGGGCTTCCCCGTGGCGGCGGTCGTGGACATCGACCCCGCCAAGGTGGGCACGACCATCGGCAACGTCCCGGTGCGACACATCGACGAGCTGCCGAGCCTGGTCGGCGACGGCGGGTGCATCGGGGTCATCGCCACCCCTGCGGCGTCGGCCCAGGACGCGGCCGACCGGCTCGTCGGAGCCGGCGTGACCGCCATCCTCAACTTCGCCCCCCAGCTGCTCACCGTGCCCCGAGGGGTGACGGTGCGCAAGGTCGACCTGGCCGTCGAGCTGCAGATCCTGAGCTTCTACCAGCGCCGTCGGGCCGCCGGGCCGGTCACCGCGCTGGTCGACGAACCGGCGCCGGGTCACCCGGCCAGCGCCTGATCAGTGCGACAGGACGCCCGAGGAGAGGCGCGGGTGGAGGCTCCCCCTAGTGTTGGGTCCGACGAGCGACGGAAGGAGGTTCGGTCATGGCCATCGTGGTGATCGGGATCAATCACCGCACGGCGCCGCTGGCCGTCCTCGAGCGGGTCACGCTCAACGGTGACGCCAGGCCCAAGGCCCTCCACGACCTCCGGTTGCGGCCGAACCTGTCCGAGGTCGTCCTGCTGTCCACGTGCAACCGGACCGAGGTCTACGCCGTCACGGAGCGCTTCCACGGGGCCTATGCCGACATCAGGGACTTCTTCTGCTCCCTGGCCGGCCTGAGCCCCGACGCCCTCACGCTGCACCTGATCAGCCAGCACGACGAGGAGGCCGCCACGCACCTGTTCGAGGTGGCGGCCGGCCTGCGCTCGGCGGTGCTGGGCGAGTCGGAGATCCTCGGCCAGGTCCGCGACGCGTGGATGCTCGGCCAGCGCGAGGGCACGACGCGGGCGGCGCTCAACCTGCTCTTCCGCCGGGCCATCGAGGTCGGCAAGCGGGCCCGGACAGAGACCGCCATCGGCCGGGGGACGGCGTCCGTGTCGCACGCGGCCATCGAGATGGCCGAGGAGCGCCTCGGCTCGTTGAGCACCGCGAAGGTCGTCGTCGTCGGGGCCGGGGACGTGGGCGAGAGCGCGGCCGTCGCGCTGTCGGCCCGCGGTGTGGGTCAGCTCGTGGTGGTCAACCGCACCGAGACCCGGGCCGGCGCGCTGGCCGAGCGCACCGGCGGCCGGCTCGCAGCCCACTCGAGCCTGACGGACGAGCTGTCCACCGCTGACCTCGTCGTCACCTGCACCGGCGCCGAGCTCCCGGTGCTGGACCACGAGTTCATGTCCACCGTCGTCGAGCGCCGCGGCGGTCGGTCGCTGCTCGTGTTGGACATCGCCGTGCCCCGCGACGTCGAGGCCAGCGCGGCGACACTGCCAGGCATCACCCTGCTGGACCTCGAGGACCTGCGGGACTGGGCCGACCGGGGCCGGCAGGCCCGCGCCGCGGAGGCCGAGCGGGTGCGGGAGATCGTGGCCGGCGAGGTCGACCGCTACCTCGACGACGCCTCCGCCCGCGAGGTCGCTCCCATCCTCGGTGCCCTGCACGACCGGGCCGAGCACGTGCGCCAGGCCGAGCTGGCCCGCTTCCAGCGCCGGCTGGCCGACCTCGATCCGATCGAGCGGGAGGCCGTCGAGGCGCTGACCAGAGGGCTCATCGCCAAGCTCCTGCGCCAGCCCACCGTTCGCCTCAAGGAGGACGCCGGCACGCCACGGGGCGAGCGCAACGCCAGCGCGCTGCGCGACCTGTTCGACCTCCCCTGACTGCCGTGACCGTGCTGCGGGTGGCCACGCGCGGGAGCGCGCAGGCGCGGACACAGGCCGAGGTCGTCGCCGAGCAGGTGCGGGGTGCGGGCGCCGGGATCGAGGTCGAGCTGATCCTGGTCGAGACCACGGGCGACCAGCGCCCCGACGTGCCGCTGCACACGATCGGCGGTCAGGGGGTGTTCGTGAAGGAGGTGCAGCAAGCCGTGCTCGACGGGCGGGCCGACCTGGCGGTCCACTCCGCCAAGGACCTGCCGTCAGCCACCACACCCGGACTGGTCATCGGCGCCTTCACCACTCGGCGCGATCCGCGCGACGCACTCATTGGTTGCAGATTCAACGATCTGCGCGATGGCGCGACCGTCGCCACCGGTTCGGTACGGCGACGAGCCCAGCTCGGCTCGCTCCGGCCCGACCTCTCGTTCGTCGAGCTGCGGGGCAACATCCACACGCGGCTGGGCAAGGTCCCGGAGGGCGGCGCCATCGTCATGGCGATGGCTGCGCTCGAGGTGCTGGGGATCGTGGACGAGCTGTCCGCCTCCACCGCCGTCGACCCGATGTCGGTCGACGAGATGGTGCCGCAGGTCGGCCAGGGGGCGGTCGCCGTCGAGTGCCGGGCCGATGACGCCGCGGCGCGGCAGGCCCTTGCCGCCATCGACGACCCGGCCACTCGACAGGCGGTGGAGTGCGAGCGGGCCTTCCTCGCCGAGCTCGGTTCGGGCTGCTCCTTGCCCGTCGGGGCCCACGCCGTGGCGCTCGACGGCGGCGGCCTCGAGCTCCGCACCTTCCTGGCCGGGCCGGGCGGGACGTACGAAGGCGTGCACGAGGGCGCCGCCGAGGAGGCGGCCCGGTGGGCCGTGGACGCCGCGCAGCTCGCTCGTCGGGCTGTCGAGGCCTGACCGTTCGCGCCGGCCGTCTGATGGGCGAAGGGCTGGCCGGCCGGCGGGTGGTCGTCACCCGCGCCGGGGACCAGGTCGGGCGGTTGCGGGAACTGCTCATCGCCGAGGGAGCCGAGGTGATCGAGGTGCCGACGATCACCGTCGTCGATCCCGCCGACGGCGGCGAGGCGTTGCGGACCGCCATGAGGGATCTCTGGGACTGGGTGGTGGTGACCTCGCCGAACGGGGCCGAGCGGGCGGTGGCGGCCGCCGGCGGCCGCGCCGCCGCCCACGCCGTCCGCTGGGCGGTGGTCGGACCGGGGACGGCCGACGCCCTCGGTGCCCACGGGATCCGGCCGGCACTGGTGCCCGACCGCTTCGTGGCCGAGGGCCTGCTGGAGGTCTTCCCGCGTCCGCCGGCCGACGGCGGCGGCCGGGTCCTGGTCGCGCAGGCCGAGGCCGCCCGCCCGGTGCTGGTCGAAGGGCTGCGGGCCGCCGGCTGGGAGGTCTCCGCCGTGGTCGCCTACCGCACGGCGCCCGTCATCCCGCCGCCGGAGCAGCTCGCCGCCGCGGCGTCCGCGGACGCGGTGCTCTTCACCTCCGGATCGACCGTCGACGCGTTCGTCCGGGCCGTCGGAACCGCCGGCCTGCCGCCGTCGGTCGTGGTCATCGGGCCGGTGACGGCCGAAGCGGCTCGGCGCCACGGGCTGGCCGTCGCCGCGGTGGCGTCCCCCCATTCGCTCGAAGGGCTGGTCGCCGCCACGATGGACGCGCTGGCGTGACGGCCGGCCGGGCGGTCGACGCCCTCGTCTTCGACCTCGACGGCACCATCGCCGACACCGAGTCCGTGGAGTACGACGCCATCCGTCGGGTGTGGGAGGACCACGGTCTCGACTACCCGATCGAACGGTGGGCGCATGTCGTCGGCCAGTCGTGGTCGCCCACGTGGGTGTCCGAACTCGCGGCCGAGGCGGCCTCCGACGTCGACCCGGCCGTTGCCCACGCCAGCAAGCGCCGCTACCACGACGAGCTGCTCGCCGCGCTCGTGCTGCGCCCCGGCGTGGCCGCGCTGATCGCCGACGCCTCCGCGGCCGGGATCCCGCTGGCCGTCGCCTCGAACTCGGACTCGGCGTGGGTCGAATACGTCCTCGAGCAGCTCGGGCTGCTCTCCAGGTTCGTTGCAATCACAACGATCGATCACGTCGAGCAGGGCAAGCCCCATCCGGAGCCGTTCCTGGCCGCCTGCGCCCGAGTGGGCGCCCGGCCCGACCGGGCCGTGGCCTTCGAGGATTCGGCCACGGGCGTGGCGTCGGCCGTGGCCGCCGGACTCTTCACGGTCGCCTGCCCCGGCCCGTTGACCGCCGGGCACGACATCTCCGCGGCCGATCTGGTGGTCACCTCGCTCGAGGAGGTCACCCTGCCGCCGCGCTCTGCGCACGGACCGCTGCTGGCCGGGCGGCGATGCACGGGCGCACGCAGCTAGCGATCGGCGCTTCACGTCGGATCACCGTGACCTCCCGCAGCACCGCCCGCGCCGGCTGCGCTCATCGCCGGCCATGCGGCGGCTGGTGGCGGAGACCCGGCTCTCGGTGGACGACCTGGTGGCCCCGCTGTTCGTGCGGGAGGGCATCGACGAGCCGCAGCCCATCGAGTCCTTGCCCGGCGTGGTGCAGCACACCCGGGAGAGCCTGCGCAAGGAGGTCACCGAGCTCGCGGCGCTGGGCGTGCCGGCGGTGATCCTGTTCGGCGTGCCGTCCCGGAAGGACCACGAGGGCTCCGAGGCGTGGAACCCCGAGGGCATCGTGCAGCTCGCGCTGCAGGACGCTGCGCAACGACGTCGGCGACCAACTGGTCGTGATGGCCGACTGCTGCCTCGACGAGTACACCGACCACGGCCACTGCGGCGTGCTGACCCCGACCGGCGAGGTCGACAACGACGCCACCGTCGTCCTCTATGCCCGGGCCGCGGTCGCCCAGGCCGACGCCGGCGCCCACGTCGTGGCGCCCAGCGGGATGATGGACGGCCAGGTCGAGGCCATCCGGCAGGCGCTCGACCAGGCCGGCCACGCGGACGTCGCCATCCTGGCCTACTCGGCCAAGTACGCCTCCGCGCTCTACGGGCCGTTCCGGGACGCGGTCGACGTGCACATCGCCGGTGGCGGTGATCGCAAGGGCTACCAGCAGGACCCCCGCAACCGGCGGGAGGCGCTGGTCGAGGTCGTCGCTGACATGGCGCAGGGCGCCGACATGGTCATGGTCAAGCCGGCCCTCCCGTACCTGGACGTCATCTCCCAGGTTCGTGCCCTCGTCGACGTGCCCGTGGCCGCCTACCACGTCAGCGGTGAGTACGCGATGGTCAAGGCGGCGGCGGCGAACGGCTGGATCGACGGGCCGGCGGTGGCGCTCGAGCAGCTCACCGCGGTGAAGCGGGCCGGCGCCGACATCATCCTCACCTACTTGGCGCGCGAGCTGGCCGAGACCTTGCACTGAACGCCACCCTGGGCACCATGGCCATCCCGTACTGCGATCCCGCGCGCTGTCCCGCGGCCGGGTGCTCACCGGTCACGTGCGCCGGGCGGGGGCTGGCGTCCAACGACGAGCTGTTCGACCGCTCCCAGCGCGTGATCCCCGGCGGCGTGAGCTCGCCGGTGCGGGCGTTCCGCTCGGTCGGCGGCACGCCGTACTTCGTGGCCCGGGCCGAGGGCGCCCACGTCTGGGACGCCGAGGGCCGCCAGCTCGTCGACCTCGTGCAGAGCTACGGGGCGATCATCCTCGGCCACGCCCACCCGCACGTGGTCGGAGCCGTCACGGCCGCGGCCGCCGACGGCACCTCCTACGGCGCGCCGACCGCGCGCGAGATGAAGCTGGCCGAAGCCATCAGGGAGCGGGTACCGAGCTGTGAGCAGGTCCGGTTCGTGAACAGCGGCACCGAGGCCACCATGACCGCGCTCCGCCTCGCCCGCGGCGTGACCGGCCGGCCCCGGGTCGTGAAGTTCGCCGGCAACTACCACGGTCACGGTGACGCCCTCCTGGCCTCCGGTGGGAGCGGGGTGGCCACGCTCGGACTGTCGGGCTCGGCCGGCGTCACCGATGCGGCCGTGAGCCAGACGGTCGTGGCCCCGTACAACGTCGTGCCCGAGCTCGGCGACGACGTGGCCTGCGTGATGGTCGAGCCGGTGGCGGCCAACATGGGCCTCGTCCCGCCCGCGCCCGGCTTCCTGGAGGGCCTGCGGGCGGCGTGCGACGCGGCCGGCGCGCTCCTCGTGTTCGACGAGGTGATCACCGGCTTCCGGCTCGGCACGGGCGGGGCACAGGGCGCGTACGGCGTCGTGCCCGACCTCACCTGCTTCGGGAAGGTGATCGGCGGCGGGCTGCCCATCGGCGCCTTCGGCGGGCGGGCGGAGATCATGGCCTCGCTCGCTCCGCTCGGTCCCGTGTACCAGGCCGGCACGTTGTCGGGGAACCCGCTGGCGACGGCCGCCGGCCTCGCCGCCCTCGATCTGCTCGACGACGGCCTCTACTCGGAGCTGGCACGCCGGGCGGCGCGGCTGGCCGACGGATTGCGGGGCGCGCTGACGGCGGCCGAGATCCCGGTCACCGTGCCGGTCGTGGGGCCGCTCCTCGGCCTGCACTTCAGCGCCACGCCCGCCGTCGACTACGACACCGCCCGCACGACCGACGAGCTCATGTACGCACGCTTCTTCCACGCCCTCCTGGACGAGGGGGTCGCCCTCGCCCCCGGCGCCTACGAGGTGGCCTTCCCCGGCCTCGCCCACGACGACGCCGTCATCGACCAGATCGTGACCGCCGCCAACCGCGCCGCCCGCACGGCCGCCATGACCGCCCCACCCGCAACGACCGCCAGCCCCTGATCCGATCTGTGAGCCGATCGCGCCGCACGCGGCGCGTCTTCGCGCACTCCGGTCTCACCGGCGGTCGCACCCGCGAGGTGTGAGCACCCCGCCTGACAGACAGCGCGCTCCGCTCACAGTTCGTGCGCGGCGACCTGGCGGCGCCGGTGGCGCGCCGTGTCGACGACGAGCGCGAGCACGTCCTCCGGGCAGCGGGCGCCCTGCCAGCCGACGTACAGCACCTCCCAGCCGCAGCGGGCGAGACGGTGGTCGCGGTCCTCGTCGCGATGCTCGGCCTCGTGGCCGAAGTGGAACTGGCGGCTGTGGGCCTCGACGCCGAGCCGGATCGACGGGAAGGCCAGATCGAGGATGCCAGCCAGGCGGCCGTCTCGGTCACGAACGGCGTGCTGACGGACGAGCGGCGGCAGGTCGGGCGACCGTAGGCAGTCCTCCACCAGCCGCTCGAACCACGATCCCCGGACGGTGGGCTGGCTGCGAGCCTCGGCGAGCAGGTCGCGCAGCACGCCTGTGCCGGCCTGGCCGGGTCGGTGGAGTCGGGACACCGTCTGCTCCAGCCACAGGAGGCTGACCTGCCGGCGGCGGGCGTCGTCGAGCGCCCGCTCGACTATCGAGGCGTCGACCACGCTGCCGAGGTCGCACAGCGTCCGGGCCAGACCGGTCACGGGGATGCCGTCGATCATCACCACATCCAAAGCCTCCAGCGCCTGGATGTGGTGAACGATGACACCAGGGAGCGTCACTCGATGCGTACGAGTAACGCTGATCTCGACGATCCCGGCGGGGCAGCCGTCGAGGCCGTGCAGTGCGGCGGCGCATCGGTGGGAGGCGACGCCCCGACGGCTCGTCGCCAGGACGGCCGCCATCACGTCCTGTGCCCCCGTGCGCGGTGCACCGAGGAGCCTCAGCACCTGAGGGAGCGGGCGGTCGAGCTGACCACCGGCTACCCGGCGGGCGATTGCTGCACGGCTCAGCCCGTGAGCACGGGCCTCCCCAGCGGTCACGAGGGCGTGCTGCGCGGCGAAGCGAGCGCTGAGGGGGGACGGGAGCGGCGGGAGAGCTGTTGGAGCGGGCACGCGACAGAGAGGGAGTGACCAACCCCGTATCGGAAACGGATCTGTGAACGGATCGCGTCGTGAGCCCTCCAGGGCGCTCACACCTCGCGCGGTGAGACCGCCGGTGAGACCGAACTGCGTGCGAAGCGCGCCGCATGCGGCGCGCTTCGCTCACAGATCTGGGAGGGGCCCGTGTCGGGCGGGTGGGCCGAACGGCGGGGGGTCAGGCGTCGGGGGCGAGGCGGGCGAGGGCGGCGGCGGCTTTGTAGGCGGCCTCGGCCGGGCCCATCTCGTCGGGACGGAGGAGGTTGGCCATGATGGCCAGGACCCACTCCATGAGCGTGCGGCTGTGCATCCCCACCCGCGTCAGCTCTCGCATGAGCGCCGGCCGGCCGATCACCCGAGCGAACAGGCGGGCCACCTTGAAGTACTGGCCGTACTCGGCCTGGAGCTGCCGGGGGTAGTCAGACAACACCAGAGGGTTGCGGTCGACGAGCGCCTCGTGGATCGTGTCGGCGGCCATGTGCGCCGTCTCGTACGCGTAGTCGATGCCTTCCCCGTTGAACGGGTTGACGGAGCCGGCGGCGTCACCGACCACCAGATACGTCGGCCCCTGCTTGGGTCCCACGGAGCCCCCCATGGGAATGCGACCGCTGACCGGCCGACCCGTGGGATGGTCGGCGTCGATCTCCCAGCGCTCGGCCACCATGTGCGCGTAGCTGTCGAGCAGGTGGGTGGTGTTGACGCTCTTGAAGTCGCGGAACGTGGACAGCAAGCCCACCCCGATGTTGACGGTGCCGTCACCCACCGGGAAGATCCAGCCGTAGCCCGGCAGGGGGTTGCCGTTGCGGTCCTTCACGTCGAGGGCCGACTCGATCCACGGCTCGTCGTGGCGAGGGCTCTCCCAGTAGGTGCGGATGGCCGTGCCGTAGGGCCACTCCTTCGTGCGGAACGTCCCGAGGGCGCGACCGAAGCGGCTGTTGGCGCCGTCGGCCACCACGACGTAGCGGGCGCGGAGCTCGACCGGCTCGGGGGCGTCGCTGGGCTGGACGACCGCCCCCCGCACGAACCCGCGGTCGATCACCGGCGCCAGGGCGTCCGTGCCCTGGAGCAGGGTGGCCCCAGCCACCTCCGCGTTCTGGGCCACCATCCAGTCGAGGTCGCGGCGGCGCACGACGTAGCCGTAGTTCGGGAACACCGGGTGCTCCGGCCACGGCAGTTCCAGCGTCCGGCCCTGGGCGGTGCAGCGCAGGCCGTCGAACCGGTGGTACTTGGTCAGCTCCTCGCCGAGCCCCATGTCCTGGAGCTGCTTGACGGCTCTCGGGGTCAGCCCGTCGCCACAGGTCTTCTCGCGTGGGAAGGTCTTGCGCTCGACGACGGCCACGTCGTGCCCGTGGCGGGCCAGCCAGTAGGCCGCCGACGCGCCGGCAGGCCCGCCGCCGATGACGAGGACCTCGAAGGATCGGGCGGCGCTCAACGACCCCAGGCCAGCCCTAGGCCTCGGCGGCCGTGCTGATGCCCTCTTCGTCCAGGGTGGACTCGCCGGTCTCGATGGCCTCGAACTTGGGCGCCGCAGGCGCGCACCAGTCGGCGAACTCCTGGGCGTAGACGGGGTCGAGCGGGTCGGCGCCGCCGAGCGTGTACCGCTCGTGGCAGACGACGGCGATGATCTCCGCGTCGGTGAGCGCCCCGCCGAACTTCTCGCCCTGCTGGGGCATGAAGCTGCCGTTGAAGGACCCGCCGAGGTGCGGCCCGCCGGGCCGGTCGGGATCGCCGTACACCTTGTCGGCGTACGGCGCGCTGCCCGTGTACACGAGCGACGCGTGCTGCTCGAAGGTCGGGAACGTCAGGAGGACCTCGCCGTTGCTCAACTGGCGGCCGACGCCGCCCGCACCGCTGGCCCCGTGGCAGCTCGAGCACGAGCTGTAGATCTCCTCGCCCTCGCCGAGCGGGCCGGCC
This sequence comes from uncultured Acidimicrobiales bacterium, assembly GCA_963813375.1. Lineage (GTDB taxonomy): Bacteria > Actinomycetota > Acidimicrobiia > Acidimicrobiales > Ilumatobacteraceae > DASTFY01. The sequence continues at coordinate 264,834 of CAWEYT010000008.1, read as the reverse complement.
ACGGTCTCCTCGGACGGCTTCAACGCCCAGGCGTAGAGCAGGACCCACAGCGGGAGCAGGCCCACGACCGACATCGCCCACCAAGGGATCTTCGTGCGCGACTTGGCCGCGGCGACGTAGGGCGGATCCGGCCGCGGTGGCGGCGCTGCGGGCTCGGGTGCCGGGGCCGCCCGCCCCACCGGCGCCGACGCGGCCGGTGCCGGCGCGGCACCACCAGCTGGGACGGGCGCGCCGCCAGCCGGCGCGGCTGCTGCGCCACCCTCCGCTGCCCCCTCGGCCGGAGCCCCCTCGGCGGCACCGGTCCCGCCATCCGTGGGCAGACCCAGCGCCGCACGCCGCTCACGGGAGCGCTTCAGGAGGTGCTCGGGGATCTCGGTCACGGGCGTCCTTTCGACGCGCTGGCAGGCTCGTCCGGTGTGTCTCGGGCGGTCACACTAGAACGGTCCGTGCGGCGCCCGGCAATCTTCCGCCGCCCTTTCATCCTTGGGCCGAAACCGCTGGCTGGCTGGCTTGCGGACCGCGCGGAGGCGGCGTGCTAAGAACGCGTCGAGCACCGCCGAGAACACCCGATCCGGACCGTCCGTCTGGGCTGCCGGGAGGGGTTCGCGGATAGTGTGTGAGCAGTTTCACGAAGTCAGGATCAGAACCACCAGGATCGGCCGACGAGGGCCGGCGGCGGGCTCCCGGGCCACCCCCCGGACGCAGAGCCCGCACCACCCTCCACGATGAGGAAGGGACGTGCAGCGACCGCCATGTACGCCATCGACATCCTCAACTGGCCGGGCTTCAACCAGGCGCTGCTGTTCTCGATCGTCGTCCTCGTGATCCTGATCGCCATCGCCGTCGCGTACGGCAAGCGGCGGCCGGTGGGCAAGCCGCTGTCATGGGGCGAGGGCATGGCGGCCGCCGTCTACGTCTTCTTCGCCATGTTCATGGCCTACGCCGTCGTCCCGAACCAGTGGCTCATCCACGCCCAGAACGGTCTCGGCTGGCGCACCGACAAGAAGGTGTACGGGCCGGGCAACATCCTGCAGGCCGAGTCGCTCGGCGGGAGCTTCCCGTTCGAGATCAACTACCTGCAGGTGGGTGACGCCATCGCCGCCGGCATCTACATCGCGCTGCTCGGCGTCCAGCTCTACCTGTTCTCGTGGTGGCAGAAGCGGGGCAAGGTCAAGCCGAGCACCGAGCTGGCCACCTCGACCTATGGCCGACCGCTGGTGAAGAAGAGCTGAGCGTGGCTCGTACCGACGCCAACCCCCCGATGCCCGAATGGAGCGACGAGTACCAGCTCGTCGAGGTGGACGCCGACTACCTCGCCAAGGCCGTCAAGCCGAAGCAGTTCATCCACATCGACCAGTCCGAGTGCATCATGTGCGAGGGCTGCGTGGACATCTGCCCGTGGAAGTGCATCCACATGGTGACGCCCGACGCGATCGCCGAGGCCACCAACACCGAGCAGCCCGGTGAGGACCCGGCCGACCACGTCCTCTTCATCATCGACGACGACGTCTGCACGCGCTGCGCCCTGTGCGTCGATCGCTGCCCGACCGGCGTGATCATCATGGGCAAGGCCGGCCAGCCGCTGGCCACCGGCGACACGCACGCCCGGACGAACAACCACGGCTACGCCTACGGCATGCGGTTCTGAGCGGAGGAGACCAGGTGGCCAAGACCGTCGACGACCAACCGAAGCCCTCCATGAAGGAGCGGATGTCCAAGCTCGGCGACTCGGTGCAGGGGTCGCAGGCCTGGAGCTCGATCTTCCGCCCGGGCTCCATCTTCCGGAAGGGCTACACCGACAGCCCCCGGAACCGGTCGTACGTCGTGATGAACTCGGTGCTGTACCACCTGCACCCGGTCAAGGTGAAGCGCCACGCGGTGAAGGTCAGCTACACGCTGTGCCTCGGTGGGCTCTCGTTCTTCCTCTTCATCCTGCTGACGGTCACCGGCATCTTCTTGATGTTCTTCTACCGGCCCACGGCGGCACAGGCCTGGAACGACATCTACAACCTGCAGACCGGGGTGACCTTCGGCCTCCTGGTGCGCAACATGCACCGTTGGGCCGCCCACCTCATGGTGCTGTCCGTCTTCTTGCACATGGCCCGCGTCTTCTACCACGGCGCGTACAAGCCGCCCCGGGAGTTCAACTGGGTGATCGGCGTGATCCTGCTGACGCTCACGCTGCTGCTGTCCTTCACCGGCTACCTGCTGCCATGGGACCAGCTCTCGCTGTGGGCGGTGACGGTCGGCACCAACATGATCGGGTACACGCCCGTGTTCGGCGATCAGGTGAAGTTCGTGCTGCTCGGAGGCAAGGAGATCGGCAACGAGACGCTGCTCCGATGGTACGTACTCCATGTCCTCATGTTCCCGTTCATCATCGTCATCTTCATGGCCGTCCACTTCTGGCGGGTCCGCAAGGACGGCGGGATCTCGGGGCCGCTGTGATGGGTACGACTGCGATGGGTAGGAGGGTGTGAGCGCATGACCGAGATACCCGAACACCTCCGCAAGCGGGCCGAAGCGGCGCGGGCCAAGGCCCAACAGAAGCAGAGGAGGCCGAGAAGGCCACGACCGACGCGCCGGCGACCGCAGAGACAGCCGACGCACCGGCCGGCGGCGAGGAGTCACGCATCCCCGCCCACCTGCTCGAGCGCAGCCGGGCCGCCAAGGACCGCGCCGCCGGCGCGGCCGAGGGTGGCGACGCCGGGCCCGCGGGCGGTGGCGGCGTCGCCGTCGCGGAGCGCCCCGCCGCGGTCACCGCCGCCGCTCCTGCCGCGGCCGGCGCGATCCCGGTGGGAGCGGGCCCGGGCGGTCACACGCAGCGGCTGCTGACGGTGGTCAAGTCCGGGTCCATCCAGGACGTCAAGGCGAGCCCCGTGGACAAGGTCCACACCTGGCCCCACCTGCTGGCCGGCGAGTTCGTGGCCTCCCTCGTCTGCACGGCGTTCACGTTCGTCTTCTCGGTGTTCGTCAACGCGCCCCTGCTGGAGCTCGCCAACCCCAACCTGACCCCGAACCCGTCCAAGGCGCCCTGGTACTTCCTCGGCCTCCAGGAGCTCCTCACCATGTTCCACCCGATGGTCGCCGGCGTGACCATCCCGGGTATGGGCCTGATCCTCCTGATACTGACGCCCTACATGGACCGCAACCCGAGCATCAAGCCCGAGGACCGCAAGTTCACCATCAGCGTCTTCACCATCTTCATGATGTTCTGGGCGGTCCTGGTGATCATCGGCTCGTTCTTCCGTGGACCGGGGCAGAACTTCGTGCTGCCCTGGAAGAGCGGCATCTTCTTCGAGCTGTGAGCGAGGTGGACGAATGAACGCTGCCGCCGTCATCGCCATCGTCGTCGTGCTGGCGCTGCTCGCCGTCGCGGTCTTCGTCGTCACCGCTCGGCGCCACGACTCCCGCCGCGGCGAGGGCGCGCTCTCCCGCGAGACGCGCCAGCGCGATCGCTCCGGCCGCGGCCAGGAGGAGATCGAGGTACCGCCGGCGCCGACCGGCCGCGAGGTCGAGCTGGCCGCGGTCGCCGCGCAGTCGCCGGGCGCGCTGGAGAAGGTCGAACCGAAGCTGCCGGCGCCGTACGTGCCGCCGGATCCCGAGACCATCGGCGTCACCGCGCCGCCAGTTCTTCAACCGCAGCATCGTGGCGTTGACCTCGGCCGGCCTGGCCGGCTTCGGCGCCGCAGTGGTCGGCTTCCTGTGGAGCGCGCCCAAGGGCGGGTTCGGCGGCAAGATCTCCGTCGGCTCCCTCGATGACATCAACGCCGGCATCGCCCAGAACAGCGGCTTCTACTACGTGCCCGAGGCCCGGGCCTGGATCACGGCCTACCCGGCCGAGGCTCTGCCGCAGGCCGAGGCGGTGTACGCCGCCCCGGTGCTGGCCGGGATGAAGGCGGGCATCAACGCGCTCTACCAGAAGTGCCCGCACCTCGGCTGCCGCGTCCCGCAGTGCGCCAGCTCGCAGTGGTTCGAGTGCCCCTGCCACGGCAGTCAGTACAACCGGGCCGGTGAGAAGAAGGCCGGGCCGGCGCCGCGGGGCATGGACCGCTTCGGCGTCGACATCAGCGGCGGCAGCGTCACGATCGACACGGGCCTGATCTTCCAGGGCCCGTCCATCGGCACCAACACGACCGGCCAGGAGGCCGAGGGCCCGCACTGCGTCTCGGGCGGCGAGGGCGGGCACTGATGCTGGCTGTCGCCACGTGGGGCTTCGCCCTCGTCCTCGGCATCGTCCTCGTCATCGCGTGGGTCATCTACGGGCTGGTCAACGTCTTCGGCAAGCGGGCCCGCAAGGAGGTCGGCTCCGAGCTCGAGCTGGCCCCGAACCGCAGGCCCTACTACGACGACGAAGGCCTCGAGGGCCCGCGGCTCGAGCGCGTGCAGCTGTACGGGCTGCTGACACTGGCCGTCATCGTCATCGCCCTCCCGCTCTACTGGCTGTTCGAGCCGAGCCGCCAGGCCGGCGCGCGCGAGGAGGGCGATGCCGTTCTGGCCGGGTGGGGGGCCGACCTGTTCGCGACGACGGCCGACGGCGGCTTCAACTGCGCCGGCTGCCACGGCGGCATGCGGGCGACGGGCGGCGCGGCGCCCTACACGATCACCGATCCCACCACCGGCGCCGTGCGGTCGGTCACCTGGAACGCGCCGGCGCTCAACACCGTCTTCTACCGGTTCAGCGAGGAGGAGGTGCGGTTCATCCTCGTCTACGGCCGCCAGTTCTCGCCGATGTCGCCGTGGGGCATCGCCGGTGGCGGCCCGATGAACGAGCAGCAGATCGAGTCGATCCTCGCCTACCTGAAGACCATCCAGCTCCCGGCCGACGCCTGCGAGGCGGGCGTGAACTTCTGCGAGGGCGGCCAGCTGCCGGCCGACAAGCAGGCCGAGATCCAGGCCGCCATCGACCAGGCCATCGAGAGCGGTGAGGCCGGCAGCGTCGGGGAGGCCATCTTCAACCTGTCGCTCGACGCAGGCGCCTACTCGTGCGCCCGCTGCCACACCGTCGGGCTGGTCCTACGGGAACCCGCTCGTGACCGGCGGCGGTGCCTTCGGGCCGAACCTCACGAGCGGCGCCGAGGTGCGCCAGTTCCCGAGCGCGGTCGACAACCTGGCCTTCATCCGCAACCCGCCCGAGCAGGGCAAGAAGTACGGGCAGCAGGGCCAGTCCAGTGGTCGCATGCCCGCCTTCGCGGCCTACTACACCGAGGCCCAGCTCGCGGAACTGGTCGAGTACATCCGGAGCCTGTGATGAGCGCGACGACCCTGGCCAGCGTCCTGGCGATCGGGTGGGCACCCGAGATCCGCGGGATCTCCGTGGTGCTCATCTCGGTCGTGGTCCTGTGCGGCAGCGTGTACTTCATCCTCAGCACCAACCTGGGCTCCCGGCTGGGGTTCCTGGTGGCGCTGGCCGGGCTGTTCGCCTGGCTGATGATGATGGGCGTCTTCTGGTGGGTCTACGGCATCGGGCTGCAGGGCAAGGCGCCGTCGTGGGCCGGGATGGAGGTGATCGGCACCTCGCTCGACGAATCCGCCAACGAGGTGGCGCGTGTCGACGACATCTCCGCCGCCACGACCGAGGAGCCCGTCGACGGCTGGATCCGCATCGCCGAGGACGACCCCGCCTTCGGCCAGACCGTGGCCGCGGCGGACGACATCCTCCAGAACCAGACCGAGACCTTCCAGGCCGGCGAGTACGCCCCCGTCGCCGTGTACGAGAAGGGCGGCGAGCGGTACCCGAAGATCGGCAACTCCATCGACTTCCTGGCCTTCCGCCACGAGCCCCACTACGCCATCGTCGAGGTCCAGCCCGTCGTGCTCACCATCGCCGAGCCGGGCCGGGCGCCGTTGCCGACCGAGGTCGACACGGAGAAGCCGCCGACCTACGTCCTGATGGTGCGGGACCAGGGCACGCAACGCCAGCCCGCGGTGTCGCTGACGGTCGGGTCGGGGCTGGTCTTCGCCCTTTGTTGCTACGTGCTCCACCGGCGGGAGCGGAACCTGCAGAACAACCTGGCGGAGGCGGCGAGTGGGTCCGGGTCGGCCGTCGTGCCGGTCGGGACCTCGGACTGAGGTCGGAGGCGACCATGGGCCAGTACCTGCCGATCGTCACGCTGCTCGGACTGGCCGTCGTGTTCGGCCTGCTCAGCTTCCTGGCGTCGAGCCTGCTCGGCCCCAAGCGCCCGAGCGCGGCCAAGGAAGCGCCGTACGAATGCGGCATCATCCCCAGCCGCGAGATGCCGGAACGGTTCCCGGTCGGGTTCTACCTGGTGGCGATGTTGTTCATCATGTTCGACATCGAGATCGTCTTCCTCTACCCGTACGCCGTGAACAGCGGCACCCTCGGGGCGTACGGCTTCTGGGCCATCGTCGTGTTCAGCGTCGTGTTCTTCCTCTCCTTCGTCTACGAGGTGGCCAAGGGCGGTCTCGACTGGGGTCCCCTGATGCGCGCCCGCCGGGTCGATCCGCAGGTCGTCTCGGCCGAGCGCACCACGCAGACCACCATCCGCCGCGTCGGCCTCGAGGGGCGCGGCGAGGAGGAAGCGGCCTGATGGGCATCCGCGACCTGCCAGAGGAGGGGCTGTCCGGGCTGGACCACAACATCATCACCGGCCGCCTGGAGGATCTCGTCCAGTGGGCGCGATCGCGGTCCGTGTGGCCGGCGACGTTCGGCCTGGCCTGCTGCGCCATCGAGATGATGGGGGCCGGCGGCGCCCACTACGACATCGCCCGGTTCGGGATGGAGGTCTTCCGCGCCTCGCCGCGCCAGGCCGACATCATGATCGTGGCCGGCCGGGTGAGCCAGAAGATGGCACCGGTGCTGCGGCAGATCTACGACCAGATGGCCGAGCCCAAGTGGGTCATCTCCATGGGCGTGTGCGCCTCCACCGGCGGCATGTTCAACAACTACGCCATCGTCCAGGGCGTCGACCAGATCGTGCCGGTCGACGTCTACGCGCCCGGCTGCCCGCCGACGCCCGAGACGCTCATCCACGCCATCATGACGCTGCGCAAGAGCATCGAGACCGGTGACATCCTGCGCCGCCGCGACGCCAGCGGGAGCGGCGCCGACATCCACGTCGAGGTCATCCCCCAGACCCAGCCCGTGACGCTCAGCGTCGGTCGGTGACCGTGGCCGACCGAGCCACCAGCGCGCCCGACGCGCCCCCGGACGACGTCGACGCGGGCGCCATTGAGTCCGCTCCGGCTGCCGTCCTCGTCCACGGCTGCGCCACCACCGAGGGCCCTGGTGCCAGCGGGGGCCAGCTCGTCGTGCACCCCACGCGCGAGCAGTATCTCGACCTGCTGCGGCATCTCCTGGACGACGGCTACGACCAGTGCCTCGACGTGTTCGGGGTCGACTACCTCCTGCACCCGGGCCGGACCCTGCCCGATGGCATCGCCGCCGAACGGTTCGAGGTGGTCCTCCTCCTCATCAACCACCGCGATCGGACCCGCCTGCGCGTCCGTGTGCAGGTCCCCGAGAGTGACCTCACGCTGCCGTCGCTCTTCTCGTTGTGGCCGGGTACCGAGGCGCCCGAGCGCGAGACCTACGACATGTTCGGCGTCACCTTCACCGACCATCCGGACCTGTCGCGGATCCTCATGCCCGAGGACTGGGTCGGCCATCCGCTCCGCAAGGACTACGACGTCGGCGCCATCCCCATCCAGTTCTCCGAGGGCCACACCGCGCCACCGGGAGGCCAGGCATGACGGCCACCGGCTCCGAGCGGGTCATCCTGTCCGAGACCCCGTTCCTCACCAGCGAGGGCGAGCAGGAGATGCGGCCTCGCAGCGAGCTCGGCCCGGACGAGCTGCTGCGCGAGGTGGGCTCCGTGCTGCGCATGAGCGAGGCCGAGGTGGCGGCGATGGCGCAGCAGGTCGTCGAGCCGTCCGAGGACCAGACGATGATCATCAACATGGGGCCCCAGCACCCCAGCACCCACGGCGTGCTGCGGCTCATGCTGGAGCTCCAGGGCGAGACCGTGCTGCGGTGCAAGCCGGTGGTCGGCTACCTGCACACCGGCATGGAGAAGACGGGGGAGGAGCTGACCTACCTGCAGGGCGGCACCAACGTCACCCGCATGGACTACGCGTCGCCGCTCACCAACGAGCTGGTGTTCGCGATGGCCACGGAGAAGCTGCTCGGCATCGACGGCGACATCCCCGAGCGGGCCGTCTGGATCCGCATGCTGATGGCCGAGCTCAACCGCATGAGCAGCCACCTGCTGTTCCTGGCCACCAACGGGATGGACATCGGCGCCGTCTCGATGATGATCTACGGCTGGCGGGAGCGGGAGATCGTGCTCCGCTTCTTCCAGAAGGTCACGGGCCTGCGGATGAACCACAACTTCATCCGGCCCGGCGGCGTGGCTGCCGACCTGCCGGCCGGATGGCGGGACGACGTCCTCGAGCTGATCGACACGATCACGCCGCGACTCGTCGAGTACGACACGCTGATGACCGACCAGCCGATCTGGCGCGAGCGGCTGCAGGGCGTCGGCGTGCTCACCGCGGAGGAGGCGCTGGCCCTCGGCGCCACCGGCCCCATCCTGCGGTCGACCGGCGTGGCCTGGGACCTCCGGCGGGACATGCCCTACCTGCACTACGACGAGGTCGACTTCGACGTCATCGTCGGCTCCTACGGCGACTGCTTCGACCGCTACGCCATCCGCCTCAACGAGGTGCGCGAGTCCATGCGCATCGTCGGCCAGATCCTCGACCGCATGCCCAAGGGTGATTACCGCATCCAGGACAAGAAGGTGACACCACCACCGCGGGGCCGCATCGACGAGTCCATGGAGGCGCTCATCCACCACTTCAAGATCTTCACCGAGGGGTTCAAGGTGCCCGAGGGCGAGACCTACGTGGGCATCGAGGGGCCGCGGGGCGAGATCGGCTGCTACATCGTCTCCGACGGCTCGGCCCGGCCGTATCGCATGCACATCCGGCCGCCGAGCTTCGTCAACCTCCAGACGCTGCCGCACATGATGCGCGGCGGGCTCATCGCGGACGGCGTGGCCGTGATCTCGTCCGTCGATCCGATCCTGGGCGAGGTCGACCGGTAATGGCGAGGCTCAGCGAAGCCAACGTGCTCGTCGCCCGGGACATCATCGGCCGCGTGCCGTGGCCCAAGTCCGCGCTCATCCCCCTGCTCCACCTCGCGCAGGAGCAGGACGGTCACGTCACGACGGACGCCATGGCCCACATCGCCGAGCTCATCGGCATCACCCCGGCCGAGGTGTACGGCACCGCGAGCTTCTACGAGATGTTCAAGTTCGAGCCGGTCGGCCGCTACTGCATCAACATCTGCACGAACATCTCCTGCCAGCTCCTCGGGGGCTGGGAGCTGCTCGAGCACGCCGAGGAGCGGCTCGGGATCAAGGCCGGGAGCACGACCGAGGACGGGATGTTCACGGTGGAGGACGTGGAGTGCATCGCCGCCTGCACCGAGGCGCCGGCCCTCCTCGTGAACTACCGCTTCCGCTACAAGGTGTCGAACGCCGACTTCGACCAGCTCGTCGAGGACCTGCGCGACGGCAACCTGGACGACGAGATCCCGCCGCACGGCACCCTGGCGCGTGTGCGCCAGAAGGTGGCCGCCGACCGTTGGGCCGGCACCGGCGCCGAGGCCCAGGCCAAGGTGGACGCGCGATGACCGGGACCTCGATCCATGTGGCCGGGCTGGTGCCGAGTGGTCCGGCCATCGTGACCAGCCGGTTCGACGTGGCCGACGGCTACACGTACGAGGGCTACGTCCGCACCGGCGGCTACGAGGCGCTGCGCCACGCGCTGACGCTGACGCCCGAGCAGGTGCACGAGGAGGTGAAGACCTCCGAGCTGCAAGGCCGCGGCGGGGCCGGCTTCCCGACGGGCACCAAGTGGGGCTTCCTCCCCGCCAGCGTCTTCCCGCGCTACGTGGTCGTCAACGGGGACGAGAGCGAGCCGGGCACGTACAAGGACCGCATGCTCATGGAGCTGGACCCGCACCAGCTCATCGAGGGCATCGTGCTCACCTGCTACGCCGTGCACGCCGCGCAGGCCTTCCTCTACGTCCGGGGCGAGATGGCGCTGGCCCAGGAGCGCCTCGCCCAGGCGCTCAACGACGCCTACGCCCACGGCGTGGTCGGCCGGAACATCCTCGACAGCGGGTTCAGCGTCGACATCACGCTCTCGTGGGGCGCCGGCGCCTACATCGTCGGCGAGGAGACCGCGCTCATCGAGAGCCTGGAGGGCGAACGCGGGATGCCGCGGCTGAAGCCGCCGTACTTCCCGGCCGCCAAGGGCCTGTACCAGCAGCCGACGATCGTCAACAACGTCGAGACCCTGTCCAACGTGCCCTGGATCGTCACCCAGGGCGGCGGCGCGTTCCGCGAGCTCGGGGCGCCGACGTCGACGGGCATGCGGATGTTCGCGGTGTCGGGCCACGTCAACAACCCGGGCGTGTTCGAGGTGCCGAACGGCACCACGACCTTCCGGCAGCTCTTCGACGCGCCCGAGTACGGCGGCGGAGTGCGCGAGGGCCGGGCGGTCAAGGCCTTCATCCCGGGCGGGGCCTCGGCGCCGTGGTTCTTCGAGGAGCACCTGGACCTGCCGCTCGACAAGCCGACGGTCGACAAGGCGGGGTCGATGCTCGGTTCGGGTGCCATCGTCGTGATGGACGAGACGACCGACGTCGTCGAGGCGGCCTGGCGGGTCGTGCGGTTCTTCGCCCGCGAGTCCTGCGGCAAGTGCACGCCGTGCCGCGAGGGCACGACCTGGCTGGAGCGCATCCTGGCCCGGATCCTCGAGGGCAACGGCCGGCCCGAGGACCTCGACCTCCTCCTCGACGTGTCGGACAACATCAGCCCGGGGATCCTCTGGCCGCCGCGCCAGACCACCATCTGCCCGCTCGGCCCGTCGGCGGTGTCGCCGATCATGTCCGTCATCCCCCGGTTCCGCCACGAGTTCGACCACTACATCGAGCACGGCCGACCCGTCGACGGCGTCGAGCGCCATCGGGCCCACCGCGAGCCGCTCCATGTCTGAACGACCGACACGTCGAGCGCGGCCGCCGAGCCCCCGCCGAAGACGACGCTGTCCATCGAGGTCGACGGCCGCCCGCACGAAGCGCAGCCCGGCCAGTGGGTGATCGACGCCTGCGAGGACGCCGGCGTGTACGTGCCGCGCTTCTGCTACCACCGCCGCATGCAGTCGGTCGGCATGTGCCGGCAGTGCCTGGTGGAGATCGACGGGCCGCGGGGACCGATGTTGGTGGTGTCGTGCATGACGCCGGTCGCCGCCAACCAGGTGGTCCACACGGACAGCCCGACGGTCAAGAAGGCGCAAGAGGGCGTGCTCGAGTTCCTCCTCGCCAACCACCCGCTGGACTGCCCGGTGTGCGACAAGGGCGGCGAGTGCCCGCTGCAGGACCAGGCGTTCAGCCACGGGCCCGGTGAGAGTCGCTTCATCGAGGAGAAGCGCCACTACGAGAAGCCGATCCCGATCAGCTCCCTCGTCTACCTCGATCGCGAGCGCTGCATCCTGTGCGACCGCTGCACGCGCTTCGCCTCCGAGGTCGCCGGTGATCCCCTCATCTCGTTCACCCACCGCGGCAACAACACGCAGGTCCTGACCTTCCCGGACGATCCGTTCGCCTCCTACTTCAGTGGCAACACGGTCCAGATCTGCCCGGTGGGCGCGCTCACGGCGAAGCCCTACCGCTTCCGGGCCCGCCCGTGGGACCTCGAGCAGACGGAGAGCACGTGCACGACGTGCTCCGTCGGGTGCCGGATCACCGTGCAGTCGAGCCAGAACATCCTGCTGCGCTACCAGGGCGTCGACAGCGACCCGGTCAACTGGGGCTGGCTGTGCGACAAGGGCCGGTTCGGCTTCGAGGCCTCGGCTTCGCCCGATCGCGTCACCACCCCGCTGGTCCGCCAGGACGGCGAGCTGGTCCCGGTCACGTGGGGGGCGGCGCTGGCGGCGGCCGCCGGTGCCCTGCGCGACGCCATCGATGCCGGTGGCCCCGGCGCCGTCGCCATCGTCGGAGGCGCACGGGGCACCAACGAGGATGCGTTCGCGTGGGCGTTGCTGGCCCGCGAGATGATCGGCACGGCCAACCTGGACGCCCAGCTCGACGACGGGCTGCCACCGGCCGTCTTCGGTCTTCCGGCGGCGACCATCGACGAGACCTGCGCCGCGTCCACGATCGTGCTGCTAGGGCCGGACCTCAAGGAGGAGCTGCCCGTCCTCTACCTGCGGGTGCGGGACGCCGCGCAGGCCCGCCGCAGCCGGATCCTCGAGCTCGGCCCGAAGGACACGGGCCTCACGCCCTACGCCTGGCGTTCCGTCCGGCACGAGCCCGGTGAGCAGCTCGCCGCCGTCCGGAGGATCCTCGACGATGCCGAGGTGGCCCAGCAGCTCGTCGCCGGACCCGTGGTGGTCGTCGTCGGTCGCGGCAACCTCGGCGAGTCGGAGCATCACACCCTCGACGCCCTGTCGGCGCTGCTGGCGGCCGTGCCGGGGGCGCGCGTGCTGCCGGTGCTCCGGCGGGGCAACGTCCGAGGAGCGATCGCCGCCGGCCTCACCCCCGGCGAGGGCGGCTTGGACACGCCCGGCATCATGGCCGCCGCCATCGAGGGCAAGGTGCGCTGCCTCGTCCTGCTGGGCTCCGACCCCGTGTCCGACCTGCCCGACGGCGAGCTGGCCGCCAAGGCGCTCGACGGCGGGGCCACGGTCATCGCGGTCGACACCCACCTGACGCCGTCGTCCCGCCGCGCCCACCTGATCCTCCCCGCCGCCGCGGCGGGCGAGAAGGCCGGCACCACCACGAACCTGGAGGGCAGGGTCACCGCGGTGTCCCAGAAGATCACGCCGCCCGGTTCGGCCCGACCGGACTGGGTCATCGCCACCGACCTGGCGACGGCGATGGGAGCGGAGGTGGACACCGCCTCGGTGGAGGAGCTGCACGACCTGCTGGTGGCCACCGTGCCCGCCTTCGCGCCGGTGACGGGCGAGGCGCTGGCCGAGCACCGCGACGGCGTGCTCCTCGCCGCCGAGACCTCCCGGCCACTGGCGGCGGTCGACGGCGCGGCGCCCGCGCCCCGAAGCTCCTACGACCTTCGCCTCCTGGTCAGCCGCAGCCTGTACGACGCCGGGATCATGGTCGCGTCCTCGCCGTCGCTGGCACCGCTGGCGCCGGGTGAGCGCCTGCACGTGCACCCGCTCGATCTCGACCGCCTCGGCGCCACCACGGGATCCGCCCTGTTGGTCTCCTCGGCCCACGCCACGCTGACGATGGAGGTGGAGGCCGATGCCTCCGTGGCTCGCGGCGTGGCCTGGTTGCCGTTCAACCAGCCGGGTTCGGCGGCGGCCCGCCTGCTCGCCGGCGCCGACGGCGTGATCGACGTCCGCCTGGAGAACCCGTCATGACGTTCGGGCTGCTGGCGCAGGCCACGAGCGGCGGCGACCCGCTCTACGCGGGCGACATCGACCTGGCCGTCGTGCTCATCACCGTCCTGAAGGTCGTGGTGTGCTTCGTCTTCCTGCTCGTCGCCACCATGCTCATGGTCTGGTTCGAGCGCAAGGTCATCGCCGGCATGCAGAACCGCGTGGGGCCCAACAAGGCCGGGCCGTTCGGTGTCCTGCAGACCCTGGCCGACGGCATCAAGGCCTTCTTCAAGGAGCGCATCAACCCGGAGCGCGCGGACCCGTTCGTCTACCGGCTGGCGCCGTACCTCGCCTTCGTCCCGGCCTTCCTCACCTTCGCCGTGGTCCCCATCGGCGGGAGCTTCGCCGACGGCAACGACGGCGTGGTCACGATCTTCGGCCACGAGACCCTGCTGCAGGTGGCGGATCCGCCGGTCGGGATCCTGTTCGTGCTGGCCCTCAGCTCGATCGCGGTCTACGGCATCATGCTGGCGGGCTGGTCGTCGGGGTCGAAGTACCCGCTCCTCGGTTCGGTCCGCGGCGTCGGCGCAGATGGTCAGCTACGAGGCGGCGCTCGGTCTCTCCGTGGCCACTGTCCTCCTCGTGGCGGGAACGCTGTCGACCAACGGCATCGTCGTCGAGCAGGACACCATGCGGGACTGGAACATCGTCACCACCGGTCTGCTGCCGTTCGTGGTGTTCGTCATCGCGGCGACCGCCGAGCTCAACCGGCCGCCGTTCGACCTCGTGGAGGCCGAGCAGGAGCTGGTCGGTGGCTTCCACACCGAGTACTCGTCGATCGGCTTCGCGTTGTTCTACCTGGCCGAGTTCATGAACACGGTCACGATGTCGGCCATCATCGTGACCTTGTTCCTCGGTGGCCCGCAGGCGTTGTTCGGCATCGACCTGCCGGTCATCCCGGGTGCGATCCAGGGCGTGATCTGGTTCTTCCTGAAGCTGGTCGTGTTCCTGTTCATGTACGTGTGGTTCCGCGCCACGCTGCCCCGCTTCCGCTACGACCAGCTCATGGACCTCGGCTGGAAGGTGCTGATCCCGGTGGCGTTCGGGTGGTTCCTGTTCCTCACCACGCTGCGCATCACCCGTGACCTCGAATGGACCCGGAGCGGGCAGATCATGGCCGGGGTCGGCGCGGTGGTGGTCGCCGTGGCCGGCTACGCCCTGTTCCTGGCCGCGCTCGAGGGTGAGCGCGCGCCAACGCGAGACGCAGGGGTCGTTGTTCTGATGGGCTACCTGCAGGGCTTCCTCGTCACGCTGCGCCAGATCCGCGCCTTCGGAGGCAAGCACGTCACGACCGAGTACTCCGGCGGGTACGAGCGCGGTGACCACGACGAGAAGATCGCCAAGCCCGAGCGCCTCCACGGCCGCCACGTCCTCAACCGCTACGAGGACGGGATGGAGAAGTGCATCGGCTGCGAGCTGTGCGCCGGGGTGTGTCCCGCCAAGTGCATCTACGTCCGAGGCGCCGACAACCCGCCGGACGACCCCGTCAGCCCCGGGGAGCGCTACGGCTACGTGTACGAGATCAACTACCTGCGCTGCATCCACTGCGACCTGTGCGTCGAGGCCTGCCCGACCGAGGCCATCACCGAGTCCAAGCTGTTCGAGTTCTCGTTCACCAACCGGCGGGACGCCGTCTACACCAAGAACGAGCTCGTCGTCGGGGACGACGGCAAGCCCCAGCAGCTCCCGTGGGAGGACTGGCGGGAGGGGGACGATCTCCTCACGTCGGGATGGATGCGGGCCACCGCTCCCTCAGGAGAGGCCGAGGCAGAAGGGGTGGCAGCGTGGTCCGGCGAGCTGGGCTACGGGCTGCGGGCCCCAGAGCCCGGCCAGGACGAGCGTGACACGCGCGACCGGGTCTCCCGACCCGTTGCTCGTCGAGGACGCCAAGGTCGAGCACGCGGCACAGCACGACGGCGGGGGCGATCACGGTGGGGGAGGTCACCACTGATGGAGCTGGTGGTCTTCGTCGTCGCGGCGGCCATGGTGCTCGGCGGCGCGCTCGGCGTCATCCTCCGCCCTCACCCCGTGCACGCGGCGCTGAGCCTGGTGCTGACGCTGTTCGGCATCGCGGTGCTGTTCGTGGCGCAGCAGGCGAACTTCCTGGCCGTCGTGCAGGTGATCGTCTACGCGGGCGCCATCGTCGTGCTGTTCCTGTTCGTGATCATGCTGCTGGGCGTGGACCGCACCGAGGACATCCGGGTCGAACCGTTCAGGGTGCAACGACCCGTGGCCATCGTCATCGGGCTCGCCATCGTCGGCCTGGTCGGAGCCGCCGTGCTCTCCGGGGCCGGGGACGACTCGACGGCCATCACGGGCGAGCGTTCGGTGGGCGGCAGCCTCTCGGGCGGCGGGCCGGACATCAACCAGCTCGCCGAGTCCCTCTTCTCTGACTACGTCTTCGCCTTCGAGGTCACGTCGATCCTGCTGATCATCGCGGTGATGGCGACGGTCATCCTGGCCCGGCGCCCGTTCAGGATCGATCCGCCGGCCGAGGCGGGCCGGCAGGACGACGCGACCGGCGCCGACGAGGTGCCGTCCCGGTGATCCTCGCCGAGGTCACCCCCACCCCGACCTGGTACCTGCTGCTGGCGGCGGTGCTGTTCGCGATGGGCACGGTGGGCCTGCTCATCCGCCGCAACCCGCTCGTGATGTTCATGTGCATCGAGCTCATGCTCAACGCCGTCAACCTCTCGTTCGTGGCGCTGTCGGTGGGGCTCGACGACATCAACGGGCAGACGGCGGTCTTCTTCGTCCTCGTGGTCGCCGCGGCCGAGGTGGTGGTCGGCCTCGGCATCATCGTCGCCATCCTGCGGCGGCGTCCCGGGGCCACGGCCGATGACATCTCGATGATGAGGGGCTGACCGTGCTGGACGTGATCTGGCTCCTGCCCGCGGTCCCGCTGGCCGGCTTCGTGCTCCTGGTGCTGTTCGGGCGCCGCATGGGCCAACCGCTGGCCGGGTGGGTGGGCACGGCGGCCTGCGCCACCTCCTTCGTCCTCGCCGTCGTGGCCTGGGTGGAGATGCTCGGCCTGCCGTCCGAGGAGCGGTCGGTCGTCAGCGTCCTCTACGAGTGGATGCCTGTCGGCGGGTTGCAGGTCGACATGGCGTTCCGCGCCGACCAGCTGTCGATCGCCATGGTGCTCTTCGTCACCGGGGTCGGAGCGCTCATCCACCTCTACTCGATCGGCTACATGCACGGGGACCCGAAGTTCTCGAAGTTCTTCGTGTACCTGAACCTGTTCCTGTTCTCGATGCTCATGCTCGTCCTGGGCGCGAACATGGTCGTCACGTTCCTCGGCTGGGAGGGCGTCGGCGTCTGCTCCTACCTCCTCGTGTCCTTCTGGCACACCCGCGGCGCGCCGCCGGTCGCCGGGAAGAAGGCGTTCCTCACCACCCGGGTCGGCGACGTGGGGTTCATGCTGGCCATGTTCCTCACCTTCGAGGCGGTGGGCTCGCTCGACTTCGGCATCCTCAACGGGGCGGCCCACGAGGGGCTGCTCGCGCAGTCGACCGCCAACGGGATCGCCGCGCTCCTGTTCCTGGGCGCGGTGGGCAAGTCGGCCCAGCTCCCGCTCTACCTGTGGTTGCCCGACGCCATGGAGGGCCCCACCCCGGTGTCGGCCCTCATCCACGCCGCGACCATGGTGACGGCCGGTGTGTACCTCATGGTGCGCGTGAACCCCGTGCTGGCCGAGGCGACGGACGTGCTGGCCGTCATCGCCATCGTCGGCGTCGCCACCGCGTTCTTCGCGGCCACGATCGCGGTGGCCCAGAACGACATCAAGAAGGTGCTCGCCTACTCCACCGTGAGCCAGCTCGGCTACATGTTCCTGGCCGTCGGGGCGGGTGGCTACGTGGCCGCCGTGTTCCACATGATCACCCACGCCTTCTTCAAGGCGCTCCTGTTCCTCGGGGCGGGTTCCGTCATCCACGGGATGCACGACAACCAGGACATGCGCTACATGGGCGCGCTGCGCAAGCTGCTGCCCATCACGGC
The DNA here is from genome assembly GCA_963813375.1 of uncultured Acidimicrobiales bacterium. Taxonomy (GTDB): domain Bacteria; phylum Actinomycetota; class Acidimicrobiia; order Acidimicrobiales; family Ilumatobacteraceae; genus DASTFY01. Next base: position 247,404 of record CAWEYT010000008.1, on the reverse strand, counting down.
GGCGACGTTCATCGTGGGCTGGCTGGCCATCGCCGGCGTGCCGCCGTTCTCGGGCTTCTGGTCGAAGGACGACATCCTGCTCTACGCCTTCGACTACTCCCCCGTGCTGTGGTTCGTCGGCTTCGTGACCGCCATCCTCACGGGGTACTACATGACCCGCCAGGTCATGATGGTCTTCTTCGGCGACGCGCGGTGGGTGGAGAACCGTCCCGAGCCCGTGCCGCGACGATCACGGGGCGATCACGGTCACGCGAAGCCGCACGAGTCGCCGTGGCTGATGCTGATCCCGCTGGTCGTGCTGGCCGTCGGGGCCTTCGCGGGTGGGATCATCAACCTGCCCTTCGGCGACCTCGACTTCCTGCACCACTGGTTGGAGCCGGTGGTCGAGGGCAGCGAGCGCACGTTGGGCGCGACCTCCGAGGACTACAAGTGGCTCCTCCTCGCGCTGGCGGGCACGTTCGCCATCCTCAGCATCATCCTCGGCTGGCTCGTCTACGACCGGCGCCGCTTCAAGGCCATCGAGCCGGTCTTCCTCGCCGAGGGCTGGTACTACGACAAGACCGTCAGCGCCTTCATGGCCGGGCCGGGCCGCGAGGGCTTCGTGGCCACGGCGGCCTTCGACGCCAAGGTCGTCGACGGCGCGGTCGACGGCACAGGGCGCGGCATCAGGGCGAGCGCGCAGCGGCTGCGGCGGACCGAGAGCGGGTACGTCCGCAACTACGCGCTCGGCATCGGCGTCGGCGCCGTGCTGCTGCTCGGTTGGTTCGTGGCCCGAGGGCTGGTCTGATGGACGGCTTCCCGATCCTCACCGCGATCATCGTGCTGCCGGCCGTGGCCGCGCTCGTGCTGGCGCTGCTGCCTCGTTCGCGCAGCGAGCTCATCCGCCCGGTCGCCGTGGCCTTCACGGTGGGGGAGCTGGCGCTCACGATCTCGCTGCTGGCCAGCTTCGCCACCGGTGACGCCGGCTTCCAGTTCACGTCGTTCCACCCGTGGATCGAGGAGTGGGGGATCGCCTGGAACCTGGGCGTCGACGGCATCTCGCTGTTCCTGGTCGTCCTCACCGGCGTGCTGTTCCCCCTCGCACTGCTGGGCGCCGACCCGCACCACGACGCCAAGCCCTACATGGCCTGGATGCTCCTGCTGGAGGCCGGGCTCATGGGGGCGTTCCTCTCGCTCGACCTGTTCCTGTTCTTCGTCTTCTTCGAGATCGTCCTCGTGCCGATGTACTTCCTCATCGGCGGGTGGGGCTACGCCGATCGGGTCTACGCGGCGGTCAAGTTCTTCCTGTTCACCATGGCCGGCTCGGCCTTCATGCTCGTGGGTGTCCTCGCCACCGCGTTCCTGTTCAGCGAGCAGAACGGCGGCCGCCTGACCTTCGATCTGGTCACGATCGCCGAGCAGGGCGACTTCGCGCCCACGACGGCACGCTGGCTCTTCGCCTCGTTCGCCATCGCGTTCGCGGTGAAGGTGCCGATCTTCCCGCTGCACACGTGGCTTCCCCATGCCCACACCCAGGCGCCCACGGCGGGCTCGGTCATCCTGGCCGGCGTCATGCTGAAGCTGGGCACCTACGGCCTCGTGCGCTTCGGCCTGTTCCTCTTCCCCGAGGCCGCCGAGTGGTTCGCGCCCGCCCTGCTGACGCTCGGGGTGATCGGGATCACCTACGGCGCCATCGTCGCCACCATGCAGAAGGACCTGAAGCAGGTCATCGCCTACTCGTCCGTCGCCCACCTCGGCTTCATCGTCCTCGGCACGTTCGCGCTCACGCGGCAGTCCCTCACCGGGGGCGTGCTGCAGATGATCAACCACGGCCTGAGCACCGGTGCCCTCTTCCTCCTCGTCGGCTTCATCGTCGAGCGGCGCCACACCCGCGAGATCTCCGCGCTCAACGGGCTGCAGAAGGTGGCGCCGGTGTTCGCCGCCGTGTTCACCGTGGTGATGATGTCGTCGATCGCTGTGCCCGGCCTCAACGGCTTCGTCGGCGAGTTCCTGATCCTCATCGGCGCCTTCCTGACGGCGCGCTGGTGGGTGGTCGTCGCCGCGTTCGGTGTCGTGTTCGCCGCCCTCTACCTGCTGTGGGCGTACCAGCGGGTCTTCCACGGTGAACCCAGCGAGGAGAACGAGGGCTTCGCCGAGCTGCACTGGAAGGAGGGGCTGGTCCTCGCGCCGCTGGTGGCGCTCATCGTCTTCATCGGCGTGTACCCCAAGCCGATGCTCGAGCGCATCGAGCCGAGCGTCGAGCGGCTGATCACCCACGTCGAGGGCCGCAGCGACTACGAGGAGCCCGAGGTGGCGGAGCGGGGGCCGATCGAGCTCGAGGAGGAGTCGGCCGAGGAGAGCTGAAGCCTCCACCGAGAACGAAGGGGAGGGCGGCTGATGCTCCTGGCGCAGGCGTCCGACTTCGTGGGCCCCGAGGTCCAGTGGTACTCCCTCGCGCCGCTCCTCTCGTTGGTCGGCGGTGGGCTGGTGCTCATGCTGCTGGCCGCGCTCTTCCCGGGCCGCTGGCCGCGGGGCGGATACGCCCTGTTCACGGCGATCGTGGCCGGCGTGGCCGGCACGTTCACGGTGCTGCTGTGGAACGACGTGCAGGACGACGGGCCGAAGAGCCTGGTGGGAGGGGCGCTGGGGCTGGACGGGTTCTCGCTCTTCGTCACCTTCACCATCTGTGTGGCCGTGCTGGTGTCCGCGCTGTTCCTGGACGACTACCTCAGGCGCATCGACCTCGATGGTGTCGAGGTCTACGCGCTGATGCTGATGTCGGCCGCGGGCGGCGTGATCATGGCGTCGGCCAACGATCTCATCGTGCTCTTCCTCGGTTTCGAGGCGCTCTCGCTGGCCCTCTACGTCATGGCGGCCAGCCAGCTCCGCCGCCTCGAGAGCCAGGAGTCCGGCCTCAAGTACTTCATCCTGGGCGGCTTCTCGTCCGCCTTCCTGCTGTACGGCATCGCCCTCATCTACGGCGCGACCGGCTCCACGAACCTGGAACGGATCCTGGACTACCTGGACCAGAACGTGCTCTTGGAGAACGGCCTGCTGCTGGCGGGCATCGCGCTCCTGCTCGTGGGGCTGAGCTTCAAGGTGGCCGCCGTCCCCTTCCACACCTGGACGCCCGACGTCTACCAGGGGGCGCCGACACCGGTCACCGGGTTCATGGCCTCGGCGGCCAAGGCGGCCGCGTTCGCGGCCATGCTGCGCGTGGTCGTGGTCGGCCTGGCCCCCTACGAGCAGGACTGGCTCCCGGTGATCTGGGTCCTGGCCGTGCTCACCGTGCTGGGCGGGGCCGTGCTCGCCGTGGTGCAGACCAACGTCAAGCGGATGCTGGCCTACTCCTCGATCAGCCACGCCGGTTTCATCCTGGTCGGCGTCGAGGCGGCCGGTCGGCTGGGTGACAACGGTGACAACCGCGGCACGGCGTCCGTCCTCGTCTACCTGCTGGCCTACGCCGTGATCGTGCTCGGGACCTTCGGCGTCGTCACCCTCGTCTCGCGGGCCCGCGACGGCGACCAGTCGCTCGACGCCTTCCGCGGGTTGTCGCGGAGCAGGCCGGTGCTGGCCCTCGCCCTCACGATCTTCCTGCTCGCCCAGGCCGGCGTGCCCCTCACCACCGGGTTCGTGGCGAAGTTCGGGGTGATCGCCGCCGCCGTGGACGCCGAGAGCTACATCCTCGCCGTCATCGCGATGGTGTCCTCCGTCATCGCCGCCTTCGTCTACCTGCGCATCATCGTGAGCATGTACCTGGCCGATCCGGAGCCGGGGGACGCCGACCAGCCGCCCGTGCGGGTGCCGCTGAGCGCCGGTATCGGACTCACGCTCACCCTGGCCTTCACGGTGGTGGTCGGGTTCCTGCCCTGGTGGCTGATCGACTACGCCCGCGACGCGGTGCCCAGCATCCTGACCTCCGCCGGCCCGTAGCGACGCATGAGCGCCTCGCTCGACGTCCTCAACCCGGCCACCGAGGAGGTCCTGGCCCACCAGGAGCTGGCCGGCGCGGACGAGGTGGACCGGGCGGTCGCCGCGGCGCAGGCCGCGGGCCCGGCCTGGCGGGCGGTGGCCCCGGCCGACCGGGCTCGACTGCTGCGCCGCCTGGCCGAGGTGATCGATGACCACAGGGACGAGCTGGCCGGCCTCGAGACCGCCAACGTCGGCAAGCCGATCACCTCCAGCCGGGGCGAGGTCGGGGCCGCGGTCGATGTCTTCCACTACTACGCCGGCAGCGTGGACAAGCACGTCGGGGACACCGTGCCCGTGGCCGGTGGCGTCGCCATGACCTTCCATGAACCGCTCGGCGTGGTCGGGCTCATCACGCCCTGGAACTTCCCGCTCCTCATCGCCAGCTGGAAGCTCGGTCCGGCGTTGGCCTGCGGCAACACCGTCGTGCTCAAGCCGTCCGAGCTGACGCCCCTCACGACGGTCCGGCTCGGCGAGCTGGCGCTCGAAGCGGGCCTGCCGGAGGGCGTGCTGGAGGTCGTCGTCGGGACGGGCGCCGAGGCCGGGTGGCGGCTGGTCGAACACCCGGACGTGGCGAAGATCGGGTTCACGGGGTCGACCGCGGTCGGCAAGCGCATCATGGCCGGGTGCGCCGACCAGGTGAAGCGGGTGACGCTGGAGCTCGGTGGCAAGAGCGCCAACATCGTGTTCGCCGATGCCGACCTCGAGGCTGCCGCGGCCGCCGCGCCCTACGCCGTGTTCGACAACACCGGGCAGGACTGCTGCGCCCGCAGCCGCGTCCTCGTCGAGCGAACGGTCTTCGACCGCTTCGTCTCCCTCCTCGTGGACGCCGCCGCGGGGGTGGTGGTGGGCGATCCCCTCGCCGAGCAGACCGAGGTCGGTCCGCTGGTGAGCGCCGCCCACCGCGCCAAGGTGGAGGGCTTCGTCGACGGGGTCGACGCCGCGTTCCGAGGCTCCGTGCCTCCGGGTCCCGGCTTCTGGTTCCCGTGCACGGTCGTGGCTCCCGCCGACCCCGCCAGCCCGCTCTTCCGGGAGGAGGTGTTCGGCCCTGTCGTCGCCGTCGTCCCCTTCGACGACGAGGCGGACGCCATCGCCATCGCCAACGACTCCTCCTACGGGCTGTCGGGCTCGATCTGGTCGGGGGACGGGAGCCGGGCGCTGCGGGTCGCCCGCGCGCTCGAGGCGGGCACCCTGTCGATCAACTCGAACTCCTCCGTCCGCGTCGCCACCCCCTTCGGCGGGTTCAAGAGCAGCGGCCTCGGTCGTGAGCTGTCGATGCAGGCCCTGGCCGCCTACAGCGAGCTGAAGACCGTCTTCTTCTCCACCTCGTAGGAGGTCAGCGGGGCGTGGGTTCGTTGACGAGGTAGCCGGCCGAGCGAACGGCGGCGACGATGCGGTCCGCGTGCTCGCGGTTGCGGACCTCCATGGCGATCTGCACCCCGGTCTCCCGCACGTGCAGGTCCACGCCCTCCCGCACGTGCTCGACCTCGATGACGTTGGCCCGCTCCTCGCTGATGACGTTGAGCAGGCGGGCCAGGCCGCCCGGCCGGTCGCTGATGCGCACGAAGAGGATGAGCCGCCGACCGGCCAGCGTCTCGGCCCGCCGGATGAGCCCGGGGAGCACACCGAGATCGACGTTGCCGCCCGAGAGCACGACCGCGGTCACCCCGGCGCGGGCCGGTGCCACCCGCTCGGCCATCAGCGCGGCGACCCCGACCGCGCCACCGCCCTCGACGAAGAGCTTGGCCCTCTCCATCAGGAACATCATGGCGTCGGCCACCTCGTCCTCTCCGACCGTCACGATGTCGTCCACCCAGGCGTCCACCAGCGGCCGGGTCAGCCGGCCGGGCATCTTCACCGCGATGCCGTCCGCCAAGGTCGTGATCGGTCCGCCGGCCACGGACTGGTTGGCGTAGGGCGCGCACCCGTCGACCTGGACGCCCACCACCGACACGGTGGGATCGGCCTGCTTGACGGCGATCGCCACCCCGCTGGCCAGCCCCCCTCCGCCGACCGGCACGATGACGCGACGGAGGTCGGGCACGTCCTCGACCAGTTCGAGCCCCAGCGTGGCCTGACCGGCGACGATGGCCAGGTCGTCGAAGGGGTGGATGAAGGCCATGCCCGTCTCGTCGGCCCGGGTGCGGGCGGCGGCCACCGCGGCATCCACCGTCTCGCCGGTCTGGCACACCGTCGCGCCGTAGGAGCGGGTGGCCTCGGCCTTGGCGATCGACGCGCCCTCGGGGACGAAGATCTCGCAGGGCACGCCGAGGTGGCGAGCGGCGAAGGCGACCGCTTGGGCGTGGTTGCCCGCACTTCCCGCCACGACGCCCGCCTCCGCCTGCGCGCCGAGATCGCGCAGCTTGGACAGCGCGCCCCGGATCTTGAACGATCCGGTGCTCTGCAGGCTCTCCGCCTTGAGCACGACCCGCCCGCCGACACGGTCGCCGATGGTCGTGCTGGACACCATGGGTGTCCGCTTGACGACGCCTTCACCTGCGATGCGGGCCTGGCGTATGAGCTCCGGATCGAGTCCCGTCGATCCGGACCGCTCGGTCGGCAGCACCCCCATCGCCGTGACCGTACTGCGGGCGGCGCGGGCGGATACCGACGCCGGGCGGTGCAGGCACAGCCACGGTGCGTGGCAGGATCCGGGGCTCTCGACACCGTTGCGTGGGCGACCACGTGGTCCCGCTTGCGGGGTCATTGAAACTGAAACAGGGTCGCAACATGAGCGTTGCGCCGTGGTTCCTCGACACGTCCTCCCCCGACGAGGTGGCTCGGGCCAACTTCCCGATCGTCCGCCGCGGGTTCGATCCTGTGGAAGTGCAGGCCTTCGCCCGTGCCGTGGGCACGGAGATCGGCCGTCTTCAGGCACTCAACGGCGAGTACGCCGAACGGCTTGCCGAGTCCGAGTCCCGCGCGAACTCGCGGGTCGACGAGACGACCGTGGCCCAGTTCCTCGGCGAGGAGTCGTCCCGACTCCTGCTCGTGGCCAGGGACACCGCCAACGAGGTGAGGTCCCGGGCCGAGGACTACGCGTCCGTCACCGTTCGCGGGGCCGACACCTACGCCAAGAACAAGACGAACGAGGCCGACAGCTACCACACGAAGGTCACACACGAAGCGGACGCCGACGCGGTCCGCACCCGGCGCGAGGCGCGCGATGAGGGCGAGCGGACGCGGTTGGATGCTCGCCGCGAGGCCGACCGCCTGATCGCCGAGACCATGGCCCACCGCGCCCAGGTGCTCAAGGACCTGGCCGAGCGCCGCGACCGGGCCCTCGTCCAGCTGCGGGAGCTGCTGGCCGGCCGGGACGTCCTCGTCGACGCCATCGACCACGTCCGCCTGACCGCGTCGGGGCTCACGTCCAACCTGCAGGAGATCGTCACCGCGCCGACCTCCTTCGTCTCACTCGATCCCAGCATCGAGGGTCCGGGAGAGGTGCAGGAGGAAGGTGCCTCTGTGGCCGTCACCCGCGAGCGGCGGCCGGCCAAGGCCCGGCGCACCCGCGCGGCTGCGGGGGTCGCGGCCGCCGCGGCCGGTGACGGCGCCGCCGCCGCCCCAGACGCTCCCGCCGCTCCGGCCCCTCCGGCCGAGGAGTCACCGGCGCCCGCCAGCACGGCCGACGCTCCCGCCGATCCCATCACCGCCGAGGTCCCGGTGATCTCGCCGGTGCGCGACAACGGCACCGCCGCACCGACGCCCGTCTGACACACAGGGCGCCGAGCCCGACCGGCATCGGCGCGCCACCTCCGCTGCGCGTGGTAAGAACGTGCCACGCTGTTCCGACGGAGACCAGCTCACCGCGGGGAACCGGAGGCGTACGGGAGCTGAGCTTCGGCTCGGCAGATCGGAAGGCGGGCGGTGTCGGGGGGCGCCGCCCGTCTTCCCGTACGCCCGCGTCGCATGGCGAGGCGATCGTGCGCTCAGACGCGGATCCGTTCGCCCGCCCTGTCGTAGAGCGGGTCGCGATGGACCTCGGCCCCGACCGCCTCGCCGAACAGCTCCACCGACAACCTGGTGCCCGGGTTCGTGAGGTCCACCGGCAGCCACGCGTACGCGATCGACAACCCGAGCGAGTAGCCGACGCCGCCGGAGGTGACCCGCCCGATCACGTCCGTCCCGTCCTTCACGGGCTCGTTCCCGAGCGCGACGGCCAGCGGGTCGTCCAGCACCAGGCAGGCAAGGCGGGATGCCCCGCCGTCGGGGGCCAGAGGCGCCACCGCGTCCCAGCCCAGGAACCCGCCCTTCTCGAGGCGAACCGCGAAGCCCAATCCGGCCGAGTACGGATCGGTCTCGGACGTGATGTCCGAGCCCCACACGCGGTAGCCCTTCTCCAGGCGGAGGGAGTCGATGGCGCGGTAGCCGGCGGGCACGAGCCCGAAGGGCCGGCCGGCCTCGACGAGCGTGTCCCACAGCCGGAGCCCGTACTCCGCCGGGGCGTAGAGCTCCCAGCCCAGCTCCCCGACGTAGGTGACGCGCATCGCGACGCAGGGGACGTCGCCGACGGTCACCCGTCGCGCGCTCATGTAGCGGAACGTCAGGTCGTCCGAGCACACGGACGAGAGCACATCGCGCGCCCGCGGCCCCCACAGCCCGTAGCAGGTCATCGACGACGTCACGTCGTTGACGGCGACCGTCGGCGTGCCGTCCGGCAGATGGCTGCGGATCCAGGTCAGGTCGTGGCGTCCGAACGCGGTGCCGGTCACGATGAGGAAGCGATCCTCCTCCAGGCGGGTCACCGTCACGTCACCCTCGATGCCGCCGCGTGAGTTGAGCATCGACGTGTAGACGATCGAACCGGGCCGCTTGGTGACGTCGTTGGCGCACAGGCCCTGCAGGAACTCGGACGCTCCCGGGCCGGTGACCTCGACCTTGGCGAAGCTGGACTCGTCGAAGAGCGCCACGGCCTCTCGGCAAGCGAGGTGCTCGGTGACGATCGCGGTCGACCAGAGCTGGCCCGCCCATCCCTTCGGGCGTCGTGGCTCGTGCGCGCGATCGGCGTTCGACCAGTACCAGTTGACGCGCTCCCAGCCGCTCTTCTCGCCCAGCTCGGCACCGAGGCCCACGTGACGCATGTAGGCGGGCGGGACGCGCAGCGGCCGCCCGGCCTGCCGCTCGTGGTTCGGGTACACGATGTCGTAGTAGGTGCGGTACACCTCGTCCGTGCGGGCCAGCGCGTAGCCGCGGCTGCGGTACTGGTCGCCGAAGCGACGGATGTCCATCTTCCACAGGTCCATCGGTGGTTCGCCGCCGACGATCCACTCCGCCATGACCTTGCCGTTGCCACCGGCCCCGGCGATGCCGTGGGCGCAGAACCCGGCGGCGACGAAGAAGCCCGCCACCTCGCTCTCGCCGAGGATGAACTCGCCGTCGGGGGTGAAGGCCTCCGGGCCGTTGATGAGCTGCGTCACCTCGGCGTCGGCCAGGCAGGGGACGAGGGTGGTGGCCGACTCGGTCAGGGGCAGGAACCGGTCCCAGTCCGGCGGGAGGAGGTTGTTGTTGAAGGTGGGAGGGATCATGCCTTCGACGCACCACGGCTCGGGATCGCGCTCGTAGCCGCCGACCACCAGCCCGCCGACCTCCTCGCGGAAGTAGACCAGCCGGTCCGGATCCCGCATGGTCGGCAGGTCCTTGGGGATGGTCTGGCGCGGCCGGGTCAGCGCGTACTGGTGGGCCATCGGCACGACCGGGACGTTGACGCCGACCATGCGGCCGAGCTCGTGGGCGAACATGCCCCCGGCGTTGACCACCACCTCACATGTGATGCGGCCGTCGTCCGTGTCGACGTGGGTGACCCGCCGCCGGCCCTGGTGGTCGTCCACGCCGATGCCGGTGACGCGGGTCATCGTGGCGATCTCGACCCCCCGCGACCGGGCACCGGCCGCCAACGCCATCGTCAGGTCGGTGGGGTTGAGCCAGCCGTCGGTGGGCAGCCAGACCGCGCCCAGCACGTCGGTGGGATCGAACAGACCCTGGAAGCGGTCGTGCGCCTCCTCGGTCGTGATCAGCTCCAGGGGCAGCCCGAAGGTCTGCGCCCACCCGGCCTGCCTCGTCAGCTCCTCCAGCCGAGCCGGGGTCGAGGCCAGGCGCAGCGAGCCCACCTCGTGCCAGCCGGGATCGTGCCCGGTCTCCTCGCCGAGCCGCCGGTACAGCTCGGCGCCGTACATCATCATCCGCGTCAGCGTGACGCTGCTGCGGAGCTGCCCGACCAGGCCTGCGGAGTGGAACGTCGACCCCGAGGTGAGCGCGTCCCGCTCCACCACCACGACGTCGTTCCAGCCGAGCAGGCTGAGGTGGTAGGCGATGCTGACCCCGCCCACACCGCCACCGATGATGACCGCCCGGGCCCGCTCGCGCATGGCTCCGGACCGTAGCCAGCTCCGGTCGTCGGCCCGGTCCTGGGGCGCCGGAACGATGCCCGCCGGGCGGCGCGATCAGCCTGGAACAGGGTTTGTGAGGCGATTCCAGGGCCGTAGTACCCTCCCGTCCGCGATGTCGGAGTTCCTGCGCAGCTACCTCACGGTGGCCATCTTCATGGTCGTCGCCGTCGGTCTGGTGGCCGGCTTGCTGGCCCTCGGCGGCCTCCTGCGCCCCGTCCGACCGATGCCCCAGAAGTACATCCCGTACGAGAGCGGCGTCGATCCGGTGGGCGACGGCTGGTCGCAGAGCCAGATCCGCTACTACGTCTTCGCCCTGCTCTTCGTCCTCTTCGACGTCGAAGCGGTGTTCATCTTCCCGTGGGCCACGCAGCTGGAGCGATACGCCGGCTTCGGCCTGGTCGAGATGGGCGTGTTCATCGCCGTGCTGCTGCTCGGGCTGGTCTACGCCTGGAAGAAGGGTGTGCTGCGATGGGTGTGAGCACGGCACGGCAGGCACAGCCGAAGCAGCTGTCCCGGGCGGCCTGAATGGGCCTGGTCGAGAAGGGGCGGCTGCCCAAGTCGCTCACCACGCTGCTCAACCTGGGTCGCTCCTACTCCATGTGGGTGTACCAGTGGGGTCTGGCCTGCTGCGCCATCGAGATGGGCGCGGCCTTCGGCTCGCCCCGCTACGACGTGATGCGCCTCGGCGTCATCCCGCTCCCCGCCAGCCCCCGCCAGGCCGACCTGGTCGTCATCTCCGGGACGGTGACGGACAAGATGGCGCCCGCCGTGCGCCGGCTGTGGGAGCAGATGCCGGACCCCAAGTACGTGATCTCCATGGGGAGCTGCGCCAACTGCGGCGGCCCCTACTGGGACAGCTACTCGGTGACCAAGGGCGTGGACCAGATCATCCCGGTCGACATCTACGTCCCGGGCTGCCCTCCCCGCCCGGAAGCGCTGCTCGAGGGGATCGTGCTGCTGCAGCAGCGCATCAAGGACGAGGACATGGCCGAGCGCTGGAGGGGGACTCCCGTTGTCGTCAACGGATGAGCTCCCGGTCGCGGCCGACGCCGCGGCAGATCCACGGTCGGGCCTGCTGGCCGAGCTGCAGGAGGCGTTGGGCGACGCGCTGGTCGACTCGCTGCACAAGCCGGGCGACGACCTGTGGGTCCGCGTCCGCACCGACGCGTGGGTGCAGGTCGGCGAGGCCGCGAAGGCGTTGGGCTTCGACTACTTCTGCTTCCTCTCGGTGATGGACTGGATGCCGTCGCCGTACGGCAAGGGTGAGGACGACCCCACGGAACCCCCGCCCGAGCGCGAGACCGAGACCCGTCAGGGCTACTGCGGTGGCGACACGCGCTTCCAGCTCCTGGCCCGCCTCTCCAGCTCCAGCCGCCACCTCGGCTTCACCCTGAAGGTGGACGTGCCGGACGTCGCCGACGGGGAGACGCCCGAGATGCCGTCCTGGGTCGGTGTCTACGCCGGCGCCAACTGGCACGAGCGCGAGGCGTGGGAGATGTTCGGCATCAGGTTCCTCGGGCACCCCGACCTGCGCTACCTCTACCTGCCCTCCGACTTCGAGGGCCATCCGCTCCGCAAGGACTTCCCGCTGCTGGCCCGGATGGTGAAGCCCTGGCCGGGGATCGTGGACGTCGAGCCGATGCCGGCCGAGTTCGACGACCCTGACGCCGAAGGGGCCGCGCCAGCCGAGGGCGAGGCGGCGAGCCGCGGGCGAGGCGGCCGGACGCGCGAGGACGAGGGCCGGATGACGGCCGTCACCGATCGGGACCAGCTCCGGTACATCGCCGGGCAGGCCGCCGACGCGCGCGTCAACGTCGAGCTCGAGACCGAGGGCATGACCCTCAACATCGGGCCCCAGCACCCCGCCACGCACGGCACGCTGCGGATCGTGGCCAGGCTCGACGGGGAGCAGGTCATCTGGGCCGAGCCGGTGGCCGGCTACATGCACCGCGGGTACGAGAAGCTGACCGAGGTCCGCACCTTCCCGCAGGTCACCACGCTCATCAACCGCATCGACTGGTTGGGCAGCTTCGCCAACGAGGTCCCGTTCATCCTCGCCTGCGAGAAGCTGATGGACGTCGAGGCCCCACCGCGGGCGCAGTACATCCGGACGATCCTCTTCGAGCTGTCGCGCATCGCCAACGTGTCGCTGTTCCTCGGCGACCTCGGCGTCCAGCTCGGTGCGCTGACCCCGGTCTTCTACGCCTTCCGGGACCGCGAGTACGTCCTCAACCTGATCGAGGGCGCGACCGGCGGGCGCTTCCACCCGAACTTCGACCGCATCGGCGGTCTCAAGGACGACCTGCCGAAGGGCTGGATCGACGAGACCAAGTCCGTCATGAAGAAGATGCGGCGCTTCTGCGACGAGATGGAAGAGCTGCTGATCGGCAACGAGATCTACCAGGCCCGCACCAGGGGCATCGGGCTGATCCCGCCCGAGGTGGCGCTCAGCTACGGGCTGTCGGGCGCCAACCTGCGGGGCTCGGGCGTCGACTGGGACCTGCGGCGGGACCAGCAGCTCCCGATGGCGTGGGACAAGTGCGACTGGAAGGTCTGGACCCATCCCGACGGCGACGTGTTCGCCCGGGTGTGGGTGCGCCTCCAGGAGACGCGTGAGGCCACGAAGATCGTGGACCAGCTCGTCGACTCGCTGCCCAGCGGGCCGATCATGGCCAAGGTCCCCCGCATCATCAAGGTTCCCGAAGGGGAGGCCTGGGTGTCGACCGAGAACCCGCTCGGCGAGATGGGCTACTACGTCGTCTCCCGGGGCGACATCGGACCGTTCCGGGTGAAGATCCGCACGGCCAGCTTCAACAACATCTCGATCGCGTCGTGGGTGCTGCGGGGCGTGTACGTGCCGGACATCATCGCCATCCTCGCTTCGCTCTACTTCATCCTGGGGGACATCGACCGGTGACCGGGAGCGGGCGATGAGCCTCCTCGCCGTCAGCATCCCGTACTGGGGGCAGTCGCTGCTGCGCGTCCTCGGCGTGCTGCTCGTCGTGCTCCTCCCGGCGGGCACCCTCGTCTACCTGTTCCTGTTCAAGATGATGAGCTTCATGCAGAGCCGGCTGGGGCCGATGGAGGCCGGGCCGTACGGCTCGCTCCAGCTCTTCGCCGAGGTCGGCAAGTTCATCCAGAAGGAGGACATCAGCCCGACCGGCGCCGACCTGCGGATCTTCCGCATGGCGCCCTACGTCGTCGTCCTCACGGTGTTCCTCATCTACGTCGCCGTGCCCTTCGGGCCCGACGCGGTGTTCGCCGACTTCGAGGTCGGGGTCTTCTACGTGCTGGCCGTGTCCAGCATCTCGGTGCTCGGCATCCTCATGGCCGGCTGGGCCAGCGCCAACAAGTACTCGCTGATGGGCGGCCTGCGTGCCGCCGGCCAGCTGATCGCCTACGAGCTCCCGATGGTGCTGGCCGTGGTCGGCGTCGTCATCCAGGCCGAGACGATGAACATGCAGGGCATCGTCGCCGCCCAGAGCGAGGGTGCGATCCTCGGGATCGACTTCATCGGGAGCCCCTACGTCATCACGCAGTTCCTGGGCTTCATGATCTTCATGATCGCCATCCAGGCCGAGCTCACCCAGACCCCGTTCGACATGCCCATCGCGGAGTCGGAGCTGGTGGCCGGCTACATGACGGAGTACTCGGGCTTCCGGTTCCTCTTGTTCTTCATCGGCGAGTTCGCCGCCGCCGGCGCCTTCGCCGCCGTGGCCGCCACCCTGTTCCTGGGCGGCTGGGCCCTCCCGAGCGCCTGGTTCGACCAGACCGAGGACTTCATGAACGTCCTCGGGCCGCTGATCCTGCTGGGCAAGCTGGTCCTGCTGGCCGGGATCATCTTCTGGATCCGCTTCACCTACCCGCGCTTCCGGGAGGACCAGCTCCAGCGGTTCGCCTGGAAGGTCCTCATCCCGCTGGCCCTGGCCAACATCATGGTGACGGCCGTGTTCAAGGTGATGTTCTGATGCCCAAGGTCCCCGGCGTCATCAAGGGCCTCGGCGTCACGCTGGGCACGATGGCCCGCACCATCACCCAGGGCGCCAACACGGTGCAGTACCCGCGGGAGAAGGAGGCGCCGCCCATCCGGGCCCGCGGCGTGATCGCGCTGCGGGAGGAGAACTGCACCGTCTGCATGCTGTGTGCCCGGTCGTGCCCCGATTGGTGCATCTACATCGAGGGTCACAAGGAGAAGGCTCCGCCCCGCCGGCCCGGTGGCAAGCCCCGCACGGTGTCGGCGCTCGACCGCTTCGACATCGACTACGCGCTGTGCATGTACTGCGGCATCTGCGTCGAGGTGTGCCCGTTCGACGCGCTCGTTCTGGAGCCCGGAGTACGAGTACTCGGAGCCCAGGATCGCCGACCTCCTCCACGACAAGGACAAGCTGGGCGAGTGGATGGAGACCGTGCCGGAGGCGCCTGAGCTCGAGGTCGGGGCGGACAAGAAGGGCAAGAAGTAGTGGTCGCCCAGAACATCGCCTTCGGCATCATCGCCGCGCTGATGATCATCGGGGCGATCCGCGTCGTCACGTCGAACAACGTCGTGCACGCCGCGCTCTGGCTGGTGCTGGTGCTGGCCGGGGCCGCCGCGCAGTACATCCTGCTGGCGGCGGAGTTCGTCGCCATCACCCAGGTCCTGGTCTACGTCGGCGCCGTGATGGTGCTCTTCATCTTCGGCACCATGCTCACGCGCGCGCAGATCGGCAAGGAGCGTGACCTCAACAACCGGGGCTGGCCTCTCGCGTTGCTCGTGGCGTTGCTGCTCGGGGGCACCCTCGTCTACGTCCTCCTCGACGCCTTCGGCGACGACGAGCTGCCGGAGGATCCGGCCATCCAGTCCGTCCAGAACGTCAGCGACTCCATCTTCGGGCCCTACCTGATCCCGTTCTGGGCGCTGTCCTTCGTGCTGCTCGCCGCCATGGTCGGCGCCATCGTCCTGGCCCGCAAGGACTGAGTCCTCGTCGCCATGCTCCGCTCCGCTTCGCCTGGCTCCTACTCGCTTCGCTTCGGCAATGCGTCGAGCGCGCAACGGTGCGCCGGACGAGCCGGACGCACCGGGTCGAGGCCCTCGCGCCATGCTGATCAACCAGTTCCTCCTGCTCGGCGCCGTCCTCTTCGCGATCGGCGTGTACGGGGTGCTGGCGCGCAAGAACGCCGTGCTGGTCCTGATGTCGATCGAGCTGATCCTCAACTCGGTCAACCTCAACCTGCTGGCCTTCGCCCTCCAGCGCTCGGGCGAGGAGCGCGGCGGCCGGCTCCGCCTTCGCCCTCTACATCATCGCTGTCGCCGCGGCGGAGGTGGGCGTGGGCCTCGCGCTGGTCCTGCTCATCTACCGCAACCGGCGCTCGATCGCGCTCGACGAGCTGTCCGAGATGAAGGGCTGAGCGGGCCGTGTGGTTCCTGGAGAACGCTTGGCTGATCCCGGTCATCCCGACCGTCGGCTACTTCGTCATCCTGCTGTTCGGCAAGCGCATGCCGCTCAAGGGCGCGGAGATCGGCTTCGGGACCCTGGCCGCGTCCTTCGTGATCGCCTGCGGCACCGTCTACCAGTGGATCCAGCGGGTCGACCACTACTCGGCCGCCGAGCACGAGGGCGCGCTCGGCACGCTGGCCGCGTTCGGCCGCTCGATCGTCCCGGCCCAGGCTGCGGAGGAGGCCGGCCACGAGGTCGCCGCGTTCGTCCCCCCGGTCATCCGCCAGTGGACGTGGTGGCAGGTCAGCGACTTCAAGTTCACGCTCGGCATCCACATCGACGGCCTGTCGGTCTCGGTGATGTTCGTCGTGACGCTGATCGCCATGCTGATCCAGCTGTACTCGATCGAGTACGTGAAGGGTGACCGGCGCTTCACCTTCTTCTTCTCGGCCCTCACGCTGTTCGCGGCCGGGATGCTGTGCATGGTCATCGCCGAGAGCACGGTCCAGTTCATCCTCGGCTGGGAGATCATGGGCCTGTGCTCGTTCCTCCTGATCGGGCACTGGTGGGAGGACTACGCCAACGCCCGCGCCGCGCTGAAGGCGTTCTTCACGGTGCGCGTCGGAGACATCGGCCTGCTCGTCGGCATGTCGGTGCTGTTCTTCAGCGTCAACGGCTGGGCGCAGGAGAACCTGGGCAGCGACGGGTTCTCGATCTTCGCCATCTCCGGCTGGGCGCTCTCCGGCGACGCCAGCCGGACCGTCCTGCTGTGGGCCGGGGTGGCGCTCTTCATCGCCGCCATCGGCAAGTCCGGCCAGTTCCCGCTGCACACCTGGTTGCCGGACGCCATGGCCGGCCCGACGCCCGTGTCGGCCCTGCTGCACTCCTCGACGATGGTGGTGGCCGGCGTCTATCTGGTGGCCCGGCTGTACCCGGTGTTCTTCGAGGGCTTCAGGATCGGCCAGTCCGACGTCAACCTGATCGCCGTCATCGGCGGGATCACGATCATCATCGCCGCGCTCCTGGCCTTCGTGCAGGTGGACATCAAGCGGGTGCTCGCCTACTCGACCGTCTCGCAGCTCGGCTACATGATGATGGGCCTCGGCGTCGGGGCGTGGCTCCCGGCCGTGTTCCACATCTTCACCCACGCCTTCTTCAAGGCCTGCCTCTTCCTCGGCGCCGGGTCGGTGAGCCACTCGGCCTCCCACCACTCCTTCGACATGAAGAAGGACATGGGCGGGCTGTGGCGCAAGATGCCCATCACCTTCGGGACGTTCGTCATCTCGACCCTGGCCCTGGCCGGGCTCCCGCCGCTGGCCGGGTTCTTCTCCAAGGACGAGATCATCGACAACGCGGGCGCCAACGGCTACCGCGTCTTCCAGATCATCGGCTTGACGGGCGCGTTCCTCACCGCCGCCTACATGACGCGGTGCGTCTACCTGACCTTCCTGGGCAAGCCGCGGGGGGCGTCGGCGGGTCTGGTCGCGCACGGGGACGAGGAGCACGAGCTGGACGACGACCGCGTGCTGGTGGACGCCGGTGTCGTGGCGGCCAGCGTCGGGAGCCACGAGCTGGTCGACACGCCGGCCGAGGGCGCCCTGGCCGAGGGCGAGGCGCCGCAGGGCCCCGGCTTCGACGACGACCATGGCGCGGACCACGGCACCTACGACCATGGGGCCGATGATCACGGGGATCACGGCGACCACCGCGGGCCGCACGAGTCGAACTGGCTGATCACCGTGCCGCTGCTCGTCCTGGCGGTCGGGGCGCTGGTGGCCGGCTTCCTGCAGGCACCGGCGTTCAACATCGAGAAGTTCAAGGAGTGGGTGGAGCCCGCCGGCGTCGCCCTGCTGTACGAGCAGGGCGAGGCCGTGCAGTCCGGCGAGGAGCTGGTGCTCGCCGCCCCGGCCGAGGGCACCGAGGGAGAGGCCGCGGAAGGAGAGACGGCCGCCGAAGCCGTGGGGTGCGCCGAAGAGGTGCCCGAGGGTTCGGCCTGCTTCGCCCCCGAGCTCACCCACGCCGAGTTCGCGTGGTCGAAGGCGGCGGTGTCGATCCTGCTCGTCCTGGCCGGCATCGGGCTCAGCGGCCTGGTGTGCGTCGCGCTCTACGGCCGGCGCGACGCCCGCCTGGTCGGGTTCACCGAGCGCAACCGATTCGCCCGGGCCGGCTACGGCTTCCTGTTCAACAAGTACTACCTCGACTTCCTCTACGAGCAGGGCGTGGTGGCCGGCATCTCGGGCCCGGTCGCGCGCGCCATGAACTGGATCAACCAGAACGTCATCGACGGCATCGTGAACGGCGTCGGCAAGGGCGCGGTGAAGGCCGCCGAGGCGACGTACGACATCCTCGACCAGGGTCTGGTCGACGGGGTGGTCAACGGCGCCGGCACCGTCACCGAGGGCTCGGGCGAGGCCCTGCGGCCCGTCCAGTCCGGCAAGGTCAGCTTCTACGGCGCGCTGCTGTTCGGTGCCGCGGCCGTCGGGGCCCTCATCCTCGTGATCGTGGTCTAGGAGAGCGATGGTCTACCTCACCGATTCGGCCAACGACTGGCTGCTCCCCGTCGGCGTCTTCCTGCCGGTGGTGGGCATGGTCGTGCTGGTCTTCATCCCGAGGACCGAGGAGCGGCTCCAAAAGGTGGTGGCTCTGCTGACCGCGCTGGCCACGACCGCCGTCGGGGTCGTCACCCTCGCCACCTTCGACTACGACCGGGCGGGCACGCTGCAGTTCTACGTCAACGAGCCGTGGATCGACGCCATCCGCTCCCGGTTCATCATGGGCTGCGACGGCATGAGCCTGCCGCTCTACATCCTGACGATGGTCATCACCCTGCTGGTGATCGTCTACAGCTGGAACCACATCCCGGAGCCGGGGAACGCCAAGGCCTTCCTCATGCTGATCCTGCTCCTCCAGGTCGGTATGGCGGGCACGTTCGTGGCGCAGGACCTCATCCTGTTCTTCGTCTTCTTCGAGATCGTCCTGCTCCCGATGTACTTCATGATCGGCGTGTGGGGCGGCGAGCACCGGCGGTACGCGTCGCTCAAGTTCTTCCTCTTCACGCTGTTCGGCTCGGCGTTCATGCTGCTGTCCTTCATCGCGCTGTTCTTCAAGAGCGGCGCGGCGTCGGCGCCGGACGGCAACTTCTCCATCGAGTACCTGATGGCCAACAGCGACAGCATCACCCGCACCACCGCGTTGCTGATCTTCGGCGGGATGTTCCTCGGCTTCGCCATCAAGGTGCCGATGTTCCCGTTCCACACGTGGCTGCCGGATGCGCACACCCAGGCGCCCACGGTGGGCTCGGTCATCCTGGCCGCCATCCTCCTGAAGCTGGGCACCTACGGGTTCATCCGCATCGCCATCCCGATCCTCCCCGACGCGGCCAAGGAGTGGGCGCCGTGGATCGGCCTCCTCGCCGTGATCGGCATCATCTACGGCGCGCTGTGCTGCCTGGCCCAGACGGACATGAAGCGGCTCATCGCCTTCTCGTCGGTGTCGCACATGGGCTTCGTCATGCTGGGCATCGCCACGCTCACGCCCTTCGGCTTCAACGCGGCCATCTTCGGCATGGTGGCGCACGGGCTCATCACGGGGATGCTCTTCTTCGTGGCCGGGAGCGTGAAGGAGCGCTACCACACGCTGGAGATCCGGCGGATGTCCGGGATGCTCAAACAGGCGCCGTACCTCGGGTGGATCCTCGGGTTCTGCGCCATGGCCTCGCTCGGTCTGCCCGGCCTGGCCGGCTTCTGGGGCGAGTTCCCGGCCATCCTCTCCGCCTACAGCCCGGTCGACGGCCTCGATGTCGAGGTGTTCCGGGTCTACATGGTGATCGCCGCCGTGGGCACGGTGCTGGCCGCCTCGTACCTGCTGTGGCTCTACCAGCGCACGGCCTTCGGGGAGCCGACCGAGGAGTTCGCCCACGACGGGCACATCCACGACGTCGAGCTCCCGGAGTGGATCGCGTGGACGCCGCTCCTCATCGCCATCCTGGTGCTCGGCGTCTACCCCAACTTCCTGTTCGAGGTCATGAGCCCGGCCGTCGACCTGGCCCTGCAGGCGTACGGCGAGTGAGGCAGTGACGGTGCTGGCCCAGCTCGCCCCGTGGCAGTCGCCCGCGGTCGACTACCACGCGCTCGCGCCGGAGATCGTCCTTGCGACGGCCATCGTGGTGCTGCTGGTGGCCGACCTGTTCCTGCCCGAGCGGCAGAAGTGGGCGACCTCGACCATCGCCGGGCTCGGGCTGCTCGCCGCCTTGGTGCCGATCCTGACCCTCGCCGTCGACGGCACCGACCGCTCGATGTTCGGCGGCGGCTACGTGGTCGACAACTTCTCCCTGGTGCTGAAGGCGCTCTTCCTGCTGACCGGGTACGTCGTCGTCCTGATGTCGACCACCTACGTCGAGGAGGGCGACTACTACCAGGGCGAGTACTACTTCCTGCTGCTGTCCTCGGTCCTGGGCATGGTGATGATGGCCTCCAGCCGCGACCTGGTCAGCATCTTCGTCGCCCTCGAGCTGCTCTCCATCCCTGCGTACATGCTGGCGGCCTGGCGCAAGCGGGACGAGAAGAGCAACGAAGCGGGAATGAAGTACTTCCTCCTCGGGGTGTTCGCCTCGGCCGTGATGCTCTACGGCATGTCGCTCTTCTACGGGGTGGCCGGGACGACGCTCCTCACGGGCGTGGCGGACGCGGTGAGGGACAGCGGCAACGTCCCGGTGATCTCCCTGGCGGTGGTGTTCATCGTCGTCGGCTTCGCGTTCAAGGTGTCGGCGGTGCCGTTCCACAGCTGGGCGCCCGACACCTACGAGGGCGCCCCCACGCCGGTGACGGCGTTCCTGTCGGTGGCGTCGAAGGCCGCCGGGTTCGTGGCGCTGCTGACGCTCCTGTTCGTCGGGTTCCCCTCGGCCAAGGACGTGTACGAGCCCATGTTCTGGGTGCTGTCCGTCCTGACGATGACGGTCGGCAACGTGCTGGCCCTGCGCCAGACGAACATCGTCCGGATGCTGGCGTACTCGTCGATCTCGCAGGGCGGCTTCATCCTGATGCCCCTGGCCGTGGCCGGCGATCCAGCCACACGAGCGGAGTCGTTGCAGGCCGTCATCACCTACCTCATCGTCTACGCCGCCACCAACCTCGGTGCCTTCGCCGTCGTGCTGGCCGTGGCTCGCAAGACGCGCTCGGGCGAGATCTCCAGCTACGACGGGCTGTTCAGCTACGCCCCCGGCCTGGCCACCGTGATGACGATCTTCCTGGCTTCGCTGGCCGGCGTCCCGCCCCTCGGCGGCTGGATCGCGAAGTTCGGCGTGTTCACGGCCGTGCTGGCGCCCGGGACGACCGCGGGCGCCGTGCTGGCGGTGATCGGTGCCGTCAACTCGGTCATCGCCTTCGGCTACTACGGCCGGGTCATGCGGGCCATGTGGATGGGCGACGCGCCGGACGGGGACGTGGCGCCGATCCGTGTGCCGCAGCCGCTGACCCTCGCCCTCGGGCTCACGGCCGTGGCCACCCTCGTCATCGGCGTGATCCCGCAGGTGGTCCTGCGCTACGGCGACCTCGGGTCGTTCACCGAAGCGCTGGCTCCCTAGGCCCGTCGCCGGATTGGTGAAGGTCTCGTCGTGTCTGAACGCCGCTGGACAGCGTTGCTCCTCCTCGAAAGTGCGCAAGGCACTTCCTTCGTCGTCGCGCCTTGCCAGCGGCGCCCAGCCATCGACGGATCCTCCTCACCAACTCGACGACAGACCACTAGTCGTGATCCCCGGGCTCGTCGAGCGCCTGCGCCGAGGGGCCGATCCCGTTCGCGGCATCGCACGACCCGGACGGGGGGTTCTACGCCACCGGCGGGCAGGCCGGCCGCCGGGGCGGCCACTTCCTGACCTCGCCGGAGGTGGGCCCGCTGTTCGGGGCCGTGCTGGCGCGGGCCCTCGACGGCTGGTGGGAGGAGCTGGGGCGGCCCTCGCCGTTCACGGTGGTGGACGCCGGTGCCGGACCCGGCACCCTGGCCCGGGCGGTGCTGGCCGCCGAGCCCGCCGTGCTCCAGGCCGGCGCGCTCCGTTATGTCATGTCGGAGCGCTCATCCGCCCAGCGTGCGGCCCATGCCGGCCTTCCCGCCGAATCGACGTCGAATCGGTGGCCCAGCGCGTTCGAGGGGGGCGCGTTCGAGGGGGTCGTGGTGGCCAACGAGCTGCTCGACAACCTGCCGTTCCGCCTGGCCGTCTTCGACGGCGGCTGGCAGGAGGCCTTCGTCGACGCTGCTCCCGACGGCCGGCTGGTCGAGGTCCTGCGTCCCTTCGCCGAGCTCCCGCCGTGCCTTCCGGCGACCGCCCCTCACGGCGCCCGGGCCCCGGTCCAGGCCGAGGCGACCGCCTGGGTGGTGGCGGCCGTGGACGCGCTCGCCCGGGGTCGCGTCGTCGTCTTCGACTACGCCCGCACCACGGCGGAGATGGCGGCCCGCCCGTGGCGGGACTGGCTGCGGACCTACCGCCGCCATGAGCGCGGCGGCCACTACCTCGCCGAGCCCGGCACCCAGGACATCACGGCGGACCTCGCCCTCGACCAGCTCCCGCGAGCCTCAGCCGTCACCACCCAGGCCGAGTTCCTCCGCGGTCACGGGCTGGACGAGCTCGTCGAGGAGGGCCGGCGGCGTTGGCAGGCCGGTGCCGCCGCGCCAGACCTGGCCGCGCTCGCCGGCCGGAGCCGCGTCCGGGAGGCGGAGGCGCTGACCGATCCCGGCGGCCTCGGCGGCTTCACGGTGGCGCAGTGGCTCGTGAACGGCCGATCAGCCAGGGCCGGGGGGAGCGCCCAGGGCTAGATTCCCGCAGGTCCGTGCCATACACCTGGGGGTACCGCCCATGGCCGACGAGCCGAGGCAGGCCATCGACGACCTGCTGCTCGAGAACCGCACGTTCCCGCCGCCGGAGGGCTTCAAGGAGGCGTCCCTGGCCGCCGGCACCTTCCTGTACGACGAGGCGGCGACCGACTACCAGGGGTTCTGGGCCCGACAGGCCGCGGCGCTGCTCGACTGGGACGAGGAGTGGGACACCATCTGCGAGTGGGACCTGCCTTTCGCCCAGTGGTTCATCGGGGGCCAGCTCAACGTGGCCCGCAACTGCCTCGATCGCCACGTCGAGGCGGGCCGGGGCGACAAGGTGGCCTTCTACTGGGAAGGCGAGCCCGGCGACAGCCGCACGATCACGTACGCCGAGCTGCTGGCCGAGGTCCAGCGCTTCGCCAACGTGCTGAAGGGCCTCGGCGTGCGAGCGAGGCGACCGGGTCAACATCTATCTGCCGATGATCCCCGAGGCCGCCGTGGCCATGCTGGCCTGCGCCCGCATCGGCGCCGCCCACAGCGTGGTCTTCGGCGGATTCTCCTCGTCCTCGCTGGCCGACCGGATCAACGACGCGGAGGCCAAGGTCCTCGTGACGGCCGACGGGGGCTACCGGCGGGGCGAGGTGTTCCCGCTCAAGCCCCAGGCCGACGTGGCGCTCGAATCGACCCCGTCGATCACCGGCGTGGTCGTGGTGCGCCGCGGCGGCAACCCGATCGACATGCAGGACGGCCGTGACCACTGGTACCACGACCTCATGGCCACGGCCGGCGCCGACTGCCCGGCCGAACCCATGGACTCGGAGCAGCTGCTCTACCTGCTCTACACCTCGGGCACCACCGGGAAGCCCAAGGGGATCATGCACACCAGCGGCGGCTACCTGACCCAGGTGGCCTTCACCCACAAGTACGTGTTCGACCTCCACGAGGACACCGACATCTACTGGTGCACGGCCGACGTGGGCTGGGTGACCGGGCACAGCTACATCGTCTACGGGCCGCTGGCCAACGGCGCCACCAGCGTGATCTACGAGGGCGTGCCCAACTTCCCGGGCAACGACCGCCTGTGGGCGATCATCGAGAAGTACAAGGTCACGAAGTTCTACACCGCGCCCACGGCCATCCGGACCTTCATGAAGTGGGGCGACGCCGAGCCGGCCAAGCACGACCTCTCGTCGCTGCTGCTGCTCGGCTCGGTGGGGGAGCCGATCAATCCCGAGGCCTGGATGTGGTACTGGGAGCACATCGGTGGCCGTCGTTGCCCGGTGGTCGACACCTGGTGGCAGACCGAGACCGGCGCCATCATGATCAGCCCGCTGCCCGGCGCCACCACGCTCAAGCCGGGCTCGGCCACCTTCCCCCTCCCGGGCATCGACGCGGAGGTGGT
Organism: uncultured Acidimicrobiales bacterium; assembly: GCA_963813375.1. Lineage (GTDB taxonomy): Bacteria > Actinomycetota > Acidimicrobiia > Acidimicrobiales > Ilumatobacteraceae > DASTFY01. The sequence goes on along the minus strand of CAWEYT010000008.1, from coordinate 223,450 downwards.
CGACGATCACGGCACCACCGTGACCCGCGGTGGTGGCTACCTCACGCTGACGCAGCCCTGGCCGGCGATGCTGCGCGGCATCTGGGGCGACCCCGAGCGCTACCGGGACACCTATTGGAGCCGCTTCCCCGGCCGCTACTTCGCCGGCGACGGCGCCAAGTTGGACGAGGACGGCTACCTCTGGCTGCTCGGTCGCGTGGACGACGTGATGAACGTCTCCGGCCACCGCATCTCCACCACCGAGGTGGAGTCGGCGCTCGTGTCCCACCCGAGCGTCGCCGAGGCGGCCGTGGTCGGAGCCAACGACCCGACGACCGGCCAGGCCATCATCGCCTACGTCATCCTGCGGTCGGCCTTCGAGGCCGGGCCCGAGCACGCCGAGGTGCTCCGCGACCACGTCGCCGGCGAGATCGGCGCCATCGCCAAGCCCCGGACCATCATCTTCACCCCGGATCTCCCGAAGACCCGCAGCGGCAAGATCATGCGTCGGCTCCTGCGGGACGTGGCCGAGGGACGCACGCTCGGCGACACCACGACGCTGGCCGACGCGTCGATCGTGGAGGAGATCCGCACCCGGGCGGCCACCGCTCCACAGGAGGAGTAGCTCGGCGATCGCGGGCCGGTCTGCTCGGCGAACGCCTCGTCCGCGCCGGTAGCGTCGCCCCGATGCATGGGTTCTGGGCCGCGGCGCGCCGACAGTGGCGATGGGGCCTGGTGGGCGTCGGCGTGCTGGCCCTGCTCAGCCTGCCGGCGATGGTCGACGCCCTGCCGGTCGAGGGGTCGGATCTGCCGCTCGACACCCTGGTGGAACGCATCGAAGCCTCGGCCGATCGGCCCTACCACGGGTACGCCGAAGGCCGCGGCGCGCTGCGACTCCCCGAGCTGCCGGGGGCGGCCGACCTGAGCACGCTCATGAGCGACACGTCCCGGATGCGCCTCTGGTACGACGGCCCGGATCGCTGGCGGACCGACCTGCTCTACTCCGGCGGCGAACGGGACCGGTACGGCGAGCCCGACGGCATGTGGGTGTGGGACTCGGGCACCCACCGGTCCGTCTTCATGCAGGGCGAGAGCCAGCTGCGCCTCCCGATCCCCATCGACCTCACGCCGCCCGACCTGGCCCGCCGGCTGCTGGCCGCCGCGGAGCCGGACGAGCTGGAGCGACTCGCTCCCCGCCGCATCGCCGACCAGGAGGGCGACGGCGTGCGGATCCGTCCCTCGGCCGCCGAGTCGACCATCGATACCATCGACATCTGGGCCGACGCCGAGACCGGCCTCCCGCTCCGCGTGGAGATCACGGCCAAGGGCCGGGACAACCCGTCACTGCACACCGGCTTCCTGGAACTGGACCAGGAGCGTCCCGATCCCGACCTCGTGACGTTCGAGCCTCCCGCGGACGGCGAGCAGCAACAGGACGAGGACCTGGACCTCGTCCAGGCCATCGAGCGCTACTCGCGGACGCTGCTCCCCGACACCCTGGCCGGGAGGCCCCGCCGTACCGATCAGGCGTCGGCCGCGGCGATCTACGGCGACGGGTACACCTCGGTCGGGGTGCTGGCGCTGCCCCAGGAGTTCATCACCGACACGCTCCGCAGCCTGCCGACCAGCGACCGTCCATGGGGCAAGACCGCTGCGCTCATCCGCACCCCGCTGGTCAACGGCATGATCTTCGCCGACGGCGGCACCGCCTTCATCCTCGGTGGCCCGGTGACCGTGGCCGAGCTGGACCGCCTGGCCGAGGACCTCGTCGAGCAGGGTGTGCCAGTGAGCTCGGCCGGTCGTGGTCCGCACGGACGGGTTGACCAAGCGGTACCCCGGAGGCCTGCTCGCCGTCGACGAGCTCGGGCTCGAGGTCCACGAGGGTGACCTGTTCGGCTTCCTGGGCCCGAACGGGGCCGGCAAGAGCACGACGATCAGGATGATGTTGGGCCTGGTCTTCCCGACCGCCGGCACCGTCGAGATCCTCGGGCGGCCCATCCCCAAGCGCGGCGAGGACGCCCTGTCGCAGGTGGGCGCGCTCATCGAAGGACCGGGCTTCTACCCTCACCTGTCCGGCCGGCGGAACCTCACCCTGTTCGACGCCGCAGGCAAGAACGGTGTCCGCTCCACACGGGGCCGGCGCATCGACGACGTGCTCGAGCGGGTGGGGCTGGCCGACGTGGGCCGGCGGCCGGTGCGGGCCTACTCGATGGGCATGCGCCAGCGCCTCGGCCTGGCCGCCGCGCTGCTCCGGCACCCGCGGCTCCTCATCCTCGACGAGCCGACGAACGGCCTCGACCCCCAGGGCATCCACGAGCTGCGCACGTTGTTCGTGGACCTGGTCGAGGAAGGCACGACCGTCTTCCTGTCCAGCCACCTCCTGTCCGAGGTCGAGCTGATCTGCACCCGGGCGGCCATGATGGCCAACGGTCGCCTCGTGGCCCAGGACAGCGTGGAGTCCCTCCTGGCTCCGACCGGCGTCCTGCGCATCGAGTCGCCCGACGCGTCGGTGGCCGCAGGAGTCCTGCGCGCCCGCCGTCTCCCGGTGGAGTGGCTGGACCAGACCCATCTGCGGGTCCACCTCAACGGCGAGCCGGCCGAGGCGGTCAACAGCCTGCTGGTGAACCAGGGAGTCCGCGTCAGCGAGCTGGCCCGCGAGCGCCCGACGCTCGAGGACGTCTTCCTGGGCCTGACCGGCAGCACGGCCCTCGACGACCCGCAGTCCGATCCCCTGCCCGCGCCCCCCGCACCCGAGGGATCGTCGTGATCGCGGTCGAGCTCTCCAAGCTCCTGCGCCGTCCCCGCACCTGGGTGACGATCGCGCTGCTGGCCGGTCTGCCCGTGGTCGTCGGCATCTTCCTCAAGGTCACGGGCATCGCGCCCGCGCCGGGGTCCGGACCGGCGCTCCTGAGCGAGGTGCTCAACAACGGCGTGCTGTTCCCGGCCGCCGCGCTGGCGCTGATCCTGCCGGTCTTCCTGCCGGTGGCGGTGGCCGTGGTGGCCGGCGACGCCATCGCCGGCGAGGCATCGGCGGGCACCCTCCGCTACCTCCTGGCCCGCCCGGTCACGCGCGGTCGTCTCATCACGTCCAAGGTGATCATGGCGCTCACCTTCATCGCGCTGGCCATCGTCATCGTGGCCATCGTCGGCCTCATCGCCGGCGCATCGCTGTTCGGCATCAAGCCGCTGACCTCGCTCTCGGGCACCGGCCTCACCACCAAGGAGGCGCTGGCCCGTACCGTCCTCGCCATCCTCTACATCGGATGGTCGATGCTGGGCCTGGCCGGCATCGCGCTCTTCGCCTCCACCCGCACGGACTCGCCGCTCGCTGCCGCACTGACCGCCCTCGCGGCGTTCGTGACCTCACAGGTCCTGGACCTCATCGACGCGACACAGGCCATCAAGCCCTACCTGCCCACGCACTACTGGCTGGCCTTCGTGGACCTGTTCCGGGACCCGATCCTGTGGAGGGGCATCCAGCGCGGCGTCGCGCTCCAGGCCGTCTACCTCGTGGTGTTCCTCGGCGCGGCCTGGGCCAGCTTCGCCGCCAAGGATGTCACTTCCTAATCCCTGAAGTTGGTGAACTGGAGGGGGATGGCGAGGTCGGCCTCTTTGAGGAGGGCGATGACGGACTGGAGGTCGTCGCGCTTCTTGCCGGTCACCCGGACCTGATCGCCCTGCGTCTGACTCGACACGCCCTTCGGCCCCTTCTCCTTGATCATGCGGTTGATCTCGCGCGCCTTGTCCGACGAGATGCCGACCGTGATGGTGGCGGTCTGGCGCACCGTGGCGCTGGCCGCCTCCTCGACCTTGCCGTAGTCGAGACCCTTCAGCGACACCCCGCGCTTGACCAGCCGCTCCTCCAGCACCTGGCGCAGCGCCCGCAGCCGGTCCTCGCTGCTGGAGCGCAGCGTGAGTGCGAGGTCGTTCTGCTCGATGGTCGAGTTCGTGTTCTTGAAGTCGAAGCGGGTGGACAGCTCCCGCTGCGCCTGGTCCACCGCGTTGCGGACCTCCTGATGATCCACCTCGGACACCACGTCGAAACTGGGCATGGGGTCGAGGGTAGCGTCGGGATCCGCCCGCATCGGCGTGCGGCCGCTCAGGCCGCTCCGGTAGCGTGTGGCCCCCTGGGTCGGTGCCCGAGTGGCCAAAGGGAGCAGACTGTAAATCTGCCGGCACAGCCTACGGTGGTTCAAATCCACCCCGGCCCACCAGGAGATCTTCGGTTACGCCTCGTCGCTGCCGACCAGGTCGAGCAGGATCGCCACCAGCTCGTCGGGCGGTTCTGGGCGATCATGTGGTTCGTGGCGATGTCGTGGTAGCGCCACGCCGGAGACGACCGGGCGTGCTGTGCCGCGGCGTCGAACGCCGACGTGCCGGGTGCGTCGGGTGCGTCGGCGGTGGCCCGCACGTAGGTGCGCGAGAACGGGTAGTCCTCCAGGGGACGAGGCACCGGGATCGGCTCGGTGAAGCACGCCGCGGGATGGTCGACGCGGCGGGGTTCGGAGAAGGCCGCCTCGCGCGGGTCGTCGAAGGTCCGGGGGACCGGCGGGATGAGCCACGGCGCCCCGAGCGTGATCGGTCCCGGCGGCGGTCCGCCGGCCAGCTCGCCGACCGTGTCGCCGTCGGCAGGGACGAACGCGTCCAGGTAGACGAGGTGGGCGACGCGATCAGCGATGTGGGGTAGCGCGGCCGTCACCACCGCACCGCCGTAGGAGAACCCGACGAGCACGATGCCGTCGAGCTCCTCGTACAGGACGCTGTTCACGACGTCGGCGACGTGCGTCGACAGCGTGACGCCGGGACCCGTGAGGTGCACCCGCTCGCCGATGCCGGTGAGGCTGGGCGTGTACACCTCGTGACCGGCGGCCCACAGGGGCGGGCGCACGAGGTGGAACCCATGGGCGCCGCTCCACGCGCCGTGGACCAACACGAAGGCCGCCATCGACCGCGGCCCTACCCGTCTCCGCCGACCACTTGGCGAACGGCGTCCGTCAGTCCCTCAGGCCCGAGCGGCTCCAACTCGGCGACGAGCGGGTCCTGCCCGTCGGCGCCGCGGAGCTGGTCACCGTCCACGACGTACCGGCCCTGGTGGTTGATGACCAGGTAACCGGGGACCTCGGGGTCCGGTCGGCGGTCGAGGAACCAGATGGCGTCCATGCCGGCCTCGCTCGGCGCCAGCCCGTTGACGGCGATGGCGGTCCCGTCGCCGAGCCAGCCCTCCTCCTCCACCAGGAGCGTGCCGCCCGCAAAATCAAGACTGGCATCGCCGGCCAGGACCTCCTCGACCTCGAGCGTGTCGATGCGGGAGACGACGGCCGCTTCACCGTCGCCGACCAGGCGCCCCCGGGTGGTGGTGTCGACGCGGGCCCGCACGACGAGGTCGGACGCGGCCACCATCGAGGCCAGGTCGTCGAACTGGTACACCGACGACGCGGAGACCGGCAGCGGCGCGGACCTCGCCGTGGCGTCGCCCTCTGATCCGTTGCCACCCGGCGGAGGTCCACCGGGCGATTCCCACGCCGGCCGCGACCGCGAGCAGGACCACCACTGCCGCGCTCCGGCGCACGGTGCGGGCCCGCTCAGGCATCGCCGTCGGACTCGCTGAAGGTCAGGGTCAGCCCGAGCAGGCTGGCCACCTCGGTCGCCAAGGCGCGCTTGGAGTCCTGCAGAGCGACGAGTGCCTCTTGGGCCGCCGGGAGCTCGGACTCGACGGCCGAGGCCAGTGGTCGGGGCAGCGCGACCAGCGTGTCACGGCCTTCGACGAGGCCGCCCCGGGTGCGACCCGCCGCGTCCTCGGACGCGGCCTCGAGGTCCGTGGCCAGGACGGCGTCGTAGGACGCGAGGGCGCCGTCCAGCTCGGCCACCATGTCGTCGAGCCCTCGCCGGGCGGCGCCGGTGTCGGCCGCCTCCGGGTTCGGCTCGACATCGTCGTAGCCCACCGCGACCTTGAGGCGCTTGTCGGCCACGCTCTGGAGCGTGGCGATGAGCTGGTTGTACAGCTCGTCGCGCGCCATCGCCTCGTCGGCGAGGAAGTCGGCTCGATCTGGAGCCCCGTCGGCCCAGGCGGCCGCGACGTCATCGGCGGCCTGGCCCACCAGCACCGCCGTCTCGGCCGCATACCCGCATCGTCGGGCGCCGTCGGGTGTGGTCAGGGTCTCCGAGCCGTCCGCGAAGAGGAGCTGCTCGATGGCGCCGAGCCCGCGGGCGTTGGCGCCCAGGTCGGCGACGGCCGCGGCGGTGAGGGGCTCCGCTCCGTCGAGGACCTCCTGCACCTTCGCCTCCGACGTCGCGAAGTCGACCGCGGACGGGGTGCGCAACGTCATCGCCGGACCGACTCCGAAGGCCACCGTCTGCCGCCAGGCCTCGCGCGTCGCCGTCCACTGCTGGCGGGCGGCCTCGAGCGGCGCCGCGCCCGGCTGCGCGCAGAGGGCGGCGATCGCGGTCTCCAGCTCCGCCGCCTCCGTCTGGAAGGCCTCGTAGCGAGGCACGATGATCTCGTCGACCACGGCGGGCAGGTCGACGCCACCGGCGGCAGCGGCGGTGACCGAGGCGGCAGTGGTGCCGGCGCTGTCGTCGCCACCGCCCGAACAGGCGGCGAGCCCGCCGAGCAGCGCAGCGGTGACGGCCAGAGGGGCGAGCTTCACAGGGACTCCAAGAACGCGATGAGGGCGTCGCGCTCCCGGGCGGGCAGCGCGCGGAAGGCGTCGGCGGAGGCTTCGGCTTCGCCTCCGTGCCAGAGGATGGCCTCGCTGAGGTTGCGGGCGCGGCCGTCATGGAGGAAGCGGGTGTGGCGGTTCACGGTCTCGACCAAGCCGATCCCCCACAGCGGTGGCGTCCGCCACTCGCTGCCGGTCGCCTCGCCGTCGGGGCGTCCGTCGGCCAGGCCGGGCCCCATGTCGTGCAGCAGCAGATCGGTGTAGGGATGGATGACCTGGTTGCTGAGGCCGGCGACGTCGCTCTCGCCGGTGCGCAGCTCGGGCAGGTGGCACGACGCGCAGCCCAAGCCGTCGAACAGCTCCTCGCCCTCGGTCGTCTCCGGCTGCCCGACATCCCGGCGGGCGGGCACGGCCAGCGTCCGCGTGTAGAACGTGACGCGTTGCAGCTTGGCGGCGTCCAGCTCCGGCGCCCCGCCGCTGAGCGCCGACCCGCAGGCCACCTGTTCCGGCGGGCAGTTCTCGTCCGGGAAGAGCGACGACGTGATGCCGATGTCGCCGTGGAAGGCGCCGGCGTTCTGCTGCTCCACCGTCGGCACGTTGGCCTTCCAGCCGAACCGGCCGAGGCTGGTGCCGCCGGTCACCACGTCGGCCACCTCGTTCGGGCGGCCGGAGATGCCGTCGCCGTCGGCGTCGTCGGGATCGGCGGCGGCGAGGATGTCGGCCTCCGGCACGGCCTCGAGCAGCCCGACCCCGATCACCGCCGGGGCCACTCGGGGGCTGATCTGGACGTCGTCGGGCAGCGGTCCGAAGGCCGGCTCGGCGATGTCGTACGTCGGGGCCAGGAGCGAGTACGGCGTGCCGTCGTCGTACTCGCCCGGCTGCTCGATGGTATTGATGCTGATCCGGCCCTCGGCGGGCACGCCGTTGTTCGCCCGGTCCTGGAGCTGGTCGCCGTAGCCCGGCACGGGCTCAGGCGCTCCGCCGGTGGGCCCGGGCACGCTGAGGCGCACGAGGAGGCCGAGCTCGGTCGGGGTCCTCGGGGGTGGGCGGCTGGGCCCGGCCGTCCTGGAAGTGGCAGGACGAGCAGGACTGGGCGTTGAACGTGGGCCCGAGGCCGTCGCGTCCGGCCGTCGACGCCGGTGCGGTCACCCAGTTGTCGTTGAAGAAGTTGTTGCCGACGGCGAAGGCGCGGCGGTCCTCGGCCGGCAGCGTCCTCAGCGGGAGGCTGAAGGCCATGGACGACTGATCGTCCACGGTGCCTTCGCCTCCCGAGAGCGCGGCATCGGCGGCCGGGGCCGGCTCGACGGGCGGTCGACGGCCGGTCGACCCGGAGCCGAGCCGACGCCGGCCGAGCCGGCGTCGGTGGACTGAGCAGGTTCACTTGCGGAGGGGGCATCCGTGCCGCCGGAGCACGCAGCCCCGACGGCGCAGATGACGAACGCGGTGGCCAGCACCGCCCTGAGAGCGATCGGTCGCTCAGACCTCAAAGTTCACCTGGACGCCGAGCGCTTGGGCGGCCTCGGCCAACGTGGTCCCCTGCTCCTCGAGCGAGGTGATCACGTCGAGCATGGCCGTGCGCTCGGGCGAACCGTCGTCCGCAGCGATCATCGCCTCGAACGTATCGGGGAACGCCTCGGCCTGGGCCAGCGTGGCGTCGAGCTGCTCGCGCAGCGTGGCGTCGAGCTCCGGGTCGCTGGCGGCCACGAGGGTGGTCAACCCGGCCCCGCTCGCGCCCGGGAACTCGCCCAGGTAGACCATCCGGACGCCCTTGATGTTGTTGACGACGTCAGCGTTGGTGTTGTCGCTGAAGCAGGAGTGCTCGTCCTCGCGGTCCTTCGTCTCGTAGGCGACGGTCATCCGCTCGCCGGCCAGCTCGCCGGTGTTGAGGGCGCCGATGCCGCGGACCATGTTGCTGATGGCCTGGTTCGGATCGGCCAGGAACTCGGTCCGGTAGGCGCCGCCCTCGGCCGCCCACTGGTCACGCACGCCGGTCAGGTCGTCGATGAGCTGCTGGGTGACGAGCTCCAGGTAGGTGGCGCGCCGCTCGGCGTTGGCCTCGGTGGTGTAGTCGGTGACCGGCCGGCTCCCGGGCCCGTCGTCGGACAGGTCCTGGCCCCACAGGAGGAACTCGATGGCGTGCCAGCCGGTGGAGATGTTGGTCTCCCCGCCCTCCTCGTTGGCGGAGACGATGACGTCGGTGGTGATCTCCGGGAACGCGGCCGCGTCGTTCACGATGCCGGCCGTCGCGTTGCCGTCGACGTAGTCGACGTACGCCTCGTCCATCGGCCACGCGTTGATCTGGCCCTCGGGGCCGTCGTCAGGGTTGTCGATCGGACCGTCGTAGAAGCGGAAGGCCTCCGTGGGGCCGTAGTCGTCGCGGGCAGTCAGCCACGCCTCCTTGGCCGCCTCCAGCGTGGCGTCGGTGGGATCGGCGATGAAGGCCTGAATGGCCTCCTGCATCGTGGTGGCGCTGGCCAGCGACGCGTCGTACGACGAGTAGACGCCGTCGGCGTAGGCCGTGGCCACCTCCTCGGCCAGCGCGGGATCGGCCGCGCCCGCGTGGCCGCGGTTCCGGCGCTGGTCTCGACCGTCTCGGCCGCGCCGCCATCTGTCCATCCGAGCCATCCGAGCCATCCGAGCCGCAGGCGGCGACCAGGAGGGTGCCGGCGACGAGAGGGATGGCAAGGCGGGCGGGTCGGGGCAAACGCATGTCGGAGCTCCTGACTAGGGTGGGGTCCGCGTCATGTTAGGTGTCCTTTACCAACGGCCGTCAACCACCCGACCACGGGCTGATCGGCTCACCCGTCGGGTGGACGGGGCCTCGCTCGGCGCTTTCCGCATCGCCTTCGGGCTGGTCGGCCTGGTGTCGGTGGTGCGGCTGGTGGACCGCGGGTGGGCCACCACCCGCTACGCCGGACCCGCCCACCGGTTCACCTACCTGGGGTTCGGCTGGGTGCCGAAGCCGTCCGAGACCGGGATGCTCGTGCTGCTGGGGGTGGTCGGTGCCGCCGCCACCCTCGTGATGGTGGGCTGGCACTACCGGCCGGCGATCGTGACCTTCTTCATCGGGTTCACCTGGATCGAGCTCATCGACGTCACGACCTACCTGAACCACTACGTCTTCGTGAGCCTGATGGCGTTCCTCCTCTGCTTCGTTCCGGCCGATGCCAGCCTGTCGGTGGCGGCGTGGCGGCGCGGCGAGCGCACCGTGCCCGCCGGCGTGGTGTGGCTGCTCCGCGCCCAGGTGGCGGTGGTGTACGTCTTCGCGGGCATCGCCAAGCTCCACGGCGACTGGCTGGTGCACGCGCTGCCCCTGCGCTTCTGGCTCCCCGCGCTCGACGGCCTGGGGCCCCTCGACGCCCTCCTCGACCAGCGCTGGACGGCCCACGCCCTCGCCGTCGCCGGCGCCTTGTTCGACTGCACCATCGTGGCCCTGCTGCTGTGGCGCCGCACCCGGCTGTTCGCCTTCGCCGCCGTGGTGATCTTCCACGTCATCACCTGGCGGCTCTTCCCCATCGGGGTGTTCCCGTGGCTGATGATCGCCGCCGCGACCCTGTTCTTCCCGCCGGACTGGCCCCGTCATCGGCTGCCGGGGCCAGTCCGTCGAGACGCCGTCACGGCCCGGATGGCGTCCGAGGTGCCCCGCACCGGCCGGGAACCGTCACGAGCGACGCGACTGGCGGTGGCGGCCGGGCTGGCCTGGGTGGCGCTCCAGGTCGTGTTCCCCCTCCGCCATCTTCTCTACCCGGGCGATGCCCGCTGGACGAACGAGGGGTACCGCTTCTCCTGGAACGTGCTGGCCGTCGAACGGGCCGGCGATGTCTCGTTCCGCCTGACCGACCCCGCCACCGGCGAGTCGTGGACGGACGACGCGCGCGCCCTCTACACCGCCGACCAGTGGCGGCTGATGGCCACCGAGCCCGATCTGATCCACCAGGCCGCGCTGGAGCTGGCGCGTGCCGCCCGCCGGGACGGCCACCCCGTGGTCGAGGTGCGGGCCGATGCCTATCTCTCGCTCAACGGCCGCCCCGCGGCGCGGCTCGTCGACCCAGCGGTCGACCTGGCGGCCGAGCGCCGCGATCTGTGGCCCGACGACTGGATCGAGCCCGCACCGTCGACGCCCGCCCCCTGACGGCCAACGTCAGCGGGGCCGCTCGCGCAGCAGGCACTGCATGAGGGCGGTGTCCAGCCAGCGGTTGAACTTGCGGCCCACCTCCCGCTCGATCCCGACCAGGCGGAAGCCGCAGGCTTCGTGCAGCGCCCGGGACGCCGTACCACCGGACTCGATGCGGGCCATCACGGCGTGGAACCCGCTGGCCTCGACGGCATCGAGGAGGGCGAGGAGGAGCGCCTTGCCGATCCCCAGGCCGTGGCGGTCGCGCCGGACGTACACCGAGTCCTCCACCGTGGTGCGGTAGGCGGCGCGCTCCTTGTAGGGGGACACGGAGGCGAAGCCGACCACCTCGCCGTCCCACTCGGCGACCAGGACGCTGAAGGCGCCGGAGCGGTTGGCCAGCCAGTCGCGCTGCTCACGGGGCGAGCGGGGCACGAGGTCGAACGTGGCCGTCGAGTGCTCGACCTCGTGGTTGTAGATGGCGCGGATGGCCTCGCCGTCGGCCTCTTCGGCGGTCCGGATCCGGATCTCCGGCTCGATCTCCGGCTCGGCCGTCATCGGCGGCGCAGGCTACCCGGGGCCCCCGTACGCTGGCCGGGTAAGGCGTGGCCGGGCCCGGGAGACGGCCGCTATGCTGGCTCGCCGGTCCGCGGCTCTGCCGCGCCCGCCCTCTTAGCTCAGTCGGCAGAGCACAGCCATGGTAAGGCTGGTGTCGTGGGTTCGATTCCCACAGAGGGCTCGGCCAACCTGGCCGGTCCGGCACCCCAGCCGGCCCCGGCCAGCAGCAGCCGGCAGCAGGTCACCCAGAACACCAGCAGGTCACACAGCCTCCCGGGCGGCGTAGCTCAGTTGGTCAGAGCATCCGGCTCATAATCGGAAGGTCATCGGTTCGATCCCGATCGCCGCTACCACCACCCGTCAAGTCAAGATCAGCACCCACACACCACAGGAGACCGCCTCACCATGAGCAAGGCGAAGTTTGAGCGTACGAAGCCGCATGTGAATATTGGGACGATGGGTCATATTGATCATGGGAAGACGACGTTGACGGCGGCTATTACGAAGACGTTGGCGGATCGTGGGTTGGCGGATTATACGCCGTTTGATCAGATTGATAAGGCGCCGGAGGAGAAGGCGCGGGGGATTACGATCTCGATCGCGCATGTGGAGTATGAGACGGCGAATCGGCATTATGCGCATGTGGATATGCCGGGTCATGCTGATTACATCAAGAATATGATTACGGGGGCGGCGCAGGTGGATGGGGCGATTCTGGTGGTGGCGGCCACGGATGGTCCGATGCCTCAGACCCGGGAGCATGTGTTGTTGGCTCGGCAGGTGGGGGTGCCGTACATCGTGGTGGCGTTGAACAAGGCTGACGCGGTGGATGACGACGAGTTGTTGGAGTTGGTGGAGCTCGAGGTGCGGGAGTTGTTGAACGAGTACGAGTTCCCGGGGGATGACGCGCCGGTGGTGCGGGTGTCGGCGTTGAAGGCGTTGGAGGGGGATGAGGACTGGCAGGCCAAGATCTTGGAGTTGATGGAGGCGGTGGATGCTTCGGTGCCGGAGCCGGTGCGGGAGTTGGACAAGCCGTTCTTGATGCCGGTGGAGGATGTGTTCACGATCACTGGTCGGGGGACGGTGGTGACCGGGAAGGTGGAGCAGGGGATCGTCAACACCGGTGACGAGGTGGAGATCGTGGGGTTGCGGGATACTCAGAAGACGGTGTGTACGGGGGTGGAGATGTTCCGCAAGATCTTGGATCAGGGTCAGGCGGGTGACAACATCGGTGCTCTGCTGCGGGGGACGAAGAAGGAGGATGTGGAGCGGGGTCAGGTGTTGTGTAAGCCGGGGAGCATCACGCCGCACACGAATTTCGAGGCGCAGGTGTATGTGTTGACGAAGGAAGAGGGTGGCCGGCACAAGCCGTTCTTCAACAACTACCGCCCGCAGTTCTATTTCCGGACGACGGATGTGACGGGGACGATTGCGTTGCCGGAGGGGACGGAGATGGTGATGCCGGGGGACAACATCGCCATGACCGTCGAGTTGGGCAAACCGATCGCCATGGACGAGGGGTTGCGGTTCGCGATCCGTGAAGGCGGCCGCACCGTGGGCGCCGGCCGAGTCGTCAAGATCATCAAGTGAAAGGCTGAGACGTGGCCAAGGCCGAGAAGCGGGTGAAGATCACCCTCGAGTGCACCGAGTGCAAGCACCGCAACTACATCACGATGAAGAACAAGCTCAACGACCGCGAGCGCATCGAGATGAAGAAGTACTGCCGGCACGATCGGCGTCACACCATGCACAAGGAGACGCGCTAGTCCGGACGACGGCCCGCGCCGCCTGCCGGCCCCCGGCGACTCGCTGGTACCCTGGCTCGCCGGCCGGTTCGTCCGGTCAGCCGAGGGCAGTAGCTCAGTTGGAAGAGCATCGGTCTCCAAAACCGACGGTCGGGGGTTCGAGTCCCTCCTGCCCTGCTCACCGCCCCGCCCCCTCGTCGTCGAAACGGTGTCCTCAATGGAGAACTACAACCGACAGCAGAAGCGTCAGCTGAAGAAGATGGGCGCCATGACCGCGGAGGGCGCCCCCACGCGGACCGCGCCGGCTCCCCGCGCCAAGCGCGAGCGCACCTCGTTCCCCCAGTTCCTGCGGGAGGTGCGCGCCGAGCTGCGCAAGGTGGCCTGGCCGACCCGGCCTGAGATCCGCAGCTACTCGATCCTCGTCCTGATCACGGTCGTGGTGTTCACGACCGCCGTCACCGTGCTCGACTTCATCTTCGGCACCGGCGCCCTGTGGCTGTTCGACCGATGAGCGACACCGAGATGACCGACACGGAGATGAGCGGCACGGAGATGAGCGAGGCAGCGACGACGGAGACGGCGGCGACCGAGCCAGCCGCGGACGTCGCCGAGACGGCCGCGGACGTCACGAACGTCGAGGCCGTGGAGGAGATCGAGGCGGCCGAGATCGAGGCGGCCGAGATCGTCGAAGCGGCCGTCGAGGTGGAGGCCGTCGAGGCCGCTGTCGAGGTGGAGGAGGCCGTCGAGGAGCTCGAGGATGAGCTCGCCGACGAGGACGCGGAGCCGGCCGAGCCCAGCCCGTGGCTCCGGCCCGGCCAGTGGTTCGTCGTCCACACGCAATCCGGGTACGAGAAGAAGGTCAAGTCGAACCTCGAGGCCCGCATCCAGTCCATGAACATGGAGGAGAAGATCTTCGAGGTCGTCATCCCCATGGAGGACGTGGTCGAGTTCAAGGGCGGCCGCAAGCAGGTCGTCCAGCGCAAGGTCTTCCCCGGGTACCTGTTGGTGCGCTGCGAGATGGACGACGCCAGCTGGTACGTCATCCGCAACACGCCGGGTGTGACCGGCTTCGTGGGCCAGGGCCGGTTCGGCCAGAAGCCGACCCCCCTCAGCCGGCGGGAGGTCGACACCTTCCTCTCGGCCAAGGGCGACGGCGCCGAGACACCGCGTCACAGCAAGCCCAAGCTGGAGTACGACGTGGGCGAGAGCGTCCGGGTCAAGGAAGGCCCGTTCGCCGACTTCACCGGCTCCGTCGCCGAGATCAACGTCGATCACCTCAAGCTCAAGGTGCTGGTCAACATCTTCGGCCGGGAGACGTTGGTCGAGATGGACTTCAGCCAGGTCGCCAAGATCTGACCCACCCCGCCGGGGCGCCGGCCGGGTTGTGACCCGGCGCCGCGCCCTGCATCATTGTCAGCCGCCCCACGCGAGGAGAACCCAGGAACATGGCCAAGAAGAAGGTCGCGGCCGTCGTGAAGATCCAGATCCCCGCCGGCAAGGCCACCCCGGCCCCGCCGGTCGGCACCGCGCTCGGCCCCCACGGCGTGGCCATCATGGACTTCTGCAAGCAGTACAACGCGGCGACGGAGAGCCAGGTGGGCACGATCGTGCCCGTCGAGATCACCATCTTCGAGGACCGGGCGTTCACGTTCGTCCTGAAGACGCCGCCCACCCCGGTCCTGCTGCGCGAGAAGGCCGGCCTGGAGAAGGGGTCGATGACGCCCGGCAAGGAAGTGGTGGGGACCGTCACCGAGGACGACCTCCAGGAGGTCGCCAAGATCAAGATGCCCGACCTCAATGCCTACGACCTCGACGCCGCGGTCGAGCAGGTGCGGGGCACCGCCCGGTCCATGGGCCTGAAGGTCGTCTGAACCACTGAACCGATCGAGCCGGGACCACCTCGCCCGGACGATCCGAACCACCGAGGGAGCCACCGATGACAGGCAAGAAGTACACCGACGCCGCCAAGCGGTACGACCGGGACCAACTGTTCAGCGCCGTCGAGGCGCTGGACCTGGTGCGCAGCCTGGCGCCGGCCAAGTTCGACGAGACGGTCGAGATGGTCGTGCGGCTGGGCGTCGATCCGCGCAAGGCGGACCAGATGGTCCGGGGGACCGTCTCCCTGCCGTCGGGTACCGGCAAGGACGTGCGGGTGGCGGTGTTCGCGGCCGGTGAGGCCGCCGCCGAGGCCCGCGCCGCCGGCGCCGACGTCGTCGGGACCGACGACCTGGCCGCCGAGATCGAGAAGGGCAACATGGACTTCGACGTGGCCATCGCCACGCCGGACCTCATGCCCATGGTCGGCAAGCTGGGCCGGGTGCTCGGCCCGCGTGGCCTGATGCCCAACCCCAAGACCGGCACCGTCACCACCGACGTCGGCAAGGCCGTTGCCGACTTCAAGGGCGGCAAGGTCGAGTACCGCACGGACCGCTACGCCAACGTGCACGTGCCGATCGGGAAGGTCAGCTTCAGCCCCGAAGCGCTGTCGGCCAACTTCCACGCCGTGCTCGACGAGCTCAACCGGGCCAAGCCGGCCTCGGCCAAGGGCCGGTACCTGCGCAAGATCGTCCTCTCGTCGACCATGGGCCCCGGCGTCAAGATCGACACCAACCGCACCAAACCCGAAGCCGCCTAGCACCGCTGCGGGACTTGGGAACGCTGACCACCGCCGGTACGATCGTCCGGCCCAACCCATACAACCGGCTCTCGCCATAGACCTCTGGTCCGTCCCCGGGCGGTGAAGGGGCCCCGAACCTCGGGCCCGCCAGACGAGGCGAACTCCTCGGCACCTCGTGCTCGATGGCGTTCGCTCTGCGAGCGCCCTGAGCCACGAAAGGAGGTGTCGACGATGGAGAACCCGAGAGCCGGAGAAGGTCGCGGTGGTCGACGAGGTCCGCGAGAAGCTGGCCGGAGCCGACGCTGCCCTCCTCACCGAGTACCGCGGACTCACCGTCAAGCAGCTCGCCGAGCTGCGGCGGGCGCTGCGACCGGCCGGTGGCGAGTACAAGGTCTACAAGAACACCCTCGTGCGCTTCGCTGCTCGCGAGGTCGCCGAGGACCGGCTGGACCCGATGCTCACCGGACCGACGGCCATCGCCTTCGTCCAGGGTGACCCGGCCGCCGTCGCCAAAGCCCTGCGGGACTACGCCAAGGGCCATCAGGCCCTCGTACTGAAGGGCGGCCTGCTCGGCGACAAGGTCGTCACGGCCAAGGACGTCGAAGCCCTGGCCGACCTGCCGTCGCGCGAGGTGCTTGCTGGCCCAGCTGGCCGGAGCCTTCCAGGCTCCGCTGGTGAAGCTGGCCGGCCTGCTGCAGGCCCTGCCGCGGAACTTCGCCTACGGCCTGAAGGCCCTCATCGACCAGCGGGGAGGCCCGGTTGCGGCGTCTCCCGCCGAGACCCCCACCACCGAAACCGCACCGGAGCCCGAGCCCGAGCCTGCCGCTGAGGCCCCCGCCGACGCCACCGCCGACACCACAGTCGAGCCCGCGCCCGACCAAGAATCCCAGGAAGAGGAGTGACCACAATGCCAACCCTGACCAAGGACGACATCCTCGAGGCCATCTCGGGCATGTCCGTGCTCGAGCTGTCCGAGCTGCTCTCGGCGTTCGAGGAGAAGTTCAACGTGACCGCGGCGGCCCCGGTGGCCGTCGCCGCCGCAGCCGGCGCCGCGGCCGCTCCGGCCGAGGCCGTCGAGGAGCAGGACGAGTTCGACGTCGTGCTGGCCACCGCCGGCGCCCAGAAGATCCAGGTGATCAAGGTCGTGCGCGAGCTGACCAAGCTGGGTCTGAAAGAGGCGAAGGATCTGGTCGACGCCGCGCCGAAGGCGGTGCTCGAGAAGGTGTCCAAGGAAGACGCCGAGAAGGCCAAGAACGACCTCGAAGCCGTCGGGGCGGTCGTCGAGGTCAAGTAGTCGGGCTCCGGCGCTGCGGGTCCCGGCGTGCGGGTCCTGTCGAGGGCGATCCGCGCCGTCGCCCGCCTTTCGGCGGGACGCCGGCTCGCGGTCCCCCTCGCCACCCGCCGCGCCTGGCGATCCACGCGACGTCAACCAGTGGGGGAAGGAGAAGGGGCCGGGCGGAGCCCGGCCCCTCCTTGGCGCTCTCGGGAGGTCCGGCTCGGAGCGCTGCGAGGTCGGGCGGCCTAAGGCCGCCCGAGTCCATCCCGCCTCCAGAGCGGGCCGGACGTCGAGGGTCGCAGCCAGGGAGCGGGTGGCCGGGGCGCCGCAAGCCGAGCATCCGGCCGAAAGGCCGGTGTCAGCCGCGGACGTGCCGGACAGGACCCGCTCCCGGGACCGGGGCACCCGCTCCCGGGACCAGGACCCCAGACCCTTGACGACACGACCCGCGACCCTTACCCTTTCCACAGCCCTGTGGGGTACCGCGACGGCTTCGCCGAAGCGGTTGACTCCGCGTTGAGCCGCCGATAGGATCGGCTGAGCCGTGGGTCAGCTGTCTTTTCGCTGCAAGTTCTTGTGGAATTGGCGCGCCCCGGTTCCCGTCGCCGCCCCACCCGCACCAGCAGACTGAGGAGTCAGCGTGGCCTCTCGTTCGTCGACGCGTGAGCGTTACTCGTTCGCCAACCTCACGGAGCCGCTCGACCTGCCGGATCTCATCGCCATCCAGCGCAGCAGCTTCGAGTGGTTCCTGAACCACGGACTCGCCGAGACCTTCCGGGACATCTCCCCGATCAAGGACTTCAGCGAGACCCTGCAGCTCGAGCTGGAGTTCGATCCGGACGACGAAGACCTGCGCCCACCGCCGAAGTTCTCGGTGGAGGAGTGCAAGGAAAAGGACATGACCTACTCGGCTCCGATCTTCGTGCGGGCCCGGTTCATGAACCGGAACACCGGCGAGATCAAGGAGCAGACGGTCTTCATGGGCGAGTTCCCGATGATGACCGAGAAGGGCACGTTCATCATCAACGGCACCGAGCGGGTCGTCGTGAGCCAGCTCGTGCGGTCGCCGGGCGTGATCTTCGAGCCGGGTGAGCGCTTCCGCCTGCGCAACCTGGCCAAGTACCAGCTCGTCAAGGGCACCATCCATCCCTACCGGGGCGAGTGGATGGAGTTCGACATCGAGCAGAAGCCGGGCAAGGACGTCACCGCCGGCACCCGCGTGGCCCGCAAGCGCCGCATGAGCATCTTCACCCTGCTGCCGCGCCCTCGGCTATGACGAGGAGCACGCGCCCGGCTTCCTCGACCGCTTCGTCGCCCACTTCGACTTCCTCGAGGGGCAGTGGGAGAAGGACCGCCACCTCGCCCCGACCCAGGACGAGGCGCTGGTCGAGATCTACAAGCGGGCCCGCCCGGGTGAGCCGCCGACCATCGAGTCCGCCCGCAACTACTTCAAGGGCGCCTTCTTCGAGAGCCGCCGCTACGACCTCAGCCGGGTCGGCCGCTACAAGCTCAACCGCAAGCTGGGCGCGGAGGTGGCCCGCCTCGGCGAGCTCTACGGCCTGAGCGGCGATCAGCTCGATCTGCCCAGCCCGGACCAGAACGTGCTCAGCCGCTGCGAGGTCCTGGCCGCGGTCAGCTACATGCTGCACCTCGCCAAGACGGAGCCCGGTTACCGCCTGGACGACCAGGACCACTTCGCCAACCGGCGCATCCGTTCGATGGGCGAGCTCATCCAGAACCAGGTCCGCATCGGTCTGTCCCGCATGGAGCGGGTCGTCCGCGAGCGCATGACGACGCAGGACGTGGAGGCCATCACGCCCCAGTCGCTCATCAACGTCCGGCCGGTGGTGGCGGCCATCAAGGAGTTCTTCGGCACCAGCCAGCTCTCCCAGTTCATGGACCAGGTCAACCCCCTGTCGGGCCTCACCCACCGCCGCCGCCTGTCGGCGCTCGGCCCTGGTGGCCTCTCGCGGGAGCGGGCCGGCTTCGAGGTCCGTGACGTCCACTTCTCCCACTACGGCCGGATGTGCCCGATCGAGACGCCGGAGGGCCCGAACATCGGCCTCATCGGCGCGCTGTCGACCTATGCCCGGGTGAACGAGTTCGGCTTCATCGAGACGCCGTACCGCAAGGTCACCAACGGCAAGGTGACCAAGGAGATCAAGTACATGGCGGCCGACGAGGAGGAGAACTACGTCGTCGCCCAGGCCAACACGCCGCTGAACCCCGACGGCAGCTTCAAGGACGACCGCGTGCTGGTGCGCCGGTCGCCGCAGGCCGCCTCGCTGGAGGACCTGCGGCGGATGCTGGAGGCGGAGAGCTTCTTCGGCGCCACCACCGACATCGGCTACGTGCCGCCGTCGGAGGTCGACTACATGGACGTCAGCCCGAAGCAGATCGTCTCGGTCGGCGCGGCGTTGATCCCGTTCCTCGAGCACGACGACGCCAACCGGGCGCTGATGGGCGCCAACATGCAGAAGCAGGCCGTCCCGCTGGTGCGCTCCGAGGCGCCGTACATCGGCACCGGCATCGAGGTCCGGGCCGCCCGCGACGCGGGCGACCTGATCCAGGCGCTCGACGACGGGACCGTGACGGAGGTCTCGGGCGACGCGATCACGGTCGAGTACAAGACCTCGGGCAAGAAGGTCTACCGGCTGGCCAAGTTCCGCCGCTCCAACCAGGACACCTGCATCAACCAGACCCCGCGGGTGCGGGAGGGGCAGCGCCTGAGGAAGGGCGACATCATCGCCGACGGTCCCAGCACGGACCACGGCGAGCTGGCCCTCGGCAAGAACCTGCTCGTCGCGCTGATGCCGTGGGAGGGCTACAACTTCGAGGACGCCATCATCCTCTCCGAGCGCCTCGTGCGCGACGACGTCCTGACCTCGATCCACATCCACGAGCACGAGGTCGACGCCCGCGATACCAAGCTGGGCCCCGAGGAGATCACCCGGGACATCCCCAACCTCTCCGAGGACATCATGCGGGACCTCGACGAGCGCGGCATCATCCGCGTCGGCGCCGAGGTCGGCCCTGGTGACGTCCTGGTCGGGAAGGTCACGCCCAAGGGCGAGACCGAGCTGACCCCTGAGGAGCGCCTGCTGCGGGCGATCTTCGGCGAGAAGGCCCGCGAGGTCCGGGACACCAGCCTCAAGGTCCCCCACGGCGAGTCCGGCAAGGTCATCGACGTCAAGGTGTTCAGCCGCGACGACGGCGACGAGCTGCCCCCCGGCGTCAACCAGCTCGTCCGGGTCTACGTGGCCCAGAAGCGGAAGATCTCCGTCGGGGACAAGCTGGCCGGCCGCCACGGCAACAAGGGCGTGATCTCGAAGGTCCTGCCCGCTGGAGGACATGCCCTACCTGGCCGACGGCACGCCCGTCGACATCATCCTCAACCCGCTCGGCGTGCCCAGCCGCATGAACGTGGGCCAGGTGCTGGAGGCCCACCTCGGCTACTGCGCCCGCTGGGGCTGGACGGACCCGGGCAGCAAGGACGTGGTCGGCGACGCCGCCGTCAGCGGCACCGAGACCAAGACCCGCCCGACCACCGATCCGGCCGTGTTCGTGGCCACCCCGGTGTTCGACGGCGCGCACTGGGACGAGGTCGAGGACGCCGGCCGGCATCCGACCATCAAGCAGATCTTCGAGAACCTGCAGCCCGATGGGATCGACGGCCAGCGCCAGATCGGCGCCGACGGCAAGACCGAGCTGTACAACGGCCGCACCGGCGAGCCGTACGACCAGCACATCACGATCGGCTACATGTACATCCTGAAGCTGGCCCACCTGGTGGACGACAAGATCCACGCCCGGTCGACCGGCCCGTACAGCATGATCACGCAGCAGCCCCTGGGCGGGAAGGCCCAGTTCGGCGGCCAGCGCTTCGGTGAGATGGAGGTGTGGGCCCTGGAGGCCTACGGCTCCGCCTACTGCCTGCAGGAGCTGCTCACCATCAAGTCCGACGACGTCCTCGGCCGGGTCAAGGTCTACGAGGCCATCGTCAAGGGCGAGAACATCCCCGAGCCCGGCATCCCCGAGAGCTTCAAGGTGCTCATCAAGGAGATGCAGTCGCTCTGCCTGAACGTCGAGGTCTTCAACGCCGAAGGTGCCGAAGTCGAGATCCGCGAGATCGACGAGGACGTGTACCGGACGGCCGAGGAGCTCGGCATCGACATCAGCCGGCCGGAGCGGGGCTCCGACGAAGAAGACGAGCGGCGACGCGAGGGAGTGAGGTTCTGATGCTCGACGTCAACAGCTTCGACCAGCTGCGGATCGGCCTGGCCACGGCCGACGGCATCCGCGCCTGGTCCCACGGTGAGGTCAAGAAGCCCGAGACCATCAACTACCGGACGCTGCGTCCGGAGAAGGACGGGCTCTTCTGCGAGAAGATCTTCGGCCCCACCCGGGACTGGGAGTGCGCCTGCGGCAAGTACAAGCGGGTCCGGTTCAAGGGCATCATCTGCGAGCGCTGCGGCGTCGAGGTCACGCGCTCCAAGGTCCGCCGCGAGCGGATGGGTCACATCGAGCTGTCCGCTCCCGTGGTCCACATCTGGTACCTGCGGGGGACCCGCTCCTGGCTGGCCTACCTGCTGGCCGGCATCGAGCCCCGTGAGGAGCTCAAGGCCAAGCAGCTCGAGAAGGTCATCTACTTCGCCGCCAACCTGGTCACCTGGGTGGACGACGACAAGCGCCACACCGATCTCGAGAACCTGGAGAAGGAGTACCTCGAGGAGCGCGACGCGATCACCAAGGAGATCGAGCTCGCCATCGATCGCCGCTTCAAGGAGGGTGAGGAGGAGGCCGCGGCCCTGGAGGCCGAGGGCGCCAAGGACAGCGACGTCAAGAACCGTCAGAAGGCGGTCGAGCGCGACGTGGCCATGATCCGGGAGCGGGGCGAGCAGGAGCTCGAGCTGCTGCAGCGCACGTGGGACGAGTTCCGCAGCCTGCACAGCCGCAAGATCATCGACGACGAGCTGCTGTGGCGTGAGCTGCGCGACCGCTACTCCGACTACTTCGAGGGCGGCATGGGTGCCGACGCCATCAAGGCGCTGATCGCCCGTATCGACTTCGACGAGGAGGAGATCAAGCTCCGCGAGGCCATCGATCCGGGTGAGGGGCGCAAGCCGCTGTCGGTGCAGCGCAAGCAGAAGGCCATCAAGCGGCTGAAGATCGTCACCGCGTTCAACCGCCGCGACGACCACGGTCGCCGGGCCAACGACCCCGGCGCCATGATCCTCGAGGCCGTGCCGGTGATCCCGCCGGAGCTGCGCCCGATGGTCCAGCTCGACGGTGGCCGCTTCGCCACCTCCGACCTCAACGACCTGTACCGCCGCGTCATCAACCGCAACAACCGCCTCAAGCGGCTGCTGGACCTCGGCGCGCCGGAGATCATCGTCAACAACGAGAAGCGCATGCTGCAGGAGGCCGTCGACGCGCTGTTCGACAACGGCCGCCGCGGCCGGCCGGTGACGGGCCCGGGCAACCGCCCGCTCAAGAGCCTGTCCGACATGCTGAAGGGCAAGCAGGGCCGCTTCCGTCAGAACCTGCTGGGCAAGCGGGTCGACTACTCGGGCCGCTCGGTCATCGTGGCCGGCCCGACGTTGCGCCTGCACCAGTGCGGTCTGCCCAAGCTGATGGCGCTGGAGCTGTTCAAGCCCTTCGTCATGAAGCGCCTGGTGGACCTGGAGCTGGCCCAGAACATCAAGTCGGCCAAGCGGATGGTGGAGCGCCGCCGCCCGCAGGTCTGGGACGTGCTGGAGGAGGTCATCAAGGAGCACCCGGTCCTCTTGAACCGGGCGCCCACGCTGCACCGCCTCGGCATCCAGGCCTTCGAGCCGATCCTGGTGGAGGGCAAGGCCATCCAGATCCACCCGCTGGTCTGCACCGCCTTCAACGCCGACTTCGACGGTGACCAGATGGCCGTGCACCTGCCGCTGTCGGCCGAGGCCCAGGCCGAGGCCCGCGTGCTCATGCTGAGCGCCAACAACATCCTCTCGCCGGCGTCCGGTCGCCCGATCGTGACGCCGCAGCAGGACATCATCATCGGCGGCTACTACCTCACCGCGTCCCGCAAGGGCTCGAAGGGCGAGGGCCGCGTGTACCGCCGTCCGTGGGAGGTCTTCCGGGCCCTCGACGAGGGGCTGCTGGACATCCACTCCGAGATCAAGTTGATCGGGCCGCGGGACGACGACGGTGTCCGCGAGGAGTTGGAGACCACGCCCGGCCGCCTGCTCTTCGAGGAGGCGCTACCCGCCGACTACACCGAGCGCTTCGGCCACATCACGGCCGGCATGCGCAAGCGGGAGATGGGCGTAGTCGTCGAGCGGTTGTCGGACAACTACCGCAAGGCCGAGGTGGCTGAGGCCCTCGACAACGTCAAGAACCTCTGCTACCGGTACGCCTCGCAGTCCGGCCTCACCATCTCCATCGACGACGTCAAGACGCCGGCGGAGAAGAAGGGTCTGCTCGACAAGTTCGAGAAGGAAGCGGACAAGGTCGAGAACCAGTTCCGCCGGGGCATCATCACCGACGGCGAGCGCCGCAACCAGGAGGTCCGCATCTGGACCGAGGCCACCGAGCAGGTTCGGGAGGCCATGGAGAAGGGGCTCCGGTCGCTGGAGTTCAACCCCATCGACATGATGGTCGGCTCCGGCGCCCGCGGGAACATGATGCAGGTCCGCCAGATCGCGGGCATGCGTGGTCTGGTGGCCAACCCCCGCGGCGACATGATCCCCCGCCCGATCAAGTCCAACTTCCGTGAGGGACTCGAGATGCTCGAGTACTTCATCGCCACCCCGGGTGCCCGCAAGGGTCTGGTCGACACCGCGCTGCGGACCGCCGACTCCGGCTATCTGACCCGCCGCCTGGTGGACGTGGCGCAGGAGCTCATCGTCCGCATGGACGACTGCGGCACCACGCTCGGTCTCTGGGTGGACAACGTCAGCCCGGACACGGCCAAGCAGCGCAACTACCTGGAGACGAAGGTCTTCGGGCGGGCACTGGCCCAGGAGGTCACCCTGTCCGACGGCAGCGTCGTGGCCCGGAACACCATCCTCGACGACGAGACGGTGGACCAGCTGCGCCGGGACGAGGCCGTCAACCGGGTGCGGGTGCGCTCGGTGCTGACCTGCGACGCCGAGCAGGGCATCTGCGCCCTGTGCTACGGGCGCTCGCTGGCCACCGGCAAGCCCATCGAGCTCGGCGAGGCCGTCGGTGTCATCGCCGCCCAGTCCATCGGCGAGCCCGGCACGCAGCTGACGATGCGGACCTTCCACACCGGTGGTGTGGCCGGTCGCGACATCGCCGGTGGTCTGCCCCGCGTCGTGGAGCTGTTCGAGGCCCGTACGCCTCGCGGCGCCGCCCGCCTGGCCCGCGCCTCGGGCGTGGTCCGCATCGCCGACGACGAGGGCCGCGGCATCCCCGTCGCCATCGCCACCGACGACGGCGACGAGGAGAAGGTCACGCTGCCGTCCCAGTCCCGACTCATCGTCCGCGACGGCGACGAGGTGAAGGCCGGCGATCCCATCACCGACGGGCCGTACGACCCGAAGGAGCTGATGGAGATCAAGGGTGTCCGCGAGACCCAGCAGTACCTGGTCGAGGAGGTCCAGAAGGTCTACCGGGACCAGGGCGTGTCCATCCACGACAAGCACATCGAGCTGATCGTGCGCCAGATGACGCGCCGCATCGGCGTGCAGGAGCCCGGCGACACCGAGTTCCTGCCCGGCGAGCGGGTCGACCAGCGGGTGTTCCGGGAGATGAACAAGACCATGGTCGAGGGGGGTCCCGCCCGGCGGAGGGCCGGCCCGAGATCATGGGCATCACCAAGGCCTCGCTGGCCACCGAGTCGTGGCTGTCGGCGGCGTCGTTCCAGGAGACCACCCGGGTGCTGACGGAGGCCGCCATCGACGGCCGCGCCGACGGCCTCCTCGGTCTCAAGGAGAACATCATCATCGGCAAGCTGATCCCGGCCGGGACCGGCATGCCGCGGTACCGGGAGTTCGATGTCGAGGCTCCCGACTACCAGCCGATGGAGTTCTACTCGTCCGACGCCGAGGACCCGGCCGAGTGGCTGGCCAGCATCTCCGGGCGGCTACTCCGCCGAGGTGGGCGGCGCCGAGGGCTGACCGCTCGGGTCGCTGCGGGCAAGTCGGGCGGGAGAGCCGGGGCTCTCCCGCTCGTCACTCGGCCCGCAGGACCTCGGCCGTGCGGAGCCTGGCGGCTCGGCGGGCCGGCGGCAGGGCCAGGAGCAGGAGGCCGGCCAGCGCTACCGGTACGGCCAGCAGGAGCAGGCCAGGGTCGAGCGGGCCGACGTACACCAGGGGGACGGCATCGGCGACGGCCCGCCACGCCTGTCGGCCGATGATGAGACCGAGCGGTATCCCGATGACGAGGGCGATCCCGGCGACGACCACCGCCTGCCAGGCCACGCACGCCCCCGTCTGGCCGGGCGTCAGCCCGATGGCCCGCAGGACGGCCAGCTCCTTGCGCCGGCGGCGGGACACCGTCAGCAGGGCGTGCGCGGCGGCGCCGAGGCCGAGCACCACGAGGAACCCGGCCAGCAGGTAGGGCAGCCGGCGGACGTTGGCCAGGTTGCTCACGTCGGGGACAGGACCCGGCTCGTAGGCGAGAGGACCGGTCTGCCAGCACCTCGTCGATGAGCGGTTGCCGGTCCTCGGCCCGCGGCACGCCGGCCAGGAGGATGGTCTCGCGCTCGTCCTCCTCCAGTCCCCGTACCGGTCCTCGAAGGCGGCGGGGCTGACGCGCGCGCCCTCGTCGAACGCACCGTGGGCGGTCTGCATCAGGAGGCCGATGCCGACGACGCGCGACGGCACGTCGGTCGGGCCGACGGTGACCTCGTCGCCGATGCCCAGCCCGAGCACCTTGGCCGTCCGGGCGCCCAGCAGCGCCTCGTCCGGGCCCTCGGGCGCTCGGCCCTCGAGCACGCTGAAGTCCATGGCCCCCTTGAGCGACTCGACGGTGTAGACGGGCGCGTCCTTCCCGCCGACCTGACTGGCGACCCGGCGGGCCACGGCGAGGTCCTCCACCCGCGGATCGTCCTGCAGCGGACGTCGGCCGTCTCCTCGCTCGGCGCCGTCGATGCCGACGTCCCAGTTGACCCCCGACCGGGCCGGGTTGGCGAGGGCGTCGTCGATGCCGCCCACCAACGTGACCGCACCCACGACGCCCAGCACGGCGCCGACGGTGGCGAGGAGCGCCGGGCGGACCTGGGCCGAGCCGGCGCGAGCCGGTTGCTCCAGGGCCAGGCTGGCGCCGACAGCGGCCGGCACCGGCGCGCCGGCGCGCGACGCCGCGCCCACCATGCGGACGCGTCCGCCACCGGCGTGGCGGAGGCTGGCCCGGGTGGCGAGGACCGACGAGACCATGGTGGCCACGACGGCGGCCACGCCGACGAGGAGCGCGCCGCCGAAGACGTACCCCGGGCGGAGCCGCATCCCGACGTCCGGATCCAGCCGGCGGGCCAGCCCGATCGGGAAGCGGGTCGAGAGGAGCACGGCCGTGAACGCGGCGACCACGATGGCCACGGCGACGGTCAGCAGGTGGGGAAGCGCGATGCCCCGGACCAGGTTCCGCGGCGCCATGCCCATGCTCCGCAGCGGCGGGACCGAGTCCGCACCGGCGTGGGCGGAGCGGAGGAAGGCCTGCCCGACGAGCACGATCGAGGCGATGAGCACCGCGGCCGCGAACAGCAGCAGGCCGGTGCGCTCGAGACCGGTCGAGTTCTCGACCCGCTTGATGTCGTCGTGGAGGTCCTTGATGGTGAGGTCCTGGCCGTAGACGCGGGCGATGCCCTCGCGGAAGGCGGGCACGTCGTCGGCGCCGTTGCGCAGGCGCACGACCGCGTTCTGGAAGTAGGGGGTGAGCTCGTCGAGGTGGGCCGCCGCCCAGCCCGGTCCCGTGGCCGCGAACGGCTCGGACGCGAACGACACGGCCCCGACCATCGGTTGGCGCACGACACCGACGATCCGCATCGTGAACCTCGGACCCTCGGCCGTGGCCCAGTCGGCGGGCTCCTGTTCACCGTTGGCGATGAACTCGTCCAACGTGATGGTGGCCAGGGTCAGCTCCGTGCCGATGACCTCGTCGAAGCCGAGCTCGTCGCCCAGCGCCGCCGCGGCCTCGTTGAGCACCAGCTCGTCGTCGGCGTCGGGATCGGGCAGACGGCCCTCGATCACCTTCGCCCGCTCGATGTCGCCGAACCAGTCCGGCCCGACGAAGACGAACGGGCTCGGTCCCGGGCGGGAGCTCGAGGAACTGGCTGGGCATCAGGGCGAACCCTCCCCAGGACTCGACCTCGGGGATCTCGTCGAGCAGCGTGAGGTCGGCGTCGAAGACGCCCGACTGGCTGGGGAAGAACACGACGTCGGCGCCCCGCAGCTCCTCCCGCATGCGCCGGTACGAGCTGGACGTGCGGTCGGCGCCCTCGAGGGCGGCGATCACCAGGCCGCCGGCCAGCCCGGCCAGCACGCCGAGGAGCACGAGGGCGCGCCAGCGCCGCGCCAGCTCGGTCCGGGACCAGAGCCCGACGGCCGCGCGGGCAGGGGCGGTGCTCACGGAGAGCACGGTACGCCCGGATGCCGCCGGGATTGGAGGGCGCCAGCCGGTGTCGCGGTGGTGGTGGTGACCGCCGTGCCGGCGGTCACCCCGTGGGGCGCTTCATTGACACCGCGAGGCGGGGAAAGTACGAAGGACACCGTCAGAGCACGTCTGGCCGGCCGATCTGGGGGCGTGATGGAGCGTGCAGCCGAGTCGACGTGGCCGGTCACGCCGCACTCGCGCTTCGAGCTGGCACCACCGCGCCGGTTCCTCCTCCCTGCGATCCTCCTGCTCCTCGCCGAGGAACCGGGCTACGGCTACAACCTGGCCAAAGGCTTGGAGGAGTTGCGCTTCGGCCGGGTGGATCGCCCGAGCGTGTACCGGGCTCTCGCTCAGCTCGAACGTGATGGCCTGGTGGAGGCCTGGTCGGACCTGGCCAAGGCAGGGCAGGCCCGACGGGTATACGGCCTGACCGAGGACGGCCAGCGCGCGTTGCGGGCGTGGATGGGGGTCGTCAAGGAGGAGCGGGACTGCCTGGACCAGGTGCTCCGGCGCTATGTCGCCACGGGGACGATCGACGCCGCGCTGGCCGAGGCCGAAGGCGGCTGGGCTGCCGTCACGGGCCACCCGTGGTCGTCCGTCTCGTCGACCGTCGCGCATCGAACGCCGGCGGGCCCACCTACGACCCAAGGCGCCCCTCGGCTGCGTGTGCGACGACGTGGCCCGCACCGACCGGGTCCGCGACGCCGGCCGTGTTCAGCGTCGACCCTGAACGGTCCGTCGTGCTGATCGAGGCTCGGTCCAGCGTCGGGCCCATCACGTTCGGGGCCGTCGGGGTGACCGGTGAGCTCGAGGCCACGGTCAAGGACGGCACCGTGCGCGCCGACAGCGTCCGCTGGGCCCACCTGGAGATCGAGGTCGGCCACCTGCGATCCGGCAACGCGCTGTACGACGCCGAGCTGCTGCGCCGCATCGACGCCCGCCGCCATCCGACCGTCACCCTCGACCTCCGGACCTGCCGCCCTGCCGGCGCCGCAGGGCGCTACCACGTCGACGGCGAGATCACCTTCCATGGCTCGACGAGGGTCCTGGACGGCACCGTGGCCGTGAGCGTCACGCCCGCCGGGAAGCTCGTGGTGAGCGGCGAGCAGGTCATCGACATCCGGGACTTCGACATCGACTCGCCGACGGTCCTCATGCTCCGCATCTACCCGGACGTGGTCGTGCAGCTCCACATCGAGGCGGTGCCCGGCGCACCTCCCACGCCCGCGGAGGGCTGATGGGGATCGTCCTGGCCTTCGCCGCGGGCTACTTCCTCGGGGCGCGAGCGGGACGCGAGGAGCTCGACGACGTGCTGGAGGCGCTCCAGGCCATCCGCCAGTCGGAGGAGTTCAACGACCTGGTGCGCGCCGTGCGCTCGCACGCCGCCAGCGCGCTGCGGGAGGTGGCCTCCCTGCTCGACCGCGCCGGCGTCGACGGCACCGAGCTCTCCTCCATGTCCGCCCAGGACCTGGTCGACCGGGTCAAGACGCTGGTCGGTCGGGAGTGAGCCGCCCGTCGGTGACGTCCTGCGCGATGCCCCGCAGGCCGATCACGGCACCCGCCGAGCTCATGGCGGGCTCGGCCCTCAGGTAGATCCAGCGCTCGCCGCCGTCAGGGCGGATGATGCGGTACTCGTGCTCGAACGGGTGTCCGGAGGCGACGGCCGCCACCATGACCTCTCGCAGCCGTTCCCGGTCGAGGGGGTGGGCGCAGCTCAGGTGGCCTTCGAGCGTGCCGGAGAAGTCGAGCGGGTCCACGCCGTGGATGCGGTGCAGTTCGTCGCTCCACTGGACGGCGTCGGTCCCGACGTCCCACAGCCACCGGCCCACGTGCGTCTGGGCCTCTCCACCCCTGAGGCGGGCCTCGACCTCGGCCAGGGAGGCCTGGGCCAGCCGCCTTTCCGTCAGGTCCTGGGCGATCGAGACGGTGCCGACGGTGCGGCCTGCTGCGTCCACGAGGGCTCGGATGGACAGCGACACCGGGATGGGCATCCCGCCCTTGCGCCGCGCCTCGGTCTCGAGGTGATCGACCTGGTCCCCGACCAGCACCCCGGCATAGACCTGGCTCAACTCGTCCTGGAGGTGCGCGGGGAACAACTGCCGCGTCGGCTGACCGAGGATCTCGCCTTCCGGGTACCCGAAGATGCGCTCCGCGCTGCGGTTCCAGGTCGTGACCCGTCCGTCGAGGTCGTCGCCGAGCAGCGCGTCGCTGGCCGATTCGGCGAACGCCTCGAGGATGGCCAGCCGCTCGGTGGCCGTCGTCTCCATGCGCTCGGAAGCGGACGGTAGCGCGTCCGGCCCGGGACCCGGGCTGGACCTCCGGAACCCCTGAACTAGAGTCCGCCGCCTCGCGGGCAGCGTGTTCATGACCGCCGAGGAGGGCCGATGGCAGACGCTGGTGCGGCAGAGGCTCGGGGGGCTTTCGGCGCGGGCCTGGAGGACGACCTGGCCCTGGCCGCGCTGGCATTGGCGAGACGGTTCGCGGCCGGAGCCACGCTGTGGTGCGCCGCTCCGACCTGGCCCGAGCACGCCCGCCACGTCGCCGTCGAGTTCGTCCACCCGGTCATCATGGGCACTCGGGCGCTGCCGGCGGTGAGCGTCGTCGATCCCGACCTCGTCCCGGCGCTGCGCTCCACGGTGCGCCCCGGGGATGTGCTGCTCGCAGTCAGCACGGCCGACGATCGCACGGTCCGGTCCGCCATGCGTCGGGCCGGTGCGTGGGGCGTGATGACGGTGTGGGTCGGAGCTGGTCCCCGCCCGCAGCCGGGCGCGGCCGATCACGTGCTGTGGATCGACGGCCGGTCGGCCGCGGCGGCGCACGACGGCAGCATGGTGCGGCTCTACCACCTGCTGTGGGAGCTGACGCACGTCTGCTTCGAGCACCCGGGCCTGCTCACGACCGAGCACGAGACGTCGACCTGCGACTTCGTTCCGGGTTGCATCACGTGCTCCGACGAGGGACGTCTGGCCGAGGTGCTCGAAGCCGGCGCCGACACGGCCGAGGTCCGGACCGCGGGCGGTCCCGAGACCGTGGACACCATCGCGGTGGGTCAGGTTCGGGCCGGAGACCTGCTGCTGGTGCACGCAGGCACGGCCATCGCGGTCCTGGAGGAGCCGGGCACCGGTGCCTGAGGGGACCGACTTCCTCTACCCGTTCATCGAGGGCGACGAGCGCGACGCCGGTCCGTTGCTCCTCGACCTCGCCCGCTCGGCGGCGAGCAAGCACGAGCTGAGCGTCGGGCTGCGGACGGCGACCATCACCAGTGCCGGCAGAGACCCTGGCCACCGCGGCCGACGCGATGGCGACGGCGTTCGCCGCGGGTGGGCGGCTGTTCAGCTTCGGCAACGGGGGGAGCGCGACCGATGCCGCGTCCCTGGCCGCGCTGTTCGCTCGCCCGCCGTCCG
This sequence comes from uncultured Acidimicrobiales bacterium, assembly GCA_963813375.1. Taxonomy (GTDB): domain Bacteria; phylum Actinomycetota; class Acidimicrobiia; order Acidimicrobiales; family Ilumatobacteraceae; genus DASTFY01. The sequence goes on along the minus strand of CAWEYT010000008.1, from coordinate 192,499 downwards.
GCCGGGCGCTCCCGGCCCGCTGCCTGGCCGACGACCCGGCGGTGCTGACCGCGCTGGCCAACGACGTGGGCTTCGACCTCGTGTTCAGCCGGCAGCTCATCGCCTACGCCACCGCTGGTGACATCGCCGTTGGCCTGTCGACCAGCGGCAGCTCGCGCAACCTGCTGGCCGCGTTCGCCGAGGCTCGCCGTCGGGGCCTGGTCACGGTCGGCCTGGCCGGCTACGACGGGGGAGAGATGGCGACGTCGGCGGACGTGGAGCACTGCCTCGTCGTCGCCTCGGACAGCGTCCACCGCGTCCAGGAGGTCCAGGCCTCGCTGGCCTTCGTCCTGTGGGAGGCCGTCCAGGCACGGTTGGGTCGCGGCCGTGGGTGAACCGCGACCGCGCCGGTCGCGAAGCCACGGTGCTGGAGCGGATCGAGGCGCATCGGCGGCGCCGGCCGCGGCTGACCGACGACGTCGTCACGATGGCCCACGGTGCCGGGGGCAAGGCGTCGGCGGCGCTCGTCGACGCCGTGTTCCTCGGAGCCTTCGCCGAGGAGGGGGCCGGCCCTCTCGCCGACGCCGCCACCCTCACCCTTCCGGCCGGCGACCGACTGGCCTTCACGACCGATTCGTTCGTCGTGCAACCACTCCGCTTTCCCGGTGGCTCGATAGGTCAACTCGCGGTGCACGGCACCGTGAACGACCTCGCGGTGTCCGGGGCGCGGCCACTGGCACTGTCGGCGGCCTTCGTGATCGAGGAGGGCTTCCCGATCGATGAGCTCAGGGCCGTCGCCGCCGACATGGCCGACGCTGCGGCCGCCGCGGGCGTGGCCATCGTCACCGGCGACACGAAGGTGGTGGGACGGGGCGCGGCGGACGGGCTGTACATCACGACCACCGGCGTGGGGCTGATCCCCGCCGACCGGACCCTGGGTCCGGAGCACGTGCGACCCGGCGACGTCGTCCTCAGCTCGGGCACCATCGCCGACCACGGGATGGCGGTCATGCTCGCCCGCGGTGACCTGGCGCTGGACGCCGAGATCCGATCCGACACGGCCCCCGTCAACGGCCTCGTGGAAAGCCTGCTCGAGGCCGCGCCCTCGACGCGCTGGCTGCGGGATCCGACCCGGGGCGGCGTCGGTACCGTCTGCAACGAGCTCGCCCGCGATGCCGACCTGGCCGTCGTCCTCGACGAGGCGCTGCTGCCCGTCGAGCCGGCCGTGCTCGGGGCCTGCGACCTCCTCGGCATCGACCCGCTGTACGTGGCCAACGAGGGCAAGGTCATCGCCGTCGTGGCTCCCGACGAGGCCGAGGCCGGCGCTGGCGGCCTGGCGCTCCCACCCGCTGGGAGCGAGGGCGACCCGCATCGGCGAGGTGGCGGCGGAGCCGGCCGGCGTGGTCGTCCTGCTCACCACCTTCGGAGGTACCCGCATCGTCGACATGCTCGTCGGCGACCCCTTGCCACGGATCTGCTGATGGCCGCCGTCCCACGGGTCCGGAGCCGGTTGCGCGTCACCGGGACCGTCCAGGGCGTCGGCTACCGGCCTTTCGTCTACCGCCACGCGGTCGAGCTCGGCCTGGCCGGGTTCGTCCTCAACGACTCCGCCGGCGTGCTGGTCGACGTCGAGGGCGAGCCCGGGCACATCGCCGAGTTGGCGCGGCGGCTGGTGGACGACGCCCCGCCGCTGGCGCGGGTCGCCGAGGTGACCGAGGAGGTGGTGCCGCCGTCCGGCGCGGCCGGCTTCAGGATCGTCGAGAGCGAGGCCGGCTCGGCGCCGGATGTCCCGGTCAGCGTCGACAGCGCGTCGTGCGTCGAGTGCCTGGCCGAGGTGGACGATGCCACGGACCGCCGTCATGGCTATGCGTTCACCAACTGCACCAACTGCGGGCCTCGCTACACGATCGTCCTCGGCGTCCCCTACGACCGGCCGGCGACGACCATGGCCGGGTTCACGATGTGCCCCTCTTGCCAGGCGGAGTACGACGACCCGGCGGACCGCCGGTTCCATGCGCAGCCGAACGCCTGCCCCCGGTGCGGGCCCCGCCTGACGTGGCGCGATCCAACGGGGTCGTTGCAGTCGGAAGGAGACGACGCGCTCGCCGCGGCGGTGGACTCGCTCAGAGCCGGCGCCGTCGTGGCGATCAAGGGCATCGGCGGCTTCCACCTGGCCGTCGACGCCACCAACCCGGCCGCCGTCGCCGAGCTGCGGCGTCGCAAAGCACGCGACGACAAGCCGTTCGCCGTGATGGTGCCCGACGCCGCCGCGGCCGCCGCGGTGTGCGCCCTCGGGAGCGAGTCGATCGCCGTGCTCACCTCCCCTCGCCGGCCGATCGTCCTGGCACCCAAGCGTCCTGGACACGGTGTCGCCGACGCCGTGGCGCCCGGGTTGCCCGAGCTCGGCCTCATGCTCCCGTACAGCCCGCTCCACCACCTGCTCATGGTCGGTGTGGGCCGCCCGCTCGTGATGACGAGCGGCAACCTGAGCGACGATCCGATCGCCCACGAGGACGGTGACGCGGTCGCCCGGCTGGGCCCGATGGTCGATGGCCTGCTCACGCACGACCGACCGATCCACATCCGTTGCGACGACTCGGTCGTGCGAGCCGGTCCGCGTCGCCACCAGGTGCTGCGGCGGTCGCGGGGCTACGCGCCCGAACCGATCCCGCTGCCGTTCGTCGCTGCCCGGCCGGTCCTCGCCGTGGGGGCGGAGCTCAAGAGCACCGTCAGCGTGGCCAAGGGTCGGATCGTCGTCCCCAGCCATCACATCGGTGACCTCGAGCACCTGGCCACCCACCGCTCGTTCGTGCAGGCGCTCGACCACCTCTCCCGGCTCTACGGCGTGGAGCCGGCCGTCGTCGCCCACGATCTCCACCCGGAGTACCTGTCGACGAAGCTCGCCCTGGACCTCGGCCTGCCGACGGTCGGGGTGCAGCACCATCACGCGCACGTCGCCGCGTGCATGGTGGAGCACGGCCGCACCGAGCCCGTGCTCGGCCTGGCCTTCGACGGCCTCGGTTTCGGTCCGGACGGCACGCTGTGGGGCGGCGAGCTCCTGGTGGCCGACCTGACCGGCTACGAGCGGATCGGGCACCTGGCCACCGTCCCGATGCCGGGCGGCGTGGCCGCCATCCGCGAGCCGTGGCGCATGGCCGCGGCCTGGCTGGCGACCGCGGCCGGCCGGTCCGCCGTCGCCGCGGCCCTCCCGGACGTCGACCCGGACCTCCGGGAAGCCGTGCTCGACCTGGCCCAGAGCGAGCTGAGCCCCCGCACGTCGAGCATGGGCCGGCTGTTCGATGCCGTCGCGGTCCTGCTCGGTGGCCGGCGGCGCGTGAGCTACGAAGCGCAGGCCGCCATCGAGCTGGAGGCGCTCGCCCGTACGGTCGACCGGTCGATGGCGCCCGCGCAGGAGGCCGACCTCGTGGTGACCGACGTCGACGGCCGATTCGTGCTCGATCCCGGACCGCTGCTCGTCCGGATGGTCGCGGAGCGGGCGCGCGGGGTGGCTCCCGCGCTGCTGGCGGCCGGGTTCCACGAGGACGTCGGCCGGGCCAGCGCGGCGCTGGCCGTGCGCCTGGCGCGAGCGCGGGGGCTGGACACGGTGGCCCTCACGGGCGGCGTGTTCCAGAACGTGCGCCTCACCGAGGTGGTCGAGGACGCGCTGCTCGACGCCGGCCTCACCGTGCTCGTCCACCAGGTGCTCCCCCCGAACGACGGGGCCATCAGCGTCGGCCAGGCCGCCGTCGCCGCCTTCCCCGGCCTGACGCCGCGCCACCCTGGCGCGGACTCCGGCCCGCGACGTCCGCGAGAACCGTGGGCGAGGTCTCACCGCGCTTCACCCGGTCGCTGTCGGGCTTCTGGCGCGGATCTGTCGCGGGCCGCGACGATCCCGCGCCAGAACGCTCGGGGGCGGGTGGATCAGGGCGGGCGGCGGTTGTCGGACACGTCGCGGCCCGAGGACCCGGCGGCACGGCGGCGATAGGCCTGCGCCAGCAGCGGCTCGGCGTCCTCGCCCCGGTTCATGGCCACGCACGGGTCGCGGAACGCGCACCACTGACAGTGCGTCCAGGAGGGGAAGGGCTCGGTCTGCACACCGGTGTCGATCATCTCCCGCACGGCCAGGCCCAGCCGGCGGGCGGCCAGCCGCTTCTCGGTCGTGCCGTGCGGCACCACCGTCCGGCGCAGCTCGCCGTCGAGCCGCAGCTCCGTCACCTGCACGCCGACGACGGGTGCGTGCAGCTCGACCTCCTCCCAGGCCCAGCAGGCGGTCAGCATGCGCTCGTCGAGAGCCAGCTCGTCCGGGTGGGCGAAGACGTCGACGACGCGGTGCGCGCCGAGCCAGACCCGCTCGTCGTCGTCATCGATCAGGACCATCGGGATGCGGTCGCGGTACGTCACCCGGCGGCCGTCCGGAGCCGAGAGGTGGCGACCCGGGTCCGTCGGGTCCGGCACGGGCACCTCCACGTCGACGTCGACCCGGATCGGCGTGAAGCGATCGACCGTCGGCGACCAGTGCTGGAAACGCTCGAGCACTGCTGTCCCCTCCGGGGGACCGCCGGCCCGGTCGTAGGCCTCACGGACCAGCGGCGCCACGATGGCTCGGTTCCAGGCCCACATGCCCGGGAAGTAGTGGACGGCGAGCGCGGCCAGCAGCGCGTCGGTCAGGGCGTCAGGACGATGGACGACTTCCAGCGGCTCGAGGGCGCGTCGTCCCAGCGCATGGAGGTCCCAGGCCCGTCGACAGCGGCCGAACCACTCCCGATCGGCGGCCGTGACGACGTACGCAGCCGGGTCCCCGGGCACCGCGCCATTGGACGCCGGGCCCCGCAGGTGGTCAACACAGTGCAGTTTGCACTCATTGCCGGATCGGGCTGCCAGGCGTAGGTAGGAGGTGGCGCACGAGCGCCGCGCGCATCGATCTGCGCGCCGACCTGGGGAGGTCAGGCAGTGACGTCGACGGAAGCGCCTCCGGACGAGACAGTCGTCCACATCCTCTGGATCAACGCCGGGCTGAGCTGCGACGGCGACTCGGTCGCCCTCACCGCCGCCACCCAGCCCAGCATCGAGGAGATCGCGCTCGGCGCCCTCCCGGGCCTCCCGAAGATCGCCGTCCACTGGCCGTTGATCGACTTCGAGTGTGGCCCGGTCGGGGGCGCCGACGACTTCATCGAGTGGTTCTTCAAGGCCGATCGGGGGGAGCTCGAGCCGTTCGTGCTGGTGGTCGAAGGCTCGATCCCGAACGAGAAGATCAAGAGCGAGGGCTACTGGTGCGGGTTCGGCAACAACCCCGACACCGACCAGCCGATGACGACGAGCGAATGGCTGGATCGCCTGGCGCCGAAGGCGCTGGCCGTGCTGGCCGTCGGCACCTGCGCCACCTACGGCGGCATGCACGCCATGTCCGGCAACCCGACCGGCGCCATGGGGGTCCCGGACTACCTGGGGTGGAACTGGAAGTCGAAAGCCGGTCTGCCCATCGTCTGCGTTCCCGGCTGCCCGGCTCACCCGGACAACATGTCCGAGACCATCCTGTACCTGCTGTACCAGGCCACCGGCCAGGCGCCCATGATCCCGCTCGATGAGGCGCTGCGGCCGACGTGGCTCTTCGGCGCCACGGTCCACGAGGGGTGCGACCGCGCCGGGTACTACGAGCAGGGCGACTTCGCCACCGAGTACGGGTCGCCCAAGTGCATCGTGAAGCTGGGCTGCTGGGGCCCGGTCGTGAAGTGCAACGTCCCCAAGCGGGGCTGGGTCAACGGGGTCGGCGGTTGCCCGAACGTCGGGGGCATCTGCATCGGCTGCACGATGCCCGGCTTCCCCGACAAGTTCATGCCGTTCATGGACGAGCCTCCCGGCTCGCGGGTGTCGACCAGAGGCAGCCGGATGTACGGCGCGGCCATCAAGGGTTTGCGCAAGATCACCCAGAAGACCGTCGACGAGGAACCGAAGTGGCGGACCCCGGGCAAGGAGCTCTTGACCGGCTACCAGAGCTCCTGGAGGTAGGGACATGGCCACCAAAGCACCCGTGAAGGACGCCAACGGCCTCGTCGAGATGGCCTGGGATCCGATCACCCGCATCGTCGGGAGCCTCGGGATCTACACGAAGATCGACTTCGGCCAGGGCAAGGTGGCGGAGTGCCACAGCACGTCGTCGATCTTCCGCGGCTACAGCATCTTCATGAAGGGCAAGGACCCGCGGGACGCCCACTTCATCACCAGCCGGATCTGTGGGATCTGCGGCGACAACCACGCCACGTGCTCGTGCTACGCGCAGAACATGGCCTACGGGGTGCACCCGCCGGCCCTCGGCGAGCAGATCGTCAACCTCGGTGAGGCCGCCGAGTACATGTTCGACCACAACATCTTCCAGGAGAACCTGGTCGGCGTGGACTTCTGCGAGAAGATGGTGGCCGAGACCAACCCGGGCGTGCTCGAGCTGGCCAACCGGACGGAGTCGCCCCACGCCGGCGACCACGGGTACCGGACCATCGGCGACATCATGCGGGCCCTCAACCCGTTCTCGGGCGAGTTCTACCGCGAAGCCCTGCAGGTGAGCCGCTGGACCCGGGAGATGTTCTGCCTGATGGAGGGGCGCCACGTCCATCCGTCCACCCTCTACCCGGGGGGCGTCGGCACGACCGCGACCATCCAGCTCTTCACCGACTACTACACCCGCCTCATGCGCTACGTGGAGTTCATGAAGCGCGTCGTGCCGCTGCACGACGACCTGTTCGACTTCTTCTACGAGGCGCTGCCCGGGTACGAGGAAGTAGGCCGCCGCCGTGTGCTGCTCGGTTGCTGGGGCGCCTTCCAGGACCCCGAAGTGTGCAACTTCGACTACAAGGACATGACCCGCTGGGGTCGTGCCATGGGCGTGACACCCGGCGTCATCGTGGACGGCAAGCTGGTGACCAACGACCTGGTCGACATCAACCTGGGCATCCGGATCCTGCTCGGCAGCTCGTACTACGACAGCTGGGAAGGCCAGGAGATGTTCGTGACCAAGGACCCGCTCGGGAACCCGGTCGACCGCAACCACCCGTGGAACCAGCACACGATCCCGCAGCCCCAGAAGCGGGACTTCGACGACAAGTACAGCTGGGTCATGTCGCCCCGCTGGTACGACGGGACCGATCACCTGGCCCTCGACACCGGCGGCGGCCCGATCGCCCGGCTCTGGTCGACGGCCCTGTCCGGCCTCGTCGACCTCGGCGGCTTCGTGAAGGCGACCGGGCACAGCGTCGTCATCAACCTGCCCAAGACCGCCCTCAAGCCCGCCGTGACCTTCGAGTGGAAGATCCCCAAGTGGTCGAACGCCATCGAGCGGGACCGGGCCCGGACCTACTTCCAGGCCTACGCGGCCGGCGCCGCCGTCCACTTCATCGAGCAGGCACTGGCCGAGGTGCGGGCCGGGCGCACCAAGACCTGGGAGCCGTTCGAGGTGCCGGACGAGGGGATCGGTTGCGGATTCACCGAAGCCGTGCGCGGCGTGCTCTCGCACCACATGGTCATCAGGGAAGGCAAGATCGCCAACTACCACCCGTACCCACCGACGCCGTGGAACGCCAACCCGCGCGACATCTACGGAACGCCCGGCCCCTACGAGGACGCGGTGATGAACACGCCGATCTTCGAGGAGAACCCGGTCGACAAGTTCAAGGGCATCGACATCATGCGGGCGGTGCGCAGCTTCGACCCGTGCCTGCCCTGCGGCGTCCACATGTACCTGGGCAAGGGCAAGGTGCTGAAGAAGGTGCACTCGCCCACCATGCTCAACCACGAAGACCTGGCCTGACGGGCGAGGCTGCCGTGCACCCCGCCATCGAGGACCGGGCCATCGAGGAACGGGCCATGCGACGACCGCGATCAGGACCTCCGGGCGACCGGTGAGCGGATCGAGGAGCTGTACGAGCGGCTGCGCGTCTCGACCGACCCGGCCACCTTCGAGCGGGCCGAGGAACTGCTCCGCACTGGTCACCGAGCTCTACGGCGCGGGGTTGGCCCGTGTCGTCGAGCTGGTCCAGAACGAGGCTCCGGAGCTGCTTCCCGAGCTGGTCGATGACGAGCTGCTCGGGAGCCTCATGGTCGTGCACGACCTCCACCCGGACGACCTGGCGTCTCGGGTGGAGGTCGCGCTCGAGTCGGTGCGGCCGTTCCTCCACGGCCACGGGGGTGACGTCGTGCTCCTGGAGCTCGACGCAGCCCGAGGGGCCGTCCACCTCCAGCTCCTCGGCAGCTGCGACGGCTGTCCGAGCTCGGCGGTGACCCTGCGGACCGCGGTCGAGACGGCCATCGCCGAGGCGGCGCCGGAGATCGTCGTCATCGACGTGGAAGAACCGGCCGCGGACGCCGGGCCGCCGGGACGCCGGCGTGACGACACCCGTCGAGCTCGGACGCCGCCCGGCGGTGGGCGTGCGGTGACCGTCACGGGGGTGCACGGAGGTCTCGACGGGGGCCCGCTGCGGGTCCTCGCGCGGATCCGCCAGTCCCGACCGCGCGAGCGCCCCCGCCCCGGCGAGCGGTGCGAGATGTGCGCGGAGCCCATCCCGGAGGAGCACGGTCACGTCGTCGATCTGGAGCAGCGCAGCCTCCGCTGCGCCTGCCGCGGCTGCTACCTGCTCTTCACCCCGTCCGGAGCGGGCGGGACATCGCTACCGCGCCGTCCCCGACCGCTACCTGTCCTTCCCCGACGTGCAGTTCTCACCTGGCCAGTGGGACGAGCTGCAGATCCCCGTGAGCGTCGCGTTCTTCTTCCTCAACTCGACGCTCGAGCGGGTGGCGGCCTTCTACCCGGGCCCGGCCGGGGCCACGGAGTCGCTCCTGCCTCTCGACACCTGGGACCAGATCGTGGTGGCCAATCCCGGCCTGGCCACGCTGCAGCCCGACGTCGAGGCGCTTCTCGTCCGCGCCGATCGAGCCCGGAGCGGCGCGACCGAGTGCTACCTGGTCCCCATCGACGCCTGCTACGAGCTCGTCGGGCAGCTGCGCCGGTTGTGGCGTGGCTTCGACGGCGGCCAGGAGGCGCATGACGCGCTCGACGCGTTCTTCGTCGGGGTGCGCGAGCGATCGCGACCCGTCGAGGTCGCGTCGTGAGCGGCCTGTCCTTCGAGGTGCTCGGGGCTCGGGCCGAGCCTCACGCCGCCGTCCCCACGCTGGCGCTCCGGCTCCGCCTCACCGACGCCGACTCCCAGACCGGCGACGCCCCGGTCCATGCACTGGCCCTCCGCTGCCAGATCATGATCGAGCCGCAGCACCGCCGCTACGAGCCGGACGAGCAGGCCCGCCTGGTCGAGCTCTTCGGCGACGCGCCCCGCTGGGGGGAGACGCTCCGGCCCTTCCTCTGGACCCACGTGGGTACGGTCGTCTCCGGGTTCACGGCAACGACCGAGATCGACCTCCCTGTCACGTGCACGTACGACTTCGAGGTGGCGGCGGCCAAGTACCTCCACGGCCTCGACGACGGTGAGGTGCCTCTGCTGCTGCTGTTCTCGGGCACCGTGTTCCGGGCCGCGGGGCAGCGGTGCCGGCTTCGCGGCGGGGCCGGTGGCCTGGCACGAGGAGGCCCGGTTCCGACTCCCGGTCCGGGTGTGGCGCGAGGTCATGGACCGGTACTTCCCGAACGCCGGCTGGGTGCGGATCTCGCGGGAGACGCTCGACGCGCTCACGCGGTTCAAGTCCGCCCGTGCCCTGCCCACCTGGGACGAGGCGTTCGAGCAGTTGCTGAAGCAGGCCGGCGAGGAGGGGGTGTGAAGGCCGCCCCGGACCGCTTCGTCGCCGCCCGGGCGGTGGCCGACGCGGTGCTCTACGAGGGGTACGTGCTCTACCCGTACCGGGCCTCGGCCCGGAAGAACCAGCTGCGATGGCAGTTCGGTGTGCTGGTGCCGCCCGCCGTGGCCGCTCGGGACGAGTCAGAACGGTCCGTCCTGCGCACGGAGGTCGTCGTCGACCCCGGCCCCGCGGCGATCGTGTCCGTCCGAGTCCGCTGCTTGCAGGTGCAACATCGGTGCGTCGAGGCCGCGATCGCCGGTGATGACGGGTTCCAGCCGGTCGAGTCGCTCGACGTCGACGGCGTCCGGTGGGTGGATTGGGACGAGGCCGTCGAGCACGAGATCGACCTTCCTCCGCTCGACCTGCTCCCGGTGACCGGCGCCGTCCACTCGGAGCCGTTCACGCTGCCCTCGGCCGAGCACGCGGAGCTGCTCGCGACCGCCGGAGGCGAGGTCGTGGGTCGGGCGGTGCGCACGAGCTCGTCCGTCGACGGGGTGGTGAAGGTGTCCACGGCCTGGGCCGACGGCCCGTCGGCGCTGGTGAAGCTGACGGTCGAGGTCGGGAACGTCACGGACAGGCCGATCGCGCCGGCGGGCGGCGCACCATCTCGCGACGAGGTGCTGACGTCCTCGTTGGTCGCCGTCCACACGCTCCTGGCCGTGGACGACGGCACGTTCATGTCCGTGCTCGATCCGCCGGCTACGGCGGTCGAGGCGGTGGCCGGCTGCCGCAGCGACGGGACCTTCCCCGTGCTCATCGGCGAGGAAGGCGACGCCGATGTCGTGCTGTCCTCGCCCATCATCCTCTACGACCATCCGGCGGTGGCGCCGGAGAGCGTGGGTGACTTCTGCGATGCGACCGAGATCGACGAGATCCTCGCGCTGCGGGTGCTCACCCTGACGGACGACGAGAAGGCCGAGGCGCGGGGGACCGACGCCCGCGCCGCCGCCATCGTGGACCGCTGCGACGACCTCCCGCCCGAGGTCTGGTCCCGGCTCCACGGCGCGGTGCGCTCGCTCCGGCCGGTCGAGGAGTCACCGATCGACAGCGATGGCTCCGACGAGCCCGCTGCGCTGCCGTGGTGGGACCCGGGAGTCGATTCGGAGGTCGACCCGTGGACCGACACCACGTGGGTCGGCGGGGTTCAGGTCGGCAAGGGCACATCGGTGCGCCTCCGCCCCTCTCGGCGCGCCGATGCCCACGACCTGTTCCTCGCCGGCCGCACGGCCACGGTCGCCGGCGTCTTCAAGGACGTCGACGGTGCGGAGCACCTCGCCGTCACGCTCGACGACGACCCCGCCTCCGAGCTGTTCGAGTGGCAACGTCGCTACCTCTACTTCCATCCGGACGAGGTCGAGGTCCTGGCATGAAGGTCCTCGTCGCGGGCATCGGGAACATCTTCCTCGGTGACGACGGCTTCGGCGTCGAGGTGGCGGCCCGTCTGCGCGGGGTCGACATGCCCGAGGGCGTTCGGGTCGAGGACTTCGGCATCCGCGGGGTACATCTCGCCTACGAGCTCCTCGATGGTTACGACGCCCTGGTGATGGTCGATGCCGTCCCGATGGGTGAGCCGCCCGGGACGGTGGCGCTCATCGAGCCGGATCCGGCCGGCGAGGTGGGCGAGCACGCCACCCCGGCGATGGACGCGCACTCGATGAACCCGGCGGTGGTCCTCCAGATGCTCGCCGCGATGGGTGGGCAGGTGGGTCGAGTGGTCGTCGTAGGATGCCAGCCCTCGGTGATCGAAGAAGGCATGGGTTTGTCGCCCGCGGTCGCGGCTGCGGTCGAGCGTGGGGTGGACGCCGTGCGCGAGGTGGTCGCCGAGCTGTGCGTCCCGAACGAGGAGAGGAGCCCGGCGTGATCCGACGTCTCGTCCTGTCGACCCTGCTGATCCTCCTGGCGGCGCTTGTCGTCCGGAGCCTTCCCGATGTCGCCCGGTACCTGAAGATGAGGGAGATGTAGCCATGGCTGTGATCGGTTGGTTGGCCACGGTGCTCGCGGGCATCGTCGTGATCGTCGGGGTGTTCGTCGCCGTGACGGCGCTGCCCGACGTGAACCGCTATCGACGACTGCGGAGGATGTAAGCGACGCGGTGGCGCGCTTCCGGATCGTGCCCACGCTCTCCCGGGTCTGGATCGAGGCTCGCTCCACCCTCCACCCCATCCGGACCGAGACGTCCGGCCTGGAAGGTTGGGTGGACCTGGAGCTCGGGAAGGGCGGGCGGCTCGATCTCGCCGGCCGCGCCAGGCGCTCATCTCGAGTTCGAGGTCGATCGGTTGACCTCCGGCAACCCGCTCGAGGATCGGGAGCTCCGGCGCCGCATCGACGCCCGCCGCTTCCCGACCATCGCCGGCGACCTGACTTCCATGGAGGCCACCGGCGAGGACGGGCGCTACCGGGTGGCGGGCGACCTGACCTTCAGAGGGGTCACCCGCCAGTACGAGGACGAGATGACCGTGGAGGCGACCGACGGGACCGTGATCCTCGCCGGGGAGAAGACGTTCGACGTGCGGGACTTCGGCATGGAGCCGCCCCGCATCCTGCTGTTGAGAGTGGAACCACACGTCTCCGTCAAGGTGGCCATCACGGCTGAGAAGGAGAACTGAGATGCACGAGTTGGGGCTGTGCGCGTCGATCGTCGACGCCATCGAGCAGCGGGCCGGGGATCGCCCGGTGGCCAGGGTGCGCATCCGGGTCGGCCGGCTGCACCACGTCCACCCGGAGGCCTTCGACCAGTCCTTCGCCATCGCCGCGATGGGCTCCGTCGCCGAGGACGCCACGGCCGAGCTGGTGCTGCTGCCGGTCTCGGTGCGCTGCTCGTCGTGCGGGGCGACGAGCGCCGGCGACGAGCTGCCGTCAGCCTGCCCGGAGTGCTCGGGCGTCGATCTGGAGATCGTCGGTGGCGACGAGCTGATCCTGGAGTCGCTCGAGTACCGCGCGCCTCTGCCGGTGGACGGGTAGGCGACGCCATGTGCCTCGGCATCCCCGGTCAGGTCGTCAAGCTGCTCGGACGAGCACGAGCACCTGGCGCGAGTCGACGTCAACGGCGTCGGCAGGACGATCAACATCGGTCTGCTCGAGGACGAGGGCGTGCAGTGCGGCGACTGGGTGCTGATCCACGTCGGCTTCGCCATGTCGAAGATCGACGAGGAGGAGGCCCGGCTGGCCCTCGCCTCGCTCCAGATGCTCGGCGAGGTCTACACCGACGAGGTCGAGGCCCTGTTCCGGGCACCGTCGTCCGAGGAGCCGGCCCGGGAGTCCAGCCGGCATGAGGTTCGTCGACGAGTACCGGGACCCCGCGGCAGCCCGCCGGCTGGTCGCCCACATCACCGAGCAGGCCGGCGACGACCACTTCAAGTTCATGGAGGTGTGCGGCGGGCACACGCACACGATCTACCGGCACGGCATCGAGCACGTCCTGCCGGCCAACGTCGAGCTGGTCCACGGTCCGGGCTGCCCGGTGTGCGTCATCCCCATGGGGCGGGTCGACGACGCCATCGCGGTCGCCGAGAAGCCCGGCGTGCTCTTCACGTCCTTCGGGGACATGATGCGGGTGCCCGGCGGCCACGGGAACCTGCTGGAGGCGAAGGCGCGGGGCGCCGACGTCCGCTTCGTGTACTCGCCCCTCGATGCCCTCGAGCTGGCCAGGCAGCACCCGGACCGGGACGTCGTGTTCTTCGCCGTCGGTTTCGAGACCACTGCCCCGTCGACCGCCGTCACGCTGCTCCGGGCGCGCGAGCTGGGTGTCACCAACTTCAAGGTCTTCTGCAACCACGTGACGATCGTGCCGCCCATCAAGGCCATCCTCGACTCGCCCGACCTGCGCCTCGACGGATTCCTCGGCCCCGGCCACGTCTCCACCGTCGTCGGCAACCGGCCCTACCGGTTCGTGCCCGAGCAGTACGGCAAGCCCCTGGTCACGGCCGGGTTCGAGCCGCTCGACATCCTGCAGGCCATCGCCATGCTCCTGGCCCAGATCCGCCAGGGCCGGTGCGAGGTCGAGAACCAGTACACCCGGGTGGTGCGGGACGAGGGCAACCCGCGGGCGCTGCAGGTGCTCGCCGAGGTGTTCGAGCTGCGCCCGCACTTCGAGTGGCGGGGCCTGGGCTTCATCTCGCAGAGCGCCCTGAAGCTGCGGCCCGAGTTCGCCGCCTTCGATGCCGAGCTGGCCTACGAGGTCCCCGGGGTCCGGGTGGCCGATCCCAAGGCCTGCCAGTGCGGCGAGGTCCTGAAGGGCGTGATCAAGCCCTGGGAGTGCAAGGTGTTCGGCACGGCCTGCACCCCCGAGACGCCCATCGGGACCTGCATGGTGTCGTCCGAGGGCGCCTGCGCGGCCTACTACAACTTCGGGCGCCTCCATCGCGACGTGGCGGTCAGCCTCGGCCGGTCCTCGTAGCGGGTGCCCGGGCGCGGCGGCGGGTCCTGTCCGGCGGCGGGTCCGCGGGTTGCTGCGGCGGTCCGGCGCCCGTACCATGTATCGGTCCTGTGCGCTGGTCCTCCGGCGTGACCAGTTCGCCAGAGTTCGTCCGTTTCGTCCCGCCCGCACAGTTCGGTAGAGGTAGCGCGTGCCCACAATCCAGCAGCTGGTCCGCAAGGGCCGCAGCACCAAGACCACCAAGTCGAAGACGCCGGCCCTCAAGGGCTCGCCTCAGCGCCGTGGGGTCTGCACGCGCGTCTACACGACGACGCCCAAGAAGCCGAACTCGGCGCTGCGCAAGGTCGCCCGTGTGCGCCTGACCAGCGGGATCGAGGTCACGGCCTACATCCCGGGCGAGGGTCACAACCTGCAGGAGCACTCCATCGTGCTCGTGCGCGGCGGCCGGGTCCGGGACCTGCCGGGCGTGCGCTACAAGGTCATCCGCGGTTCGCTGGACGCCGCGGGCGTGAAGAACCGCAGGCAGGCCCGCAGCCGGTACGGCGCCAAGAGGGAGAAGTGATCCCCGATGCCTCGTAAGGGCCCCGCCCCCCGCCGTGAGCTCAACCCGGACCCGGTGTACCGGTCCGTGCTCGTCACCCAGCTCGTCAACAAGATCCTGCTGCGGGGCAAGCGCTCCCTGGCCGAGAGCATCGTCTACGACGCCATGAAGATCGTCGAGGAGCGCACCGGCAGCGAGCCGCTCTCCACCGTCAAGCGAGCGGTCGAGAACGTCAAGCCGGCCCTCGAGGTGAAGAGCCGCCGGGTCGGTGGCGCCACCTATCAGGTCCCGGTCGAGGTCCGACCCCGCCGGGCCAACACCCTGGCCATCCGCTGGATCATCGGGTTCGCCCGGGCCCGGCGGGAGAAGACGATGGCCGAGCGGCTGGCCGCCGAACTGCTCGACGCCGCCAACGGCCTCGGCGCCTCGGTCAAGCGTCGCGACGACATGCAGAAGATGGCGGAGTCCAACAAGGCCTTCGCCCACTACCGCTGGTAGCCGAAACCCGGCCGGCCCTCGCGTGGGGCCCGCCATCGCGCGGTACGGCCAACTCACCACCGCAGTTCCATGGGGTTGCGGGGCCGGGGGTGGCGAACCCGTGTCTCCGCGATGACACAGCAACTGAATTGCTGTTCAGGGGTATCCACTAAATCACCGTTCAGAACGCGTACCGTCGGCCGCGAACTGGAGGGTGGAGAACATGACCGTCAAACAGCGATTGGTGCGTGTGCTCAGCGCGATGGCCGTGGGAGCCGGGTTGGTGGTTGCGTTTGGCGGCTCCCCGGCGGAGGCGGCGCAGGTGTGCGGCGGTCAGAACAAGGTCGAGGTGGTGCCCGCCGGTGGAAGCTTCTCCTGTGAGGCCACCCAGCCGTTGCCCCGCGACTCCAGGAACACTGGGCAGAGCTCCAATCCGCAGTTCACCGCGTTCGCGTTGATCACCAGTGATGGTGCCACCGTGACCGTGTCGGCGTCGGGCGCTCCTGATGGGTGGACGTTGTTCGTGGCCGCCCAGCGGGGGATCTCGGGGGGCTTCTTCGAAGGGCAGGGCAGCGCCACCTTCAGCGGGGGAGCAGCCACGGTGACGGTGCCGTTGCAGTGCGGTCAGGTCGACGTGAACGCCCTCCCACCCGGCTTCAGCGGTGAGCGGGGTGTGTGGCGCATCGCCGGCCCGTTCATCACCAACGACTCCGACTGCGCCACCCAGCAGACCACCACGACGGCCGCTCCGACCACAACCACCGGTCCGACTGTGCCCACGACTGCGCCGACGACGGGTCCGACCACGCCCACGACTGCGCCCTCGACGAGCGTGACGTCCACGCCGCCGTCGCCGACGACGGCACCCTCCAGCGTGTCGCAGTCCTCGGTGCGGCCAGGCACGCTCCCCACCACCGGCGGGGGGAATGGCCCGGTGGTGCTGGTGGCCATGGTCGCGCTGGCGGCCGGTGTGTCCATCGTGGCCGCGGTCCGCCGGCGGGCCCACGTGGGTAGCCCGACGCACGTCTCGACCGGTCGCAGTCGCCGCTCGGCCAGTGGCGACGGTGGTCGGCCTGGCAGCGGGAGCTTGCGGTTCGCCGACTGGCAACCGCTGGATCCACACAGATCCCGCGCGTAGTGCTGCTCCCAGCGAGGGTTCTGGTCGCTCAGCGGTAGCGTTGTCGGTCGTCCACTGGCGATCGCCGGACGGCCTGGCACCCGCCGGGAGCCCCGGTCCGAACGAACGCCCGCAGGCCATCGATCAGGTTGGCTGACCTGGTCGGTAGCATGGACGACCGGTCACACGCGTGCTCGCCCACGGTTGGCCCCTGCTCCACGAGATTCCCCCACGAACTGACGAACGAAGCGACGCGAACCCATGGCCAAGCGTGAATTCCCCCTCGACCGGACCCGCAACATCGGGATCATGGCGCACATCGACGCGGGCAAGACGACCACGACCGAGCGCATCCTCTACTACACCGGCAAGACCTACAAGATCGGCGAGGTGCACGAGGGCGCGGCCGTCATGGACCACATGGTCCAGGAGCAGGAGCGCGGCATCACCATCACCTCGGCCGCGACCACCGCCGTGTGGAACGACCACCGGATCAACATCATCGACACCCCGGGCCACGTCGACTTCACCATCGAGGTCGAGCGGTCGCTGCGGGTGCTCGACGGCGCGGTCGCCGTGTTCGACTCGGTCGCCGGCGTCGAGCCGCAGACCGAGACCGTCTGGCGGCAGGCCAACCGCTACCAGGTCCCCCGCATCTGCTTCGTCAACAAGATGGACCGCATCGGGGCCAACTTCTTCCGGACCGTCGAGATGATCGAGAACCGGCTGGAGTCGGTGCCGGCGGTCATCCAGCTCCCGATCGGGTCCGAGGCCAGCTTCCAGGGCGTGATCGACCTCGTCACCATGCGGGCGCTCGTCTGGGACGAGACGTCGGACAAGGGCGAGCGCTTCGACATCGTCGAGATCCCGGCCGAGTACGAGGCGCAGGCCGAGGAGTGGCGCGCCAAGCTGCTCGACATCGTGGCCAGCGAGGACGAGGTCCTCATGGAGAAGTACCTCGGGGACGAGGAGCTGACCGAGGAGGACATCAAGCTCGGCCTCCGCAAGGGCACGCTGGCGTTCAGCTTCGTCCCCGTGCTGTGCGGCTCGGCCTTCAAGAACAAGGGCGTGCAGCCGATGCTGGACGCCGTCGTCGACTACCTCCCGAGCCCGCTCGACATCCCGCCCGCCGAGGGCACCGACATCAAGGGCGAGCACATCGTCGAGCGCAAGGCGGACGAGAACCAGCCCTTCTCCGCCCTCGCCTTCAAGATCGTGGCGGACCCGTTCGGGAAGCTGACCTACTTCCGCGTCTACTCGGGCCGCATCGGCAAGGGCGACGAGCTCTTCAACTCGACGAAGGACCGCAAGGAGCGCCTCGGGCGCATCCTGCTGATGCACGCCAACCAGCGCGAGGACCTCGACGAGGCCGTGGCGGGGGACATCGTCGCCGGCCTGGGCTTCAAGTTCACCACCACGGGCGACACGCTGTGCGAGAAGGCCAACCCGGTCGTGCTCGAGCGCATGGAGTTCCCCGAGCCGGTCATCCACGTCGCCATCGAGCCCAGGACCAAGGCCGACCAGGAGAAGCTGGGCAAGGCGCTCTACTCGTTGTCCGAGGAGGACCCGACGTTCCGGGTGCGCACCGATGAGGAGACCGGGCAGACGGTGATCTCCGGCATGGGCGAGCTGCACCTCGAGGTGCTGGTCGACCGCATGCTGCGCGAGTTCAACGTGGATGCCACCGTCGGCAAGCCGCAGGTGGCCTATCGGGAGACGATCACCAACCCGGTCAAGACCGTCGAGTACCGCCACATCAAGCAGACCGGTGGCACCGGCCAGTTCGCCGTCGTCAAGGTCGACCTCGAGCCGACGGGCCCCGGCGGCGGCTACGAGTTCGTGGACAAGATCACGGGCGGTCGTGTCCCCCGCGAGTACATCCCGGCCGTGGACCAGGGCATCCAGTCCGCGCTTGGCCTCCGGCGTGCTGGCCGGCTACCCGACCGTGGACATCCGAGTCACCCTCGTGGACGGCCAGTACCACGACGTCGACTCCAGCGAGCTGGCCTTCAAGACCGCGGGCTCGATGGTGTTCAAGAAGGCGGCCGAGATGGCCCGGCCGGTCCTGCTCGAGCCGATCATGTCGGTCGAGTGCGTCACGCCCGAGGACTACCTGGGCGACGTCGTCGGCGACCTCTCCAGCCGCCGGGGCCGCATCGAAGGCATGGAGGCCCGCGGCAACGTGCAGGTCGTCCGGGCCCAGGTGCCGCTGTCGGAGATGTTCGGGTACAGTACCGACCTCCGTTCGCGGACCCAGGGCCGCGCCACGTACACCATGCAGTTCCACTCCTACCAGCAGGTCCCGGAGGGCATCGCCTCCGAGATCATCAAGCGGGTACGGGGCGAGTAGCCGGGTCCGAACCCCACCACCAGTTCGATCCTTGACAACCCACGAACCACCAAGAGGAAGACACCGCCATGAGCAAGGCCAAGTTTGAGCGTACGAAGCCGCATGTGAATATTGGGACGATGGGTCATATTGATCATGGGAAGACGACGTTGACGGCGGCTATTACGAAGACGTTGGCGGATCGTGGGTTGGCGGATTATACGCCGTTTGATCAGATTGATAAGGCGCCGGAGGAGAAGGCGCGGGGGATTACGATCTCGATCGCGCATGTGGAGTATGAGACGGCGAATCGGCATTATGCGCATGTGGATATGCCGGGTCATGCTGATTACATCAAGAACATGATTACGGGGGCGGCGCAGGTGGATGGGGCGATTCTGGTGGTGGCGGCCACGGATGGTCCGATGCCTCAGACCCGGGAGCATGTGTTGTTGGCTCGGCAGGTGGGGGTGCCGTACATCGTGGTGGCGTTGAACAAGGCTGACGCGGTGGACGACGACGAGTTGTTGGAGTTGGTGGAGCTCGAGGTGCGGGAGTTGTTGAACGAGTACGAGTTCCCGGGGGATGACGCGCCGGTGGTGCGGGTGTCGGCGTTGAAGGCGTTGGAGGGGGATGAGGACTGGCAGGCCAAGATCTTGGAGTTGATGGAGGCGGTGGATGCTTCGGTGCCGGAGCCGGTGCGGGAGTTGGACAAGCCGTTCTTGATGCCGGTGGAGGATGTGTTCACGATCACTGGTCGGGGGACGGTGGTGACCGGGAAGGTGGAGCAGGGGATCGTCAACACCGGTGACGAGGTGGAGATCGTGGGGTTGCGGGATACTCAGAAGACGGTGTGTACGGGGGTGGAGATGTTCCGCAAGATCTTGGATCAGGGTCAGGCGGGTGACAACATCGGTGCTCTGCTGCGGGGGACGAAGAAGGAGGATGTGGAGCGGGGTCAGGTGTTGTGCAAGCCGGGGAGCATCACGCCGCACACGAATTTCGAGGCGCAGGTGTATGTGTTGACGAAGGAAGAGGGTGGCCGGCACAAGCCGTTCTTCAACAACTACCGCCCGCAGTTCTATTTCCGGACGACGGATGTGACGGGGACGATTGCGTTGCCGGAGGGGACGGAGATGGTGATGCCGGGGGACAACATCGCCATGACCGTCGAGTTGGGCAAACCCATCGCCATGGACGAAGGGCTGCGGTTCGCGATCCGTGAAGGCGGCCGCACCGTGGGCGCCGGCCGAGTCGTCAAGATCATCAAGTGAAAGGCTGAGACGTGGCTCAGAGCATTCGTATCCGTCTCAAGGCCTTCGACCACGAGATCATCGACACCTCGACCAAGAAGATCGTCGAGACGGTGCTGCGCACCCAGGCGAAGGTCCGAGGCCCCATCCCCCTGCCGACCGACAAGCACCGCTTCACGGTCATCCGCTCGCCCCACAAGGACAAGGACTCCCGCGAGCACTTCGAGATGCGGGTCCACAAGCGGCTGATCGACATCGTCGACCCGACGCCCAAGACCATCGACAGCCTGCAGCGCATCGAGCTGCCCGCCGGCGTCGACATCGAGATCAAGATCCAGTCGGCTTAGCCGGCGCGGCTCGCCGGCCGACCGGGCCGGTCCGGGGTCAGGCCGCCAGGCCCGCCATGGCCGAGCCCATGAGATCCTCGAAGTTGGTCCGGTAGAACCGCTCCCGCACGTCGTTGGGCGCGTCGGCGAGCGACGCCTCGAACCGCTCGATGGGGCGACGGCCGCCCTCGACGTGGGGATAGTCGGACGAGAACAGACAGACCTCCGGCCCTGTCTGCTCGATGATCCAGCCGACGTCCTCCGTGGGATAGGGGGTGAAGCGGACCTGGCGCCGCACGTACTCGCTCGGGCGCAGCGACAGTGCCTGCAGGCGCTCCTCGTGCCGGGCGAAGGCCTCGAACGCCGACTCCATCTGACGCATCCAGGACGGCACCCAGATGGCACCCTGCTCGATCACGCCGATGCGCAGGTCCGGGAAGCGCTCCAGGACGCCGTCGAAGATCATGGTCGCCAGCGTCTGGGCCGGCGGACCCGGGATGCCCATGTAGTCGACGGAGCGGAAGTTCTCCTCGCCGCCATGGAAGTCCGGTGGGATCGGCAGCCCGTTGCGGAAGTACGCCGGGTCGATGAGGTCGCCGGTCCCGCCGACGTGGAACACGACGGGGATGGCCGCCTCCTGCGCCTGGGCCCACACGGGATCGAGACCGACGTGGCTGGGCGAGTGGTCCGGCGGGCAACCCGACGCCACCAGCAGCGCCGCGGCTCCCATGGTGATCGCCTCGGCGGCCAGGGCCGGCGCCCGGTCGAGGTCGGCGAGCGGGACGTAGCACGTCGGGAGCAGCCGACGGTCGACGGAGCAGAACTCGACCATGCCCCGGTTGTGGGCGCGGGCCGTGCCCTCGGCGAGAGCGAGGTCACGGTGCTCCCAGTCCCGCAGCCGTCGGTTGTGGAACGTGTTGAAGACGAGCTGGCTCGAGAAGCCCAGCAGGTCGAGCGCGCGGGGCCGGTCGTCGGCGATGAACCCGCCGGTGGCGGCGAAGTTCTTGCGGCTCATGATCTCCTCAGCCTCGACGGCTCGGTACTCCTTGGAGCCGTGGCGGTCGGTCAGCCGGTCGAAGGCGGCGACGAGGTCGCGCTGCTGCTCGGCCGGGTCGCCGGTCTGGCGCAGCTCGTTGCCGCCGGGGTAGCGGAGGGGCTCGATGCGGTCACGGACATCGGGGTCCGCGTGGTCCCGCAGCCAGGTCGGCGTCTCCATGATGTGGGCGTCGGCGTCGTGCACCACCCGCCCGGTCGAGTTGTACGGCACGCCTCCAGTCTGGCCCCGCAGCCGGCCGCGTGCTGCGGCCGGCCTCAGGTCACGAGCGGGAAGCGGTCGTCGTCGAGCGGGCCGCCCTCGACGAGGTCTCGCGGCTCGAAGGGTGGGGAGTGCAGCCACGGGCGCAGCGTGAAGGTCGCGTCGTCGCCCAGCCAGCGCAGGCTCACCACCCTCCGCCGCGTCGACAGCCCGTCCGTTCCCGGCGCGTCGTGCAGGGTCCGGAAGTGGAAGGCGATCACGTCGCCTGGCTCCACGGCCGTCACGACGATCCGGTGGCGGTCGAGCTCGGCGTCGATGTCAGGCACCAGCTCGAAGCGTTCATCCGGGCTGCTGTAGGGCACATGGTCGACGAAGCGGCGGGGGACGAACCAGCGCCCCCAGCGGTGGGAGCCGGCCACGAACCGGACGCCGCACGACGCCGGAACGGGATCGAGTGGGATCCAGAAGCTCACGTTCTGGTCGCCGTCGACGCAGTAGTAGGGCTGATCGTGGTGCCAGGGCGTCACCTCGCGGGTGCCCGGTTCCTTGACCAGCACGTGCTCGTGGAAGAACCGGGACGTGCGCGAGGCCATGAGCTGCCGGGCCGCGCCGGCCAGGCCGGAGTCGAACGCCACCTGCCGGAACTCGTCGATGCGATCCCAGTTGCAGTAGTCGCCGAAGTACTGCCCGGGCTGGCCTTCCGGGGTGTAGCGCTGGGCGTGCTCGCCCGGTTCGGCCAGGTTCCGCTCGACCGCTGTCGCCAGCAGCCCCAGCCAGTGCTCGCCGAGCACCCCGCGCAGCACGACGACCCCGTCGTCGGCGTAGGCAGCCCGCTGCGCCGCGGTCACCTCCATGGCCGGGAACCTAGCCATGCCAGACTGCGCCGCCGTGGTGGTGGAGCGTTTCCCCGGTGTGGGCCGGGACGGATGGGCCCGCTTCGACGGGCCGGCGGGCACCCAGATGGTGGACTCGGCCATCGAGGCGATGGCGACGTTCTCGGCCAGCGGCGACAACGGGTGTGGCGGCGGCTTCTTCGCCGCGTCAGCGGCCTGCGACGACGTGCAGTCCCTGGCCCGCACGACCGTGGGCGAGCTGTTGGGTGCGCCGGCCGAGTCGATCTGGTTCGGGCCCAACATGACGACGATGACCCTGGCCTTCACCCGCTCGCTGGCTCGCGACTGGGCCCCGGGTGACCGGATCGTCTGCACGCAGCTCGACCACGACGCCGACGTCACCTCGTGGCGTCTGGCCGCCGAGGACCGCGGCGCGGAGGTCGTGACGGCCCCGATGGACGCGCGCACAGGCCGGCTCCCGACCGAGTCCGTGTTGGAGCTGCTCGACGAGCGCGTGCGCTGGGTGGCGGTGGCGGGCGCGTCCAACCTGCTCGGCTCGATGCCGGACCTGCGCGGCCATCGCCCGCGCCGCGCACGCCGCCGGCGCGCGCCTCTTCGTCGACGCCGTGGCCCTGGCCGTGCACCGATCGATCGACGTGACGGCCATCGGATGCGATGCCCTCGTGACGTCGGCCTACAAGTGGTACGGCCCCCATGCCGCGGCGATGTACGTCGAGCCCGGGCTCCTGGGCAGCATGCGGCCCTACAAGCTGACGGCGTCCGGGGACGATGGGCCGTCGCGCCTCGAGACGGGCATGCCGAACTACGAGGCCCTGGCCGGAGTGACGGCCGCCGCCCGCTACCTCCTCGACGAAGGGATGGACCGTGTCGAGGCGGACGAGCGTGCGGTGTTCGCTCCGCTGCTCGACGGCCTGCTGGGCATCCCCGGCGTGACCGTGTGGGGCCCGCACGACCTCGCCGACCGGGTGCCGACGGTTGCGTTCACGATCGACGGGCGGACGCCCGCGGACGTGGCCAGGGCGCTGGCCGCGGAGAGGATCGCGGTCTGGAGCGGCCACAACTACGCCCTCGGGCCGGTGGAGGCGCTCGGCCTCGCCGCGACCGGTGGCGTCGTGCGGGCTGGTGTCGTCCGCTACATCACCGAGGACGACGTCGACCGGCTCCTGGCTGCAGTCGACCGTCTGGCTCGCTTGGCCGGTTCGGCCGGCTGATCACGGATCGCAGGACCGGGCGGCCAGCGCCGCGAACGCGGCCATGGCCTCGACGGTGCGCGGTCCCGGGGCAGGCGGGCAGCGCGCGGCCGTCGATGTGCGAGACCGGCTGGACGTCGCGAGTGGAGCTGGTGACGAATGCCTCGTCGACGTCGGCCAGCATCCCGACCGGTGCATCCGCAACCATCACGTCGGCGACCTCGATCACCAGCTCGCGGGTGATGCCGGCCAGGCACCCGGTGGCCAGCGACGGCGTGGTCAGGTGCCCGTTCAGGACGTAGAAGATGTTCGTGCCGGTGCCTTCGCAGATGCGGCCGCGGGTGTCCGTGAAGATCGCCTCGTCGGCCCCCTGCTCCCTGGCCGTCGCGCAGAGCGACCACGTTGTCGGCGTAGCTGGTCGTCTTGAGCCCGGCCGTCGCTCCGCGTTCGTTC
This sequence comes from uncultured Acidimicrobiales bacterium, assembly GCA_963813375.1. Classification (GTDB taxonomy): domain Bacteria; phylum Actinomycetota; class Acidimicrobiia; order Acidimicrobiales; family Ilumatobacteraceae; genus DASTFY01. The sequence continues at coordinate 168,579 of CAWEYT010000008.1, read as the reverse complement.
CGGGCCCAGGGCACGGTCGACGAGCCGGGTGGACGGTGGCCATGGCGTAGTGGCGGCGTGGGTGACGACGAGCGTCGGTGGGTCCTCACCCCGGGCCGAGCCGAGCGGGCCGGCGCCACTCGTCACCGTGATGCGCAGCCGCCCGGTCGGCGCCGCCGACACGGCGAGGACATCGGCCACCGCACCCCGGAGGACGGCCTCGGGCGGCAGCGCGAGGCCCAGCCCGGCGGCCGAGCGCTCCAGCCGGCGCAGATGGCGGGTCAGCGCGAACGGCTGGCCGTCGATGGTCTTGAGCGTCTCGAACACCCCGTCGCCGACCAGGAAGCCGTGGTCCAGGGGTGACACCGCGGCCGCGTCCCGGACCTCGCCGTCGATCCAGACCGCCGTCCCGCCGTTCACGGCCGGCAGCGTACGGCGTGGCGACCCCGCCAAAGGGTCCGCCGTCACCGTCCGCGAGTCCGTTGCGGATTCCGCATGCTCCTCCGCGAGCACGCCGGCGGGCTCAGCACTCCCGAGGCCACGTGCAGGAGGCGGGCCGCCTTGAGCTCGGTCTCGGCCCACTCGCCGGACGGGGTCGAGTCCCAGGTGATGCCGCCGCCCGTCCCCAGATGCGCTTCGCCGTCCTCGAACCAGAACGTGCGGATGGCGACGTTCAGCTCGCCCCGCCGCCGATCGGCATCGACCCAGCCGACCGCGCCGCAGTAGACCCCGCGAGGCACGGGTTCCAGCCGGCCGATGTGGTCCACCGCGGAGATCTTGGGCGCGCCCGTCACCGACCCGGGCGGGAAGGTGGCGTCCAGCAGCTCCCCCCATCCGACGCCGGCGCGCAACCGGCCCTCGACGGTGCTGACCAGGTGCACGAGCCCCGGATGGTGCTCGAGCGCCAGCAGGCCGGGAACGCGGACCGTCCCGTAGCGGCTCACCCGCCCGAGGTCGTTGCGTACGAGATCGACGATCATCACGTTCTCGGCCCGGTCCTTGGGCAGCAGCTCCTCCGGCGTGGGAGCGGTGCCCTTGATGGGGCACGACCAGACGAGATCGCCGTCGCGGCCGAGGAACAGCTCGGGCGACGCCGATGCCACGTGCACGCGGTGGCTGGGGAGGTGCACGGCGGCCGCGTACGGCGCGGGGTTGCCGGCGGCCAGCGCGGCGGCCAGGGCGCCCACCTCAGCCTGCGGCGGGAGGGGGGCGGAGAGGCGGCGGGTCAGGTTCACCTGGTACACGTCGCCCCGGCCGATGGCGGCGCGGATGGCCTCGACCCCGGACGAGAACCCGGCTTCGTCGAGGCTGGTGCGCCAGGCGTCCCGGGGGATCCCGGGCCAGGGTGGGCCCGGCCACGGGCGGGCCCGTCCGACATCGTCGAAGCGGGCGAGGACGGGCGGGGCGTCGAACGGCGCGACGACGGCCCAGAAGCCCGAGCCGTCCAGCGCCGCCAGGTCGCTCGTCACGTCCACCAGATGCGTGGCCAGGCGGTCGCCGACGACGGCGAAGGCCGTACCGGGATCGACGGGCACGTCCGTCGAGCCTACGACCGCGCGGCGGTTGACGGCCGTGGCCGCACCCGCCACGCTCCCCGCTGTGCAACAGCTCGACGTCCACCTGGGAGGCCGCCGTCCGGTCGGGTCTCGGCTACTGGCCCCTCCCCGAGGACGATCCCGGAGTCGAGATACCCCGGGAGTCCGTTCGGCTCGTCAGCCCTGACGGCGCGCTCGTGCGAGGTCTGCTCTGGCTCCCGCCCGGCGGACGCCCGTGGAAGACGGCGGTCATCCTGTCCCACCCGCGGGGGGACTTCAGCGTCCACTACGCCTGCCCCCTGCTGGCCGCCGCGGGCTACGCGGTGCTCGGCTTCGGCACGCGCTACATGGGCAACGACATCGACTGCCTCCACGAGGCCTGCATCGTCGACGTGCAGTCGGCCCACGACGAGATGATTCGCCGGGGAGCCGAGGCGGTCGTGCTCCTCGGCAACTCGGGCGGCGGCTCCCTGATGGCGATGGCGCACGCCGAACTGGGCATCGGCGACGGCTGGGTGGGCATGGCCGCCCACCCGGGTGAAGGCGTGTTCATGCTGCAGGTCATCGATCCGTCCGTGGCCGACGAGCACGACCCGATGAGCCGGATCCCCGAACTGGACATGTACGACCCCGACAACGGCTGGCGCCCCTGGCCGCAGCCGTGCTCGTACGACCCCGCCTGGCTGACGCGGTATCGGGAGGCGCAGGTGGCGCGCGTGGCCCGCATCGACGCCGTGGCCAAGGCGGCGCTGGCCGACAGCGAGGACGCCCGCCAGCGGTTGGCGACCGTGGACCGCGAGTCCGAGCCCCGGGCCTGGCGCGATCTGAGGGCTCGCACCGTCGCCATGCGCTACCTGACGATCTACCGGACGTTGGCCGATCCGGCCTACCTCGACCTGACCATCGATCCGGACGAGCGACCCATTGGCAGCCTGTTCGCCTCTCCGGATCCGCTCGACGCCAACTACGGCCGCGGCGGCCTGGCCCGGACGATGACCGCCAGGGGGTGGTTGTCGACGTGGTCGGGCCTGTCCAGCGCGGCCAAGTTGGCCGACACCATGCCGCAGGTCACGGTGCCCACCCTGCTCGTGCACCCCACGGCCGACACCGAGATCCGGGTCCGCCAAGCCGAGGAGATCCTGGCCAACGCCGGCGCCGATGACGTGACGTACGTCGAGATGAAGGGCGCCCCCCACTACCTCGAAGGCCACCGCCCCGCCGCCATGGCCCACGTCGCCGACTGGCTGGCGGCGCGGTTCCCGTAATTCGTCGCCGGCCCATGGCCGGCTCCTACTCGCTTCGCTCGGCAATGCCTCGGGCTGGTTGCGGTGCGCCGGCCAAGCCGGACGCACCGGGGTCGGGGGCGAAGGCGTCGATCATCGCTTCCACGTCGCCGAGCGGGTACAGGATCGGGCAGGTGCATCCGGCGGCCACGTACTCGGCCACGCGGGCGCGGGCGTCGTCGGGCGTGCCGGACGCGGTGAGCATCTGGACGATCTCGTCGGGCACGAGCTTCGACGCGGCCTCCACCTGCTCGTGGGTCGCGGGCCATGTCAGCACCTCGCCGACGGCGTCGAGGAGCGACTGCGGCACGCCTGACGCCTTCATGATGTGAGGCTGCTGGCCGAGGTACTGGGTGACCATCAGGCGGGCCATGTCCAGCGCGGTGGCGCGGTCCTCGTGCACCGAGCAGACGACGAGCTGCGGGCGGTCGAGGTCGTCCACCGACCGCCCGGCGCGCGCGGCGCCGGTGGCGAGGTGCTCCATCGCCCTCGCGTTGTAGTCCGGCGAGACGAGGTAGTTGAGGACGACACCATCGGCGATCTCGCCGGTGAGCTCCATCATCTGCATCCCGGTCGCGCCGATGTAGATGGGGACGTCCTTGGCCCGTCGCTCCTGGTACACGTAGTCCAGCTCGACACCGTCGAGGTGGACGTAGGCGCCGTGCATCGTGACGGTCTCGTTGTGGAGGAGCGCCCGCACCGCGGTGACCACCTCCCGCATGACGGTGAGGGGCCGGGCGCGCTCGATGCCGACCTTGCCGGCCAGCGGGTCCCACCAGGCGCCGAGACCGAGCAGGATGCGGCCCGGCGCCAGGTCATCGAGCGTCGCGAACGTGGCCGCCAACCGGGCCGGGTTGCGGCTCCAGCAGTCGGCCACGCCCGAGCCGACCTTGATCCGCTCCGTCACCGACGCGAATGCCGCCATGGGCACCGTGGCCTCCCGCACGAGGCGGCTCTCCGCCTGCCAGACGGCCTCGAACCCCCGGGACTCCGCGTACCGCGCGTGCTCCATCCCCTCGCGGATCGGGATGGGCGTCCTGCAGGTACAGCGCGACGCGCGTGCTCATCGATCGGCTCCTCGCAAGTGGATGAGACCGTTCATGGCGCCGATTGTGGCGTCATGCACCAGATTTTCGCCATGAACGTGGTGGGGCGGCCGGGTGGTCGCACCGGGGGGCTCACAGGCGGGTGTGCAGGCGGGCGGCCTGCTCGGCGGCCTTGGCCCGGATCTCGTCGACGTCGACCCTGGTCGGCCGGCCGTCGTCCAGCAGGACCTCGCCGTCCACCTCGACCCGGAGGGCCCGGACGCCGGGCGTGAAGGCGAGGTGCCACGGCGAGTCGACGTGGTCGTAGCTCCAGGTGACGGTGTCGCCGGCCACCTCGGGGAAGAACCGCTGTCCAGCTTCGAGCCACTCCCACGGCAGGGCGGGCGTGGCCAGCACGTCGTCCTCGCGGAGCCGGGCGTACGCCAGCCGGACCTCCTCCAGCATGTCGGCGCCGATGCCGTCCGTGCCCAGCACGACGGGGTTGTCCCGGGCCGCCGGGCGGGCGTAGCCCACCGCGTTGTTCATGTTGGACCGGGGGTTGTGGGCGATCGTGCCGGGGAGCTCGCGGTCGAGGTGGACGCAGTGGACGAGCAACCAGTCGTCCCGAGCCAGGGGCTCCAGGCGCGCCCCGCGGCGGCGTCGATCTCCCCCTCGGCCACGTGGACGTGGACCCCTGCGCCCAGGTCCGCGGCCAGACCCGCGGCGGCCTCCAGGGTCTCGTCGCTGCAGGTGAAGGCGGCATGGATCCCGACCCTCCCGCGCCCGCCCTGGCGGAGGAACCGCTCGTTCTCGGCCAGACCCCGACGGGCGCCTTCCGTCATCGCCGGCGGCGGCCAGCCGTCGTCGCGCAAGCGGCCGGCGTCGTCCCAGCGGTCGGTCACGCCGTAGGCCACGTCGACCCGGACCCCCACCTCGGCGCAGGCGTCGGCGATGACCGAGAGCGAGCCGTCGATGGCGTTCGGTGACTCGTGGTGGTCGACGATGGCTGTGGTGCCGGCCATCAGTGCTTCGGTGGCCCCGAGGAGCGCCGACCAGCGCAGCATCTCCAGATCGAGCGCGGCGTCGAGGCGCCACCAGACCTGCTGGAGGATCTCCAGGAAGCCGGTCGGCTGGTGCGGCGGCGCCGGCATGCCGCGGGCCAGCGCCGAGTAGAGGTGGTGGTGGCCGCAGACCAAGCCGGGCGTGACGGCGCCCAATCGTCAGTCCCCTTCAGTCCTGGTCGGCGGTGCGCTTGGGCTTCATCGGGAGCTGTGAGCGCCACACCCCGTCCGCGGCGTGGAGAGCGGCGGCGACCGCGGGCGCGGTCGGCACGAGGCCGATCTCGCCGACGCCCTTGATCCCGTACGGCGCCCGCGGCTGAGGGCACTCGACCAGTCGCACCTGCACCGGCGGGACGTCCTTGGCCCGCAGGATGCCGAGCGACCGGAGCGTCATGTTCGTCGGCTGCCCGGTCTCGGGGTCGGCCGGGAAGTCCTCCGTCAGCGCGTAGCCGAGCCCCATGTGGACCGATCCCTCGACCTGGCCTTCGCACAGCAGCGGGTTGACGGCCCGACCGACGTCGTGGACGGCCACGACCTCCTCGATGGCCTGCGTCTCGGGGTCCATCACCACGAGCTGCGCGGCGTAGCCGAAGGCCGAGTGGATGACCGGCTGCTCGACCTCGCCGAGGTGATGCGTCCAGTCGACGCGGTACTCACCCTCGTAGTCGACGCCGACCTGGCACCCGTCCGCCAGTGCCGCCCGGCAGGCGTCGGCCACCGCGCCGGCCCCCATGAGCGTGCCCCGGGAGCCCGTCGTCTGCCCGGCGCCGAGCTCGCGGGTCGTGTCCGTGATCACCCGCACCCGTCCTGGCTCGACCCCGAGCTCGGTCACCGCCACCTGGAGCGCCACGGTGTGCACCCCCTGGCCCATCTCGGTCCAGCAGTGGCGCACCTCGACTGTTCCATCTTCAACGAAGCGGACGACGGCGCGGATGTGCTCCTTGAAGCCGTTGCCGAGACCGCTGTTCTTCAGCCCGAGCCCGACGCCGACCGCCCGTCCGGCGGCGACGGCCCGGTCGTAGTCGGGCCGGATCTCGTCGAGGCAGCGCTCGGCGCCGAGGCATCCGTCGTCCATGACCTGGCCGGGTCCCCAGACCTGACCGGGCCGGATGACGTTGCGCTTGCGGATCTCCCAGCCGGAGATGCCGACGCGCTCGGCCAGCCGGTCCAGGCAGCCCTCCATGGCGAACTGGGCCTGGTTGGCGCCGAAGCCCCGGAACGCGCCGCAGATCGGGTTGTTCGTGCGGACGGCCACGGAGCGCACGTCGATGGTGGGCACGTGGTACGGGCCGCTGGCGTGCCCGGCCGCCCGCTCCAGCACCTTCATCCCGACCGACGCGTAGGCGCCCGAGTCGCCGACCATCCGGGCGTGGACCGCGGTCAGCCGTCCCTCGGGATCGCATCCCACGCGGTACGCCATCTCGATCGGATGGCGCTTGGGGTGCATGCGCAGGCTCTCCTCGCGGGAGAGCACGCACTTCACCGGGCGTTGCAGCAACCACGCGGCGAGCGCGGCGTGGGCCTGGTTGGCCATGTCCTCCTTGCCGCCGAAGGCGCCGCCGTTCGACACCAGCTCGACGGTGATGGAGCTCGGGTCGACGGCCAGCACCGACGCGATCTGGTTGCGGTCGTCCCACACGCCCTGGCCGCCCGAGTAGACGTGCATCGTCCCCCGCGCGGGTCGGGCACCGCCAGCGTGGCCTCGGGCTCCAGGAAGGCGTGCTCGATGCGCTGGGTCCGGAAGGTCTCTTCGACGACGTGGGCGCTGGCGGCCAGCGCGGCGTCGGCGTCCCCCCGCCGGTACTCGGACACCGACAGGGTGTTGGAGTCCGTCCCCCACACGGCCGGCTCGGGATCCGCGAGCGCCGCGTTCGGATCGGTGAACGGTCGCAGCACGCCGTAGTCCACCGTGACCAGCTCGGCCGCCGCCCGGGCCTGCTGACGGGTCTCGGCCACGACGATGGCCAGCACGTCGCCGGCGTAGGACGTGCGGCCGCCCTCCGGGATCATGATCGGCCAGTCCGTGTGGATGATCCCGACCCGCAGCTCCCCCGGGATGTCGGCCGCGGTGTAGACGGCGACGACACCGGGCGCTTCCCGCGCCGAATCGACGTCGATTCGGTGGATGTCGGCGCGGGTGTGCTCGGTCAGGTGGAGCGCGGCGTGGAGCATCCCCGGCACCCGGATGTCGTCGACGTAGCCGCGGTCCCCGAGCGTCAGCTCGCCCGCCTCGTACCGCGCGCCGCTGGTCCCGACGCCGCCGGGCAGCGACGCCTCCAGCTCCTTGCCGGCGGCGACCGCCTCGATGGCGTCGAGCACCTTGACGTAGCCGGTGCAGCGGCAGAGGTGGGCGCCCAGGTGGCGGGCCATGTCACCCCGGGTGAGGTCCCCGCCCTTCTTGTCGATCTGGGCCTTCGCCCGCACGACGATGCCGGGGATGCAGAAGCCGCACTGCAGGCCGCCGCAGGCGGCGAAGGCATCGGCGTACCGCTGCCTCTCGTCCTCCGCGAAGCCCTCGACGGTGACGACCGAGCGCCCCTCCACCTTTGCCAGCGAGGTCTGGCAGGCGACGAGGGCGCGCCCGTCGACCAGCACGGTGCAACAGCCGCACTGACCGGATGGTGAGCAGCCGTCCTTGGGCGAGGTGATGTCCAGCTCCTCGCGCAGGGCAGCGAGCAGATGCGGATGGTCGGACCGCACCGCCACGGGCGTGCCGTTGACGATGAAACCAACTGTGGTCGTCTCGATGGCGGTCACGTCTCGACCCCCCGTTGTGCGGTGATGCGGCCGTACAGCTCGGGCCGGCGGTAGCGGTCGAAGTCGAAGAGCGTGCCCGTGTAGCGACGGCACCAGTCCAGGTCGCAGCGGGCCGTGACCAGCTCGTCCCCCGTGGTCACCGCCTGGGCGACGATCTGGCCGCTGGGAGCGATGATGCACGACTGGGCGAGCGAATCCACGCCCTCCTCGACACCGCCCTTCGCCACGCCGACCACCCACGTCCCGTTCTGGTAGGCGCCCGACTGCATGACCAGCGCGTTGTGGAAGCCCTGGAGGATGTCCTGGCTGGGATCGGGCGCGTAGTGGATCGGCGTGTTGTACCCGCAGAGGATCAGCTCCACCCCCTGGAGCCCCATCACCCGATAGGTCTCCGGCCAGCGGCGGTCGTTGCAGATCATCATCCCGACCCGCCCACCGAACGCCGGCCACACACCGGGCTCGTCCGGCCCGGGCTCGAAGTAGTGGCGCTCGGCGTGCTGGAACGGCCGGTCCGGCTCGTGGCGCTCGTGGCCGGGAATGTGGACCTTGCGGTAGCGCGCGACCACCCGCCCGTCCCGCTCCACCAGGACCTGCGTGTTGTACCGGTGGCCGTCCGGGGTGAGCTCGGCGTAGCCGAGGCAGAACCCGATTCCCAGGCGGGCGGCCTCGTCGAACAGGGGCTGGGTGTCCGGGCCCGGGCATGGAGCGCTCGTAGTACTCGTCGACCGCGGTGAGGTCGTCGACGAACCAGCGGGGGAAGAACGTGGTCAGCGCCAGCTCCGGGAACACCACGAGCTCGCAGCCGGACGCGGCCGCCTGGTGGAGCAGGTCCACGAGGCGCTCGACCACGTCCTTGCGGGTGTGGTCGCGCTGCACCGGACCCATCTGCGCGGCCCCGACGGCGACGGTGCGGGTCATGCCGATCCACCCTCGTCGCCCGGCGCCCTGTCGAGCGCCCCGCCGGCCAGGTCGAGCAGCACGTGCAGCAGCACGTCGACGCCCGCTCCGAGCTGCTCGGGGTCGGTGTGCTCGGCCGGGTTGTGGCTGATGCCCTTCGCGCTGGGCACGAACACCATGCCCGTCGGGCACACCCGGGCCAGCATCTGGGCGTCGTGGCCGGCGCCCGAGGGCAGGCGGCGCACCGAGTGGCCCAGCCGCTGCGCGGTCGCCTCGACCAGGTCGACCACCCTGGTGTCGAACTCCACCGGCTCGAAGCGGGCCAGGCTCTTCGCAGAGACGGTGACCCCCTCGTCGGCCGCCAGTGCCTCGGCGCGCTCGGCCAGGCGCCGCTCGGCCTCCTGCAGCGCCGATTCGTCGGTGTTGCGCAGATCGACCGACAGCGTGGCCGACGCCGGCACCACGTTCACGAGGTCAGGATGCACCCGCAAGCGACCGACGGTGCCGACCTGGTGGCCACCGAGCTCGAGCGCGAGGCGTCGCACCTCGGTGGTCACGGCCGCAGCAACGAGGCCGGGGTCGTGGCGATGGTCCATGGGCGTGGTGCCCGCGTGGTTGGACTGACCGGTGATGGTCAGCTCCTGCCACGAGATGCCTTGCACCCCGGTGACCGCCCCGATCGTGATCCCCTCGGCCTCCAGCACCGGTCCCTGCTCGATGTGGAGCTCGACGAACGCGTGCGGGGTCAGGCTCGGGCAGGGCAGGGGGCCGGCGTACCCGATGCGCTCCAGCTCGTCGCCGAGCCTGGTGCCGTCGATGCCCTGCGCGTCGAGTGCCGTCTCGAGGGCCATGCCCCCCACGAAGACGAGTGACCCCAGCATGTCGGGGGCGTAGCGGGAGCCCTCCTCGTCCGTGAAGAAGGCGACCGCCAGCGGCCGCGCCGGCTCCACGCCTGCCTGCTTGAGCGTCTCGACCACCTCGAGCCCGGCCAGCACCCCGTAGTTGCCGTCGTATCGGCCACCCGTGCGGACGGTGTCGATGTGCGATCCGGTCATCACCGGGGCGCCCTCGCCCACGTCCCAGAGCCCGACGACGTTGCCGATGGCGTCGACGGAGACGGACAGATCGAGGTCCTCCATCCAGGCGACGACCAGGTCGCGGCCCCGCCGGTCGTCGTCGGTCAGGGCCAGCCGGCAGCACCCTCCGTCGCCGGTGTCGCCGACGGCCGCCAACTCCTCCAGCCGTCCCGCCAGGCGGGCGTGATCGGCACGGAGGTCGGCGCTGGGCACGTTGCTGGGCACGGCGCTGGGCACGGCGGCAGGAACAGCCATCGCTGCGAGCGTGGCCCGGCCTGTACGTTTCGTCAAGGAGACCGGCATGACTGACGCAGGTGTGAACCGAGCTGTCGACGATGAGATCGCCCACCCGGCGGCGGTGTCCTTGCCGCTGCCCGGGTGGATGCTGGCCGAGCTCGAGGCGGTCGAGCCGCTGGCCGACGATCACGCCCGCATGGGCTTCGTCCTCGATCTGGCGCGCGGCAACGTCCAACACGCCACCGGTGGCCCCTTCGCGGCCGCGCTCTTCGGGCGGGAGGACGGTCGCCTGCTGGCGGCCGGCGTCAACCTGGTCCTCGCCAGCAGAGCCCCCGTCGCCCACGCCGAGATCGTGGCCATCGCGCTGGCCGGCGCCCGGCTGGACACCCATGCCATCGGCGAGGCGCGATCGGTCGAGCTCGTCACCTCGTGCCAGCCGTGTGCCATGTGCCTTGGCGCCGTGCCGTGGGCAGGCGTGAGCCGTCTCGTGTGCGGGGCGCGGGACGAAGACGCCCGCTCGATCGGCTTCGACGAGGGCGACAAGCCGGAAGGGTGGGCGGACCGGCTGACCGCGCGGGGCATCGAGGTGATCCTCGACGTGCGCCGGGACGAGGTGGTCGGTGTGCTGCAGGCGTACGCCCATGCGGGCGGGCCCATCTACAACGGGGGGGCCCAGGACCCCACCGCCGGGAGGCTGTGAGCGTGCACGAGCTGCAGCGGCGGGGTCAGCGGGTGCGGCTCCACGAGACGCCGGCCACCCTCGAGGACGCGCTGGCGCTCCTCGACGAGCACGGCCCCGCGGCGCGTCCCATCGCCGGCGGCACAGACCTCCTCGTCGAACTCGACCGCGGTGTCCGGCCGGGTGTCGAGGTGCTCGTCGACCTGACCCGCATCCCCGGCCTCGACGGCATCGTCCTCGATACCGACAGCGGGCGGCTGGTGCTCGGCGGGCTGGTGACGCACAACCAGGTCGTGGCCTCCGACCTGGTGGTGTCCCGGGCGCTGCCCCTGGCCCAGGCCTGCGTGGAGATCGGCTCGCCCGCCCTGCGCAACAGGGCCACCGTCGCCGGGAACCTCGTCACGGCCAGCCCCGCCAACGACACGGTGTCCGCGCTCTGGGCCCTCGACGCGCAGCTTCGGCTGCGGTCGACGGGCGGGGAGCGCACGGTGCCCGTCAGGCGGTTCTTCACCGGCCTGCGCACGACGGTGCTCGCGCCCGGCGAGGTGGTGGTGGCCATCGAGGTGCCGGCGCTCGGGGACGGCGAGCGCGGGGTGTTCGTCAAGCTGGGCCAGCGGCGGGCCCAGGCCATCTCCGTCGTCCACCTGGCCGCGGTGCTCGGCCTGGACGGCGAAGGGCCGATGGCCACGGTCCGCACCGCGAGTCTCGCCCTCGGCAGCGTTGCGCCCACGGTGGTGAGCGCGACGGCCGCGGAGGAGCACCTGGTCGGTCGCCGGCTGGACGAGGCCACGATCGCCGAGGCCGCCCGCCTCGCCGCCGCGGGCGTCACCCCCATCGACGACGTCCGGGCGACCGCCATCTACCGGTCGGAGGAGATCGAGGTCATGGTCAGCCGGGCCCTGACCGCTCTGCGCGACGGCCGGGAACGGGAACGCTGGCCGGTCCGGCCGATCTTCCTGTGGGGTCCGTCCCGCGCCGCCTCCCCGCCGGTACCGGCGGCCAGCCACGACGACGCCACGCCCGTCAGTTGCACCATCAACGGTCGGGCCGTGAACGCGGCCGGCGCCGCCGGAGTCACGTTGCTCGACTGGCTGCGGGACGAGCTCGACCTGACGGGCACCAAGGAGGGCTGCGCCGAAGGTGAGTGCGGTGCCTGCACGGTGCACCTGGACGGAGCGGCTGTGCTCTCCTGCCTGGTCCCGGCGGCCCGGGCCCACGGCGCGGACATCACGACCATCGAGGGCCTGGCCGCGAGCGTTACCGACGGTCAGGACGGGCGGCTGGCCCCGTTGCAGCAGGCCTTCGTCGACCAGTTCGCGGTGCAATGCGGCTACTGCATCCCGGGCTTCCTCATGTCCGGTGACCGCCTGCTCCAGGAGTGCCCGGCCCCCACGAGGGACGACGCCGCGCTCGGCTTGTCGGGCAACCTCTGCCGCTGCACGGGCTACTACCGCTTCTACGACGCCATCGAGCAGGCCGCCGGGCGATGAGCGCCGTGGCGAGAGGAGCAGTCGGGAGTTCGGTCCCGCGGCACGACGCCACCGGCAAGGTGACCGGGGCCGCGGACTACCCGGCCGACCTCCGTCCGGGCCAGGTGCTCCACGCCCGCGTCGTGTTCTCCGGCCGGCCCCACGCCCGCTTGGTGGCCCTGGACACGAGCGCGGCCCGCGCCACGCGGGGTGTCGTCGCCGTCCTCACCGCCGCGGACGTGCCGGTCAACGAGTACGGCCTCACCATGTTCGACCAGCCCGTGCTGCTCGGTGTCGAGACCACCGGGCGGTCGCGGGTGGCGGCCGACGTGAGCCGGTGGGAGGGCGACCGGATCGCTGTCGTCGTGGCGGAGAGCATGGACGACGCCGACCGATGCGGCCGAGAGGCTCCAGGTGGAGTGGGAGGACCTGCCCGTCGTCGGCGACATCGACGCCGCCCTCACGGACGAGGTCCTGGTCCGCCCCGACCTCCATCCGGAGTCGAACCGCTACGTCACCTACCGGCTCCGCAGGGGCGACATGGCCGCGGCGTGGGAGCAGGCGGACGTGGTGGTCGAGGGCACCTACGAGGTCCCGTTCCAGGAGCACGCGTACCTCCAGCCCGAGGCCGGCGCTCAGCTGGATCGACGAGCAGGGACGGATCACCGTCGCCATCGCCGGCCAGTGGACCCACGAGGACCAGGAGCAGATCGCGCACGCCCTGGACCTGCCGGCCGAGCAGATCCGCGTCGTCTACCCCGCCGTCGGCGGGGCGTTCGGCGGACGGGAGGACATGTCGCTGCAGATCGTGCTGGCGCTGGCCTCGTGGCGGCTGGCCGAGCAGGGCGAGGGGCGCCCGGTGCGGTGCCAGTGGTCCCGCGAGGAGTCGATCGTCGGCCACCACAAGCGCCACCGGGGTCGCATCTCCGCCCGCTGGGGAGCGACGTCCGACGGGAAGGTCGTGGTGGCCGAGGCCACCTGCCTCCTGGACGCGGGCGCCTACAACTGCACCACCAACAAGGTGCTCGGCAACCTCCACCTGTCCGTCACCGGCCCCTACGAGATCGCCAACGTGGCCGTCGACAGCCACGGCGTGCTCACCAACGCGGTGCCCGGTGGCGCGTTCCGCGGCTTCGGCGCCCCGCAGGGGGCGTTCGTGGCGGAGACGCAGATGAACAAGCTGGCCGAACGCCTCGGCCTGGATCCCGTGGAGCTGCGCCGCCGCAACGTCCTCCATGACGGCTCGCTCGGGCCCACCGGCACGGAGATGCCGCCCGGCGTCAGCCTCCCGGTGGTCATCGACCGGTGCGCGGCCGCGGCCCGCTGGGCCGAGCCCCTCCGGCCTGCTCCGGAGCTCGCCCCTTTCGGCTCGCTCCCGGCGGCTCCCGGCGCCCTCCGGCGTGGTCGGGGGTTCGCCTGCGGGTTCAAGAACGTCGGCTTCTCGTTCGGGTTCCCCGAGCGCTGCGAGGCCCGCATCGTGCTCCACGGTGCCGACGAGGAACCGACGGGGGAGCGCATCGACCGGGTCGAGCTCTTCCACGCCGGTGCCGAGGTCGGCCAGGGAGCGCACACCGCGTTCGTGCAGATGGCGGCCGAGGCGGTGGGGGTGGACGTCGAGCAGGTGCAGGCGGTGTTCTCGGACACGGCCGTGACCGGAGACTCCGGATCGGCGTCCGCCTCCCGGCTGACGTTCATGGCCGGCAACGCCATCCTCGGTGCGGCGGAGGAGGCCGAGAAGCGCTGGCGGGCCGGCGATCGGCCCGCCGTCGGCCAGTTCCGCTACGTCCCGCCGCCCACCGAGCCCCTGACGACGGTCGACAGCATCGTCACGCCGAACTTCGCGTACACCTACGGCGCCCAGGCCATCGAGCTGACGGTCGACATCGAGACCGGGCACATCGTCGTGGACGACGCGGTCTGCGCCGTCGACGCCGGCCGGGCCATCAACCCCGACCTGGTGGCCTCCCAGATCGAGGGCGGAGTGGTGCAGGCCCACGGGTACACCGTCACCGAGGACCTCCAGGTCCGGGACGGCCGGATCGTCAACCCCCGCCTCTCCACCTACCTCATGCCCGGCATCCTGGACATCCCCCGCCGGGTGGTCCCTGTCATCGTCGAGGAACCGGACCCCCGCGGACCCTGGGGGGCGCGTGGGGTGGCCGAGGTGCCGATGATCCCCTACGCCCCGGCCGTGGTCGCCGCGCTCCACGACGCCACCGGCGTGTGGTTCGACGCCTTCCCCCTCACGCCGGACAGGGTCGTGGCGGGGTTGCGGGCCCACGGCGTCCGCTGAGCCGTCGCTGCCCATGTCCTGCCGATCGGCGTTCATGGCGCCGGATCCGGCGACATCGACGAGACTCGGGGCCATGAACGGCTGCAGGGGCAGCTTGGCGTGGGCCTCCCGAGCCGGTAGCATCTCCTCTTCGTGCACCTGGGGCCTTCCCGGGTCACGAGGTTCGACACGACGACGTCCGGATGCGCCCGCCTCACGGGAAAACGAGGGGCGGGGACCAGCCGGCACAACCGATGCAGGCGCTCCGCCGGCCCAGCCGAGCGGAGCGTTCGCATGATCCAGGTCCAGCAGCACGTAATCAGAAACGACGGCGCCGGTTCGCCTGCGCCCGGACACAGAGGGATCGCCATGGCCACCAGAGCCATCGTGGGTGAAAAGGTAGGGATGACCCAGGTCTGGGACGACGACAACCGCGTCGTGCCCGTGACCGTCCTCAAGGTCTCTCCTGCCCGCATCGTCCAGGTCAAGACCACCGAACGCGACGGCTACAGCGCCCTGCAGGTCACCTATGGCCACAAGGACGCCAAGAAGCTGAGCAAGCCGGAGGCCGGGCACTTCGCCAAGGCCGACGTCGCGCCGGGCGTGCGGCTGGTCGAGCTGCGCCTGGACGACATCGACGGCTACAGCGTCGGCGACGAGTTGACGGCCGATGTCCTCTCGAAGGGCGAGCGGGTGGACGTCACCGCCGTCAGCCGGGGCAAGGGCTGGGCGGGCGTCATGAAGCGCCACAACTTCAAGGGCCAGGGCGCCAGCCACGGCAACCACAAGCACCACCGGGCGCCGGGCTCGATCGGGGCCTGCGCGTTCCCGGGCCGGGTGTTCAAGGGCACCCGCATGGCCGGCCGCATGGGGAACGAGCAGGTCACCACCCTCAACCTCGAGGTGGTGTCGGCCGACCCCGAGCGCGAGCTGGTGCTCGTCAAGGGCTCGATCCCCGGTCCCCGCGGGGGCGTGGTGATCGTCCGCGACGCCGTCAAGGCTCCGAAGAAGGGCGCCCAGAAGTCGGGCTGATGGCCAGCGTCAAGGTCCTGGACGTGGCGGGCAAGTCCAAGGGAAGCGTCGATCTCGACGACGGCGTGTTCGGCATCCAGCCGAACGTCCCCGTCATGCACCAGGTGGTGACGGCCCAGTTGGCCGCCCGCCGGGCCGGCACGCACAGCACCCTGACCCGGGCCGAGGTCCGCGGCGGTGGTCGCAAGCCGTTCAAGCAGAAGGGCACGGGCAACGCCCGCGCAGGGCTCGATCCGCTCCCCGCACTGGGTGGGCGGCGGCGTCGCGCTCGGCCCCAAGCCCCGCAGCTACGCCCAGCGCACCCCGAAGAAGATGGTGCGCCTGGCCCTCCACTCCGCGCTCTCGGACCGGGCGTCCGAAGGCAAGGTGCTGGTCGTGGACGGCTGGGGTTGGGAGACGCCCCGCACCAAGGACGCCGTCGCCGCGCTGGAGGCCCTGAAGCTCGACGGCCGGGTGCTCGTGGTGCTGCAGCGTTCCGAGGTAGCCGTTGCTCGCAGCTTCCGCAACCTGCGTCAGGTGCAGGTCCTCGAGGTCGGCGAGCTCAACGCCTACGACGTCCTCTGCAACGACGTGGTCGTCTTCTCGAAGGCGACGCTGCCCGTGGCCGAGCCCACCGGCAAGACGGCCCGCCGCCAGGCGGCCGCCGAGGAAGCCCGCGTCGAGGACGGCGCGGACGTCACGGTCGATGAGGTCGTGGTGGACGAGGTCGTCGTCGAGGACTCCCGTCGAGGACGCCCCCGTCGAGGACGTCCGCCGTCGAGGACGTCCCCGCCGATGACGACTCCGTCGAGGACGACGAGGAGGAGACGTCGTGAAGGACCCCCGCGACATCATCATCGCCCCGGTCGTCAGCGAGAAGAGCTACGCCCTGATCGAGGCCAACGTCTACACGTTCGTCGTCGACAAGCGGGCCTCCAAGCCTGAGATCCACGACGCCGTCGAGGCCATCTGGGGCGTCAGCGTCCTCAAGGTCAACACCCTGAACCGCAAGGGCAAGACCCAGCGCACCCGCCGTTCGAACAAGCGGGGCAGCCGGGCCGACACCAAGCGGGCCATCGTCACCGTCGCCGCCGGCGACCGCATCGAGCTGTTCGAGAGCTGAGGGACGACCCATGGCCATTCGCACTCGCAAGCCCACCAGCGCCGGCCGGCGCTTCCAGAGCGTCTCGGACTTCGCCGAGATCACCAAGGACCGGCCCGAGAAGTCGCTGCTGGCCCCCCGCTCCGGCACCGGCGGGCGCAACGCCGAAGGACGCACCACCTCCCGCCACAAGGGCGGCGGTCACAAGCGCCAGTACCGCGTGATCGACTTCAAGCGCACGAAGGACGGCGTCGGCGCCAAGGTCGCCGCCATCGAGTACGACCCCAACCGCACCTGCCGCATCGCCCTCCTCCACTACGAGGACGGCGAGAAGGCCTACATCCTGGCGCCCCGCAACGTGAAGGTCGGCGATCGCCTGATGAGCGGTCAGGGATCCGACATCCGCCCCGGCAACGCCCTGCCCCTCCGGTACATCCCGGTCGGCACCGTGGTCCACAACGTGGAGCTGCGTCCGGGCCAGGGCGGCAAGATGGCCCGCTCGGCCGGCTCCAGCGTGCAGCTCGTGGCCAAGGAGGGCGGCTACGCCTCCCTGCGCCTGCCCAGCACCGAGATGCGGCGTGTGCTCATCGACTGCCGGGCCACGGTCGGCGAGGTCGGCAACGCGGAGCACGAGCTCATCAAGATCGGCAAGGCCGGCCGCAACCGGTGGAAGGGCGTCAAGCCCCAGACCCGCGGCGTGGCCATGAACCCCGTCGACCACCCCCACGGCGGTGGCGAGGGCAAGACGTCCGGCGGTCGTCATCCGGTCTCGCCGGCCGGCAAGCCCGAAGGCCGCACCCGCAACAAGAAGAAGCCGTCACAGCAGTTGATCATCCGCCGTCGCCGTACGGGCAAGGGCCGGAGGTAGTACCGATGCCGCGCAGCCTGAAGAAGGGCCCCTTCGTCGACGAGCACCTGCTCAAGAAGGTCGACGCCATGAACACCGCCGGGGAGCGCAAGGTCATCAAGACCTGGTCCCGCCGGTCCACCATCATCCCCGAGATGGTCGGCCACACCGTGGCCGTCCACGACGGACGCAAGCACGTGCCGGTCTTCGTCACGGAGTCCATGGTCGGCCACAAGCTCGGTGAGTTCGCCCCCACGCGGACCTTCCGCTTCCACGCCGGCCAGGAGAAGAACGCAAAGGGCCGCAGATGACAGGGCCCAAGACCAACGAGGGCGCCACGGTGGCCGGCGAGCGCGTCGGCACCCGGGCGACCGCCAAGTTCATCCGCGGCTCGGCCACGAAGGCCCGCCAGGTGCTGGATCTCATCCGGGGCCTGGACGTGCAGCGGGCGGACGACGTCCTGCGCTTCACCGAGCGCGAGATGGCCGCGACCATCCGCAAGGTGCTGGCCTCCGCCGTGGCCAACGCCGAGCACAACGACAGCCAGGGCCGTGACGAGCTCTACGTGGCGGCGTGCTTCGCCGACGAGGGCCCGACGCTGCGCCGGTTCCGCCCCCGGGCCCGGGGCCGGGCGACCCGCATCCGCAAGCGCACCTGCCACATCACGGTGATCGTGGCCCGCATGTCCGAGGAGGAGCTCGAGCGCAAGCGGCGGCACGAGGAAGCCGCTCGGCCGACCGGCCGCCGTGGTGGCCGCGCCGGAGTCGCTCCTGCCGCCTCCCGGCGAGCTCGCGTGGCCAAGAGCCGGCAAGCCACCGCCGAGGCGACCGCTCCGGAGGCTGCGGTCGATGAGGCGGTCGAAGTCGACGCAGAAGAAGTCGAGGTCGATGCAGAAGAGTCGAGGTCGACGAGGTCGAAGTCGATGAGGTCGAAGTCGACGACGACACGGCTGACGGACGACACGCCTGACGATGACGCAGACAGCAGCCGACGCAGCACGGACGACAGCGCCGGCGATGACGCAGCTGACGATGACGCAGCTGACGATGACGCAGCTGACGATGACGCAGCTGACGATGACGATGACGAGAAGGACGCCTGATGGGTCAGAAGGTCAATCCCTACGGCTTCCGGCTGGGTGTCACCACGGATTGGAAGTCGCGCTGGTTCTCCGAGCGTGACTACAAGGACTACCTCACCCAGGACTGGAAGATCCGCCGCTACCTGATGCGCGAGCTGGAGTCGGCCGCGGTCAGCCGTGTCGACATCGAGCGCACGCGCGACCGTGTGCGGGTGGACGTGCACACGGCCCGGCCGGGCATCGTCATCGGGCGCCGCGGCGCCAAGGCGGACGAGCTGCGGGCCGAGCTGGCCGTCATCACCGGCAACAACCGGGTGCAGCTCAACATCCAGGAGATCAAGTCGCCCGAGCTCGACGCCGCCCTCATCGCCCAGGGCGTCGCCGACCAGCTCGCCAACCGCATCGCGTTCCGCCGGGCCATGAAGCGGGCGGTGCAGAACGCGAGAAGGCAGGCGCGCTCGGCATCCGCGTGCAGTGCTCGGGCCGCCTCGGCGGTTCGGAGATGAGCCGCACCGAGTGGTACCGCGAGGGTCGGGTGCCGCTGCACACGCTGCGGGCCGACATCGACTACGGCTTCCGGGAGGCCCGCACGACCTCGGGCCGCATCGGCGTCAAGGTCTGGATCTACAAGGGTGACATCCTCCCCTACAAGACCCAGGTCGACGACAAGATCTCCCGCGAGGCCGCGATGGCCGTCGGCGAGACCTCCGGTGAGGGGCAGCCGCGCCGCGTCGTGTCCTCCGGCACCCGCCGCAAGGCCGACGAGGTCGAAGCACCGGCGGAGGAGGCGGCGACGCTCATCAAGGAGGCCGACCCCGAACTGGAGAAGCTCCTCGACGAGGAAGAGGAGATCGCCCGCCGCACCCGCCAGAGCCACGAGGCCCCCCACTTCCGGGCCGACGAGGACTGAGTCGCCATGTTGATGCCCCGCAAGGTCAAGCACCGCAAGCAGGCCCGTGGTCGCCTCAAGGGCGTGTCCAAGGGCGGCAACAACCTCGCGTTCGGTGAGTACGGCATCCAGGCCCTGGAGCCGGGATGGATCACCGCCCGCCAGATCGAGGCCGCCCGTATCGCCATGACCCGGCGTACCCGCCGGGGCGGCAAGGTCTGGATCAACATCTTCCCGGACCGGCCGGTCACCCAGAAGCCGGCCGAGACCCGCATGGGCTCCGGCAAGGGCAACCCCGAGCACTGGGTGGCCGTCGTGCGCCCGGGCCGGATCCTGTTCGAGCTGTCCTACCCCAACCAGCTCGTGGCCAGGGAGGCCCTCGACCGAGCCATCCAGAAGCTGCCGATCAAGGCGCGGATCATCACCCGTGAGGAGGTGTTCTGATGCCCAAGCCGGGAAGCGACCTCGCCGAGCTCGAGCTGTCACAGCTGCTCGAGGAGCTGGCGATCGCCAAGGACACCCACTTCAAGCTGCGGCTACGCAACGCCACGGGCCAGCTCGACAACACCGCCGAGCTCAACCGGGTGCGCAAGCAGATCGCCCGGATCAACACCCACATCCGTCAGCGCGAGATCGCGGCGGCGGAAGCACAGGAGGTCAGCTGATGGTCGAGGAAGAGACCTCCGAAGCTCGCACCGCGCGCAAGGTCCGCGACGGCGTCGTCGTGTCCAACAGCATGGACAAGACGGCGGTCGTGGCCGTGGTCGAGCGGGTGCGCCACGCCAAGTACGCCAAGTTCGTCAACCGCACGAAGAAGTTGTACGTGCACGACGACGCCAACGACGTCAACGTCGGCGACCGGGTACGGATCATGGAGACCAGGCCGACGTCGAAGCTGAAGCGCTGGCGGGTCGTCGAGGTGCTGGAGCGAGCGAAGTGATCCAGCAGGAATCCCGCCTCCGCGTCGCCGACAACAGCGGCGCCAAGGAGGTCCTCGTCATCAAGGTGCTCGGCGGCACCCGCCGCCGCTATGCCTCGATCGGGGACATCTTCATCGCCACCGTCAAGGACGCCATCCCCGGCGCGGCCGTGAAGAAGGGCGACGTCGTGAAGTGCGTCGTCGTCCGCACCAAGAAGGAGAAGCGCCGTCCCGACGGCAGCTACATCCGCTTCGACGACAACGCGGCCGTCCTCATCAAGGACGACCAGACCCCCCGCGGGACCCGCATCTTCGGACCGGTCGGGCGCGAGCTGCGCGACCGCCGGTTCATGCGGATCATCTCGCTGGCTCCGGAGGTGCTCTAAATGAAGCTCAAGAAGGGCGACCCGGTGGTCGTGCTCTCGGGCAAGAACAAGGGCAAGGAGGGCACGATCCTCCGCGTCCTGCCCAAGGATGACAAGGTCATCGTCGAGGGCGTCAACATGGCCAAGAAGCACCAGCGCCCGGTCCGGGCGACGATGCAGGCCGGCATCATCGACAAGGACATGCCGATCCACGTCTCGAACGTGGCCTACCTCCACAAGGGCAAGCCCACGCGGCTCGGCTACCGGGTGGAGTCCGACGGCACGAAGGTGCGAGTGGCCCGGCGGACCGGTGAGGTGATCTCATGAGCACGGCGACCGTGACATCCGACGCGGTGACGCGGCAGCTGCCGCGCCTGAAGCAGCGCTACCGGGACGAGGTGCGGGCCAGGCTCGTGGAAGAGCTCGGCCTGGACAACGTCATGCAGGCGCCCCGCTTCGAGAAGATCGTCATCAACATGGGCGTCGGCAAGGCCACCGCCCAGCCGTCGCTGATCGAGGGTGCGGTCAAGGACCTCACCGCCATCAGCGGGCAGAAGCCGATCGTCACGAAGGCCCGGCACTCCATCGCCGGCTTCAAGCTGCGCGAGGGCCAGTCCATCGGCGTGAAGGTGACGCTGCGGGGCGATCGCATGTGGGAGTTCCTGGACCGCCTCATCAGCGTGGCCATCCCCCGCATCCGGGACTTCCGGGGTCTGCCGGCCACGGCCTGGGACGGCCGGGGCAACTACACGTTCGGCGTCAACGAGCAGGTGATCTTCCCGGAGATCGACTACGACCGCGTCGATCAGGTCCGGGGCATGGACATCACGATCGTGACGTCGGCCACGACCAACGACGCCGGCAAGGCGTTGCTCGACGCCTATGGCTTCCCGTTCAAGCGGGGCGTCGAGGAGACAGCCGTAGACGAGCCCAAGCGCCGGCGTGGTCCGGCCGGGGGCAGAGGCCGTGGCGGCCGGCCGGCGAAGAGAAGGTGAGAGGACGCTCGAGATGGCCAAGAAGGCACTGATCAACAAGCAGCAGGGCAAGCCCAAGTTCAAGGTGCGCGGCTACACCCGTTGCCGTCGCTGCGGGCGGGCGCGCGCCGTCTACCGCAAGTTCGGGCTGTGCCGCATCTGCCTGCGGGAGCTCGCTCACGCCGGTGAGATCCCGGGCCTGACGAAGTCGAGCTGGTGAGGAGCGACTCGAGATGATGACCGACCCGATCGCCGACATGCTCACCCGCATCCGCAACGCCAACGTGGCGATGCACGACGAGGTTCGCATGCCGGCGTCGAAGCAGAAGGTGGCGCTCGCCACCATCCTCCAGCAGGAGGGGTACATCAGCGGCTACGCCGTCGCGCCGTCCACTACGGGCCCGGGCGACGTGCTGACCATCAGCATGAAGTACACGCCGGAGCGCGACCGCAGCATCAGCGGTCTGCGCCGGGTGTCCAAGCCCGGCCTGCGCCAGTACGTCAAGGCGGACAAGGTGCCGCGCGTGCTGGGCGGCCTGGGCGTCGCCGTGCTCTCGACCAGCCAGGGCCTCATGACCGACCGCGAGGCGCGCCATCGCCGCGTGGGCGGCGAGATCCTGTGCTTCGTCTGGTGAGGAGGTAGTTGTCGTGTCACGCATCGGTAAGTCGCCGATCACCGTCCCCAGCGGGGTCGACGTCACCATCGCCGACCGGACGGTCACGGTGAAGGGGCCCGGCGGCACCCTGTCGCGGGTGATCCCCGGGGCCATCTCGGTCCGCCAGGACGACGGCACGCTCGTGGTCGAGCGGCCCGACGACGGCCGCGAGAGCCGGAGCCTCCACGGCCTGACGCGCACGCTGGTCAACAACATGGTCGTGGGCGTCACCACCGGCTTCACGAAGGAGCTGGAGATCGTGGGCGTGGGCTACCGCGCCGAGGCCCAGGGCCCGGCCACGCTCCGCCTGGCGCTCGGGTACAGCCATCCGATCGTCGTCGACGCCCCCGACGGCGTCACCTTCGAGGTCCCCCAGGCCACCCGCATCCTCGTCAAGGGCATCGACAAGGAGAAGGTGGGCCAGGTGGCGGCCGACATCCGCTCGCTGCGCAAGCCGGAGCCGTACAAGGGCAAGGGCGTCCGCTACGCCGGCGAGCGCATCCTCCGCAAGGCCGGCAAGGCCGGGAAGAAGTGACCATGACCATCGCTGCGCAACGCCGGCAGTCCCGGGTCCGGCGCCACAACCGGGTCCGCAAGTCCATCACGGGGACGGCGGCGCGCCCGCGCCTCGCCGTGTTCCGTTCCAACAAGCACCTGGTCATGCAGGTCATCGACGACGAGGCCGGCCGCACCCTGGCCGCGGCCTCCACGCACGAGGCTGCGGTCAAGGCCGATGGCGGCACCGGCACGCTGGCCGGCGCGGCCCGAGTGGGCAAGCTGGTCGCCGAGCGGGCCAAGGACGCCGGTGTCGACAAGGTCGTGTTCGACCGGGGTGGGTTCCTCTACCACGGGCGGATCGCCGCGGCGGCCGACGCCGCCCGGGAAGCCGGACTGGAGTTCTGATGGCTGTCAATGACGCGGCGGGCCTGCGCGAGTCGCGGGTCATCGCCATCAACCGTGTGGCCAAGGTCGTCAAGGGCGGCCGCCGCTTCTCGTTCACGGCGCTGGTCGTCGTCGGGGACGGCGCGGGCCGGGTCGGCCTCGGGTACGGCAAGGCCAAGGAAGTGCCGCTGGCCATCCAGAAGGGCACCGAGGAGGCGAAGAAGAACCTGTTCGACGTGCCGCTGGCCGGGTCGACCATCACCCATCCCGTCCTCGGCCGGCTCGGTGCCGGTCGGGTGATGCTCAAGCCGGCGGCGCCCGGCACCGGCGTCATCGCCGGCGGTGCCGCCCGAGCCATCCTCGAGGAGGCGGGCATCCATGACGTGCTGGCCAAGTCCCTGGGCTCGTCGAACGCCATCAACGTGGCCCGGGCCACGATCGAGGGCCTGCGCTCGCTGCAGCGCCCCGACGTCGTCGCCGCCCGGCGGGGGATCCCGGCCGACGAGTTCGTGCCCAAGGGCCTGCTCAAGGCCTACACCGAGACCCGCCGCGCGCAGGCCGCGCCGGCCGAGGCGGAGGGCTGAGCCCGATGGCCGAAGACGAAGGGGCCACGATGCTGAAGGTCACCCAGGTGCGTTCCCAGATCGGCACCAAGCCCAAGACCCGCGGGACGCTCCGCGCGCTCGGGCTGCGGCGCCTCGGTGACACCAACGTGCTGCCCGATCGCCCCGAGATCAGGGGCATGCTCCACCGCGTGCCCCACCTGGTCACGGTGGAGCCCGTGGAAGAGACGGCGAGCGGAGCACCGAAGCGCCGGCGAGCCCAGAAGGAAGAAGCCTGACATGCGAGTCGACGATCTCAAGCCCGCGCCCGGGTCGACGCGCGCCCGCCGGCGCGTGGGCCGCGGCATCGGTGGCCACGGCGGCAAGACCGCCGGCCGCGGCACCAAGGGCCAGAAGGCCCGGAACACGGTCCCTCGCGGCTTCGAGGGTGGCCAGATGCCGCTCAAGCAGCGGGTTCCGAAGCTGAAGGGCTTCAACAACCCGTTCCGCATCGAGTACCAGGGCATCAACCTGGACGTGATCGACGCCAGCGGTCTCGACGACGTCACCCCGGAGAGCCTTCACGCCCAGGGTCTGACCCATAAGGGCGCCCTGATCAAGGTGCTCGGACGGGGGGAGATCACCCGCAAGGTGACGGTGCAGGCCCACGCGTTCTCCCGCTCGGCCGAGCAGGCGATCACGGCGGCGGGCGGTACGGTTTCCGTCCTGCCCCTGCCATACGTCTCCGGCCGACCGCCGGCCAAGGGCAACCAGTTCACCAACCGCTGAGCCCCTTCATCCCGTCCCGGACCCGGCTGTCCCGAGGAGCCATGGCGTGTTCGCCAACCTGAAGAACGTCCTGAAGATCCCGGACCTGCGGAACAAGGTGCTGTT
Organism: uncultured Acidimicrobiales bacterium; assembly: GCA_963813375.1. GTDB lineage: Bacteria > Actinomycetota > Acidimicrobiia > Acidimicrobiales > Ilumatobacteraceae > DASTFY01. The sequence continues at coordinate 144,147 of CAWEYT010000008.1, read as the reverse complement.
CACCCTCGGGATGGTCGCCCTGTACCGCTTGGGCGCCAACATCCCCGTGCCCGGGATCGACCTCGGTCAGGTGGCCCAGCTCCAGGAGCAGGCCGAGACCCAGGGCGCCATCGGGTTCCTCAACCTGTTCTCGGGCGGTGCGCTGAGCTCCTTCGCCGTGTTCGCGCTCGGGATCATGCCGTACATCACCGCGTCGATCATCATGCAGGTGCTCGGCGTGGCCATCCCCAAGCTGCAGGAGTGGCAGGAGCAGGGCGCGGTCGGGCAGCGCAAGATCACGCAGTGGACGCGCTACCTGGCGCTGGCCATCGCCACCCTCCAGGCCACCGGTCTCACGTTCATCTTCGGTCGCGGCTACGGCGGTTCGCTGCTGGGCCAGAACGGCCCGAACGTGCAGCTCCTGCCGGACGGCACGTCCAACTGGCGTTACCTGATGATCATCATGACGCTGGTGGGCGGCACCGCCGTCCTCATGTGGATGGGCGAGCTCATCACCCAGCGCGGCATCGGGAACGGCATGTCGATCCTGATCTTCTGCTCGGTGGTCAGCCAGCTCCCGTACGCCTACTACGCCGTCCTGGAGCAGAAGGAGCTCGTCTTCTTCCTGTTCCTGGTGCTCGTCAGCCTGCTGGTGCTGGTGGCCATCATCTACGTCGAGCTGGGTCAGCGCCGCATCCCCGTCCAGTTCGCCAAGCGGGTGGTCGGCCGGCGCATGTACGGCGGGCAGAGCACCTACATCCCCTTGAAGGTCAACCAGTCGGGCGTCATCCCGATCATCTTCGCCAGCTCGCTGCTGCTGCTGCCGGTGCTCATCACCAACCTGCTCGGCGACTCGACCTCGGGCTGGCGCCAGTCGCTCACCGAGTTCATCGACAAGTGGGTCGTCAACCAGACCAACCCGGTCCACCTGTTGATCTACGGCGCGATGATCGTGGGCTTCGCCTACTTCTACAACGCCATCGCCTTCGACCCCGCCAAGCAGGCCGACCAGCTGCGCAAGCAGGGTGGCTTCATCCCGGGCATCCGGCCCGGCCCGCAGACCGAGCGCTACCTGTCGAAGACCCTGAACCGGCTGACGCTCCCGGGCGCCGTCTTCCTTGCCGTGATCGCCCTGCTCCCGTCGGTGGTGCTGGCGCTCGGCAACGTGCAGAGCTTCCCGTTCGGCGGCACCTCCGTGCTGATCGCCGTCGGCGTGGCGCTGGAGACGATGAAGCAGATCGACAGCCAGCTCATGCTGCGCAACTACGAGGGCTTCCTGAAGTGACCCGGGCCGGCCGTCGGCGTGGACGGGCGGACCACCGGTGATCCCCGGCGTGCGGATGGTGGTGGCGGGCCGACAAGGTGCTGGGAAGGGGACACAGTGCGTCCGCCTGTCCAGGCATTACGTGGTGCCGCACATCTCCACGGGGGACATGCTGCGCGCCGCCGTGAAAGAGGGCACCGAGCTCGGCCGCCGCGCTGACAGCATCATGAAGTCGGGCGGGCTGGTGCCCGACGACGTCATGATCGGCATCGTCGACGAGCGGCTGCGCAGCGCCGACGCCCGGACGCGCGGCTATCTGCTCGACGGCTTCCCCCGCACGGTGGCCCAGGCCGAGGCCATGGAGAAGATCACGATCGACAGCCCGCTCGACCTCGCCATCGACCTCGACGTGCCCAGGGAGATGGTGCTGGAGCGCCTCTCGGGCCGCCGGGTGTGCCGGGACTGCGGCACCAACTACACGGCCACCGGCTACGAGCGGCGTCCCTGGCTGTGCGACGTGTGCGGCGGCGACGTCATCCACCGTGAGGACGACACGGAGGACGCCATCAACCGGCGCTTGGACGACTACGAGACCCAGACCCACCCGCTCATCGACTTCTACGCCTCGCGGGGCCTGTTGGTGACCGTGAGCGGCGTCGGTACGCCGGACGAGGTGCTGGTCCGCCTCATCTCGACCATCGAGTCCCGCCGCCGCGGTCCGAACGCCAGCGCCGTCGTCGGCGGCCTGACCGCGCGCGGCCGGCACCGAAACCGCGGACGGCAGCGTCTCGCGGAGCTCCGTTGCGGTATCCGCAACTCATCTCCGCGAGAGCGCGGTCGGCGGCCTGCTCGACCGCAGCGGTCAGGCGGGGAGCTGGGCCTCGATGGCGCCGACGAGGGCGGGGTCCTCGGGGGTGACCAGGGGGGAGAAGCGGGCCACGACCTCTCCCTCGGGCGAGATCAGGAACTTCTCGAAGTTCCAGCGGATGTCGCCCGTGTGGCCCTCGCCGTCGGCCACCTCGGTGAGCTCGGCGTAGATCGGATGGCGGTCGTCGCCGTTGACCTCGATCTTCTCCATGAGCGGGAACGTCACGCCGTAGGTGACCGAGCAGAAGCTCTCGATCTCCTCGGCGCTGCCCGGCTCCTGGCCGCCGAACTGGTTGCACGGGAACCCGACCACCGAGAACCCTCGGTCCTCGTACGTCGACTGGAGCTGCTCGAGGCCCGTGTACTGGGGCGTCAGGCCGCACTTCGAGGCCACGTTCACCACGAGCAGGGCCTTGCCGTGGAAGTCGGCGAGGCTGGTCGGCTCGCCCTGCAGCGTGTTGATCGGGTGCTCGGAGATCGTCATGGCGCGCATCATGGCCGACCGCGGGCCGCGCCGGCGAAACGGCGCCCGGACAGGCCTACGCCGCGGTGGACAGCGGCGGCATCACCCCGAGGGCGGCCAGCGCGTCCAGCTCGTCCTCGAAGATGTGGCGGTTCGCCTCGTACAGCCGGTGCGCCCGCTCCTTGTAGCTCTGGAGCTGGTCACGGTCGAGGCGCTCGCCCGTGAGGGTGTTGCACCACATGGTCGGGAACATGGCGAGTCCTCCTTCCTGGCTCTCTGCTCACTCAGAGCGTTGAGCGTCCACAGGGGATACGTGACCGGTGGCTCAGCGGATTGCCACGAGGGCCCAACAGTTCGGAAGCGTCAGCGGGTCAGGGTCACCACGGAGCGGGACTTGGCACTCTCGGACCTCGGCGGTAGCATTGCCCCTCGGCCCTGTTCGTCCCTCCTGCCTTGTGACCAGCACCGGCGTAGGTGGGTTGGCGAGGGCCTATGTGACGCGTACAAGGAGTCAGCTCTGCCGAAGCCCAAGGAAGATGCGATCGTGCTCGAGGGCACGGTCGTCGAGCCCCTCCCAAACGCGATGTTCAGGGTGGAGCTCGACAACGGCCACAAGGTTCTGGCCCACATCTCCGGCAAAATGCGAATGCATTACATCCGGATCCTTCCTGGTGACAAGGTCCAAGTCGAGTTGACGCCATACGACCTCAACCGGGGTCGCATCACGTATCGCTACAAGTGAGGCCCGAAAGAGTCCGATGAAGGTTCGTCCCAGCGTCAAGAAGATGTGCGAGAAGTGCAAGGTGATCCGGCGGCACGGCCGGGTCATGGTCATCTGCGAGAACCCCCGCCACAAGCAGCGGCAGGGTTGAGCGAGATCGAGGAAGGGACCGGAGGTAGGTAAAGGCATGGCTCGGATCGCCGGCGTCGACATCCCGCGGGAGAAGCGGGTTGAGGTGGCGCTCACCTACGTGTACGGCATCGGCCGCACGTCCTCACAGAAGGCGCTCGAGGCCGCGGGGGTCAACCCCGAAACCAGGGTGCGCAACCTCACCGAGGACGAGGTGGCCCGCATCCGCGCCTACATCGACCAGTCCCTCCGGGTCGAGGGCGATCTGCGCCGTGACGTCGCCCAGGACATCAAGCGCAAGATCGAGATCGGCTGCTACCAGGGCGTGCGCCACCGCAAGGGCCTCCCGGTGCACGGCCAGCGAACCCACACCAACGCCCGCACTCGTAAGGGCCCGCGCAAGACCGTGGCCAACAAGAAGAAGGCAGTGAGGAAGTAGTCGATGGCCAAGCCCAAGCCCGGTGGACGCCGGCCCCGCAAGCGCGAGCGCAAGAACGTCGCCTTCGGGATCGCCCACATCAAGAGCTCGTTCAACAACACGATCGTCAACATCACCGACACCGAGGGCAACACCATCGCCTGGGCGTCGGCCGGCAACGTCGGCTTCAAGGGCTCCCGCAAGTCCACACCGTTCGCTGCCCAGCTGGCGGCGGAGAAGGTGGCCAAGGCCGCCATGGAGCACGGCGTGCGTCGCGTCGAGGTCCACATGAAGGGCCCGGGCTCGGGCCGTGACACGGCCATGCGCTCGCTGCAGAACACCGGCTTGGAGGTCACCGCCATCAAGGACGTGACCCCCGTGCCCCACAACGGGTGCCGCCCGCCCAAGCGGCGGAGGGTCTGACATGGCCCGCTACACCGGACCGAAGGTCAAGCTCACGCGCCGCCTCGGCACCAACATCTTCGAGAACGACAAGGGCCGCAAGGCGCTGGAGCGCCGCCCGTACCCGCCGGGCGCCCACGGCCGTACCCGGCGCCGCACCAGCGGCAGCGAGTACCTGGTCCAGCTCCAGGAGAAGCAGAAGGCCAAGTACATCTACGGCGTCCTCGAGCGCCAGTTCCGCCGGGCCTACGAGGAGGCCACCCGCCTCTCCGGGGTCACGGGCGAGAACCTGCTGCGGCTGCTCGAGCTGCGCCTCGACAACGTGGTGTACCGGGCCGGCTGGGCCGCCACCCGTCCCCAGGCCCGCCAGTTCGTCAACCACGGCCTGATCAACGTCGACGGCAAGCGGGTCAACATCCCCAGCTACCGCGTCCGGCCCGGCCAGGTGATCTCCCTCGGCAAGAAGGCGATGGAGATGATCGTCATCCGCCACAACCTCGACGTGCTCGACCGGAACGTGGTCGGTTGGCTCGAGGTGAGCGACGGAGGCAGCAAGGTCACCGTGCGCGACGTGCCCCAGCGGGCCCACATCGACGTCCCCGTCCGCGAGCAGCTCATCGTCGAGCTGTACTCGAAGTAGCGCGCACTCACCACGCGCCCAACACCCAAACGCGAGGAACATCCCGCATGCTCGTCATCCAGCGCCCCACCGTCGAAGCCGCCGGCGAGGTCGAAGGCAACCGCCAACAGTTCACCGTCGGCCCCCTCGAGCCCGGCTTCGGCTACACGATCGGCAACTCCCTGCGTCGGACGCTGCTGTCGTCGATCCCCGGTGCCGCCATCACGATGGTGCGCTTCGACGATGCCCTCCACGAGTTCGACACCATCGCCGGTGTGGCCGAGGACGTCACCGACGTCATCCTCAACCTGAAGGACATCGTCCTCACGTCGACCTCGGACGACCCGGTGGTCATCCGCCTCGACATCCGCGGGCCGGCCGACGTGGCCGCCGGTGACATCAAGCTCCCGCCGGAGATCGAGATCCTCAACCGGGACGCCCACATCGCCACCGTCAACGCCAAGGGCCGCCTGGCCGTGGACCTGACCGTGGAGCGGGGCCGGGGCTACCTCAGCTCGGACCGGGAGGCGCAGAACCGCACGATCGGCGTGATCCCGATCGACGCCATCTTCTCGCCCGTCCGCCGCGTCACCTTCACCGTCGAGCCGACTCGCGTCGAGCAGTCCACCAACTACGACCGGCTGCAGCTCGACATCGAGACCGACGGCTCCATCACGCCCAAGGAGGCCCTGGCCTCCGCCGGCGCCACGCTGCGCTCGCTGGTCGACCTGGTGGCCAACCTGTCCGACGACCCCCAGGGCCTGGAGCTCGGCGAGGTGGCCTCCGTGACCGCCGGTTCGCCGGACCTGGAGCTGGCCATCGAGGACCTCGACCTCTCCGAGCGCCCCCGCAACTGCCTGAAGCGGGCGCAGATCAACACCATCGGCGAGCTGCTCACCAAGACCGAGGACGACCTGCTCAACATCACCAACTTCGGGCAGAAGAGCCTCGACGAGGTCAAGGTCAAGCTCGACGAGCGCGGCCTGTCGCTGCGGGGCTGAGGAGCACACGATGCCCACCCCCCGTCGCTCCCGTCGTTTCGGCGGCAACGCCGCCCACCAGCGCCTGATGATGGCCAACCTGGCCGCGTCCCTGTTCGCTGCTGAGGCCATCGTCACCACCGAGGCCAAGGCCAAGGCCCTGCGGCCCGTGGCCGAGAAGCTGATCACGAAGGCCAAGCGGGCCCAGGAGGACGATCCGCTCCGGGTGCACCGCATCCGGCAGCTCCAGTCCTTCCTGGGCGACCGGGAGATGACCGCCAAGCTGGTCGACCAGGTGGCCCCCCGCTACCTCGAGCGGCCGGGCGGCTACACCCGCATCCTGAAGCTGGGACCGCGCCAGGGCGACAACGCGCCCATGGCCCGCATCGAACTGGTCTAGTCTTCGTCGCCATCCTGCGCTGCGCTTCGGCTGCTCCTACTCGCTTCGCTCGCAATGCGTTGCCGTCGCCGTGCACCGGCGGAGCCGGTGAAGTGAAGTGACCAGGCTCCGGCTGCTCGTCGCCTACGACGGCTCGGGCTTCCACGGGTTCGCCCTGAACGACGGGGTGGCGACGGTCGCCGGCTCGCTCGGCGAGGCCCTCGGCACCGTGCTCGGCCATCCCGTGGTGCTGACCGCCGCCGGTCGCACGGACACCGGCGTCCACGCCTGGGGACAGGTCGTCAGCCTCGACGTGCCGGACGAGCAGCACGAAGCCCCGCTCGACCTCGACGCGCTGCGTCGAAGCGTCAACGCGCTGTGCGGCCCGGCGGTGGTGGTGCGCTCGGCGGAGTGGGCCGCCCCCGACTTCGACGCCCGGTTCTCGGCCCGCTGGCGGCGCTACCGCTACACCGTGCTCAACGACCCCGTGCCCGATCCCTTCCTGGCCGGCACGACCTGGCACGTCGACCGGCCACTCGACCTGCGGCTCATGCGCCTGGCCTGCGATCCCTTCGTCGGAGAGCACGACTTCTCCTCGTTCTGCCGCCGGCCCAAGCGACCGGAGGGCGAGCCCCCGGCGACCCTGGTGCGCCGGGTGATCTCTGCGAGGTGGGACGACGTGGGCGACGTGCCCGGCCGGCTGCTGCGCTTCGAGATCGTGGCCAACGCCTTCTGCCACCAGATGGTCCGGTCCATCGTCGGCACGCTGGTCGAGGTGGGGCTGGGACGGCGGTCGGCGGGCTCGATCCTCGACACGCTGCGAGCCCGGGACCGGTCCACGGCGGGCCAGCTCGCGCCGCCCGACGGCCTGTGCCTCTGGGAGGTCGGTTATTGACTCGAGGGGGAGGGCCCGCTGTTTGCCGCGGGGCCGATCGGCCCGTATCCTTTCTCGGTTCCCCTGAAGGAAGTCCTGATGCGCACGTACTCCCCCAAAGCCAGTGAGATCACGCGGTCCTGGCACGTCATCGACGCTGACGGCCTCGTGCTCGGTCGCCTGTGCACAGAGACCGCCCGCCTGCTGCGGGGCAAGCACAAGCCGGTCTTCGCTCCCCACCTGGACACCGGGGACCACGTCATCATCGTCAACGCCAGCAAGGTGGTGCTCACGGCGGGCAAGGCCGAGCGGGAGCACGTGTACCGCTACTCCGGCTACCCGGGCGGCCTGAAGCAGGAGAGCTACGCCGACCTGCTGGCCCGCAAGCCCGAGGAGGCCATCCGGCGCTCGGTGCGGGGCATGCTGCCCAAGGGCCCGCTCGGCCGGCAGATGCTGAAGAAGCTCAAGGTGTACGCCGGGCCCGAGCACCCGCACGCCGCACAGGGTCCCGTGCCGCGGGAGCTGCCCCAGGCCACCGCCCGCCGGGCCGGACAGAAGCGCGCGGCGCGCTGAGCGCCGGAGAGGATCGAACGTGACCAAGCCCCTCACGCAGACCACCGGACGCCGCAAGGAGGCCGTCGCCCGCGTGCGCCTGCGCCCCGGCACCGGCGCCATCACCGTGAACCGCCGGCCCTTCGAGGACTACTTCCCGGTGGCCACCCACCGGATGCTCTCGTCCGAGGCGCTGCGGGTCACGAGCACCGAGGAGACCTACGACGTCGACGCCACCCTCGACGGTGGCGGGATCAGCGGCCAGGCCGGCGCGCTGCGCATGGGCATCGCCCGCGCGCTGTGCGACCTGGATCCCGAGATGCGGGCCACCCTCAAGCGGGCCGGCCTCCTCACCCGTGATCCGCGGGAGAAGGAGAGCAAGAAGGCCGGCCTCAAGAAGGCCCGCAAGGCGCCGCAGTACTCCAAGCGCTGATCCGCAGGCCCGGCCACGAAGGCATCGAGGTGGCCCTGCGGTTCGGCACGGACGGGGTCCGCGGTGTCGCCAACGCTGAGCTGACGCCAGAGCTCGCGCTCGTCCTCGGGCGGGCGGCGGCGCGCGTCCTGGCCGCCGACCGGGCCGTCATCGGCCGGGATCCCCGCCGCTCGGGCCCGATGATCGAAGGCGCGCTGGCGGCCGGCTTCGCCTCGGCGGGCTGCACCGTCGACCTGGTCGGCGTCGTGCCGACGCCGGCGGTGGCCCATCTGTCCGAGGCGGGCGGCGGCATCGGCGCGGTCATCTCCGCGTCGCACAACCACTTCGCCGACAACGGCATCAAGCTGTTCGCGCCGGGTGGCCGCAAGCTGCCCGACGACGTGGAGGAGGCCATCGAGACCGAGCTCGAGCGCGAGCTCGCCGGCGACGTGGGAGCCCGGCCGAGCGGCACGGGCGTCGGTGTGATCCGCTCGGACGCCGACGGCGTGCGGGCCTACGTGGATCACCTCGTGGGCCTGTTCCCGGACCTCGGGACCCTGACCGGCCTGGACATCGCGCTCGACTGCGCCAACGGGGCCACCAGCGCGGTCGCGCCGGAGGTGTTCGACCGGCTCGGGGCGCGGGTGGTCGTGCGGGCGGCCGCTCCCGATGGTTCCAACATCAACGACCGCTGCGGCGCCACGCATCCTGAGGCCCTGGCCGAGGCCGTCCGGGCCGGCGCGTTCGAGCTCGGCCTGGCCTTCGACGGCGACGGTGACCGGCTGATCGCCGTCGACCACACCGGCGCCATCGTCGACGGCGACCACATCATCGCCATCTGCGCGCTCGACCTCGAGCGCAGGGGGCTGCTCCGGGACCACACCGTCGTCGTGACGGTCATGACGAACCTCGGCTTCCGGCTGGCCATGGAGAAGGCCGGGATCCAGGTCGTGGAGACCGCGGTGGGTGACCGCTACGTGCTCGAGGCGCTGGAGGCCGGCGGCTACTCGATGGGAGGCGAGCAGAGCGGGCACGTCGTGTTCCCCCACCTCGCCACGACGGGTGACGGCATCCTCACCGGCCTCGTGCTCGCCGACGTCGTGCAGCGCTCGGGCCGGACGCTGGCCGAGCTGGCCGCCGAGGCCATGACCCGCCTGCCCCAGGTCCTCGTCAACGTCCGCGTCGGTACGAAGCCACTGGCGCTGATGGAGGCCGTGTCCAGGGAGATCGCGGCGGCCGAGGAGCGTCTCGGGCACGAAGGCCGTGTCCTCGTGCGGCCGAGCGGGACGGAGCCGCTCGTGCGCGTGATGGTGGAGGCGCCCACCCACGACGAGGCCGATGCGGTGGCCGGCGAGCTCGCCGCCGCCCTGGCCGCGGCCGACCGAAAGTAGCCTGACCGGCCATGTGCGGGATCGTCGCCATCCTCAGCCGCCCCGGGGAGCGACCGACTCCCACCGACGCCGCGGTCCTGGAGCACTGGACGGGGCGCTGGCCGCGAGCATCGGATCGCGCGAGCGGCCGCGGCTCGCGCGATGGTGCTCCACGCCGTGGCCGACCACGCGGCCGAGGCTGATGCGCTGCTCCGCGGCGTGCCCGGCGTGCTGGCGCTGGCGGACCGTCCGGCGCTGATCCTGGCCGTCGAAGCCCGGCTCGACCAGCTCGACGCCTTCGTGACGACCAGCGAGGCCCGCATCGAGCACGGCCAGGCGACGTCGGGACCTGTCGAGTCCGCCGACATCGAGGAGACGAACGCCGCGCTCGATCAGGGTCAAGGACGTGCTGTGGGCACTGCGGCGGGACCGCCTGCGCACGGCCGCCGCGGTGTCCGCTCTGGCCGGCCGTGACGGCGGCGCCAGCGCCTTGGCCGGCTTCTACGCCGTGCAGCTCGCGCTGTCCGCCATCGACCGGCTGGAGGTCCGTGGGCGCGACTCGGCCGGCCTCCACCTCTTCGTCTGGGACCACGGACTCGACCTCGACGATCCGGAGCTGTCCGCCCGCCTCGCTGCCCGCGGCGAGGATCCGCTCTACCCGTCCGGCGCGGTGCGGGTGGCCGGCAACGCCCTGTCGTTCGTCTACAAGGCGGCGGCCGAGATCGGCGAGCTCGGGGACAACACGGCCGCGCTGCGGGCCGCGATCCGTGACGACGGTCTGCTCCACCTCGCCCTCGGCGCGGCCGGCGCTCGGCTCGCCGTGCTCGGTCACACCCGCTGGGCCAGCGTGGGCATCATCTCCGAGCCCAACGCCCACCCGGTCAACAGCGACGAGGACACCGGCGACGGCACCGTCGACACCGAGGGCCCGTACGTCGTGGCCGCCCTCAACGGCGACGTCGACAACCACGCGGACCTGCGGGCACGGGCGGCCCTCGCCATCCCGTCGCCGATCACGACGGACGCCAAGGTCATCCCGGCGCTCGTGTCACGGGAGGCGCGCCGGCGCCGGCCTGGTGGAGGCCTTCCGGCGGACGGTCAGCACGTTCGACGGCTCGGTCGCCATCGCGGCCGCCAGCGCCGACGACCCCGGCCAGGTGCTGCTGGCGCTCCGGGGGAGCGGGCAGGGCGTGTACGTCGGTCTCGCCGACGACCTCACGATCGTGGCCAGCGAACCGTACGGTCTGGTGGAGGTCACGGACCGCTACGTCCGCATGGACGGCGAGACACCGGCCCACCCGGACCAGCCGTTGAGCAACGGGCAGGTCCTGACGCTCACCGCGGCAACGGCCGGCGAGCTCGAGGGCCTCGTGCGGCTGGCCTACGACGGGACGCCGTTGCCGGTCCGCCCCGAGGAGGTCGTGCAGGCCGAGGTCACCACCCGCGACATCGACCGCGGGGATGCCCCCCACTTCCTGCTCAAGGAGATCCGCGAGGCGCCGCTGAGCTTCGCCAAGACCCTGCGCGGCCACATCGTCGAGCAGGACGGCCGGCTGCGGGTGGCCCTGGGCGATCAGGTCCTGCCGCCGTCCGTCCGGTCGAGGCTGGAGAAGGGCACCATCCGGCGGGTCCTGTGCATCGGCCAGGGCACGGCCGCGGTGGCCTCGCCAGTCCGTCGCCGCGCTGCTGGCCCGCCTGTCGCGCGACCACCTCGACATCGACCCCATCACCGCGACGGAGCTGTCCGGCTTCCACCTGCGTCCCCGCATGGACGACACCCTCGTCATCGCCGTCAGCCAGAGCGGGACGACGACCGACACCAACCGCACCGTGGACCTGGCCCGGGCCCGGGGGGCGGCCGTGATCGGCATCGTCAACCGCCGCCAGAGCGACCTCACGGACAAGGCCCACGGCGTGCTCTACACGTCCGACGGGCGGGACGTGGAGATGAGCGTCGCCTCCACCAAGGCGTTCTACTCGCAGGTGGCCGCCGGTGCCCTGCTGGCCTGTGCCATCACCGAGGAGGCCGGCTGCGGCAGCGATCAGGCCCGCCACACGCTCCTCACCGGGCTCCGCGAGCTGCCCGCCGCGCTGCGCCGGGTGCTCGCCCTCCAGCCCGAGATCGCGGACGCCGCCCGCCGGTCTGGCCCCCTCCCGCCGGTACTGGGCGGTGGTCGGGAACGGGCCGAACACCGTGGCCGCGGAGGAGATCCGGATCAAGCTCAGCGAGCTCTGCTACAAGTCGATCGCCTGCGACGTCACCGAGGACAAGAAGCACATCGACCTCTCGTCCGAGCCGCTGATCCTGGTGTGCGCGGCGGGCCTCGTCGGCTCCACGGCGGACGACGTGGCCAAGGAGGTCGCCATCTTCCGGGCCCACAAGGCCGCACCGGTGGTGATCGCCACGGAGGGCGAGGAGCGGTTCCGCGCCGCGCCGGCGGTGATCACCGTGCCCCGCGTCGAGCCCGAGCTGGCGTTCGTGCTCGCGGCCATGGTCGGCCACCTGTTCGGCTACGAGGCCGCGCTCGCCATCGACGCGCTGGCCCGGCCGCTGCGCGAGGCGCGCGAGGTGATCGAGCTCGCGGTGGGCACGGGCGCACCGGCGCCGGACGAGCTGCTCGACGGGCTGCGTGAATCGCTGATCCCGCTGGCCCAACGGTTCTCGGACGGTCTGCGCAGCGGGGCCTACGACGGCAACCTGGAGGCCTCGACGGCGGTCGCGCTGGTCGGTCGGCTCCGGGACATCGCCAGCGAGGCGCCGCTCGAGTCCTACGAGCGCGAGTCGGGCCGGCTGGCCACCCCCGCCGGCCTCGTCGACGACCTCACCTCCTCTTTGAGCCGGGCCATCGAGGAGCTGACGCGGCCGGTCGACGCCATCAAGCACCAGGCCAAGACCGTGACCGTCGGGATCTCGCGATCGGACGAAGCCCTGCTGGACCGGATCCTGGTCCAGGCCGTCCTGACCGCCGGGGCGCCCCGGGAGCGGCTGGGCTACACGACGTTGCGTTCGCTGGCCGCCCTCGACCCGGCGGTGGAGTCCGTGGTCGGTTTCACCCGCTACGCGGTGGAAGGCGACCCGGCGGACAGCACCGCCACCATCGAGATCGTCGACCGCGGCGGCGTGTCGCTGAGCGTCCCGTCGCGGGTCGAGCGCAATCCCCACCTCCAGGGCACGAAGCGCCGGGTCGCCATGGAGCGCGAGCTCCTCGTGGCCCGTGGCCGCAGCGACGGCCGCACGGTGCTGATGGTGCCCGAGGTCAAGGGATCGCAGTGCACCGGCATCACCCTCGTGCACGCGGTGTTCGCCGACCGCCTGAGCGCGCCGGTGGCCCGGGCGGTGCTGCAGGGCTGGGACCGCCGGTACGACCGGTTGGTCGACTGGGTCACGGAGACCGAGGGCGGGTTCCGGGACGACCTGCTGGCCGAGATCCCGGTCATCGACCTGCTCACGGTGCCGGTCAGCGACCTGGCCGAGCTCTGGCGTTATGAGCGCGGCGGGCAGAGCCGTCCCGGGAGGCTGGCGCTCGTGATCGGCGTTGGTCTCGACCTGGTCGACATCGAGCGGTTCCGGGCCGTGCTGGCCCGCCAGCCCGCGCTGCGCCAGCGGCTGTTCACCGGCGACGAGTTGGCGCTGGCGGCCGCCCGCCGGGACCCCGTGCCCGCGCTGGCGGTGCGCTTCGCGGCCAAGGAGGCGGTGATGAAGGCGCTCGGTGTCGGCCTCGGCGCCTTCGCCTTCCACGACGTCGAGGTGCTGAAGCTCGACTCCGGCGCGCCCGAGCTGCGGGTCACGGGCGCCGCCGCGGTCCTGGCCGGTGAACGCGGGGTCACCGACTGGCAGATCTCCCTCAGCCACTCCGTCACCACGGCGGGAGCGGTGGTCAGCGCGCTCTGACGGCTCTACCCTGGGGCGATGTCCACCCTCGCCGAACCGACCGTCCCGCCCAGCCCGGGCGAGGTGGTCAAGGCGATGCGGGCGGCCCACGAGGAAGGGCTGCTGCGGGACGTGGCGGCCCGCAAGGCCCAGCTCCGCCAGCTCCGGCGACTGCTGGTCGAGAACGAGGAGCGACTCCTCGGTGCGCTGGCCGCCGACCTCGGCAAGCCGGAGATCGAGGGCTACGCAGCCGACGTCGGCTTCACCGTGCGCGAGATCAGCGAGATCCTCGACCACCTCGACCGCTGGGTGAAGCCGCGCCCGGTGCGCCTCCCGATGGTGGTTCGCCCCGGCAAGGCCTGGATCCTCCCCGAACCGCTCGGCGTCGCGCTCGTCATCGCCCCCTGGAACTACCCGATCCAGCTCCTGCTGGCGCCCGCGGCGGCGGCGTTGGCGGCGGGCGATCCGGTCGTCCTCAAGCCGTCCGAGGTCAGCGCGCACACGGCCGCCGTGCTGGCCGAGCTGGTGCCCCGCTACCTGGACGAGCGGGTGGCGGCGGTGGTGACCGGCGGCGTCGAGGAGACGACGGCGCTGCTGGCCGAGCGCTTCGACCACATCTTCTACACCGGCAACGGGCGCGTCGGCCGGGTGGTCATGACCGCGGCCGCGCAGCACCTCACTCCGGTGACCCTGGAGCTGGGCGGCAAGAGCCCGGCCGTGGTCGCCGCCGACGCCAACCTCGCGGTGGCGGCCCGTCGCATCGCCTGGGCCAAGTTCCTGAACGCCGGACAGACCTGCGTGGCACCGGACTACGTGCTCGTCGACCGATCGGTGGAGCCGCGGCTGGTGGAGCTCCTCTGCGACGCCGTCGCGCAGATGTACGGAGCCGATCCGCGATCCAGTCCCGACCTCGCCCGCATCGTCAGCGACGGCCACTTCTCCCGCCTCGTCGGCCTGCTCGACGCCGGTGGCTACGGCACGCTCGCTTGCGGCGGTGGACACGACCGGACGGCGCGGTACATCGCTCCCACCGTGCTGGCGGGGGTCGATCCCGGCGCCGCGGTGATGGGGGAGGAGATCTTCGGCCCGCTGCTCCCGGTGCTGGCGGTCGATGACGTCGACGAGGCCATCTCCTTCGTCAACGAGCGGGACAAGCCGCTGGCTCTCTACGTCTTCGGCGGTGATGCCGCCACTGCCAAGGTGGTCGAGCGCACGTCGGCGGGAGGGGTGTGCATCAACCACGCCGTGCTCCACGTCGCCGTGCCCGACCTGCCCTTCGGGGGTGTGGGCGAGAGCGGCACGGGCGCGTACCACGGCCAGGCCGGGTTCGATCGCTTCAGCCACCTGAAGTCCGTGCTGGCCAAGCCCACCCGCCCCGACCCGCCGGTCCTCTATCCCCCGTACTCCCGCATCAAGCGCTGGCTCATCCGCCGCGCCATGTGAGGCCGCGGCTGCCGTGATCCCGGTCGTCACGCCCGCCGAGATGGGCGAGATCGACGCTGCCGCCCCGGAGCCGGTGGAGGAGCTGATCGAGCGGGCCGGCGCGGCCGTGGCGCGGGTCGCCGTCGCCATGCTGGGCGGCACCTACGGGCGGCGGGTCGTGGTGATCGCCGGCAAGGGCAACAACGGCAACGACGGGCGGGCGGCGGCACGGAGGCTGGCGCGCCGGGGCGTCGCCGTTCGGGTCGTCGAGGCGGCCGACGTCCCGGCCCGACTCGACGGCGCCGATCTGGTCATCGATGCCGCCTACGGCACCGGGTTCCGGGGATCGTGGGACGCTCCGGACACCGGCGACGCGAGGGTGCTGGCGGTCGACATCCCGAGCGGGGTCGACGGGCTGACCGGCGAAGCCGGCGACGGGGTGCTCCACGCCGACCGCACCGTCACCTTCGCCGCGCTCAAGCCGGGCCTGCTGCTGCCGCCAGGTTCGGTCTACCCGGGCGAGGTGGAGGTGGCGGACATCGGCCTCGATGTCAGTCGCGCCCGCTCGCATCTGGTGACCGCGGAGGACGTCGGGCGCTGGTTGCTCCCGCGGGCCGCCGACACCCACAAGTGGCACGCCGCGGTGGCCGTCGTGGCCGGCTCGCCCGGCATGTCCGGGCGCGGCCCGGCTGGTCACCGCCGCCGCGATGCGGACCGGTGCCGGCTACGTGCGCCTCTCCACTCCGGGCGGGCAGCACGATCCCGGCGTGCCGACGGAGGCCGTGACCCGGTCGCTGCCCCCGGCCTCGTGGGCCGGCACGGTGACCAAGGACCTCGACCGGTTCAAGGCGCTGGTCGTCGGGCCGGGCCTGGGTCGCAGCGACGCCACCACCGCCGAGGTGCGCGAGTTGGTCGCGGCCGCGGCAGGTGCCCGTCGTGGTGGACGGGGACGGATTGTTCGCGCTGGCCTGGTCGGCCGACGGTGCCGCGTCCCTCCTGCGAGACCGGCCGGGGCCGACGGTCCTGACGCCGCACGACGGTGAGTTCGGGCTGCTGGCCGGGCGCAAGCCGGGGGCGGACCGGCTCTCGGCGGCGCGGGAGCTGGCCGCAGCGACCGGAGCGGTCGTGCTGCTGAAGGGCCCGGCGACGGTCGTGGCGGAACCCGCCGGCGCCGTCCTCCTGTCGACCGCCGGGGACGAGCGACTGGCCACGGCGGGGACCGGGGACGTGCTGTCGGGAATCGTGGGCGCGCTGCTCGCGCAACAGGTCCCCGCGTTCAGGGCGGCGGCCGCCGCGGCCTGGTTGCACGGCCGCGCCGCGCAGCAGGGCCCGGCCCGGGGGCTGGTCGCCTCGGACCTGCCTGCGCTGCTGCCGGGCGTCCTGGAGTCCCTGTGACGGCGCCGCTGGCCGATCCTCGCCGCCAGGCCTGGGTGGAGGTGGACCTGGGCGCCATCGCGGCCAACGTGGGCGTGCTGGCCGAGACGGTTGCCCCGGCGGCCCTCTGGGTGGTGGTCAAGGCCGACGGATACGGCCACGGCGCAGCCCCCGTGGCCCGCGCCGCGCTCGAGGCCGGCGCCGAGGGCCTGTGCGTGGCCCTCGTCCAGGAGGGGGTGGCGTTGCGGCAGGCGGGCATCCTGGCCCCGGTGCTCGTCCTGTCCGAGCAGCCCGAGGACCAGCTCGACGAGCTCGTCCGCTGGCGCCTCACGGCCACCGCGTACTCGATCGGCTACCTGGAGGCCCTGGCCCACGAGGCACGGGAGGCCGGGGGCGCGACCGTGCGCGTCCACCTGAAGGTCGACACCGGCATGCACCGGGTGGGCGCCCGGACGGACGAGCTCGTGCCGCTCGTCCAGGCGCTGCTGGCCCGGCCGGAGCTGCGGTGGGAGGGCTTGTGGACGCACCTGGCCCGGGCCGACGAGACGAGGGTGTCGACCACCGTCACCCAGCTCGTCCGGCTCGATGCCGCCATCGGCGTGCTGCAGGCCGCCGGCTACCCGCCGCCGCTCGTCCACGCGGCGAACTCGGCCGGCGCGCTGGCGTGGGGTCCGGCCGCCCGCCGGGACCTCGTGCGGGCCGGGATCGCCGTCTACGGCATCCCGCCCGGGCCCGAGGTGGCGGCCGAATGCGCCGAGCTGCAGCCGGCGCTGTCGCTGCGGGCCTGCGTCAGCCATGTGCAGCGGGTGCCCCCGGGCGAGGGGGTCTCGTACGGTCACCGCTTGGTGCTCGAACGCGAGACCACCATCGCCACGCTGCCGTTGGGGTATGCGGACGGCGTGCCCCGCCGGCTGGGAGAGCAGGCGGGCGAGGTGCTGCTCGGCGGCCGGCGGCGGCCGATCGCGGGGACCGTCACCATGGACCAGCTCATGGTCGACTGTGGCGACGACTTCGTCGCGCCGGGCGACGAGGCGGTGCTCATCGGGGTGCAGGGGGGCCACGAGATCACGGCCACCGAGTGGGCGGAGCGGCTGGGGACGATCGCCTACGAGGTGGTCACGGGGCTGAGCCCGCGGCTCCCGCGCCGGTACGAGGGCGAGGAGCCCGAACCGGCCTGAGCCCACGGGCGTCGTTAGCATCGTCCGGCGTGTCCGACGCCCTGGAGCTGCTCGCCGTCGAGGCGTCGACGTGCACGCGGTGCCGCCTCAGCGAGGGCCGCACGCAGGTGGTCTTCGGCATGGGGAACCCGGTGGCCGGTCTGATGTTCATCGGCGAGGGTCCGGGCGAGCAGGAGGATCGCCAGGGCCTCCCGTTCGTAGGCCGCAGCGGCCAGCTCCTGGACCGCCTCCTGCGCGAGGAGCTCGGCATCACCCGCGACCGCGTCTACATCGCCAACGTGGTGAAGTGCCGGCCGCCGGGGAACCGTGACCCGAAGCCCGACGAGATCGACGCCTGCCGCCCGTACCTGCAGCAGCAGCTCGATCTCATCAGGCCGGCAGCCGTCGTCACGCTGGGACGGTTCGCGGCGCAATGGCTGCTCGAGACCACCGAGGGCATCACCCGCCTGCGGGGCCGCAGCTACCCCTTCGCCCATGGTGTGCTCATCCCGACGCTCCACCCGGCGGCCGCGCTGCGCGGCGGGGCCGAACCGCTCGGGCAGATGCGAGCCGACTTCGTGCGAGCCAAGGTCGCCCTGGCCGATGCGGGCGTGGCGTTGTGATCACCCTGCGCGCCACGTCGGTCGACGAGACCAAGGCGGTGGCGGCGGCGCTGGCGTCGTTGGCCCGCCCCGGGGACCTGATCGTCCTCGCCGGCGAGATGGGGGCCGGGAAGACGGCCTTCGCCCAGGGGTTCGCGGCCGGACTCGGCGTGTTGGATCCGGTCACCAGCCCGACGTTCACCCTCGTCCACGCCTACGAGGGCCGCCTGCGGGTGTACCACGCCGACCTCTACCGGCTGGAGCGCATGGCCGAAGTGGCCGACCTCGCGCTCGGCGAGCTGCTGGACGATGATGACGCCGTGGTGCTCGTGGAGTGGGGCGACGTGGTGTCGACGGCGCTCGGCGCCGACCTCATGACCGTGCGGCTCGAGTGGGTGGGCACGGACGAGCCCGACCTCCGCCTGGTGTCGATCACCACCGCCGGCGACGGCTGGACCGCCCGGTGGCCGAGAGTCCAGTCGGCGCTGGCGGCCTGGGTGGCGGGCTGACCGTGCTGAGCATGTTCGGGTTGAGCCCCTCATGTTGATTCTGGGCATCGAGACGGCCACCGCGCAGGTGAGCTGCGCCATCGGCGGGCACGAGGGCGTGCTCGGCCTGTTCGAGGTGGCCCGCGGCCGCCGCCACGCCGAGCTGCTGGCGCCCGCCATCGAGTTCGTGTGCCGGCAGGCCGACGTCACGCTCGACGAGATCGGCGCCATCGCCGTCGACACCGGCCCTGGGCTCTTCACCGGCATGCGGGTCGGCATCGCCACCGCCAAGGCGATGGCCCATGCGCTCCGGGTACCGGTGATCCCCATGACGAGCCTCGACCTGCTGGCCCTGCCGCTGCGCCACGCGGACCGGCTCATCGGCGCGGTGATCGACGCCCGGCGGGGAGAGGTGTACCACGCCTCGTACCGGCAGGTCCCTGGTGGGGTCCAGCGCCTGGAGGGCCCGGCGGTCGGTCCGGTGGACGACCTGGTGGCGGATCTGCTGGCCAGGGGCGAGGACGCGCTGCTGGTCGGCGACGGCGCCCTGCGCTACCGGGAGCGGATCTGCGCCGGTGCCCGCCGAGTGGAGTTCGCAGAGCAGTGGCTGGCCCATCCCAGCGCCGCCCCGCTCGTGCAGCTCGCCCACGCCAAGGCACTGCGCGAGGAGTGGGTGCAGCCCGCCGAGGTACAGCCTCTGTACCTGCGCCACCCCGATGCCGAGATCAACTGGGCGACACGGGAGTCGGCCCGGTGAAGATCCTGCCCGAGCGGCCGGGTGCTCCCGAGGAGCTTCGCGGTGCGGTGACCGTCCGCCTCAGCCCCATGCGGCGGCGCCACATCCGCAGCATCCTGAAGATCGAGAACGTCGTGTACCCGCGTCCGTGGGCCGGAAGCGTCTTCGCCAGCGAGATCGACCAGGTGCCGCGGGCGCGGCGCTACTACGTCGCCCACATCGGCCGCCGTCTGGTGGGCTACGGGGGGCTCCTCGTGGCCCCCGACTCGGCGCACATCACGAACGTGGCCGTCGACCCCGACTTCCGCCGCCGGGGCATCGCCTCGCGGTTGCTGCTGGCCCTGGCCCGCGACGCCATCACCCGCGGCTCCCCGGCCCTCACCCTCGAGGTGCGCGTCGGCAACGTCGGCGCCCAGCAGCTCTACCGGCAGTTCGGCTTCGCGCCGGCCGGCATGCGCAAGCGGTACTACGAGGGCACCGACGACGCCATCGTCATGTGGGCTCACGACATCGCCGAACCGGCGTACCGCGCCCGCCTCGAGCGGATCGAGCGAGCCCTCGATGGCTCGACCGAATGGGAGCTGACGTGACCACGCCCGACGAGCCCGTTGACATCTCGTTGCGCGTCGCGCCGGTCCGTCCGGTCGACGCGTCGACCATCGTGCTCGGCATCGAGACCTCGTGCGACGAGACGGCGGCGGCCATCGTCATGGGCGGCCGCGACGTGGTCTCGTCCGTGGTGTCGAGCCAGGTCGACCTGCACGCCGCGTACGGGGGAGTGGTGCCGGAGATCGCCAGCCGTGCCCACCTGGAGCTCCTGAACCCGGTCGTGGCGGCGGCCGTGGTGGAGGCGGGCGTCGCGGAGAGCCGCATCGATGCCGTCGGTTGCACGGTGGGGCCCGGGCTGATCGGCGCGCTGCTCGTCGGCGTCGCCGGCGCCAAGGCTTTGGCCATGACGTGGGGGGTGCCCTTCGTGGCCGTGAACCACCTCGAGGCCCACCTCTACGCCGCGTTCCTCGAGGAGCCCGAACTGGAGATGCCGTTTGTCGCGCTGCTGGTGTCGGGCGGTCACACGATGCTCATCGAGATGGTCGACCACGGTGTCTACCGCCTGCTCGGCCAGACCATCGACGACGCGGCGGGCGAGGCCTTCGACAAGGTGGCCCGCTTCCTGGGCCTCGGCTACCCGGGCGGTCCGGCCATCGACCGCGTGGCGATCCACGGCGACCCCGACGCCATCCCCTTCCCGCGGGCGATGCTGCACGACGGGCTCGACTTCAGCTTCAGCGGCCTCAAGACCGCGGTCGTGAACCACGTCCGCGCCCATCCGGACAGCTCGACGGAGAACGTCGCCGCCAGCTTCCAGCAGGCCGTGGTCGACGTCCTCGTCCACAAGGCGTCGAAGGCGGCGCGAGAGGTGGGCGCGAACGGCCTGGTGCTCGGCGGGGGCGTGGCGGCGAACTCGTTGTTGCGGACGCAACTGCTCGACGCGTGCGAGAGGGACGGGCGTCGTTGCCTGCTTCCCAGCCCGGCCATGTGCACGGACAACGCAGCGATGATCGCGGCGACGGCGTGGTACCGGCTGCAGTCCGACGGTCCGAGCCCGCTGGAGACCGGCGCGGTGCCCAACCTGCACCTCCCGCTCGCGCTGTGACCGCGCTCCTGCCACCGCTGCCGATCGGGCCGATCACGGTCGATCCGCCGGTCGTGCTGGCGCCGATGGCCGGGGTGACCAACGCACCCTTCCGCCGGCTCTGCCGCCGCTACGGGGGCGGTCTGTACGTGAGCGAGATGATCACCGCCCGGGCCCTGGTGGAGGGCAACGCCAAGACGATGCGCATGATCGCCTTCGCCGCCGACGAGCAGCCCCGGAGCCTGCAGCTCTACGGCACGGATCCGGCCGTGCTCGGCGAGGCGGTCCGCCGCCTGGCCGGCGAGAACCTGGTCGATCATGTCGACCTCAACTTCGGTTGCCCGGCACCGAAGGTGACGAGGCGCGGTGGCGGAGCCGCGCTCCCGGTGAAGCGAGGCCTGCTCCGCGCCATCGTGCGTTCCTGTGTGGTGGCGGCGGAGCCGTACGGCGTGCCCGTGACGATGAAGTTCCGCATGGGGGTGCGCGACGACGTGCCGACCGCAGTCGATGCCGGTCGCATCGGCGAGCAGGAAGGTGTGGCCGCGGTGGCGCTCCACGCCCGCACGGCCGAGCAGCTCTACTCCGGGGCGGCGAGATGGGACGCCATCGGCGAGCTCAAGGCTGCGGTGACGAGCATTCCCGTGCTCGGCAACGGCGACATCTGGGAGGCGGCGGACGCGCTGGCGATGGTGTCCAGCACGGGGTGCGACGGCGTGGTCGTCGGCCGTGGTTGCCTGGGACGGCCGTGGCTGTTCGGCGAGCTGCAGGCGGTGTTCGCGGGCCGCGAGCCCGCGCCGGCTCCGCGGCTCGGCCGGGTGGTCACGGTGATGGCGGAGCACGCCCGCCTGCTGGCCGACTGGCTCGGCGAGGATGGCGGTCTGAGGGACTTCCGCAAGCACACGGGCTGGTACCTGACCGGCTACCCCGTGGGCCCGCAGGTGCGGCGGCGGTTGGCCGCCGTGAGCAGCCTCGACGAGCTGGACGACCTCCTGGCGACGCTCGATCCCGCCCTCGAGGTGGTCCCGGGAGGCCTGCGGGCCCATCGTGGTCACACCAACGGGCCCCGACCGGTCCACCTCCCGCACGGCTGGCTCGATGACCCCGACGATCTCACGCCGCTGCCGCGCGAGGCCGACGCCCTGGTCTCGGGAGGGTGACGTCGGCTGCCCGCAGGCTGGTCCTCGCCTCGGGCTCGCCGCGGCGCCACCAGCTCCTGCGGTCGATCGGTGTCGAGTTCACGGCCATGGCGCCCGACATCGACGAGACGCCGGCGGAAGATGAGGAGCCCGTCGCCTACGTCGAGCGGCTGGCCCGCGCGAAGGCCGCGGCCGTGCAGGCTGCGGGAGCCAGCACCGACGATGTGGTGCTGGCGGCGGACACGACGGTCGCCCTCGGGCAGCAGATCTTCGGCAAGCCCGTCGACGCCGACGACGCGCGACGCATGCTGCGGGCCCTGTCCGGACGCAGCCACGCCGTCCACACCGCCGTGGCCGTGCACGCCGGCGATCGCGTCTTGTCCGCCGTCGCCACGACGCGCGTGACGATGGTCGAGCTCACCGAGGACGACATCGGTTGGTACGTCGGCACGGGCGAGCCGCTCGACAAGGCGGGCGCGTACGCTCTGCAGGAGGCCGGCGGGCTGTTCGTGGCGTCCGTCGAGGGCAGTCCCAGCAACGTGATCGGCCTTCCCCTGGCCGTGGTGAGCGACCTGCTCACCCAGGCCGGTGCCCCGCTCTCGCGCTTCCGGACGGCGGCCCCGGAAGCGTCCGCCTCGTCAGGGCAGGGCGGGGAAGTCCACGGTGGTGAAGAACCACAGCGCGGACGTCAGCCACAGCACCGCGAGCGCGGCGAACAGTGAGCCGCCGACGACGGGCAGGGCCCAGCGCGGGAGGCGCGCGGTCCGGAGCGCGAGGAGCTTGGTCGTGATCGCGCCGTAGAACACGCAGCCGGCGATGCCGTGGACGAGCTGGCGCGCCCCGGTGGTCTCGAAGCCCAGCGACCAGAGGCAGTGGTACGCGACCGGCAGCGAGATCAGGAAGGCTGCCGTGCCCGTCCAGCGATGGGCGAACGGCACCCACCGCGGGGTCGTGCGCAGCCCCGGCAGGCGGCCGTACATGGCCAGCGCGGAGGCCACCTGGATCAGGGCGAGCGCGAGAACGACCGTCGCCAGCCACGACTTCATGGCCCCGAGCGACGGGAACCCGAGGTCCAGGATGCGCTCTCCCGTGCCGTCGTGGACCCGGCCGTAGGTCCCGAGGGCGAGCGCCACCGCGCCGCCGGCCAGCGCCGGGGGGATGAGCGCGGCGGCCGAGCGGGGGGTGGAGGGGGTCTCGGGCAGGGCGGCCGCGGTGGCGTTCACAAGCGTGGTTACGTGGCACGCGCCGATGCGGTTCGTGTGGCACATGGCTCACCGTTCGTCGAGAACCGGTCCGCGACACCCGCCCGTACGGTCGGCCATGAAGCTCACCGGATCGCTCGTCGTGATCGCCGGGGCAGGCCTGTTCGTGGCCGGCGCCCTCCTGCTGAACGACGGCTCCTCGCCGGGATCCTCCGCCGCGCCGGTCCCGCCATCAGCAGGTGGTGCCGCCGGAGCCGCGACCCAGATCGAGATCAGCGGCTTCGCCTTCGCCAGCACGCCAGTGACCCCTGGCGCGACGGTCGTCGCCGCGAACCGCGACGCCGAACCGCACACCGTCACGGCCGTCGACGGCGCCTTCGACAGCGGCCCCATCGCGACGGCCACCGCGATCTCCTTCATCGCCCCGGCGACGCCCGGCACCTACCGGATCGTCTGCACCATCCACCCCTCGATGAGCGGCCAGCTCGTCGTGGCCTGATCCCGAACCATCCCGAACACCCACCCCAAGGAGACCACCGTGTCCAAGACCCGAATCCTCGCCTCGCTGGCCGCTGCTGCCGGCCTCGCGCTGACCGCCTGCGGCAGCGACGACCCCAGCCCCTCCGCCGGCTCGCCGGCCCCGCCTCCACCGACCGCCGTCGCCTCATCGGCTGCCCCGGCCGTGGAGGGCGAGACCGTGTCCGTGAAGGCCGCGACGTCCCCGCTCGGCCAGATCCTCGTCGATCCGGAAGGACGGACCCTCTACGCGTTCACCAACGACACGCAGGCCCAGAGCACCTGCACCGGCACCTGCGCCGAGGCGTGGCCGCCGCTGCGCGTCGCCGCGACCTGGACCGTGGCCCCCGGCCTCGACGCCGGCGTCTTCAGCACGGTCACCCGCGACGACGGCACCCTGCAGCTGACGGCCGGGCAGTTCCCGCTGTACTACTTCTCGGGCGACGCCCGTCCGGGCGACGTGAACGGCCAGGGCAGCGGCAACGTGTGGTTCGTCGTCGACCCGAAGGCGCAGGTCCTGACGGCCGCCGGGCCGACGGCTGCCCCCGCGCCCGCCCCCACGACGGCTGCGCCGGTCGCCCCCGCCCCCGCCATCTGGCCCGGGTGGCGGAATCGCCGCTCGGCGTGATCGTGGTCGACGGCTCCGGCCGCACCCTCTACGGCTTCACCAAGGACGAGGACGGGACGCCGACGTGCGTCGACGCCTGCGCCAACGCCTGGCCGCCCGTGATCGTCGAGGGCGAGCCCGCCGTCGAGGGTCTCGACCAGGCGCTGTTCTCGACCGTCGACCGGCCGGACGGCACCAAGCAGCTCAAGATGGGCAAGTGGCCGCTCTACACCTTCAGCGGCGACGCCGGCCCGGGCGACGTGAACGGCCAGGGCAGCGGTGGCAACTGGTTCGTGGTCGCCGGCGACGGCACGCTCATCAAGTAGCGCCCGGCACTGCGCCAAAGCTCCCCCGACGCTCCCCCCACACGGAGGCCGCCCCCAGCGGGGCGGCCTCCGCTGTCGTTAGCACTCCCGACCTGCGGTTGCTAACGGCCGGCGCGATCGCGTAGCCTTAGCACTCGCCCAGCCAGAGTGCTAATGCCGTGCTACTGCCAATGGAGGCCCGCACCAATGAACCTGAAGCCGCTCGATGACCGCATCGTCGTCAAGGCGAACGAGGCCGAGGAGCGCACCGCGTCCGGTCTCGTCATCCCCGACACCGCCAAGGAGAAGCCCCAGCAGGGCAGCGTCCTGGCCGTCGGCCCCGGCCGCCGCTCCGAGCAGTCGGGCGATCTGATCCCCCTCGACGTGAAGGTCGGCGACACCGTCGTGTACTCCAAGTACGGCGGCACCGAGATCACCGTCGACGGCGATGACCTGCTGATCCTCTCCAGCCGCGACGTCCTCGCCATCGTGAGCAAGTGAGCGGCTGACCGGATGTCCAAGCTGCTCAAGTTCGACGAAGACGCCCGCCGCGCCCTCGAGACCGGGGTGAACAAGCTGGCCGACACGGTCAAGGTCACCCTGGGCCCGAAGGGCCGCAACGTGGTGCTCGACAAGAAGTGGGGCGCTCCCACCATCACCAACGACGGCGTGTCCATCGCCAAGGAGGTGGAGTTGGAGGACCCGTTCGAGAACATGGGTGCCCAGCTGGTGAAGGAGGTCGCCACCAAGACCAACGACGTGGCGGGTGACGGCACCACGACGGCGACCGTCCTGGCCCAGGCCCTCGTGCACAGCGGCCTGCGCAACGTGACCGCGGGCGCCAGCCCGACCGGGCTCAAGCGGGGCATCGAGAAGGCCGTCGCCGCCGCCGTGGAGGCCATCAAGGACCAGGCCAAGGAAGTCGAGGACAAGGCCGAGATCGCCCAGGTCGCTTCCATCTCGGCCGCCGATCCGGCCATCGGCGACGTCATCGCCAACGCCATCGACAAGGTCGGCAAGGACGGCGTGGTGACGGTCGAGGAGTCCAACACGTTCGGCATGGAGCTCGAGTTCACCGAGGGCATGCAGTTCGACAAGGGCTACCTGTCGCCGTACTTCGTGACCGATCCGGAGCGGCAGGAAGCCGTGCTGGACAACCCGTACGTGCTGCTGCACTCGGCCAAGGTCACGACGGTACAGACGCTCCTCCCGCTGCTGGAGAAGGTCATGCAGGGCGGACGCCCGCTGCTGATCGTCGCCGAGGATGTCGAGGGCGAGGCCCTGGCCACGCTCGTCGTCAACAAGATCCGGGGCACGTTCAACTCGGCTTCGGTCAAGGCTCCCGGCTTCGGCGACCGCCGCAAGGCGATGCTGCAGGACATGGCGGTCCTCACCGGCGGCCAGGTCATCAGCGAAGAGGTCGGTCTCAAGCTGGAGAACGCCACGCTGGACCTCCTCGGCAGCGCCAAGCGGGTGATCATCACCAAGGACAACACGACCATCGTCGACGGCGGTGGCGAGACGTCCGACGTGCACGGCCGCATCAACCAGATCAAGGCCGAGATCGAGAACACCGATTCGGACTGGGACCGGGAGAAGCTGCAGGAGCGGCTGGCCAAGCTGTCCGGCGGCGTCGCGGTCATCAAGGTGGGCGCCGCGACCGAGGTGGAGCTCAAGGAGAAGAAGCACCGCATCGAGGACGCGCTGTCGGCCACCCGGGCCGCCATCGAGGAGGGCGTGGTCGCCGGCGGCGGCACCGCGCTGCTGCGCAGCCGGGATGCCGTGGCCGTCGGTGGTCAGCAGCCTCAGCGGCGACGAGGCCACCGGCGCCCAGACCGTGTGGTCCGCGCTCGACGCTCCCACCCGCCTCATCGCCGAGAACGCCGGCCTGTCCGGCGAGGTGCTGGTGCGTCAGGTAGAGGCCGAGACCGGCGCCGTCGGGCTGAACGCCCTCACCGGCGATCTGGAGGACCTGTTCAAGGCCGGCGTCATCGACCCGGCCAAGGTCACCCGGGCCGCGCTGCAGAACGCGGCCTCGATCGCCGCCCTCGTCCTGACCACCGAATGCCTCGTGGCCGACAAGCCGGAGAAGGCCGGACCGCCGGCCATGCCGGGCGGCGGAGGCATGGGTGGCATGGGCGGCATGGGGATGATGTGATCCCACGCTGATCCGTCGGCCCACCGAGGCCGCCAGTCAGCGAGAACGGGCCCGGCCGCTGGACGGCCGGGCCCGTTTCGCGTGCAGACTGGCTCCGTGCGGGGCATGTCCTTCTCGATCCACCAAATCGCCGAGTACGTGCTCGGGTTGGGGCTCATCGCCCAAGCGGTGCAGGGGAGCCAGGCCATCGCACCGGTCCTCCTCGGCGCGGCCATCCTCGTCTCGGCGGCGGTGACCGACGGTCCCGCCGCCGGCTGGAAGGTCGTGTCCCGGCCGGTCCACCGTGTGGTGGACATCGTGCTGGCCGTCACCGCGCTCGTCCTCGCCGTGCTGCCGTGGACCGATGCCGATCTGACCAGCCGCGCCGTCCTGGTGGTCACGGCCGCGCTGCTCGGGTTGCTGATCCTGCGCAGCGACTACTCCCCCAAGGTCGTGCGCGAGCCGCGGAGCCGAGGTGACGTGGCTGAGGACATCGGGCGTTCCGCCGGAAGGGTGGTCGGCCGAAGTGTGAAGGCCTACCGGGATCGGCGAACCGGGCCGCCTGGTTGAGCCGGCCTTAGCATGGCGCGCATGGAGACCCCTGTGCCCGATCCCGCCAAGCTGCTCGGCTACTGGGAGGAGTGGGAGCGCGGGGAGACGCCGCCCGGCCGGGTGATGGCCAACCTGAAGACCGCAGGGATGCCCGAGCTGCTGCGCCAGCTGGCAGGGGCGGACCGGCCGGCGGGGTGAGCACTGGCGACCGCCGCGGTGGCGGGCAGGTCATCCCCCGCCCCGAGGGATGGCGGGCGGGCGGACCGGCGCCGTGGGCGGCCCCGGCCGACGCGGGCCCATTCGCGCTGGACGCCGTGGTCAGGGCCGTCGCGGCCAGGAGCGGGGCGCCCCACCCGTCCCTGCCCGGCCTCGAGGACGCGCCGTCGTTCCCGAACGCCCGGCCGTCCGCGGTGCTGCTCGCCCTCCACGACGGCCCGCAGGGGACCGAGGTGGTGCTCACCCGCCGCTCGCGCGACCTGCGCCGCCACCGCGGCGAGATCAGCTTCCCGGGGGGTCGTCTCGACGACGGGGAGACCCCCGAGCAGGGAGCGCTCCGCGAGGCTCACGAGGAGGTGGCACTGGACCCCGCGGCCGTCGAGCTGGTCGGCCGGCTGTCCACCCTGGCCACGGTGGTGAGCCTCAGCCACATCGTGCCTGTCGTCGGCCGGCTGCACGGACGTCCCGAGCTGCGCCCGGCCGCCGCCGAGGTGGAGCGCATCCTGCACGTGCCGCTCGCGGAGCTGACCGGGCCCGAGGTGTTCAGGGAGGAACGCTGGGGTGAGGGCTCGATGGAGCGCCCCATCTACTTCTTCGAGCTGGTCGACGAGACCATCTGGGGCGCGACCGCCCGCATCCTGGTCGAGCTCCTCTCCGTCGTGCTCGGCGTCACGCCATGAGGCCTGTGATGAGGCCTGTGGTGCTCGAGCAGGGGCCGTTCACCCTCCGCCTGCCGACGGCGGAGGACGTGTCGTGGATCTTCCATGCCTGCCAGGACCCGGACATCCAGCGCTTCACGATGGTGCCGGTGCCGTACCGCCCGGCCCACGCCGTCGAGTGGGTGAAGCAGGCCGCGACGCGGTGCGAGACCGGCGTCGCCCTGGACGTCGTCGTGGCGAAGACCGAGAGCGGCGAGCTGGTCGGGGCCGCCAGCCTCAAGATGGTCGACGCCGACGGGCAGGCCGAGCTGGGCTACTGGGTGGACCGCCACGCCCGCCGCGAGGGAGTGGCGTCGGCGGCCGTCACCGCGCTCGAGCGGCATGCCGCCGCCGAGCTCGGCGTCCGCTCGGCACGGCTGCGCATCGCCGTCGACAACGTGGCGTCGCGAGGGCTGGCCGCCGCGCTCGGGTACGAGCTGGCCGGGCCGGACGAGGAGCTCTGCGAGGGGCTGGAGACGGTGTCCTACATCAAGTCGCTGGCCAGCGTCCTGAAGGAGCTGCCAGCCGGCCTGCACGTGCCGGCGCTGGGTGAGCCGCCCGCCCACGGAGAAGCGCAGGATGGAACGCCCGTCGACCGACGACCGCGTGAACAGCGCCCGCCCGGTCGAGTTGGCGGCCTCGATGAGCGCGTCGGTGGCTGAGGTTGCCGGCCTTGGGGTTGCCGGCCTCGAGGGCCAGGCACACCAGGTTCAGCGGGTGGGGAGCGACCAGTTCGAACCGCTCGTCGGCCTCCACCCAACCGGCCAGCTCCTGGCTCCAGGACACGTGGTCGCCGATCATGGCCTGGATCGCCGCCACGCCGTCGGTGCGCAGCGTGAACCACAGCTTCAGCGACCGGAACCGCCGGCCCAGGGGGATCTGCCAGTCGCGGTAGTCGATCACCGCGCCCGCCTCGCCCGCCGCCGTGCGCAGGTACTCGGGCAGGATCGACAGCGCGGCCAGGAGCGCGGACCGGTCGGCCACCCAGAACAGGTCGCAGTCGAAGTTCACCCCCATCCACTTGTGGGGGTTCGTGCAGTAGGAGTCGACCTCGTCCAGCCCGTCGTTGACCCATCGCAGCTCGGGCCGGAGCGCGGCGATCCCGCTCATGGCGCCGTCGACGTGGAGCCAGAGCCCCTCCCGCCGGCAGATGGCGGCCAACTCGGGCACGGGATCGAACGCGGTCGTCGATGTCGTGCCTGCCGTCGCGCAGACGAAGAACGGGCGCCGCCCGGCGGCCCGGTCCTCGGCGATGGCCGCCTCCAGGGCCGCCGGTCGCATGGCGAAGCGCTCGTCGTGGGCGACCATCCTGAGGTTCTCGCTGCCGATACCGGCGACCCGGATCCCCTTCTCGATCGACGAGTGCGCCTGGGACGTCGCGTAGGCGACCAGATCGCCAGGCGCGCCGGCCCGGTTGCCGGCGCCGGCGGTGACCCGTTCGCGAGCGGCCAGGATGGCGCACAACGTGGCCTCCGACGCCGACCCCTGGATCACTCCTCCTCCGGCGCCGGTCGAGCGGAACCTGTCGGGGAGGCCGAGCAGGTCCACCATCCAGTCGAGCATCAGCGTCTCGAGCTCCGTGCAGGCCGGGCTGGTGGCCCACGACATGCCATTCACCCCGAGCCCCGAGGCCGCGAGATCGCCGAGGATCGCCGGGTAGCTGGTGTTGGCCGGGAAGTAGGCGAAGAAGCTCGGGTGCTGCCACTGCGTGAGTCCAGGCACGATCACGCGGTCGAGGTCGGCCAGCACGGCGTCGAACGACTCCGGCTCGGTCGGCGGCGCCGCCGGGAGCTGGCTGCGCACCCATCCGGGCTCGAAGGGCGACGCCACAGGATGGCGCTCGATCCCTTCCAGGTAGTCGGTGATCCAGTCGACGAGCGCGTAGCCCTGCTTGCGGAACTCCTCGGGCGTCATGCCGCCGAGCGTAACGAAGCGCCCCGGACCCGCCGGAGGGCTGACAGCGCGACGACAGGCACCGCGATGCCTGTCACCACCAGGGTGGCCCCGAGGCCGACCAAGCCGAGCACCAGCGGTGCCACGAGAGCGCCTGCCACCTCGGCACCGACCACGGCGGCGTCGAACAAGCCGAAGACCCGGGCCACCAGGTGCTCCGGCGTGAGCTCGCGGATGCGGGTGACCATGATCACCTCGAACAGCGCGGCTGCGGCGCCGGCCACGACGAGCAGGACGACCACGAGGCCGGCCTTCGCCACGGGCGCGGCGAGGACGAGCGGACCGCCGGCCATGGCCAGGCTGGCCGCCGGCGACCACGTCGTCCGCCACGCCGCCAAGCCTGCGCCGAGCAGGGCGCCGCCGCCCAGGGCGGCGACGAGCATGCCGGTCCCGGCTGAATCGGACCCGAGCTGGTCGGTGGCCATCGGCACAACGAGCACCGACACGGCACCGCCCATCAGCGAGACGAGGACCACGCTGAGCAGGGCGGCGCGCACGGGCGGCCGGTCGGCGACCAATCGCACGCCGCGGGCCACCCCGTCCACCAGGCCCTCGGCGGGGCCGGAGGGCTCCGGGCGCCCGAGGCGCGGGATGAAGATCGTGCCCGCGGCGAGGACAGCGGCGTTGATCAGCAGCACGACCGCCGGTGACGTGGCCACGAGTGCCACACCGCCGATGGCCGGCGCCGCCAGGTAGCCGCCGGTCTCGACCGTGCTCATGATCGCGGTGGGCCGGTCGAGGTCACGGCCGCGGGTGAGGTGCGGCAGCGAGGCCAGGGCGGCCGGGAAGCAGGGCGTGCCGCAGGCGGTGAAGGCGAAGGAGAGGACGATGAGTGTGGCGGTCGCGGGCTGGAAGGCGACGGCGGCGGCGAGGACCGCGGCCAGCAGGCTGCGGCTCAGGAGCGAGCCCAGGAACAGGCGGCGCCGATCGACCCGGTCAGCGAGTGCGCCGGCGAACGGGGAGACGAGCAGGTACGGCAGGAGCCGAGCGGCCGCGGCCAGGCCGACCCACGCGACAGAGCCCGTGCGCTCGTGGACGACGACCAGGATGGCCACCGTGCCCATCGACTGGCCGATGGCGGACAGCCCGAAGCCGACCGTGAACTTCGCCAGCGTTCCGCCCGAGGTGGCGGCTCGCGACGGCGGTGATCCTGTCTGGGCCTCGATGGGGGACCAGAGCGCACCTGCTCGGGCGGAGATACCTCAGGTGACGGATGACCTCGTCAGCTGCCGGGCCAGTCGCACCAGCCGCAGGGTGCTGTCGTCGGCGTCGTCGGGCGGCGCGTCGAGCGGGAACCAGCACAGGTGGGGTGATTCCTCGCTCGGGCGCTCGACCGCACCCGGCGGGGCGACGGCCAGCCAGCGCACGTCGAGGTGGCGGTTCGGATGGCCCCTCGGGCAGTCGAGCGGGTGGATGTCGACGTCCACCGGTCCCGGCTGCAGCACCAGCCCGTCGATGCCGCTCTCCTCGACGGCCTCTCGCCAGGCTGTCGCGGCCAGGTCCGCGTCGCCGTCCTCGCAATGCCCACCGAGCTGCAACCAACGCCCGATCTTGGGGTGGAGCGTGAACAGGGCGTGCCGGCGATCGGCGTCGACGATGAGGACGCTGCCGGTCAGGTGCCCGGTCGGGCAGGTGCGCCACATGGCGTCCTCGTGGGTGGCCAGGTGCTCGAGGATCTGGTGGCGGAGGTCGTCCTGGGCGGGGCTGGGCGCGTGCCATGCCTCCAGGAGCGCGGTCGCGCTGGCGTGGAGCGGCTCGGGCACGACGGGGCAGCCTACGAGCGGGGTACCGTCCGCCGCGTGGTCCAGCACACCCAGGCAGACATCGATCCGGCCCGGTTCGCCACGCGGCTCGCCGCGCCGCGCGGCTTCCGCCAGGCCTACGTCCATGAAGGCGTCGGTGGGGTCCCGCTCGTCTGCGTGCACGGCTGGCCGGAGACGAAGCGGATCTTCTGGCGCGTGATCGAGCCGCTGGCTGAGGCCGGCTTCGAGGTGATCGTCCCCGACCTGCGGGGCTTCGGGGAGAGCGAACTGGGGCCGGACGGCTTCCACGACGTGCCTGCTCACAGCCACGACCTCTACGCCCTGGTGCACGACCACCTCGGCCACGAGAGCGTCGTGCTGGTCGGCGGTGACCTGGGTGGCCCCGTGATCCAGGACCTTGCGTTGCGGCACCCGGACTGGGTGGAGCGCATGGTGCTCTTCAACTCGCCACTGCCGTACGACAAGGCGCGCATGGCCGGGCTCCGCTCGCGACCAGCCGCGGAAGCGGCTGACTACTTCATCCGCCAGGGCACCGACGCCGACGCCCTGGCCGCGGAGCTGGCGTCGCCGGAGCAGCGCCGCCGGTACATCGCCACCTTCTACACGAGCCGCTTCTGGGCCCATCCGGGCGCCTTCGCAGAAGCGGTCGACTTCCACACCGAGCCGTTCGCGTCCGCGGCGTCGCTGCGGGCCAGCTTCGGCGGGTACGAGAGCGTCTTCGACCCGGCGGCGCGCAGCGAGCCGCCGCTCCTGGCCAGGAACGAGCGGACCCCCACCCTGATCCTCTTCGGGCCCTCGGACCACGTCCTGTATCCGGACTTCGACCTCATGGCCGCCGCGGTGTTCGAGCACCACGTCGGACCGTTCCTGCTGCGCGACTGCGGTCACTTCGTGCCCTGGGAGGCACCGCACGCGCTGGTCAGCGGGGTGCGGATGATGTCGGCGGACCTGCTCGCCGCGCGCCGTTCTGGCCCCGTGTCAAGGTCTTGATTTCGCGGGCGCGAGGGTGCAGGCTCGGAGCACCAAGCAGCTGCCGGAGGCCCTCGGGCTCCGGCCGGTTTGGAGGAGGTACGACCCGTGGTCACAGGCGTGAGCACCGAAGGGGAAACTCCACCGGGCTGACACCGCGGCGACGCCGATGTGTCGCCGTCCACCGCTCACACCGGGCGCTCCCAACCTCGACCGGCATTGCACCGGATCAAGAGCACCTCTTGGACGCGATGGGTGGTCGGTGACGCTGCGACGTCGCGGCACATCATGACAAGCCCAATCGATGGCCTCGATCCGGCCGGGTGCGAGCTCGGATCGAGGTCATCGAACGTTTTCAGGGCACTTTGCCGGCGCGGCTCTTCTGGTGGCCGGCCCACAGCACACGACCGAAGATCACGGCGGACCCGGCGGCCATGATCCCGAACAGCGTGAGCTGGGCCCAGCCGCCTCGGTCGCCGGACTCGGACGGCTCCTCACCGCTGTTCGGCGCCGGGATCACGGAGCGATCGCCCTGGTCGACCGGCAGAGTCGTGGTCGATTGCGCCATCGCGGCGCCCGCCGGCCCCACCACCAGGGCCGCAGCCAGCGAGAACGCGACGACGGCGCGGCGGACCACCTGATCCACCGTAGACCTCGTTACCATCGCTCCATGGCTGAGGTGGAGATCGGTTTGGGCA
Organism: uncultured Acidimicrobiales bacterium; assembly: GCA_963813375.1. Taxonomy (GTDB): domain Bacteria; phylum Actinomycetota; class Acidimicrobiia; order Acidimicrobiales; family Ilumatobacteraceae; genus DASTFY01. Next base: position 110,683 of record CAWEYT010000008.1, on the reverse strand, counting down.
AGTCCGGGCGGCGGGCCTACGGGTTCGACGACATCGCCATCGTGCCGAGCCGGCGCACCCGGGACCCCGAGGACGTCGACATCTCCTGGGAGCTGGATGGTGTGCGCTTCGAGCTGCCGCTGCTCGCGTCGGCCATGGACGGGGTCGTCTCGCCGACGACGGCCATCGAGATCGGTCGACTCGGCGGGCTCGGGGTGCTCAACCTCGAGGGCCTGTGGAGCCGGTACGAGGACCCTGACTCGTTGCTCGAGGAGATCGCCCAGCTCGACGACGACAAGGCCACCCGCCGGATGCAGGAGATCTACCAGGAGCCGATCGTCCCCGAGCTGGTGACCGAGCGGATCCGCCAGGTCCGTGACGCCGGGATGGTGGCGGCGGCCTCCGTCACCCCGCAGCGGACAGAGCAGCTGCTGCCGGCCATCGTCGCCGGCGAGCTCGACGTACTGGTCATCCAGGGGACCGTCGTGTCCGCCGAGCACGTGTCCAAGAACCGGGAGCCCCTCAACCTGCTTCGGGTCATCCGCCAGTTCGAGATGCCGGTCATCGTCGGCGGCTGCGCCAGCTACCAGGCGGCGCTCCACCTGATGCGCACGGGCGCGGTGGGCGTGCTCGTCGGTGTCGGGCCGGGCCACGCCTGCACCACTCGCGGCGTGCTCGGCATCGGTGTTCCCCAGGCCACGGCCATCGCCGACGCCCGGGCGGCACGCATGCGCCACCTGGACGAGACCGGCGTCTACGTGCACGTCATCGCCGACGGTGGCATGGCCACGGGCGGCGACATCGCCAAGGCCATCGTGTGCGGGGCCGACGCGGTGATGATCGGTTCGCCGCTGGCGGCCGCGGCCGAGGCGCCGGGGCGCGGGTACCACTGGGGCATGGCGACCTTCCATCCGACGCTGCCCCGCGGCGCGCGCGTGCGCACCCAGGTGCGCGGGACGCTGGAGGAGATCCTGATCGGGCCGGCCCACGAGAACGACGGTCGCATGAACCTGTTCGGGGCTCTCCGGACCTCGATGGCAACGTGCGGGTACCAGACGCTCAAGGAGTTCCAGAAGGCCGAGGTCATGGTGGCCCCCGCACTGCAGACGGAGGGCAAGGCGCTCCAGCGGGCGCAACGGGTGGGCATGGGTCACTGACGGGTGGAGCCCGGCTTCGACACCGTCCTCGTCGTCGACTTCGGCGCGCAGTACGCCCAGCTCATCGCCCGCCGGGTGCGTGAGGCGGGCGTCTACTCGGAGATCGTCCCGCACTCGATCACCGCCCGTGAGCTGGCCGAGCGGGCGCCCGAGGGCGTCATCTTCAGCGGTGGACCCAAGAGCGTGCACGTACCGGGTGCGCCTGTCATCGACCCTGGCGTGTACGCGCTGGGCCTGCCCGTCCTGGGCATCTGCTACGGCGCCCAGCTCCTGGCGCAGCAGCTCGGTGGCGAGGTGGCACCCACCGGCCGGGGCGAGTACGGCCGGACGGAGCTGGAGACGACTGGCGAGGCCGAGCGCGCTGCTCAACGGGGACCAACCGGTCTGGATGAGCCATTTCGATTCGATCGTGCGGGCCCCGGCCGGCTTCACGGTGACGGGTCGCACGGCGGACGTCGCCGTCGCGGTGCTCGAGGACACGTCGCGGCGGATCCACGGTGTCCAGTTCCACCCGGAGGTCGCGCACACGCCGGGCGGCCAGGAGATGCTCCGGCGCTTCTTGTTCGACGTCTGCGGGTGCCGGCCGACCTGGACGATGGCGTCCATCGTCGACACGCAGGTGGAGGCCGTGCGCCGCCAGGTCGGTGACGGCCGTGCCATCTGCGGGCTGTCCGGCGGGGTGGACTCGGCGGTCGCCGCGGCGCTCGTGCACCGGGCCATCGGGCACCAGCTGACCTGCGTCTACGTCGACACCGGTCTCATGCGGCAGGACGAGTCCGAGCAGGTCGTGGAGACCTTCCGGCGGCACATGGGCATCGAGCTCATCCACGTCGACGCCGGCGAGCGGTTCTTCGAGCGACTGCGGGGGATCACCGAGCCCGAGGAGAAGCGCAAGATCATCGGCGAGCAGTTCGTGCGGATCTTCGAGGAGAACACGGGCGGCCTCACGGATGCCGAGTTCCTCGTCCAGGGCACCCTGTACCCCGATGTCATCGAGAGCGGCACGGCCCACGCGGCAGTCATCAAGAGCCACCACAACGTCGGCGGCCTGCCGGAGGACATGACCCTGGAGCTGGTCGAACCGCTGCGGGCGCTGTTCAAGGACGAGGTGCGCCGGCTCGGGATGGAGCTCGGACTGCCCGACGAGATCGTGTGGCGCCAGCCGTTCCCCGGACCGGGGCTCGGCGTGCGCATCATCGGCGAGGTCACGCCGGAGCGGGTGGCGCTCCTGCAGCACGCGGACGCCATCGTGCGCTCCGAGATCCACGACGCCGGCCTCGACCGGGAGATCTGGCAGGCCTTCGCCGTGCTCCCCGACATCCGCTCCGTCGGGGTGATGGGAGACGAGCGCACGTACGGGCACCCGATCATCATCCGCGCGGTGACGAGCGAGGACGCCATGACCGCCGACTGGGCTCGGCTCCCGTACGACCTGCTCGAGCGGATGTCGAGTCGGATCATCAACGAGGTGCGGGGCGTCAACCGGGTGGCCTACGACATCACGTCGAAGCCGCCGGGCACCATCGAATGGGAGTGAACGTCGGTCTCGACGAGGAGCGGGTCTCAGCCTGGCTGGCGGCGAACATCGCCGAGGCGACAGAGCCGTTCACGTTCTCGCTCATCGCCGGGGGGCGCTCGAACCTGACCTTCGAGGTGCTCGACGGGCTCGGCGAGCGGTTCGTGCTCCGGAGGCCTCCGCTCGGTCATGTCCTGGCCACCGCGCACGACATGGGGCGCGAGCACCGACTGATCTCCGCGGTCGGCACCACGTCGGTCCCCGTGCCCCGCGCCCTCGGCCTGTGCACGGACGTCGACGTCACCGGGCGCGCCGTTCTACGTGATGAGCTTCGTCGAGGGTGTGGTGCTGGACGGTCCCGAGAAGGCGGCGCTCCTGTCGGTTGATCGCCGCCGGTCGGCGGCGTTCGACCTGATCGACGTGCTGGCCGAACTCCACCTGCTCGACATCGATGCCATCGGGTTGGGCGACCTGGCCAAGCGCACCGGCTACGTCGAGAGGCAGCTCCGCCGCTGGTCGACCCAATGGAACAACTCCAAGACCCGTGAGTTGCCGGCCATCGAGGAGGTCGAGGCCCGCCTGCGGGCGGAGATGCCGGTCCAGCAGGCGGTCGCCGTCGCCCACGGCGACTACCGGTTCGGCAACTGCCTGACCGACCCGGCGGCGGGCCGCATCGCCGCCGTGCTCGATTGGGAGCTGTGCACCCTCGGTGACCCGCTGGCCGACGTCGGTTACCTGCGGGTCTACTGGGCGGATCCCGTCGAGGGCGGGGGCTCGGTCTCCGGCGGTCGGCACAACGACCCGACTGGGGCCGGGGGATTCCCGTCCTACGACGAGCTGATTGACAGGTACGCCACCCGGACCGGCTTCGACCTCGCGGGCATCGAGTACTACGTGGCGTTCTCCTCGTGGCGGCTGGCCGTCATCAGCGAGGGTGTCTACGCCCGCTACCTCCACGGCGCCATGGCCGACGACGACCTCGACCTGGGAACGTTCCGGGAGGCCACCGAGGAGCTGGCCGAGGGTGCCCTCGCCGCCGTGCGCCGGCTCGGCCGCTGACGACGCGACGAGCGCCGGATACCAGTCTTCGGGGGCCGTTCCGAGCTCTGGATCAGCCCGAGGCTGCGGGCCATCCGGATTGGTGGGCGCGTAGACGCCGCGACGGACGCGGACGACTCGACCGTGGTCATGCTCATGGCCGAGGGCATCGGCGAGCGCCTTGACCGGGGCCGAGCCCGTCAGGGTGAAGCCGTGCAGGATGAGCAGCAGGTGCAGGTCGCGCAGGGCCAGTTCGCCATGCTGGTGCAGCAGCGACAGGCACACCCGGCGAAGGTGCCGCCCGAAGAGCGGCCGGGCATCGGTCGCCACTGGCGGTAGCGGCGCCTGATCGGGACGCGGCGGGCGCCGAGCCCACCCGTCCGGGATCGCCGGCCAGAGGAGGTCGTGGACCGCCAGGGCCTCGCGGTCCGCCGCCTGCTTCCGTCGCATCCAATCGACCGACTCCCGGTCGAGCGCGTCCAGCGCGTCGACGGCCCGCTGCCGGCGGGCTTCGAGCATGTGCCGATCGATCCACGGCATGCCGATCGCCCACCGGGCGGGGGCATACGGATCGTCCTTGAGCCAGCGTGGCGTCGGTGGCAGGGCGCCGTGGGCCCGCGCGGTGGCCGGGCCGTCGAGCACGCGAGGCACGAGGCGAGTCCGGTGATAGGTGGTGCCCATGTCCGCTCCCCGCAACGAGATCCAGCAAGGGCGCCATCCCGTGACACCGACCACGTGTCGCCCCGAGGCGACCGAACGGCAGCGTCACACAGGGGTGTACCACCGTTCCCCGCCGAGCCCTCACCGGCTCTCCGCGCCGCCTCCCGCCCCCGCCCCCGCCCACCGACCGCACCCCCACCCCAGCCGTACCGCTTCGCTCGGCCAGCGAATCGACGTCGAATCGCCGGCAGAGGGGCCCGAGGGCGGGATGCGGTCGGTGGTGGGTCGGTGGGTAAGTCGACAGTTGGCCGAGGGTGAGGGAGTGGCCCGGGCCGTGCGGGCCGCGGGCGACGGCGCGGGCCGCGGGCGACGGCGGGGCCCTGACGGGGTCAGCCGGCGTCGACGGCTTGCTGGCGGGCGGTGCGGTAGTCCGCCTTGCCGTTGGGCGCTCGTGGGACCTGGGCCACGAACACCACGTGCTTCGGCGCCTTGTAGCCAGCCAGGTGCTGCTTGACCTCGGCGATGATCGACTCGGCGTCGGCGGTGCGACCCGGGAGCAGCGACACCACGGCGGCCACCGCCTCGCCGAAGCGGTCGTCCGGCACGCCGACGACGAGGCAGTCGTCCACGGCCTCGACGCGCTTGACGGCCTCTTCGACCTCCTCCGGGAACACCTTCTCGCCTGCGGTGTTGATCACCTGACTCCCACGGCCGAGCAGGTTGAGCGAACCGTCCTCGTTGACGGTGGCCAGGTCGCCGGGGAACGAGTAGCGCACGCCGTCGATGACCTTGAAGGTCCTGGCGGACTTCTCGGCGTCCTTGTAGTAGCCGAGGGGCACGTTGCCTCCGGCGGCCACGAGGCCGATCTCGTCCGAGCCGGGTTGCACCTCCCGACCGTCCTCGGTGAAGACCTTGGTCGTCGGCATCTGGTTGAACTTGGCCGTGGACGGCGGAACACCTCGCATCGTGATGCTGATGCCCATCGATCCCTCCGTCGAGCCGATGGCGTCGATGAGCACCGCCTGCTCGATCCGTTCGAGCAGGGCCTCCTTCACCTCGGCCGTCCACATCACGCCCGACGAGATGATCGTCGTCAGCGACGAGGTGTCGTATGGCCTCCCCCGTTCGGCGGCCTCGTCCAGGGCCCGGATGATCGGCTTCGCAAAGGCATCGCCGACGATCACGACACCCGTCGCTCGGCGGCGTTGCACGGTCTCGAGCAGCTCGTGCGGATCGAGCGATCGGCTCTCCAGGGTGATGACCGTCCCGCCGGCCAGGTGGGGGATGAACGTGCCCAGCCAGACCCCGGTGCCGTGCATCAGCGGGCAGGCCGGGATCGAGGTCAGCTGGTCCGCGGTCTTGACCAGTTCTGCGATCTCAGCGGCATCGCTCGGCGGGGCCATGCCGAGCATCGGGAAGGCCGCCTCGACGAACCCGTTCGTCAGCCCGCCCATGGCGTACATCACGCCCTTGGGCATCCCGGTCGTGCCGCCGGTGTAGAGCATGTAGATGTCGTTCTCGTCGCGCTCGATCCGCGCCATGGGCTCGTGCGTGGCGATGAGCTCGTCCCACGGCACCGCGCCCTCGAACGCGCCGTCAGCCGGTGGGCCGTCGTCGACCGCCACGAGCAGCCGCAGCTTCGGTAGTCGCCCGGCGACACGCGCCACACGGTCGCCCAGCGACGTGTGGAACACCAGCGCTTCGGCGTCGGCGTTGTCGAGCAGGTACCACAGCTCGTCGTCCAGGTACCGGTAGTTGACGTTGATCGGGACGGCGCGCATCTTGAAGGCGCCGAACTGCGCCTCCAGGTACTCGTTGGAGTTGTACAGGAACAACCCGACCTTGCTGTCGGGCCCGAGTCCGGCCGCCACCAGCGCAGCCGCCACCCGGGCGGCGCGGTCGTCGTACTCCCGCCAGCTCCGGCTCGTGCTCCCATTGACGATGGCCGGCCGGTCAGGCAGTGCGTCGGCGATCGATTCCCATACGGTGGCGAAGTGCATCTCCATCGGCGGGCATGATCGCGCAGTGGTCGCAGGGGAGATCGACCCCGTCGCCCGGTGGGCCGCGCAGCTCGCCGGCTGGGCCATTCCGGCCGAGATCCTGGCCGGTGCGCCCGAGCCGCCGTGGGGCTTCGAACCGGCCGAGTTCGCGGTCGACCAGCGGGGTCCGGTCGAGACGGCGTCGTCCGCCGTCGAGCGGGAAGTGCTTCCTCCCGGCGGCTCTGTGCTGGACGTCGGAAGCGGTGGCGGCCGCGGATCGCTCGTGCTGGCACCCCCAGCGGGCCTCATAAGGGCGGTCGACGAGAGCCAGGCGATGCTCGACCTCCTCGTCGAGACAGCCGAGCCGAGCGGCGTCGAGGTCGTCACCCACCACGGTCGGTGGCCGGACATCGCCGATTCGGTGCCGCCTGCGGACGTCGTCGTCTGCCATCACGTCGTCTACAACGCGCCGGACATCGTGCCGTTCCTGGTGGCGCTCACGGATCACGCGCTGCTGGCGGTGGTGGTCGAGCTCACCTCGTCCCACCCGATGACCGGTTGGAGCGACGCCTGGCGCCAGTTCTGGGGTCTCGAGCGCCCGCCCGGTCCCTCCGCGGACGACTTCATCGCCATCGTCCGGCAACTCGGCTGGTCGCCCGAGACGTGGCGGCGCCAGCGGTCGCCGGACGACCTCCCCTTCCTCGACCCCGAGCGCGCGGTGCGGTCCACCCGTCGGCGGCTGTGCCTGCCGGTCGAGCGCACGGACGAGGTCGCCGACTACCTCCGTGAGCACCCGCTCCAGTGGCCGTCCGAGGTGGTCACGGTCCGATGGCCGGGGCCGGAGCGCCGCTGATACGGTCCCGTGCCCGTGGGGCTGCGGAGGGCCGTTGGGGTGGGCGCGTGCGGACTCGTGCTGTCCGCGCTCGCGCTCCCTGGCCGGGCCAGCGGGTCGGAGATGGTCCGCCTGGAGGGCAGCCACGTCGTCCTGCCCGCGGGGACGTTCGCGCAGGCGCCCGTGGCGCCCGACTCCCGCGTCGCCGTCCAGGTCCAGCTCCGGCTCCGGGATCAGGCCGGCGCGGACGCGCTGGCCCTCTCGGTGTCGACGCCGGGCAGCCCTGACTACCGGCGGTACCTCAGCGCGGACGAGTTCCGGGCCCGGTTCTCGCCCACCGATGCCACCGTCGCCCAGGTGTCGGCCTGGTTGACCAGCCAGGGGCTCACGGTCACGTCCGTCCCCGCCAACCACTTCTACGTCGCCGCCGAGGGGACGGCAGCCCAGGTCGAGGCCGCCTTCGCCGTCGGTCTGGCCACCGTCGAGGTCAACGGCGGACAACGGCGCGTCAACACCGCTGAACCCGCCGTCCCGGCGGAGCTCGTCGCGGCGGTCGATGGCGTGACCGGGCTCACAGAGGCATTCGCCCACCCGACCCGCGTGGGTGGTGCCGACGAAGGCGCCGCCCCCTCGGAGGCCCCGACCCCGGCCGCCGCCCCTGCCCCAGGCGTCCGCACGGCCCGTCCGTGCTCGAAGTGGTGGGGCGAGGACGACGCCGCGGGCCTGCCCCGCTACGGGAGCGGCTACCCGGACCCGCTGGCGTGGGCGCCCTGCGGGTGGAACCCACCGGAGCTCCGCCGGGCGTACGAGGTCGACGGTCCGGTGGCCAACGGCATCGACGGCTCGGGCGTCCGGGTCGCCGTCGTCGGCGCCTACCTGTCACCCACGCTCCACGCCGACGCATCGACCTACGCCCGCCGCAACGATCCCGCTCACCCCCTGCCGAGACGCCGGCTCCTCGAGCAGGCGTTCCTGCCCGAACAGCTCCAGACGCAGTGCGGCATCGGCGATTGGTACGGCGAGCAGACGCTCGACGTCGAGGCCGTCCACGCCATGGCCCCGGGGGCGACGATCGTGGCCGTCGGCGCCAGGAGCTGCAGCGATCCCGACCTCCTCCAGGCCATCACCGCCGTGGTCGACGGTGACCAGGCGGAGATCGTCTCGAACTCCTACGGCTATCAGGGCGAGCTCCTCCCGGAGGCCTCGGTGCGGGCTGCGCTCAGGGTCCACACGCAGGCGGCGCTCCAGGGGATCGGCTTCATCTACTCCTCGGGTGACGATGGCGACTGGAGCAACGACGGCTCGTTCAGCGGTCCGCTGCCGTCCGCCGGCTTCCCCGCCTCGTCGCCGCTGGCCACCGCCGTCGGCGGCACGAGCCTCGGGTTGGCCGCCGACGGCACGGTCGCCCTCGAACGGGGCTGGACCACCGGCACCAGCACGTTCGACCCCGCGACGAGGACGTTCGCCCCCGGCGGCAAGGGCACCTTCATGTACGGCGCAGGCGGGGGACCGAGCCGGCTGTTCGACCAGCCCAGCTACCAGCAGGGTGTCGTCCCGAACGGGATGGCCGGCTCCCTGGGCGCTCCCCGGCGGCGCGTGTCGCCCGACGTCGGCATGGTCGGGGACCCGAACACGGGCATGCTCGTCGGCCAGACCCAGACCTTCCCCGAGGGCGTCAGCTACGACGAGTACCGCATCGGTGGGACCAGCCTGTCGGCGCCGCTGTTCGCCGGCGTGATGGCGCTGGCCGACCAGCGCGCCGGGGCCCGGCACGGCTTCGCCAACCCCTGGATCTACTCGCTGGCGGGGAGTGACGCCCTGCGCGACGTCGTCCCCGGTCAGAGGACGGCGGTGGTGCGGCGCAACTTCGTCAACGGCGTGGACAGCTCCGGCGGGTTCACGCAGCCCACCGTGCGGACCGTCGACGCTGACCTGCAGTCGCTGCGCACGCTGCCCGGGTACGACACCCTGACCGGGCTGGGCGCGCCGGCGGGCGCCCGGTTCGTCGAGGCCGGGTAGAGGACACACCCCACTCCTAGGATGGCCCCACCATGACGGTGGAGCTCAACCCCGACCAGCTCGACGCCGTCGTCCACACCGAGGGTCCGCTGCTCGTCGTGGCCGGTGCCGGGTCGGGCAAGACCCGCGTGCTGACCCACCGGATCGCCCACCTGATCGGCGAGCACGGCGTCGATCCCATGCGCATCCTCGCCATCACGTTCACCAACAAGGCCGCCGACGAGATGCGTGAGCGCATCGTGGCGCTCGTGGGCCCCATCGCCCGGAAGATGTGGATCAGCACGTTCCACTCGGCCTGCGTGCGCATCCTGAGGCGCGAGGCGGCGGTCGTCGGTTACCCCTCGTCCTTCTCGATCTACGACCAAGCGGATGCCCAGCGCCTGACCGGCTACGTCATCCGGGACCTGGCGCTCGACCCGAAGCGGTTCACGCCCAAGGGCATCCACGCGACGATCAGCCAGCTCAAGAACGACCTGGTGTTCGCCGCCGACGCCCGGGCCAAGGCGGCCAACATCTTCGAGCGCAAGATCGCCGACATCTACACGGAGTACCAAGCGCGCCTGGAGCGGGCCGGGGCCATGGACTTCGACGACCTGCTCGCGGTGACCGTGCGCCTGTTCCGCGAGCACCCCGACGTGCTCGAGCGCTACCAGGACCGCTTCGAGCACATCCTCGTCGACGAGTACCAGGACACGAACGGCGCCCAGAACGAGCTGATCCTGGCGCTCGGCGCCCGGCACCGCAACGTGTGCGTGGTAGGGGACTCGGACCAGAGCATCTACCGATTCCGGGGTGCCGACCTGCGGAACATCCTCGAGTTCGAGGCCGCGTTCCCCGACGTGACCGTCATCGTGCTCGAGCAGAACTACCGCTCGACGCAGACGATCCTCGACGCCGCCAACGCGGTGATCGACAACAACAGCACCCGCAAGCCCAAGCACCTCTGGACCGACCAGGGGCACGGCTCGCGCATCGTCCGCTACCACGCCGAGGACGAGGGCGACGAGGCGCGGTGGGTGGCCCGCACCCTCACCGATCTCCACGACAGCGAGGGCCACCGCTGGGGCGACATGGCGATCTTCTACCGGACGAACGCGCAGAGCCGCGTGGTGGAGGAGGCGCTCATGCGGGCCGGGACGCCGTACAAGGTGGTCGGCGGGACGCGGTTCTACGACCGCCGGGAGATCCGCGACGCCCTCTCCTACCTGCGGGCCGTGGTCAACCCGGCCGACGAGGTGAGCGTCAAGCGCGTCCTCAACGTGCCCAAGCGGGGCGTCGGGGACACCACGGTGGCCCGCTTGGACGCGTTCGCCCGCTCGGAGGGCATCAGCTTCCTGGAGGCGCTCCGCCGGGCCGACGAGGCGGGGGTGACCGGTCCGGCGGCACGCGGTGTCGCCGCCTTCCTCGACCTCATCGACGAGCTGACCGAGCTGGCCCCGCAGGGCCCGGCCCCGCTCATCCAGGCTGCGCTCGACTCCAGCGGCTACCTGGCCGAGTTGGAGGCGGAGCACTCCGTGGAGTCGGCCGGCCGGTTGGAGAACCTCGGCGAGCTGGTGGGTTCGGCGCGTGAGTTCGCAGACGTGGCCGAGTTCATGGAGCAGGTGTCGCTCGTGGCCGACGCCGATGAGGTCGACGGCGACGACAGCCGCGTCATCCTCATGACCCTGCACACCGCCAAGGGCCTGGAGTACCCCGTGGTGTTCCTGATCGGAGCCGAGGAGGGGGTGTTCCCGCACATCCGGGCCCTCACGGAGCCCGACGAGCTGGAGGAGGAGCGTCGCCTCGCCTACGTCGGCATCACCCGGGCCCGCGAGCGGCTGCACATCTCCCACGCATGGAGTCGCAGCCTGTTCGGCTCGACGCAGTACAACCCGCCCAGCCGGTTCGCGGAGGAGATCCCGACCGAGCTGGTGGAGTCGATCGGGGACTCCGGCCGGACCGGCGCTCGCGGCAGCATGCAAGGCAGCTACCGCCGGCGCGAGCGCTGGCGACGCGGCGAGGACGACCCGGCCTGGGTCGACCACCGGGAGCGTGTCGTGGAGGCCGCGCTGGCCGCCGGTCAGCGGCCCGCGCCGAGCGGCCCGAAGCCGAGCGGTGCGGAGACGCTGAGCCTCCGCCTGGGCGATGACGTCCGCCACGGGACCTACGGCGAGGGGGTCATCGTCGACATCAGGGGAGAGGGCGAGCGAGCCGAGGCCCGCGTGCGCTTCCCCGGGATCGGCGAGAAGACGTTCCTCCTCGCCTGGACCCCGCTCGAGAAGCTCTGAGCCCTTCCTGGGCGTTTCCTGAGGACGGCCACGCGGGCGAAGATGGGGTGTGTTCGCCCGCGCCCGCCTGGCCTTCGACCGTGAGCTGACGCTCGGCGTGCTGGCCGGACGGCTGGCCGCGGTCCACGGCCGGCGGACCATGGTGGACGAGGAGGGGTGGGTCGTCTCGTTCCGGGAGGCCGCGGACCTGGTCGAGCGCTGGTCCGCCGCCGTCGATGCGCAGGTGGAGCCCGGGGCCCGCGTGGTCCTGGCCGTGCCGAACGGCTACCGCCAGCTGCTGGCCACGCTGGCGGTGGCGCGGGCGGGTGGGGTGGCCGTGCCGGTCAACGCCCAGATGCGACCGATCGAGATCGACCACGTCGTCGACGACGCCGGGGCCACGCTCGTCGTCCGTGACACGGCCGAGCTCGACCGCGTCCGGCGCGGCGCGCTGCCGCCGACACCATCCGTGGCCGGGCCCGACGAGCTCGCCGCCCTCTTCTACACCTCGGGAACGACGGGCCGTCCGAAGGGTGTCCAGCTCAGCCACCGGGCACTGATCGGGGCGTCCCGGCTGGGTGCGCTGAACCTGCTGCCGGCACCGACGGCGGTGATGGCCCTGCCCATCGCCCACATCATGGGGTTCACAGCCGGCCTCGGCTTCGCCCTGGCCGGTGTCCCGGTCGCCGCCCTCCGCCGGTTCGACGCGGACGCGGTTCTCGACCTGATCGAGGGCCGGCGAGCCCGGATCTTCATCGGCGTGCCGGCGATGTACCGCCTCCTCCTGGAGGCCGGCGCGCAGGAGCGGGACCTGCGCAGCGTCCGCCTGTGGCTGTCCGGGGCCGACGTGATGCCGACCGAACTGGCGGAGAGCTTCCAGGCCATGGGGTCGTCGGTCGACTTGCCGAGGGTCGGACCGGTGGGCCGCGCCGCGTTCGTGGAGGGGTACGGCCTGGCCGAGTCGGCGGGCGCGGTGGCGATGAAGGCCCGTGTGCCCTTCCCCGGCCTGGCTGCGCTCGGCGGCGAGGCCGTCGGCGTGCCGCTCCCCGGTGTGCGCTTCCGCATCCGGGATGGGGAGCTCGAGCTGAAGGCGCCCGGCGTGACGACTGGCTACTGGGGTGACGCGGCGGCCTCGGCGGCGGCGTTGACCGACGACGGCTGGCTGCGCACGGGCGACCGCGCCGCCCCCGGCCTCTTCGGCACGGTCCGCTTCCAGGGCCGATCCAAGGACGTCATCAAGGTGGGCGGCTACTCGGTCTATGCCGTGGAGGTGGAGGCCGCCCTGGCGAGGCACCCGGCCGTCGCGGAGGCCGCCGTGGTGGCGCTGCCCGATCGGCGGCTGGGCGAGGTTCCGGGTGCGGTCGTCCGCCTGGTGCCCGGATCGGAGGCGGCGGGCGCCGCCGTCGAACCCGATGAGCTGCTCGCCGCGGCCGCTTCCGACCTGGCGCCCTACAAGCGGCCGCGCCGTCTCGTGATCGTGGAGGACCTTCCCCGCACGGGCTCCGGCAAGGTCCAGAAGGACCGCCTGCGGTCCCTGTTCCCGAGCCCGAGCGACGAGCCCGACTAATCGGTCGGTTGCAGATCGAGGGTGAGCGTGCCGTCGTCGTCGATGAGCACGACCACCCGCTCGGCGTCGGGCAGCTGATCAGGCGTGAACTCCTCGCCCGCGCAGTCCACGAGCTGCTTGGTCTCCCGTTCCAGCGAGACCAGGCAGTCGGCGGCGTTCCCGGACGGCCGCAGTGAGAAGACCCGCCAGCCCTCGAAGTCGGTGGCACCGTCGTGGACGAGACCCACGGGCCGTTCCCCGGCGGGCCCGCTCAGGTTGGGGAAGAGGATCGGGCCGTTGCGCTCGACGGAGTCGGCCAGGCGGTCGACGCGGCCGACTTCGAAGACGTCGGCGCCGATGCGGCGGTCGGCTTCATCCGCGTTGCGGGTGACGACCACGGCGATGAGCCACAGGAAGCCGAACAGCAGCGCCAGCACGGCGAGGCCGGCCAGGACCGGCGCGACGGCGCGCGCCGCGGGTGATCGGAGGCGGGGTTCGGCCACGGGCGCCAAGTGTGCCTGCTGAGGGTTGGAGCAGCACAGCGGGCGCGCGTAGGGTCCGCGTTCCGTGAACCGGCCCTACCGCGTGGTCGTCGCCAAGCCCGGTCTCGACGGCCACGACCGTGGGGCGAAGACGATCACGCGCGCGCTGCGCGACGCCGGGTTCGAGGTCATCTACACCGGCCTGCACCAGACGCCCGAGCAGATCGCGGAGACGGCGCTGCAGGAGGACGTGGACGCGGTCGGGTTGTCGCTGCTGTCGGGCGCCCACCTGACCCTGTTCCCACGGGTCATGGAGGAAATGAAGGCGCGTGACCTGGGGGACATCGTCGTGTTCGGTGGTGGCGTGATCCCGTCTGCGGACATCGCCACGTTGAAGCAGCAGGGCGTGGCCGAGGTGTTCACCCCCGGGTCGTCCCTGCGGGAGATCTGCCGGTGGCTCGAAGCGACCCTTGACGCGAAGGAGTAGGAGTGGACCTGTTCGAGTACCAGGGCAAGCAGTACTTCTCCCGCTTCGGCATCCCGGTCTCCCCGGGCGGCGTGGCCGTGACGGTCGACGAGGCCGTGGACGTCGCGGATTCGGTCGGGTACCCGGTCGTGATCAAGGCGCAGGTCCAGGTGGGCGGGCGGGGCAAGGCCGGCGGCATCAAGCTGGCCAACGACGCCGGCGAAGCCCGCCAGCACGCCAGCGCCATCCTGGGGATGGACATCAAGGGCCACCTCGTCCGGCGGGTGTGGGTCGAGAAGGCCTCGGACATCGCCGAGGAGTACTACGCGTCGTTCACGCTCGACCGGTCGGCCAAGAAGCACCTCCTGATGCTCTCGGCCCAGGGTGGCGTGGACATCGAGGAGGTGGCGGCGCGGGATCCCGACGCCATCGTCAGGCTCCACGTCGATCCCGTCGACGGCCTCTCGCCGGGCGCGGCGCGTACCGCGGCCGAAGCCGCCCGGATCAGCCCGGCGGCGCTGGACGGCGTGGCCGAGATCCTGGTCCTGCTCTATCGCTGCTACACCGAGGGCGACTGCGATCTGGCCGAGATCAACCCGCTGATCGTCAAGCCGACCGGTGAGGTCCATGCCCTCGACGCCAAGGTCAGCCTGGACGGGAACGCCGAGTTCCGCCATCCGGAGTGGGAGGAGTTCAAGGCCACCGAGGAGCTCGACGACCGGGAGCGCCTGGCCAGGGACAAGGACCTCCAGTACATCGGGCTCGAGGGCACGGTGGGGATCATCGCCAACGGCGCCGGACTGGCCATGAGCACCCTCGACGTGGTGAACCAGGTCGGTGGCCAGGCGGCCAACTTCCTGGACATCGGGGGCGGCGCCAACGCGGACGTGATGGCGGCCGCGCTCGAGGTCATCAACTTCGACGAGTCCGTGCGCTCGATCTTCATCAACATCTTCGGCGGCATCACGCGGGGGAGGAGGTGGCCAAGGGCATCGTGGAGGCACTCGGACGGGTCGACCTGCGGGCCCCGATGGTCATCCGCCTGGACGGGACCAACGCCGACGAGGGCCGCCGCATCCTGGCCGACGCCGGGATCCCGCCCGACCGTCTCGTCACCAAGCCGACCATGCTGTCCGCCGCCGAGTCCGCCGTCGCCCTGGCCGGTGCGGCCGACGCCACCGCCTGAGGAGGCTGCCATGGCCATCTTCGTCGATCAGGACACCAAGGTGCTCGTGCAGGGGCTGACGGGCGGGCAGGGCCGCTTCCACGGCCTGCGCAACCGCGACTACGGCACGCAGGTCGTGGCGGGGGTGACGCCCGGCAAGGGAGGGCAGGAGGTCGAGGGCATCCCGATCTTCGACACCGTCGCCGACGCGGTCACCGCCACCGGCGCCGATGCCTCCTTCGTGGCCGTGCCGCCCAAGGCCGCGCCGGCCGCCATCCTCGAGGCTGCGACCGCGGGCATCGCCTTCGTGGTGTGCATCACCGAGGGCATCCCGGCCCAGGACGAAGCCCGGGTCTTCAACCAGTTGCGACGGGACCACCCCGGCACCCGGCTGCTCGGCCCCAACTGCCCGGGCATCATCAGCCCCGGCAAGTGCAACATCGGCATCACGGCCGGCGAGATCGCGCAGGTCCCGACCACGGACGGCCCGAACGTGGGCATCGTGTCCCGCTCGGGCACCCTCACCTACCAGGCCCTCTACGAGCTGAAGCAGAAGGGGATCGGCGTATCCACCTGCGTCGGGATCGGCGGCGATCCCGTCCCGGGCACGTCGTTCGTCGACTGCCTGGCCGAGTTCGAGAAGGACGGCGAGACCCACGCCATCATGCTGATCGGCGAGATCGGCGGGTCGGCCGAGGAGGAGGCGGCGGAGTTCATCACCGCGTCGGTCACGAAGCCGATGAGCGCCTACATCGCCGGCGTCACCGCCCCCGCCGGCAAGAAGATGGGCCACGCCGGCGCCATCGTGTCGGGGGGCAAGGGGACCGCCCAGGGCAAGATGGACGCGCTGCGGGCCGCCGGGGTCCGGATCGGGCTCAACCCCACCGAGGCCGGCGAGCTGATGGCCGCGATCGTCGCCGGCGACTGAACCCGCGGCCGGGGTCGTCAGCCCTGCTGCGCGACCGGGGGCGGCGGCGGCGGAGGCGGGGGAGGGGGGCGGCGGCAGGGTGGCTGTCGCCTTCGTCGTGCGATCGGCCCCGGGGACGGCGAGCTGGTGGGAGCCCCGGCCGAGCAAGGCCATGGCCGAGCCGGTGCCCATCGTCAGCGCGCCCAGGAGCATGAAGATGCCCCCGACCTTCAGCGAGGCCTCGCCCTTGTCCATGATCAGGTAGGACAGCATGATCGCGGCGGCGACGATCCCCCAGGTGAAGCGGATCTGGCGCCAGGTGAAGCTGAGGACCGGCTCGGGGAGCTTGGACCCCGCCTGCTCCACGATGCCGACGATGAGCATGGCGCCCCCGAGGATGGCCGGGATGGAGGCCAGTGGGAAGGTGCCGTTGCCCCAGGCCGACACCCGGAAGCCACCGACGCCCCAGAAGCTGAAGAACGAGAAGACGAACGTGATGGCCCCACCGATCACCATCACCAGTTCGGCGACCGAGATGTGCTTCCTCATACCTCGGGAACGGTAGCCCAGGGGTCCCTGACCACCGGGGGACCCCGGGTACCATCGGCCCGATGGGTCTGGCGGTGCTGGCGTCAGGGAGCGGCACCCTCCTGGAGGCCATCCTCGCCGCCGGGCTGCGCCCGCTGGTCGTCGTGAGCGATCGCCCGTGCCGTGCCCTCGACGTGGCCACGGTGGCGGGCGTACCCGCCCGGCTGGTGCACCGACGCGAGTTCGGTCCCGGCTTCGATCGGGCGACCTACACCGACGAGGTGGTGCGGGCCGTCAAGGACGCCGGCGCCGGCCTGGTCGCCATGGCCGGGTTCATGACCGTCCTCGGGCCAGAGGCGTTCGCGGCGTTCCCGGACCGGATCCTCAACACCCACCCGTCGCTCCTCCCGGCCTTCCCGGGGGCGCACGCCGTGCGGGACGCGCTGGCCTTCGGCGTCAAGGTGACCGGATGCACGGTCCACGTGGCCACCGAGACGGTCGACCACGGCCCGATCCTCGCCCAGGAGGCCGTCCCCGTGCTGCCCGGTGACGACGAGGCCACGCTGCACGAGCGCATCAAGGCCGTCGAACGCCGCCTGTACCCCCGGATCATCGCCGAGGTGGCGTCCTCATGAGCACGGCGCTGCTGTCCGTCTACGACAAGGCGGGCATCGTCGAGTTGGCCACCGGCCTGCACGAGCTGGGCTGGCGGTTGGTCTCGAGCGGGGGGACGGCACGGGCGCTGGCCGACGCCGGGCCTGCCGGTCACGGACGTCGCCGAGCTGACCGGGTTCCCGGCCATCCTCGGCCACCGGGTGGTCACGCTCCACCCCGCCGTCCACGCCGGTCTGCTCGCCGACCTCGACCAACCCGAGCACCGGGCGGAGCTCCAGGAGCTCGGCATCGAGCCCATCGGGCTGCTCGTCGTGAACCTCTACCCGTTCTCGTCCGATCCGGGCATCGAGCTGATCGACGTCGGAGGCCCGGCCATGATCCGGGCCGCGGCCAAGAACCACGCCCATGTCGGGGTGGTGATGGACCCGGCGCAGTACGAGCCCGTGCTCGAGGAGCTGCGCGCGTCCGGGTCGCTGTCGGCGGCGACGAAGCGATCCCTGGCGCAGGCCGCGTTCGCCCGCACCGCGGCCTACGACACGGCCATCGCGGCCTGGCTGGCCGGCCACGGTGAGGACGCGGATGCCGGTGCGCTGCCGGCCGTGCTGCCCGCCATGCTCGAGCTGCGCATGGAGCGGGTCCAGGAGCTGCGCTACGGCGAGAACCCCCATCAGCAGGCCGCCCGCTACCGCCAGGTCGGCGAGCGGAGCTGGTGGGACGACGCCGTCCAGCACGGCGGCAAGGAGCTCTCCTACCTCAACCTGTACGACACCGAGGCCGCGTGGCGGCTCGTGCAGCGCTTCGACGAGCCGGCCGTGGTCATCGTCAAGCACGCCAACCCCTGCGGGGTGGCGGTGGCCGGCGACATCACCAGCGCCTACGTGGCCGCCAACGCCTGCGACCCGGTCTCGGCCTTCGGGGGCATCGTCGCCGCCAACCGCCCGGTGCCGCTGGCCCTGGCCGAGGCGCTGGCGCCCGTCTTCACCGAGGTGGTCGTGGCACCGTCGTTCGACGGCCCCGCGCTGGAGGTCCTGGCCGGACGCAAGAACCTGCGGGTGCTGTCCGCGCCGGCGCCCCGGGGATCGGGGCTCGACGTACGGGGCATCGACGGCGGGTTGCTGGTGCAGCAGGCCGACACCGTCTCGCTCGACCGGCACGCCTGGCGGGTGGTCACGAAGGCCGAGCCGGACGACGATCTCTGGGACGAGCTGGCCTTCGCCTGGCAGGTCTGCGCGGCCGTGAGCTCGAACGCCATCGTGCTCACGCGCGACCGCCAGGCCGTGGGCATCGGGGCAGGCCAGCAGAACCGGCTCGACTCGGCCGGCATCGCGGTCACGAAGGCCGCCGGCCGGGCCGAGGGTGGTTGCTGCGCCAGCGACGCCTTCTTCCCGTTCCGGGACGGCCTCGACGCGGTCGCCGGGGCCGGCGTCCGGGCGGTGGTCCAACCGGGCGGCAGCGTCCGCGACGACGAGGTCATCGCCGCCGCCGACGAGCACGGCATCACGATGGTGTTCACCGGAGAGCGCCACTTCCGGCATTGACCCGCCAGGTAGCCTGGCTTGGGCCCCCATGACCCGGATCGTCGACCTCCTCGCGTCCGGCCGGACGTTCTCCTTCGAGTTCTTCCCGCCGAAGACCGATGGCGCCCAGCTCAGCCTGGGGCGGACCATCGCCGAGCTCGAACCGCTCGGTCCCAGCTTCGTCTCGGTGACCTACGGCGCCGGCGGGAGCACCCGCCAGCGGACCCACGAGGTCGTCACCTGGGTCAGGCGGGAGACGGCGATCACGCCCATGGCCCACCTCACCTGTGCGGGGCATCGTCGCCCCGAGGTCGCCCAGATCCTGGAGGCCTACCGGAACGCGGGGATCGACAACATCCTCGCCCTCGGCGGCGACCAGCCCGCGGACGAGGCCGAGCGCCGCCCCAGCGACTACCGGTACGCAGCCGAGCTGGTCGACGACGTCCGGGCCGCCGGCCCGTTCAGCATCGGCGTGGCCGCTCACCCGGAGGGCCACCCCCGCTCGCCCAGCCGGGCCGAGGATCGCCGCCAGCTCGCCGCCAAGCTGGCCCAGGCCGACTTCGCCATCACCCAGTTCTTCTTCGAGCGCGACCACTACCTGCGTCTCGTGGACGAGGTGGCGGCGCTCGGGGTGACCAAGCCGATCCTGCCCGGGATCATGCCCGTCACCAACAAGGGGCAGGTGGTGCGCATGGCCGAGCTGTCGGGCACGGCGTTCCCGGCCTGGCTGGCCGAGCGGCTGGACTCCGTCGAGGAGCCGGAGGAGGTCCGCCGCGTCGGCGTGGAGGTCGCCACCGAGCTGTGCCGGGAGCTGCTCGACGCCGGTGCTCCGGGGCTGCACTTCTACACGCTCAACCGCTCGTCGGCGACCCGCGAGATCTACGCCAACCTGGGACTTCCCGTCGCCGCAGGCTGAGCGAGTGCCGCCATCGGTCCAACAGGGGCCCGTAGGATCCGGACGGCCCTGCGGCCCCCGACCGACGTGACTCTCACCGCTCCCGCCCCGACGCGCGCCACCGCGTACACCCAGCCGGTCCCGTATCTCCCGGGGCTGGACGGCCTGCGCGCCCTGGCGGTGATCGCGGTCATCGTCTACCACGGCAACCCGAGTTGGCTCCGGGGCGGCTTCCTCGGCGTCGAGGTGTTCTTCGTGATCAGCGGCTACCTGATCTCGATGCTGCTGCTCAGCGAGCACCGGCGATCGGGCTCCGTGGGCCTGAAGAACTTCTGGTTCCGTCGCGCCCGCCGCCTGCTCCCCGCCGTGTTCGTCCTCCTGTTCGTGGTCAGCGTCGTCAGCGTCCTGTTCGTCCGGGACGAGCTCGCTCGCCTCAAGGGCGACCTCGTCGCCGCCCTGACGTACACGATGAACTGGCACCTCATCGTCGGGGAGACGTCGTACTTCGACCAGTTCGATCGGCCGCCCCTGCTCCGCCACCTGTGGTCGCTGGCCGTCGAGGAGCAGTTCTACCTGCTGTGGCCGTTGCTCCTGGTGGGCCTGCTGGCCCTGTTCCGCAAGCGACCCGACCGCCTGTTCGGCGCCATGCTCGGTCTGGCCCTCTGCTCGACCGTGCTCATGGCGCTCCTGTACCGGCCGATCGACCCGTCCCGCAGCTACTACGGCACCGACACCCGCATCGGCGGTCTGCTGCTCGGCTGCTGCCTGGCGGTGATCTGGCACCCGCGCCAACTGGAGGCCGGGGTCCCCCCGGTCCGTCCCCGCTCGGTGTCGATCGCCGGTCTCGCCGGCATCGTGGCCCTGGTGGCGCTGTGCGTCTTCACGACCGAGCGCGGCGCCTTCCTGTACCGCGGCGGCTTCCTGCTCGTGGACGTGGCCTCCGTGGCCGTGATCGCGGCCATCGCGCACCCGAGCGCGCGCTTCAACCGGCGTCTCGGCATCCCCCTCCTCGTGTACCTGGGCGTGCGGTCCTACAGCATCTACCTCTGGCATTGGCCGGTGTTCGCCTTGACCCGCCCTGGTGTGGACATCGACGCCGGGCCGGTGCCCGTCTTCATCCTCCGTGTCGCCATCACGCTGGTGCTGGCCGATCTGTCCTTCCGCCTGGTCGAGGCACCCATCCGCAGCGGCGCCATCGGCCGGTGGACCGCCCGTTGGCGGGCCAGCCAGGGAGAGGAGCGGTCGCGACGCTCACGGCGGGCCTTCCTCGTCGGTGCCGTCGGCGTGACTTCGCTCGTCGTCCTGACGGCGGCCATCGTGCGCGCCGAGCCCTCCACCTCCGGCGACATCGAGGAGAGCATCCGGGCCGGCCAGGAGTTCTTGGCCACCCAGACGACGATCGGCGCACCGACCGGTGTCGACAGCGGCCCGGAGGGCCGCGGTGTGCCGGCCGAGGGCGCGCTGGGCACCGTGGCCTCGGTCCCGGCCGTCGGAACGCTCCCACCGGTGGAGACGACGACGACCGTGGTGCTCCCGCCCATCCCCGTGATCGCCATCGGCGACTCGGTGATGCTCGGCGCGGCGCCGCAACTCGTGGGCGCGCTCGGTCCGGACACCCATGTCGACGCCCAGGTCTCCCGCCAGTACAAGGCGGCCACCGACATCGTGCGGACGCTGGCGGAACAGGGCCGCCTGGGGCAGGGCGTCGTGCTGCACCTCGGCAACAACGGGCCGATGTCGGCCGAGACCTTCCGGTCCGTGATGGACCAGCTCGTGGATGTGCCGCGGGTGGTGGTGGTCAATGCGCGCGTGACCCGCCCGTGGGAGCCGGAGGTCAACCGCGTCCTGGCCGAGCAGGTGCCCACCTACCCGAACGCCCGCCTGCTCGACTGGTGGGGCTTGAGCGCCATGCACGGCGACTGGTTCTACGAGGACAAGACGCACCTGAACCCGGCCGGCGCCAACGCCTACGCCCTGCTGGTGACCGCCGCGCTGGGCGACATCGCGAAGCAGCCGGCCCCGACGACCACCGTCGCCACGACCGTGCCGGCATCGACGACGGTCCCGGCGACGACGGCCGCGACGACAGTCCCCGTGACGACGGCCGCCCCGCTCCCCGCCCCGGCGCCCGGAGGGTGACTCCCCGGCACCGGCCCGCCTACGCTCGCCCGCATGAGCGAACCCGCCCGAGTCGCCGTCACCGGAGCCGCCGGCCAGATCGGTTACAGCCTCCTCTTCCGCATCGCGTCGGGGGAGATGCTGGGCCCGGACCAGCCGGTCATCCTGCAGCTCCTCGAGATCACGCCGGCCCTCAAGGCGCTCGAGGGCGTCGCCATGGAGCTCGACGACTGCGCCTTCCCGCTGCTGGCCGGCGTGGTTCGCACCGACGACCCCGAGGTGGCGTTCGGTGACGTCGACTACGCCCTGCTCGTCGGGGCCATGCCCCGGAAGGCCGGGATGGAGCGCAGCGACCTGCTGTCGGCCAACGGCGGGATCTTCCGGCCGCAGGGCAAGGCGCTCAACGACGGCGCCAAGCGCGACGTCAAGGTGCTGGTGGTCGGCAACCCGGCCAACACCAACGCGCTGATCGCGCAGTCGAACGCGCCGGACCTCGATCCCGGCCGCTTCACCGCGATGACGCGCCTCGACCACAACCGGGCGGTGTCGCTGCTGGCGGCCAAGCTCGACGTCCCCGTCACGGATGTCACGCGGATGGCGATCTGGGGCAACCACTCGACGACGCAGTACCCCAACCTGTTCCACTGCCGGGTGGGCGACAAGAGCGCCTACGAGCTCGTCGGCGACCACGAGTGGGTGGACGGGACGTTCATCCCGACGGTGGCCAAGCGGGGCGCCGCCATCATCGAGGCCAGGGGAGCGTCCTCGGCGGCCTCGGCGGCCAACGCCGCCATCGGCCACATGCGGTCGTGGGCGCTCGGGACCGCGGAGGGCGACTGGGTCTCCATGGCCGTGCCGTCGGACGGCAGCTACGGCGTGCCCGAAGGGCTGATCTCGTCGTTCCCCTGCACGTGCGCAGGTGGCGAGTACCAGATCGTGCAGGGCCTCGAGATCGACGACTACTCGCGGGCCAAGATCGATGCCACCGCCGCCGAGCTGGCCGACGAGCGGGACGCGGTCCGGGAGCTCGACCTCCTCTAGGCGCCTTCGCTGAGCCCGTTGCCGGTTCGGCTGTGGCGACCCGGCAGGCCAGGGCCATCATGTCGTCCACGCCGCGCTTGAGCTCCTCGTCGCTGATGCGGGTGGACTCCTCGCCCTCGATCACGTCGCTGACGGTCAGGATGGTCAACGCCTCCACTCCTCGGATGGCGGCGATCGTGTACAGGATCGCCGCCTCCATCTCCACCCCGAGGTGCCCGCGCTCGCGCCACCGGCGGAACCGGCCGGGGTCCGGGTCGTAGAAGACCGCGCTCGACACGATGGGGCCGACATGGACCCGGGCGCCGCGCTCGCGGGCCAGGCGGACCGCGTCCTCGACCAGGCTCCAGGTCGCCGCCGGGCGCGTGAGGCTCGCCGTTGGTGTACGTGAAGACCGTGCGGTCCTCCGGGGTCGCGGCCAGGGCCACGACCGTGTCCGCCATCTGCATCTCCGGCTGGAGGCCGCCGCACGTGCCCACCCGGACCAGGCGGCGGGCGCCCAGTTGGATGAGCTCCTCGAAGGCGATGGCCGCGCTCGGACACCCCATGCCTGTCGACTGCACGGAGAGCGGGCGGCCGTCGAAGGTGCCCGTGAAGCCGAGCATCCCCCGCTCCTCGTTGACGCAGCGGGCGTCGGCGAGGAACGTCTCTGCGATGTAGGCGGCCCGGCGCGGGTCGCCGGGGCACAGGACGGCCGGCGCGTAGTCGCCGGGCTCGGCCCGGAGGTGGATCGGCATGGCCCGACGGTAGCGAGCCGGCACCCGCCCCTTGGGCGGACGGGGCGCTACTTGAGGAAGCGGCTCGTGGTGTTGTCGGCCAGGACCTTGCCGCCCGTCTGGCAGGTGGGGCAGTAGTTCACGGTGTAGCTCGAGTACTCGACCTCCCGGATGGTGTCGCCGCAGACCGGGCAGGCCTCGCCGGTGCGCTTGTGGACACCGCCGGGACGGTCGGCGGACGAGCTCATGTCCGGCCGCGTGCGCTCGTAGGCCAGGCCCTCGTCGACGGCGGCGTGGATGGCGTCCACGACCCGCTGGGCGCCGTCCACGCCGAGCTTGCCGGTGCCGGCGAACGGGGAGAGCTTGGCCCGGTGGCACACCTCGTTGGCCAGCCGCCGGCCCAGCCCGGCGATGCAGTGCTGATCGCGCAGGAAGCCGTGGAGGCGCATCGGGTGCTCGGCGAACAGCGCGGCCAGCTCGTCCGGGGTCACGTCCATGGCCTCCGGCCCGAGCGAGCCGAGCGGGGGACCGGTGAAGAGGGAGTCCGGCTCCATGCACCAGACCCCGGCCTTGCGTTCGGTCCCGGCCTCGGTGAGGAGCAGCGCGCGCCCGTCCTCGAAGCGCCAGCGGGCCTGGCCGCCGCGAGGCTTGGCGGACTGCTTCTCGTCCTCCTTCAGCCGCCCACCCTGCATCAGGTGCACGACGAAGGTCAGCGGCGCGAACTCCAGCAGCAGGTACTTGCCCCGCCGGCCGACCTGCTGCAGGGGATGGCCGAGCGCCTGCTCGGGAGGCGGGAGCGCCGTCTTCAGGGCGGTGAACGTGAGCGGCTGGAAGCGGGCCAGGCGGCTGCTGGCGTAAGCCTCCGTCAACCGTTCGGCGTGCGCTTGGACCTCGGGCAGCTCGGGCACGGCCGCTCTAGCGGTAGTCCGTCTCGGGACGCACGGCGTTGAACACCCCGTCGAGGGCCCGGAACACGGGTTGGCTGTCGAGGAGCTTCTGCTGGTCGCCGGTGAGGCGGATGCGCCCGCCGATGAACGCCTCCTGCGCGTTGAGCGTGCCGTTGGCGACGGCCACAGCCGTCTCCCAGTCCTGCACGAAGCGCACGTCTTCGGGCTCCGCCGGCCCGGCACCGAACTGCGCCGCCCCGTCGTCGACCTGCAGGTGGTAGGTGACCTCACCCTCGGGCCCGTCCGTGACGACCTGCGTGACGCCCAGCCGGGCACCCGTCGATGCCTCCTGCATCGTCGCGCTGGCGGCCACCTCGGCGGTCAGGGCCTCGATCCACTCCAGGCTCAGGTACCGGAACACGGCGGACAGTCTGCCTGCCACGCGCGTAGTGTCGGCCGCCGTGGTCGTGATCGGGAGCGGGACCAAGGTGTTCACGGCCGGGGTCGTGAGCGGCGAGCTCCGGGTCCTGGAGTCGCCGGCGGACGTCATCGAGCTGATGGACTCGGGCGCGCAGGGCGTCGTCGCGCTCGTGCACGACGCGGGCGCCACCTTCCTGGCGCCGATCTTCCACGAGCTGACCGGGGTGCTGTGCACCGGCGGGACGCCCCGCAGCCACATCGGCATCGTGAGCCGCGAGTTCCAGGTGCCCGTGCCTGATGGCCTGCAGCTTCCCGGACGGCGAGCCGGCGTCGGGTCGCCTCGTCGAGGTCGACTGCTCGTCGGCCGACGGAGAACCCGGAGCCGTTCGTGGTTGATCCTGCAACCATGGCGCGCCCGCCGCGCCCACGTCGACGACCTCATCGGCTACCACGCGCCGATCTCGCGTGCGCTCACCGACGAGCGGACGTCGCTCGAGTCCCGCCTCATCCCCGTGTCGGCCTACGTCATCACGGCCTGCGTCGAGACCTACCTGCGCTACCCGGAGATGATGGCGGCCATCGACGCCCGGCTCCCGGCGGAGGAGATCGGCCGGCGGTCGCGCCGCCCGGGATGCCGGGTGAACACCGTGTCGCTCTGGTCCATCGCCAACTTCTGGCTGCTGGGCCGCAAGGTGATGCGCATGGTCGACCCGTCCACGGTCGAGAACGTTGATGCCGCCCACACCGTGCTCGACTTCTGGGAGCGGGCCGCACTCGGGTTCCGGGGCGACGGCACCCGCCAGGCGTGGGACACCGGGGCCGCGCCCGTCTACGACGACGCCGTCGTGGCGCAGCTCGTGGCGGGCGCCGCGCCGGTCGACGGCGACGAGCGGGCTGCGGTCAAGCGGTTCAACGCCACGCTGATCGCCTACCTCTTCCTGCTCTACTTCGACACCAGGGTGGGGGCCGGCGACACCGGCCCGTACCCGCTGCCCGACGGGCGGGTCCTGCTCGTCCGGGACTACTACCAGCTCGCCCGCAGCGACTTCTGGTGGTCCGACGTGGCCGCAGCCGTCCCGTTCCGCAACCTCACCGCGGCGCTGGTGCTGGACGGCGTCACCGTCGACCGGGTGACCGACTTCGGCACCAGCTACACCACGCCCGAGGACTACCTGGACCAGCTCGTCGCGTTCGGCCTGTTCACGACCGACGAGACGGCGCCGGGCGAGCTGAGCCTGGTCCCGCCGGCGGCCATGGCCGAGATCGTGGCCGCGGTCCGGCCCGCGCAGTCCGCCCTGTACCGCGCGGTGGCGGCCATGGACCGGCACGAGAAGATCCGCTGCGGCGCGTACGTCTACTTCTCGTTCCTGCGTCCCTTCGCGGCTGAGGCCGGGATGGCCGACGACTTCGACTGGACCGCCCCCCGGGACATCCCTGGTCCGCTCTACGAGCTGGTGTCGGCCATGGAGGGCGACAACGCCGGCGTGGCCGATGAGGGGCCGTACTACGAGCCCCTCTCGTGACATGGAGCGCGGCCGACGAGGGACCGCACGCCCCGAGCAGCGGTGGAGGAGTGGACCTTCACCTTCTGGGCGGGGGACGGAGCGCTCGGCGCCATCGTCCTGCTCCGCCTGCTACCCATGGCGCGGCGCTGCTGGTACTGGTCGGCGCTGTCCCGCCGGGATGCCCCGCTCCTGCACCTCGTCGACTGGGACGTGCCCCTTCCCCGGCCCGGCGCCGGGCTGGCCGTGCGGTCCGCGGGCCTGTGGGCCGACCACGTCTGCGAGGCGCCGTTCCAGCAGTGGACCGTGGCCAACGAGGCGTACGCGGTGGCCCTCGACGACCCCGAGGACGCGCTGGGCCGGGCCTACGGCGATCGCGTCGCCGATCGCCCTCGACGTCGAGTGGTACGCGGCCGGGCCGGCGTCGGCTGTCCCGGGCGGCTACGAGCAGCGCGGCGAGGTGCACGGCGTGATCGAGCTCGGCGACGGCCCCCTCGAGCTGGACGGGTTGCCCGCCCACCGCTCGCACCGCTGGGGTGACGACCTCACGATGCCGTCCGCCGCCCCCGCCGTCGCCCACCTCGGCCTGCGGGCGCCCGCCCGCCTGCCCGACGGCTCGGTGGCCGATCTGGTGCTGACCGCCGACGGTTGGCGGGCCCGTGTGCCACGCTCCACCGCATGAGGATCGGCGTGTGAGCGAGTCGGGGACCGTCGAGAGCATCACCCTGGCCGAGCTGGTGCTCCACCGCGGCGAGGTCGTCCACGAGGACTACGCCCCGTCCGCGGGGCCGGACACCACGCTCATCTCGTGGTCGACGGCCAAGAGCGTCACGCACGCGCTCGTCGGGATCGCCGTGCGCGACGGCCTGCTGGAGCTCGACGCGCCGGCGCCGGTCCCCGAGTGGGCGGACGACGAGCGCTCGGCCATCACGGTCCGGCAGCTGCTCCACATGAGCTCCGGGCTGCGCTTCGTCGAGGACTACGTCGACGACTCGATCTCGCACTGCATCGACATGCTGTTCGGCGCCGGGCAGGCCGATGTCGCCGGATATGCCGCCGCGCTCCCGCTCGATCACCCGCCTGGTTCCGTCTTCAACTACTCGTCGGGGACCACCAACATCGTCAGCCGGATCGTCGGGCAGGCTGTGGGCGGCGGTGAGGCCGGGATGCGGTCGTTCATGCAGGACGAGCTGTTCGGCCCGCTCGGCATGACTTCGGCCGATCCCCGCTTCGATGCCTCGGGCACGTTCATCGGGTCGTCGTTCCTGTACTGCACGGCGCGGGACTTCGCCCGCTTCGGCCAGCTGTACCTGGCCGACGGCGTGTGGGAGGGGCGGCGCCTGCTGCCGGAGGGCTGGGTGGACTTCGCCCGCACGCCGGCGCCCGTGCCCGTGGAGGAGGAGTTCGGCTACGGCGCCCACTGGTGGCTGTGGGACGGCCACGGCTTCCCCGGCACGTTCGCCGCGCACGGCTACGAGGGCCAGTACATCATCGTGCGGCCGGACCGGGACCTGGTCGTCGTCCGGCTCGGCAAGACACCGGTCGAGGTCCGCCCCCCGGTCATCGAACGCCTCCAGCAGCTCCTCGACTCCGGGTAGGGCTATTCAGCTTCGAGCGACTCCACGACGTCGTGGCTGACATCCGACGCCACCTCTTTCGCCTCGCGGCGGTGCTTGATGAGCTCGATGACGACCGGCAGGAGCGAGACGGCCACGATCACGATGATGGCGATCTCGATGTTGTTCTTGACGACCTCGATCTCGCCGAGGAAGTAGCCGAGCGTCGTCACGCCCGCGCCCCACAGCACGGCGCCCACGATGTTGTACGTCACGAACGTCCGGTACCGCATGCTGCCGACGCCGGCGACGATCGGGGCGAACGTCCGCACGATGGGAATGAAGCGGGCGAGCACGATCGTCTTGGGCCCGTACTTCTCGAAGAAGCCGTGCGCCTTGACCACGTTGGCGGGGTTGAAGAAGCGGGACTTGGGCCGGTCGAACAGGGACGGCCCGACCGTCTTGCCGAACCAGTACCCGACCTGATCGCCCAGGAACGCCGCCGTGACCACACAGAGCACGACGATCGGCAGCGGCGGGAGCCGCTCGCCGCCGGTGGTCGAGGACAGGAAGCCGGCGATGAACAGCAGCGAGTCGCCCGGCAGGAAGAAGCCGAAGAAGAGCCCCGACTCCGCGAACACGATGGCCGTGAGCAGGAGCAGGCCGCCTTGCTCCAGCAGCTTCTCGGGGTTCAGCAACCCCGCGGCCAAGAGACTGGAGAACACGAAGGACGGAGGCTACCGCCGGCCGGCGCCGGGGGCCCGGCACGGAGTGGGCCCGGGGCCCGTCCGGCCCCGGGCCCGCTCGGTTCCCCCCGGCTGTGGTCGCTCAGACGCCCGTGGTGGCGGGCACCTGGGCCTGCGATCCCGCGGCCATGCCCGGCGACTTGCGCTTGGAGAAGGCGATGGCGGCGATCAGCACCACCAACGACACGCCGGCGATGGTGAAGCGGGCGGCGTCGTTGTCCTGCAGGTTGATGATGGCCGGCAGGGTCAGCAGCGCCACCAGGTTCATCACCTTGATGAGCGGGTTGAGCGCCGGACCGGCGGTGTCCTTGAACGGGTCGCCGACGGTGTCGCCGATCACGGCTGCCTTGTGGGCCTCGGAGCCCTTGCCGCCGTGGTGGCCGTCCTCGATGTACTTCTTGGCGTTGTCCCATGCGCCGCCGGCGTTCGACAGGTAGTTGGCCATGAGCTGACCGGTCAGGATCACCGCGGCCAGGAAGCCGCCGAGGGCGGCGTAGCCGATGCCGAAGCCGATGATGACCGGCGACAGCACCGCCAGCAGCGCCGGCGTGGCCAGCTCCCGCAGCGAGGCCGCGGTGCAGATGTCGATGACGGGGCCGTAGTCCGGCAGCTTCTCGCCGGACATGATCTTGCCGTCGGCGAACTGCGACCGGACCTCCTGCACGACCACGCCGGCCGTGCGCCCGACGGCCCGGATGGCGAGCGCGGAGAACAGGAAGGCGATCGAGCCGCCGACGAGCAGCCCGATGAACGTCTTGGGTTCCGCCACGTTGATCTGGGTCAGCGGGTCGCGGAACAGCTCCGAGCCCACCTTGTCCAGCTCGAGCTCGGTGCCGATCGTCTCGATGTACGACGCGAACAGCGCCACGGCGGCGATGACGGCCGAGCCGATGGCGAAGCCCTTGGTGACGGCCTTGGTGGTGTTGCCCACCGCGTCCAGGCTGACCATGATCCGCTCCGGCTCGCCGTGGAACTCGCCCGACATCTCGGCGATGCCGGCCGCGTTGTCCGACACCGGGCCGAACGTGTCCTCGCTGACGATGACGCCGGTGGTGGCCAGCATGCCCATGCCGGCGAGGGCCACGAGGTACAGCGAGAACTGCAGGTTGCCGTCCCCCAGCAGCAGCGCGGCGCCGATGGCCACCGCGATGGCGAGGATGGCGTACACCGAGCTCTCCAGACCCGATGACGTCCCGGAGAGCACGACCGTGGCGGGCCCGGTCTCGGACGCCTCGGCGATCTCCTGCACCGGCCCGTACTCGGTGCCGGTGAAGTACTCGGTGAGGCGGCTGACGACCTGGGCCAGCACCAGGCCGACCACCACGGCGCGCGAAGCACCGCCAGCCTTCGTTGCTCTGGTCGTTGCCGACGTAGACGAGCGCGAAGAGCAGGGTGCCGACGACGGTGAGCACACCGGCGGTGAGGAAGCCGCGGTTGATGGGCTTGAGCGCGTTGGTCTCGCCGCGGCTTGGCCCGCACCGCGAAGACGCCGGCGATGGAGGCCAGCACGCCGATGGCCCGCACCCCGAGCGGGAACACGAGCCCGAGCGCGGGGTTGGCGCCGATGGAGTTGAAGGCGGCCACGCCGAGGATGATCGAGGCCACCAGGGTGACCTCGTAGCTCTCGAACAGGTCGGCGGCCATGCCGGCGCAGTCGCCGACGTTGTCGCCGACGTTGTCGGCGATGGTGGCCGGGTTGCGCGGGTCGTCCTCCGGGATGCCGGCCTCGACCTTGCCCACGAGGTCCGCCCCGACGTCCGCCGCCTTGGTGAAGATGCCGCCGCCCACCCGCAGGAAGAGGGCCAGCAGCGAGCCGCCGAACCCGAAGCCGATCAGGATCGCCGTGGCGGTGTTCTGGAAGATCATGATGATGACGGTGGCGCCGAGGAGGCCCAGGCCGACCGTGAACATCCCGGCGACCCCGCCGGTGCGGAAGGCGATGCCGAGCGCTTCCGGCATGGAGCCGGTCTTGGCGGCCGCCGCCGTCCGCACGTTGCCCCGGGTGGCGAGGGTCATGCCGATGTAGCCGGTCAGACCGGACATGAGGCAGCCGCCCAGGAAGGCCAGGGTCCTGGCGGTGCCGGACAACCCGAAGCTGAGCGCTTCCGTCCCGTCGGGCTTCTCCACGGCCGACCGAGGTCAGGAACACCACGACGACCAGCGGGATCAGGATCAGGGCGATGGTCTTGAACTGGCGCCGCAGGTACGCCGATGCCCCTTCCTGGATGGCGTAGGCGATCTCCCGCATCTTCGGCGTCCCCTGGTCCTTCTTGAGGACGCCGTTCATGAGGGCGAAGCCGACGGCGATGGCGAGGAGGGCCGACAGCGCCGAGAAGATCAGGATGGCCCACTCCGCGCCGGCGAGGGTGAACTCCTGGTAGCCGCCTTCGGCGGCGAGTACTGATGACACCGGTCGTTGCTCCCGGATCTGTTGCTTGATGAATGGGACTGCGCCCTTGGCACATCCCGCCCGGGCACGGCGAGCGATCTTAGAGAACGGGGGTTGTCCGGCGGAAGCCGGCCCTGACGGGGAGCTGACGCCGAGGCGGGCTCCGGGGGCGCGGGCGCAGGTCATCGGAACGACCGAACGGCGCCATCACCACAAGCGTCGCGTGGCCGCCCCAGAAGTGAGGCAATGGCCTCTTCCTGGTACTACGTTGCCTCGCGCCGGTCACAGGAGGTGCGATGGCACAGACGTTGAGCCCCTCGCCGGGCCCGGTCGGCTCCCAGCCCCCATCGCGCGGCCCGGTCACGGGCACCGCGATCGCCCCCGGTTCAGCGCGGCGGCGAGCGCCGTTCGTGGTCGAGCTCTACCGGAGCGCGCTCGGCAAGAAGTACGTGATGGCGATCACCGGCATCGTGTGGATGGGCTACGTGCTGGCCCACATGGTCGGGAACCTGAAGGCGTTCCTGGGCCCGGAGGACCTCGACCACTACGGCGAGTTCCTCCGCGAGCTGCTGGTGCCGATCGTGCCCCGCACCTTGACGCTCTGGCTCATGCGGCTGGGCCTGATCGCCGCCATCCTGCTCCACATCCATGCCGCCACGACCCTGACCATCATGAACCGCAAGGCCCGGCCCGTGCGCTACCAGAGCCCGCGGGACTACGTGGCCGCCACGTTCGCCAGCCGCACGATGCGCTACACGGGTGTGCTCGTCCTGCTGTTCCTGTTCGTCCACCTGGGCGACCTGACGTGGGGTTGGTTCAACCCGGACTTCGTCCGCGGCGAGGTGTACCGGAACATGGACGCCAGCCTCTCGCGGTGGTGGATGAACCTCTTCTACATCGTGGCCAACCTGGCCCTGTTCCTCCACCTCTGGCACGGCGGGTGGAGCCTCTTCCAGAGCCTCGGCTGGAACAACCCCCGGTTCAACCAGGCCCGCCGGTGGTTCGCCCTCGGCTTCGCGGGCGTCGTCGTGGTCGGCAACATCGCCATCTGCGTCGGGGTGCTCTCCGGCGTGATCGCACTGTGAGGTGGTCAGCGTGAGCCCCGTCGCCGATCCGATCCTCGATCCCGTGCTCGACCCGAAGGTCCCGTCCGGCCCCATGGCCGAGCGCTGGTCGACCTACAAGTTCGACGCCAAGCTGGTCAACCCGGCCAACAAGCGCCGCTACGAGATCATCATGGTCGGGACCGGGCTGGCCGGTGCCGCCGGGGCGGCGACGCTGGCCGAGCTCGGCTACAAGGTGAAGGCCTTCACCTTCCACGACTCGCCCCGCCGCGCCCACTCGATCGCCGCGCAGGGCGGCATCAACGCGGCCAAGAACTACCGGGGCGACGGCGACAGCATCCACCGCCTCTTCTACGACACGGTCAAGGGCGGCGACTTCCGCTCCCGCGAGTCGAACGTCCACCGGCTGGCCGAGGAGTCCGGCAACATCATCGACCAGTGCGTCGCCCAGGGCGTGCCCTTCGCCCGGGAGTACGGCGGCCTGCTGGACAACCGCTCGTTCGGCGGCTCGCAGGTCTCGCGCACGTTCTACGCCCGCGGCCAGACGGGTCAGCAGCTCCTGCTCGGCGCCTACCAGGCGATGGCCCGGCAGGTCGGCCTCGGCAACGTCGAGCTCTTCACCCGCTGCGAGCTGATCGACATCGTGGTCGTGGACGGCACCTGCGCCGGCATCGTCACCCGGGACCTGCTGACCGGCGAGATCACCTCGCACTCGGCCCACGCGACGGTGCTGGCCACCGGCGGCTACTCGAACGTGTTCTTCCTCTCGACCAACGCCATGGGCTGCAACGCCACGGCGGCGTGGCGGGCGCACCGGCGGGGGGCGTTCTTCGCCAACCCTTGCTTCACCCAGATCCACCCCACCTGCATCCCCCAGAGCGACGAGTTCCAGTCGAAGCTCACGCTGATGTCGGAGTCGCTGCGGAACGACGGCCGCATCTGGGTGCCCAAGGACGCCGACGACTCCCGGCCCCCGGGCCAGATCCCCGACGACGACCGGGACTACTACCTGGAGCGGATGTACCCGAGCTTCGGGAACCTCGCCCCGCGCGACATCGCCAGCCGGGCCGCCAAGCGGGCCGTCGACAGCGGTCGCGGCATCGGACCGCTGAAGAACGGGGTCTACCTCGACTTCGCCGATGCCATCGGCCGTGTCGGCCAGCCCGTCATCGAGGAGCGCTACGGGAACCTCTTCGAGATGTACGAACGCATCACCGACGAGGACCCGTACCGCGTGCCCATGCGCATCTACCCGGCCCCCCACTACACGATGGGCGGGTTGTGGGTGGACTACGAGCTCATGACCACCATCCCCGGCCTCTACGCGGCGGGCGAAGCCAACTTCTCCGACCACGGTGCCAACCGTCTCGGCGCGTCGGCGCTGATGCAGGGCCTCGCCGACGGCTACTTCGTGCTGCCGGCGACGATGGGCAACTACCTGGCGCCCCGACTCGGCACCAAGCCGGTGCCCACCGATCACCCCGCGTTCCAGGCCGTCGAGCAGGAGGCTCGGGCCCGGTACGACGGCTACCTGGCGATCGGAGGGACGCGTTCCGTCGACTGGTTCCACCGCGAGCTGGGCCGGATCATGTGGGACCACTGCGGCATGGAGCGCACCGCGCAGGGCCTCGAGAAAGCGCTGGCCGAGATCCCCGCCCTCCACGCGGAGTTCCGCAAGGACCTGCGCGTGCCGGGTGGTTCCGGTGTCAACCAGTCGCTCGAGAAGGCCGGCCGCGTGGATGACTTCTTCGAGCTGGCGGCGCTCATGTGCCGCGACGCGCTCGACCGCAACGAGAGCTGCGGCGGCCACTTCCGGGCCGAGTACCAGACCGAGGACGGCGAGGCGCGGCGCGACGACGAGCACTTCGCCTACGTGGCGGCGTGGGAGTGGACCGGCGAGCCGGACGAGCCGTCGTTGCACAAGGAACCACTGGCGTTCGACGAGGTGCACCTCGCGGTGAGGAGCTACAAGTGACGACGCTGAACCTGACGCTCAAGGTGTGGCGCCAGGACGGGCCGGACGACGCCGGCCGGTTCGAGACCATCGACGCGCCCGACGTGCTCGACGACATGTCGTTCCTGGAGATGCTCGACATCGTCAACGAACGGCTGACCAACGAAGGCCGGGAACCCGTCACCTTCGACCACGACTGCCGCGAGGGCATCTGCGGCACGTGCTCGCTGATGATCAACGGCCAGGCCCACGGACCGCAACCGGGCACGGCCACCTGCCAGCTCCACATGCGCAAGTTCGCGGACGGCGACACCATCGTCATCGAGCCGTGGCGGGCGGCGGCCTTTCCCGTCATCAAGGACCTGATGGTCGACCGCTCGGCTTTCGACCGCATCGTCGAGCAGGGCGGCTACGTCACCGCGCCGACGGGCGGGGCGCGGGATGCCAACACGATCCTGATCCCCAAGTCCGTGGCCGACGCCTCCATGGACGCCGCGCAGTGCATCGGTTGCGGCGCCTGCGTGGCCGCCTGCCCCAACGGAGCGGCCAACCTCTTCACGGCGGCCAAGGTTGCCCACCTCAACCTGCTCCCGCAGGGCCAACCCGAGCGCTACGCCCGGGTGGACGCCATGGTGCGGACCATGGAGGAGCACTTCGGCTCCTGTACCAACCACGGCGAGTGCGAGGCCGCCTGCCCCAAGAGCATCTCCATCGACTTCATCGCGCTCATGAACAAGGACTTCCTGAAGGCTCAGGTCGCCAACCGTCGGTATCTGAGCCGGACCTGAGCCCGGCTGCCGCCTCTCGCCAGCTGACCGTCGCGATCTCCCTCTCGGGGACGGGTCACTGGCCCAGGCGTCCGTCGATCCGCTCACGCAACAGGTCGGCGTGACCCATGTGGCGGGCGTACTCCTCGATCATCCCGACCAGGACCTCGCGCAGCGACATCAGCCCACCGCCGCTGCCATGCTGATTCAAGGGATCGTTGCCGGTGATGTCGAGACTGGGCGCCTCGGCCACGAACCGCGTGGCGAAGTCCACCTCCGCACGCCAGGTGTCCCATGCCTCCGCGACCACCTCGGGGTCGGGAACAGCACCATCGAAATCACCGTCACGGTCGGTGTCGGAGCAGAACAGCCGGGGCACGTCCTGTCCCGCCATCATCACCCGGAACGTGTCACGCTCCCCCTCGGCCAGGTGTCGCACCAGCCCCAGGAGCGACATCGTCGACGGCTCGACGGAACGCCGCGCCATGGCCTCGGCATCAAGACCTGAGCACTTCAGCTCCAACGTGAGGCGTTGACAGCGCAGGGCCTCGACCAGCGTGGTGCGCTCGTCGCCCAACGTCGGTCCGTGCTCGCGCGGGTCGTCGTCAGACGGCTTGCCGTCTGCGGTGAACATGTCGGCTCGTCGGGTCGTGGCCATGCTCGCGATCATCGCGGCGCGCGTACGACGCTCACCAGGGATTAGCGCATCACCCATGGCGGTCATGGCGCGCTTGTCGCCGACCCGTGCGGGGTGGTCAGGGTCTCGTGATCCTCGTCTCGTAGCGGTTGGTCGCCGCGTCGTCGCCCGCCACCAGGTCCAGGTCGAGGACGAGGGAGCCCGGCGAGTCGGGCACGAGGACCTGCACGGTCCCGACGCGCACGCAGGAGTCCGGCGGGAGGTCGCCCACCCAGCGCCAGCCCTGGTCGCCGCCCGGCCAGGACAGGACGGCCGAGACGGCCGCCTCCTCGATGGTCTCCCGGCGGTCGCTGATGACGTGGATGTCCACGGCCAGGGCCTCGCCGACCACCACGCCGGCAGGCAGGCGGTCGGCCACGACGATGACCGGCCGGCAGGCGTCCGAGACGACGTGGTAGGCGAGCTTCGCCGTCCGGTCGTGGCCGAGGACGGACCACGTGACGGCCGGTGCGGCGTCGGCCAGGCTGAACAGGCAGAAGCCTCCGGTCGGTCGGTACTTCAGCCGGCGCAGGGTCTCGATGTGGTACCGGAGCAGGCGGGCCTGGTAGCGCTGGGTGGCGTCCTGCCATGCCGCGAACGTCTCGTAGCGCTCGGGCGGGACCCGCTCGTCGAACACCCACTTCTGCAGGCTGTGGCGGCGTTGCAGGTGGTCCCAGTCCAGGTCCGGCCAGCGCCCGGGCTCCATGAAGGAAGCGTCGGTCGGGACGGCCTGGGCGCCGAACTCGCTCACGAAGCGGACCATGCGGGGCCAGGCGGCGGCGAAGCCGGGCAGCTCGCGCTCCTGACCGTGGTACCACCCGAAGTAGAGGTGGCTGTCCGTGCCGTCGAGCTGCGGCAGGTGCGGCGCCACCCCCGAGTGGGCGATGACGGGGCGGGAGCCGTCGGCCCGCTCGAGCGTGCGCTTGATCCGCGCGTCGAGGATCGAGCGGTTCCAGCTCGGTAGCTCCTGACCGGCGGCGACGGACATCGCGACGCGCGCTGGTGACCGGCTCGCCGGGCGGCACGTCGATGGCCAGCGGCTCGTTGTGACCGCACCACAGGGCGACGGAAGGATGGTGGCCGAGCAGGTCGACCGCCTCCTCGGCCTGGCGGGCCGCCTGCTTGCCGACCGAGCGGGCGTACCCCCACTGCAGCGGGAGGTCCTGCCAGATGAGCACGCCGAGCTCGTCGGCCGCCTCGTACAGCTCGGGACGCGTGATGTGACCGTGGATGCGCAACAGGTCGAGACCGGCGTCCGCGGCCAGCGCGACGTCGCGGCGCAGGTCCTCCGGCGTCGCCTCGGCCAGCGCCATGCGTGTCGGTCCGGCGTTGGCGCCCTTCAGGAACAGCCGCTCACCGTTGACGCTGAGCGTCCAACGGTGCATCGCCACCTGACGCAGTCCGGTGCGGAGCGATCGGGCGTGGCTGGGCTCGTGGTCGACGGACACCGTCACCTCGAGCTGACCCAACGGCTGGTCGCCGAGCGCGCGCGGCCACCACAGCTTCGGGTTGTCCACGCCGAAGGTCCATTCGACCGAGTTGGTGCCCTTGGCCAGCGAGTGCTCCAGCTCCCGCTCGACGTCGCCGTCCAGCGTCGTGCGGACCCGAACCGTACGGGCGTCGTCGCTGTCCAGCTCGGCCCGGACCATGACGTTGGCGCGGGCCGGATCGGCGTCGCGGCACAGGACGCGCAGGCGGTTGATGCGCACCGGCCCGGTCCGTTCGATCCGCACCCCGCGCCACAACCCGCCCGGGTTCCACGTGGGGTCCATGCAGTCCCAGTGCTGGAAGATCCCGGTCAGGTTGCGCTTGGCCCGCCGGTCGGCCGGCGGGCTGCAGGCCACCTCGACGGCGAGCACGTGCTCGGTGCCGAGGCGGGCCAGGTCCGTGATCTCGTACGAGTGCGGGAAGAAGTAGCCCTCCGGGTCCCCGAGGTAGGCACCGTCGAGGAAGACGTCGGCCTGGTAGAAGACGCCGTCGAGCACCACCCAGTGGCGGGCCCCGGCCGGACCGGCATCGAGCTCGAAGCGGGTGCGGTAGAGCAGCGGTTCGTCGTTGGTCGAGAAGGCCGGCACGGACCGCCAGTGCCCTGGCACCGGGACGGGCTCCCACCCGTCGTCGTCGTAGTCCAGACCGAGGGCTCCGCGGCGCAGATCGTCGTCGGCGAGCGCGGCGCGCCACGTGCCCGAGAGGTCCATCGCGGGTCAGGGTAGGCGAGCCCCCGCCGCTCGCTCGGTCCCGAACCTCCGGCGGTAGGGTCGAGCCATGGCCTCAGCCCCCCGCACCCCCGCCCCCCCGGCGACCACGCTGGGCGAGCTCCGGGCCTCCGGCTGGCAGTCGGTCCCGGTGAAGGATGAGATCCGGCGCAACGCCATGGCCAAGGTGGCGGCCGGCGAGCCGATGTTCGGTGGCCTCATCGGCTACGAGCAGACCGTCATGCCCCAGCTCGAGAACGCACTGCTGGCGGGCCACGACATCATCTTCCTGGGCGAGCGGGGCCAGGCCAAGACGAGGATGATCCGCTCGCTCACCGGGCTGCTGGACGAGTGGATGCCGATCGTGGCCGGCAGCGAGATCAACGACGACCCGTACCGCCCGGTGTCGCGCTACGCCCGCGACCTCGTGGCCGAGCACGATGAGGCGACGCCCATCGCGTGGGTCCACCGCGAGGATCGCTACGGCGAGAAGCTGGCCACACCGGACACGTCGATCGCCGACCTCATCGGCGAGGTCGATCCGATCAAGGTCGCCGAGGGGCGCTACCTCTCCGACGAGCTGACGCTGCACTACGGGCTCGTCCCGCGCACCAACCGCGGCATCTTCGCCCTCAACGAGCTGCCGGACCTCGCGGAGCGCATCCAGGTCGGCCTGCTCAACGTGCTCGAGGAGCGCGACGTCCAGATCCGCGGCTACAAGATCCGCCTCCCGCTGGACGTGGTGCTCGTCGCCTCGGCCAACCCGGACGACTACACCAACCGCGGCCGCATCATCACGCCGTTGAAGGACCGCTTCGGCAGCCAGATCCGCACGCACTACCCGTTGGAGATCGACACCGAGGTCGCGATCATGCGCCAGGAGGCCCGGCCGGGCGCGGTGGGCGACGTCCCGGTGCGGGTGCCCGGCTACCTGGAGGAGATCGTCGCCACGTTCTCCCACCTGGCCCGCAGCTCCAGCCACGTCAACCAGCGTTCCGGCGTGTCGGTGCGCCTCTCGGTGTCCAACGTGGAGGTGCTGTCGGCCAACGCGCTCCGGCGCTCGCTGCGGGCCGGCGAGAAGGAGGTCGTCCCCCGGGTCAGTGACCTCGAGGCCCTGGCGTCGTCGACGTCCGGGAAGATCGAGATCGAGACCCTCGAGGAGGGTCGTGAGGGCCCGATCGTCGACAACATGATGAAGGGCGCCGTGCTGACGGTGTTCAAGCAGTACCTGACGCCCGATCAACTCCGCGGGGTGCTGGCCGCCTTCGACGACGGCATCGTCGCCGACACCGGCGAGGACGTGCCCTCGGCGCAGCTGGCCGAGCTCATCACGAGCGTGCCCGCCCTGCGGGAGCCCGTGGAGCTGATCACCGGCGGCGACGAATCGCCGGCCGCCGTCGCCGCCGCCGTCGAGTTCATCCTCGAGGGCCTCCACCTGTCGAAGCGGCTCAACAAGGACTCCAGCGGCGCCCGGGCGACGTACCGCAGCCGCTCCTGAGCCCGGCCCGCCACCGAGACGCGCGCAGGGCCGACGGGGGGCGTCTACGACAGCTGGGTCACCTGGCCCGACCGTCCGTCCACCCGGACGCGGCTGCCGTCCGCGATCGTCGTCGTGCCCGTGGCGGTGGCCACGACCGCGGGGATGCCGAACTCGCGGGCGATGACGGCGGCGTGGCTCATCGCGCCACCCCCGTCGCAGACCAGGGCCCCCAGCGACGGGAAGACCACCGACCACACCGGTGAGGTGATCGGGCAGACCATGACGTCGCCCGGCTCGACGAGCTCGAAGTCATCCTCGTCGAGCACGATGCGCGCCGTCCCCTCGTAGACCCCCGGAGAGACGCCGGTCCCTCGCAGCTCCCCCTCGGTGACGGGAGGCGCGGCGAGGGGCGCGGCCACCTGCTCGGCGTACCAGAAGAGCGCGGCGAGGTGCTCGGCGGCGGCCCGGGGGAACCCCCGCAGGTCGGGCGGGACCAGGCCGACCCGGTCATCACCGCTGTCGTCACCGACCAGCGCCGGGGGGTCCTTCGTGGCCAGCCGTTCCCGCTCCTCGCGTCGGGCCATGGCGAGCTGAGCGACGCGGGCGGCGTCGGTGCCTTCGTCGAGAGAGACGTGGTCCGGGTGGCGGAGGACCTGGAGCACCTCGTTGAAGGTGAGGTCGAACACGTCCTCGGGCCGGTACAGGCCGAGGCGTACGCCGATGTGGAGCCCGAGCCGCCGCAGGCCCGCGAGGGGTACCCCGATGGTGATGGGCCCGTTGCCCTCCCGCAGTGGGAAGACCTCCTGGGCGCGGGCCAGCCGGCGCCGGGTGAGCGAGCTGTTGCCGAGCGTGGCGATGAGCCGCGCTTCGGCGCGCGTGCGGGTCGCCGCGTGGCGGGCGGCCACGTCCACCCGCTCGTCGGCGGCGCGGGCGGCCTCCTTGAGCTGGCGCAGCAACCACTCCGGTCGATCGACCACCGTCGGTGCCGCCACCTCGTAGCGCACGGCCCGTTGTCCCCACAGGTCCTGGTACCCCTGCACTGCGGCGGCCACCGCGGGGGAGGTGTCGGCCAGGTCGGCCAGCGTCGCCGCGTGCTCGAGCGCGGGCATCGCGCCCTCCGCACGCACGAGGTCGACGATGGCGAGCAGCGCGACAGCGGGGTCCGTCGCCGTGCCGGAGAGGCCGATGAAGAGGTCCATGACCTCGGGCACCGGCCAGCCGTGGTCGCGTGCAGAGCTCGAGCCCCAGGCGGCCGATCGCGTCGACGCCGGCGGCGTGCAGGCGGGCCCGCCAGATGAAGCTCTCCTCGACGAAGCGCAGCTGCTCCTCGAGGCGGGCGGCCACCTGTTGCGCGCTCAGCGCGGCCAGATCACCGGCGAGGAAGCCATGCCCCCGCTCGAGCAGGTCGGTCTCGGCGCCGCTCTTCCACTCCTCGACCGTGTGGCCCGACCAGTCGGCGACATCGGCGGCATGGGCGGCGGCCAGCCGCCGGCGCAGCTCCGGGCGCACCCGCCGCATGACCGGCACCAGCCAGCGGGCGGTGCGGGCCCGTCCTCCGAGCGGCACGATCGCCGTGTAGACGCGGCCGTCGAACTCTCGCGCCGCCACCCCGTCGAGGAGGACGCCGGTCTCCTCCATGACACGCGCGACGACCTCGGTCTCCATCGTGGTGAAGAGCGCCGCGGACCACCGTGTGACCGGCTCGGGGAAGCGGACGGCTTCCAACCTCCAGGCCAGGCCGTCCGTCGCTTCCTCGGCCACCTGCCCACGCTAGTCGTGCGGCCGCGTGCCGACCGGACTCCCCAGGCCGGCCGAAGGGCTCAGGTGACGAAGGGGGAGCGGGTCCAGAGCTCGCCGGTGTCGTTGCGCCCCTGGACGATCGCGGTGCCCGTCAGGCAGCCGACCGTGAGAGGGAGCGGGAAGCCCCGCAGCTCGATGACGCCGTGCGGCGTGGCCGTGACGCCGGCCGGAAGCTCGAGGGTCTGGTCGGCCGGGACGAGGACTTCGCCGGGCCCGGCGGCGTCACACAGGCGGGCGGCGAGGTTGACGGCCGAACCGATGTAGTCGTCGCCCTCGAACAGCAGGGCCAGACCGGTCGCCATGCCGATGCGTACCGACAGCGGGTCGCAGGCCGCAGTCGCCTCGCGCTCCAGATCGAGCGCGAAGGCGATCATCCCGTCGCGGTCGATGGAGACGACCATGCAGCCGTCACCCAGCCACTTCGCCACCCGCACCCCGCGGTCCGAGGCCAGCCGCCTCGTGATCGACCGGAAGTCGGCGAGCACGCGCGCCGCGGCATCATCGCCGTTCTCGGCGGTGTAGTTCGTGAACCCGGAGAGGTCCGCGAAGGCGAAGGTGCGCTCGACCCGCATGGCCTCCAGGATACCGGGACGAGGACCCAAGTGCTTGCTAAAGTTTGCACTCCCGGCGAACGCCCGGTGAACACCCGGTGGCAGCGGCCCCGCCGCGAAGGCCCGGTGGCGGGTGGCGGTACCCTCCAGCCATGGCGTCCAGGTTCACCTACTCCCGGTGGGACGGCACGCAGGTCGGCTTCGAGCTGGACGCCGACAGCATCCTGGAGGAGATCACCGACGACCTGCTGTACCACGGTGACCTCAACAACGCGCTGCGGCGCATGATGCAGAGCGGGTTCCGGGACCGCAACGGTGAGCGCCTGCAGGGCTTGCGCGAGCTCATGGAGAAGCTGCGCCGCCGCCGCGCCGACCTGCTGGAGCAGAACAACCTCGGTGGCGTCTACGACGACATCGCGCAGGAGTTGCGCGACATCCTCGACCAGGAGCGCCGGGCCCTGGACGACCAGGTCCGCCAGGCCCGCGACAGCGGCGACGAACGCCGCCGGGAGCTGGCCGAGAGCACGGCCATGGAACGCAACCTGGAGCTCGACATGCTGCCGCCCGACCTGGCGGGGCAGGTCCGCCAGCTCCAGGACTACGAGTTCACCTCGCAGGAGGCTTCGCAACGGTTCGAGGAGCTGCTCGACCAGCTGCGCCAGCAGCTCATGCAGAACTACGTGAACCAGATGGCGTCCGGCATGCAGAACGTCGGCCCCGAGCAGATGCAGCGGCTGAAGGACATGCTGGCCGGGCTCAACGAGATGCTCGAGCGCAGGGAGCGGGGCGAGGACCCACGCTTCGAGGAGTTCATGGAGCGCTTCGGGGACTTCTTCCCGGAGAACCCCCAGTCGCTGGACGAGCTCCTCGAGGTGATGGCGCAGCGCATGGCCGCCATGCAGGCGATGTTGAACTCGATGACCCCCGAGCAGCGGGCGCAGCTCCAGCAGCTCATGGACGAGCTCCTGGAGGACATGGACCTGCGCTGGCAGATGGACCAGCTCGGCCAGCACCTGCGTTCCCAGTTCCCGCAGATGGGCTGGGACCGCTCCTACAACTTCCAGGGCATGGACCCGCTCGGCTTCTCCGAGGCCGTCGACATGATGCAGCAGCTCGGCGACATCGATCAGCTCGAGAACCTCATGCGGGGGTCGGCCAACCCCGGCGCGCTGGCCGAGGCCGACCTCGACCGCGTGCGTGATCTCCTCGGCGACGATGCCGCCCGCTCGATGGAGCGCCTGGCCGAGCTGGCCGCGCATGCTGGAGGACGCAGGGCTCATCGAGAACCGCGAGGGGCGGCTGGAGCTGACACCCAAGGGCATTCGCCGGATCGGTCAGAACGCGCTCTCCGACCTGTTCACCAAGCTGGCCAAGGACAAGATGGGCCAGCACGAGGTGATCCGCACCGGCACCGGCCACGAGCGCAGCTACGAGAGCAAGCCCTACGAGTTCGGGGATCCGTTCAACCTCGACCTGCACCGCACCATCCGCAACGGGGTGCGGCGCCAGGGATCGGGGACGCCGGTGCGGCTCTCGCCCGACGACTTCGAGATCGAGCTGACCGAGAACATCACCCGCTCATCGACGGTGCTCATGCTCGACCTGTCGCTGTCCATGCCCATGCGCGACAACTTCCTCTCCGCCAAGAAGGTCGCCATGGCGCTGCACTCGCTCATCAGCAGCCAGTTCCCCCGCGACTACCTGGGCATCGTGGGGTTCAGCGAGGTGGCCCGGGTGCTCAAGCCCGAGCAGCTCCCAGAGGTCAGCTGGGACTTCGTCTACGGCACGAACATGCAGCATGCCTTCCTCCTGAGCCGGCAGCTCCTGGCCAAGCAGTCAGGGACGAAGCAGATCATCATGATCACCGACGGCGAGCCGACCGCCCACATCGACCGCGACGGTGATGTCTTCTTCAACTACCCGCCGGTGCCCGAGACCATCGAGGCCACGCTGCGGGAGGTGGCCCGCTGCACCAGGGACGGCATCCGCATCAACACCTTCATGCTGGACGCCACCGGCTACCTCAAGGCCTTCGTGGAGCGGCTCACCCAGATGAACCGGGGCCGGGCCTTCTTCACGACGCCCGAGACGCTCGGTGACTACGTGCTGGTCGACTTCATCGAGCACAAGCGGCAGCAGTCCGGTCGGGGCCGCCAGGCCGGCTGACGGTCCGACCAGTCTCACCGGCCGCCCCCAGCGCCGGGGTGGCGAGACGCGGATTCACAATCCGAACAGGTCAGATGACCGCGAGAGCGCCTGACTGCACCGCGCCGACGACCGGCTGACCGCGACGGGCGCCGGCCGAGCATCCAACCCTCATGGGGCTCCGGACTCGACAGACTGGGGGCCTATGGTCGAGGGGGGAGCCGAGGGGGGCTTCGCAAAGCTGTACCGGGAGAACTTCCGGCCGTTGTTCGGCATGGCGACCGCGCTGGTGGGCTCCCGAGTGCAGGCGGAGGAGGTCGTGCAGGAGGCCTTCGCCTCCGCGTTCGACCGCTACGTCCACCTGGC
Source organism: uncultured Acidimicrobiales bacterium (assembly GCA_963813375.1). Classification (GTDB taxonomy): domain Bacteria; phylum Actinomycetota; class Acidimicrobiia; order Acidimicrobiales; family Ilumatobacteraceae; genus DASTFY01. The sequence continues at coordinate 66,766 of CAWEYT010000008.1, read as the reverse complement.
CGATCCCCAGCAGGCCGTTCGCCGGAGCGTCCTGCGCGGCTGTGCGGCCCGCAAGCCTGATCCAGACGACCCGGATCGTCCGACGGAACGGATCATGAGCCGCGTGCGCGGGCTGCCCAGAGGCCAGCGCGACGTCATCGCGCTGCACCACTCGCTCGGGCTCGACCTGCCCGACGTCGACCGGACGCTCGGCCTCGAGGAGGGCACGGCCGCCGAGCGCGCCGAGGAGGCGGCGTCGACCCTGCGCGCGTCGCTGGCCGTGGGGGACGACCTCGACCACGCGCTGACGACCGCGTTCCAGGACACCACCCGTGAGCTCGGGCACGTGCTGGCCCGCCCAGGTGACGCGCAACGTCGCGTCTACCGCCGGCGGCGGATCAGGGTGCTGGCCGGCGCGGTCGGGACTCTCGTGCTGGTGGTCGGCGCGTTCCTCCTGCTCCGTCCCGACGACTCCGGCGAGGACGTGAGCACCGGAGGGACTGAGCCCTCGACGTCCGGCAGTTCGACGACGACGCAAGCGACCACGACGACGACCGGGGTGACCACGACCACGGTGCCGCCCACGACGGCTGCCGAGCTCGGGACCTACACCGTGGTCGAGGGCGACGGGTGGCTGGCCATCGCCGAGAAGCTCGACGTCCCGGTGGAGCGGCTGCTGGAGGTCAACGGCGCCACCCTCGAGGACAGCCTCTTCGTCGGCCAGGAGCTGAAGGTCCCCCCGCCGACCCCCTCGACCTAGCCGTCCCCGGCGGACGGGACCGCGTCTCGCGACGGTCCCGAGCCGCGGGCGGCCCCCACACGCACGGCGCCACAGGCGCCCATACGCAGGGCCGGGGCGGTCCGGCGCGCCGCGGTCCCCCTTGCGGAGGCGGGCGCGATGGTGGAGAATGACACCCGTGGAATCACAAGGGTGTAACTACACACCTGTGCTCCACCGTAGCCAACATGGCGTCGATCGCATGGGATCCCCCGCTACCAGGGCGTTTCGGCCGACACGCAGGGAGGCCACACCATGACGCACTACAACATCGTCAACATCCGGTTGGATGACCGGAGCTGGCAGGACCGGGCCAACTGCCTGGGGGTGGACCCCGACCTCTTCTTCCCCGAGCGGGGAGCGTCGACTCGGGAGGCCAAGGAGGTGTGCCGCGGCTGCGTCGTGCGCATGGACTGCCTCGAGTACGCACTCGTCAACGGCGAGAAGTTCGGCATCTGGGGCGGGATGTCCGAACGGGAGCGCCGGCGCCTCCGTCGCCAACGGGCCCAGGCCGCCCGTCGCCCGATGGTCACGGCCTGAGCGACGCACGCCTGAGGCCCGACGTCACGGCCTGACGCCAGCCGCCCGTGCCTCCAGCCGGGCCTCGATCGTGCGGTCGGCGGCCAGATCGAGCTGCGGCCAGCGCGCCTGCGGTACTGCCCGCAGCACGGCCTCGGGCACGAGCCCGACCAGTTCGGCGCCCTCCACCTCCGCTCCTGCGGCGCGCGCCTCGTCCCTGACGAGGTCGTAGGCGGCGGCCGGACCGAGCTCGACCGGGGTGACCAGGTTCATGCTCACCTGCGTGCGATCGCCCACGGCCAGACCGAGGGCACGGATCGCCGGGCGACGAACGGCGGTCGCCACCTGACGCGCCCGTCCGACGTCGCCGCCGGCCAGCCAGACGTTGTACGCCACCAGCACGGGGCGGGCACCCACGCACACCGCACCGGCCGTCGGGTGCGGCCGGGCCGGCCCCCGGTCGGGACGGCGCACGGTCCAGGCGTCGCGCCGCAGCTCGGGCAGCGTGGGGTCGCCCTCGCCCGGCCCGTACAGGAAGCTGGGCAACGCCAGTTCGGTGGCCGCCCACGCCGCGAAGGCGTCGCGCGCGGCCACGGCGTCCGCCATGGTCGACCCACGGAGCGCGACGAAGGGCACGACGTCCACGACGCCCAGTCGGGGGTGGACGCCCTCGTGCGCGCGCAGATCGAGCAGGGTGACCGCCTCCCTCGCCACGGCCCGTGGGGCGTCCTCACCGACCAGGGTGAGGACCGCGCGGTGGTGGTGGGGGTCGCGGTGCAGGTCGAGCAGGTCCCGACCAGCGGCGCCGGCGAGGCGATCGAGCACGTCCCCGCGGCGCCCCTCGCTCGACGTTGACCACGCACTCCAACACCGGCCCATCCTGCACTACCCGCTCAGAGGGCCAGGTGGTACGGTCGGCCGCATGGGTGCACAGGAATGGCTGATCATCGCCGTCGTGGTGCTGGTCCTCTTCGGTGGGTCGCAGCTTCCGAAGCTGGCGCGCAGCCTCGGTGAAGCCCAGAAGGAGTTCAAGAAGGGCGTCACCGACGTCAACAAGGACGGAGCCCTCCGCCAAGAGCGAGCAGTCCGCGAAGACCGAGCAGTCCGCCAAGCCCGACGACGCATAGCTCGGCGCCGGGAACCGGCGACTCCTGAGCGACGTTTCAGGTGACGGACCCGTCAGCGGGTGACGACGACCGCGTCCCCACTTGGGAAGAGGTGGCCCGTGATCACGGGCGTTTCCTCTACACGGTCGCCTACCGCCTGACGGGCAACCACGACGACGCACAGGACCTCGTGCAGGAGGTGCTGCTCCGGGTTCGCCGGGGCCTCGCCACCTTCACGCCCGGTTCGCTGGAGGGCTGGTTGAGCAGGATCACGACGAACGCGTTCCTCGATGACGTGAGGAAGCGCCGCCGGCGGCCCCTCGAGGTGGTCCCGGACCTGCCCGAGTCCCTCGTCGGAGTGGATGACGACCCCGACGCCGCGCTCGCCGCGCAACGTCTGCCCGAGGACGTCCAGGACGCGCTGCGCACCCTCCCGCCCGACTTCCGCGCCGCGCTCGTCCTGTGCGATGTCGTGGGCCTCGACTACGCCGAGATCGCGTCCGCGCTCGACATCCCCCCGGGGACGGTCAGGAGCCGGATCCACCGCGGCCGGGCTCTGCTGCGCAAGGAGCTGAGCGCGTGAACGGGGGGCCGGTGCATCCGGGCGACCTGCTCAGCGCCTACGCGGACGGCGAGCTCACCGAGGCCGAGCGGGCCACGGTCGACGCCCATCTCGAGTCCTGCCCCACCTGCGGGCGGGAGCTGGAGGCCACCCGCCGGGCCAAGGAGTGGGTCTCGGGCCTCCCCGAGGTCCAGACGCCGTTCGGGTTCTTCGAGCGCATGCTGCTCGACCCGAGCGGGCCCCGACGGCGGCGTGACCGGTGGGTCATCCGGGCCGGGGCCGTGAGCCTGGCCGCCACGGCCTCGATCTGGTTGGCGGTGGTGGGGCTCACCGGGCTGACCGGCAACCGGTCGGGTGGCCTGCCCGCCCTCAACTCACTGGTCAGCCTCCACGAGGAGTCCACGCCTCCGGACACCTCGGCGGACGAGGCGGCACAGCACCAGACCGAGCAGGAGGCCGCCGCGCTCGGCCTGCCTCCCTCGATGGGGAGCTACCGCCTGCAGTCGCTGACCGACGTCGGTCAGCCGCAACAGGCGACCTACACGAGCGGTGACGAGGTCCTGTCGGCCTTCGTCTTCGTGGGTTACGACATCCGCGAGGACCGCCTCCCTGCCGGCTCCAGAGGATGGCTGCTCAGCAGCGGCCGGGCGTGGATCGTCCCCGCCGATCCGTCACCCGTCGTCCTGGCACAGGTCGGCGCCAACGTCGTGGTGCTGGTCGGCCCCGAACCGGCTCCCTCGATGGCCGACGACCTCGAGTCCCGCCGCCCCGACCCGTCACTGATGGACCGGGTGCAGGGGGCCGGCGAGGGCCTCCTCGAGGCGTTCGGCTTCGGCTAGAGGACCACAGGCTCAACGCGGCCCGGTGACCACGCTGAGTGGTGACGTGACGAGCGTGCGGCGGCTAGTTCGCCAGCGCCAGGCGGCGGCGTTTGAGGATGCGGCGGCGCTCCCGTTCCGAGCAGCCACCCCAAACGCCATGCTCGATGCGATGCGAGAGTGCGTACTCGAGGCAGCTCTCGATGACCGGGCAGGAGGCGCAGATCTTGCGGGCACGGTCGACTCCCACCCCGTCAGAGGGGAAGAACGTAGCGGGCGGGTGGTTTCGACAGTTGCCCTCGGCCATCCAGCCGTTCAGCATCTCATCCATCTTCGGCTCCTCGCGGGTACGCAGCAGTCACGTCGCTCGCCCGCTTCCAGTTCCCAGTGTGCCTGGGAAATCTCAGGAACTCGACGTTCTTGACCGCCGTTCTGTTCCCGGATGGACGATCAATACAACCACGGAGCGACCCCCATGGCCAACTTCTTCGACGATCCCGGCACCTCCCCCGATCCCGGGTTCCCGCCGCCGGCGCCTCCCGCTCACACGGCGCGTCGGTCCCGTCCCGGACTGCGCGGTGCCGTCGCCGGCGGCCTGGTGGGCGCTCTCGTGGCCGGCGGGGTGGGCTTCGCGGCCGGCCGGCTGGCGGCCACTGACGAGACCACGAGCCGGGACGACGGTGGTCCAAGCCGCCCCGGCGGCCCTGACGGACGGCGCCCTCGACCTGCGGACCCTGCTGGCACGTGTCTCACCCTCCGTCGTGTCCATTCAGCTCGGGCAGGCTTCGGCCGACGAGGTCGTGCAGTTCGGGGCCGGGTCCGGCGTGATCATCTCCGCCGACGGGCTGGTCCTGACGAACGCCCACGTGGTGGACGGCGCCGACGTGATCCAGGTGCGGCTGAGCGACGACCGGACGATCCGCGCCGATCTCGTCGGCACGTCCCCGAGCCACGACATCGCGCTGGTCCGGCTGCGGGAGACGGAAGACCTCCACCCCGCCACCCTGGGCTCGTCCGAGGCGGCCCAGGTGGGCGACCAGGTGGTCGCCATCGGCAACGCCTTGGCCCTGGGTGACACCCCGACGGTCACGACCGGCATCATCTCGGCCAAGGGCCGGACGCTGCAGGACGGCGAGGTCACCCTCGAGAACCTCATGCAGACCGACGCCGCCATCAACAAGGGCAACTCCGGCGGGCCGCTGCTCGACGCCGCGGGCCGCGTGATCGGCATCAACTCGGCCGGCATCCCGGGGGCCGAGAACCTGGGCTTCGCCATCGAGATCGATGCCATCCGGCCCCTGATCGATCAGCTCCGGTCCGGCAAGGGGACCGAGGTGACGGTCCAGGCCTTCCTCGGCATCACGAGCGCCGAGACGACCCAGCTCACCCCGGCCGAGGCGCAAACGCTCGGCGTGAGCGGCAAGGACGGCGTCGTCGTCGTCAGCGTCCAGCCCGAGTCCGCAGCCTCCGACGCCGGCCTGCAGCCCGGAGACCTGCTCCGGGAGGTGAACGGCAAGGCCGTCACCGGCCCGGAGACGGTGCGCGACGCGATCCGTGCCAACGAGCCCGGCGCCACGATCCCGATGGAGGTCGAGCGCGACGGCAAGCTGACCACGCTGTCGGCCGTGCTCGGCTCCCAGCCGGTCACGGCGGTCGGCGGCTAGGGCCCTGCTGCCGGGCCGGGCGCCGGTAACATCCTCCGGCCAAGCGAACCGGAGGTGCAGATGTCGACAGTGAACCCGGCCGTCGAGCCACCCGTGGGGCACGCGCGCGTGATCTTCCTCGGGCCGGTCTCGCCGCACTGGGAGATCGACAGCGACTTCGGCGATCGCAAGGTCATCGAGGAGTTCCGGGCCCGGGCCCTGGCCCGCCTCGTCCTCCTGCCGCGCGACGATCCGCAGTTCCGCCGGAACCGGGAGCGCATCGTGCGCGACGCCGAGCGCGAGCGCATCGTGCTCGAGTGGGATCTGGGCCTGCCAGAGGGCGAAGAAATCTGACAGGAGCCATCTGACGCGGTCGGCGCTCTCAGGCTGAGGACCTTCGCCTGGACGGGTACGCTGCGGGCCGTGTCCTCCCTGGTGGATCCCCCTCCCGGTCCCCCACCGCGGCTGCTGAACCGGGAGCTCTCGTGGTTGGACTTCAACGAGCGGGTGCTGGCCCTCGCCGCGGGCGACACCATGCCCCTCCTCGAGCGGCTCAAGTTCTGCGCCATCTTCTCCTCCAACCTGGACGAGTTCTTCCAGGTGCGGGTGGCCGCGCTCAAGGATCAGGTGGCGGCCGGCCTCACGCAGCTGTCGCCTGACGGGCGGTCGCCCGGCCAGCAGCTCATCGAGATCGGCGACCGGGTCGAGGTGCTGGTGCGCCAGCAGGAGGACCTGCTGGTCGACGCCCTGCTCCCGGCCATCGCCGCGCACGGCATCGTCCTGTGCCGCTGGTCCGATCTGGACCTCGACGACCGCAAGCACCTCGACGAGGTGTTCGACGAGCGGGTGTTCCCCGTCCTCACGCCGCTCGGCGTGGACCCCGCCCACCCCTTCCCCTACATCTCCAACCTGTCGCTCAACCTGGCCGTCCTCGTGTACGACGCCCAGCACGACCAGGAGCGCTTCGCCCGGGTCAAGGTGCCGCCGACGCTGCCCCGGTTCATCGCCATGCCCGACGGCGAGCGGTTCATCCTCCTCGAGGACCTGATCGCCGCGCACCTCGACGCGCTCTTCCCGGGCATGACCGTGGTCGACCACTGGATGTTCCGGGTGACCCGCAACGCGGACCTCACCGTCGAGGAGGAGGAGGCCGACGACCTTCTCGCCGCGCTCGAGATGGAGCTCCGCCGCCGGCGCTTCGGCCGGGCCGTCCGGCTCGAGCTCGAGGCCGGCGCCTCGGAGAAGGTGCTGGCGCTCCTCGTGGACGAGCTCGACCTCACGGAGGACGACATCTCCTTCCACCGGGCTCCGCTCGACCTCACGGGGCTGTGGGCGCTGCACCGCCTGGACCGGCCGGAGCTGAAGGACGAGCTGTGGCCTCCCGTCACCCAGGCCCGTCTGGCCGAGGCCATCGAAGAGGACCGCAGCCTGTTCGAGGTCATCCGGGGCCAGGACGTGCTCGTCCACCATCCGTACGACTCGTTCACCAGCTCGGTGGAGGAGCTCATCCGGCAGGCGGCCGACGACCCGGACGTCCTGTCGATCAAGGTGACGCTGTACCGCACGTCGGGTGACTCGGCGATCGCGCAGGACCTCATCCGGGCTGCCGAGCGCGGGGTGCAGGTGGCGGTGCTCGTGGAGCTGAAGGCCCGCTTCGACGAGCAGCGCAACATCACCTGGGCCAAGCGGTTCGAGGAGGCCGGCGTCCACGTCGTCCACGGCGTCGTGGGGCTGAAGACCCACTCCAAGTGCACGCTCATCGTGCGCGACGAGCCCGACGGGCTGCGCCGGTACGCCCACATCGGGACCGGCAACTACAACTCCTCGACCGCCCGGCTCTACGAGGACCTCGGGATCCTGACCTGCGATCCCCAGATCGGCTCGGACCTCAGCCAGCTCTTCAACAACCTGACCGGCTTCTCCCGCGAGGACCCGTACCGGCGCCTGGTCGTGGCCCCCCGTTCGCTGCGCCCCCGCTTCGCGGACCTGATCGCCAGGGAGGCCGCGTTCGGTTCGGCCGGCCACATCACCATGAAGATGAACTCCCTCGTGGATCCGGAGCTCATCGAGGCCCTCTACGCCGCCAGCCAGGCCGGCGTGAAGGTCGACCTGATGCTCCGCGGCATCTGCTGCCTGCTCCCGGGCGTGCCGGGGGTGAGCGACAACATCCGCGTCCGCTCCGTCCTCGGGCGCTACCTGGAGCACTCCCGCATCTACGTGTTCGCCAACGGCAACGGGCGTGGCCGGCCCGTGTACTACATCGGTTCCGCCGACCTGATGCCCCGCAACCTGGACAAGCGGGTCGAGGTGCTGGTGCCGGTGACGGTGCCGGAGCACCGCCAGCAGCTCGACGAGGTGCTCGCCTGCGCGCTGGCCGAGGACACCCGCTCGTGGGAGCTGGGTCCGGACGCCCACTGGCGGCCGATCGGTTGGGACGGCGGCGATTCGCAGGCCTACCTCTACGAGATGGCTCGCCAGCGGGCCCGGAGGCTCGTACGGCCGTGACGGCTCCGGCCGGCGAGACACTGCCTCACGAGCGGGAGGCCAAGGTCTCCGTGTGGCCCGGGTTCCGGGTGCCCGATCTGCACGCGTCCGTGCCGTGGGTGGTGACCGGGGATCCCGTCGAGCAGGTGCTCGACGCGCGGTACCTCGACGCAGAGGACCTGCGCCTGCTGCGCATGGGGATCACGTTCCGACACCGGACCGGCGAGGGGGACCCTGAGGGTCGCTGGACGCTGAAGCTGCCCGCGGCCAGCGAGGGGGTGATGCTCGATCGCCTGGAGCTGGAGGAGCCGGGCCCACCCGGCCCGCCGCCGGAGCACCTGGCCGCCCTCGTCAAGGGGCTGTTGCGGGGCGCGGCGCTGGTGCAGGTGGCGCATCTCCAGACCCACCGCACGGTCCTGCCCATCACCGATCAGGCAGAGCGGCCGCTCGGCCTCCTCAGCGACGACGTGGTGTCGGCCCTCGACAACGATCGGGTCGGTCTGCGGTTCCGCGAGATCGAGGTCGAGGCGGTGGCCGGCGCTCCCGATTCGGTCGTCACCTCCGTGGTCGACACCCTGCGCAAGGCCGGGGCCGGTGAGGCCGACCACGTGCCCAAGCTGGCCAAGGCGTTGGGCCCGCGTGCGCTGGCGCCCGGCGATCCGGACGTCGGCCCGGTCGGCAAGGACGCCGCCACGCTGGCTGTCTTCCAGAGCGCGGTGGCCTCCGCCGTGCGTCGCCTGCTGGTCCACGACCCTGTCGTGCGGCTCGATGCCGGCGACGAGGGGGTGCACCAGGCCCGCGTCGCCACCCGCCGCCTGCGCAGCGACCTGCGCACCTTCCGGCCGCTGCTCGACGCACCCGACGAGCCGCCGGCGCTGGCCCCGCTGCTGGAGGAGCTCCGGTGGCTGGGAGGCCTGCTCGGTGCGGTCCGGGACGCGGACGTGCTCGGGCAGCGCCTGCGCGAGGTGGTGCGTGACCTGGACGATCCGGACGAGGAGGCGGCCCAGGGCCTGCTGGACCGTCTGGCCGCCGAGCGGGCTCCGCTGCTCGACGAGTTGCACGCCGCGTTCGACAGCGACCGGTACGTGCGGCTCGTGCAGGCGCTGGTCGAGCTGGCCCTCGATCCTCCGCCGATCGACCGCGCCGACGCGCCGGCCCGGAGCACGATGCCCGAGCTGGCCGCCATCCCGTGGGATCACCTGGTACGACGGGTGGGCCGGCTGGGTCACAAGCCGCCCGACGAGGAGCTCCACCGCGTGCGCATCCTGGCCAAGCGGGCCCGGTACGCCGCTGAGGCGGCGGCGGCCGTCATCCCGGCGGCCGGACGCCACGCCTCCGCCATCGCCGAGCTCCAGAGCGTGCTGGGCGACCACCAGGACGCCGTCGTGGCCGAGGCCTGGCTGAGACGGGCCGTGGCCGAGGGCGCCGGCGGCCCGGAGTCCTTCGCCGCGGGCCTGCTGGTGACGATGGAGCGCGAGCAGGCGGCCCGCTACCGCCGCCGCTGGCGGGCGGCGTGGAAGCAAGCAAGCCGCCGGAAGCTCACGAGCTGGCTGGCGGGGTGACCGGCAACGACGGCGACCTGATCCTCGCCGCCGGGGGCGTGTTGTGGCGGCCGGCCGGCGACTCGTTCGAGATCCTGCTGATCCACCGCCCCCGGTACGACGACTGGACGCTGCCCAAGGGCAAGGTGGAGGCGGGCGACGCCGACCTGGCCGCGACCGCGCAGCGGGAGGTGTGGGAGGAGACCGGGCTGCGGGGCCGGATGGGCGCCGACCTGGGTGAGATCCACTACGAGGTCAAGGGCCGGCCCAAGGTGGTGCGCTACTGGGCGATGGAGCTGGCGGACGACGGTGCTCTCATCGATCGGCGGGTCGACCTCCGCGTTCGAGGCCAACGCCGAGGTCGACGAGCTGGCCTGGCTCCCGCCCGATGAGGCCAGGGCCCGCCTGGTGTACCTGCCCGACGCCGAGATCGTCGACCGCTTCCTCGCCTCCTGGTTGTAGCGCGGGTCGCCGGCTGCGGCGCCTGCGTGCGAGTTGGCCCACGCTTCGGCGCCCGTTCACCTGCCGTCCACCCGGGCCGGGAGCGCTGGACACCCGCCCTTCCTACGGTCCGCGGCGTATCCCACGATCAAGGAGACCAGAACGTGAAGACACCCATGCGACGCAGCCTCCTCGGAGGTGCTCTCGCCCTGTCGCTGGTGCTGGCAGCCTGCGGCAGCGACGACGACAGCTCGGACGCGACGGACGCCCCGGCTGAGGAGGCCACGACCACCGCGGGCGGCGGGGAGACGTCCGAGGCGCCGACGTCGGCGGGCGCAGGCGGTGGTGAGGCGGTGAGCGGCTCGGTCGTCGTCTCCGGCTCCTCGACGGTCGAACCGATCGCCATCATCGTCGGCGAGAAGTTCAAGGCCGCCAACCCGGATGCGGGCGTGACCATCGACGGTCCGGGCACGGGCGACGGCTTCGAGCTGTTCTGCGGAGGCGAGACGGACATCTCCAACGCCTCCCGGCCGATCGACGAGGAGGAGGTTGCCGCGTGCGAAGCGGCGGGGGTCGAGTTCACCGAGCTGGCCGTCGGCATCGACGGGCTCACCGTGGCCACCAACCCGGCCAACGCGGACGTCGAGTGCCTCGACATCCCGGCTCTCTACTCCCTGCTGGGGCCAGAGTCCGAGGGCATCAACAACTGGTCGGGTGCCAACGAGCTGGCGACCGAGTTGGGCTCGGCCTACACGAGCCTCCCCGACGCCGACCTCGTGATCTCGGGTCCGGGTGAGGAGTCCGGCACCTACGACACCTTCGTCGAGTTCGCCATCGCCGATCTGGCGGAGGAGCGCGGACAGGACACCGTTGTTCGGGCCGACTACACCTCCAGCCCCAACGACAACGTCATCGTCCAGGGGATCGAGGGCGCAGACACCTCGCTCGGATGGCTCGGGTACGCCTTCTACGCGGCCGAGCAGGACCGGATGAAGGCCATCCAGATCGACGGTGGCGAGGGCTGCGTGGCCCCCACGCCCGAGACCATCGGTGACGGGACCTACCCCTTCTCCCGAACCCTCTACATCTACGTCAACAACGCCAAGGCGAGTGAGAACCCCGCCGTCAAGGGCTTCGTCGACGTGTTCCTCGGCGACGAGGGCCTGGCCGCGGTGACGGAGGCTGGGCTACGTGGCCCTGCCCGACGCCGACTGGACGGCCTCCCAGGAGGCCTGGGCCGCGGCGGCCGGCTGACCACATTCGTAGACTGCGGCCGGCCGGGGTCACCCCCCGCTCCGGTCGGCCGCAGCCTCGATCCCTAGGAATTGCCCATGGCTGTCACCGCTCCCCCGATCCAGTCCGCCGCCGACCTCCGCGGCGACCGACGCCGCCTCCGCAAGGAGGCCACGATCCGGGCCCTGATGTTCGCCGCCGCACTGTTCTCGGTCGTGGTCAGCGCCCTCATCCTGTGGTCACTGTTCGACCGTGCCATCGACTTCCTGACCGCCGTCGACTTCGGCCAGCTGTGGGACACCGGCTGGTTCCCACGTCGAGGGCGCTTCGACGTCCGGACGATCATCGTGGCGTCCTTCGTCATCGGCGGCATCGCCATGCTCGTGGCGGCCCCGGTCGGGGTGGGAGCGGCGATCTACCTGTCCGAGTACGCCAGCCCCCGTGTGCGCCGGGTCCTGAAGCCCATCCTCGAGATCCTGGCCGGCGTGCCGAGCGTCGTCATCGGCGTCTTCGCCCTCAGCTTCATCGGCCCCAACATCGTCCAGCCGCTGTTCGACACGCCGTCACAGTTCTCGATGATGGCCGCCGGCATCGGCATCGGCCTCCTGGTCGTGCCCCTGGTGGCCTCGATCTCGGAGGACGCACTGCGGTCGGTCCCGGCGTCGCTCCGGGAGGCCAGCTACGGGGTCGGGGCCAAGAAGTCCACGACGGTCCTGCGGGTCGTCGTGCCGGCCGCCGTCTCGGGCATCGTGGCCGCCTTCATCGTCGCCACGTCCCGGGCCATCGGGGAGACGATGGTCGCCGCACTCGCGGCCGGTGCCTCGGGCGGCGCGCAGTTCACGACGAACCCGACCGAGCCCGGGCTTGACCATGACGGCGGCCATGGCCGCCTTGGCCAGCGGGACCGATCAGGTGCGAGGAGACGACCTTGCCTTCCCCAGCCTCTTCTTCGTGGGTCTGGTCCTGTTCATCATGACCCTGGTCCTCAACATGGTCGCCGGTCGCTTCGTCGGCCGGGTGCGGCAGAGGTACTGAGCATGGCTGTCGTCATCGATCCTCGGGTCACCACGACCGACGCCGTGCGCGGGGAGCTGCGCGGCTGCGAAGCGGGACGTGCGCGGCCTGGCGTTCCAGTTCGTCCTGCTGCTCTGCCTGCTCTTCCCCCTCCTCGTCCTCATCACCCTCCTGGCGCGGGTGATCTCCCAGGCCTGGCCGGTCGCGACCGATCGCGGCACCGACTTCCTGACCTCGTCACTGGCCTCCGATCCTGCGCAGGCCGGCGTGTGGCAGGGTCTGGTGGGCTCGTTCGGCATCGCGCTGGCCTGCATCCTCATCACCTTCCCGATCGGCATCGGGGCGGCCATCTACCTCGAGGAGTACGCCCGGCCCAACCGGCTCACCCGGTTCATCCAGCTCAACATCCGCAACCTGGCCGGCGTGCCGTCCGTCGTGTACGGCATCCTCGGGCTCATCATCTTCGTCCAGGCCCTCGATCCACTCACCGGCGGCAAGAGCGTCATCGCGGCCGGTCTCACGATGGCCGTGCTGGTCCTCCCCATCGTCATCATCACGACCGTGGAGGCCCTCGAGCGCCGTGCCCAACGGCCTGCGAGAGGCCGGCTACGGCGTGGGCGCCACCCGGTGGGAGGTCATCAAGGACCATGTCCTGCCCTACGCCGCTCCCGGCATCTTCACGGGGACCATCCTCGCCCTGGCCCGCGCCCTCGGCGAGGCGGCGCCGCTCATCCTGATCGGGGCGGTGTCCGGCCTGTTCAGCGTGCCCAGCGACGCCAGCGTGGTGGACCGGATCCAAGGGCCCTTCACGGCGATGCCCTACATCATCTACAACTGGGCCCAGCTGCCGCAGACGGAGTTCAAGGAGGAGCTCGCCTCGGCGGCCATCCTCGTGCTCCTCTTCGTGGTGCTCGTGGCCAACAGCGTGGCCGTGCTGTTGCGCAACCACTACGAGAAGAAGCGAGGATGACGTGACGCTGAACGACGAAGGAGTGAAGACCGTGACCACGGATCACGAACCGCCGGTGCACCTCACCGTCAGCGCGCACTCCGAGGCTCCCGCGGAGGCCGCGTCGTCCGTCACGGTGCACCCGAAGGTGTTCGAGGTGAAAGACCTGGCCGTGTTCTACGGCGAGTTCCGCGCCGTGCGCGACGTGCGGCTCGACGTGGTGAAGCACGAGATCACGGCCTTCATCGGCCCGTCCGGCTGCGGCAAGACCACGCTCCTGCGCTGCTTCAACCGCATGAACGACCTCATCGAGTCGGCCCGCGTCGAGGGCACCATCCTGTTCCACGGCGTTGACCTGTACGACCCGGCGGTCTCGGCCGTCGAGGTTCGCCGGCGGATCGGGATGGTGTTCCAGAAACCGAACCCGTTCCCGAAGACGGTCTATGACAACGTCGCCTACGGTCCCAGGCTCCTCGGCGTCAAGAAGAAGAGCGAGCTGGACGAGATCGTCGAGCGGTCCCTCCGAGGCGCCGCCCTGTGGGACGAGGTGCGCTCCCGCCTGAAGAGCTCGGCGCTCGGCATGTCGGGAGGCCAGCAGCAGCGCCTTTGCATCGCCCGGGCTATCGCCGTGGAGCCCGAGGTCATCCTCATGGACGAGCCCTGCTCGTCGCTGGACCCGATCGCCACGGCCCGCATCGAGGATCTCATGCAAGAGATCAAAGAGCAGTACACGATCGTCATCGTGACGCACAACATGCAGCAGGCGGCCCGGGTGAGCGACCGCACGGCGTTCTTCACGACCGAGGTCAGCACGGACGGTGACCGGCGGACCGGCGTGCTGGTCGAATTCGACAAGACGGACAAGATGTTCTCCAACCCGAGCGACGAACGGACGGAGAACTACGTCACGGGAAGATTCGGGTGAGCGACTTGCGCACTGCGTACCACGAGGACATCGAGGAGGTACGCAACCAGCTCGTGCGGTTGGCGGGCTCCGTGATCGAGGCCATCCCCCGGGCCACGAACATCCTCCTGGACGGCGATCTCGAGGGTGCCGACTACATGATCTCGGCCGATGACGAGATCGACGCCCGCGCCCTCGATCTCGAGGAGGAGATCTACCGGGTCATGGCCCTCCAGGCCCCGGTGGCGATGGAGCTGCGCACGCTGGTCTCGGCGGTCAAGATCGTCGCCGAGGTCGAGCGCTCCGCGGACCTGGCGGTCAACATCTGCAAGGCCGCCCGACGGCTCTACGGGCACGCGTCTGGATCCACGCCTTCGGGGTCTCATCACGAAGATGGCCGAGCAGGCCCAGACGCTGTACGTGGCCGCCATCGAGTCCTACGTCGAGAACGATGCCGCCAAGGCGGCGGCCATCGACGACATGGACTCGCTCCTCGACGGGCTCCAGCGGGAGTTCATCCAGGTGATCTTCGAGAGCCACGCATCGGGCCGCATCGATCTCCAGGTCGCGGTCCAGCTGGCTGTCGTCGCCCGCTTCTACGAGCGCATCGGCGACCACGCCGTCAACATCGGCGAGCGGGTGCGCTATGTCGTGACCGGGTGGTTGCCAGAGCACGACGGCGCCGCACGGTACCGGGCCCGCCAGACCGGCGAGGACGACTTCGAGACGGCCGACATCGAGGATTGAGATGGCGTGGGCCGTGCTGGCTGCGGTGGCGGGGCTGGCCCTGGGAGCGCTCGGTGGCGCGGCGTGGCAGCGGGCCCGGGCGCGCCCGTCCGGGCGTGACGACGCGTCGCGACTCGCGGTCGCCGAGGCGAACCTCACCGAGTCGGAGCGCGTGCGGGCGGAGCTGCTGGCCGCCATCGACGGCCTTCCGCAGGGGGTGGTCATCCTCGACCGTGACGGTGAGGTCGTCGTGCGCAACCGCCAGGCCGAGCACATGCTCGGTGTGGCGCACCTCGACGCGCTCGTCGACGAATCGGTGGAGGGGCACCTCCGGGCAGCCCGCGCCGGCCGCGAGGTGACCGACACCCTGGACGTGATGGGTCCACCGCGGTGCACGCTTGTCATCCAGGGCTCGGTGGTCTCCGTGGGAGGGCAGCAGGTCGGGGCGATGTGCACGATCGAGGACGTCAGCGAGCGGACCCGGCTGGACTCGGTGCGCACCGATCTCGTCGCCAACATCAGCCACGAGCTGAAGACCCCGGTCGGCGCCATCGCCCTGCTGGCCGAGACCCTGGCCGACGAGGACGAGCCCGAGGTCATCGCCCGCCTGGCGCCCAAGCTCACCGCCGAGGCCGAACGGCTGTCGCGCATCATCGACGAGCTGCTCGAGCTCTCCCGCATCGAGCTCGGCGGCCAGTCGCTGGCCGAGGTGGTCGACGTCGAGTCCGTCGTGCGCGAAGCCGTGGTGCTCCACGCTCTCCTCGCGCAGACGCGGGGAATACCCGTGCAGGTCACGGCGGCCGCCCCGGGCCCGGTGGTCGCCGGCAACCGCCGCCAGCTCCTGTCCGCGGTGGGCAACCTGCTCGAGAACGCCATCAAGTACTCCGACCCCGGCGCTCCGGTGGAGGTGACCGTCGGGCTCGAAGCTGAGGAGGTGGTGGTGGAACTGCGGGACCACGGGATGGGCATCCCCCAGCGCGACCTCGGCCGTGTGTTCGAGCGCTTCTACCGGGTCGACAAGGCCCGCAGCCGCGAGACGGGTGGGAGCGGCCTCGGCCTCTCGATCGTCCGCCACGTCATGGCCAACCACGGCGGACACGTGGACGTGGTGTCCGTCGAGGGCGAGGGCTCGACGTTCACGCTGCGGCTCCCCGCCGCGGTGCCTGCCACCCGCCCCGACGTCGCGCAGGCAGGCTGACGTGGCCGAACAGACGACCGTGCTGCTCGTGGAGGACGAGGAGTCGTTCATCGACGCCCTCACCGTGGGCCTGCGCCGGGAGGGGTTCCGGGTGCAGGTGGCGCGCGACGGGGCCCAGGCTCTGGACCTGTTCGACGCCGTCAACCCTGACCTCGTGCTGCTGGACGTCATGCTGCCCCGCATCAGCGGCATCGACGTCTGCCGGCAGCTCCGCAAGCGCAGCCAGGTCCCGATCATCATGGTGACCGCCAAGGGCGCCGAGATCGACACGGTCGTGGGTCTCGAGGTCGGAGCCGACGACTACGTCACCAAGCCCTACCGGCTGAGGGAGCTGGTGGCCCGCATGCGGGCGGTGCTGCGCCGGGCGCCCCACGACCGCTTCGACGACCTCAGCGACGGTGTCCTCGAGGTGGGCGACGTCCGCCTCGATCCCGACCGTCACGAGGTGGCCATCCGCGGCCAGCCCGCCGCCATGCCGCTCAAGGAGTTCGAGCTGCTCGCCATCCTGCTGGCCAACGCGGGCCGCGTGCTCGACCCGCGACACGCTGATCGACCGCGTCTGGGGCTCGGACTACGTGGGCGACACGAAGACGCTGGACGTCCACGTCAAGCGGCTGCGCGGCAAGATCGAGACCGATCCCGCCAACCCCACCCGCATCGTCACCATCCGCGGCCTGGGCTACCGCTACGAGGCCCCGCGGGCGTGAGCCCCATTAGACGGCCGTGAGCCCCATTTGACGGCCGTGAGGCCCCGTACGACGGCCTGAGGCCCCGTACGATGACAGCGTGACGTCGCCCGCTTCGTGGGACCCGGTCCCCTCGGATCGGACCACCGGCATGCCGAGGGACTTCTCGCGCCGGCTCGTCGTGCCGCCGTTCACCTGGCTGGCCCGGACCCACGCCGCCGCGGCCGCCGGTGACGCCGCCGTCGCCATCTCGCTCGCCGGCTCGCTCTTCTTCGACATCAGCCCCGAGGCGGCACGGGGCAAGGTGGCGCTCTACCTGCTGTTGACCATGGCCCCGTTCGCCATCGTGGCCCCCATCCTCGGCCCTGCCCTGGACAGCATGCGGGGCGGCCGGCGGCTGATGGTGATCCTCTCCTGCCTCGGCCGCGCCATCGTCACCGTGTTCCTCATCATGAACCTCGACAGCCTCTGGTTGTTCCCGCTGGCCTTCATGTTCCTCGTGCTGTCCAAGACGTACGCCGTCTCCAAGAGCGCGTTGGTGCCCACCGTGGTGACGGACGACGCCGAGTTGGTGGAGGCCAACTCCAAGCTCGGGTTGCTGGCGGGCATCGCCGGCGTCGTGGTCGTCCTCCCCGCGGTGCTGCTGAAGCTCATCGACGTCCGCGTCACGCTGTGCCTGGCCGTGCTGCTGTACCTCCTGGCCCTGGGCCTCGCCACCAGGCTCCGGCGGGTGGTGGTGGCCGCGACGCCGGCCGGCGCCGAGGAGCGCGAGGAGCTGCGGTCGTCGGGTGTGGTCCTCGCGGCGTCGGGCATGGCGACGGTCCGGGCGACGGTCGGCTTCCTCACGTTCCAGCTCGCCTTCCTGCTCCGCGGCCAGGACGCGTCGGTGGTGTGGTTCGGGCTCATCCTGCTGTTCAGCGCCATCGGCACCATGGCCGGGAACGTGCTCGGTCCGATCTTGCGCCAGCGCGGGGTTCACGAGGAGCGCATGCTGGAGCTGGCTCTGGCGCTCATCGCGGTCGGCGGCCTGGTGGCCGCGTTCGGTGGAGGGCAGATCAGCGCCGCGCTCCTCGCCGGCGCGGTCGGCGTGGCGGCCGCGTTCGCCCGGCTGGCCTTCGACGCCATCGTGCAACGCGACGCGCCCGACGCCAACCGGGGCCGGGCCTTCGCACAGTTCGAGACCAAGTTCCAGATGGCCTGGGTCCTCGCCGCGTTCGTGCCCGTGATCCTCCCGATCCCCAGGAGCGTGGGCTTTCTGATCGTCACGGTGCTCGCCGTCGTGGCGCTGGTGTCCTACGTCGTGGGCTGGCGGCACATCCGCGAGGGCCAGCCACTGCCGCCGACCCTCGGCGCGCGGGTCCGCTCCAAGGTCAAGGAGCGCCGGCGGGCGCTGAAGGACCACGAGCGGCTGCCGCCTCCCGATCCCGAATCGCGGCGCTAGCGCCGCCAATGGTTGCCGGCGCGGCGCTAGCGACCTCAGCTCGCGGGTGGCTCGTCGCCGTCCACCTCGAGGCGGGCCAGCCACAGGCCGGGGGCATCGACCTCGGGAGGCGTGGGCAGGGCCCGAGCCGAGCTCCAGAGCCGGCTGAGGCCGTCGTCGCCCTCCCGCTCGATCACCCCGCTCACGAAGGCCCGGCCCCGCTCGACCTGGGCGCGCGTGAGGGAGAGGCCCAACAGGCGCTCCAGGAACACGTCCTCGCCGCCCGCTTCCAGCCGCCGGCGGCGCACGGCCTCGGCGATCTGGCCCCCGCTGGTCATGAGGCCCGCGGCTGCCCGGTCGACGGTGTGGTCCACGAACCCGACGACCACCGCGACGAGCGCGTCCAGCCGGGGGCGCAGGCGCTCCTGCTCGGGCGAGCGGACGGCGCCGAGGAGGACCTCCGGATCGCCGAAGAGCTGCTGCAGCTCACCGAGGGAGTCGGTGCTGCCGAGGTCGAAGGTGCCGAGCCGCTCGGTGACCGCGCCCGGATCGGGGCGGAAGCCACCGGCATGGTCGCGCAGGAGCTGCTCCAGCTCGGCCCGGACGTGGGGGACGCCGAGCACGGCGTGTGAGGTGATCTGGTGGAGGCAGACCCAGAGCAGGAGCTCCTCCTCCGGGAGGCTCCAGTCGTGGGCGAACTCCTCGATCGTCCCGGGCAGGACCTGCACCTCGCTGGCCGGTGGCCGGGGGAGCGGGAGGTCGTACTGGCCGAAGGACCGGCGGGCCAGCCGGCCCACCATCGAGCCGATGGCCATCCCGAGCATCGTCGGCGCGACGAGCCCCAGGAGCTGGCCGAGCATGGCCAGACCGGCATCGCGATCATCGGGGTCCCCGGGCAGATCCTCGCTTCCGAACGGTTCGAGCCCGCCGGCCGCGGTGATGGTCGGCGTCTGCCCCAGCGAACCGGCCAGCGTCTCGAAGAGCGGCCGGTAGGCGTCCAGGGTGTGGGACGTGAAAGCGGTGCGATTGACCGGGACGACCTCGATCGTCCGCCCGCCGACGGCCGTGTCCAATCCGGTCGCCTGCTGCACGTGGAGCTCGGCCACCCGTCCCAACTCGGCGACCTTGAACCGGATGGCCGGATCCACGTTGGGTTCGGCCTTGCCGTCGGTGGCGTTGCTGTAGGCGAGCTGGCGCGCCGCCTCCCACTGGATGGATCCCTGGTTCTGCAGCATCCGGGCCAGGTCGCCCAGGAACGGGATGCTGCCGAACGGATCGGACGGCTCGGGATCCACGAGGTCAATCTACGCGGGCGGGGTGGCGGTCCCACCGGCGTGCGAGAGTGGGACCGTGGACGGGGAACCGCGCCGGAGCGTCGTGGTGGTCACGGGCGCCTCCGGCGCCATCGGCCGCCGGGTGGTCTCGCTGCTGGCCGAGGCTCCCGACGTCGACGCCGTCGTCACCATCGACCGCCGTCCGGCGGCCGTGGGCCACCCGAAGGTCGAGCATCGCCCGGTCGACCTGCGCCGGACGGAGGCGAAGCTCGAGCTGGCGGAGCTCGCCGGTGACGGCTCGGTCGACACCGTTGTCCACCTCCCGTTCGCGGCGAGCGCGGTCCGTCGCCGTCCGGGCACGCTGGAGACGGCGGTGACGCGCCGGGTGCTGGAGGCGGCCAGCGCGGGCGGCGTCCGCCACCTCGTGGTGCTCTCGACGGCCACCGTGTACGGCGCCTGGCCGAACAACCCCGTCCCCATCACCGAGGAGGCGCCCCTGCGTCCCGTGACGGACTTCGCCTACGCGGTCGGTCACACCGAGGTCGAGCAACTGGTCGTCGACTGGGCCGACGAACGGCAGGACCGCACGGTGGCGGTGCTGCGGCCGGTCACCGGGCTGGCCGAGGACGGGTCGTCGTGGTTGGCCCGGGCCCTGGCCGGCGGCGCAGGGGTCCTGGCGCCGGAGGAGGACCCGCCGGCCCAGTTCGTCCACCTGGACGACATCGCCAGCGCCATCGAGCTGGCCCGCCGCCGCCAGCTGGACGGGACCTACAACGTGAGCCCCGATGGGTGGATCGCCGGCCCGCGCCTGCGGGCCCTGGCCGGCTCCAAGCCCCGCGTGCGCCCGCCGGCCTGGTTCACGCACTGGATCGCCAACCTGCGCTGGCGCTTCCAGCGGGGGCCCATCCCGCCCGGCCTGCTGCCGTACATGACGACGAGCTGGCTGGTCGCCAACGATCGGCTCAAGGCCGAGGGCTGGCAGCCCCGCGTCACCAACGAGCAGGCCTACGTGGCCGGGACCGACACCCGCTGGTGGCAGATCCTCACCCCGAAGCGGCGGCAGGAGCTGGCGCTCGGGCTGGCCGGCGTGCTGGCCGTCGGCCTGGTGACCGGCATCGTCGTCGCCATCCGGGCCGCCGTGCGCCGCCGCCGCGCGCTGCTCTGAGGCTCGTGCGCCTCTAGGAGCCCTTGCGGGCCTGGAGCATGGCATCGAGCTCGATGCGCTGCCCGGCCCGCAAGACCGTCAGGTGCACCTCGCTGCCCGCCTTGCGCTCGCGCACCAGCAGCACCAGAGCGTTCATCGACGGGACGGGGACATCGTCGACGGCGACGACGATGTCGCCCTTTTCCACCCCGGCGGCCGCGGCAGCGCCGTCGGCCTCGACCTCCAACACGAACGCGCCCTCGACCACGACCGCAGCGGCCGTCGTGACCGGTGGCGCGGGTTGCGCGGTGGGGGGCGCGGCCGAGGTGGTCGTCGTCCCGTTGCTGTTCGGCGTGGCCGCTCCGAGCATCGACGACGACGAGGCCGCGGTGCCCGACGTCGCCGGAGCCTGGCTGGTGCTGGTCGATGTCGAGGTGACCGCGGCATCCGCGGGGCGAGCCGTGCGGCCGGTGAGCCCCAACCACGGCAGGCGACGTTCGCCGTCCGGACCGGCCGGCTCGGCCGCGGCCTTGGCCAGTTCGATCGGGGCGGCGAGGAGCGCGGTCGCGTCGTCGTCCTCGGCGCCGATGCAGATGCCGACGGCCCGGCCCTCGCGGTCGAGGACGACGGCGCCGTCGTCCACGGGCTCGTCCATCCGCAGCCGCATGAGGTGCTCCATGTGGGTGCCGTCGTCGGCCGTGGCGTCGACGCCGACCTCGACGACCTCGCCCGGCGTGTTGGTGCCGGCCGCGGTGACGGGATCTCCCGGCGCGAGGGTCGCCGCCTGCCCGCTGGCCACGGTGGGCGTGGGCTGCGCGATCTCGACGACCGCGGTGCCCGAGGCCGGGTCCACGAACACGACCTCCGCACGTTGCTCCGAGCCGTCGGGCATGACCGCGGTGACCTCGGTGACCCCCTCCACGGCCTTGGCCGACACGACGAGCTGTCCCGTGCCGAGCGAAGCGGCCGTCGCCGAGCGGCGATCGGACCGTCCCGGCACCACGAGTTGCACGAGACCCTCGACGGCCGACGTGGCCACCGCCGACGTGACCGGGGCGGTGCTGGCCGCTCCGATCCCAACCGTGACGAGCGGCGTCGTGACGGCACTCACGCGGACCACGGACGTGGCCACGTCGCTCGTCGCCGGTTGGGCGAGGTGCGCGACGTACGCCGCCAGGACCGCGCCCGCAGCGCCGATCACCGCGGCCAGGACGAGGGCGACCCGGCCCGCACCAGGAGCGGGCAGGAGCGCGGGGCGGGCCGGTGGTAGCGGGCTCGCTCCCAGCTCCGACGGATGGCGCCACCAGCGCTGCTCAGGGGGAAGGTACGGATCGGGCCCGAGATCGTCGCCGTCCTCGGGCCACTCGCTCGCCTCCACGACGGCGCACACTATCCAGGGGTACCTGCGAGGGGGCCGCGGCCGCCGGGGTAGACGCTCGTGGTCTCAGCACTAGCATCGACCTTCGTGCGCGAGCCCGCGGCTGGACACGATTGGCTGGCACTGACCGCCGAGGAGCTGCCGATCGGCGCGGCCTACGAGTGGGTGTTGCGACCGGACTGTGGTGGTGTCGTCCTCTTCTCCGGCACCGTCCGCGACCACGCCGAGGGCCGGTCGGGGGTCACGTCGCTCACGTACGAGGCCTACGAAGAGCACGTCCTGGGCCGGCTGGAGCGCATCGCCGAGGAGCTTCGGCGGCGGTGGCCGGGCGTGGGCCGGGTGGTCCTGTGGCATCGGACCGGGAAGCTGGCGCTGACCGAGTCGTCGGTCGTCGTCGCCGTGTCGGCGCCGCACCGGCCGGAGGCCTTCGAGGCCGCTCGTTTCGGCATCGACACCCTGAAGGCCACCGCCCCCATCTGGAAGAAGGAGACGTGGGGTGCCGATGACGCCGGCTGGGCCGTCGGCGCGCAGGGCATCCGGGATGTGGGCGAACTGACCGCCGACGACGGCTCCGACCGCGCCCAGGTGCCTTGATGCGCAACCTCCTCTACCTCCTCGCCGCGCTCGCCGTGATCGCCCTCGGGATCCTCGTGCTGGCGCTCCGGGCCCGGGAACCGAAGGGCTTCGACTCCGGCATCAAGGCCCACCAGCGTCACATGGACGCCTTGTCCACCGAGACGCGCAAGGACTCCACCGGCATCGACCGCATCCAGCCCGTCCGCCGTGTCGACCCCCTCACCGAACCGCGTCCGCAGGACGATGCCGGTGACCAGCCTGGCCCGACCGGCACGGAGGACTGAGCCCTGGCCCGCGACCTCGCCATCGACCTGGGCACCGCCAACACGCTGGTCTACGCCAAGGGCCGGGGCATCGTGCTGAACGAGCCCTCCGTCATCGCGCTCAACCGGCAGACGGGTGAGGTCCTCGCCACCGGCTACGACGCCTGGAAGATGATCGGACGCACGCCCGGCTACATCGTGGCGGTGCGGCCGCTGCGAGGCGGCGCCATCACCGACTTCGAGATCACCGAGCGCATGATCCGCCTGCTCCTCCACCGCGTCGGCGTCACCCGCTTCAACCGGCCGCGGGTCGTCATCTGCGTCCCGTCGGCCATCACGGAGGTGGAGCGGCGGGCGGTGACGGAAGCGGCGCGGCGCGCCGGGGCCATCGACGCCCAGCTCATCGAGCAGCCGATGGCGGCCGCCATCGGCGCCGGGCTGCCGATCGATGCACCGGTGGGCAGCATGGTCATCGACATCGGCGGCGGGACCACGGAGACGGCGGTGATCTCGCTGGGCGGGATCGTGGCCCTGGAGGCGGTGCGGATCGGCAGCTTCGACATCGATGCCGCGCTCCAGACGTACATCCGGCGGGAGTACGGCATCGCCATCGGCGAGCGCACGGCCGAGGAGATCAAGGTCGCGGTCGGCTCCGCCGATCCGACGCCGGACGAGAGCCACGCCGAGGTGCGCGGCCGCGACCTCGTGAGCGGGCTGCCGCGGGTGATCGTGCTGAGCCCGGAGGAGGTACGGGGCGCCATCGAGGAGGTCGTCAGCTCGATCATCGAGAGCGTGATCCGCTGCCTGGCCAAGGCCCCGCCCGAGCTCTCGCAGGACTTCCTGGTCCGCGGTGTCAACCTCGTCGGCGGGGGCGGCATGCTGCGCGGTCTCGACCAGCGGTTGTCGCGGGAGACCAAGGTGCCGGTGGACCTGGTCGACGCTCCCCTGGAGTGCGTGGTGCTGGGCGCCGGTCACTGCATCGAGCACTACGACGCGCTCAAGGGCATCTTCATGGGTGCTCGGCGCTGAGCGAGCGAAGCGAGCTCCATGTCACGGTGCGACGTCCTCTACGACGTCGAGGGCGACGTCGGCGTGATCACGCTGAACCGCCCCGAGGCCCGTAACGCGCTCACGTGGGGCATGTACGCCCGCCTGGAGGAGTTGGTCCGCGGGGCCGACGTCCGCTGCCTCGTGATCACCGGCGCCGATCCGGCCTTCTGCTCGGGCGACGACGTGCGCCAGGTGATGGAGGGGGCGATCGCCCGCCGCCGGTCGCCTCGCCGCGGGCCGACGCCCGCCGCGGAGGCGCTGCTGCACACGGACATCCCGGTCGTCGCCGCCGTGAACGGTGCCGCGGTCGGCTGGGGGATGGAGTTGGCGCTGCTGGCCGACCTGCGCGTCGCCAGCGAGCGGGCGCGCTTCGGCGAGCTGTTCGTGCTGCGGGGGTTGGTGTCCGACGTCGCGGGCCTGGGCCGGCTGGCCGGGCTGGTGGGGCGGGAGCGGGCGGCCGAGCTGCTCTTCACCGGTCAGGTCATCGACGCCGAGGAGGCGTTGCGGATCGGTCTGGTCGGACGGGTGGTCCCCCACGAGGAGCTCCTGCCGGCCGCGCTGGAGCTGGCGGGGCGCATCGCCGCCAACCCGCCGCTCGCCGTCCAGCGGCTCAAGGCCGGTCTCCGCCGGGCCCTCGACCCCGACTGGCGCGAGCTCGGAGCGTGGGTCTCGTCGAGCCTGGCCGAGCTGTTCGCCACCGAGGACCATCGGGAGGGCGTGCGCGCCTTCCTCGAGAAGCGCCCGCCGCGGTTCGAGGGTCGGTAGCCCTGCTGCCGCCGGCGATCTCGGCTCAGGCGGGGTCGAGTCGGGAGACCGCGCCGCCGATGGACACGACGTAGACCTCGCCCGCACCGTCCGTGCCGAAGCTGACGATGCGTCCGGGTTCGTCGGAGATCGTTGCAGCATCAACCAGCTGGCCGTCCTCGGCCACCAGCGCGGTGATCCCGCTGGCGCAGTAGTCGCCGAACAGGTAGGCGCCGCGCAGCGCGGGGATGGCTTCGCCGCGGTAGACGACGCCGCCCGTCACCGAGCAGCCGCCGTCCTCGTGGCGGTACTCGTAGATCGGCGGCCAGTGGTTCGGTGACTCCTGGTCCTCGTTGTAGCGGTCGGTCCCCTCGAACGCGCTCCAGCCGAAGTCCATGCCCCGCCCGGCGCCGCCGAGCGCGAACGGCGCGAGGTCGATCTCCTCCACCGCGTTCTGGCCCACGTCCCCGATCCAGAGATCACCGTTGGCAGGATCGAACGAGAACCGCCACGGGTTGCGCAGCCCCGCGCTCCAGATCTCGGGGAGCGCGGCGGCGCCGTCGGCGAACGGGTTGTCCGCGGGGATGGTGTAGGGCCGGTCCCCGCTGGGCCGAGGGTCGATGCGCAGCAGCTTGCCGAGCAGCGTGCGCGGGTCGAGGCCGCGGCGCTCGGGGTCGCCGGCCGAACCACCGTCGCCGTAGCCCAGGTACAGCAGGCCGTCAGGGCCGAAGAGGATGTGGCCGCCGTTGTGGTTGCCGTAGGGCTGGTCCAAGGCGAGGACCTCGCGCCTGGTGGCTGGATCGGCGGTCCCCTCCGGCCCCGTGCCCATGGCGTACTCGTCCACCCGGGAGTCGCCGTCGTTGTTCGTGTAGCTGACGTAGAGGCGGGCGCCGTCCGGTGAGAACGCCAGCCCGAGGAGGCCCCGCTCGCCGGCGGACTCGGTGCGGTCCGTCATGTCGAGGACCTCGACCGGCTCGTCGCCGGTGAGCGCGAGGACCCGCCCACCCTTCTCGGCCACGTAGAGCGTGCCCTGCCGGTCGACGAGGGCGACGGGCTCGTCGAACGAGCCGATCTCGGTCAGGGCGACGCGGACCTCGGCCAGGTTCGGCCGCTCCGTCGGTTCGGTCGGTGGAGGGAGCTCAGCCGTGGTCGCGACACCTGGGGTGCTCGCGGGCTCGGAACCGTCGGGGGAGGGAGCGGCGGTGGCCTGTGACGGTGGCGGCGGGGAGGCCGTGGGGAAGCTGGCGCCGCCGGAGGCGGGCGCGTCGCTGCCGCACGCGGCGAAGAGGACGACGAGCGCGGCCCCGAGAGGGAGGGTTCGGGCCATGGGCTCAGCCTGCCCGATGAGCGTCAGCGCAGGGCGTCGCCCCTCAGGGCGTGGCTCCTGCTAGTCGGTGACGCGGATGAGTCCCTCCTGGACGACCGTCACGACGAGCAGGCCGTCCCGGGTGAAGATGTGCCCCATGGCCAGGCCACGGGCATCGGAGGTCGAGGGCGTCCACTGGTCGTAGAGGAGCCACTCATCGGCTCGGAAGGGCCGGTGGAACCACATGGCATGGTCGAGGCTGGCCATCTGGAGCCGCTCCGCCGTCCAGTTCGACAGCCCGTGGGGGAGCAGGGTGGTGTCGAGCAGCGTCATGTCGGAGGCGTAGGTCAGCAGGCAGGCGTGGAGCACCGGGTCATCGGGCAGGCGACCGTCGGCGCGCAGCCACACCCGCTGCTGGGGCCGCTGCGGCCCACGGCGCTCGACCGGGATGGTGTCGACGTAGCGGGTGTCGATGGGCCGGGGGACGTCGTACCACTCGCCCAGCAGCTCCTTGTGGGGCGCCATCCGGGTCTGGAAGTCGGGCAGGTCCTCGGGATCGGGGAGATCGGCCTCGATCGGCTCCTGGTGGTCGAGGCCCGGTTCGCTCCGGTGGAAGCTGGCCTGGAGGTTGAAGATGGCCTTGCCGTGCTGGATGGCCACCACCCGGCGCGTCGTGAAGCTCTTGCCGTCGCGGATGCGGTCGACCTGGTAGAGGATCGGGACGGTGGGGTCGCCCGGGCGCAGGAAGTACGCGTGGAGCGAGTGCACCACGCGACCGGGGTCGTCGACGGTCCGGGCGGCCGCCACCAGCGCCTGGCCGGCGACCTGTCCCCCGAACACCCGCTGCCGGTTCTCGTCCGGTGAGACGCCGCGGAAGATGTTGACCTCGATGGCCTCGAGGTCCAGCAGGGCGACCAGGTCGTCCAGCGGACGCGAGCGGGCAGAGGTCCGGCGCCGTGGGCTCACAGCCGGCATGTTGACACGTCGGTGGCGACCGCCGGCAGAGGCGCCCCGTCCAGTCGTTGCACCCGCCACAACACCCAGGCTTCGTTCTCCCAGACCTTCGTGAGATGCCCGGTGGCGGCCGCCTCCTCGTCCGTCAGCGCGCACTGCGCGTACTCGCTCGCCTCTCGCCATGGCGTACCAGTCACCGCGCTCCAGCAGCACGGGGAGCGAGGAGCCGGCGGTGATGGCGTTGCGGTCCGTGAACAGGTTGAGCGCGCGGGGCCGGAAGAAGACGATGGTGTCGTCCGGCCCGGTGAACGTGTCCACGGCCGCGAACATCTCCTGCGAGGTGGCCGACGAGGGCCCGTCGATGGCCCGGGGATACGTGCGCCAGTAGTCGGACGCGTTCGCCATGCCCAGGCCGTGGCGGGCCACGAGGGCGAGCAGGAGCACGTGGCGGGCCTGGATCGGCCAGGTCCGGACGTCCGCGCCGCGGAGGCCCTGGGTGGCGAAGTAGAGCAGGAACGGCACCACGCCGAGCAGGTACCGGCCCTCCCGGTACGGCAGGATCAGGTAGATGGTGGCCAGGCCGAGGGTGAAGACGCTGAGCGGGAGGTCACGCCGGCCGCCGAGCAGCATCCCGCCGAACGCGAGGACGAGCAGGAACACGATGAGCCCGAGCAGCATCGTCCCCTGCATCTTGTCCTTGACCGCCAGCAGCTCGGCCATGGTCTGGCGGTAGAAGCCGTCGTTCGTCTCGAAGTTGTGGCCGCCCAGCCCACCGGACAGGGTCAGGGCCTGGCCGGCGTCGGTGGGGAGGACGGCGCGTATGCCCAGGCCGACGAGGGCCGCGCCGACCCACGGCATGGCCAGCGTGGCCAGGCGGGCGATCCAGGTGCCGGCCCAGTCCCGACGGTGCTCGTACAGCACGACGAGCTGGCGCGCCGCCAGCGCGCCGAGCAGCACGACACCCTCGTTGCGGATGTTGGTGGTGAACCCGATCAGCGCCCCCGTGCCGAACAGCGCGGCGAGCAGCCCGACGCCCGGCGGTCGGCGCGCCAGCCGGTCTTCGCGGTGGGTGCTCTCGATCGCCAGCAGTCCGAGGACGGAGAAGCACAGGAACGGGAACTCGGTCAGGACGGTGTTCGTCCAGGCCGTGTAGAGGTTGTCGAGGGCCAGCGCGGCCACGATGAGCACGGCGGCCAGCCGGTCGATGCGATCGCGGATCAGCGCGTAGAAGCCGGTCAGGAAGCCCAGGTAGAGAACGACCTCGAGCAGCTTGAAGGCCGTGAAGCTGAGGCCGAACAGGGCGTAGAGCGGCGCCAGCAGCAGCGGGAACCCCCAGCCGTACGTGTACGGGCTGAACGACTGCCAGGCCGAGTTGTCCACCGTGAACTGGTTCTGCCGGTACACCTCCTGCACCTCGCCCTTCACGAGGGCACGGGCCTGGTTGATGTAGAGCGAGAAGTCGTCACCCCAGTCGTGCCCGGGACGGAGCAGGAAGAGGCAGAAGACGAACGTGGCCGCGAGCAGGACGAGGAACGGCCCGTCCTCCTCCCACAGTCGCGCCGCCCGGGCCGCGAGCACCTCCCAGGGCCTGCGGTCGGCGGGCCGCTCGCGGTGGTCGGCACGATCGCCACGGCCAGCACGGTCGGCACGGCCCGCGCTCCGGAGCTCGCGCTCCTCCTGCCCCGCCACGACCGGCATGCCCGAGATTATGGTCACGCCGTGACCGCGCTCGACCTCACTCCGGACGAACTGCTGACCACCACGCGGGCAGTCCGGAAGCGGCTCGACTTCTCCCGGCCCGTGCCCGACGAGCTGATCCGGGAGTGCGTGGCTGCGGCGCTCCAGGCGCCGTCCGGCTCCAACAACCTGTCGATGGCCTTCGTCATCGTGCGCGACGAGCCCACCCGTCGTGCGCTCGGCGAGATCTACCGCCAGTGCTACGGCATCTACCGCACGCTCGACGGCGTCTACATCCGCTCGATCGACAAGGGGAGCGAGGACGCCAACGCGCAGCAGGAGCGGTCAGCCGACTCCGCCGACTTCCTCGGCGAGCACATGGGCGAGGCGCCCGCCCTCGTCGTGGCCTGCACCACGGGCCTGCGGTTGGACGGCGTGCCGGCCATGATGGCGGCCTCCCTGCTCGGCAACATCCTCCCGGCGATGTGGAGCTTCATGCTGGCCGCCCGGGCCCGTGGGCTGGGGACGGCGTGGACCACGGTCCACCTCATGCAGGAGCAGGCGGTGGCCGAGCTGCTCGGCATCCCCTTCGGCGAGGTGCAGCAGGTGTGCCTGTCGCCGCTGGCCT
Source organism: uncultured Acidimicrobiales bacterium (assembly GCA_963813375.1). Classification (GTDB taxonomy): domain Bacteria; phylum Actinomycetota; class Acidimicrobiia; order Acidimicrobiales; family Ilumatobacteraceae; genus DASTFY01. Next base: position 37,771 of record CAWEYT010000008.1, on the reverse strand, counting down.
TCACCGTGGGGACGGAGTTCAAGCCCGCGGCTCGTCCCGAGCCCGACAGCGTCATCCACTGGGACCGCTGGTAGTACCGGCAGGACGTCGACGTGGACCCCGCCCTGCGGGCGGCGGCGCTGGCCGCCACGGGATTCATGCCGCCGGAGGAGGGCGACGCGCTCTTCGCGGCCGCACTCGCAGCGGGCGAGGCCGTCCCCGGCGCGCCGTTCCTCGAGGTGGGTTCGTACTGCGGGCGCTCGACCGTGTGGCTGGGTGCCGCGGCGCGTGAGATGGGGACCGTGCTCTTCGCCGTCGACCACCACCGCGGGTCGGAGGAGAACCAGGCCGGGTGGGACTGGCACGATCCGTCGCTCGTCGATGCGCAGACCGGGCGGATGGACACCCTGCCCCGCTTCCGACGGACGATCGGTGACGCGGGGCTGGAGGACGTGGTCGTGGCTGTCGTCGGCTCCTCGCCGGTCGTCGCCGCGCACTGGGGGATGCCGCTGGCCCTCCTGTTCATCGATGGTGGCCACGGGGTCGAGCCCGCCCGGGCGGACTACGCCGGCTGGACGCCCTGGGTGGCGCCGGGAGGCACCTTCGCCATCCACGATGTGTTCCCCGACCCGGCCGACGGTGGCCGACCGCCCTACGAGGACATCTACCTGCCCGCGCTGGCCAGCGGCCTGTTCGAGCTGGTCTCGGTGACCGGGTCGCTGCGGGTCCTCCGCCGCCTCCCGCCGCCCGCAGGTTGACCGCCCCTCGTCCAGCGATTCGACGTCGAATCGCCGGGCAGGAGCTCAGCGCGAGCGGACGGGCAGGAAGATCCCGCTGGCCGCGGACGCGCCGCTGATGGCGTCGGCGGCGAGGATGACGGCCGCCGCCGTGTAGGTGGTCCGCTCGTCCTCGGGGAAGTGGATCCCCTCGGGGTGCACGAGGCCGGTCCAGTAGGAGCCGTCGTCGTGGCGGTGCGCCCTGGTCCAGCTCAACAGGTCGGTCGCCGTGGCCTTGTCCCCGGCGGCGGCGTGGGCCATGGCGCACTCGGCCGTCTCGGCCGCGGTCACCCACGGCTCGTCGCTGACGCAGCGCACCCCGAGTCCCGGCATGACGAACGCGTCCCACGCGCCGGCCAGCCTCCGCTCGGCCGCGACGCCCTCGAGGACGTTGCAGAGCACCGGGTAGTACCAGTCCATCGCCCAGCGGTCCTTGGGCTCGAAGGCCTCCGGCCGCGTGCGGATGACCCGTCCCAGCGCCGCGAGGGCGAGCTCCCATCGCGGGCGTTCGATGCCGACGACCGACGCCAGCCCGAGCGCGCAATCGAGCGCGTGGTGGATGGACGACGAGCCCGTCAGCAGGGCGTACTCCCACGGGCGCTCGTCCACCTCGCGCGCCCAGACGATCTCGCCCCGCTCGGTCTGCAGGGACAGCACCCAGTCGATCGCCCGCTGCACCGCCGGCCACAGCCGGTCGACGAAGTCGCGGTCCTGCGTGATCAGCCAGTGGTGCCAGACGCCGGTGGCGATGTAGGCACACACGTTGGTGTCGAGCTTGGCGTCCTCGACGACGATCGACGAGCCGTCCGCGTCCTCGATGTAGTAGTTGAACCAGCTGCCATCCGAACGTTGCATCTGCAACAACCAGTCGTAGGCCAGGGACGCCTCGTCGAGGCGGCCGGCCACGGAGAGGGCCATCGCCGTCTCGACGTGGTTCCACGGGTCGCAGTGGCCGCCCGGGTACCACGGGATCATCCCGCAGGGGAGCTGCATGGCGGCGATGGCCTCGGCGCTCTCCTCGACCTCGTCGGTCGTGATGACGCCGTCGACTTCGGGGAGCACGAGCCCGGTCACCGCGCCTCCGGCCGGCGCGGGCCGGGCTTGCGGGCGTAGACCACCAGGCTCTTGCCGAGGACCGGGTTGAGGGCTTGCTCGGTCCACCTCGTCGCCCGGGGTGCCTTGACGATGTCCCACTCCAGGACCTTTCGGTAGGTGGCGACCGCCCGGTTGGAGTCGTCCGTGGGCCCGACCGCGCAGCGCAGCCACCAGTAGGGCGAGTGCAGCGCATGGGCCCGATGTGACGACAACGGCTCCAGCCCTGCGGCGCGCAGCCGGTCGCGGACATCGGTGGCGCGGTAGATGCGGACGTGCCCGCCCTCCACGAACGGGGCGTGGTACTCCTCGGACAGCCGCCAGCACACCTGCTCGGGCAACCACGCGGGAACGGTGACGGCGATCGTCCCGCCGGGCCGGAGGACCCTGGCCAGCTCGTCGAGCGCGCCCTGGTCGTCCTCGATGTGCTCCAGCACCTCGGAGGCGATGATCCGGTCGAAGGCGCCGTCGGCGAACGGCAGCAGGGTGCCGTCGCCCTGCACCGCTCCGGCGAGCGACGCCGTGCCGACCTCGCGAGCGTCGGCCATCGCCCCGAAGGTGTTGCGGACCTCCTTCAGCTCGGCTTCCGCGTAGTCGAAGGCCACGACCCGGGCGCCGCGACGGGCGGCCTCGTACGCATGACGGCCGAAGCCGCAGCCCAGGTCCAGCAGCACGTCCCCCGGCTCGAGGCCGAGGCGCTGGTAGCGCACGGTCAGCATCAGGAACGTCCGGTCTGACGAGCCCGGGCCAGCTTGGCCTGGTTCTCGGGCCGGGCCAGGACCTCCCGGTACTGGTCCACGGTGAGCTGCGCGCAGTGACGCCAGCTCCACCGCTCGACCACCCGCTGGCGGCCGGCCGCGCCCACCCGGGCCCGCAGGTCCTCGTCGGCCAGACCGCGGGCGATGGTGTGCGCCAAGCGCGCCTGCGTCGCCCGGGGGACAGCTCAGCACGCTGACGCCGTCAGGCCCTGTGACCTCCGGCAGCGCGCCACCGGTCGTGGCCACCAGGCACGTGCCGGTGGCCATGGCCTCGATGGCGGGCAGCGAGAAGCCCTCGTAGAGGCTGGGCACGACGGCCAGGCTGGCCTCCGCATAGAGCTCGACGATGCGTTCGTCCGGTACTCCCGAGACCCACGTGATGGCGCCGGACAGACCCAGCCGCTCGATGGTGGCCTCGGCCCGGCCGCCGGGCTTGGGCCGGCCGATCACGGTCAGGGTGACGTCCTGCTCGGTGCGCAGCTTGGCCAGGGCCTCCAGCAGGAACGACAGGCCCTTCAGCGCCACGTCGGCCGAGGCGGTCGTGATGAGCCGGCCCGGGACGCGGGCGACCTCAGGCCTCGGGCTGAACAGGTCGGGATCGACACCGACCGGCACGAGCCGCATCCGCGCCGTCGTCCACGCCCATGTCCTGTCCGATGTCCTTGATGGAGTTCTCGCTCACCACGACGATGCGGGGCATGCGGCGGGCGACGCGGGCCTGCATCTTGACGAACGAGTACCACCGGCCGACGCTGATCCGCTTGCGCCGCGTCGGCGCGTGCTCCATCTCCAGGCGCCGGTCGACCGTGATCGGGTGGTGCAGCGTCACGATGGTCGGGAACTGCTTCTCGATGGCGAGCAGGCCGTATCCGAGGCTCTGGTTGTCGTGCACGAGGTCGAAGTCGGCCGTCCGCTGCTTGAGCTCCTGCCAGGCGCGGACGCTGAAGGCCAGCGGCTCGCTGAAGCTCCCGGTGGAGAACTGCAGGATCTCCACCACATCACCGAGGTGCCTGATCTCCCAGTACGCGGGGAAGCGGCCGGGGTAGTGGTCGTTGAAGATGTCGAGGCTGGGCAGCTTCCGCAGCCGCACCCGCTCGTCGAGCACCGGATAGGGCTGCCCACCGAGCACCTCGACGTCGTGGCCGAGGTCGACGAGCGCCTTCGTGAGGTGCCGGGTGTAGACGCCCTGGCCACCGACGTGAGGCTTGCCCCGGTACGACAGGTAGGCGACGCGGAGCGGATCGTCTGGCCCCGGGTACATGAGGGGCGAGCCTACCGTGGGGTAACCGGCGCCGACCCAGGCCGCCGGGGCTGGCCCGTCGGGTGCGGGACCACCGGGTGCGGGCCGTCAGATGCAGGCACTTCAGGGGCAGGCGGTGACCACCAGCGTGGTCGAGCCCTCCCCGGTGTTGCCCCGGCCGTCGGTGGCCGTCACGGTCACGGTCCACGTCCCCGCGCCGTCCAGCGGGCCGAGCGGCGCCTCCCACGTCCCGGGCTCGGCCGAGGTGAGTGCCGTGCTCCCGGTTGCGCCCGGGCCGGTCCACGTCATCACCGCGGACGACACCGAGGACTCGTCGATCACCGCGGCGCGGACGACCGCGGTGAGGTCGGCGTGGTCCGACGGGCACGTGGCGGCATCGGCCAGCCCGGCCGGCTCCACCCCGAGCTGCACCACGGGTGACCGCTCGACCCACCAGCGCACCGTGATCGGCACCGAGTGGCCGGCGCCGAGGATCGCCACCGTGGCGGCGTACTCACCCTCGATGAGGCCGGCCCGGCTGATCGAGATCACCACGTCGGCCGTCGTGGCCGGGCCCAGCGATCCGCCCGGGGTGGCCGTGACGAGGCCATTGTCGCTGGAGGTGGCCCAGTCGAGCTGCTGGCCACCGCTGTTGCCGATGGTCACCGCGCCTTCCGAGCGGTCCCGCCCGAGGTCCAGGACGGAGGCGGCCACCTCCAGCTGGGCCGGCGGGGGCGGCGGTGGCGGCGGGAGGGTCGGCGGCTCCGTGTCGGGCGCGAACGTCGGCGGGACGGGGAAGGTGGTGCTGGTGGCCGCGATCGTCGTGGTGCTGGCCGGGGCCGTCGAGCCGATCGTGATCGCCACCGGCGACGTTCCAGGCGAGAGCTCGGAACCGACCGTCTCGACCCGGCTCGGGTCGTCGTCGCCGCCGCTCGTCGCCAGCACCACCGCGACGACGCCGGCCACGAGCAGCACGGCCACTCCTCCGGCCAGCGCACCCCACGACCCTTCGCCCCTCATCCCCGATCCTCCGTCAGGCCCAACTCACGACCATGGACACGGACAACGGGTTCCCCGGTTCCACGACATGCGGCGCCAGGTTAGGACCGTCCGGCGGGCCGGTCTGGGGCTCCACGCAGGCGGCGTGCTCGGGGGTGTAGATCACCCAGTGGTCCGCGTCCGAGCTCACCGTCACGGTGAGGCCGTCCGCGAAGGTCAGGCGGGGATCGCCGGCCAGCTCGACGAAGCAGTCGTCCCACGGGCGCGGGCCGGGTGGGATCAGCGTGCCGTCCGGGATCCCCTCGCCGTCCCGCCGGTACTGGCGGCCGGGGTGGACATCGAGCTCGACCGGTCCCGCGAACCACGGGTGGAAGCCGGCCGTGGCGGGCATCGGCGTCCGTCGGCGTGGACCTCCAGCGTGCAGCGCAGGGTTCCGGGCGCGAGGTCGAAGCGTTGGCGCGCCCGTCCGGGGAACGGCCAGTCCGGCCCGAGATCGGTCATGATCGACCCGTCATCGTCCACCTTCCAGGCGCGACGGTAGACGGTGCCGTGGATGGCGTGGGGGGCGGCATCGATCGGGAGTTGGTACGAGCTCCCCCCGAACGACAGGCGACCCCGGCGCAACCGGCCCGCCCACGGCGCCATGGGGTAGCTGCCCCAGAGCATCGGCCCGGCCTCCGGCCCGCGGGTGATCAGACGCTCCCGGCCGTCGATGACGAGCGAGGCCAGCCGGCCTCCGGCCTCGACGTCGACGCGCGCGGTGGCATCGGTCCCGGCCAGCTCGATCACGGTAGGGTCCCCGCCTCGTGCGAGGGCTGGTGCAGCGCGTGACGCGGGCGAACGTGTCGGTGGGCGGTGAGGTGGTCGGCGCGATCGGGCCCGGCCTGTGCGTGCTGGTCGGCGTCACCCACAGCGACGGGCCGGAGCAGGCCCGCAAGCTGGCGGCGAAGCTGTGGCACCTGCGGATCATGGCCGACGACGAGGGGGTGATGAACCGCTCGGTGGCCGACACCACCCGGGAGGTGCTGGTGGTCAGCCAGTTCACGCTCTACGGGGACACCTCGGGGGGCCGTCGCCCCTCCTGGATCAAGGCGGCTGGCCCGGACGAGGCGGAGCCGCTGGTCGAGGCCGTCGCCGATGAGCTCCGTGCGCTCGGAGGGACGGTGGCCACCGGTCGCTTTCGGACCGACATGCAGGTCGAGCTGGTCAACGATGGGCCTGTGACGCTCCTCCTCGAGGTCGACTGACCTCCGCGTCCGGACTCGCAGTAGCGGCACGGCGCTTGTCCCGCCGTGCCAGCACCATGCCGAGGACGAGGACGGCCAACGCCGCCAGCACGAAGGGGATCTCGCCGAGCCGGCTGTAGATCGTTCGGCCCTCGCGCAGGGGGACCTCCCGCACCCGGACCGCCTGCTCGCTGATGCTGGTCCGGTCGAGCACGTCGCCCTCGTCGGTGACGAAGGCGGAGAACCCGGTCGGGGCGACCTGCACCTCCCATCGGCCCTGCTCCAGGCTCCGCAGGCGCGACGAGGCCACCTGCTGGGTCTGCAGGACCGTGCCCGTGTAGCTGGACCCGTTGGTCGGGTTGAGGAGGACCGTGCCCCCGTGGGACACGCCGTCCCGGGCCCGGCCTCCGAAGAAGACCTCCCACGAGATCATCACCGCCAGGCGCTCGCCGGAGGGCAGGTCGAGCACCGCGGGCGCGGTGCCGGGCAAGGCGTCACGGGGCACCAGATCGGTCGGCGCGCCGAGCGTGCGCAGCAACGACCGCAGCGGCATGTACTCCCCGAACGGCACCCGGCGGACCTTGTCGTAGCGGCTCGTGATCTCGCCCTCGGGAGTCACGATCACCTGCGCGTTGGCGAAGTGGTCGCCGGCGTCCTCCGTGATGCCGACGCTGAAAGGCGCGTTGAGCCGCGCCGCCTCGGCGGCCACCTCGGCCAGCTCCGGGCTGGTGGCGAACGGTCCGTCGTTCACGTCGATGACGTTCTCCGGCCAGACCACGAGATCGACCGGTTCGGTGATCTGGCGCGTCGCGGCCAGGTGGCGGTCGAACACCTCCCGGGGATCGGTGTCCGCAGAACTTGTCCCCTGCGGTCCGCCTCCCTGCACGAGCGCGACGGTCAGCGAACGGCCCGTGTCCCGTCCGGACGGAGCGACGGCGCCGAGCATGACGAGGACGACTGGTACTGCCGCGAGCACGGCCGCCTCACGCCACGAGCGCTCCCACGCGGCGGCCAGTGCGCTGCCGGCGAGGAAGGTCAGCCAGGTGATGAGGATGACGCCGCCCAGCCGGGCGGTCTCGCTCAGCGGGGACGCGGCCTGGCTGATGCCCAGGGACGCGAGCGGCACGCCACCGAAGGGCCACACGAAGCGGATCGCCTCGGCCACGGTGAGGGCGGCGGGAAGCGCGAGGCGGCGCCAGCGCCCACCCGGGGCCACCGCCGCGGCGAGGCCGAGGTAGGCGGCATAGGCGCCCACGGCCACGACATAGCCGGGGGGCGTCAGGAACCACATCCACCCCATGCCGGGCGCCAACCAACCGAGCCCGAAGATCCAGGTGCGGGTGAAGCGGGAACGCCGCGGCCGATCGGCCACCAGCCGGTCGAGGATGGCGATGCCGACGAAGGCCAGCGGCCACCAGCCCCACGGGGGCAGGGAGAAGGCGACGAGGGCGCCGGCGCCGAGCGCGGCTGCGCCGGCGGCCGGCGAGCGCCGTGTGAGGTCGGCCACGGAAGCGCCAGGCTCAGGTGCCCGCCAGCCTGGCGAAGACGATGTAGCGCTCCCTCGTCGACCCCGGCGGGTGGCAGGCGAAGAGCGTGGCCGTGTGCGCCATGGTCTGGTCGATGATCCACACGTCGTTGGGCGTCACGACCTGGGCGCCGGTGACCAGGTACGAGTGACGGACGCCTCCGAAGGTGAGCGCGATCTCGTCACCGGGCACGAGCTGGTCGATGTCGCGGAACGGCCGGTCGTGGCTGACGCGGTGACCGCCGACCACGACGTTGCCCAGCTGGCCCGGCATGGCCGTCCCCGGCCAGTGACCGGGGCCGCGGTCGAGGGTGGGTTCCGATACGCCCTCCCAAAGGGAGTGCTTGATGCCGATCTTGGGGATCTCGATGGTGCCCAGCTCCATCCCCGGGTCCGGCGCGTCCGGATCGGGCGGCGGCGCCGGGGTGGGCAGGGTGAGCTGCGTCGTGGTGGTGGCCAGGGTCGTGGGCACCGTCGTCGGGACGGTGGCCGCAGTCGTGGCTGGGGTCGTCTCGGGTGCCAGGGTGGGGGCTGCGGTCTGCGGGACCGTGTCCGCGACGTCGGGTCCGGCGTCCGACCCGCAGGCCGCCGCCCCCAGCACGAGTCCTACGAGGGTGAGTGCGGCCGCGGTGCCACGAACGGGTCCGAGCTGGCGCATGGAGGCACAGCCTACGAGGTACCTCCGGGCGATGACCTGCCGCCGCTGCCCTCGTGGGCCGCGGGCGCGTGGCCTCACGACGGGCGTCGACCGATCGTGGCCAGCGCCGCGCGGGCCGCGGCCTGACCCTGGGCGATGCAGGCGGGGACGCCGAGGCCCCGGTAGCCCGCGCCCGCCAGTTGCAGGCCTGGAGCCTCCCTCGCGACCATGGCCTCCAGCCGGTCGATGCGCTCGCCGTGACCGGGTGCGTACTGCGGCATCGAGCGCCACCACCGGGTGATGCGGACGTCGGTGGGCTGGCCCGTCAGGCCGACGTGGCGGTCGAGGTCGTCGAGCACGGCCGCGGTGAGTGCGTCGTCGTCGAGCTCCAACGCCCGCTCGTCGCCCGCTCGGCCCGCCGAGACCCGCAGCAGGACCTGGCCGGGCCGCCGCCAGTGATCCCACTTCGACGAGCCCCAGGAGCAGGCCGTGATCGTGCGCTGCTGGTCTCGCGGAACGAGGTAGCCGCTGCCGTCGAGCGGGCGCCCCACCGCGCCATCGGGGATAGCGAGCGTCACCATGGCCACCGACGCGTAGGCGATCGTGGTCAGCACGTCGGCGACCTCCGTGCTGAGCGGGCGGAGGAGCGTGGCGGCAGCCGGTGCCGGCACGGTCATGACCACCGAGTCGGCGTCGAGCGGATCGGGCCGACCCGACACCGTCACCGTCCAGCCCCCGCCCGGGCGCGGTTCGATCGCCTCGACCGTGGCGCCGAGGCACACGCTCCCGCCCGCATCCTCGATGGCCCGGACCAGTCGCGGAACGAGCGCGCTCACGCCCGACCGTGGTGTCAGGAACACGGCCGCGCCGCTCGGACGGGCGGGGGATCGACCGCAGGCCCATCAGCAGGCTGCGGTGGCCGTCGAGCGCATCGGCGAGCTGCGGCGTGACGGCGCGGAGGCTGAGGTGGTCGGCGTCCCCGGCGTTGATGCCGCCGACGAGCGGCCCGACGAGACGGTCGAGCACCTCGTCGCCGAAGCGCGAACGAACCGTGGCGCCGAGGTTGTCATCCGTGTCGCGCCGAGGGATCAGGGGCTCCATGGCCGCTCTCGCCTTGCCTCGCCAGGAGAGGAGGCCCGAGCGGGCGAGGGGACCGAGCTCGGCGGGCGCACCGAGCACCAAGCCCGGGGGCAGAGCGGTGGAGGCGCCCGCGGGACCAGACGTACGGGGGCACACGGTTGGGTGCGACCAGCTCGTCCCCCAGCCCGACGGCGCGGGCCAGCTCGATGGCCGCCGGGGTGCGGGCCAGGAACATGTCCGCGCCGGCGTCCACGTGGGGCAGCCCGGCGAAGGGGCCGCCCTGCAGCTTGCCGCCCGCCTCCGGCGCGGCCTCGAGCACCGTGACCGCCGCCGGGCCGGAGCGGTCCGCAGGGCGTGGGCCGCCGCCAGGCCGGTGATCCCCGCGCCGACGACGACGACGTGGGGTCGGCCGGCCGCCATCGTCGTTCAGGTCCCGGCCAGCGCGACCACGCGGTCGGCCAGGGCCCCGAGCACGGTCGGGTCGTCGTTGACGCAGGCGGTGCGGGCGAAGGCCAGGCCGGCGGCCTCCGCGCGCTGACGGGCCTCGATGTCCAGGTCGTACAGCACCTCGAGGTGATCGGCGACGAAGCCGCAGGCGCACACCAGCACGCCCTCCGTCCCCGCGGCCGCCAGCTCGTCGATCACGGTGAGGATGTCCGGACCGAGCCAGGGCTCTGGCGTCCGGCCGGCCGACTGCCACGCCACCAGCCAACGTTCCGGCGCCAGCTCCACGCGAGCGGCGACGGCGGCCGCGGTCTCCGCGAGCTGATCGGGGTAGGGATCGCCCATGCCCAGGATCCGCTCGGGGAGGCTGTGGGCGCTGAACACGACGGTGGTCCGGGACGGGAGGCGGCCGAGCTCGGTGGTGACGGCCGTGGTCAGGAAGTCCAGGTACGCAGGCTCCAGGTGCCAGCTCTGGACGCCCCGGAAGGCGAGCCCGGCGGCACCCGCCGCCGCGCCGGCCCGGTCGAGGTACTGCCCGACGGACAGGGCTGACCAGTGTGGGGCCAGCACCAGGCCGATGACGTTGCTCACGCCGCGGTCGGCGAGCGCGGCGACGCCCTCCTCGATGGTCGGCTCGGCGTGCTTCAACCCCAGGCCGACGTCGAACCGCCGGGGCCCGCGGGCGTCGAGCGCGGCCTGGAGTCGCACGCGCTGCGCCTCGGTCCGTTCGGCGAGAGGGGAGACACCCCCGATCGCCTCGTAGCGGCGGACGAGGTCGGCGAGCTGCTCGGGCGTCGGCGGCCGGCCACGGCGGATGTCGGTGTAGTACGCCTCCACCGCTTCGGGCCCTCTGGGCGTGCCGTAGGCCATGAGCACCACGCCGGTGCGGGCGGTCATCGACGTTCGGTCACCGGCGTTCGGTCACCGGCGGGTGAGGTCGTGGACGGTGGTGACCACCTGCTCCAGGATCCCCGGATCGGTCTCCGGGAGCACGCCGTGGCCGAGGTTGAAGACGTGGCCCGGCCGATCGCCGTTGGCCGCGAGGACCTCGCGGACCTTCGCCTCCACGACCTCCCACGGACACAGGCACACGGCCGGGTCCAGGTTGCCCTGCACGCCCACCGCACGACCGCCGGCGGCTGTGTCGATGCGCCGTCGGGCCGCGTCGAGCGGCGTGCGCCAGTCGACGCCGACGACGTCCGGACCGGCCTGGGTCAGCAGCCCGAGCAGCTCGCCGGTGTCGACGCCGAAGTGGATGCGGACCACGTCGAGGTCGGCGAGGCCCTCCAGCACGCGGCGGCTGTGGGGGAGGACGTAGCGCTCGTAGTCGGCCGGAGCCAACGCCCCGGCCCAGGAGTCGAAGAGCTGGACCGCCTGTGCTCCGGCCGCCACCTGGCTGCGCAGCGACTCCAGCGCCAGGCCGGCCAGTCGCTCCATCAGGTCGTGCCAGAGCGGCTCATCGCCCAGCATCAGCGCCTTCGTCCGGGCGTAGGTACGGGACGGCTGGCCCTCCACGAGGTAGCTGGCGACGGTGAACGGGGCGCCGGCGAACCCGATCAGCGGCACGGTCAGCTCCTTGGCCAGCAGCCGGACGGTCTCGAGGACGTACGGCGTGTCCTCCTCCGGCTCCAGCGGGCGCAGCCGGCCGAGGTCGGCCCGGCGGCGGAAGGGCTCGGCGACGACGGGCCCGGTCCCCGGGGTCACGTCGACCCCGAACCCCACGGCGTGGACCGGGACGACGATGTCGCTGTACAGCACGGCGGCGTCCACGCCGTAGCGGCGCACCGGCTGGAGCGTGATCTCGGTGGCCAGGTCCGGCTGCCTGATGGCGTCGAGGATGCTGCCTTCGCCCCGCACGGCCCGGTACTCGGGCAGCGAGCGCCCCGCCTGGCGCATGAACCACACCGGCGTGTGAGCGGTGGGCTCGCTCCGGCAGGCGGCCAGGAAGGCGGCGTCGGCCGGAGCGGTCATCGGTCCGCACGCTAGAGGGCCTCGGCGCCCGTTCGGCGGTCCGCCGGTCGGTAGGTGCCCGTCTCGCCGACCCGAGGTCGCCGAGGAAATCTGTCAGGCGGGCGGCTAGGGTGACACGACCCCCCCAGGGGGCACGTCGACATGACCGATTCCAACAGCACGAAGCGCAGCGGAGCCTCGAGCAACCCGGTATGACGCAGCACCCCGATCTGGCCCAAGAGCAGGCGTACGTGGACCGCGCGTACGAATGCCTGGAGCGGACCCGCGAGGACGCCTGGAAGCTGCGCAACCTCACGGAGGCGGGGCTCGGCGGGACGTTCCAGGCCCGCTACGAGCGTGAGGTCTTCGACGAGGCCCTGGTGAACCGCCTGACCCAGCTCGACCTGGGACAGGCAGCGCTGGTCTTCGGCCGCATCGACCGGGCCGGTGAGGGTGGGCTGCACGGCTCGACGGGCAGGGCCTCGACGGGCAGGGCGTCGAGTCGTACCACATCGGCCGGCTGGCGGTGGCCGACGAGGAGCGGGAGCCGGTCGTCATCGACTGGCGGGCGCCGGTGGCCGAGCCCTTCTACCGGGCGACCGGGCGCGACCCGATGGGCCTGGCCCGCCGGCGGCACTTCGCCACCAAGGGCCGCCAGATCCTCGCCATCGAGGACGAGCTGTTCGGCGAGGGCCACCTCGGTGTCACCGGCGAGGGCGGCCTGTCGGGCTACTCCACCCTGCTGGCCGCGTTGGAGACCCGCCGCACCGGCCAGCTCGGCGACATCGTCGGCACCATCCAGGCCCAGCAGGACGAGATCATCCGTTCGCCCCAGCCCGGCGTCCTCGTGGTCCAGGGCGGCCCCGGCACCGGCAAGACGGTGGTGGCGCTGCACCGGGCCGCCTATCTCCTCTACACCTACCGGTTCCCGCTGGAGGACCAGGGCGTCCTCGTGGTCGGTCCCAACCGGGTCTTCCTGCGCTACATCGACCAGGTGCTGCCCTCGCTCGGCGAGGCCGGCGTCGAGCTGGTCGTCCTGGCCGACCTGGTGCCGGACGTGGAGCTCGGCGCCACGGACTCCCGCCAGGCCGCCCGCGTGAAGGGTGACGCCCGCATGGCGCGGGTGCTGACCAAGGCGGTGCACGACCGCGAGCGCCCGCTGCGGGAGGACCTGGTCGTCCCCTACGGCGTGACCACGCTCCGGCTGACCGTCGCCGACAGCGACCGCATCGTGAAGGCGGCCCGGCGCCGGTTCCGCCGTCACAACGCCGCCCGGCGCTTCGTGGAGACGGAGGTGTTCACCGCGCTGGCGGCCAGCAGCCGCATCGAGACCACGCCTGACCAGGTGCGGGACCGCACCCGCCACCTCGACGAGGTGCGGGAGGTCCTCGAGCGGATGTGGCCGGTGCTGACCCCGGCCGAGCTGCTCCACGACCTCTTCGGCTCCCGGGCGTTGCTGCGCCTGGCGGCGTCGAAGTGGCTGGCCGACGACGAGTGGATGGCCCTGCACCGCCCGCGGCACACCAACGGTCAGCCGGCGTCGTGGTCGGAAGCCGATGTCGCCCTGCTCGACGAGGCGCGCGAGCTGCTCGGTCCCCGGGCCAGCCGCAGCGGCAACGGCGCCGAGGGGGACATCCGGACCTACGGCCACATCGTCGTCGACGAGGTGCAGGACCTCACGCCCATGCAGCTGCGGATGGTGGCCCGCCGATCGCTCAACGGCTCGATGACGGTCGTCGGGGACATCGCCCAGGCCACCGGTCCGTTCGCGCCGGACGACTGGAGCGAGGTGCTGGCGCACCTGCCCGACCGCCGGCCCGCCCGCGTCGTCGAGCTGACCATCGGCTACCGCATCCCGGGCCAGATCATGGCCATGGCCAACCGCATCCTGCGGGTCGCGGCGCCGCAGATCGCGCCGCCCGAAGCCGTGCGGGAGGGCGATGCCCTTCCCGACGTGCGGCGGGTGGGGCCCGATGAGCTCGGCGCCGGCGTGGTCGCCGCGGTGCGCGCGCTCCAGGCTGATCTCGGCGACGCCGGCATCGCCGTCGTGGCGCCGGCGTCGTCGGTCGGCACGGTGGTGGCCGCGCTCGAGCTGGAGGGCGTGCCGTTCGAAATGGCCAGCCGCACCGGTCTGGGGGCCGACGTCACCATCGTGCCCGTCGAGCTGGCGAAGGGTCTCGAGCTGGACGGGGTGGTGCTCGTCGAGCCGGCCACGGTCGTGGCCGAGGAGCGCCAGGGCCTCCGCGCGCTCTACGTGGCCCTCACTCGGGCGACGCGCCGGCTGGCCATCGTCCACGCAGAGCCACTCCCCGAGGCTCTCGTTGATCCCGCGGTGGACCCGGCGGTGGACCCTGCGGAGGCCGACGCGCCGGCCCACTGAGCCCTGTCCGGCTCTCTCCCGCCTCCCACGCCCACCGAGGGTGGTGAAGGTGGACAACCTCGGGATGTTCAGGTACCCTAACGCTTCTTCTATGGCTCTCGTGTGCCACTGCCGCTGCGTGAACGACCGGGTGATCCACACGGCCGCGCTCGCTTCGGGTGGCGACCTCGACGCCACTCAGGCGCTGTGTGGTGCCGGGCTCGACTGCGGTGGCTGCCTGGACGCGGTCGAAGCCGCCGTGGCCCGGGTGCGCACGATCGAGCACCGGACGGCCATCTTCTCCGTCGCCTGAGGGGTCAGGCGGCACCCGGGTAGGGTGCCCGCCATGCAAGGCGACGACCGGGTCATCGAAGCGCTGAACGAGGTGCTCACGGGCGAGCTGACGGCCATCAACCAGTACTTCATCCACGCCAAGATGTCGGCCAACTGGGGCTACGAGCGCCGGGCCGAGCACCTGCGCAACGAGTCGATCGACGAGATGAAGCACGCCGAGCGGCTCATCGAGCGCATCCTGTACTTCGAGGGCACGCCCAACATGCAGCGGTTGTTCCCGGTGCAAGTCGGTGAGTCGGTGCAGGAGCAACTACAGCTCGATCTGGGTGTCGAGTACGAGGCCGTCCCCCGCCTCAACCACGGCATCGCGCTGTGCGTCGAGGTGGGTGACAACGGCACGCGGGAACTGCTGGAGGACATCCTGGTGTCGGAGGAAGAGCACGTCGACTGGCTGGAGACCCAGCTGGAGACGATCCGCCAGATCGGCATCGAGAACTACCTGGCGCAGCAACTGCATTAGATCTGCGCTGCCGGCCCCTACTGATCAGCGGGCCGGCTCCTGCCGGGCTCGCCTCAGGCGGTGACGAGGATGCGGGCGCTGGCGAAGCTGCCCACGCCCACGTGGTTGCCGTCGATCTCGACGGTCATGGTCCCGTCGGGCGAGGCGGCGGTGACGCGTCCGCTGTGGCCCGGCTGGATGGATGACGACTCCAGGAAGTCGAGCAGACCGGGCGTGAACTCCAGCTCCTCCGGGATGCGGGTGACCGTGAAGATGGTCCCCACCTGCACGTCGACCAGCCGGCTGGCGTCGGGCGCCTCGTAGTCCGAGCCCGGGATGGGGTTGCCGTGCGGGCAGGTGGTGGGGTCACCGAGCAGGCGGTTCATGGCCTGCTCGACCTCGATCGACATGACGTGCTCCCACCTGCCGGCCTCCTGGTGAGCGTCCGCCCACGAGAGGCCGAGGATGTCGGTGAGGAACCGCTCGGCCAGGCGGTGACGGCGGACCACCCGCTCGGCCAGCTCCAAGCCGGCCGGCGTGAGCGCGATCTTGCTGCGCTCGGAGTGCGCCAGCCCCTCGACCTCGAGGCGCTTGATCATCTCCGACACCGCGGGCCGGGAGACGTGGAGCCGGTCGGCGATGCGCGCCTGGATGACGTCGACGTCGTCCTCGTCCAGCTCGTAGATGCACTCGCAGTACTCCTCGAAGGCGGGATGGTGCTCTCCGGGTGCGGGCATGGTTCCAGCCTACTGCCGGGCCATCGACCCCCACGGCCTCGACCGCCCGCCCTGTCGGCGTGCCACGCTGGAGCCATGAGCGCGATCGAGCAGAGCTTCCGGGACCGGACCCCCGCGTCGGCCGAGCACGCCGCCGCTGCCCGCCGGGTGATGCCGGGCGGGGACACGCGTGCCGCCGGCCACCACCCGCCCTACCAGCTCACCATGGTGCAAGGCGCCGGCCCCTGGCTGACCGACCTCGACGGGAACCGCTACCTGGACCTGATCGGGAACTTCACGAGCCTCGTCCACGGCAACGCCTACGGGCCCATCCTCGCCGCCGCCCGGGCGGCCATGGACGACGGGACCAACTGGCCCGCTCGCAACCGGCACGCGGTCGCCCTCGCCGAGGAGATCGTGGCCCGGGTGCCATCGGTCGAGCAGCTGCGGTTCACGAACTCGGGGAGCGAGGCCACCATGGTGGCGGTCGAGATCGCCCGCGTCGCCACCGGCCGCCGGAAGGTGCTGATGGCCCGCTACGGCTACCACGGCTCCGCGCCGCACTTCGAGTGCGGCACCTTCGGGCACGAGGGGCCGGACACGCTGCTCGCGACCTACGACGATCCCGCTGCGTTCGAGGCCGTGCTGGCGGAGCGGGGCGACGAGGTGGCGGCCGTGATCCTGGAGCCCGTGATGGGCTCCGGTGGGCTGGTCGCGGCGACGGCGGACGGGCTCGAGCGGATCGGGCGGGCGGCGCGAGCGGCTGGCGCGGTGTTCGTCCTGGACGAGGTCATCACGCTCCGCCTGTCGACCGGCGGCGCGCAGGCCGTCCTGGGCCTCTCGCCCGACCTCACCGCCATGGGCAAGATCATCGGCGGCGGATTCCCCGTCGGCGCCGTCGGGGGCCGGGCCGACCTGCTCGCGCTGTGCGATCCGGACAAGCCTCGGCTGTTCCACTCCGGCACCTTCAACGGCAACCCGGTGACGACGGCCGCCGGCCTGGTGTCGCTGCAGCACCTCACCGCGGACCAGATCGACCTGATGGCCACCCGCGCCGCCGAGTTGGAGACCGTGCTGGCCAAGGCCGCGGCCGGTGCCGGTGTGCCGTTGAGCATCCGCCGGTCTGGTTCGATGCTGCAGCTCTTCTTCAGCGAGGTGGCCCCGGACGCCATCGCCCGAGCGGACGGACGGCGCGGCGATGACCGCGTTCCACCTGGCTGCGCTGAACCACGGCGTCTTCCTCGCGCCGCGCGGGCTCCTGGCCCTCTCGACCGTCCTCGACGACGAGCTGCTCGGCGAGGCCGGCGAGCGTCTGGCCGCCGCCATGACCGACCTCTCCGCCGACTGGCCGACGCCGCGGCCGCTAGGCGCCCAAGGTCGCGTCTCGCGGAGATGCGTGGCGGATTCCGCAACCCAGCTCCGCGAGACTGGCCGATGGGGCTGCTCCGGTGAGATCGCGGCCTTCCGAATCGGGGTCGCTCAAGCACTCCCTTCCTCCATGGATCTCTCACCCGAGCTGCGCCGGCGGGCGTTGCACCAACACGGCCTTCTCACGATGGAGCAGTTCGTCGCCTCCGGGCGCAACCGCGACGCCTGGTACAGGGCCTTCGACGAGGCGTGCTCATTGGTCTGGCGCCGGGCGTGGCCGCGCTGCCGGGAGCCCCGGCGACGCCGGAACGAGCCGATCCTCCTGGGCGTGCTCGCGTCCGGCGTCGGCTCGCTGGCCTCCCATCGGTCCGCCGCCTACCTCTGGGGTGTCGAGGTCAGCACGGACGGTCCGGTCGACGTGACCACGGCGAACCGCAACCGGCGGATCGTCATGCCGAACCTCCGACTGCACACCCCGACCGACCTGGACGACCTCCGGCCGGTGCGCCGCCGCGGCATCCCGGCCACGAACCCGCTGCGGGTCCTCCTCGATCTCGGTCAGGTCGATCCGGGCGCGGTACCGGCCACGCTGGAGCGGTTCATGGTCGATGGCTCGGTCACTCGGAGATCTGTGGCGGCGCGCGCTCAGGCGCCACGCTCGCCCGGGCCGGCACGGGGTGCGGGCGTTGCGGGCCGCCTACGACAACTGGGCGATCGACGACAAGCCGCCGGACAGCGCGCTCGAGCTGGCCATGGTCCGCCTCCTCGATCGAGCCGGCCTTCCCCGGGTCGTGTTCCACCCGCCTCTGCTCGGTCGGGAGCTGGACTTCGCCTACCTCCGCGAGCGGGTGGCGATCGAGTGCGACGGCTGGGAGAGTCACGGCCTCGACAGGCACGGGTTCGAACGTGACCGGGTGCGCGACGCGGCGCTCGTCGCGGCCGGCTGGGTGGTCCTGCGCTTCACCTGGCGGCAGATCACCCGCCGCCCGTCCTGGGTCGCCGACACCATCCGGGCGACGCTGCTGGCGCGCACGGCTGCGTGAGACCTCTCGTCGGTCTCGCGGAGCTGGGTGGCGGAATCCGCAACGCATCTCCGCGAGACCGGGCCGGGCCGGGCTGGCGCAGGCCCCGCGGCCGGAGCGGCCGCCGTCAGCCGCCGGGAAACCGTGCGACACCCCGTGGGTAGCGTGGCGGCATGGCCGAGCACCCGGTTCTGGAGCGGTTCTCGCCCGCGGTCCGGGCCTGGTTCGCCACGTCCTTCCCCGTGCCCACGCCCGCACAGATCCAAGGGTGGCCACCCATCGTCGATGGCGATCACACGCTGATCTGCGCCCCGACCGGCAGCGGCAAGACGCTCACGGCCTTCCTCTCGGCCATCGACCGGCTGGTCACCAGCCCCGTGCCGGACAAGGCGCGCCGGACCCGGGTCCTGTACATCTCGCCGCTGCGGGCCCTGGCGTTCGACGTCGAGAAGAACCTGCGGGCGCCCAT
This sequence comes from uncultured Acidimicrobiales bacterium, assembly GCA_963813375.1. Lineage (GTDB taxonomy): Bacteria > Actinomycetota > Acidimicrobiia > Acidimicrobiales > Ilumatobacteraceae > DASTFY01. Next base: position 19,338 of record CAWEYT010000008.1, on the reverse strand, counting down.
GGCCGGCATCGGGCTGGCCGCCGAGCGGCACGGCCTCGCCTTCACCGCGCCGGTGGTCGGGCGTGCGCACGGGGGACACCAGCGCCAAGGACCGCCAGGCGCTCATCCGTCGCCCGCCCGACCTGCTGATCACCACGCCCGAGAGCCTGTACCTCATGCTCACGTCCTCCGCCCGGGAGACGCTGACCGGGGTCGAGGTGGTGATCATCGACGAGATCCACGCCCTCGCGCCCACCAAGCGGGGCGCGCACCTGGCGCTGTCGCTCGAGCGGCTGGAGGAGGTCACCACCAGCCCGCCGCAGCGCATCGGCCTCTCGGCCACCCAGCGCCCGCTCGAGGAGGTGGCCCGCTTCCTCGGGCGGGTGGGCGGCCCCGGGCGAGCCGAGGCCGGTCACGATCGTGGACGTCGGCATCCGCAAGCCGCTGGAGGTCGAGGTCGTCATCCCGGTCGAGGACATGGGCGACCTGGGGCAGGAGGTGGCCAACCCGGAGCTGCGCAGCGGCCCGGCCAGCGCGGCCATGGCTCCGGTCCGCAAGAGCATCTGGCCCTCGATCTACCCGAGGATCCTCGAGCTGGTCCTCTCCCACCGATCGACGATCATCTTCTGCAACGCCCGGCGCCTGGCCGAGCGCATGGCGGCGCGGCTCAACGAGGCGGCCGAAGCGCAGGGCGTGATCGACACGACGGACGGTGCCGGGGTCGATCTCGTGAAGGCGCACCACGGTTCGCTGTCCCGCGAGCAGCGCGTGGTGATCGAGGATCAGCTCAAGCGGGGTGAGCTCCGGGGGCTCGTGGCCACGTCCAGCCTGGAGCTGGGCATCGACATGGGCGCGGTCGACCTCGTCATCCAGGTCGAGTCGCCCGGCGCGGTGAGCCGCGGACTGCAGCGCATCGGACGGGCGGGCCACCAGGTCGGCGAGCCCAGCCGGGGCTACATCTTCCCCAAGCACCGGGGCGATCTGGTCGAAGCGGCGGTCGTCGCCCGCCGGATGCACGACGGGCTCATCGAATCCACGCGCTACCTGCGCAACCCCCTCGATGTCCTCGCGCAGCAGATCGTGGCCCACGTCGCGGTGGCGCCCTGCTCGGTGGACGAGCTGACCACCCTCGTCCGCCGGTGCGCCGCCTTCGCCGACCTCACGGACGACCTCCTCGTCAACGTGCTCGACCTTCTCTCCGGCCGCTACCCGAGCGAGGAGTTCGGCGAGCTGCGCCCCCGCATCGTGTGGGATCGTGTCGGGGGCGAGCTGCGGGCCCGCGACGGGTCGCGCCGGCTGGCGGTCACGAGCGGCGGCACCATCCCTGACCGAGGGCTCTTCGGCGTGTTCCTTCCCGACGGCACCCGCGTCGGTGAGCTCGACGAGGAGATGGTCTACGAGAGCCGTCCGGGGGAGACGTTCCTGCTCGGGGCGTCCACCTGGCGCATCGAGGACATCAGCTTCGAACGGGTGGTCGTGACGCCGGCGCCCGGCCAGCCCGGGAAGATGCCGTTCTGGCACGGGGACCGGCCGGGGCGGCCGCTGGAGCTCGGCCGGGCACTCGGTGCGTTCCTGCGAGAGGTGCGCGAGCTGCCGCCGGCCGCCGCCGAGGAACGCCTGCGCGACCGGTACGACCTCGATGCACTGGGCGGCCGCCAACGTCGTGCTGTACCTGGCCGAGCAGGTCGAGGCCACCGGCGTCGTGCCGGACGACCGGACCGTCGTCGTCGAGCGCTTCCGTGACGAGATCGGTGACTGGCGCGTCTGCCTGCTCAGCCCGTTCGGCACCCCGGTGCACGCGCCCTGGGCCATGGCCATCGAACGGCGGTTGATGGAGCGGTTCGACCTGCCCGTGGAGACGATGTGGAGCGACGACGGCATCGTCATCCGCCTGCCCGAGGCCGCCGACGACCTGCCCATCGAGGAGCTGCTGATCGATCCCGAGGACATCGACGAGCTGGTGGTCTCCACCCTCCCGCAGACCTCGCTCTTCTCCGCCCGCTTCCGGGAGTGCGCGGCGCGGGCGCTCCTCCTGCCCCGGCGCCGGCCGGACTCCCGCACGCCGCTCTGGCAGCAGCGCCAGCGGGCCGCCGACCTCCTGGCCGTGGCGGCCAAGTACCCGAGCTTCCCGATCCTCCTGGAGGCCAGCCGCGAGTGCCTGCAGGACGTGTTCGACGTGCCGGCGCTGCGGGAGGTCCTCGGCCAGTTGCGCAGCCGGCAGGTGCGCCTCGTCAGCGTGGACACCGCCAAGGCGTCGCCGTTCGCGCAGAGCCTCCTCTTCAACTGGATCGCCGCGTACATGTACGAGGGGGACGCACCGCTGGCCGAGCGGCGGGCGGCGGCGCTGGCGCTCGATCGGGACCTGCTGCGCGAGCTGCTGGGCGCGGAGGAGCTCCGCGAGCTGCTCGACCCCGGGGTCCTCGCCGACCTGGAGCTCGAGCTGCAGTGCCTGACCGACGGGCGCCGGGCCCGCAGCGCCGACGAGCTGCACGACGTCCTGCGCCGGCTGGGCGACCTGTCCCCGGCCGAGCTGGACCTGCGCACCGAGGGCACCGGCATGGCGGCCGCGTGGACGGCGGAGCTGGTGGCCGAGCGCCGGGCCATCGTGGTGCGGATCGGAGCCGAGGAGCGGGTGATCGCGGCCGAGGACGCGGCCCGCTACCGGGACGCGCTCGGATGCGCCGATCCCTGTCGGGCTGCCGGTCGCCTTCACCGATCCGGTCGCCCGCCCGCTCGAGCAGCTCGTCGGCCGGTACGCCCGCACCCATGGTCCGTTCCTGGCCGAGGCCCCCGCTCGCCGCTTCGAGCTCGCTCCGGAGCGGGTGCTCGGCGCCCTGGCCGCCCTCGAGGCGGAGGAGCGCCTGGTGCGGGGCGAGTTCCGCCCGGACGGGTTGGAGCGCGAGTGGTGCGACGTGGAGGTGCTGCGCCAGCTCCGCCGGCGATCGCTGGCCGCGCTGCGCCGCGAGGTCGAGCCCGTCGAGCAGGAGGCCTTGGCACGATTCCTGCCCGCCTGGCATGGCATCCCCGCCCACCGGCGCGGCCTCGATGCTCTCGTCGAGACGCTCGGCCTGCTCCAAGGAGCAGCGCTCGTCGCTTCCACGCTCGAACGGGACGTGCTGCCGGCTCGCGTGCTCGGCTATCGCAGCGGCGATCTCGACGACCTGTGCACGAGCGGCGACATCGTGTGGGTCGGCGCCGGTTCCCTCGGAGCCTCCGACGGCCGGCTGCGCCTCTGCTTCCGCGACCAGCTCGCCGTCATGATCGGGGGAGCCGGAGGAACCGGTGGTGCGACCGAGGAGGAAGGCCCGGACGGGTTGGTGCACGCGGCGATCCGGGAGCACCTCCGCGGTCACGGCGCCTCGTTCTGGAACCAGCTCCGCGGCGCGGCGCCGGGTGCTTCGGACACCGAGCTCCTCGCCGCGCTGTGGGACCTCGTGTGGGCCGGCGAGGTCACCAACGACTCGCTGGCCCCGCTGCGGGCCTTCCTGTCCGGCGGCAGAGGGGGCCGCGGCGGGCGGGGCGGTGGCCAGGCCGCCGCTCGCGCCGCGACGAGGTCCCGCGGCCGCCCCCGTCCCGGTCGCCTGTCGGCCATCGGCCCGCCGGCCGGAGCCGGCCGCTGGTCCCTCGTGGCGCCGCTCCTCGAACCCCGGCCCACCCCGACGGAGGCCGCCCACGGCACGGCCCTCCAGCTCCTGGAACGCCATGGCGTGCTCGACCCGCGAGGCGGTCCTCGCCGAGGGGGTGCCGGGCGGCTTCACCTCGGTGTACGGCGTGCTGAAGGTGCTGGAGGAGCGGGGTCAGGTACGCCGTGGCTACTTCGTGACCGGCCTGGGTGCGGCCCAGTTCGCCCTGCCCGGCGCGGTGGACCGGCTGCGCTCCATGCGGGAAGGCCCGGACGGCCCGGCCGGGGTCGGCGGCGGCCTCGACGGCGAGGATCTCGAACCGCCCCTGGTCCTCGCCACCACCGATCCGGCGCAGCCCTACGGCGCCGCGCTGGCCTGGCCGGACTCGGCCGGCCGGCCCGCCCGGGCCGCGGGCTCCCTCCTGGTCCTGCGGGCCGGGCGACCGCTCGTGTGGCTCGACCGCCGCGGGCACCACCTCGTCCTCTTCCCGGCGGCCACGGACGACACCACCTGGACGGACGCGCTGGCGTCGCTGGTGAAGGACGGTCGCCTCCGCTCCCTCGAGGTGCGCACGGTGGACGGCGAGCCCATAGCCGGTGCGCCGGACGTGGCGTCGTCTCTCCGCCGGGTGGGGTTCGCCGACGGCTACCGGGGCCTCGTGCTGCGGGGCGGGTAGGTCCGGCGAGCGGCGGCCAAGGGGCGTCACTTCCGGGTCCGAGCCGCGTAGCCTCGAAGGCATGCCCGAGGGTGACACCATCCACCGGTCGGCCACGGCGCTGCGGGCGGCGCTGCTGGAGAAGGTGATGACCGGGTTCGAGGCCCCCCGTCTGACCGGTCCCCGCCCAGCGCTGGGCGCGGTGATCGAGCGTGTGGACAGCCGGGGCAAGCACATCGAGATCGGCTGGGACGACGGGATCGTCCTGCACACGCACATGCGGATGACCGGGTCGTGGCACCTGTACCGGCCGGGCGAGCGCTGGCGCAAGGGCACGCGGCACATGCGGGCCGCCATCGAGGTGGAGGGGTTCGAGGCCGTCTGCTTCAACGCGCCGGTGGTCGAGACGTTCCGCACCCGCGACCTCGCCTCCCATCCCGGTCGCCGCCTGCTCGGCCCCGATCTGTGCGACACCACCGTGGACGTCACGGGCGCGGTGGAGCGCATCCCGCAGTTCTGCGACGAGACCACGACCGCGGCCGAACTGCTGCTCGACCAGCGGGTGGCGGCCGGCGTCGGCAACGTCTACAAGAGCGAGGTCCTGTGGGCGTGCGGCGTGCACCCGCTGACGCCGGTGGGAGCCCTCGATCTGGACAACCGCTTCGCGTTGCTGGACACCGCGGCAGCGTTCCTCCAGGCCAACCTCGATCAGCCGAGCCGCGTCACGCTGCCGGGCAGTCCCGAGGGCGTGGCGGTCTACGGCCGTTACGGCAAGCCCTGCTTCCGCTGCGGCACCCCGATCGAGGTCCGCCGCCACGGTGAGCAGTCCCGCGTGACCTACTGGTGCCCGAGCTGCCAGCAGCGCGAGGTGCCGGTCACTCCGGCCTGGGCAGCCGACGACGCGCCGACCCCGGTCGATTTCGACACGGCCCGGGACCGCCTCCGCACCCCGCCCATCGACTTCGACGACACGGGCGACATCTCGGGGGAGATCGACGACGAGGAGATCAAGCCGGCACTCGAGCGCCATCCGGCGGCCCAACGCCTGCTCGACGGCTTCACCCCACGAGGGCCCGAGCCCAGCTTCGTGGACCCGCTGCTCGGCCGGGAGAGCTCCTAGCCCTGCCGGTCCTTTGTCGGCCGGAGCTCCTTGCGGAGCACCATCTTGAGCCCGCTCCAGGTGTCGTCGATGGCGCACACCTTGACGTCCACCCACCCGGTGGGCAGGAGGTCCTCGCGAAAGGCGTCCTCGGTGAGGTCGGTGGGGACACCGCTCGAGCGCTTCGGCCACGCCACCCACACCACCCCCTCCGGTCCGGCCGCCGCGGTGAGGCCCGGCCATCGCCGGACGACGTCGGCCCGGCGGGTGAAGAAGGCGATCACGAGGTCGAGGGGCGGGCGGGCGGCCCTCTTCCACCGCACGCCCGGCGGCAGCGGCGCCAGGAGATCGGCGAGGTCGTCGGGCACCGTGCCCGCGGTGGCGATGGTGGCGCCCTCCTTGATCCCGAGCTTGCGAGCCAGCGGGGTGCCCGAGTAGCCGCTCATGTCGTGACCGTCATGTGTGGCCGTCATGTCGTGGCTATGGCGTCCAGGATGTCGATCTTGGTTGCCTTGCGGGCGGGGTAGATGGCGGCCACCACGCCGATCAGGAAGGCGATGATCAGCACGGCGATGATCGCACCCCACGGCACCGTGAAGGTGTTGAGGCCCTCGCTGCGCAGCGCCACGACGATGGCGTAGCCGAGCAGCAGCCCGACGACGATGCCCTGCACCGTGCCCAGCGCGGCCGTGATGACCGACTCCCAGCGCACGCTGGACCGCACCTGCGAGCGGGTCATCCCCACCGCCCGGACGAGGCCGAGCTCCCTCCGGCGCTCGAACACGCTGAGCACGAGGGTGATGACGATGCCGACGGCAGCGATGATCACCGACAGCGCGAGCAGCAGGTAGATGATGTTGACGATCTGCTGGATCTGTCCCGCCTGCGAGTCGATGTAGTCCGAGCGGCTCTGCAGGTCCCCGTTGGGGAACCCCTCGGCCACCTGCGCGATCGCCGCCTCGGCGTCGGCCTCGCTCGTGCCCGGCGCCTTCGTGATGAACACGGAGAAGTCGTAGAGGTCGACGTTGCTGCCGTCGAACATGCGCTGGTCGACGGTGATGGCGCCGGCCAGGTCGTCCTTGCTGTAGATGCCCTGCACCGTCAGATCGCGGGGCGTGCCGTCGGCCAGCGCCAGTTGGAACGGCGAGCCGACGCTCAGCCCGTCCCGCTCCGCTCGGCCCTCGCTGAGCAGGACACCCTCAGGCGTGAGGTCCGAGACGTCGCCGGCGACGAAGTCGAGATCGAAGACCCCGCCGACGGTGGCCGGGTCGACCACGGTGATCTGACGACCCTTGCCCTCGATGGTGGCGAAGTTGATGCCGATGCCGGTTGCGGTCTCGACCTCCGGGAGCTCGTTGAGCTCGTCGGCAAGCTGCAGGCTGAGACCACCGAAGCCGAAGCTGTCCGTGCTGATCACGAAGTCGCCGGTGAACTGCTCGCCGAAGATCTCCCGCACCGAGTCACGGATCGACGAGGCCAGCACCGACACCCCCGTCACCAGGGCCACGCCGACGACCAGGGCGGCCGCCGTGCGGGCCGTCCGCTTGGGGTTCCGGGCTGCGTTCTCGGTGGCCATCGTCCCCGTCATGCCCTTCACCCTCGTGATGGGCCGGCCCAACGCCTTGGCCACGGGCCGGGCGATGAGCGGGCCGAGCACGAAGAGCGCGATGAACAGCAGCAGGACACCGAACGCCAGGGCGAGCACTGCGCCGTCGGCGAAGAGCCCGAGCAGGATCAGCAGGACGCTGCCGGCCAGCAGGGCGAGCCCGGTGATGGTCCGGCCCTTCTTGGTACTGGTGGCCTCGATCGCGGTGTCGCGCATGGCCGCCACGGGAGGCACCCGACCCGAGCGCAGCGCGGGGAGCAGCGCGGACAGCACGGTCACGAGCAGACCGACGATGATCGTGAGGATCACCGTCCGGGGGAGCAGGGTGAGCCCGGTCGAGGGCAGGTCCAGGCCGAGGGCGGAGAACGCCCGCTGCAGGCCCATGGCGAGGAGCATCCCGAGGCCGAGGCCGAGGATCGAGCCCACCAGGCCGACGACGACCGACTCGATGAGCAGGGAGACCGTCACCTGGCGGCGGCTGGCGCCGACGGCCCGCATCAGCGCGTTCTCCCGCTGGCGCTGCGCCACCGTGATCGAGAACACGTTGTAGATGACGAAGCAGGACACGAACAGCGCGATGAACGCGACGACGGTCAGGAAGATGTTGAAGAACTGCAGGCTCTCTTCGATCTGGCTCTGGTTCTCCTCGGTGATCTCCGCGCCGGTGAGGACCTCGGTCTCGCTGTCCGGGCCGAGGGCCTGCTCGATGCTCGGGGCCAGCTCGTCGTCGGGGACCGTGCCGTCGCCGCGCACCTGGATCGAGTCGAGGAAGCCGGGCTTGCCCACGAACTCCTGGGCTGTGGCCAGGTCGAAGAGCGAGAAGGTGGCGCCACCCGGTGAGTCGGCGTCGCCGAAGCGGGCGATGCCGGCCAGGGTGAACTCGCGGGCGCCGGTGGTGCTGGCGATCTGGATGCGGTCGCCGATCGAGAAGTTGCCATTGTCCGCGCTCGCCTTGTCGATGGCGGTCTCATCGGGCCCGGTCGGTGACCTGCCCTCGACGAAGTCCCACGTCTCCAGCTCGCCCGACAGCGTGGACGCGCCGAACGTCGGTGGCGCGGTCGTCCCTGAGACCAGTGGCTTGCCGTCCCTCCCGATGATGGCCGCGAACCCCGAGACCTCGCCCTGGGCGTCGGCGACGCCGGGCACGGCCGCCACCTCGGCCACCAGGCTGTCGGGGATGCGGTCGCGCTGCTCGCTCCCGAACTCGGCCTCGATCACGTTCGACGAGCGCACGAAGGCGTCGGTGTTGCGGAACACGTCCGCGAACAGGGTGTCGAACGTCCGCTGGATGGTGTCGGAGAAGATGTACGTCGAGGAGAGGAACGCGGTGGCGATGACCACCGCGAGAGCGGTCATGAGCAGGCGGGTCTTGTGGGCGAGGACGCCCTTCAGGCTGATCTTGAACATGCGCTCAGTCCGAGAACTGCTTCAACCGGTCCAGCACGCGCTCGGCCGTCGGTGCGCGCATCTCATCGACGATCTTGCCGTCGGCGAGGAACACGACCCGGTCGGAGTAGGACGCGGCCGTCGGATCGTGCGTGACCATGACGATCGTCTGGCCCAACTGTGAGACGGCCTCCCGCATGAAGCCGAGGATCTCGCCGCTGCTGTGGCTGTCGAGGTTGCCGGTCGGCTCGTCGGCGAAGATGATGCGGGGCCGCGTGACGAGAGCACGGGCGACGGCGACGCGCTGCTGCTGGCCCCCGGAGAGCTCGCTCGGCCGGTGGCGCAGGCGATCCGCCAGGCCGACGGTCGAGACGACCTGGTCGTACCAGGCCTTGTCGGGGTCCTTGCCGCCGAGGGCCAGTGGGAGCGTGATGTTCTCGGCCGCGTCCAGCGTGGGCAGCAGGTTGAAGGCCTGGAAGACGAAACCCACCTGGTCCCGCCGCAAGCGCGTCAGGGCCTTGTCGTCGAGCGTCGAGAGGTCGGTGGTCCCGATGTAGACCTTGCCCGACGTGAGGCTGTCGAGGCCGGCCAGGCAGTGCATGAGGGTCGACTTGCCCGACCCCGACGGGCCCATGATGGCCGTGAAGGCGGCCTGCTCGAAGTCGATGGTCACGCCGTCGAGGGCGTGGACGACGTTCTCGCCCTTGCCGTAGAGCTTCACCGCGTCGACGGCACGAGCGGCCACGGGGAGGGTCTCCGCCAGCGGGGCGGCGGAAGGGGACGGAAGGCTGGACATGGGTCCATCATCGCTCATGCGGCGATGGGGGCCGAGCCGGGGATCTGGCGGTCGATTGCCGTACGCTTCCAGGTGGATGTCCGTCTGTCCTTCGTGCGCGGCGCCCTATCCGGACGGCGCCCGCTTCTGTCCGAACTGTGGCCACGACCTGGGACGGACGCGCGGGGAGGAGCGCAGGGTCGTCACCGTGCTGTTCGCGGATCTGGTCGGTTTCACGGGCCAGACCGAGCGGATGGATCCGGAGATGGTCAAGACCCTCGTGGACGGGCTCTTCCAGTGCCTCGTGGAGGACGTGACCAGCTTCGGTGGTCGGGTGGACAAGATCCTGGGCGACGCCATCGTCGCCCTGTTCGGCGCGCCCGTTGCTCACGAGGACGACGCGGAGCGCGCGGTTCGAGCATCGTTGCGAATGCAACGATCGATCGTCGAGCGGGTTTCCGACCTCGAGTTGCCCATCCGCATGCGCATCGGCATCAACACCGGCGAGGTGCTCGTCGGAGCGTTGCGGGCCGGCGGCGACTACACGGCGATGGGCGACGTCGTCAACATCGCGTCGCGCCTGCAGACCGCCGCACCTCCCGGTGGCGTGCTCGTCGGCCCGGCGACCCACGCGGCCACCGAAGGCGCCATCGCCTACGAGTCCGTCGGCGAGGTCGAGGTGCGGGGCCGCGAGGAGAAGGTGGCCGCGTGGCTGGCCATCGAGCCGATCACGCTGCCCGGAAGGCGGCGGAGACGCGTGCCCGTCCCGTTCGTGGGCCGCGAGCTGGAGCACTCGCTGCTGGTCGACACCGTGCGCATCGCCCACTCGCAGCGACGCGCCGTCCTCGCCGTCATCGAGGGGGAGGGTGGCATCGGCAAGACCCGTCTCGTCGAGGAGGTCCTGACCGGTCACGTCAAGCCGCAGGGCGGCACGGTGCTCATCGGTTCGTGCGTGCCCTACGGCGAGGCCAACCGGTGGTGGCCGATCGCCAGCGCGCTGGCGCCCGTCCTCGACGTCGACGTGGGATCCGTCCGGCCGGAGCTGCGTCTGAACCTGGAGCATCGGCTGGCCGAGCTGATCGGCCCACCGTCCGACCAGGAGCACCGCGACGCCCTCGTCAACGGGCTGCTCCACCTGTTCGGGCAGCCGTCACCGCTCGACGGCATCGACCCGTCCCGCACCCACCAGGAGCTCATCCGCGCCGTGCTCGCCGTGCTGGCCGCGCTGGCCACGCGGGGCCCGCTGACCATGGTGGTCGCTGACCTGCACTGGGCCAGCCTGCGGGTCCTGGAGCTCCTGGAGGCGGCGCTGGCCCGCCTGGCCTCCACGCCGTTCGCGCTGATCGCCACGACCCGGCCGGGCGGCGAGCTCCCCGCCCCGCCCCGCTCGGCCCGCCTGACCACACTGGCGCTACGGCTCGAGCCGCTGGATCCCGGGAGCGCCACCGAGTTGCTCGCCGCCATGCTGGGCGAGCGGGCGACGAGTGGCCTGGCGCACGAGCTGTACGACCGCAGCGGCGGCAACCCGCTCTTCCTGGAGGAGCTGGCCGAGCTCGTGGCCTGCGGGGGCGAGACGGACCAGCTGCCCGATTCGCTCCGGGCCCTCGTGGCCGCCCGGCTCGACGAGCTACCGGCCGACCAGCGGGCCATGCTCGACAATGCCGCCGTCCTCGGCTCGTCCGGCTCGTACGGCGGGTTGGTGGAGTTCGGCCAGGCGCTGGGCCAGAACACCGCCCGATCGCTGCTCGACGCGCTCGCCGATGCCGGGCTGCTCGAGGTCGAGGGCGGGTGGTGGCGGTTCCGCTCGGCCAGCGTCCGCGAGGTCGCCTACCACATGATCACGAAGGCGGATCGGGCCCGCCGGCACATCGGCGTGGCCAAGGCCATGACCGCGGACGCGCAGTACGCCGCCCGACCGGACGTCGTCGCCCACCACTGGGCCACGGCGGCCGAGCTCACCGGTGAGCTGGGCGGAGGGCGCCTGCCCGGCGTGCCCCGCGACGTGGTCCAGCAGGCGGTGCGGGCGCTGCTGGCGTCGGCCACCAACGACGTCGACCGCCTCTATCCCCGCCCCGCCATCGGGCAGGTGGCTCGGGCGCTGTCGATCGGTGACTGCGATCTCGACGGATCGACCCGGCGGTCCCTCGTGCTGACGCGGGCCGCAGCCTGGGTCGAGCTGCGCCAGTTCCCCGAGGCCGAGGCCGACCTCCACGCGGTGGTGGCGGAGTCCGAGGGAGAGGGCGACTCGGCCTGCGTGGCGCGGGCCCGCTCCGTCCGGGCCGAGATCGCCCGTCTCACCGGCCGCTACCAGGACGCGCAGGTCGAGCTGAGCGCGGCGGCCGAGATCCTCGAGCGGCTCGGCGATCGCCACGAGCTGGCAGGGGTGCAGCGGGCGTGGGGCATGAACTCGATCTTCGCCGGCCAGTTCGAGGACGCCGAGGCCCATCTCGACCTCGCGGAGGCGCTGTACGACGCCGAGGGAGACCGTCGGGGCCTGGCCTGGGTGGACCAGCACCGGGCGTGGGTCTCGTTCGTGCGCGGCGACGTGGACGTGGCCGATGCCCGGCTCAGCGCCGCCGCGGCCGCCCTGAAGGACCTCGGCGATCGCGGCGGTGTGGCGTGGGCGCTCGGTCTGCTGGCCTACGTCCGCCTCTTCCAGGGCCGGTTCGCCGAGGCCGAGGAGCTCGGCCGGCTCGTCGTGGAGGAGGCGTCCGAGCGGGGCGACCAGTGGGCCGAGGCCATGCTCGTCACCCTCCAGGCACTGCTGGCGCTGTGGGGCGGCCGCATCGACGAGGCGGCCCGCCGGGCCGGCGAGGCCCAGCACATCTTCCGCACCATCGGTGACCGCTACGGCGAGATCCAGGCCGCGGCGACCATCGCCCGGACGCTCGCCGCGCAGGGCCTGAGCGTGGACGCGCTGCGGACGGCCGAGGAGGCCGTCGGGCTGGCGACGCCCATCGGCCAGGGCACGCTGGCGCAGTCGGTCACCGCATCGGTGGCGATGTACGCCGGGCAGTCGAGCAGGGCCATCGCGCATGCCCACCTGGCCCTCGACGCACCGGACGTGCCACCCGGGTTCGGGTACGACTCCTTGGTCACCCTCGCTCTCGCCCACCTCCAGCAGGGTGAGATCGACACCGCCATGATGTACGCCGAGAAGGCGGTGGCGACCCGACCAGATCATCCGAACGGCACCCAGGCGCTGGCGTTGGCGACGGCCGCGGTAGGGCGGCCGGCGGAGGCCGTCGCGCTCGCCGGGTCGGTGGCCGAGATGCGGTCGGCCACGTACATGGACCGCTTCCTGGCCGGCGTGGCGCTGGCCCTCGGGCAGGCACAGCTCGGCAAGCGGCAGGACACGTTGGAGGCGTTGGAGGCGGTGGAGACGGCCATCGAGGCCACGGACGATGCTGCCGCGCCGGTGCTCGTCCAACTCGCCCGCGCCGAGGCGATGCGCGCCCTTGGCGACTCCGGCGGAGTCGCGCTCGCCCAGGAGGAGGCCTCCCGCCGGGCCGAGGTGCTCGACCTCGACCCCGGTCCCTGGCAGCTGGCGTTCCGCCTGGCGGCGGGAGGTGACGTCGAGGCTACCGGCGGCCGACGGGCCGTCCTGATCGAGGCCGGTCAGCTCGCGGATCGGTCCGGCGCCCGGCCCGCCAGTGGCTTGATCGTCGGGCGCTTCTGCCCGCCGCACCTCGGCCACAGCCACCTGATCGCCAGCGCCGCGGCGCGGGTCGACCAGCTCGTGGTGTTCGTGAACACGCGCGACGGTGAGGTGGTGCCGGGGGAGTTGCGGGCGCAGTGGCTCGCCGATCTCCATCCGGAGGTGAGCGTGGTCGAGGTGCGCCACGACCTGGACACCGACTTCGGTGATGAGGAGCTGTGGGCACGCTGGATCGCGCTGTTCCGTGAGCGCTGGCCGTCGGAGCTGGACACCGAGGGACCCGCCGTCGTGTTCTCGTCCGACCCCTACGCCGATGAGTTGGCGCGGCGGCTCGGCGCGGCGTGCGTGGTCGTCGATGCCGACCGCGTGGCCGTGCCCATCTCGGCCACCCGCATCCGCGAGCGACCGGGTGAGCACCTCGACTACCTGGCTCCGCCGGTCCGGGCCTGGGTCGAGTCCGCCTGGCTCTGACCCCTTGACGCCGTCCTTGCATTAGGTGACCATTTGGTCACATGATTGGGTGGTGGATGGTCCTGTCGACGACGAGCCCGTCTTCCGGGCGTTGGCCGACCATCACCGCAGGGCGCTGCTCGACGCGCTCTACGAGCGGGACGGGCAGTCGCTCGGCGCGCTGGCCGCCACCCTTCCGGAGATGACCCGCTTCGGCGTCGCCAAGCACCTGGCCGTGCTGGAGGCGGGCGGTCTCGTCGTCACCCGCCGGGTGGGTCGGTCGAAGTTGCACTACCTCAACCCCGTCCCCATCCGTGTGATCCACGACCGCTGGATCTCCAAGTACGCCGGTCCCTGGGTGAGCGCCCTCACGGACCTGAAGCACCGACTGGAGCACTGATGCCCAAGCCGCAGCACATCCACGAGATCTACATCCGCACCACCCCCGAACGCCTCTGGCAGGCGCTGACCGACCCCGAGATGACGCAGGGCTACTACCGGGGCTGGGCCGTCCGGTCGACGTGGGAGACGGGCGCTCCGTACGAGTACCTCGACGGGGCCGAGCCCGCCGTGGCCGGCGAGATCCTCGAGGCGGATCCGCCGCGCCGGTTGGTGACGACCTTCACCCTCGCCCGCGACGACGAGGCGGCCGCCGAGGCGCCGAGCAGAGTGACGTGGGAGATCACGCCGGTCGGCGACGTGTGCCGACTCACGCTGGTGCACTCGGACTTCGGCGGCCTGTCGAAGACGTGGGCCCTCACCCGCACGACGTGGACACCGATCCTGTCCGGCCTCAAGACCCTGCTGGAGACCGGTTCCGGACTCGGTCCCGTGCCCGACGTCGAGACGGAGGTCGTGGCGGCCGACCTCGATGCAGAGCTGCACCGCGAGCTGGGCGTCGGGACCAACCTCGAGGTCTGGGATCTCCTCGGGCGGGAGGACCGCAGCCCCGAGGACGACGAGGCGATGGTCCGGGCCGCCTACGCCTCGGCGTACCACTGGGCGAGGGCGGCACGACGCACCGAGGCCAACGAAGCGCGCGGCGAGTGGATGGTGAGCCACGTCCACGCCGTGTTGGGCCGGGCCGGCATGGCCGAGCATCACGCCCGTCGTTGCCTCACCGTCGTCGACGCCGCGGGCCTGGACGACTTCGACCGCGCGTATGCCCACGAGGCCCTGGCCCGTGCCGCGGCGGCGGACGGTCGGGCCGACGATGCGCAGCGCGAGTGGAACCTGGCCGCGGCCGTCCCCATCGCCGATGACGAAGACCGCGCGATCTTCCTCGGCGATCTGGTTGCCGAGCCCTGGTTCGGCGTCGAGCTCCCGACCGTTACGACGCCGTAGACGGCTCGAACGCGGCTCGCTCGCCGCCCTCGCCCGAGCTCACCGTCCGTGTCCGATCCTCGGGGCGATGTCGCCCTCCGGCGATCGGCTCGTAGCCTCGTTGGAGGTGAGGAACCCGCGGTCGATCGCCACGGCCGGGCGCCGGTGGATGTCCTCGCCGAGCGCGGCCCCGTTCCGCTCGTCCGGCGACGTGAGCCGTTCGGCCGCCGGCTCGCCGCCGGGGCCGGACCCGCACCCACGGCGGTCCCGCGCAACGGTGCTGAGCAGGGACAACGGTCGGCGGGCGACGCTCGCGGCGGTCGGTGCGGCCCTGCTGCTCGTCGTCTCGGCGTGCGGGCCGCCCAAGGCTCCTCCTCCTCCGGTCCCGACGACCACGGCGCCGGCCAAGCCGCCGTGCACGGTCGATGAGACGGCCGGGAGCTCGTCGATGGGCGGCTCCGGGGGAGCCGCGGCGGCCGCTGAGGACCCGCCGGTGCTCACAGGCAGTGAAGAGATCACCACAGCAGCCACGCAGGCGGTCGCGGCGGCGACGCGGGCCGGGGCCGACGAGGTCACGGTGGTGGCGGTCGACGACACCGGGCGTCCGTCGATCGAGCCCGTCCCGCTGGCTGATGCCGTCGACGTGGCGCTGGCCACCGCCGAGTCGTTGGACGTGGTGGCCGTCGAGGCGCCGTCGTTCGCGCAGGCGCTCGAGACGCCACCTCCCGCCGAGCCTTCCGACCCCGACGTCGACCAGCAGTGGGCGATGTTCGCCTTCCCGTTCAGTGCGCTGTGGTCGTGTGGGAAGGGCGCAGGCATCACGGTGGCGGTGGTCGACTCCGGCGTGCAGGCCAACCACCCCGACCTGAGCGGACGGGTCCGTCCCGGCGCGGCGATCGTGAACGGCGTGGTGCAGACCGGCAGTGGCGGCACCGACGTCAACGGCCACGGGACCCACGTCGCCGGCATCGTCGGTGCCGGGGAGAACGGCGTGGGGATCGTCGGGATCGCACCTCGGGCGACGATCCTTCCGGTCCGCGTGCTCGATGAGCAAGGTGTCGGTCCCAACTCGGACATCGGCAAGGGCATCACGTGGGCGGTGGACCACGGTGCGCAGGTCATCAACGTGTCGATCGGTTCGGACACCAAGGCCGCATCGGTGACGACCGCCGTCAGCTACGCGGTCGCCCATGGCGTGGTGGTCGTGGCTGCGGCCGGCAACGGTGGCCCGTCGGGTAACCCCCGCTACCCGGCGGCGCTGCCCGGAGACCATCGCCGTCGGGGCGCTCGGCCAGAACGGTGACGTGGCCTCGTACTCGACCAACGGGTCGTACGTCGATCTGACGGCGCCCGGCTCGAACATCTACTCGACCAAGATCCCGTCGACGTGGGGCATGAGCACAGGGACGTCGATGGCGTCGCCGCATGTCGCCGCGCTCGTGGCGCTGATCATCGACGCCCGCGGCGCCATCTCGCCCGGGAACATGCAGCGCCGGCTGACGTCGACCGCAACCGACGCCGGGCCGGCAGGGTTCGACCCCGCCTACGGGTGGGGTTGCATCAATCCGATCGCCGCGGTCAACGCTCGCTGACGGGCTGCCACCATGAGGTGATGACGGCCGAGGGGCGCACCGCAGGGGCCGCCACGGTCAGGTAGGGACGACGACGATCTTGGCGCGGGTGTGGCCGGTGCCGAGCTCGGCGAGGCCTTCTGCGACGCCGTCGAGTCCGATCACCCGGTCGACGGCTGGCGTGATCCGTCCCGTCGCCAGGAGCTGGCCGAGGAACGTGAGGTCATCGCGGTCCATCGACTCCGTGAACTGGTGGAACGAGGCGTCGGCGCGGCGGAAGGCCCATCGGGCCCTGACGAGGTGGGGGACGGGGCCCAGCCACCGGTTCGTCTTCGGTCCGGTGATCACCACGTAGCGCGCACCCGGCCGCAAGAGACTCATCAACTCGGTCGGAGCGCGGTCACCGACATTGTCGAACATGACGTCGAAGCGGGCTCCGCCGCGCACGACGTCGTCGCGGGTGTAGTCGATGACCTCGTCGGCTCCGAGGGCTCGGACCATGTCGATGTTGCGGGTGCTGCACACGGCCGTGACGTCGGCCCCGAGCACCTTGGCGAGTTGCACGGCGAACGTGCCGACGCCGCCGGCGGCGCCGTTGATGAGGGTCCGCTCGCCGGGATGGAGGGCGGCACGGGTGCGGAGGCCCTGGAGCGCCGTGAGACCGGCGACGGGTGTCGCAGCTGCCGCCTCGAACGACACCTCAGGTGGCTTGCGCGCGAGATGATCGGCCGGGACGGTCACGTAATCGGCACAGGCGCCTCCGGAGCTCTCGCCGAAGACGTCATCGCCGATCTTCAGCTCGGTCACGCCCGGACCGGTCGCCACGACGGTGCCGGCAACGTCAGCACCGGGGATGGTCCGCTTCGGGCGACGGACTCCGGCGGCCAAGCGGAGGAAGTAGGGCGTTCCGGTGAGGTAGTGCCAGTCGAGCGCGTTGAGCGACGCCGCCGCGACCTGCACGAGCACCTCGCCGTCCTTCGGCGTCGGGGTCGGGATGTGTTCCACCGACACGACATCAGGTGGGCCGTATCGGCGGCCGACGACGGCGGCCATCGTCGTGGGCGTGGCGCTCGCAGTGGTGCCATCGGTCGTCATGTGACGGTCTCCTCACCGGGGTGACGTACAGTGTACGTCCTACGACATACACTGTACGTTGTCAAGGGTGGACAAGCGGCTCCCGACGCCGATCACGACTCCCGGCGCTGCGGGCCCACGGGAGCCGCTCGGCCGGGCGGCCATCGTGGCGGCGGCGATCGCCGTAGCCGACTCGGAGGGTGTCGGCGCGCTGAGCATGCGCCGCCTGGCCCGCAGCCTGGGCTACGAGGTGATGTCGCTGTACAACCACATCAGGAGCAAGGACGAGCTGCTGTCGTCGATGGTCGACGCGGTCGTGGGCGAGGTCGACCCCGTGGACCCTGGCAGCACACCTCTGGAAGCTGTTCGAGCGATGGCTGTCGCGCATGCGCGGCGCGCTCGGGCGCCACCCGTGGGCGGCCGAGCTCTGGCTGCGATACCTCCCCGGACCCGGACGCACGCGGCTCATGGACGATCTCTTGCGGCTCCTCGGCCAGAGCAGGCTCTCCGCGCCGCTCGCCCATCACGGCTTCCATGCCGTCACCAACCACGTCGTGGGCTACACGCTGCAGGAGGCCGGCATGGCCGCGGGTCGCGACAACCCCGAGGCCGCGGCCGAGGAGTACCTCGCCGGGATCTCCGCCACGACGTATCCGTACATGGTCGCCCACGTCCGCCAGCACCTCGCTGGGCAGACCGCGAGCAGCTTCGAGCTGGTGCTCGACCTGATCCTCGATGGTCTCGTCCGTCTGGACGCCACTCGCTGAGGTGCTCGCCGTCGGCTCGAACAACGGCAGCGACCGCGGTCAACGCTCGCTGACGGGCTGGCACCATGAGGTGATGACGGCCGAGGTGCAGGAGGCGCCCGGCCCGGTCCGAGCGACGCCGGTGCAGGAACGTCTGCTCGGCATCGACGTCGCCCGGGCGGTGGCGCAGCTCGGGATGCTCATCACCCACTACACGTACTTCGACGGCAGCGGCGGCGACCTGCGCGGGGTGACGCGCTTCTTCAGCGGCAAGGCCATGCCGCTGTTCGTGTTCCTCGGCGGCCTCGGCTTCACGATGCTGACGTGCCGGGCCGCTCACCCGGTTGGTCAGGCGCTGGCGCGAGGCACGGTGCTCGTCGTGATCGGGCTGCTGCTGGTCGAACACGCGCCGCTGATCGCGGTGATCCTGCAGTTCTACGGGCTGTTCTTCGCGCTCGGTCTGCTCGTCCGGCGGCTGCCGGGGTTGTGGCTCCTCGTCCTCGCCGCCGTGACGACGCTCGTCGGAGGGTGGTCCTGGCTCCACCTCGCGCCGGACCGTGTCCGCTACGGCGGGTGGCAGGGCTGGGAGACCGTTTCCGACCCTCGCCCGCTGCTCATCGATCTCCTGGTCTCGGGCAGCTATCCGGCGCTGCCCACGTTCGCCTTCTTCCTGGTCGGGATGTGGGTCGGACGGCAGGCGCTCGGTCACCGGAGGGTGCAGGTGCTCCTCGTCAGTGCCGGGCTGGCGCTGGCGCTGGTCGGGTTCGTCGGTGGGGAGATCGTGACCCGCGCCACGACGGACCGTCAGGTGCTCACCGAGGCGATCGCGCTCGATGACGGCGTGGCGGCGGACCGGATCGACGACCGCGTCGAGCGCCGTGGCGAGTCCCGCCGCGACGCGGTGCGGGTCGTCGTCCGCGAACGGGAACAGGCCGACGGCACGGCGCCGCTGGCGCGGCTGGCCGATCCTGTCGGTCACGGCAAGATGCCGGCCTGGGTCATCGGGGCGACGGGGTGGTCGCTGGCCGTCCTCGGGCTGGGTCTCCTGGCGTACGCCCGATGGCCGCGGCTGCTGCACCCAGTCGCGTGCGCCGGCCAGCTGGCCCTCACGTTCTACGTGCTCCAGGCCCTGGGCCTGCGCTGGTGGTACACGGAGGAGTGGTCGAAGCGCTACTCGTACACGGGTCAGCTCGTCGCCTGCTTCTTGTTCTTCGGGGCGTTCATCGTCCTGGCAACGATCTGGCGCAGGGTGCTCCCGCGAGGCCCGCATGGAGGCGCTGCTCCGCCTGGCAGGCATGGCCGGCGCGGCCCTGGCGGCGCGGCTGCCAGGCGGGACAGGCCGCTAGCCTCTCGCGGCCCGCCCCCGTAGCTCAGGGGATAGAGCATCGGTTTC
>CAWEYT010000007.1:0-31871 GCA_963813375.1 uncultured Acidimicrobiales bacterium | reverse complement strand
ATGCTCGGCCA
The DNA here is from genome assembly GCA_963813375.1 of uncultured Acidimicrobiales bacterium. Taxonomy (GTDB): domain Bacteria; phylum Actinomycetota; class Acidimicrobiia; order Acidimicrobiales; family Ilumatobacteraceae; genus DASTFY01. The sequence goes on along the minus strand of CAWEYT010000007.1, from coordinate 31,860 downwards.
GCTCGGCAACTTCACTGGCTACGAGGGCCAAGGCGCGAACCGACGTCGGCCGTGCCGTCGACACATTGCTGCACCCCGGCCGCCTAGACGGGCGATCCGTGGCGGTCGGGATCACAACGATCGCGCTCATCGTCATCCTCGAGCGGACACCGCTCGGCCCGCTTGGCTTGGTCGTAGCCATCGTGGCCACGTCGGCTGCCGTCGTGGCGCTGGGGTGGGACGGGGTCGCGCAACTGGCCGACTTGGCCGAGGTGCCCCGCTCACTTCCAGGTCCGGTGCTGCCCGACATCAGCCTGGTCGTGCCTCTGGCCGTTCCGGCGATCTCATTGGCCTTCGTCGGTCTCGTTCAAGGGGCGGCCATCTCGGCCAACTTCCCGAACCCTGACGGCACCTACCCCGATGTTTCGCGGGACTTCATCGGCCAAGGCACCGCCAACGTCGCCTGTGGGGTGTTCCAGGGCATGCCGGTGGGCGGGTCGATGTCCGCGTCGTCGCTGATCAAGTCGGCCGGTGCCAAGAGCCGCCAGGCGCTGGTGTTCGCCGCTGTAGTGATGGCCGTCGTCATCCTGTTGTTCAGCTCAGCGGTGTCGGAGGTCGCGCTGCCGGCCCTCGCCGGACTCATCATGCTGGTCGGATACCGGACGATCAAACCCCACGACCTCCGCTCCGTGGCCAAGACGGGTCCGGTCCAAGCAGCCGTGCTCTCCGTGACGTTCGTGCTGACGCTGGTCATCCCGCTCCAGTACGCGGTTGTCGTGGGCGTCGCGCTGTCGGTCATCCTCCACGTGATCAGCCAGTCGAACCAGGTCGAGGTGAGGTGGCGTGTCTACGGCGACGACGGCTCTGTCCGCGAGGCTGACCCGCCTCCGGTGGTGCCCTCCGAAACCGTGCTGGTGCTGCAGCCGTACGGCAGCTTGTTCTTCGCCTCGGCCTCGAGCTTCGAAGCCGCCTTGCCCGCCGTGGAGGCGACTTCACGCAACTCGGTTGTGATCCTCCGCCTCCGGGGCCGGACCGACCTGGGCGGAACCTTCATGGACGTCCTGCGCAGATACGCACGGTCGTTGCTGGAGGTCGGCAGCAAGCTGGTCATCGTCTCCGCGGACGAACGAGTCATCGATCAACTCGCCGCCACGCGGGTTGTCGACGTCGTCCACCGCGAGAACATCTACCCCGGCGACGAATGGGTGGGCCGAACGGTGCGGCGCGCCCACGCCGACGCACTCCGGTGGATCGATGAGGGCCGGCAGAAATGACACGCCGATCGGCTACCAGCGCCCCCGCAGTGATTCCGGACGATGGCTTAGTGGGGCCTCGTCCATCTCGCCGTCGGTGACAAGGCCGGTCTCGATCAAGGAGAGTCGAGGAGGTGCTCCTCATGCTCGCTCCGCTCGTCGGATCGGCGCGAATCGTGTCGGCTGGGTCAACGATCGCACGAGCCGAGTCACCCGAAGTGGGTGACGACAGCCATCGGTCAGCGGTCGATGATGAACGAATGAGACGCTGCCCGGTTCGGCAGCCGTATTGAGCGCGTCCGGGAGTAGGAGTTCCCGGCGACGCCGATGGATCACGGATGTGGAGAACGCCGAGGAGAACGTGGTCGTGGACTATGCGCAGAGGCTGCGGCTGTTGGCGCTGAACGACGCATCCCTCGCCGAGGACCATCCGGGCGTGCTCGGAGCCGGGTCACCGGTGCTCGACGCCAAAACGCTGGCGCTCGTACGCTTGGCCGCACTGGTGGGAGTTGGCGGCGCGGTCCCCTCATACTCGGCGCTTGCCGATGCCGCGATAGGGCAAGGTGCGACGGTCGCCGAGATCGTCGACGTGCTGGTCGACGTCATCACCGTTGTTGGCCTCCCCCGAGTCGTGGCGGAGGCACCGAAGCTCGCCTTGGCGGTCGGCTACGACACGGACGAGGCGTTCGAAGCACGATCCGGACCGTGACCGTCCCTTAGCCGCCCAGCACGCCGGCCGCGGTGGCGCGTCGCACGGCTTCGTCGCGCGACGAGACCGCGAGCTTGCGGTAGATCGCGTGGACGTGGGTGGCCACCGTGTTGCGCGAGATATAGAGCCGATCAGCGATCTGAGCGAATGTGAGGTGCGTCTGCAGGTAGGGAAGCACACGCAGTTCCGCGTGCGTGAGGGGCGACGCGCCCAACCCTGCAGCCGGTACTACGGACACCCTGGCACGCAGTCGCTCCGTCTCTTGCACGAGCGTTCCGAGCGCTGGCCGGTGCCGCAGGATGTCGTCGACCTCCCGTAGCAGGTGGTGGGCGGTCGTCGGCTCGCTGAGGGCGAGATACACGGAAGCGAGCTGCAGCCGGAGCCTTACCGCGACGTTCGGCACCATGTAGGTGGCCGCAAGCCGCCGGGGCATCGCGCGCCCGAGCTCGCGTTGCGCCCCGGAGACGTCACCGCGAGAAAACGCGAGCCGGGCGGCCGCGGCGTAGACCAGGAGGGCCGACGCGTACTCCTCGAGTCCCGCGGCCTCGATGACGTCGCGCGCGACACGCACGTGCTCGACGGCGCCATCCGAGTCCCCGCGGTCAAGGGCCAGCAGCGCGAGCTCGGATTGAGAGGCCACGAGGATGTTGCGGATGCCCAGCAGGGTGCACACCGTCGACGCGTCCTCGAACAGGTCGCGGGCCTCCTCGACGTCGCCAAGCATGAGGTGGGCTTCGGCGAGCAACCACAGAACGTTCGGCCGCCGCGGACTCCATGGCGGCTCCTCTTCCAGTGCGATTGTCGCATCGGCCAACATCGCCTGGGGGCCGTTCGGGCACATCAGCGCTCGCAGCATCGCCCTGGCGGACTCGAATGACGCGGAGCCATCCCGCGGTGGCAGGTCGAACGAGGCGGCGTCCACCATCGCCGCCCACCGCTCCGACCCCACGATGTCGCCTGTGAGCACGGATGCCACGCAGGCGTTCACCGCCAACGGCGGCCAAGTTGCGATGGTGTCGTCGCCCAACGTGGCAAGCCAACGCTGCAGCGTCGACAGACGGCCGGTGTTGTAGAGCGGCTGCGACAGCTCGGACGCCAGCCGCGCCGCCCGGGCCCGCTCGGCGGTTCTCAGCAAGTGCTCGACCGCGATCAGCGCCGAGCCGTTGGACTCGTACCAGTCGGCCGCCCGCCTGTGCAGGACTTCGACCATGTCGGGTTCGCGGCGCCGCAGCTCGGCCAGCAGGAACTCCCGGAACAAGGCGTGATAGCGATACCACCCCCCATGCCGGTCCAGCGGAACCACGAACAGACTCGACGCCTCCAGCCGCCGCAGCCGCTCCGCCGAGTCAGCGGTCCCGAGGACCGCGTCGCACAGCGGACCACCGAGCTGATCGAGCACCGCCGTGCGCCGCAGGAACTGCTGCACGTCGTCGGGCTGGTTCGCCAACGACTCGCGGTGCAGATAGTCGGCCACGTAGCGGTCGTCACCGGACACCGTCAGCGCTGATGAGCCGCTCTCGGCCGCGAGCTGTGCCGCCAGGTACAGGCCCGCCGGCCAACCTTCGGTTCGCGCGGTCACCTCGGCGGCAGCCTCGGGGGTCAGACTGACCTGCGCCCGCGAGAAGATCTGCTGCGCCCCGGCAACGTCGAGCGCCAGATCCCTGGCGTCGAGGGCCAGCGCATCACCCGACACCCGCAGCCTCGGCAGGTGGGGCTGCTCCCAGCGACTGGCGGTGACGAGCTGTGACCCGTCAGGGATCCTCGCCATCACCAACCCCAACACGTCGTGACAGTCGGGAGACCGCAGCTCGTGAAGGTCGTCCAGCAGCAGCACGAACGGCACCGGACACGCGCTGAACGCCGTCGCCAGTCGCGGCGCGGCACGGCCCAGCACCGACGGGCCGACCCCACGCACCTCGACGCGCAGATCGGCACGCCCCGGGTCGATCCGTGCGTACGCGGAGGCCAACAGGACCAGCAGGGCCATCGGGTCGTCGTCGAACCGGTCAAACGACACGCCAGCAACCGGACGATCCTCACAGTCCGCCCACTCCGCCAACAGGGTCGACTTGCCATAGCCCGCCGGCGCCGTGATCCCGACGACGCGGCAGCCACTTGACCGAGCCCGCTGGATCAGGTCGACGCGGCTGACGAGCCCGGCCCGAGGCCGCGGCACCCTCAGCTTCGCGTTCAGCAGCAGGTCGCCCAGATCAGGAGCCGGCGACGGGGGACCCTGACCCTCTGACCCACCGACCCGGCTCGGCCTGGACAACCGAGGCGTCGTCATGGACTCCATTCCGTCACTCGAGCGTCCTGACCTGCCCTACTCAACAACTCGCGTCAGGTCCTCCGCTCCGTCACGATAGTGCGCCCAAACATCGCCTAATGGAAGGTTGCGCACCCGCGGCGCGTTCTCCGGCAACTGTGTTCAGCCACGTTCGCCTCAAGTTCACTCCGATGACACGTTGCCATCGGACGGATTCGATGCTGAGATCACTCAGCGCGATTCGGCCGCTGTGGCCGTCGGATGTACCACGCGAGCCGCTACCGAGCCGGCTCGGGCTCAGCCCGCCTCGGGGTGGCCGGTACGGGTCGCCGGTCCCAGCGGCCGACCCGCGTAAGTCCTAGCGATCGATGTGTCGTCGGGCCGGAGGAGAGGACCCGTTACCGTCGACGTGTGTATGGCTGACGACAGCGGTGGCGCACGAGAGAGCTGCAGCGGCCTTGATCTCAGCCCACGTGGGGAACACCTTCGCGACGCGCTGGGCTGCAGCGTCTCCGTACCGATCCGTCAACCTGACGCGGATGAGCCTCACCACAGCGTTTCGGAACTTGCGCTGAATCGCCTCATAGGACGATCGCGTTCGTCGACAAGCTCGTGCGTCGCCACCAGGTTCGAGGGAAGTCGAGATCCGCGTCTGTGCCGGGGACATGGCAATCTCCATCCTGATCGGTGGAACTCCGGTCCGATCCGCTGGGCCAGAGAGCGCCATGCCACGAGGTGCGGATCTGTCGTCGGCATTGTCGACTGGAACGTGATCACGGTCAAGTGACCGGCCGAGAGCGATGCCGGCCAATGGTGAGTCGGCGCGGATTGTGGTCTCTGGAGGGCTCAGGCCTCGTTCTCCGCCGCTGGCTGTGCGCTGACAGCGGTCACGGAGAGGGCGCCGCTCCTTCCACGCAGCAGCGTGGCGTCATCCCGGGGGCCCTCAGCCGTCTAGTTGTCGGAGGCCGGCAGCGCCTGATGCTGCGGCTTCCCCATCGCCGCAGGAGGTAGCACCAGCACCATGACCGTCCCCATCATGTCCCAGCCCGCCTGGGGCCGTATGCAGGCCCTCGTAGAGATTCGAGAGAGCTTGCGCCTGCGTCCCGAGGGTCGGGAGTTCACCGACCACAACCTCGCCGAGCACATCGTCGGCTACACGACGCGTGGGTGGCTGATGCCGCTCAACCACGGGCCCTACAACGTCGAGGCGCCGGACGGGACCCGGGTGTTGGTGAAGATGGCTCGCACCAAGAACGCGCCAGAGGCCAGCACGGTGTCCGTGCGCGGCACCTGCCTGGCCGATCTGCACGAACAGTTCGACGCCCTGGCGGTCGTGGTGTTCTCCGACTTCGGGTATCAACTCCGGTCCGTGCGCTACTACAGGCCGGAGGAGGTGTGGACGGACCTGCGGCGGGAAGGCAGTCGTCGCAGGTTCCGGGCGTTGTGCGTCGAGGCTGTTTCCTGCGGGCTCGATGTCACTGAACAGGCAGCGTTGGGCTTCCTCCGGCTGCTGCGAGGCGAGGCGATGGATGACGCCCCGACACCGGTGCCTCTCGGTGTGCACCTGGCCGATGAGCAGGCCGCTCACGGGTTGGTGGCGGCCTGCTGGTGACCGCGAGGGACGGGGACGGCGGCGTGCCAGCCCGGGGCAGGCCCAGTCGCGGGAGGGTCGCTACTGATCGTCCGGCGCCAGACGACCTCGCCGTCGGCCGGGTAGGCCCTGGTATCGACCGAGCCCATACGGAACGACCCTCCCTCGAGCGCGACCATCGTCATGCCGGCAACGTACCCGTCCCACCGGTGCGTGAGCGGTGAGCGCTCACCGCTCGGAACGAAACACTCGGATGGAGCAGGAATCGAGGTATGACGAGTCACTGGCAGTAGAACCAGCCCCAGATCGGGGGAGGCAGCAGCACGGCACGTCCGTCGACACCCTGCTCGGGGGGCGCCGCTCTCGCCCTGCTCGTGAGCGTCGCTCGCGCGTTCTGCGAACCCGTGCGCGTCGTCGTAGTGATCGTCGGCGGACATCGTGGACGCCAGTTGACCGGCTGGCGCGGCACGAGGCGCGCGACGGCGGCGAATCACTTGAAGTAGGTGATGACCCGCGGGGAGCCGAGCCTCACGATGGGTTGTACCGGCCGAAGGCTTTCGGTATTCGGCCGTCGCGGAGCGCGCCGACATGAGAGAGGTGTCGACGACCTCCCAGAGGTGCACGACGATGATCATGCCGATCCCAGCGGGCGACCAGCGCCTCAAACCGCCGGGTCGCATCGATCCTTGCCGGCAGGGCCGCATCACTCAGGTCGGGCGATTGTGACTCGGGATCACCCTCCGGCGGGTGGCGACATCGGCAAGCCGGGGCGCCTGATGGGGTCCTCGAAATTTGTCGACGTCCGGCTGATCGCCGAGCATCCCTCACACGATCGCGAGCCGGGATCACCTGTTACAGGTGATGACAGCGGACCACGTGCGGCGCATCCTGGGGTTGTGCTCCCTACGTGCGGCGAACTGGTGAAGCCGAGTGGACAGTGGGCATTGCGAGGCCAAGGCGTAGGCCGGGACCCTCCGGAGGTGCCCCTCGCTACGTCGATGCAGCTCGACGCCGACGGCCCGGGCGGTGCGGGCAGTCCAGCCGGCCTCGACCAACACGCGACCATGGTGCGCGTTGCCCGGCCCTTGTGATCGACTCTGCGCTCGCCCGCTTGAGACTCCGCGGGGATCGCCGATGAACGTGGGGACCACGGCGTCGGGCCTCCGCTACGAGGCGTGGAACGGGAGCGGCCCTGTCGGTCATCTTTGCCCGGGAGAACGTCCGGAAAGCTGGACATCTCAAGGAGGGTTCAATGACTCAAGATCATCTCATGATTGACTTTCCGATCCGAGGTCCCGCCAACGCCAAGGCGCTCACCGAGGAGCTGCCGCCGTTGATGCCCGATCTGGCGAAAGTGCAAGATGACCTCGGTACCGTGCATTTCTCACGTTTCATGGTCGAGGGAGACGAGAAGCTGCTCTTTCTTTCGGATATTGACGGCAAGCGTGCGCAGCATGTTGAGCGGCTGGTGGAGAGTGCCGGCCCGCTGTTTGACGCCATTCTTGACCACGTGGATGACCCTCCGGCGACGCCGGTGGATCGTCACCGTGAGGAGGTTGTCACATGGCTGCTGCATCATGTCCGCGAGCCTGAGGATATGTACTTCGCGTACGAGGATGCTTCGGTTCAGGAGATCAAGGCGTGTGCGCGTGAGGCGGGTTTCACAGGTAACACTTTGCAGAGTCCCTTGTTGACGTACATGACCATCGAGTCACGTCTGCAAGGTTTCGCTTTGAAGTGGGACACGAGGGATATCAAGGACAGGGGTCACGAGGCGAACGACTCGATTGGAACGCTGCACTTCTCTCATTGGGTGCGCTTTGAGAAGGACCATGTCGGGCTCTTTACGGTCTACGACGGTGACTTCCACAAGTACATCTACGATTTTGCGGAAAAGACTGCGTTCGCATTTGATGCCATCTTTCCACATGTGGTTGGCGCACCGCCAACCCCGGTAGCGCAGAACGCCGAGGCATTTTATCAGTGGGCCCTGGACTATAACTATCCGCCGATCGGGTTCTACAGCGCCTATCCAGGCCTCTCGGTTCAGGACATCCGAGCCCTGCTGGCCGACCGCAAGCCATAATCGGCCACCTGATACCTCCCTGAACCGTCTCGGAGAAGCGGCGTGCGGCCGGTAGCTCTCCGTCATAGGCGACGGCACGGTGCTTACCGCGCCGCATGCGCTACCACGCGCGCGCCGTGACGGCGCTCAGGCGTCCGCAACGTCCGGTTAGTCCACGCTCGCGCTCGAGGTCGGCACCGGCTGCGCCGGCAAATCCTGCCGGTTTCGTAGATCATCACCTGCCACGGGCGGTCCTCGCGCTCGAACGCCGACAAGCTTTCGAGGACGTGACCTTCACCAACCCGCTCTCGAGATCCAGGTCCGACCAACGCAGCGCTCCCAGCTCACCGACGCGCATGCCCGTCGCCCACAGCACCGCCACGGCCGCTGCGGCCCGCACGTCCCAAGGCTCGGCCAGTGGTTCGACCAGGGCCTTGTCGACCTGTTCGGGGGAGCCGTCGGCTGCGGATGCTCCGGCACCTTGGGGGTCTTAAGCGTGCGACCCAGCCCGGTGCCCCGCCACCGCCCCCAAGCTCGTGCCGCCCGCAGCGCATAGTGGCGCTGCGAGGGCGTCATGTCGGCCAGCGCCGCGGCCAGCTCGAGGTCGGTCGTGTCGTCGTCCACGTCGAGGCGAGCCAGCCAGCTGAGGTAGTAGCGCAGCGTCGTGCTGCTCAAACCGGCCGCCTTCCAGTGGTAGCTGAACGCCGCCAGCTGATCCTGATCCGCCATGTCTGCCATCCCATCGTCTGAGCCAGTGGTGCCTCAGTCGACCCGCGACGGTTCTGGCAGGTTCGCAGCCCCAACGGGATTCGAACCCGTGCCGCCACCTTGAGAGGGTGGTGTCCTAGGCCACTAGACGATGGGGCCAGTAGCGACTCGGCCAATCTACCAGGGGCCATCACGGCGACCAACCGGCCTCGCACGCACGTGGAGGCCGGTCGGCGCAAGCTCGGGGGAGAGGACTCGAACCCCTAAAAGCAGGACCAGAACCTGCTGTGTTGCCAATTACACCACCCCCGAAAGGGCAGCGGGCATGGTAGCGGGACCGACCGGCAGACCGCACCCCTATCCCGAACGGGTGGGCGCCCGAGCGGCTGCGGCGAGTCGCTCCGCCAGCTCACTGCACCGCCGGCGGAGCACGGCGGGCCGGCGGACGCGGAAGGGCACGCCCAGCCGCGCCACGTGGAACGCCAACACGTCGAGGTCGTCGGCACCGGTGGACAAGACGGTGACATCGTCGCCGAGCGGCTCGAGCACCGCCACGGTCGGCGGGACGAGCGCGGCCACCCGGTGCAGCGGGGCGTCGAGCTCGACGACGGCCTGGTAGCGGTACGGGGACACCGTGATGGCCTGGCGGACCAACTGGACCGGGTCCGGAGGATCCGACAGCACGAACCGGTGGCCGGTCGTGCGAGCGTCGGACACACGATCGACGCGCAGCGTGCGCCAGGCGTCGCGATCGATGTCGCGGGCAACGAGGTACCAGCGCCGTCCCGCACTGACGATCCGCAATGGCTCCAACCGTCGCTCCGAACGGCGGTCACGGGCATCGCGGTAGGTGAGGAGCAGGATCTCACGCTCCCGGCAGGCGCGGGTCAGCACGCTCAGCACGGCCGGCCGCACCTGCTCCGCGCTGTCCGTCGCGCCGCTCAGGCGTGTGGTGGTGGCGAGGACCGCTCCGACTTGGTCGCCGGCCCGGGCCGGAAGCATGTGCTCGAGCCGGTCGAGGATCGTCTCGATGGTGCCGCTGCCCGCAGCCATCGATCCTCCGGCCGCGGCGCGCAGGCAGGCGGCCAGCACGACGGCCTCCTCGTCGTCCAGGGTCAGCGGTGGCAGACACCGGCCCGCCCGACCCAGCCGGTAGCCGCCGGTGACGCCGAGGTCGGCGTCGATGGCGTACCCGAGCTCGCGGAGTCGCTCGACGTCTCGCCGCACCGTTCGGACCGTGACGCCGAGGTGCTCGGCCAGTGCCGGTCCGGTCCAGGTACCTCCGGCCTGCAGCGTCGCCAGGACCCGCAGGAGCCGTTCGGTGGTGGCGGCCATGGCGACAAGTCTGGACCAAATGAGGAGTGTTTCTGTCCGCATTCGACCCTACGGTGCGGGCCATGGAACTCGACTGGAACCGCGAGCTCGTCGAGCAGCTCGACTGGCACTGGCAGAACCAGCTCCGGCCCCGCCTCGACGGGTTGAGCGATGCCGAGTACCTCTGGGAACCGGTCCCGGGCTGCTGGAGCCTGCGACCGCGGGTGGAGGCGACCACGCCCATGGCAGCCGGCGCCGGCGACGTCGTGGCCGACTTCGCCTTCCCCGAGCCCGTCCCGCCTCCCTTCACCACCATCGCCTGGCGCATGGGTCACATCGCCATCGGGGTGCTCGGGATGCGGGCGGCCAACCACTTCGGCGACGGCGGGGTCGACTACGAGAGCACCGACTGGTCTCTCACCGCAGCCGGAGGGCTCGAGCTGCTCGACCACCACTACTCGGCGTGGATCACCGGTGTGCGCGGGCTCGGCGACGCCGGGCTGGCCCGCCTGTGCGGACCGGCCGAAGGCCCGTTCAGCGAGCACACGATGGCGGCACTCGTCCTCCACATCAACCGCGAGACGATCCATCACGGCGCCGAGATCAGCTTGCTGCGCGACCTCTACGCCCATTCGACGGCATGAGCGGCGGGCTGTCCGGGTACAACCAACCCCACGATCCCAGGAGGTAGGCACGATGGCCATCCGCGTTCAGGTCACGTTCGACTGCTCAGATCCGGACCGCCTCGCCCGGTTCTGGGCCGAGCTGCTGGGCTACCGCCTCGACCCGCCACCGGAGGGGTTCGACTCGTGGGAGGCCTGGCTCACCGAGCAGGGCATCCCGGAGAGCGACTGGAACATGGCCAGCGCGGCGTCGGACCCCGACGGGCAGGGTCCACGCATCTTCTTCCAGCGCGTGCCCGAGCCCAAGGACCGCAAGAACCGCGTCCACCTCGACGTGAACGCCGGCGGCGGCCGGGGCACACCCGACGAGGAGCGGCGCGCCGCGGTCGACGCCGCCGTTGAGCGCGCCATCGGCCTCGGGGCCACCAAGGTGCGCTACGTCGAAGAGCGCGGCGAACGGCACTACGTCATGCAGGACATCGAAGGCAACGAGTTCTGCCTGCAGTAGCCAGCTCTGCTACACCCCTTGGGTACGTTTGTTCGTATGCGGTTGGCGGAGGTGCACGAGCTGGTCGAGGCGGTCGGTGGGTTGGATCCCGCCTGCCGCGACCGTGCCGTGCTCTCCGCGCTGCAGCCGCTGTCGGCCCGGTCTGCGGGCGTGGTTGGACGGGCGCGGACGTGGCCCTCGCCGCCCAGGTGGAGCAGGTCGCGTCGTATCCGGAGAAGGTCCTGGCCGACGCCGCCCGCACGACGCTGAGGGACGCCGAACGCACCGTGAAGCGGGCCCAGACGACCCGGGTGCTGCCGCGGTTGGGTGAAGCCCTCGCCGACGGTGTCGTGTCGGGCGCCCATGTCGACCTGGCCGGCCGGGCGTTGGGCCAGTTGGAGGAACGTCAACGCGCACGCGCTCATCGATCGCGGCGACTGGCTGGTCGGGATGGCCGCAACGATCCACCCCGGACGAGTTCCGCAAGACGGTGGCCGCCGAGGTGCGCCGCATCCAAGCCGACGACGGCATAGCCCGGTTGGAGCGTCAACGCCGGGCGACCAGGTTGCGGACCTGGGTCGACCACCGCGACGGGATGTGGTGCCTGGCCGGACGGTTCGACCCCGCCACCGGTGCCCGCCTGCACGGCCGGTTGGAAGCCGCGCTGGGTGAACTCTTCGCTGATCGTCGTGCCAGACGAGTGTCCCTCGGATCCGTCCGAGAAGCAGGACCACCTGCGCGCCCAGGCGCTGGTGGCATTGCTCGACGGTCAGACGATCGGGCGTCGGGCGGCCCGAGGTCACCGTGGTCGTCGACGTCACCCAGACCGAACTGACCGGCACCCCGGTCATCGACTGGGGGATCCCGGTCGAGGTCCCCGTCGCCGTGCTGCGGGACCTGGCCGGCACCGCCGACGTCCAGGCCGTGGTCGTGGCCGGTGGGATCGTCTGGCACGCCCCCGGTGTGGTGGACCTGGGCCGTACCTGTCGGGTGGCCAGCCGGGCGCAGCGCCGAGCCTTACGCGGGCTGTATGCCACCTGCGCCATCCCGGGCTGCGCGGTGAAGTACGACAACTGCAGGCTGCACCACATCGACTGGTGGGAACACGGCGGGACCACCGACCTGCACAATCTCCTCCCCGTATGCGAACGCCACCACCACTGCGTGCACGACAAAGGCTGGACCCTCACCCTCGGACCCCGCCGACAGCTCAGAGTCGAGACCCCCGACGGCCAGGTCATGACCACCGGACCACCCGATCGCCGGGCGGCTTGACAGGCGACCGACCCGGTCAGCCGGTCAACCTGAGGAGCCGGCGGTAGCCGATGACGCGCGCCACGCCGACGCCGGCCGCCTCCCGGAACATCCGCTTCCACTCCGACCAGCCGTCGACCGGGCTCGTGAGGGTCGGAGACGCGTACGCCTCGAGGCCGACCTCCCGCGCCGTCTCGCGGGCGCGTAGCGAGTGATACGGGTCCGAGACCACCAGCACCCGCTCCAGGCCCCGGTTGCGCAGGATCCTGGCCGTGGCGGCCAGCGACTCCCAGGTCGACGTGCCCTGCACCTCGCGAAGGATCGCGGCGTCGGGGACACCTCGGGCGATGAGGTACTCGGCCGCTGCGGTCGCCTCTGTGTACCTGTCCCCTTCCTGCTTCCCGCCGGTGACCACGATGCGCGGCGCCAAGCCCTCCTGCCAGAGCGCCAACGCGTGATCGAGGCGGGCGGCCAGCACCGGCGACGGGCGCCCGTCGTACTGCGCGGCGCCGAGCACGACGATGGCGTCGGCCGGGCGGGCCTCGTCGTTGCGTGCGCTGCGCCACACCTGGAAGAGGTTGAACAGGTAGTAGAGCGCGACGAGGGCGAACAGGCCGAGCAGCCCGACGACCAACCACCGCCGGCGGCGGCGGGGGCGGCGCGCCTCGACGACGGGCGCGCCCTGCGGGTCGAGCGAGGTCGGACCCGGCTCGGGTCCCTCGAGGGGGACCTGCTCAGAGCCGGGCGTGGGCGGCGCGTAGGCGTCCAAGAGTCCGCTCCCGGCCGAGGAGCTCCAGCGATTCGAACAACGGCGGGCCAACCGTCCGACCGGTGACCGCCACCCGCACCGGTGCCTGCGCCTTCGCCAGCTTCAGGCCCCGCGACTCGCCGACGTGGGTCAATGTCGATTTCAGCTCGTCCGCCTCCCACGGCACCGTCTCGAAGGCGGACAGCGTGTCCGCCAGCACGTCGTCCGCCCCGTCCTTCATCGCCTTGGACCAGGACGCCTCGTCGTCGGGCGGCTCGTCCATGAAGAGGAAGTCGACGTAGCCGGGCACCTCGGCCAGCGTGGTGACACGCTGCTGGACGAGCGGGGCGATGGTCGCGAAGACGACGGGGTCGAACCGCTCGCGTGGCCAGGGGGCGTGCTCGCCGGTCAGCCACGGCTGGCAGGCGGCGACGAACTCGTCGACGGGCATGGCCCGCACGTACTCACCGTTGAAGGCGGTCAGCTTCTTCACGTCGAAGTACGCCGGCGACGGCACCACGTCCTCCAGGTGGAACTCGGCCACGATCCGCTCCCACGGAACGATCTCGCTGTCCCCGCTGGGCGACCAACCAAGCGTCATGAGGTAGTTGCGCATCGCGTTAGCGAGATAGCCCTCGTCGCGGTACTGCTCGAGCGCCACCTTGTCGCGCCGCTTCGACAGCTTCTGCCGGCGTTCGTTGACCAGCAGTGGTACGTGGGCCCACGCCGGGGGCTCGGCGCCCAGGGCCGACCACAGGAGCTGCTGCTTGGGCGTGTTGGCCAGGTGCTCCTCGCCTCGGACGACGAGGGTGATCCCCATCGTCCGGTCGTCCACGACGTTGGCCAGGAGGAACACCGGCGTGCCGTTGCCACGCAGGATGACGAAGTCCTCGATGGCGTCGTGGTCGAACGTCGGCGTGCCGCGGATGAGGTCGACCACCACCGTCTGGCCCGGCCGCGGGACCCGGAAGCGCAGTGCCCGCCCGTCGCCGGGACCCAGACCCCGGTCCCGGCAATGGCCGTCGTAGCCCTGCCGGCCCGTGCCGGCATTGCGGGCGTCGATCTCCTCGCGGCGGCAATCGCAGTAGTAGGCGTCGCCCTGCTCGTGGAGCCGCAGCCCGGCGGACCGATGCTCCTCGGCGTAGTGCGACTGGAAGTACGGGCCCTCGAACGCCGGGTCATCGGCGCTGATGCCCAACCACGCCATGGCGTCGAGGATCCCCTGGGTCCACTCGTCGCGGTTGCGCTCGGCGTCGGTGTCCTCGATGCGCAGGACGAAGGTGCCCTCGTTCTGCAGGGCCAAGGCCCAATTGAAGAGCGCCGAACGGCCGGAGCCGACGTGGAAGTACCCCGTCGGCGACGGGGCGAAGCGCACGCGCGAGGGGCCGGTCGGTCACGGAGGGAGGCTACTGGCGGGCTGCTTCCGCTTCGTGGCGCCGATCGGTGGGCGCAGCGATGGTCCCACCACTGGGTCACCGGCGCGCGGTACCGCTATGGTGGCGTGATGGCCGACGGCCGAACCCGTCCCCCGGCCGACGCACCCCCGATGCTCCTCACGTTCCTGGAGCAGAGGGCGATGGGCGAGGTGGGCGCTTTCCTCGCGGCGACCCCGCTCCTGCGGATGGTCGGGCGCGGGGACCGTCACCCGGTGCTGGTGCTCCCCGGGTTCACGGCGTCGGATCGTTCGACCGAGGTGCTGCGCTGGTACCTGCGAAGCCTGGGCTACTGGACCCACGGCTGGCAGCTCGGCCGCAACTACGGCCCCAACGGCCACGTCGTCACCGGACTGGGCAGCCGGCTGGCCGAGCTGTACGAGCGGCACGGCCGCAAGGTGACCCTCGTCGGGCAGAGCCTCGGCGGGATGTACGCCCGGCACATGGCCCGGCGGGCACCGGACCTGGTGCGGGCGGTCGTCACCCTCGGCAGCCCGTTCCGGACACAGCCGGGCGACCACAGCGCCGTCGAGCACCTCTGGCGGATGAGCACCGTGCGCACCCGCCCCCAGATCCGCCGCCTCGTCTCCGACGAAGACGAGGTCCCGCTCTCGGTCCCGGCCACGGCCATCTACAGCCGGAGCGACGGCATCGTGAACTGGCAGCTCTGCATCGAGAGCGCGGGCCCGCTGCGCGAGAGCATCGAGGTCCGCTCGAGCCATTCGGGCATGGCCGTCAACCCGAGCGTGCTGTACGCCGTCGCCGACCGCTTGGCCCAGCGCGAGGGCGAGTGGAAGCCGTTCCGCGCCCCGATCGCGCTGCGCGCGCTGTACCCGCCCGCAGCCACGTACCACACCGCAGCCTGAGCCGGCCGGGGACGCCCGGATCAGGTCTTCGGGAACCTCGGCGCCTTCGTGGGCGACCACCACGACGGGACACGGCGCGTGCTGGAGCACCTCGGTTCCCACCGAACCGAGCACGCGCTTGCGCAGCGTGTGGTGCCGGCCACGGCCGATCACCAGGAGGTCGGCGCCCTCGGCGGCCTCGCACAGGACGGCGGCAGGCACGCCTTCGGTGACGACCGGGTTGATCGTGACCCCGTCCGCCTCGCCGGCCACCGCGGCCAGGGCCGCCTCCATCTCCTCCTCGACGTCGACCGCCTGGTCGGCCCGGGGATGCAGTGGGACCGTCGCGCCCGGCACGACGACGTAGGGGTAGTTCCACGCGTCGATGGCGTCGATGGCGGCGCCGCGGAGCCGGGCCTCCTCGATCGCCCACCGCAGCGCGGCCAGCGCGCGCTCTCAGAACCGTCGATGCCGACCACGATCCGCGTCATGCCGGCCACCGTACCGGCCTCGCGTCAGTGGCCGGCAGCCGCCACCAGCACCAGGTTGCGCAACTGCCGCAGCGCGACGGACAACGTCGTGAGGTCGAACGTGTTGCCGGTCCTGATCTCCATGAACACCTCGAGCACGCGCCGGACGCTGTGCTCGTTGGCCGTCAGCCAGTGCGCGACCAGCTCGGCCGGCGGCGTGAACACGTCGCCCGACCGCAACGCATCGTGGGTCAGATCGCGCAGAGTGGTCATGAGGTCGTCGCGCTGCGCGGCCCGGGCATGGCTCTGCCAGCGGTCGGTCCGCGGCAGCTTGCCCACCCGGTCCCACAGCCAGGCGACGTCCAGCCCGTCGAACAGCCCCCAGTAGACGGCGGCGGCATCGAGCGGGCTCCTCCCCCTCGCCTGAGCCACCTCGACCACGTCCCAACCGGTGTGCAGCAGCGGCCACACGGCCGCCGCCTCCGCCAGATCCGATGGGACCCCGTCCTCGATTGCGCTCTCGACGGCCTTCGCCATCGCCTCCCCCATGGCCCCGCGCACGACACCGCGGAGGCCGCCGGCGAGCTCGTCGATGCCGGGTGCGAAGGCGGCGACGGTAGACGCCAGCTCGAGCGGCGGTCGCCGGTGGCGCAACAGCCACAGCACCCCCCGCTCCACCATGCGACGAAGCCCGAGGAACAGCTCGAACTGCACGTCGACGCTGACGGTCAGCTCGAGGTCGTCGATGCGGCCCCACCAGCGGGCGAGCCCGTTCACGTCGGCGACCACCACGTGGGCGCGGGTGATCTCGGCGACACCGGCCCCGCTCTCGTCCGTCATGCGGAAGTCGAACGACGTGCCTGCGTAGTTGACCATCTCGTTCGTCAGCATCGTCGTGATGATCTCGCGCCGCAGCCGGTGGCCGCCCATGGCGCCGGCGAAGCGCTCGCGCAGCGCGCTGGGGAAGTAGCGCACCAGCTCTCGCTGGACATAGGGATCGTCGGGAAGGTCCGAAGCCAGCACGACGGCGGCGTTCGTGTCCTTGGTGTAGGCCAGCAGCACCGCGAACTCCGGCGTGGTGAGGCCGAGTCCTGCGCTGGCCCGCTCGGACAGCTGCTTGTCCGTCGGCAGGAACTCGAGCGCGCGGTTCAGGAGACCCTCGACCTCCAGGGATCGGAGGTAGCGCGCGTGGACATCGACCATCGGTCCCGCCTGCCGGCGGGCGATGGCCAGGGCCAGGGTCTGGGCATGGTTGTCCTCCAGCACGAGCTCGCCGACCTCGTCGGTCATGGACGCCAGGAGCTCGTTGCGCTGCTTGCCGGTCAGATCACCGGCCACCACCTGCGCGTCGAGCAGGATCTTGATGTTGACCTCGTGGTCCGAGCAGTCGACGCCGGCGGAGTTGTCGATGGCGTCCGTGTTCAGCAGCACGCCGGCCAGCGCCGCCTCGACCCTCCCCCGCTGGGTCAGGCCGAGGTTGCCGCCCTCGACGACCATGGCGCAGCGCAGGTCGGCGCCGTTGACGCGGATGGCGTCGTTGGCGCGATCACCGACCTCGGCGTTGGTCTCCGACGATGCCTTCACGTAGGTGCCGATGCCCCCGTTCCACAGCAGGTCGACAGGGGCGCGGAGGATGGCGCTCAGGAGCTCGTTGGGCGTGAGGGCGGCGGCCTCGATGTCGAGCACCGTGCGCACCGCCTCGGACACCGGGATCGACTTGGCGGAGCGGGGCCACACCCCGCCGCCTGGCGAGATGAGGTCACGGTCGTAGTCGTCCCAACTGGAACGAGGAAGCTCGAACAACCGCTTCCGCTCGTCGAACGCCGGCCCGGCCGGTGGATCGGGGTCGAGGAAGATGTGCCGGTGGTCGAAGGCCGCGACGAGGAGCAGGAAGCGGCTGCGCAGAAGGCCGTTGCCGAACACGTCGCCTGACATGTCCCCGATGCCGACCACCGTCAGCGGATCGTCGTCCGCGTTCCGGCCGAGCACGCGGGCGTGGCTGCGGGCGCTCTCCCATGCCCCCCGAGCGGTGATGCCCATGGTCTTGTGGTCGTAGCCGGCGCTGCCTCCAGAGGCGAAGGCGTCCCCCAACCAGAAGCCGTAGCTGATGGCCACCTCGTTGGCGAGATCGGAGAACGTGGCCGTTCCCTTGTCGGCCGCCACCACGAGATACGGGTCGTCACCGTCGTGGCGTACCACCGCGGGCGGCGGGACCACCTGACCGTCGACGACGTTGTCGGTCACGTCGAGCAGACCGGCGACGAACTCGCGGTAGCAGGCCGCCACCTCGCGACGGAGGTCGTCGGGATCGGTGATCAGCTCACGCCGCTTCACGACGAAGCCGCCCTTGGCGCCGATGGGGATGATGACGGCGTTCTTCACCATCTGGGCCTTCATGAGCCCGAGCACCTCGGTGCGGAAGTCCTCTCGCCGGTCGCTCCAGCGCAGCCCGCCAC
Source organism: uncultured Acidimicrobiales bacterium (assembly GCA_963813375.1). Classification (GTDB taxonomy): domain Bacteria; phylum Actinomycetota; class Acidimicrobiia; order Acidimicrobiales; family Ilumatobacteraceae; genus DASTFY01. The sequence continues at coordinate 13,659 of CAWEYT010000007.1, read as the reverse complement.
GGGCCACCGGCCCACCCCTCAGGTGCACGCCCTCGACCCTGGGCGAGTACACCCAGATCTCGAACATCGGCCGCGGCAGGGGGAGATCGGGGATCTTCTCGGGGTCGAACTTGAACGACAGCACCGGGCGTTGGCCCGAGGTGCCGTTGCCGTCGACCGCCGGCCTGTAGGCGTTGGTGCGGGTGGTGGCCTCGATGAGGGTGAGGAACGACCGCAGGATGCGGTCCTCGTCGAGGCTCGGCACGGCGTCCAGCTGCGCCGTGATCGACGCTGTGATGGCCGCGAGGTCGGCCTGCCGTGCCGGGCTGTCACCGGAGGCGGCGTCCCCGTCCATGGCAGGATCGAAGCGGGCCTCGAACAACCGGATCAGCTCGGCCACGATCTGGCCGTGACGGGCGAGCGTGGCCTCCACGTAGCTCTGGCTGAACGAGAGGCCCACCTGGCGGAGGTACTTGGCGTAGGCGCGGAGGATGTCGACCTGGCGGGCGCTCAACCCACCGACGAGCACGAGCTCGTTCAGACCGTCGCTCTCGAGCTGGCCCCGGAAGAGCGCGGCAAAGGTGGCGCAGAACTCGTCGCGTACCGCGCGCTCGTCGATGCGCTCGGGGTCCTCCACCCGCAGCCCGATGTCGTACCGCCACACGCTCGTGCGATCGACGCGGATCTCGTGCGGCCGCTCGTCCACGACGGTGACGCCGAGGTCCTCGAGCAGGGGCAGGACCTCGGAGAGCACCAGCGGATCTCCGGGGCGCATCAGCGTGAAGCGGATCTCCTCGGGTGGCGCGCCGAGAGGCCGGTGGAGCGCCGTCAGCAGATCGGCGCCCGCCTCGATCTCCAGCAGCCCGCTCACGTCGGCCGCGGCGACGGCGGGCGAATAGGCGTCGCGGTAGTCGGCCGGGAAGGCGTTGGCGAAACGGGCCAGTGCGGCCAGGCCGGCGTCCTCGCCGAGCTCGCCGACCAGCGCGGCACCGAGCTCGTCCGACCAGTCGGCCACGATCGCGCTCAGGCGCTTCTCCACCTCGGCGATGACCGGCTGGCGGACCTCGGTACCGAGCGCCACCCGAACGTAGAGACGGGCCAGGGCACCCATGCCGATGAGCACCTCGTGCTCGGTGCCGGTCCCGTCGTAGGCCTCACGCAGCGCCTCGGCGATCTGCTCCGCGCGGTCCGTCGAGTAGCGGTCCCTGGGCAGGTACACGAGACAGGAGACGAAGCGGCCGTAGTCGTCCCGTCGCTCGAAGAGGCGCACCTGGCGCCGGTCCTGCAGCTCGAGGATCCCCGACGCGATGGTGTACAGCTCGTCCGCTTCGATCTGGAAGAGCTCGTTGCGCGGGTACGTCTCGAGGATCTGGCGCAGGGCCCGCCCGCTGTGGCTCTCCGGCGCGAACCCCGCCCGATCGAGCACCTCGGCGGCCTTCTCCCGCAGTAGGGGGATGTCGAGCACGCTGTCGCGGTAGACGTCCGAGTTGTAGAGCCCGAGGAAACGGCGCTCGCCCACGACCCGGCCGTCGCGGTCGAACCGCTTGACCCCGATGTAGGCGAGGTAGTCCGCCCGGCAGACCGTGCTACGGCTGTTCGCGGTGGTCAGCATGAGCACCGCGGGAGAGAACACCATCCGCCGCGCCTCGGGCGTGAGTTCCGTCATCCGATGGGGCTCCTCGGTCCGCCGGCCGTCCCGGAGGAGGCCGAGCCCGGTACCGGGCACGGCGGCGATCACCTCGTCGTGGGTGACCGCGCCCACCGCGGCGGCGCCGTCACCACCACTGTCGGAGGGGCCGGACGGGTGGGTGAAGTCGTACTCGCGGTAACCGAGGAAGACCAGGTGGTCGTCACTGAGCCAGCGCAGGAACTGCGCGGCGCGGCTCGACTCTCCCGTGCCCAGCGGGAGCACCGTGTGCTCGAGCTCGTGGGCGAGCTGGTCGCAGCGGTCGCGCATCGTCCGCCAGTCGGTCACCGCCACCCGCACGTCGTCGAGGGCAGAGAGCAGCCGCTGCCGCAGCGCGTCCTGCCGTGCTCCGTCGCACCGGTCGACCTCGAGGAGGATCCACGCCTCGTCCGCCGTGCCCTCCTCGAGCCCGACGTAGCGGTCGCCGTCCCGGACCACCCGCAGCATGGGGTGGATGACGAGGTGGATGCCGAGCCCCATGGCCGTCATCACCATGCGGACGGAGTCGACCAGGAACGGCATGTCGTCGGTGACGATCTGCACGACGGTGTGGGGAGACTGCCAACCCGCCGCGACGAGGTCCGGGTTGAAGACCTGGACCTTGGCTTCGCCGGGCGCCCGCTGCTCACCCAGGCGGAGGTGGGCGAGCGCGGCGCCGAGGAGATCGCGGGGCTCCCGCGCCTTGAGATCGGTCAGCGACAGGTGCTGGAAGTAGCGGGTCAGGAAGCCGTCGCAGCGGAGCTGGAGCTGAGGCGTGAGCTGCTGGTGGGCCAGCTCCAGCACCGGGCTCAGCGGGCGAGCGCTCCCGGGCGCCGAGCCCTCTCCCATGACCAGTCCCCTTTCCCGGTGCTCCCGGTGTCCCGGCGCCGTTGACGGGATGTCGACCCTCGTTGGAGGACGAGGCCGATGTTAGTGACGCCCCTGACCGGCGGGGTGCTGGGCCGGCGGCCGGGCTCCGGTCAGTCGGCTCAGTCGGCCACTCCGGCCTGGGCGACGACGGTGTGTGGCGACAGCCGCACGAGGACCTCCCCGGCGACGGCGTTGCGCCGGCCGAACTCCTCGCCGCGATCGGCACCCATGTAGCGGGCGGCGATGCGGATGGACCACGGGAGCATGGCCTCCAGGTCCTCGCTGATCGACACCTCGCCTCGGGTCAACACGAACGCGAAGGGCGGCCGCTCGTCATCGACGAGGAGCGCAACCCGCGGGTCGCGGCGCATCGCCTTCCCCTTCGCCGAGCCGCTGCCCGTCATGAAGACGAACGTCCCGTCGGTGTCCAGCACGAACCACACCGGAACGACGGTGGGGCCGCCGTCCTCGCGGACGGTCGCCAACTTGCCCGTGCGCGTCCCCTCGGAGACGAAGCTCTGCCACTCCTCCGGCGACATCGCACGCGCCATGGTCGGATCAGCGCACGAGCTGGCGCTCGGGAGCGATTCGGAGGATCACCCGCTCGCTCTGGATCTCCGCGGCGTAGTCCTTGCCCGTGTACTTCTGGGCGAGCCGATCGATCATGGCCCGGGCCTCGGGACCGGTCTCGGTGTCGGCCAGTCGGCCCCGCACCTCGGCGTAGTGGTACGGGTTGGCGTTGTCCCAGATGGTGACCGTGACCCTGGGATCGACCTGCAACGCCTTGTACTTCGCGGGTGCACCTCGGTGTTCATGAGCACGTGCTCGTCATCGGCGTCGACCCACATGACCTGCGTGGCCACGGCGCCGTTGGCGAGGTGGAAGGAGATCATCGCGAAGTTCTTCGCCTTTGCGAGCTCCTTGATGGCGGGATCCAGCATGGGCCGGGAGGCTAGATCGACTGGCGTCAGGCCGGCGCCGACCTGGCCAACTCCGCGGAGAAGAACTGCAGCGCGGTCTTCGTCTTGGTCTGTTGGTCGCCGTCCGCATGGATGCCACGACCGCGGATGAAGGCGCGGGCATCCAGGACCGTGCCGGCAAGGTCCGCCGGGGCGCACTTGGTCGACAGCTCGAGTATCCGGCTCCCGTCCGGGTAGAGCCACAACTCCGTCACGACCCGGCCGCGGGCGAAGTCCGCCCGGTTGAGCACCATCTTCAGGACGAAGATCGGTCCCAGCAGGCTCAGCGAGTCGAGTTCGAGGCCGTCCGGCGCGTGCTCGCGGTAGAAGGCCCGCTGCTCCTTGGTGAACAGCTTCCGGACTGGCATGCCGTCGTGCACCGCAGACCAGACCGACTCCGGTGTGGACTTGCTCTTCAGCGAGGCCGAGCACACGAACCCACCGGGCATCGCGTCGACCTCGACGCCGAAGCCCGGTGACGATCGCAGGTCCGCGGGCATCTCACTCGGCACGACCGGACGGAGCTTCACGACCGAGTCGTCGCCCTTGCCCTGCACCCGCCGAGCCCGTACGACGACACCGACCTCGTTCAGTGCGAGGTCGGGGGTGTCGAGGAAGAACACCTGGCGTATCTGGGAGTCGAGCGGATCGATCTCGAGCGCCGCGATCGTCGAGCGTTGCTCGGACTCCGGGATCGTCAGCTTGAGCTCGACGCTGTCCGCGTCTCGTACGAGCTCGATGAGCTCGATCAGCTCGTCACTGATGAGCGGGGTCTCCGTGGCCATTGCCCCTCCAGGTTCGGCGGCGATCCTTGCACGATCGACCCGCCCAAGAGCCATGGCACGTCGCAAGGCGATCCTGTTCCCGGTCCGCGGCGAGATGAGCATGCGCTGGCTCTGGCTGGTGCCCTCGTCGATCTAGCGTGCCCGCCGTGACAAGCACTGCTCTCCAGCCTGCCGGCCGGAAGCGGCTAGCGGCGATCGTCGCCATCCTGTTGGTCGCCGGCGTGGTCGTGGCCACGGTGGTGCGGGTCGCCAACGAGCCGCTGCGCGTCGCGGGCGAGATCCTCCTCGTCGTCGTCGCAGTCGCAGGCGCCTGGGTGGCGCTCACAACGACGAAGGCGCGTCGGGTGATCGCGGTGGTCGTGCCCCTGGCCGCTGTCGTCGTGTTGCTCGTCAGCGTGATCAACGCAGAGGGCTACCGCGTCATCTCGGTCGTCGTACGCATCGTCGTGCTCGTCGTCGCCGTCGCGCTCGCGAAGTACGCACTGGGCACGACGGTCGGCGCGCTCAAGCAGAGCGAGACCGAGGGCACGCCGGTGCCGGCGGCAACGCGAGGCGTCCTGTTCATGAACCTCAAGTCCGGGGGCGGCAAGGCGGAGCGGTTCAAGCTCGTGGACGAATGCGCGAAGCGCGGCATCCGGTCCGTGGTGCTGGAGCCGGGCCAGGACTGGCTCCAGGTGGTGCGGGACGTGGCCGCCAGCGGGGTCGACGTCCTCGGCATGGCCGGCGGCGACGGCTCCCAGGCGATGGTCGGCACGGTGGCGGTCGAGATGGGGTTGCCGATGGTCGTGGTGCCGGCCGGCACGAGGAACCACCTCGCACTCGACCTCGGACTCGACCGTGACGACGTCATCGGGGCGCTCGACGGTTACGGGGAGGCCGTCGAGCGGGAGATGGACCTGGCAGATGTCAACGGTCACGTGTTCGTGAACAACGTCTCGCTCGGCCTCTACGCCGCCATCGTGCGCTCCGAGGCGTACCGCGACGCGAAGGTGGACACGACGCTCGCCACCCTGCCTCAGCTGTTGGGTCCCGAGAGCGCACCGTTCGACCTGCGGTTCACGGGCGCCGACGGCGAGGAGCATCGGGGCGCCCACATCATCCAGATCTCCAACAACCCCTACGGCACCACGTTCGGTGGCCTGGGGAGCCGGCCTCGGATGGACACCCACCAACTCGGCGTCGTGGCGTTGGTGTTGACCAAACGGGGCGACGCGGCAGCGTTCCTCGCCGCCCTCGCATCCGGCCATCCGGAGCGCTTCGGGGGGCTCACGTCGTGGGCGACACCGACGTTCGAGGTCACATCCGATGCCCCGATCGAGATGGGACTCGACGGTGAGACCATGGTCATGGACTCGCCGTTGCGCTTCTCGATCCGCCCGACGCCCGTCCGCGTGCGACTCCCGAAGCAGGCCATCGGCTACTCGCCGGCCGCCCGCTCACTCGGCTGGCGCAAGTCCCTGCGCCTGTTGTGGGCGACGGCCCTCGGTAGGACCCCCGCCTGAGCGGTCAACCGCCCAAGACACCTTCGGCGGCAGCCGACGGCTTGAAGTCGGGCAGGCGCATCATGCGGAAGGAGTTGACGAACCCCAAGAGGCAGGCGAGCACCGGCACGAGCATCGCCACCTGGAGGGCGCGGGTTCCCGCGTCGTTGTTGATGCTGATGATCTCGTCCTGGACCGCCTCCGGCTCGTCGGCGATGAGTTCCTCGAGCTGGGTCGTGCTCACCAACTGGGCGTTGTCCTCCAGCGCGTCGGCGATGAGCTCCTGATCCGCCGGCGGGATCACGTCGCTGGCCTCGGTCATCTCGATGAAGTTGAGGGACAGGGCCGCCAGGAGCAGGCCGCCCGCCATCGCCAGTCCGAACGAGAGCCCGAAGGACTGGCCGGCCGAGTTGACCCCAGCCGCTTCGCTGACCCGCTCCTCGGCGATCGGGCCGAGGATGTAGTTGTTGAGCTGTGAGACGAGCAACCCCAGGCCCGCACCGGCGATCAGCAACGGCACCAGGAGCGCCCAACCGGACTCGCCCCGAGGGATGACCGGGATGATCACCGCCATCCCGACGAGCGCGAGCGCGAATCCGACCCGGATGATGCTGGCGGCGCGTCGATCGCCGGCCTTCTTGCCGGCCAGGAGCGCGACACCGAACATGGTGAGCGACAGCGGGGCCATCGACAGGCCCGCCTGCATCGCGTTGTACTCCAGCGTGACCTGCAGGAAGAGCGGCAGGGCGATCATGGCACCACCCAGGGTGATCTGCTGGAGCACCATGCCGGTGGCGCCGACCCGGAAGTTCTTGATCCGGAACAGGTCCGGGTCGATCAAGGTCACCTTGCCCTCGCTCTTGCGGCGCAGGAGCCAGTAGCCGAGCGAGCCGAGCGCGACGGCGCCGACAGCCATGATCAGCAGCACGAACTCGCCGCCCTCCTGCCAGACCAGGATGCCCAGCACGACGCCGCCCATGCCGACGATCGACAGCAAAGCGCCGACCGTGTCGATCTTGCGCAGCCCGGTGTAGGGCACGTCCACCACGAGCTTGATGTTGGCCAGCACGATGGCGATGATGACCACCTCGAGGAGGAAGCCGACGCGCCACGACAAGTAGGTCGTGACGAAGCCGCCGAGCAGCGGGCCGACCGCCGCCGCGACCGCGGCCGACGCCCCGACGAGTGCGTAGGTCTTCTTCATGGCGTCGCCGGAGAAGTTGCCGTGGATGAGCGACTGCATGGCGGGCAGCAGGAGCGACGCGCCGAGCCCACCGATCACGGCCCAGCAGATCATGATCGGGGGCACGCTCTGCGTGAAGGTCATCGTCAAGGCACCGATGGCGTAGGCCAGCAACCCGAGCACGTAGGCACGCTTGCGCCCGATGAGGTCGCCGACCTTGCTGCTGATCAGGATGAACGCCGCAGAGACCAGCGCCTCCAAGGCGATCGCCGACTGGATGGTGCTCACCGAGGTGTCGAGATCGCTCGCCACCGCCGTGATCGACACGTTCATGATCGAGGTGTCGACAACCAGCACGAACATCGCCATCGCCAGGAGCACCGAGAGGCGCCGGCTACCGGTCGGCCCCTCTGGGGCGCCGACCGCCGGCTGCCTCGGTTCCTCAGCCATCGGGGTCCTCCTGAGCCGTGTTCCTCCGTGATCGTGTCACGCCGCGCGGAGCAGGACGCGTCACCACCGGACGATCCCCACGGGCGGTCACACAGCGAGGCCGTCGTCGGCCGGCCGGACTAGCTGGCCGGATGGGCTGGCCGGATTGGCTGGCCGGTCGGCAGGCGACCCACGAGACTGGGTCAGACCAGGAGGTGATCGTCATGAAAGCTGAGCTCGTGACCGATGACGAGGACGAATCCCAGCCGATCCCCGCGGGCATGCGGTATCTGCACGGCAAGGTGGTCCCGCACCTGACGGTGGAGGAGCGGATGGCGCGGGGCAAGGCGGCACGACGGGAGGTTCCCCGGTCGAGCCACGCGGAGTTCACGCCGGGCTTGCACCGGCGGGACCCGGTGGCGCTGCTGGAACAGCAGGCCACGACCCGGGTCCCCGAGCTGGTGCCGATCCGCTACGGCCGGATGCTGGTGTCGCCGTTCACCTTCTACCGGGGCGCGGCACTCATCATGGCCGCCGACCTGGCCGGCACACCGCGCTCGGGGATCACCACGCAGGTCTGTGGTGACGCCCACCTGATGAACTTCGGCCTGTTCGCCTCGCCGGAACGGCGGCTGGAGTTCGGTATCAACGACTTCGACGAGACCTACCCCGGCCCGTGGGAGTGGGACGTCAAGCGTCTCGCGGCCAGCTTCGCCCTCGCCGGACGCGACAACGGGTTGTCGACCAAGGAGCGCACCACGGTGCTCCTCGCACTGCTCGGCGAGTACCGCTCAGGCATGCGCCAGTTCGCGACCATGACCAACCTGGCCGTCTGGTACTCCCACATCGACGTCGACGCCCTCATGAAGGAGCTGCAGACCGGAGTCGGCGCGGCCGTGCGCAAGCGGGCCGAAGCCAACGTCGCCAAGGCTCGCACCCGCGACAGCCTGCATGCCTTCGACAAGCTGACCCACGTCGTGGACGGGCAACGACGCATGATCAGCAACCCGCCTCTCGTCCAGCCGATCGAGGAGCTGTACGAGGGGATGGAGCGAGACCAGATCCACGAGTTCGTGCGGGCAGTGCTCCGCAGCTACCGCCGGACGTTGCCGAGCGACCGCCGCCACCTGCTCGAGGATTTCCGCCTGGCCGACATGGCCCGCAAGGTTGTCGGTGTCGGCAGTGTCGGGACTCGGGCGTGGATCGTGCTGATGTTCGGTCGTGACGACACAGATCCGTTGTTCCTGCAGGCCAAGGAGGCCGAGGCCTCGGTGCTCGAGGAGTTCGTCGGGCGCAGCGACCGCCGGACTCATGGCGAACGGGTGGTGCACGGCCAGCACCTGATGCAGGCGAGCAGCGACATCTTCCTCGGCTGGGATCACGTCCAGGGCGTCGACGGCGTCGAGCGGGACTACTACGTCCGTCAACTCCGGGACTGGAAGGGCGCCGCGATGGTCGAGACCATGAACCCCACCACCTTGGCCCTCTACGCCCGCGCGTGTGCCAGTGCGCTGGTCCGGGCCCACGCCCGCTCCGGCGACCGCATCGCCATTGCCTCCTATCTCGGCTCCAGTGACGCCTTCGACCGCGCCCTCGCCGAGTTCGCCGAGGCCTACGCCGACCAGAACGAGCGCGACTACGACGCCCTCGTCCAAGCCGAAAAGAGCGGCCGCATCACCGCACAACACGGCATCTGACTCGCGCGTTCGAGCGTCGGGAGGAGACCCGTCATGGCCGTCACCAACGCGTCGGACGCCTGGCTGTGTCCGTTCAGTCGTTGATCGCCTCGACCCCGAGTCGCTTGAGCTCCTCCAGGTGGTCGCGCATGCCTTGCAGCACTGCGGGGTCATGCGGCTCCCAGTCGACGATCTCGCCAACGACCCGCAGCGGCTGCGACGTGCGGTACGACCTCGTCGGGTTTCCCGGGAACTTCTTGTCCGTGAGGTTGGGGTCATCTTCGATTGGACCGGTGGGCTCCACTTGGTAGATCCGGCCTGGCCCCTCGCCGACGGACAGTTCCGCTCCCCACGTGGCCGCATCCAAGGTGGCGGTCAGGTAGACGTAGTTCGCCGTCCTTCGCTCACCAAAGTTGGAGCTGTACCCGGGTCGCAGCACGTCGCCAGGCTTCAGGTCGGCCTTGGTGCCGTGGTAGAAGGGCCCGGGATCCTGGACCCCGGGCGGCGTCGGTTCGTTCTCCATCACACCCCCATCGCAGTGGGTGCCCGACCGTACGACATTGGTCAGCGCGCTCCGATGGCGCCTCCCCATCCATGGCATACGTCGGACGCCGATCCTGCACATGTGCGCGACTTCCCGCGGGCGCGATGACTTGGCTGATCACGGAACGTCTGATCGATGACACGCCGTTGCGCACGTGTCGCCCGGCTACGAAAGGGAAGGTGCTGTGGAGATCATCAACCTGGGTGCAGGGGACGGGCTCCCGCCAGTGGACTGGGCCGCAGTCACCGAGAAGCTCGATGCGGGATCGCCGCCGGCTCCAGACGCGCACAACTCTCGTACGACCTGGCTCGCGACGGTGAACGAGGACGGCAGCCCGCATGTGACTGCGGTCGGCGCCCTCTGGCTCGATGGCGCGTTCTGGTTCCAAACGGGCTCGGGTACCCGGAAGCGCCGCAACGTCGCCCGCGATCCGCGCTGCTCGATAGCCGTGTCGATACGCGACGCCGACGTCGTCATCGAGGGTGACGCCGCACAGGTGACCGACCCGGGCGTCGTGGCGCGCATTGCGAAGGCGTGGGCGGACAACGGATGGCCGGCGGAGCCCGACGAGAGCGGTTCCGGCATCACCGCGCCGTTCAACGCACCATCGCAAGGACCACCGCCGTGGCACGTGTATCGCATCGAGCCACGCTCGGCGACTGTCGCGTTGGGCACGGAACCGGGCGGCCTGACTCGCTTCAGGTTCTGAGGTGACCATCCTGCGGATGGACCATGTCGGTGTGGTCTCTACTTCCCTCCTCGGGCGCCCGATTCGCGCCGGCCATGCCGACACGACGAAGATCGGAGTGTCATGGGTCCGTTCGTTCGCATCGGCGACGCGGTGCTGCCCGAGGGTGTGGTGCTCGAACGGACGGTCGCCGACGGGGTTGAACGCGCCCGGTTGACGGCAACCCGCGATCTCACGGGCATGGCGACAGGCTGGTTCTGGCACCTCGGCGCCCATGTCGCGGTCCGTGTCGAGGGGGAACCGAGCTATCTCGGGTTCGCCTACACCCAGTTCGCGCTCCCGGTGATCGCCGGTCCCTCGCTGGAGTTCGACTTCAACCCGTCGCCCGGCCTGCACTCGCCGCCGGTGCTTGGCGTGTTGCTGGCCCGGGTCGAGCAGCGACACCTGTTGCTGGCCCCGTTGGACCATCCGCACGAGCAGGTGATCGGTGTCGCGGATGGCGGACTCGTCTGGGGTTGGCATGGTGACCTCGACGAGGTGCCGGCGGGCTTCTCCACGACGCTGGGGATCTACGTGGGTGACTCGGCGGCCGACCTGCTGGATCGATGGGGGGCCGAGGTGCGCGGGGAGCGCCCGCACCGGTCGAGGGATGCCAACCCGATCGTCTCCCACCTGTCGTATTGGACGGACAACGGCGCCGCCTATTGGTATCGCACCGAAGTCGGTCGGACGATCGGGGCCAGTGTCGCCGAGGCCGTGGAGACGTTGCGGGCCGATGGCGTGCCGGTCCGGGCCGTGGAGTTGGATTCGTGGTGCTACCAACACGAGGTGCCGCGGCCGATCACGGAGATCGGCTATCCGGAGGAGGTGCCGCCCTCGGGGTTGATGAGGTGGGAACCGCGCGCTGATGCGTTCGATCCACCGTCACCCGGCCACGACCCGATCGAACAGCTTGCTGACCGCCTCGGCCATCCACCGCTGGTCATCCACGCCCGTCACATCTCGCCGCAATCGCCGTACCTCACGGAGTGGGAGTGGTGGGTCGACGCACTCGCGGCCCACCCTGTCGACCCGGCGTTCTTCCGGCGATGGTTCGAAGATGCACGCCGTTGGGGTGTGTGCGCGATCGAGCAGGACTGGATGCTCCTCTCGTGGTTCGGTGTCCGAGCTCTGCGCGCCGCACCGGACCGGGCGGCTGCGTGGCAGCGCGGGCTCGATGCGTTGGCCGACGAGTTCGGCATCGAGCTGATCTGGTGCATGGCCACGCCGGCCGACATCGTGCTCGCGGCCACGCTCGATCACGTCGTCGCGGTGCGCACCAGCGACGACTACCGCTTCGCCACGGACCCCGCGCTGCTGTGGACGTGGTACCTGACCGTCAACCGCCTCGCCGGCCCGCTGGGATTGCCCACGTTCAAGGACTGCTTCTTCTCCCGCTGTCCGCCCCCAGGAGCCGACGCCATCGACGGCGACGAGCACGCCGAGCTCGAAGCACTGTTGGCGTGCATGTCGGCCGGACCGGTGGGCATCGGCGACCGGGTCGGGCGTACGGACCGCGACGTGGTCATGCGGACCTGCGACACCGACGGACGACTCCGCCACGTCGACCGTCCTCTTGCCCTCGTCGACTCGTGCCTCTTCGGCGAGCCCGCCCGAGGCGAACGCCTCGCCTGGGCCACCACCACATCGACCCGTGACGGCAAGGTCTGGACCTACGTGGTCGCCATCAACACCGCCACCGAGCGACGAGTCATCGCCGATCGCCTCGAACTCGCATCTCTCGGGCTCGTGGGCTCGTCTGCGGTCTACGACTGGCGACACGGCGCCGTCGAGTTGACGGACGCCATCGGCGCTGAACTGGCGCCCCGTGACTGGGCCTTGTGGGTGTGCGCCCCACCAGGCGAGCACGCTGACGCCGGCGACCTCACCAAGTACGTCACCGTCCCCTCCGACCTGGGCTGATCATCGCGGTGCGGTAATGCGCTATTTCTTCCCGATCGGGGCCGGAGCGACCGTGGCGCCGATCTCCACCTGGCGGTGGAGCTCCAGCCAGGGCTGGCTCTTGGCGCCACCCTCCGGTTCGCCCCAGACAACCGAGACGCGCGTCCCTGGCTCGGCGTACTCGGGCTCGACGACTGCGAGTGAGAGCATCGCCCGCTCGTTCCAGCTGAAGCCGGTGTAGGTCGAGACCCCCATCGTTCGTCCCTGGGCGTCGTGGACCTCGTCGTACTGCCATGTCGCATACGTCGCCCGCGGGAACTCGATGTAGAGCGGCGGGGTCTCCTCGGGCCGCATGTACGACTCGACGACTCGAGCAACGTCGGCGGGGTCCCACACGAGCGTCACCTTCCGCCGATGATCGTCGCCCGCCGTCTGTTCGAGCGCTTCTCGCCCGACGAAGTCGTGGTCGAACTTGACCACATTGCCGTACCCGAGCTCCGCGGCGTGAAGTAGTAATCCTGGATCTCGGGTGAATAGAAGCTGCCGCCGAGACCCCAGGTCGCCTCGCTGCTGGTCGCCGGCAGCCACTCACGGAAGGGGCGCAGCTGGTCGGCGGTGAAGATGGCCGGCATGGGCCGTGGGATCCAGCCCAGCTCCAGAGCGTTCGTGAAGTACGCGAGCGACCCGACCCGGCGCAGGTCGAGTGCTGATCCGGCCTCCAGGATCGCCTCCTTGACAGCGGGACCGTCATCCCAGGGCCCGAAGAACTCGCACCCCGGATTGCCGGCCATCGTGTGCCGCTAGGCCCAGACGTCATGGCCGGCGATGGAGACAGGGAAGATGTGCGACCACGGCGCCTCGGGCAAAGGAGCACCGGTGAGCCGTTCCACGAGCTCCAACGTGTGCGGCCCCTCCACTTGATACCGGTACACGGTGCGCCGGCCAGCGGGATTGTGGGAGAAGATCTCGTCGGCCTCGACCGACACGTCCCACCCGCCGGTCTCGGCGCAGAACCGCACCCAGTTGTGGCCGGCCGCCCGACCCACGAGCACCATCTCCTCAGGGGCGATGGTGTAGAGGATCCCGTCGCCAATGAGATAGCCGTCGGGGCTGCAGCAGACGAAGTGTCGGGAGCGACCGACACCGAAGGTCTCGAAGCTGTTCACAGCCAGGCTGGACAGGAGCCGCTGGGCGTCTGGGCCGCGCAGGTAGGTCGTCGTCATGTGAAACGACTGGTCGTAGAACGCAATCCCCTCCCGCCACGCCCGTTGCTCGTCCCGCCACGTCGTGAACTCCGGAGCGACGAACTCGGTGGGCTGGCGCAGCACGGCGTCCTTCAGGACCGATCCCTTGCGGTTGCTGTACAAGTGGTCGACGAGGTTGGGGACGGAGTCCAGGACATCCTGGAGCGTCTGGATCGGCTTCTCGGCGGTCACGTCGTCTCCTCTGGGTTTCGAT
>CAWEYT010000006.1:0-81139 GCA_963813375.1 uncultured Acidimicrobiales bacterium | reverse complement strand
CTGCGCGTTGTTCGTGCCTCAAATTTGCTTTAGGCTCGCGGCTCCTTTTTGAACCTCGCAATCCCCGCATCTTGACCAAGCGCTTCGTCATCGCGCAGATCAAGCACGAGACGAATACCTTCTCGCCCATCGCGACGCCGCTCACCAATTTCGGTCATGGCGAGGGGCCTCTCTATGGGGAGGACGCGCGCTGTGCGCTTGCCGGCTCGAACACGCCGTTCGCGGCGTTCCTCGATGTTGCCCGGAAGGAGAACGCTGAAGCGGTCACGCCGATCGCCGCCGAGTCGTGGCCGTCGAACAAGGCGTCACGCGCGACCTTCGAGGCGCTGCTCCGTCCGCTCGAGGATGCCGTGCGTCGCGGATGCGATGCGGTGTTGCTCGATCTGCACGGCGCGATGGTGGTGGAAGACGCGGACGACGCCGAAGGCGAGATCCTGCGGCGCATACGTACCATCGCGCCGCGCGTGCCGGTTGCCGTGACGTTCGACTATCACACCAATCTTTCGCCCGAGACGATCGCCAACGCCACCATCGTCACCGGTTACAAGACTTACCCGCATATCGACATGTACGAGGCCGGGCGGCTCGCGGGCGACATCCTTGCACGCACTCTCCGCGGCGAGGTCGAACCGGTGCTGGCGTGGGGCTGGCTGCCGCTCATTCCGTCCATCATGCGCCACGCGCCGGAGGACGGGCCTTCCGGCCAAGCGATCGCCGTGGCGCGCGCGGCTGAGAGTGCAGGAGAGGTGCTCGCGGCCACCTTGCTGCCAGCTTTTGCGCACGCGGACACGCCGTTCACAGTCAGCCCTCGCAGTGGTCGTCGGCGACGAACGGCGCGGCGGCAAAGCGGCAGCGCAAGAGATCTGCGACGCGATGCTAAAGATCGCATGGGAGCGGCGCGCAGAATTTGTGTATCGTCCGCGGCCGCTCGCCGAATCCGTCGCGCGGGCGAAGCGGCTCGGCGCGGAGAATCCTGCCGGACCGGTGTTGCTCATCGACCATTGCGACAACTGCGGCTCCGGCGGCGCACAGGATGTGATGATTGTGGTCGCCGAGATTCTGCGGCAGGGTCTCGATGACATTGCCATCGCGCCCATCCGCGATCCCGATGCGATGGGGAAAATACTCGTCGCGGGCGTGGGCGCGAATGTCACGCTCGCGCTCGGCGGCAAGACCGACATGCCGTCGATTGGACTCAAGGGTAAGCCGCTCGAGGTGTCGGGGCGCGTTCGCACGATCACCGATGGTGAGGTCGTCTTCACAGGACCGATGTATACGGCGGCTAAGTCCCATCTCGGGCCGGACCGCGGTCCTCGACTGCGGCCGCGCGAAGATCGTCGTGACGGAGCGGCACCACGAGCCGTTCGATCTCGTCGTCTTCCGCCATTGCGGCATCGAGCCGACCCGGTTGCGCTACATCATGCTCAAGTCACGTATTCACTATCGCGCCGGCTTCAAGCCGATTGCCTCGCACATCGTCGAGTGTCAGGGGGAGGGCGTGACCAATGCCGATCTTTCGGTGTACCGGTTCGAACGTCAGAAGCGACCGATCTATCCGCTGGACCCGCTGTAGGGAGCACGTTTTTTGGCGGTGGCAACGCGAGTTTCACGGTCGCGTAAGGCGTTGTTTTGTTGTCCTCGCTCTGTCGGCAGCGGCTCCCTCGCGACACCCCTGGCCGTTTTTCAGGGGCTCCCCTAAGCCGCGTACACTCCACTCGCACGCGGGAAGCACCACATGCCTCAGACGCCTTACGAGCTGCTGATCGACATCGGGAACACCTTCGTCAAGTGGGGACGCTATCGCTTGGCGAACGGCGGCCGTGCGGCCGACAACTGCCTCTAGCCATGCACTGCTCGACGAGATCTCCGATTTGGCGGGATTGTGGCGGCCCTTGGCGGCGCCGGAGTGCATCTTGATTTCCAACGTCGCAGGCACGAAAGCGCGCGGCACGATCCTGCGCGCGCTGGAAGTCCGGCCCGACGCGCCACAGCCGCATTGGCTGGTGTCGCACGCGGAGCAGTGCGGCGTGAAGAACGGCTATCGCAATCCCGAACAGCTTGGCTCGGACCGATGGGCGGCGATGATCGGCGCCCGTGCGCTGGTTGGCCGACGTCCGGTGCTGGTCGTCGGCTGCGGTACCGCGACCACGGATCGACTTCGTCACCGGCAGCGGCGACTTCACCGGAGGCGTGATTCTGCCTGGCGTCGGGTCCATGATCCGCTCGCTGCACGAAGGCACATCGGCGCTCCCGGACGCCGACGGGCAGTTCGTCGAGCACCCGACGCAAACCGTGGACGCGATCGTCACCGGCTGCCAGCACGCCCTCGCCGGCGCGGTCGAGCGGCTACACCACATGCATTTGGCGAAGCATCCCGCGGCGCTCGTCTGCATCCTTCAGGAGGCGCGGCGCGCTCGCTTGCGCCGCGCCTCTCGCTCGCGTTCCGCTTGCACGACAATGTCGTGCTCGAGGGCCTGCACTGCATCGCGCAAACGATGCGATAGGAGGTCCGCAAACTGCGGCGCAATGTCGTGAGGCAGTGGAGCTGGACGAGCGAGACAAGATAGACCAACGCCTCAACCGAGTGTCATTTGCGGATTCATCCCGAATCCCTCTGAGACATCCGGGCTAGAGCGCCGCACAATGTATGCCTCGAGCTTCGCGGTGTTGCGGCTTCTCGCGGATGGCCGCACGCGGACGTGCGCGGAGGTCGGCGTTGCGCTCGCGCTCTCTCGCCGGATGGTAGAGCGAGCGTTGCGCGAGTTGGCGGCGCAACGACTCGAGGTGGTAACGACGCGCGGGCGCGGGTTGCGTCTCGCTAGAGCCTCCGATGTGCTTGACGCAGGGGCCGTCGAGCGCGCACTGAACAACTGCGCGCCGACGATCCGACTCGAAGTTGTCGACGAATGCGCTTCCACCAATACGTGGCTCGCCGCGCGCGCCGACCGCGGCGAGCCTGCAGGTGCCGCGGTCGTCTGTGAGTTGCAGCGCGCTGGGCGCGGGCGGCGTGGTGCGAGCTGGTGTTCCGGACTCGGCACGAGCCTCACGTTCTCGATCCTGTGGCGGTTCGATCGCGAAGCGGCGGCTCTCGGTGGATTGTCGCTCGCGGCAGGCGTCGCCTGCGCGCGCGCACTCGACTCGACTTGGCATCCGCGGTGTTGCGCTCAAGTGGCCCAATGACCTGATGCTCGACGGCACTAAGCTCGGCGGCATCCTGATCGACATTTCAGGCGAGCCGCACGGTCCGACCGCGGCAGTGGCCGGCATCGGCATCAGCATGCATCTCGACGCAGCGCTGCGTCGCGCGATCGGACAGCCGGTCGCCGACCTGGCTGCGAGCGGCGCGCCACTCGGGCGCAACCTCGTGCTCGCGCGGTTGCTCGCCGAGCTTGCTCGAGCGTTCGACGAGTTCGCGCGAACCGGCTTTGGCCCGTTCCGCGACGAATGGCTCCACCGGCATGCGTACCAAGGAGCCTCTGTGCGGGTTATCGGTCCCCAACGGGCAGTCGACGGAGTCGCCAGGGATATCGCGGAGGATGGCGCGCTCATCGTGGAGACTGCGCGCCGGTCCCGAGCGCTTCCATGCGGCTGAAGTCAGTTTGCGGGGGGCGGCATGAGACGGGTTTTTCTGTTGCTCGTGCTGGCGAACGTGCTCTTCTTCGCCTCGCGGTACTACACCGAGAACGTGATCGGGCGCAATGCGGCACCCGCTCCAGCAGCAGATCCAGCCGGAGAAGATCAGATTAGTGAGTCCCGCCGAGGTGCAACGGCTGGCGGTGGACGTCTCCCGGCACCGCGTCCGACGCCCTCCCCCCGGTCGCCGCTCTCGAGGCGAAGCGCGCCGAGGGAGAAATCGCCCTATTGCCAGCACTCAGAAAGTGACGCAGCGGCGCGCGGAGGAGCCCGCCCGGTGGTGGGTTTATCTGGCACCGCCCGCCACCCGCCAGGCCGCTGTGCAGCGAGAAGCGGAACTCAAGAAACGAGGCGTCGAAGATGCTTCCGTCATTACCGACGAGCCCGGCTTCCGCAACGCGATCTCGCTGGGGATCTTCAGCACGGAGGAGGCGGCGAACGATCGCGCCGCCGAGTGCCAGGAGGCTCGGCGTGAGCGATGTCCGCGTCGCGGCGCGCGCGGGTGTCCCATCGGCGCGGCCACGCGCCCCCAGCCGCGCGCGCCCGCGTGTTGGAGCTGAAAGGCTGTTTGCTTGTCCGAGGAAGGAGTGCCCAAGCTCATGAGCACGATAGCGTGGGGCGCTGGCCCGGCCGCCCGGACGCGTATGTGTCTTGTACTCATTGCCTCGTTGCCTATTGTCGGGGCGCATGCGGACATGAATCTGAAGCTGTCGGCAAAGAGCCGGACCGCCAGTACGATCGCTTCGTTGACCGATGGAAACACCATCAAGCTACATGTGGCTCTTTCCGAGCCAGCGAGTCGACTCATCGAAGTGCTCTTTCACCTCGATGACGTAGAGCAACCGATCGGCAAGTGCACGATTCCACGTGGCGGCGAGAGTTGCGAAACGGACGAATTGCGTGCGCTTGGATGGTATTGGACCGCGGCTGGCCAGCCAAAATCGAAGCGCACGATCAGTGCTGAATCCCTCGGCGGCAAGGAACGGGTTGCAGTTGAGATCGGCGTCACCCCCAGGCCCGTTGTCCTCGTGCACGGATTCATGGCGAATGGCATCGACCTGGCTAGCCTATACAAGGCCGGATGGATTTCCAGCGCCATTGGGCCCTCGAGGGCTTTGCAGTAGGGGATGGCAAAGCGGGAGGCGTGACGAATATGGGCGACCTTGCGAGACCAACCAGCCGAACCAAGGCCCTGCCCGAGAACGCCGCGATCCTCGGTCGTTACATCGCGGGAGTGAAGAAAGCCTCCGCTGCGGAGATGGTCGATCTCGTCGCGCATCGCATGGGCGGACTGATCGCGCGCTATTACATCGCTCGTCTGATGCCAAGTCGGGACGTCGTGCAACTCGCGATGCTCGGTCCGCCTCACGGTGGCTCGGATTGCTCAGGACGAGCCTCGGCCCTGGGATTTCTCGGTCCGGCTTCTCTCGAGCTGAGGCCCGCATATCTGCGGCAAATCTTCAATCCGACTGTCATCCGCCGGAACGGCGTGCCGTTCTACATGCTCGCCGGCGACCCGATCGTCGACGGCTTCAAAGCGCCGTGCAGCGGCGTTCCGAGTGACTTGGTCGTCGGCCTCAATAGCGCGTCGGCGATTCCCGGAACGGTGAGCAGACTTCCGGTCCTGCACACGGACATGACCAAATCGGACGATGTCTTCAGCAAATTCGTCTCTCCGGCACTACAGAAGCGAGCAGGCGAATTTCCGGACGAGAACGATCCACAGGTCGAAGCCGACTCGAGCATTCCGGCGCAGTTCACGCAAGTTTTCAAGGGTCGCGTGGAGGCGGGCGGCACGACGGAAGTCGAGGTCAATCTCGATCAAGTCGCGATTGCGAGCTTCGCGCGGTTCGACCCCAGTCGATTCGTTGGATGTGACCGTTCGGGGTGCTAGCGGCAATGTGATCACCTTGACGCCCGAGCAGCATGGACTGATCAAAGTGGAAGATCCAACCTCACTGGCGTACCTGGGCTATGGTTTCCAGAATCCAAAAGCCCGGCCCTCGACGTCACCCGCCGAGCGTCCCCGCGGCTCGGCGCGGAGTTTGCCTTGTCCGCGCGAGTGATCGGGGTTGCCCTGTTACCCGCGCGCGCTAGCCAATGGCTCCCGCGCGCGGTCAAACGGTAACCCTGTTCGCTGCGCTGGAGTTACCCGGGAAATCACTCGAGGATGTCTCGATGGAAGCGGTCGTCCATCAACCGAACGGTCGATCGGACAAACTCGATCTGCGGGAAAGCGGCGCGGAGATGACGGCCGCATGGAGACCCAGCCAAGCAGGAATTCACGGCATCGACATCGTCGCGAAAGCACGAACGGATGGATTGCGCATCGAGCGCACGACGTTCCGCTCGATCGAAGTGCAGCCGTAGACTGCGTAAGCGATTAGCAGCGGCCGTCGACGTCGCGTTCTTCGCAAGCGAAGTCCAGCTTCGTCATGCGCCCGGCTGTAAGGGGGCGAACACCGCTAATTGCAAGCTCTCCGGAGTCGCAAGTAAGCCCCGATGGGTGCGTCGGGCACGCCGCCCTTTAATCGCCGCCGCGCCGGATGTGCGCGAGGAGACGGGTGGTCGAGCGTTCGTACGCGAAGGGAATCGAGTGGACGCTGCCTCCCCAGCCTTGTACCTCGGATGCGCCCACGATGTCGGCGACCTTCCAATCGCCGCCCTTCGCGAGGCCTCCGGCCGGCACGCGAGAATGAGGGCAAGCGGCGTATCGTCATCGAACGAGGTCACGAGGCTCACCGACTCCAAGGCGGCGAGCACCGCCATTCGGTCCGCGAGTGTGTTGAGGGGGCGATCTTCACCCTTGCCCAGGCGCTTCACCGAGTTGTCCGAATTGACGCCGACCGCCAGGCTTGCGCCAAGCGCGCGCGCTTGCGCGAGATACGTAACATGCCCTCGGTGCAGCAGGTCGAACACGCCGTTTGTGAACACGAGCGGGCGCGGAAGGCACGCCGCCCGGGCGGCGAACTCTTGCTCCGCGCACAGCTTATGCTCGAAAGAAACCGCGGCGCGCTGTGGCGTCAGTTCCAATGCGCTGGCCAAGTCTGCGGAAAGAGAGGGGAGCTCTCGACGCGTTGCATCCAGCCGGCGATCTCGTGCGGCAGCCGCTCGCGGAGTCCGAGGTCTGGCTTCTTCCGCTCGTTGCGTAGCATGAGCGCGACGAGCGGGTACAACGTGTAATCCGCAGCGGACAACGCGCCGCAGAGATAATCACCGCGAATCCCGGGTGCCCAATTTTCCAACTCGGTCAGGCAGGCTGCCCGCGCCGCGGCGATGCGCTCGGCTCGCCACTCGTCGGGCGAGGTGAGAGCCACGTTTCGGAATAGCTTGAACGCGACCGGAGCGAAATACTATCCGCCTCGCACACCAACCGTCGTACGAGCGCACGGTCCCGCGTCGTCTCGAGGAACAGTGGTCTCCGTGGCGGGAATAGGCCTCCTCGAAGTATTCGAGGATCGCCGCGGACTCGTAAAGCGTTACGTCGCCATCGACGATCGCGGGCACCCTGCCGCGTGGGTTGATGGCGAGGTACTCCGGTTTCTTCAGTCGCCCGCAGCGAAAGAGAGGACCTTGCGTTCATGCGGGATGCGCTTGTGCTCGAGCGCGAGCCATACCCGCCACGTATACGGCGACCCTGCCCCGTAATAGAAGGTCAGAGGCATCAGCTAGCGTCCACGTCTTGCGGCGTGGTGGCGATGTTCCCAAACTTGGAGAGCTACGAGGGCTACGGAAGTGCTCTTGCGGTCTCCCTTCCACCTAACAAATGCCCCTCGTCATAACCACGCGCGAAACCCTCACGCCGCCCGCAACTTGATCGCATCTCTGGCGGCCATCTTTCGCGCCAGGTCCCGGCGATACTGGTTCAGCTCTTGCACCGTGCTGGTCGTGTGTTGGAGCAGCAGCGAGAGATTATTCAGGATGACGGTGACCACCTTCTGTTCCCAGACTTGGTCGAACTTGATTTGCTCGTCCAGCCACCGCTCCAGCCATTGGGGATCAGGGAGCTTCGATTGCACCGTGTCATTGGGGAACATCGACTTGTTGACGTGCAGGTTGGTGGGATGAAGCGGCTTGCCGATGCGACCCGGGCTCGCCATGAGCATGCCCATCTTCGCAAATGCGGCGCGGGCTTCATCGCCGAAACGGTCGATCGCGCGCGCCATGTATTGGCGGTAGGCGCCGCCGTGACGGGCTTCGTCCTGCGCGATCAACCGGTAAATCGCTTTGATGACCGGCTCGGTATGCCACTGCGACGCGCGCCGATACCAATGGTTGAGCCGGATCTCGCCGCAAAAGTGCAGCATCAATGTCTCGAGCACCGGCGCCGGATCGAAGCGGAAGCGGACGGCGTGCAGCTCGGCCTCGGTAGGGGCAAGCTCGGGATGAAAGCGCTGCAGATATTCGGTCAGGACCAGCGAGTGCTTCTGCTCTTCGAAGAACCACACCGACATGAACGCCGAGAAGTCGCTGTCATGGGGGTTGTCGCGCAGAAACATCTCCGTCGCGGGCAGTGCGGCCCATTCGGTGATGGCGTTCATCTTGATCGTCTGCGCTTGCTCAATCGAGAGTCGCGCGCGGTCGAACTCATCCCACGGTACATCGCTTTCAACGCTCCAACGGACGCGCTCTAGCGACTTGAAAATCTCGGGATAGAGCATCATGGGCGCCCCCCCGGCGCAGCCCGCAGCCCCTGAGGAGCGGAGTCTAATCCAAATGTCATATTCGGGCCGGCTTGAGGAGTGCTCTGCTGGAGGCAAGCGCGCCCCGGGTTTGCTCAGGGAGGGCTGTTCAGAATTTCGACGCGGAAGCGCTTAGCCCGGCACTCGCGGGATGAGCCCACCACCGCTAGATCACTTTGCGGGCGGAGGCGGGGCGGGAGTGTTGGGAGGCGCGATGTACTCGAAGACGCGCACGACTTTCTTTACCCCGCTCGTATGGCGGGAGATATTCGTCGCGTCATCGGCTTCTTTCCGCGTGACCAATCCCAAGAGGTACACAGTCTCGGCGTCGGTAACCACCTTCACGTGTACGGGATTGAACTTGCCCTCCCCGACGAAGCGGGCCTTTACCGCACTCGTCAGGTAGGCATCGGTCGAACGCGCTCCGGCTGGCCGCGGCGCTCCGATCTGAATCTCGCTCACCACGTTCTTCACATCGGAAGCCGCAGCCGCGATCCGTTCCGCCTCCTGCTTGAGCGCCTCGTCCCGCGCCTCGCCAACGAGCAGCACCTGTTTGTTGTAGGCCGTGACCTCGACGCGCGCCTGGTTCTTCAGGCTGTTCTCGATGCGGTTTTGCACTTGGCTTTCGATGCGTTCATCCGCGAGCTGAACATCTGTCTGGCGCCGATCCGACGCGACCAAGGCGGTGCCGCCGACCGCCCCACCGACGATGAGCGGTACGCAACCCGTGATGCAAAGGGTGGCGCCAAGCAACAGCAATGCGATGGAAGGACGATTCATGGCGTTTCCTCAGTTCCGAGCAGGAGACAATCGATGCCGTCGCACAAGCAGTGCAGGACGAGCAGATGGACTTCTTGAATTCGCGCGGTCGATTGGTGCGGCACGCAGATGTGGACATCGGCCGCGTCCAGCGCGCTTCCCAGCGCGCCACCGCGACGTCCAGTGAGCGCGACGACTTTCATTCCGCGCTCATGAGCCGCGCGGACTGCGGCCACGACGTTTGCTGAATTGCCGCTGGTCGAGATCGCGAGCAGACAGTCTTGCGACTGTCCAAGCGCGAGGACCTGTTTCGAGAACACTTGGTTATAGTCGTAGTCGTTCGCGATCGAGGTGAGCGTCGAAGAGTCGGTGGTAAGCGCCAGGGCGGCAAGCCCGGGGCGCTCGCGCTCGAAACGGTTGAGCAACTCCGCCGCGAAGTGTTGCGAATCCGCGGCGGACCCGCCGTTACCACAGGCGAGAATCTTGCCGTTCCCCAACAGCGACCGCACCATGAGCTCCGTGGCGTGCGCGATGGGTTGCGCGAGCGCATCGACGGCGGCAAGCTTCGTTTGGGCGCTCTCCGCGAAGTGCCGGCTGATGCGGGCGACGAGATCGATCGACATAGAAGGCTTATGGACCGCGGCGATTCTACCGCCAAAGAAATGACCGATCACTCAACGAAGACTTCGAACTCGACCCGCAGCCGCGGATTGGGATGCGCGCGCAATACGCTGATGCGAGCGGAGACGGCTTCGCCGCGGTCCATCGCCCAGGCGAGTGCGGCGTTCTCGGCGCGCGGCACATAGCCAAGCAGGCGGCCGCGCCACTCGACGCGGACCGCGTTCGAGTCGTGCGGGTTGGCGGGCTCGCGCACCAACGCCAGTCGGTCGCCGAGTTTTAGCTCTTGCCAGACGGCTTTCGCTTCGTGGTAGCGAAAGCCGGCAAGCGGCGAGCTCTGCACGAGGAGCTTCACTTCTTGCGCCGTCGCCGCCGCTGCGATGACGGTTGCACAGGTCGCGATCAGTCGGAGAACGGAACCGCTATGGAAGCTCCGACGGTCTTTCGGCTGATGGCATCGCGAGTTCATCGCGGTGTAAGGCTGATTCCTGTTGTCCTTGCTCGCTCGTCAGCAGCGGCTCCCTCGCGACGTCTCGTGGTCTTTTTCAGGCATTCCCTACTCGCCGAACGCATCCTGCAACCAATCGACCACGCCGCCCTCGACGCCGTCTAGCAGCACGACGTCGCAGCGGCACGGTTGATCTTGCTCGCTGGCGAGGAAATCGCCGGGCGCCGTCGAGGCGCGCGGCGGTTTTCCCTGACTTGGGGAGCTACGACGGGCGTAGCCCCTCGTTCCATAACCAGCGAGGTAGAGACGCGCCGCAAGCAGTATCCGGCGTTGTTTCGCCGAGGTCACGCTCGCCCGTGCTCCGCCGAAAGCCTCGGAGCGTCGCATCCGCACTTCGACGAACACGAGTGTCGGGCCGTCCCGCGCGACGAGATCGATCTCACCGCCTCGGCAGCGCCAATTCCGCGCGACGATCGAGAGCCCCTGCTTGTTCGAGAAAGCGCGCCGCGATCTCCTCGGCGGCATCGCCAGTGATTTGCTTGGCCGTTTTCACTCGAGCGCCACGCAGTGGCCATCCCGAAACGTGGCGGCAACCAAGCGGCGCTCCACGATTCCGCCGTCCGAAACGACGAGTTGGCCGGTCACGCCGTCCAGAACGAACGAACGCCTGCCCTCGAGCAGCGCGGCAGCCAGTTGAAACGCATCGATGCCGAGCGCGTAGAAGCGTGCGAGATCGCCGTCGAACCCTTCAGGGCGCGGATAGCGTGCGATCGCGGGATCCTCCAGGCGCACGAGCCAGGGCATCTCGGCGAACCGCACGCCGTTCAGGTCGAAGTTCTTGAGCGGATCGTCGCCCGAGTTGATCTGAGATGTCCCATACACTGGGACGCGTCCGATATACGGCCGCAACAACCGCGCACGATCCCCGGACGCCGCCAAGAACACCGCTTGGGGCGAATCTCGATCGAGCAATTCCCGAATCTGCAGCAGATTCGCCTCGGCGGGAAGCTCGATGATTCGCGCGATGCGCCCGCCCAGCGCGCCCCACGCCTCGACGAACGCCTCACGACTGCGGCGTGCGAGCGGCGTTGTGCTGCTCACTACCGACGCAACACGGATCCCGTCATCCCAGGCTTGACGCGCGATCTGGCGCGCCTCCGCTTCGACCGAGAACCCGAACGCGTACAGTGAACGAGGCAGAACACCGGCCGGCGGTTGATTCAGCGCGAGCGTGGGAACCGCAATGCGACCGCTCGCCGAGAGCGCTGCGACGCCGCTTCGCGTGAGCGGGCCTACGACGAGCCGTGTGCCCGCTGCGACTGCCGCGTCGTACTCGACGAGTACGCGTTCTGTACCCGCATCAGTGCGCCGAATCGCCACGTCGAGTTTGCGGTCCTCGGTCTGCATCGCCGCCATGAAGCCCTGCCTGAGGGCTTCTGCTGCGGAGCGGAAGTCCGGTGCATCGAGGGGCAGAAGAAGCGTGACAGCGGCTCCGCGCGGCATGGGCACCGCGGGTGGTGGGATGGCCGGTAAAGTCTGCGGCGCAGTCGCGATCGCCTGCTCTGGCGGAAACGGCGCGGATACAACCGGTGCTGGAATTTTTGCAGTCGGTGCGGGCCTCGGCGAGGTTGCCGGTTTGATCGGTGCACAGGAGAATGCCGCGCTGGCACAGAGGAACGCGAGCCCTAACACGCGCGAGCGGCGATGAGCGAGGAGCATCATGCGAAAGGCGGGGGACAGGGCAAATTATATGTAGTCGCTACACCGATCGGAAACCTTAGGGACATTAGCTTACGAGCACTTGACACGCTACGAGCGGCGGATATCGTTTTCGCCGAAGACACGCGCGATACCGAGCGGCTCCTTGCGCATCATGGCATCGTGGCACGACTCACCCCGATTCACGAGCACAACGAGCGTACGGCCGCGCGGGCCGTGTGCCGGTTGCTCGCCGCTGGGCGCGACGTTGCACTCGTCACGGACGCCGGCACACCGGCCATTTCGGCCTGGTGCGCTCGCTGAGCAATACGTAACTGAACTCAGTACCAGGCAAAAAAAAAAAAAAACGTATTGCTGTCTCGGCTACTATCGCGCCCAGGTCGATACGGGCGAGGCAGGCAGCGACCGCCCGGTGTTCAGTACGCGCACAGCACGACCGGCATGGGCGACCAGTCCGCGATCACCGACCAGCTCACGGGGGGGACCGGGCACGAGGTCACGCTCCTGCCGGCGATGGCGGCGATGGGCATGACGATCGTCGCGGCCGACTACGAGGGTCTCGGAACACCGGGGGATCAGCCTACCTGACCAGCCAGGCCGCCGGGCGCAACGTGCTCGACGCCATTCGCGCCGCCGCGCACACCTGGAGGGAACGGGCGTGACCGCAGACTCGCCGGCGGTGGCCTGGGGTCACTCCCAGGGCGGCGCGGCGGCGGCCTTCGCCGCCGAGCTGCAACCGACATACGCGCCCGAGGTCAACTTGGTGGGCGCCGTCGCCGGTGCCCCGTCATCGGATCTCACACCCCTGCTTCAGTTCATGAACGATGGTCCGTCCCATGGCGGGGTACATCCCGATGATCATCGCCGGGCTGCGAGCCGGCTACCCCGAGCTGGCCTCGGACGACCGCTGCTCGAGCGCACGCCGGCCACGAGGCGCTCGAGGTCGCCAGCACGAGTTGCATAAACGACGCGCTCAACCTCTTCGCCGACTACAACCTCGTCGCCACCTTCGAGGGTCTGCCGCTCACGGTCCAAGGTGGCAAGCCGCGTTCGCCGCCAACCGGACAGGCGACCGGTTCACCTCGGTGCCCGTGTTCATCTACAACGGCAGCGAGGAGGCTGTCGAGCTGACCGACCAGCTGCTCCAGCGCTACTGCGCCGTCGGGGTGACGGCTTCGTACACGGTTTACCAAGGTCGAGGTCACTGGAACTCTATCGACGATGCGTTTGCGGACGTCGTCGCCTTCACCCGCGACCGGCTGCAGGGCCTGCCGGCACCGAACGACTGCCAGTGACCGATCCAACGGGCCGCGGCGACCACCGTCAGTGACACGCGACCCGCGGCGGTGTCCGATCCAGCCGCGCGCAGCGTGGTTTCCGTGCCGGGAGCACCGCGGCCGTCGCTGCCTCGACGGGGCCGGACCACAATAGCGAGGTCACGCGGCAGAGGAGCGGGGAGATGGGCGCGTTCGAATCCACGTTGTGGGAAGAGGCATCGTGACGCGCGCGCGCCGGATCGGTTGTGGCGGCCCGCTTCGACCGGTCGCCATGAAGGACGACGTCACCGAACACCGACCATGACCGAGGCCACGCCATCCGCCGAGGCCCTGCGACGGTCACTCGCCGCGCTGAAGGACATGCGCGAGCGGCTCGCCCGCGTGGAGAGGGCCGCGCATCGAGCCGATCGCCATCATCGGCGCTGGCTGCCGGTTCCCGGGGGGCGTCGTGACTCGCCCGACGCCTTCTGGCGGCTCCTCCGAGACGGCGTCGACGCCGTCGACCCGAGTCCCGCCGGCACGGTGGGACATCGAGGCCTGCTACTCGACCCCGACGCCGGCACCCCGGGCAGCGATCTACACGGACCAGGGCGGCTTCCTCGACCGGACCGATCGAGGATTCGACGCCGACTTCTTCGGCATCTCGCCGCGGGAGGCGGTGAGCATGGACCCCAGCAGCGCCTGCTGCTCGAGGTCGCCTGGGAGGCGCTCGAGGACGCCGGCGTCGCGCCCGACGGCTCGCCGGGTCGCCGACCGGCGTCTTCGTCGGCATCGGGCACCGTACGACTACGCCAGCCTGCAGCGTGCGCGGCGATCGGCCTGGCCGAGAGCGACGCGTACTCGGGCACCGGCGATCGCCCCCAGCGTGGCGGCCGGCCGCCTCTCGTACCTGCTCGGGCTGCGGGGCCGAGCGCTGGCCGTCGACACCGCCTGCTCCTCGTCGCTCGTGGCCGTCGCACCTCGCCGTGCCAGGCGCTGCGGAGCGGGCGAGTGCGGCTGGCCCTGGCGGGCGGCGTCAACCTCATGCTCGACGCCCGAGCGACGATCATGCCTCTGCGCAGCGCGCGCGCTGTCGCCCGACGGGCGCTGCAAGACGTTCGACGCCGCGCGCCGACGGCTACGTCCGCGGCGAGGGCTGCGGCATCGTCGTGCTCAAGCGGCTCTCCGACGCCCTGGCCGACGGCGACCGGATCCTCGCCGTGATCCGCGGCGCGGCGTCAACCACGACGGCCGCAGCAGCGGGCTCACCGTGCCGAACGGCGCCGGCGCAGGAGGCGGTCATCCGGCAGGCGCTCGCCGACGCCGGCGTGCGACGCCGGCCGACGTCGACTACGTCGAGGCGCACGGCACCGGCACCGCCGCTCGGCGATCCCATCGAGGTGCGGGCGCTCGCCGCCGTCTTCGGCGTGAGCGGCCGTCGCGGATCGCCGCTCCTGCGTCGGCTCGGTCAAGACGAACATCGGCCACCTCGAGGCCGCGGCCGGCGTGGCGGGTCTGATGAAGGTCGCGCTCGCGCTCCAGCACGCGGCAGAGCTCCCGCGCCCACCTGCACCTGCGGCGAGCCCTCGCCGCACATCGACTGGGCCTCCGTCGCGGTCGTCGGTGAACACCGATGCCACGCCCTGGCCGCGGCGGCGCGCCCTCGGCGGGCCGGCGTGAGCGCGTTCAGCTTCAGCGGCACCAACGCCCACCTCGTGATCGTCGAGGAGGCGCCCGACCACCAGTCGCCCCGGCGGCCGCGGAGCGCCGCGCCGCAGGTGCTCACGCTCTCTGCGGCCAACGAGGCGGGACTTCGCGACGTTTGCGTCCCGCTTCGCCGATCACCTGGAGCGGCGAGCAACCGTCACTGGTCGACCTAGCGTGGACGACACAGACCGGCCGGGCCGGGCTCGGTCACCGTCTCGCCGTCGTCGCCGACTCGCCGGGGGTGGCGGCCGCGCGCCTGCGGTCGTGGCTGGCCGGGGATCAGACCGAGGGAGTGGTGACCGGGCGCGTCGCCTCGGGACCTCCCAAGGTGGCCTTCGTGTTCCCCGGTGTCACCGCCCCGCACCCGCGGCATTGGCCGGCTAATCGAGCGCGAGTCGGAGCTCCGCCGTGCCATCGACGAGTGCGACGAGCTCCTCGGCGACGCCCTGCCGGTGCCGCTGCGCGAGCTCCTCTCGGGTGAAGAGGCGGCCGGCGCGGTCGTGAACACCCCGGCCGGTGTGGCGGCGGCTACGTTCGCGCTGGAGTTCGGCCTGGCCGCGCTGTGGCGGTCGTGGGGCATCGAGCCGACCGTCGTGTCCGGGCTGTCGGTCGGCGAAGTGGCCGCGGCATGTGTCGCCGGCGTGCTCAGCCTTGAGGACGCGCTCGCGGCTCGTGCTCCAGGGCCCGGCCGCGGTGCACGAGGTCACGTTCGGCTCGCCGTCGATCTCGTTCGTCTCCTCGGTGGGCGGGGCGGACCAGCAGCGTGGCGGCGATCGCGACCACTGGAGGAAGGTGCTCGCGCAGGAGACTGGGTTCGCCGATGCGGCCACCGCACTGCTGGCCGCGGGCGTGGGCACGTTCGTCGAGCTCGGTGCCCAGCCGGTGCTGCTCGGCACGCTGCGCGACCTCGGCGGCGCCGACGCATGCCCTTCTCCCGTCGCTGCAGCCCGGGGTGGACGACGACGAGCAGATCGCGGCCGCACTTGCCGGTCTGTGGGCCGCGGGATGCCGACCGCATTGGGCCGCGGTCCACCGTGACCCGCCGGCCAAGGTCCCGGCGCCCACGTATCCGTTCCAGCGGGAGCGTCACTGGTTCGAGCCGAACGCGCCGGACCGCTAGTCGTCGTCGACCCCGGTGACCGGCCGGCGGCGCGCGCGAATCGAGCGCTCGGCAGCCGGCCCCGCCGCCAGCGCCTGCCCACGACGAAGGGGATGCTGGACGCTTTGCCACCCTGCCCGCCGGCGAGCTGCTCGAGGCCATCGAGACACTCGTCCACGAGCGGATCGTCCACATGGCCGGGCTGGCACCCGAGGCCGTGCGGCCCGAGCTAGGTCTGATGGAGCTCGGGCTCGACTCGATGATGATCGTCGAACTGAGCAAGCAGCTCGCCGCTGCGCTCGGTGTCGCCGTCGACTCGTCGGAGGTTATCGAGGAACCCTCGATCGCCGGACTCGTCGAGATGCTGGCCGCGCTTGTGGAGCGTCAGGTCGGCGGTCGGCCGATCCACGCTGCTCCTTCCCTTGCGACCGGCCGGCCGGGCCGTCGCCCGGCCTGGAGCATCTGACGCCCTCGCGCCCATCCCGAGGCGGGAGCCCGGCGAGGTGCACCACGCCAGCTCGGCACAGCAACGGCTCCTGTTCCTGGAGGCCTTCGACCCGGGCCGCGCCGTGTTCAACCTCCCGTTGGTGCTGCGCCTGACCGGACCGTTGCGGACCGATGCGCTGGCGGCGGCGTTCGGGGAGATCGTGCGCCGGCACGAGGCGCTCCGCACGGACTTCGTCCCCGCCGACGGGGCGACGCTCCTGCGGGTCAGGGAACCCGTCCCATTCCTGTTGAGCCGGGGACGACCTGCGCGCGGTGCCCGAGGACGAGCGGGCGGTCTTGATCGACGACCTCGTCCGGGCGGAGCTCTCGCGTCCGTTCGACCTGGCCGACGGGTTGAAGCTACGCGCTCGGCTGCTGCGCACGGACGACGACACGCACCTCCTCGTGACGACCATCCACCACGTCGTGTCCGACGGCTGGTCGGTCGCACGCGATGATCCGCGAGCTCTCGGAGCTGTACTCCGCGTCCGTCCGGGGAGCTGCACCACACCTGCCCGAGCTGCCGATCCAGTACGCCGACTACGCGGCATGGCAGCTGGAGCATCTCGGATCCCGTGAGATCGAGGAGCAACTCGGCTACTGGCGTCACCAGTTGGCTGGCTGTCAGCCGCTGGATCTGCCCACGGACCATCCCCGGCCGCCGGTCCGGACCTACCGGGGAAGCGCCGTCAACTTCTCCGTGCCGGACGACCTCATGGACGCCGTCAGGCAGATCAGCCGCGCCTCGGGTGTGACGCCGTTCGTGGCGCTCCTGGCCGCCTATGCGGCCGTCCTGGCCAGGTGGAGTGGTCAGGACGACATCGTCATCGGCTCGGCCGCGGCGAACCGGGCACGAGCGGAAACGGTCGATCTGATCGGGCTCTTCATGAACACGCTCGCGCTGAGGGTGCCGGTCGATCCGTCCGCCTCCTTCGCTGAGCTGCTCGACGTCGTGAAGCAGACGGTCCTCGGCGCGTTCGCGAACCAGGACGCCCCCTTCGACCGCATCGTCGAGGCCCTCAACCCGGCACGAGACCTGAGCCGGGCCGCGATCTACCAGACGATGTTCGTGTTCAACAACATGCCCATCCCTTCCGCCGAGCTCGAAGGGCTGACCGCCGAGCCAGTGGCTGTCGAACGGGATGCAGTCGAGTCAGAGCTGTCGATGACCCTCAACCAGACGGCCGCGGGCACGACGGGCGTTTTGGAGTTCAGCACGGACCTGTTCGATCTGGCGAGCGCGGCGGCGGTTCGTCGCCCACTGGCAGGCCTTCCTGAGCGAGGCCGTGCGCTCGCCGTCGACGCCGGTGGGGCTCATCGACGTGCTCGCGCCCGAGGAGCGGTCCACGCTCGTGCGACGGGTGGAACCGCACCGATGTGGCGTTCGATCGTGCCGCACGGGTGCACGAGTTGTTCCAGCGGCAGGCCGAGGCGACGCCGGACGCGGTGGCCGTTCGCATGGGCGGCGAGCAGATGACCTACGGCCAACTCGACGAGCGCTCTACCCAGCTGGCGCGGTACCTCAGGTCGGTGGGCGTGCAACCCGAGGACTACGTCGGGGTGGCGATGGAGCGCTCTCCGGCCATGCTGACGGCGCTCCTCGGTGTGCTGAAGGCCGGCGGCGCGTACCTCCCCTTGGACCCCGGCTTCCCGAGCGAGCGCTTGGAGTTCATGGTCTCGGACGCCCAATGCCAGGTGGTCGTGAACTCCCACGACGCCGGGGCTGTCAACGCCTGGGACCTGCTCGTCGTCGATCTCGACGGTGATGCCGGCGCGATGCGATGGAGCCGATCGAGCCGCTCGAGGACGTCGGCGGTGACCTGGCCTACATCATCTACACGTCGGGTTCGACGGGGGTGCCCAAGGGTGTGGAGATCGAGCATCGCAACGTCGTGAACTTCCTGCCTCGATGCTAGCGTGAGCCGGGGTTGTCGCCCGAGGACGTTGTACTGGCGGTGACGACGTTGTCGTTCGACATCTCGGTGTTGGAGATCTTCCTGCCGTTGGTGACGGGGGCGGAGGTGGTGATCGCGTCCGCGGACGAGGCCGCGGACGGTCGGCGCTGGGCGAGCTGATCGAGTCGTGCTGCGGGCCACGGTCATGCAGGCCACCCCGACGACGTGGCGATGCTGTTGGAGTCGGGTTGGTCGGGGGCGGCGGGATCTGAAGGTCCTCTGCGGCGGTGAGGCCATGTCGCGGGAGTTGGCCGATCGTCTGGTGGAGCGGTGCGGCGTCGGTCTGGAACATGTTCGGGCCGACCGAGACGACGGTCTGGTCGACGGTGTTCGAGCTGCACGAAGGCGAGGCGGGGTCGGTGCCGATCGGCCGGCCGATCGACAACACCGTGTGCCGTATCCTGGATCCCGCCGGTGAGCTGGTCCCGGTGGGGGTGCCGGGGGAGCTGTACATCGGTGGCGAGGGGGTGGCCCGCGGTTACCAGAACCGTCCGGAGCTCACTGCCGAGCGTTTCGTCGCCGACCCCTTACCTGGAGCGGCGGCCGGCTGTATCGGACCGGCGACATGGCCCGCTGGCGCAGCGACGGCACGCATCGAGTTCCTCGGCCGAGGCGACCATCAGGTCAAGGTCCGCGGGCCATCGCATCGAGCTGGGCGAGATCGAGCACGCGCTGGCCACCCACCCAGGTGTCAAAGCCGCCGTGTGACCACCTGGGAGCCCGCGCCGGGTGATGTCCGCCTGGTCGGCTACTACCTGCCCCGTCCACGACCCGCTCGACCCGCCGAGCTGCGCGACCACCTGGGACCAGCCTGCCCGGCGTACATGATCCCGTCGTCGTTACGTCGCCATGGACCGCGTTCCCGCTCACCCCCAACAACAAGATCGACCGCAAACAGCTCCCCCACCGCCCCCCACCCTCGCGACACCACCACCCGGGAACGACGCCCACCCCAAACGCGCCTCCACGCGCAGCTCATCGACATCTGGGCCAACGTGCTGGGCCACCACGACATCGGCATCGACGACGACTTCTTCGACCTCGGCGGCCACAGCCTTCTCGCCATCCGGGTGTTCGCAGCGGTGGAGCGGGTGACGGGCCAGCGCCCGCCGCTGTCGAGCCTGTTCCAGGCGCCGACGATCGCGTCGTTCGCCGAGCTCCTCGAGCAGGACCGACCGGACGCGCAGTGGACCTCGCTCGTGCCGGTCCAGCCCGCGGGGATCACGCCCGGCGTTCTTCTTCGTGACTCCCTACACCGTCACCGCCCTCAGCTTCGCCCACCTCGCCCGTTGCATCGGGCCTGACCAGCCCTTCTACATCCTCCAACCCCAGGGGATGGAAAGCGATCACCCCGTGCATCGAGACCGTCGAGGACATGGCCTCCCACTACATCGTCGGAGATGCGGGACGTGCAGCCGTCAGGCCCGTACCACATCGGTGGGCATTGCTCTGGCAGCTGGGTGGCGTTCGAGATGGCACGCCAGCTGGAGGCGGCGGGCGAGGAGGCTGGCATCGCTGGTCCTGGTCGACTACGGCCCGCCCGGAGCGGTCCGCGACCGCGTCAACCTGGTTCGCTACATCAGCAGCCGCATCGCGCACTACTGGCGTGACGGCCGGCTCTTCGCCGCGGTGTGGTGGCAGATGGGCATCCTCCGGGAGAAGTTCGTCGTGCGGAGGCTGGGGCGAGCGGAGGACCGGCGTGTCGCCGAGCTGCGCCACGCCCACTCGGAGGCGCACGATCGATACGTCGGCGGTGTGCTGCGCGGCGACGCACTGCTCGTCCGGACGCAGGAATCCGTGGAGTTGCCCGATCGCCGGTGGCACATGCAGTGGCGGGAGCGGATCAAGGGCGACCTGAGCGTCGAGGTCGTCGCCGGTCACCATTCCGGCCTGGTCGAGCCTCTCAGCGCGGCCCCATTGGCGAAGGCGATCCGGGGGAGCATCGACCGCGCCGGCGCGAAGGGCGGCGCGCTGGCCGGGGCCACCTGACCGTGGTCGGCACGATGGGATGGCTGGACTGGAACGGCGTGCGGGCGCTCGCGTACCTGGCGGTGGCCATCGCTGCCGTGTTCGCAGGCAGGCGCGAAGCGAGGCGGGCCGTCCACAACCCCAGCCTCTGGCCGCGCTTCTGGTACCTCACCGCGGGGATGTTCCTCGTGATGGCGTTCGGGCGGGCGGCGAACGTGGCCGAGATCATTACGGCCCTGGGCCGGGAGGAGGCACTGGCGACGGGCTGGTACGACAGCCGGCGGAAGTACCAGGCGATGGCCTGTGGCTTCATCTCGCTGGCCTGGATCGTCACCGTGTTCGTCTCGATCTGGCGGGTGCCAGAGCGACGGCGGCGCTACCTGCCCATGGCACTGATCACGTTCTCGATCATCTGTTTCGCGGGGATACGGCTGTTCTCGCTCCACCACATCGATGCGCTGCTCTACCGGCGTCAGTTCGCGGGCGCGGGCGCGGGCGCGTTCGTGGAATCGCTCGGTCTCGTCGTGGCGTTCGCCGCCACGTTCTGGCGCCCGCGGCTGCGCTCCCACGGGCTACCCGGTGCTCCCCACGCACCGCCGGAGCCGCAGCTCGCCTCGGGCGAGCCTGGCCCGCGGGCGCGGTAGCCGGCCGGTGAGCGCCCTCAGGTCACCAGACTGAGCCAGGCGATCGGCTGACGCCGTCTGACGCGCTCGCCGTCGAGGGCGACGAAGGTCTGGAGCACACCCTCGAACGGTGATCGCACGTCATGGTCCGCTACACGACCGACGATGTCGCCGGTCCGGATGATCGATCCGTCTTCGAGGCCATCGGCCGGCACGAAGAGGCCGGCGGCCGGGCTCACGACCAGGCGCTCGATGGTGGTGAAGTGGTCTCCTTCGGATGCATCGGGCTCATCCGACCGCGCGCTGGCACCCGCTGCGCGGCGTCCGTCACCGCGAAGGAGGGCGGTCGAGCTCGCCGCGACGATCGGAGCGAGCGTGCCGGTGGCCCCCGACGGGTGGTCGGGCCGATCCTGGGCACCCCTCAGCTGCTCACCCGCCGCCCGCTCGCCGTCCATTCCGGCGAGCTTTGTCCAGCTGCATGGACGACGCCACCATCACATGGGCGCAAGACGAAGTTCCTGGTCGCGGGCGCTTCCACGGTCACCGCGCC
This sequence comes from uncultured Acidimicrobiales bacterium, assembly GCA_963813375.1. Taxonomy (GTDB): domain Bacteria; phylum Actinomycetota; class Acidimicrobiia; order Acidimicrobiales; family Ilumatobacteraceae; genus DASTFY01. The sequence continues at coordinate 59,636 of CAWEYT010000006.1, read as the reverse complement.
GGACCGTGCGACCGCGCTCCGTGAATCGGCGGCCCCAGCTCGCGGCCGCCGGCCGGCGCTTTCTCGGGCGAGGGTCGGTCACACGATCGGCCACGGGTACCGGCGACCCGAGGTGTCGACCGGCAGGACCGGCTCGGTCGCCAGCAGACGGGCTCGGTGCTGGAGCGCCTCGACCTCGTCGTCGTCGAGCAGGGCGGCGAGCTCGAGCGGGACCTTCGATGCGAGCGGCTCGAACGTCGCGATCAGCGACGGACGAGGCGCTCGCCGCCGAACTCCCAGATCACCGTGCGCAGCTTGAAGTCGGCGGAGAAGCACAGCCCCTGGTCCACGCCCCAGATGCGGCCGTCGGGCCCCAGCAGCACGTGACCGCTCTTGCGGTCCGTGTTGTTGGCCAGGATGTCGAACGCGCACATGGCCATCAGCTGCGGATGGAGATCCTCGCGCTGCTCGTACAGGGTGAAATAGTGCTGCTCGAAGTCCGCCTCGATGAAGAGCTGGAACGAGCCCTCGCCGAGCGGTCCGTCCCGGATGACCGTTGGCGGGACCATCCCCCAACCGAGCGCCTCCGACAGGAGGTACGCCGCCAGCTCCCGGCGGTACAGCCCGCGCGGGAAGTCCCACAGCGGGCGCTCGCCGCGGCCGGGCTTGTAGACCGCTTGGCACCGTCGGTCGCCGGCGGTGATGGTCGTGAGGAACGTGGCGTTGGAGCTCCACGGGAGGCGGCCCTCGACCTCTACCTCGCCGCACTCCAGGATCGGGAGCGCCGAACGGTCAGGAGCCACGGCTGCCATCGGGCTCAGTTCATCCGGGGGCAGGGATGTCCGTCCGGGATCCATGGGAAGCCCGCAGAAGCGGCAGACGGGCCGACCGGCGGCGACCAGCTCGGCCGCCCGGGCGGCGAAGGCCAGGGCCTGCCCCCGCGTGAGCTCGAACCGCAGCTGCCCGAGGTCTAGGACGGCGTCCTCCGCGGTCGACGGCTCGTCCTCTTCCTCGCCCTGCTCCCCTGCGTCGAGCGCGCTCTCGTCGAGCTCCTCCACCGTCACGAGGAACCGGTCGAGGTTGGCCTCCCAGGCCACGCCGAGCTGCCCGACGATCCAGGCCACCTCGTCCGGTCCGATGAGCTCCAACGTGGTGGGAAGCGGTCCCTCGGTCGGGGCCGGCAGGTCCTGCAGCAGCCGTTCGAGGTACTGACCCAGCGCCGCCACCTGCTGCTTCTCGCACTTCAGCGTGACCACCCGCCCGTCGCCGCGGGCCTGCAGGTAGAACACCCGCTGGCCCGGCGATCCCACCGTTCCGGCGGTGAACGCGTCCACCTCGCCGAGATCGAAGCTGGGGCTCATCGCCACGATGCCGGTCGCACGCTAGGCGGGTCGGAGCTCGGCGAGCGAGCCTCCGGTGGAGTTGACCGTGAGCACCACCGGTCCGCTCCCGCCGTAGGCCACGGCGGTGATCGAGCACGTGGAGATCACCGTGCGCTGGAACAGGTCGAGGTGCGCGCCCATGGCGTGGCTGACTGCCGCCCGGATCGGATCCGCATGGGAGACGGCGACGACCGTGCCGCCCGGGTGGCGGGCGCGGAGACGCTGCACGCACCCGAGGATGCGGGCCTGCATCTCCAGCATGCTCTCGCCCTCCGGGAAGCGGAAGCCGCTCGGTGAGCGCTGGATCTCGGCCCACTCCGGCCGCTTCACGAGCTCCTTGAGCTCCTTGCCGGTCCATGTGCCGAAATCGCACTCCAGCAGACCTCGCTCGGTCTGCACCTTCAGTCCGCACACGGCAGCGATCGGCGCGGCGGTCTGCCTCGCCCGTTCGAGCGGGGAGGAATAGACAGCGTCGACCTGCTTGAGCTCGCAGACGCGCTTGGCGGCGAGGTCTGCCTGGCGCTGGCCCTCCTCGGACAGGTGCAACCCGCGGGCCCGACCGGGGAGCAGTGTGCCCGTCGTGGGCGTCTGGCCGTGGCGGACGAAGAGGACGAGCGTCGGGGGAGTCGGCTTGGCTCGGGGCATGGTGCGAGGCCCCAAGCTACCGGCCGGGCGTCGAGCCGATCCTGCCGGGGGCCAGCAGCTCGTCGGCGATCATGCGGCCGATCTCGAGCGACGCGGTGGCGGCGGGCGAGGGTGCGTTCGAGCACGTGGAGGACCTGCCCGTCACGATGGAACAGGAAGTCGTCGACGAGGGAGCCGTCGGCGCGCACCGCCTGGGCCCGCACGCCGGCCGGCGCGGGGCGCAGATCCTCCATCTGGACCGCAGGGACGAGCCGCTGGAGGGCCCGGGTGAAGGAACGCCGGCTGAGCGAGCGGACCACCTCGTGAGCGCCCGACCGCCAATGAGCGCGGGCCAGCCGGCGGAACCCCGGGTAGCGCAGCGTCTCGGCCAGGTCTCCCCGGTCGATCGTCCGCCAGGTGTACCCCTCCCGGGCGAGCGCCAGCACGGCGTTGGGACCGGCGTGGATCCGGCCCTCGACGCCCTTGGTGAGGTGCACGCCCAGGAAAGGGAAGCGCGGGTCGGGGACGGGGTAGACGAGCGCCCGAACGAGATCGGACCGCTCGGGCGCCAGTTCGAAGTACTCGCCACGGAAGGGCACGATGCGGATGCCGTCGAGGCCGGTGGCTCCGAGGGCCCGGGCGACGCGGTCGGCGTGCAGGCCTCCGCAGTTGACCACCATTGCCGCGGTCACGTCTCCGCGAGTGGTGTCGAGGACGATCTCGCCGGCGCGCGATCGCCCTCCGAGCACCTGCGTCGCCGTCCGGATCTCGACGCCGTCGGCCTCGAGGTCTTCGGCGAGGGCGCGGCTCACCGCGGCGTAGTCGACGATGCCGGTCACCGGCACGTGGAGCGCCGCGACGCCGGCGACGTTGGGCTCGATGTCCCGCATCCCCGCCGGTCCCACCCGCTCGACCGGGACGCCGTTGGCGACACAGCGCTCGTACAACGTCTCGAGGCGCCCGAGTTCCTCCGGCGTGACGGCCACGACCAGCTTGCCGCACACCTGGTGGGGGATGCCGCGTCGCCGGCAGTACTCGACCATGGCGAGGCGACCGGCGGTGCAGAGCTGGGCCTTGTGCGAACCCGGCTTGTAGTAGACGCCGGCGTGGATGACGCCGGAGTTGCGCCCCGTCTGATGGCGGGCGATGCCGTCCTCCTTGTCGAGTATCAGGACACGTCGGCTCGGCTGCGCCTGCCTGAGCGCCCGGGCGGTCGCCAGCCCGACGATGCCCGCCCCGATCACCACCGCCGGTCGATCCACGGCTGCCTGCCTCCTCACTCGGTCTGGGAGGATCATGCCGTGGAACCAGGTGACCGCCTGCAAGCGGTCTCGGCCGACATCATCGCCTGCCGGACGTGCCCCCGCCTCGTGGCGTGGCGTGAGCGCGTGGCCACCGAGCGCAGGGCGGCGTTCCGGGACGAGCTGTACTGGGGCCGGGGTGTGCCCGGGTTCGGTGACCCGGAGGCTGGCGTCGTGCTGGTGGGCCTGGCCCCGGCCGCGCACGGCGGCAACCGGACAGGGCGAGTGTTCACGGGGGATCGCTCCGGCGACTGGCTGTACGCGGCGCTCCACCGGGCCGGCCTGGCCCGGTTCCCCTTCAGCCGACACCGTGACGACGGGCAGGAGCTGTACCGCGCGTACATCACCGCAGCCGTCCGCTGCGCACCGCCCGCCAACAAGCCGACGCCGGCCGAGCGGGACGCCTGCCGGCCGTTCCTCCAGCGGGAGCTGGCGGCGTTGACGTCGGCCCGTGTCTACGTCGCCCTCGGCGCCTTCGGGTACGAGGCCCTGGCGGGAGTGGTCGGCCTGCGTCCCCGGCCGCGGTTCGGCCACGGCGTCGAGGCGCCGTTGGACGACGGGCGGGTCGTCCTCTGCTCGTTCCATCCCAGCCAGCAGAACACGTTCACGGGCCGGCTCACCGAGGACATGCTCGACGCCGTCCTCCAGCGGGCGCTCGTCCTGGCGTCGGCGCCTCAGAACAGCGCCGCCACCTCGCCCGCCCCGTAGGCGACGGCGACGAGGGCGAGGAACGTTCCGAACGCGACCCTCAGCCGGTGGTCATCGGCGCGGATGGCCACGATGGCGCCGAGGGCCGCGCCGGGCACGACGCCGACCGCCAGCCAGAACGCGAACCGCCAGTCGATCGAGCCGTTGAGCGAATGGGTGATCGTGCCGGGCACGGCGAAGCAGCCCACGCAGACGAGGGACGTCGCGATGGCCCGTTTGATGGGTACGCCGAGGAGGCCCTGGAAGCCCGGCACCATCAGGACGCCGCCACCGATGCCGAGCAGGCCCGACAACAGGCCGGCGGCGGCGCCGATCCCTCCGGTGGCGACCAGGCGCCGGGTACCGGTCGGTGGGACGACGGGGCCGGACCGGGGCCGGGACGGCCGGTCCCGGATCAGCCGAGTGGCGCTCCACAGCAGGATGAGCGCCGTCATGACCATCAGCGGATGGCCGCCGCCTGGCAGCACGTGCGCCAGCTCCGCCCCGGCCACCGCGGCGACGATCCCGGCCGGGACCGTGGCCGCCACCAGCGACCAGTCGATGAGGCCCTGGGGCTGGTAGCGGGCGGCGCCGCTGACCGCACCCGGAACGATCGAGGGGAGCGTCGTGCCGACGGCCACTGCGGCGGAGGCCCCCAGCAGCCGTATGGCTGGCGTCGAGATCACCGCCCCACCCACACCGAACGCGCCCGACGTCATCCCGGTGGCCACGCCTGCGAGCACCGTCAAGCCGTCGCGCAGCGGCCCCGGGTCCACAACCGGCGAGTCTCGCATCCGGCCGCCGCCCCGGTCCGTTCTGGTCCGAGATCCGGACCGTGGGTGGTCGTCCATGATGACCGGAACGAGCACGGGGCGGCTCGACGGGACTTGACCGGCGGGTCAAGATAGGGACATGGAGCTCACCTACCCGCCCGAAGCCGACGCCTTCCGCAAGGAGATCAGGTCGTGGCTGGAGGACAACCTCCCGGCCGGCTGGTTCGACCCGAGCGTCGAGCTGAGCGCGGCGGAGCGCCGGGCCTTCAACGAGGAGTGGCCCAAGCGGTTGTACGACGGCGGCTGGATCTGCGCCAGTTGGCCCGAGGAGTACGGCGGCAAGAACCTGTCGATCATGGAGAACGTCGTGCTGGCCGAGGAGTTCGCCCGGGCCAAGGCGCCGCTGCGGGCGGACTTCTTCGGCGACACCCTGGTCGGCCCGACGATCCTGCAATGGGGCACTGAGGAGCAGAAGAAGGAGTTCCTGCCCAAGATCCTGCGGGGCGAGATGCGCTGGTGCCAGGGCTTCAGCGAGCCAGACAGCGGCTCGGACCTGGCCAGCCTCAAGACCACGGCCGTGCTCGACGGCGACCAGTGGGTCATCAGCGGCCAGAAGGTCTGGACGACCCAGGCGCAGTACGCGGACTACATCTTCCTGCTGGCCCGCACGGATCCCGACGCCGCCAAGCACCACGGCATCTCGTACCTGCTCGTCCCCATGCAGCAGCCGGGGATCGAAGTGCGGCCGATCACCCAGCCGGACGGCACCGCCGAGTTCAACGAGGTCTTCTTCGACGGTGCCCGCTGCCCGAAGGACAACGTCGTGGGCGGGGTCAACAACGGTTGGGTGGTGGCCAACACGACCCTGGCCCACGAGCGCGGCATGTCCGCCACGACGGGCTACCGGCGGTTCGAGGACGAGTTCGACCTCATGGTCGACGCCGCCCGGCCAGCGGGGCCGACTGACCGACCCGGTGCTGCGCCAGGCGCTGACCGCCTACTACACGAAGATCCAGATCCTGCGCATCAACGGGCTCCGCAGCCTGAGCGCCGCCGTGCAGGGTCGCAAGGATGCGGGTGTCGCCGCCCTCGGCGCCACGAACAAGATGTTCTGGTCGGAGATGCATCGCGACGCCATGGAGGTGGCGCTGGACATCTACGGCGCGGAGGCGTTGCTGTCGACCGTCGGGCCGGAGGGGACCTCCTGGCCCGGCAACCAGCGTCACCGTGGCCGTGACTCGTACCTGGTCAGCCCGATGGTCTCGGCGTTCTTCTTCTCCCGTTCCGAGACGATCTGGGGTGGCACGGCCGAGATCCAGCGCAACATCGTGGGTGAGCGGGTCCTCGGCCTCCCCGCGAACCCAAGCCGCAGCCGCCTGACCGCGGCTGGCGACCGTCAGGTCGTCGCGCAGACGGCGGCGAGACTGGCCAGCGCCGTGGTGCGGCGCGGCTCCCGCAGCACGTGCTGGTCGAGCCCGTTGGTCAGGTACGCGAAGGACAGCCCCGTCGCAGGGTCGGCCCACGCGATCTGCCCGCCGGCGCCGTTGTGGCCGACGGTGCGAGGCGAGACGGTGCGCCCCATGCCCCGATAGTTGGAACGGCCGTCATCACCCGCCTGCACGAGCCCGAGCGTGCGGTTGGCGGGTACGCCCGTGAGCGGATCGGGGAAGTGGTTGCGGACGTTGCCGGTGACGTCGGCCAGCACCTCGGGCTTCCACATGCCGCCGGGGTTGTGGAGGACGGCCTGGTAGAAGAGCGCGAGGTCCTCGGCCCGCATCACGCCGCCGCCGCCCGGCATCCCGACACGTCGCACGGCCGGGTCGTTGAAGGTGAGGAGCGCCTCGGGCGTGACCTCGGTGACCGGGAGCTCCGGGATGCCGAACACGGCCTCGATCTCCTCGGGCGTCGCAGCCTCACCGGCGGTGACGACCTCGGCGAACGGGTAGGTGCCGGGCTCCAGACCGAGCGCACGGGGGATGCCGGCCGGGTCGGTGACCCTCGCCTGCACGATCTCGCGGAAGTCCTGGCCGGTGATCCGCTCGAGCAGCTCCGCCAGCACCCAGTGCGCCGACGAGGCGTGGTACTCGAAGCGGGTGCCGGGCTCCCAGTTGAGCCGCCAGCGGGCGAAGGCCCCGCACCGGCCGGCGCTGGTGTCGCCCACCGTCACGAGCAGCGGTGCGTGCGGGAAGCCGGACGTGTGCAGGAGGACCTGCTCCAGGGTGATGGCGTCCTTGCCGTTCGTGGCGAACTCCGGGACCAGCTCGGCCACCCGTTGGGACGGGTCGAGGAGTCCGTCGCCCATCAACGCCCACACGGCGCCTGCGACCAGGGCCTTCGTGGCGGAGTAGACGAGGTAGCACGTCGCCGGTGTGGCGTCGCCGTACGTCTCGGACACGACGATCTCGCCGTCGAGCGCCAGCGCGAGCTGGCACGAGGGCAGCAGACCGTCGTCGACCTCACGGTGGGCCCGGGTGAGCAGAGCGTCGACGGCACTCCGGTCCAGCGTGGTCATGCCGTTCCTCCAGCGGGACGGGCGGCGGGGTGCCGCCCAAGTACGGGCACTTGCTCGAAGATGTCAGGTTCCCTGTGACATCCGTCGGGCGGCGGGCGATGGGGAATGCACCCGCTCCGACGGGCGTTGATGGCCCATCATGGCTCCCGTGACCGATCCGACGCGCCCCCGGCTGGTCACGGCGCCGTTCGTGATCGTGACGGCGGCGACGCTCGCCTTCTTCGTGTTCGTGGGGATCGCGGTTTCCGTGATGCCACGGTTCATCGAGAACGAGCTGGGCGGCGACGGGCTCGCCATCGGCGTCAACCTGGCGGTGTTCTCCATCGCGGCCATCGCCGCCCGCCCGGTCATCGCCCTCATCGGCGACCGTTTCGGACGGCGCACCCTCATGATCGGCGGCTCGCTGCTGGCCGCGGCTGCCGTGGCCTCGACGGCCTTCGTGTCGTCGATCGCCGCGCTGCTGCCCCTCCGTGCCATCTCCGGCGTCGGCGAGGCCGCGCTCTTCGTGGGTGCGGCCACCCTCATCGCCGATCTGTCCCCGGCGGACCGCCGGGCCGAGGGTGCGAGCTACTTCTCGCTCGCCGTGTTCGGCGGGCTGGGTCTCGGCCCTGTCCTGGGCGAGATCGTCCTCGGCGACGGCCGCTACGGGGCCGTGTTCCTGGTGGCGGCCCTGGCCTGTGTGCTGGCCGCGTTGATCGCCCTTGCCGCTCCCAACCGGGTGGCGGGCGTGGCCGTGGCCGCACCGGACGAGGCTCGGCGGGGCTTCCATCGGGCCGCCGTCCTCCCCGGCCTGGTGCTGGCCTGCGGCGTCGGGAGCTTCGCCGCATTCAGCGCCTTCCTGCCGACTCACGCCGAGGACCTCGGCATGCCGGTCAGCGGTCCCTTCGTCGTCTACAGCGCGCTGTGCCTGCTGATCCGGCTGTTCGGCGCCCGCCTGCCCGAGCGCATGGGTCTGGGCGTGGCCGTGACCCGGGCGCTGGCCGCGCTGGCCCTCGGCCTGCTCTTGCTGACCTTCCTGCAGCAGCCGGCGGGCGTGTACCTCGGCACGATCGTGCTGTCGATCGGCACCGCCCTGCTCTACCCGTCCCTGATGGCGTTCGCGGTGAACTCGGCCAGCGCCGTGGATCGGACCCGCGTGCTGGCCACGTTCACGATGTTCTTCGAGGTCGGCACCGTCGCCGGCGGGCTCCTGCTCGGCCCGCTGGCCCGCTTGTTCGGCGATCAGGGAGCGTTCGCCGGAGGCGCCGTGATGGCCGTGATCGGCCTGTTCGTGCTGCGCTGGCTGCTGCTGCCGGCCGCCCAGGCCCAGCAAGCCATTCCCGTGACGGCAACGGTCGCCGCGCCGGACTACGCGGGCGGCATGGCCGTCGGCGAGTAGCGCACCAGGGCCCGCCGATTCGGGGCCCTGGGCGAGCAGGGCCCGGGCCACCGGGTGTCAGACCGGCACCACCGTCCGTCCGTCTTCGGCGTCGATCTCGCCGTCCTGGCCGGTCGGCGGGCGCTGTGATCGTCGCCGACGGGTGTCCGGCGGGACAATGACATCGGTGGCGGCCTTCGGCGGGGAGGCCGCCACCAGGAACCTCGTTTGACGTGGCACGACGAGAATGGCGGTGACATCGGTGTCGCACATCAAGCACGCAACCATCGGCTCACTCATAGCAAGCCTGATCGCCGCAGCCGGCGGCCTCCTCCTGTGGGCCAAGCAGTTCGAGTACCGAGGGCGGAACCGGGGCACGATGCACATGATCGGGTGGATGGGCCTCGGCCTGGTCACCGTCAGCGTGGCCGTGGCCTGCCTGAGCATCGCCTTCCTGCAGTACGTCACGTCTCGCGAGCGGGCGTCGGCCCCTTCGTCCGGCGAGCGCAGGACGCGCCGCCGCCTGGTGTCCACAGACGCCTGAGGGCGTTTCGCATACCGCTGGCGCGGGCGGTCCACAGCCGCGCCGAGTGGCGCCGGCCGTCGTGGCCATACTGTGCGCGCCATGGCCAAACGGCATCACCGGCGAGGAGGCTCGCGTGGTCCGAAGGTCGCACGCCCCGCCCATCACGGCTACCGCCCGGTCGGGCACAGCGTGCCGCCTCTCGTCCGTGACGCCCGAGCGGCCCTTGGTGCTCGCACCCCCTACGAGCTGATGGCCCTCGCCTCAGGTCTGGTCGAGGTCAACACCCTGCGGCCGGCCGACCGTTGGCGCCGCCACGACGAGCAGACCGAGCAGACCGCGCGGTTGGAGCTCGACTCGGTGCTGGAGAGCTTCGTGGCCTCGGAGTTCCCGGCCATGACGAACCTGGCCCGGGCCATGTTGCCGATGATCACGGATGACGACGTCGTCCGGCGCACCCACGCGCTCCTGGCCGAGAGCCCCTCTGCGCCCATGCCCGCGTGGTTGGCGGACATCGACGCCGTCTCGATCGAGGGCACCATGGAGATGGTCCACGTGCTGGGTGACGGTGACAACGTGCTGGTGGCGTGGCGCTGGCCTCAGGGAAGTGGCGCGACCGCGGTCGTCTACATCGACCACAACGTCGGCGGCATCGTCAAGGACGCCTTCGTGCTGCCGATGCCACTGGAGCGGGCCGTCGAGGAGTTCCGCCGCATCGCCGACGACCCCGACCAGGAGCTCCGTCCGCTCGATCCGGCCGATGCCCGCGCCCGGGTCGAAGCGGCCATACGGGGTGCCGAGATCACGGTCCCGCCCTTCGAGTCCGACACCTGGCCGGTCTGTCGGCCGCTCGTGGAGTGGGTCGTCTCGAAGCTGCCGTCCGGCGGGTCGGACTACGAGCTTCCCGAATGGTCCGAATCGGACCGGTCGGCCCTGCTCGACCGTTTCGTGGTCTCGCCGTTCGCCCGCGAGACGGGGCTGAGCGACACCGATGTGCGGGAGCTGGCCGATCCGCTCGTCTGGTTCGCGTGCGACTACGGCCCGGGCGACCCGCTTCGCTGGAGCCCGGTGTCGGTGGAGATCGTCCTGGTCGACTGGTACGAGCGCAAGGTGCTCGCCGATCGTGCATGGCTGCGCGACCTGCCCCGCGTGCTGGATGCGTTCGTGCGGTTCGCCCACGCCGAGCGAGGGATCCGGGCGTCGCTGACGCAGGAGACGCTGGACGCCGTGGAGCGCTGGACGCCGGACTACCTGGTGTCGCTCGAGGGCCCGCCGCGCACGCCGTTCCAGGGAGCGAGGGACCTGGCCCTCATCGCCGCCGGACTCGATCCTCGACGACGTCGACGATGACGGGGGCTTCGACGAGCGCGACGGCTACGACGGACCGTTCGATCTCGAGTCGCTGCTGGCCGAGTTCCGCCGCCAGCTCGAAGAGGACATGGGTGGGCCGGAGGCCATCGCCCTGCCTGGACGCCGAGCCCTTGCCCGACGAGCCCTTCGACTGGTCGGTGGTGCCGGCCGATCTGGGCGACGAGGTCGCGGCGACGCTGTCGGCCATCGACCGCGTGTGCGACGCCGCGCTCGACGTCGAGTTGCGCACGGTCAGCCGGAGGCTGCTGGCGCGGCTGGTGGAGGCGGACACCGCGCCGTTCCGCCGCTCGCCGCACCACGACCGCTTGGCGGCCGGGATCGTGGCCGTGGCCTGCTTCGACGAACGGCGTGTGCTCTCGCCGGGGGCGGACCTCGCTTGCGCCCTTCGGACCAGAGCTCCGCCGATCGACACGTCAGAAGGCCCTGGCCGAGGCCATGGGCGTGCCGGCCTTCGGCGGTGAGTCGCAGAGGGCCCAGACGGTCCGCAACGCGCTCGGGCTGGAGGAGCGCACGTTCGACGTGTCGCTGCCCACTCGGCCAAGCGCCGCTGGTACCTGGAGCAGTACGAGCGGGTCGCCGATCTGGCCGCCTCGGCGCTCGAGCTCGACGACGAGGACGACCGTGGGGCTCGACCCGCCGTTACGCGCTCACGACGCGGACTTTCTTGCCGCTTCGACTTGCAATACGAACACCTGTTCGTATAGGATGGTCGCATGGCGACGGCGGCGGAGGATCTGGCGAGGGCGTTGGCCCGGTTCGAGGCGGAGGTCTCCGCGCGCGGACGACCAGGCGCTGACCGACGGTGTCACCGTGCTGGCCCGGTTCCGCGTCGGCTGCGACGCGCTCTGGCTGCGCCTCGTCGGCGAGGTCGAGCGCCGGAACCTGCACCGGCGCCACGGCGCTCGCGATGCCGCCTCGTGGCTGGCCGACCTGGCGGGCGACCGCAAGGGCGCCGCGCGCAAGGACGTGGAGCTTGCTCGCGAGCTGGATACCGCCCCGGTGGTCGCCGACGCCGTCGCCGCGGGCGGCCTTTCGAAGGCCAAGGCGGCCGAGCTCGTGCGAGGAAAGAACCTTCCGGAGGACGTCCAGGTGGCGCTGGTGGACGATGCCATTGCGTTGCCCGTCGAACAGGTCGCGGCCGCGGTCGAGCGGGCCCGGCTGGCCCACGGCGCGGAGAGTCCACCGGTCACCCCACAGCTCACCATCACCCGCCGCAGTGGCCACGCCACGCTCGAAGGAACGCTGGACCTGGTCGGCGCCGAGCTCGTCGACACCGCGCTGTCCACGATGGTCGAGGCCATGGGACTGCCGACCGACATGGCGTACAACGAACGGCGGGCCCGTGCGCTGGTCGGGCTCGCTCGGTACTACCTGGACCATCAGGACCAGGTGACGGGGCGAGTGGGACGGCCTCATGTGGTCGTGCTGGTCGACCTCGAAGTCCTCGAGGCCCGCGCCGGCGGCTCCGCCACGCTGACCTCGGGGGCGATCATCTCCGGTGACGCCGCCCGGCGTCTCGCCGAGGACGCCAACATCACCCGGGTGATCACGAAGGGACGCTCTGAGCCGCTCGACGTGGGCCGTGCCACCCGCAGCGTCCCGCCGGCCATCGCCAAGGCCGTCATCGCCCGGGACCGGCACTGCCGGTACCACGGCTGCACTGCTCCGCCGTGGGCGTGCGATGTGCACCATCGACAACCGTGGGCCTCGGGCGGGCCTACCTCCGTGCACAACACCGGGCTGCTGTGTTGGTTCCACCACGAGCTGGTGCACCGCCGCGGGCCTCACCTCCTCACCAGCGACGCCGCGGGGCGATGGGTTCTGGCCCCCGCCGCTGACCCGGTCGCGGCTTGACCTGGGCCGCTCATGTTGAGCAGCAGGACCGCACCCTCTAGCGTCGCCCGCCGGGGCACTCCATCCCGCCCTCAAGGAGGCAACCATGAGCGATTTCATCGACAAGGCCAAGGATGCGGCCGGCGATGTCGTCGACAAGGCCCAGGACCTGGTCAAGGAGCACGGGGACAAGGTGACCGGACGCCGTGGACAAGGCGACGGACTTCGTCGACGACAAGACGGGCGGCAAGGCGTCCGAGCACCTGCAGAAGGTCGACGACCTGACCGACAAGGCGGTCGACAAGCTGGCGCGGCGACGACGACCCGGCCCCGGCCTGAAAGCCGATCGACCGATGTCCGACTTCTCGCCCGACGCGGCGAGGGACTTCAACCGTGGTGTGATCGAGGAGTTCCGGGCCAACCAGGGACGCGTGGGCGGGATGTTCGAGGGGGCGCCGATGATGCTCCTCACCACGACCGGTGCGAAGTCGGGGAAGGCCCGTACCTCTCCCGTCGTCTACACCCGCGACGGTGAGCGGCTGATCATCATCGCCTCCAAGGCGGGTGCGCCCACGCATCCGGACTGGTACCACAACCTGGTCGCCAACCCCGAGGTCGTCGTCGAGGTGGGCGAGGAGACGTTCTCGGCCCGGGCCGTCGTCACCGCGGGGGAGGAGCGGGCGCGCCTGTACGACGCGCAGGCCGCGTTGATGCCGAACTTCGCGTGAGTACGCCAGCAACACCGACAGGGAGATCCCCGTGGTCGCCCTCGAGCGACTGAGCTGATGGCCGAGGTCAGCATCTTCCTGCAGCTGGACGGCATCCCCGGCGACTCGACCGACGCCCGCCACGCCGACGAGATCGTGGTCCTGGCGTTCTCGTGGGGTCTGGCCTCCGCCGGCGGCTCGCCTGCCGCCGGCACCGGGGCGGCGACCGGCAAGGCGACGTTCGACGGCCTGACCGTCATGGCGCGCTCGAGCCGGGCGTCGCCCCTCCTGATGCAGGCCTGCGCTCAGGGGCGCCGGATCAAGAGCGGCGTCCTGACGATGCAGCGCGCCGGCGAGAAGCCAGTGGACCTGATGGTCGTCCGGCTGTCCGACGTGCTGGTCGGCGCCTACTCGGTGAGCGCCGGCGGTGGCGAGGGTGGCGACGACGAGGTCACGTTGACGTTCGGTCGGATCCAGTACGACGTGTCGGACGGCCAGCAGCTGACGACGGCCTCGTGGGACCTCCGCAAGGGAGCGCCCTGACTCAGCCGCGCTCGGCGTCGAAGGCCTCCACCAGCTTCGTCGGGGCGCGCAGCCGCCAGGACTCGGTGATCAGTTCGGTGAGCTCGCCGACGTCGACGGCGTCCAGGCGCACCAGCACCATCGGGTAGCCGTCGTAGTGCGGCGTCGTGAAGAACACGGCCGGCTCCGAGGTGATCATCGCCTGCTTCTCGCCCTCGTCCTCGCACCACACCACGAGCACGCCGGGCTCCTCCCGGAGCCGAGCGAACAGCCGGTCCTTGCTCCCGTCCTTCACGCGGAACCCTGGGGTCCCGTAGGACGGCTTCTCGCGCGTCCGGGGTAGCGAGAGCGCGATGCGGCGGACGTCCTCCTCCGATGCCATGACCGATCATCGTTCGCCGTCGCCCGGTTCCGACGCCCGGAGCTCGACGCCCGGAGCGCTCCGAGCGTCGGAGTACCTTCCCCGCCATGACCAGCACCCGGCGCGAGCTGGCGGCGCGGATGGCGGATGCCGCACTCGCGCTGCTGGCCACCCTCGACGGCGAGCGGCAGGCGGCTGCCGCGTGGCCCTTCCCGTCGGACGACGAGCGGACCCGCTGGTACTACACACCGACCGACCACGGTGGCGTGGCGCTGGCGGACCTGGCCCCGGCGCAGCAGCGCCTGGCCATGCAGCTGGTCGCCTCCGGCCTGTCGACCGCCGGGTACGTGACCGTGGCGACGATCATGGGGCTCGAGAACATCCTCGACCAGGCGGAGGGCTGGCGGGCGACCTTCCCCGGCCGCCAGCGGGGCCGCGATCCCGGCCGGTACTACCTGCGCGTCTTCGGTGACCCCGCATCCGGCACCTGGTCGTGGCGGCTCGGAGGTCACCACGTGTCCCTCCACCACACGGTGGTCGACGGGGAGGCGCAGGCCTGCACGCCCAGCTTCCTGGGCGCCGACCCGGCGTCGTCGCCGCTCCTCGGGCCGCATCCCCTGCGGCCGCTGGCCGGCGCCGAGGACCTGGGTCGTGAGCTGGTTCGCTCCCTGGACGAGGGGCAGCTCGCCACGGCGCTGATCTCGCCGGTCGCCCCGACGGATGTGGCCGGAGCCAACCGGCCGCGGCTCAGCGAGGGCGACGTGCCGCTGCCGCTGACCGACATCTGGCGCGACACGGACGACGCCTTCCGCGCCCGGCTGGCCGACACGCAGCGCCGTTCCGAGGAGGAGCTCGGCCTGAAGGCCGATCACCTCGATGCGGTCCGGCTCACGCTGGCCACCCCCAAGGGCCTGGGGGCGGCCTCGATGGCTGCGTCCCAGCAGGAGCTCCTGCGGGCCGTGCTGGCGGTGTACGTCGAGCGCGTGCCGGAAGCCCTCGCCGATGCCGAGGCCGCGAAGTACGCGGGCGATCGGCTGGGCGGGTTCGGGTTCGCGTGGGCCGGCGGGCGGGAGCCCGGGGAGCCGCACTACTACCGGATCCAGGGCCCCCGCCTACTCGTCGAGTACGACAACACGCAGCGCAACGTGAACCACGCCCACGCCGTCTGGCGTGACCCGGACGGCGACTTCGGGTACGACGTCCTGGCCCAGCACCGCGCCGCGCACCACTGACCTGGCCCGGCCAACTCAGTTGCTCGACGGCGCCTCAGTTGTCTGTCGCGGCGACGCGGTCCCAGATGGTGAGCAGGCGGCCCATCAGCTCGCCGCCCCCATCCGGCATGACCTCGGGCTCGGCACCACGACGGCGCAGCAGCGAGACGTGGGAGCTGTCGCGGGCGACGGCGACGGTCACCCGCAGCCGCTCGCGCCGTGGATGGCGGCTGGGCCGGGCCCGTCCGGGCGGACTGCCCCATCCCTCCACGACCAGGGCGACGGCCACGAACGTCTCGCCCGGGAGCAGGCTGAACAGCTCGACGAGGTCGTACGGGTCGCCCTCGTCCACCTGGACCCAGGTGTGGTCGGCTGCGATGCCGAACATGCGGGCGGGCTGGTTCCAGCCGAGGCGGTGCTGGCACGACTCCAGCGCAAGGGTGGTCGCCATGAGGGCAGCCATGAGATCGTCGGGTTGGCTCATGGCCGGTAGTGAGTGCCCGAGCTACCCCGATTCGGAAAGCTGGCCCTCGACGGCCCGCGCCGCGGCCAGCACCGCGGGACCGAAGCGATCACCCGGACGGCGGCTGAGTCGCTCGACCGGCCCCGACACGCTCACCGCGGCGAGCACCGCGCCGTCGGGCGCCCGCACCGGCGCGCTCACCGAGGCCACGCCGGGCTCGCGCTCCTCGACCGAGGCCACCCACATCGTTCCAGCGCCGACCCCCGCGCCGGCCGTCCCCCTGTCCATCAGCACGTGCCCTGCGGAGCCGCGATCGAGCGGCAGGAGAGCACCCTCGGGCACGATCCACCTCAGCCCGTGCGGCGACTGGAGCGACAGGATGCAGCGCCGCTCCTGGCCTCCGTTGCCCGGCTCGATCACGTAGAGCTGCACGGACTCACCCGTCTGGTCGCGCAACTCTTCGAGCGCCTGGCGGGCCAGCATCCGCAGCGGCCGCGCATCCGCGGCCGCCTGGCCGAGCGCGATCAGCCGCAGGCCCAGCACGAAGCGTCCGTCGTCGTCCCGTGACACGAGGCCGTGCCGGCCGAGCGCCACCGCCAGCCGGTGCGCGGTGGCCCGCGGCAGCCCGGTGGCCCTCACGAGCGTGGAGAGGGCTGCCGGCCCGGGCTCGAGCGCGTCGAGGATGGCCGCGACCCGGTCCACGACTCCGGCACGGTCTCCAGCACCGTCTCCAGCACGCGGTCGCCGGCACGGTCGGCGGCATGATCGTCTGTCCCGTCCGCTACCCTTGCTCCCATGGAGCGAGTCTACTGTCTCACTGGATGGGAGCGATGAGCGAGCGGAGCGAGCTCCATGTCACGGTGCAGTGTCCGACGCGAAGCGGCGGACAGCTCACTGGTGCACCTGGCTACGGCGGCGGCCGTGACCGCTCCCACGACCCAATGGTGCACCAGTGAGCGGGCTCACCCTGCCGCAGAAGGTGTGGGACGCCCACGTCGTGCGCGAGGGCGACGGCGAGCCCGACCTGCTGTACATCGACCTCCACCTCGTCCACGAGGTGACGAGCCCGCAGGCCTTCGACGGGCTGCGCCTGGCCGGCCGGCGGGTGCGGCGCCCGGACCTCACCGTGGCCACCGAGGACCACAACGTCCCCACGGCCGACATCGACCAACCGATCGCCGATCCCATCTCGGCCCGGCAGGTGGAGGTCATGCGGGACAACGCGGCCGAGTTCGGCATCACGCTCTATCCGATGGGCGACCCCCGCCAGGGCATCGTCCACGTCATCGGCCCGGAGCAGGGCCGCACGTTGCCGGGCATGACGATCGTGTGCGGCGACTCCCACACCGCGACGCACGGCGCGTTCGGCGCCCTGGCCTTCGGCATCGGCACGTCCGAGGTCGAGCACGTGCTGGCCACCCAGACCCTCCCGCAGGTGCGACCCGGCTGGATGGCGGTCGACGTCGAGGGTGAGCTGCCGGCCGACGTCACCGCCAAGGACGTCATCCTCGCCATCATCGGCCGCATCGGCACCGGGGGAGGGATCGGCCACATCATCGAGTACCGGGGCGCGGCCATCCGCTCGCTGTCCATGGAGGGTCGGATGACGGTCTGCAACATGTCGATCGAGGCCGGGGCCCGCGCCGGGCTCGTGGCTCCCGACGACACGACGTTCTCCTACCTGGAGGGCCGAGCACATGCGCCGTCGGGCCCGCGGTGGGACGAGGCGATCGAGCACTGGAGGACCCTCCAGTCCGACCCCGACGCCCCCTGGGACAAGCAGGTCACGATCGACGCCGCGCAGCTCCGCCCGCAGGTCAGCTGGGGCACCAACCCCGGTCACGTGACGAGCATCGACGACGCCGTGCCCGACCCCGACGCCTACTCGGAGCCGAACGAGCGCGACGCGGCCGCGCGGGCTCTGGCCTACATGGGGCTGACGGCCGGCACCCCGATCCGGGAGATCCGGCCCGACACGGTCTTCATCGGGTCGTGCACGAACTCCCGCATCGAGGACCTCCGCGCGGCCGCCGCGGTGCTCGACGGCCGGCGGGTCACCGTCCCGCGGGTCATGGTGGTGCCCGGCAGCCACGCGGTGAAGGCGCAGGCCGAGGCCGAGGGGCTCGACCGTGTGTTCCGCGCCGCCGGAGCCGACTGGCGGGAGCCCGGATGCTCGATGTGCCTGGCGATGAACCCGGACAAGCTCACTCCCGGCGAGCGCTCGGCCAGCACGTCCAATCGCAACTTCGAGGGCCGCCAGGGCAAGGGTGGCCGCACGCACCTGGTCTCGCCCGCGGTCGCCGCGGCCACGGCAGTCGCCGGCCACTTCGCCACGCCGGACGATCTGGGGGTGCCGGCATGAAGGCCGTGCGCATCCTCGCCGGGACCGCGGTGCCGCTGCGCCGCTCCGACGTCGACACGGACCAGATCATCCCCGCCGAGTGGCTGAAGCGGGTGGAGCGCACCGGGTTCGGCGCCGGGCTCTTCTCCTCGTGGCGGGACGACCGCGGGTTCGTCCTCAACGACGAGCGGTACGCCGGGGCCCGCATCCTCGTGGCCGGCGAGAACTTCGGCACGGGGTCCAGCCGCGAGCACGCCGTGTGGGCCCTCCAGGACTACGGCTTCGAGGCCGTCATCTCCCCCCGCTTCTCGGACATCTTCCGGACCAACTGCACGAAGAACGGCCTGGTGCCCGTCGTCCTCGACGCCGATGTCGTGGCCCGGCTCCACGACGCCATCGAGACCGATCCCGACCTCGAGCTCACCGTGGACATGGAGCGGCTGACGGTGGAGGCGCCCGCGATCGGGCTGGTGGCGCCCTTCCCGCTCGACCCCTCGACGCAGCGCCGGTTCCTCGACGGGCTGGACGACATCGGCATCACGCTGGGCGCGGCCGACGACATCGTCGCCTACGAGGCGAACCGTGCGGCATGGCTCGAGGCCCGGGGGTAGCGTTCGGGCATGGCGACTTCGGAGTGGCGTGAGAGCGAGGTCCTGGCCTGGACCGAGCACGAGGGACCCGGTCGGGGCCCGAGCCGCGGCCGCACCGTCTGGTTCTGGCTGGCCGGCGGGATGGCCGCCGTGTTCGCCGGCATCATGTCGAGTGATGCGCTGTGCCCCGAGCACCGCCTCTGGGTGCTGCTGCTCGGCGGGGGTGCGCTGATCGCCGCCGGCGCCGCCATCGTGGGGCTCATCAGCGGCTGGGCCGGAGCACCGCTCCTGGCGCTGGCCAGCGCCCTCGGCGGGGTCGGCATCGGCCTGATCGACACGCTGCACTCGGCCACCCGCGGGCGGACCATCGCGCTCGCCTTCGCGCTCGTCTTCGTCGGCGCCTCCGTCCTGGTGTGGCGCCAGCACCGGCAGCACCGCTGGGATCGCGCGGTGGCCCGCTCGCTGCGCCCGTCTTCCGCCGTGCTCCCGGCCGTCGCCGGCTCCGGCGCCCGCGGACCAGCCCGTCTGAGCCCACTTCGCGGGCACCTCCTCGTCCGGCTGGCCATCGGCGCGCCCCTGGTGCTGCTGGCGGCCGGCGGGGCTGGTGCTGACCACCGCGAACGCCAGGGAGTCGCGCGCGTTCGAGCAGCGCGCCGCGCTGCTCCCGGCCGCTGATCGTGGACACCCGTCGCGACGCGGAACGCCTGGCAACAGCACGTGACGGTCCAGGTCTCGGTCGACGGTCGATCGATGGCTGGGGCGGGCACCGGTCCGTCGACCCGAAGGCGTACGAGCCCGGCCAGTCCGTCGAAGTGCTCTACGACGACGGCCGCGTCCTGCTCGAGCAGGAGCGCTACGACGCCGTGTCGCCCGCGCTCTGGTGCAGCGCCATCCTCGTCGCCGGGCTGCTGACGATCGGGATGGGCTGGTGGTGGGTCCACCGCTGCCGGCGCACCGCCGCCGGTGCGGCGCCGGCCTTCGCCATGGAGGCCGACGGTCGGCCCGGCCCGTCCCCGATGGTGGAACCGTCGCCGCCCCTGGGTGACGCTGTTCCCGCTGCACGGGGCGACGCCGGTGGGCGCCTATCCGCTGATGGCCGGGGTGGCCGTGGCGGCGCCTGTCCCGGTGCGGTCCGGCTCGCCACGGACGTCAAGGGCAACGTCCGCGACGGCGGGCTGGTCGTGGCCCGCTGCGACGGGCAGGTGCTCTGGCCGCGGGGACGGCTCCGGTCCTGAGCGTCCCGTAGCCTCGCTGGCGTGTCAGCCGTGACATCCGGACGCCTCGACGACCGCGCGCCGATCCTCATCGGCGCCGGCCAGGTCACCCACCGCGCCGAGGGGCTCGAGGACGCGCTGGAGCCCGCGGCGTTGATGGCCGAAGCGGTCGAACGGGCCGCCGCCGATGCCGGCCTGGCGGGGGTTCCCGCCGCCGACAGCGTCCGCGTCGTCAGCCTCCTGTCCTGGCGCTACCGCGATCCCGCCCACTTCGTCGCCGAGCGCCTCTCGCTCGAACCGCGCGAGACCGCACTGTCGACCCCCGGCGGCAACAGCCCCCAGACGCTGGTCAACGTGACGGCGGGGGAGATCCAACGCGGCGAGCTGGACCTCGCCATCCTCACCGGGGGAGAGGCCTGGCGGACACGGATGCGGGCCCGCAAGGCGGACGCCACGCTGGAGTGGCCCAAGTTGCCAGAGGGCACCGAGCCGGATCGGATCATCGGCCACGACCTGGTGATGAGCTCGCAGGACGAGCTGGCCAGGGGCCTCGTCATGCCGGTGCAGATCTACCCGATGTTCGAGACGGCGTTGCGAGCGGCGGCCGGCGAGAGCGTCGAGGAGCACCAGGTCCGGGTCAGCGAGCTGTGGGCCGACTTCTCCGCCGTCGCCGCGGGCAACCCGTACGCGTGGATCCAGGAGCCCAAGTCGGCGGCCGAGATCCGCACCCCCGGCCCGTCCAACCGCATGATCGGGCTGCCGTACCCCAAGTACATGAACTCCAACAACGACGTCGATCAGGCCGCGGCGCTGCTCATGTGCTCGGTCGAGCGGGCGCGGTCCCTCGGCGTGCCGGAGGACCGGTGGGTGTTCCCGCACTCGGGCGCCGACTGCCACGAGCACCCTTTCGTCTCCAATCGGTGGTCGTTCTGCGAGACCCCGGCCGTCCGGGCCGGAGGGCGGGCGGCACTGGACCTGGCCGGTGTCGGGATCGACGACATCGAGCTCGTGGACCTCTACTCCTGCTTCCCATCGGCCGTGCAGCTGGGCGCAGCATCACTCGGGCTGAACGGCGACCGGCAGCTCACCCGCACCGGCGGCTTGTCGTTCGCCGGCGGGCCCTGGAACAACTACGTCATGCACGCCATCGCCACCGTGGTCGGCGAGCTGCGGGAGCGCCCCGGCGCGCTGGGCCTGGTCTGGGCCAACGGCGGCTACGTCACCAAGCATTCCTTCGGCGTGTACGGCACGCGACCACCGGCCCGCGGATTCCGCCACGCCGAGCCCCAGGCCGAGGTCGACGCCAGTCCGCAGCGGGAGCTGGCCCCGCCGGCCGACGCCGCCGGTCCGGCCGTGGTCGAAGCCTTCACCGTCATGCACGATCGGGACGGCCGGCCTGAGAACGCCTTCACGAGCTGCCTGCTCGACGACGGCCGGCGGGCGTGGGGGACGAGCGCGGACGGCGAGACGGTGGGCGCCTTGAGCACCGGCGAGTGGGTCGGACGCCCGGTGGCGCTCGACGCGGACGGCACCGTCCGGCTCTGACCGCGAGCGCGGCATGGCCATCCCCGTCATCGTCGACTGCGACCCCGGGCACGACGACGCCATCGCGCTCGTGGTGGCGGCGCGCCACGCCGACCTGGTGGGGGTCACGACGGTGGCCGGGAACGCGCCCGTGGAGCGCACGACCCGCAACGCGCTCGTGCTGCTGGACCTGCTGGGGCACCCGGCGCCGGTACACCGCGGCGCGGCCCGGCCGCTGCTCGCCGAACCGAAGCACGCCGCCTATGTCCACGGCGAGAGCGGCCTCGACGGCGCCGACCTGCCCGAGCCCGTTCGCACGGAGGCCGGAGACGACGCCGCCGCCTTCATCGTCGAGACGGCAAGGGCCCTGGACGGCCTGTGGCTGGTGCCGACCGGCCCGCTGACCAACATCGCCCTCGCCCTGCGCCGAGCCCCGGATCTGGCCGATCGGATCGCCGGCATCTCGCTGATGGGCGGCAGCGCCACCGTGGGCAACCGGACACCGGTCGCCGAGTTCAACATCTGGGCCGATCCGGAGGCGGCCGCCATCGTGTTCGGGTGCGGGGCGCGGGTGATCCAGGCCGGCCTCCACCTCACCCACGGGCTCCAGACCACACCCGATCGCCTGGCCGAGCTGCGGGCCCTCCCCAACCGCCTCGGCCCCCTCCTGGGCCAGCTCCTCGGGTTCTTCGCCGCCACCTACCTGGCCCGCCACGACGGCTTCGTCGGTGCACCCATCCACGATGTCTGCGCGGTCCTGGCCCTCACCCATCCGGAGCTGTTCACCAAGCGGCTCGCCCACGTGAGCGTGGAGACGGACGGCACGCACACCCGCGGCATGACGGTCGTCGACCTCCGCCCGCTCAAGGAGCTGGCCGGCCGGCCCGAGGCCACCACGGAGGTGCTCATGAGCGTGGACCAGCACCAGGCCTTCCGGGTGATCACCGACGCGATCGGCTCGTTCCCGTAGCACCCCCTACGCTCGCCCGCCATGCGAGCCGCGGTGATGCGCAACTGGGAGCTGTCCGTCGACGACCTGCCCGATCCGGTTCCCCAGGCCGGTCAGGCCCTCACCCGCGTGCTGGCCTGCGGGATCTGCGGCAGTGACCTCCATGTGCTGCAGCACGGCGCCGAGCAGCTCGCCCTGCGCGACGAGCTGGCGGCCGAGAACCCGCCCGATCCTCTGGCCCCGCAGCCCTTCGTGGCCGACCAGCCGGTCGTCATGGGGCACGAGTTCTGCTGCGAGGTGGTGGAGCTCGGTCCTGGCTGCGAGAACCTGGCCGTGGGGGACGTCGTCGTGTCGATGCCCGGCGCCATCGACGCCACCGGGGTCCACGCGATCGGCTACTCCAATCGGTACCCGGGTGGCTACGGCGAGCTGCTCGTGGTGAACGACCTCCTGGCCCTCAAGGTCCCGGCCGGCCTGCCCGCCCGCGCCGCGGCACTCACGGAACCGCTGGCCGTCGGCGCCCACGCGGTCGCCAAGAGCGGGATCGGCAGCTCCGACGCCGCCGTCGTGCTGGGCTGCGGCCCGGTCGGTCTGGCCGTCATCGCCGACCTGGCCCGGCGCGGCGTCGGGCCGATCGTCGCCTCCGACTACTCGCCGGCCCGCCGCCGGTTGGCCGAGCACCTCGGTGCCCACGAGGTCGTCGACCCGGCGCAGGAGCACGTGATGGCCGCGTGGCGGCGGGTCGACGGGATCCGCCCGGTGGTCATCTTCGAGGCGGTCGGGGTGCCGGGCATGCTCGAGGCCTGCATGCGGATGGCTCCGAAGGGAACCCGCATCACCGTGGTCGGGGTGTGCCTGGAGACCGACTCGGTGCGGCCGGCCATCGGCATCTACAAGGAGTTGGCGCTGCAGTTCGTGCTCGGCTACGAGCCCCATGAGTTCGCCGGTTCGCTCCTCGCCATCGCCGAGGGGAAGGTGGACCTCGAGCCGCTCGTGACGAGCACGGTCGCCATCGACCGGGTGCCGCAGGCGTTCAACGACCTCGCCCGGCCTGACGAGCACGTCAAGATCCTGGTCGAGCCGTGACGGGTGCCGACAGCTTCCCGCGCCAGTACGCCCGGACGCAGCGCCTGACCCTCGGCGAGCCGAGGAACATCACCGTGTCACCCGACGGGCGCCGCGTGATCTTCGCCCGCTCGCCGTGGGGCAGCGATCCCGTGAACTGCCTCTGGGTGCTCGACGTCGAGCCTGCACTGGACGGCCCGCCCGTGACGGGGGAGGAGCGTCTCGTCGCCGACCCCCGCGCGCTCCTGGCCGGCGACGAGGGCGACCTGCCGCCCGAGGAGCGCGCTCGCCGGGAGCGGGCCCGGGAAGGCGCGGGCGGGGTGGTGGCCTACGCCACCGACCGGATGGGCACGGTGGCCTCGTTCGCCCTGTCCGGCCGGCTGTTCGTGGCCGGGCTGCTGTCGGGCGCCGCCCGCGAGCTCGCGGTGGACGGTCCTGTGTTCGATCCGCGGCCCGAGCCGCTCGCCCGCCGCCTGGCGTACGTCCGCGGCCGGGCGCTGTGCGTGGCCGAGCTCGACGGCACCAGCCGCGTGCTGGCCGGCGGCGATGGTCACGACGGCGACGACGACGAGCACATCGCGTGGGGCTCGGCGGACTTCGTGGCGGCGGAGGAGATGGACCGCGGTCGCGGCTACTGGTGGGCTCCTGACGGTTCCGCGGTCGTCGCCACGCGGGTCGACACGTCCCCGGTGGCCCGCTGGTGGATCAGCGACCCGGCCCGACCTGACCAGCCGCCGCAGGAGCACGCCTACCCGGCGACCGGGACGGCCAACGCCGACGTGACGCTCTGGGTGCTCGCGCTCGATGGCGGTCGCCGGGAGATCGAGTGGGACAGGACCGCGTTCCCGTACCTGGCCGACGTCCAGTGGCCGGAGCCGGAGCGCATCGTGCTGACCGTGCAGAGCCGGGACCAGCGCCGGCTGCAGGTCCTCGCGGCCGGGGTCGGGAACGGGGACGGGGACGGGGAGACGATCGGGACCTCGGTGCTGTTCGAGGACAGCGACGACACCTGGGTGGAGCTCGTGCACGGCGCGCCCGCGGTGTTCGACGACGGTCGCGTCGTCATGACGGCCGAGCACGAAGGTGCCCGGCGCCTGGTGGCGGCCAGCGTGCCACTCACCCCTCCGGAGCTGCAGGTGCGCTCGATCGTCGGAGTCGTCGGCCACTCGTTGCTGTTCACCGCCAACCCGGTTGAGGATGCAACAAGTGTGGGGCTCTGGCGGTTCAGCGACGGCGCGACCACCGAGCCCCTCGTGGTGGAACCCGGCCTGCACACCGGCTGTGGTGGCGGCCGGACCCTGGTCGTCCGGTCGTCCACCTTGGAGGGCGAGCGCAGCGTCACCCGGGTGCTGGGAGGGCCGGAGATCGCCAACCACGCCGAGTCGGCGCTCGTCCGACCGCGTGTCTCGCTCCTGCGTGGCGGGCGGCGGGAGATCGCCACCGCGGTCCTCTTCCCGGAGGATGCCGATGCCGCGGACGACGCCACCCTGCCGGTGCTGCTCGATCCCTACGGCGGTCCCCACGCCCAGCGGGTGCTGTCGGCCCGCTCGGCGTACTACACCTCACAATGGTTCGCCGACCAGGGATTCGCGGTCGTCGTCGCCGACGGCCGGGGGACCCCGGGCCGGGGGAGCGCCTGGGAGCGGGCCGTCCACCTGGACCTGGCCGCTCCGGTCCTGGAGGACCAGATCGACGCCCTCCATGCCGCGGCCGAGCAGCACCCGCGGCTCGACCTCTCCCGGGTGGCCATCCGCGGGTGGAGCTTCGGGGGCTACCTGGCCGGGCTGGCCGTCCTGCGCCGGCCGGACGTCTTCCACGCCGCCATCGCCGGCGCGCCGGTGGCCGACTGGCGGCTCTACGACACGCACTACACCGAGCGCTACCTCGGCACGCCGCAGGCCGAGCCCGCGGCCTATGACCGCTCGTCGCTCATCGCCGAGGTCGCCCGAGCCGACGAGGAGGGGCGACCGGCCCGCCCGATCCTGCTGATCCACGGCCTCGCCGACGACAACGTGGTGGCCGCCCACACCCTGCAGCTGTCATCGGCGCTCCTGGCCGCGGGGCGGCCACACCGCGTGCTCCCGCTGTCCGGCGTCACCCACATGACCCCGCAAGAGGTCGTGGCCGAGAACCTGCTCCTGCTGCAGCTCGACTTCCTGCGGGAGTCACTCGCGTTGACTGACTGACGGACTCAGGGGCGACGGGCGATCAGGATGCGGTCGAGGCCGGCGAGATCGGGACGGACCTCGATGTCGACGAGACCGGCGTCCCCGGCCAGTGCCGAGACCGCGGCGCCCTGAGCGGCGCCGATCTCGCAGACCAGCGCGCCACCCGGGCGCAGCCAGGCCGGCGCGCCGGCGATGACGTCCCGCAGCGCGTCGAGGCCGTCAGTGCCGGCGAACAGCGCCGAGGTGGGCTCCCACTCCCGCACGGCGGCCTCGACGGCGGGGTCGCCCTCGGCCAGATACGGCGGGTTGCTCACCACGAGCGCCAGCTGGCCGGCCAGCTCGGGCGGCAGGGCGGCGAACCACGAACCGCAGGCCATCCGGACGGTGGTGGCCGCCCGGCCGATGCCGGCCAGGTTGGCGCGGGCCACGTCGAGGGCGCCCGCCTCCGTCTCGCACGCCCAGATCGTGACCGGACGCGGGAACAGCTCGTCGGCCAGCGCCAGGGCGATGGCTCCGGACCCGGTCCCGAGGTCGGCGATCACGAGAGGGTCGGGCTGCCCGGAGGCCAGCTCGAGGGCGACCTCGGCCACCAGCTCGGTCTCCGGTCGGGGGATCAGCACCCGCCGGTCGACCAGCAGGTCGAGCCGCCGGAAGGCCCAGTGCCCGAGCACGTACTGGAGCGGTTCGCCGCTCCGCCTCCGGGCCACCATGGCGTCCAGCCGCGCCACGCCGCCCTGCGTGGCGGCGTGGTCGAGGCCGAGGACCCACTCCGCGCCGTCCAGGCCGCTCGCCTCCTCGCAGATCCAGCGGGCCTCGGACACATCGCCGAGCACCTCCACCGTCCCGGCGAGGAGCTGGCGCCAGGTGGTCACGCAGGTTCGGGGGCAGAGAGCTGCCGGGCCCGCTCGTCGGCCATCAGCGCCTCGACCACCTCGTCCAGGTCGCCGGCCAGGACGAGCTGCAGCCTGTAGAGGGTCAGGCCGATGCGGTGGTCCGAGACCCGGTTCTCCTTGAAGTTGTAGGTGCGGATCTTCTCGCTCCGCCCACCGCCGCCGACCTGGGACCGCCGTTCGGCCGAGAGCACCTCGGCCTGCTCGTCCTGCCTGACCTTGAGCAGGCGGGCCCGCAGCACGGTCATGGCCCGGGCCCGGTTCTGGAGCTGGCTCCGCTCGTCCTGCATGGCGACCGTGATGCCGCTCGGCTTGTGGGTGATCCGCACGGCCGAATCCGTGGTGTTGACGCCCTGCCCGCCCGGACCGGACGACCGGTACACGTCGATGTGGAGGTCGTTGGGGTCGATCTCGACGTCGACGTCCTCGGCCTCGGGCAGCACCAGCACGGTCGCGGACGAGGTGTGGATCCGACCGGAGCTCTCCGTCACCGGCACCCGCTGGACCCGGTGCGGGCCGCCTTCGAACTTCAGGTGGGCCCACGCCGAGTCGCCCTTCACCAGGAACGTCACCTGGTTGAGCCCGCCCAGATCGGAGGGATCGACGGAGAGCACCTCGACGGCCCAACCCATGCGGGCGGCATAGGCCTGGTACATCTCGTAGAGGTCCCGGGCGAAGAGGTTGGCCTCCTCGCCGCCCTCCGCGCCCCGGATCTCGACGATGACGTTCTTGCCGTCGTTCGGGTCCGCAGGGATCAGCAGGAACTTGAGCTGCTCCTCCAGGTCCGCCAACTCCGCCTCGGCGGTCTGTACTTCGGCGCGGGCCAGCTCGCGCTCGTCGCCGCTGGCCTCGGCCTGCAGCTCGCGGGCCGCTTCCAGGTCGGACTGGAGCGCGAGGTAGCGGCGGTACGCCTCCACGACCGGCGTCAGCTCCTTGTGGCGCTTGGACACCCGGCGGAGCTGCGTGTGGTCGGACAGGACGGCGGGGTCGGCGAGTTGCGCTTCGACGGCGTCGTACTCCCCCTCCAGGTCCTGCAGGCGCTCCAGCACAGGGGCAGGCTACGAGACCGGGATCACGGTGGCCGGGTGGGCGAGGCGCGCCGCCAGCCGCCTGGTGACGGGCAGGACGTCCGCCGCCGGCACCGCGAGCAGGAGAGGGGTCGCTGCGCCAGCGAGGGCCTCGCGGGCGTCGGCGGCGAAGGGCACGAGGTCCAGGTCGACCCCGGCCGAGCAGACGACGACCACGTCGTCGCCGTCGGGGGTCCTCCCCGTGGCCACGCAGGGCACCGCCTCCTTCACGCTGGCGCGCGGCACGGGTGGGGGCGCCGCCGCCAGCTCAGCGAGGCCGATCAACTCGGGCCGGTGGATCAGCTCGTGGCGGAGGGCCCGTTCGCGGGCGATGCGGTTGAGCGGGTGCGGCGGCGCGCCCGGGCGGCGGTGAGGGCCGACGGTCCGCACGACGCCGGCAAGGGCCGCGACCAACGCGTCACCGGTCAGCTCGTCGCCGTGCACGAGGCGAAAGGCCTCTCGGTCGTGAGGGCCGATGCCGACGTCCAGGCGCACGCCGTCCGGAGCTTCGAGAGCGCCGGTGGACACCACCCGACAGACCTCGAGCCCGGCCACCTCCCCGCTGAGCTCGCCGTGCTCTTCGACCGGTTCGGCGCCCGCGGCCTCGATCAACGGGATCAGCGCCCGGGCCTCGGCGCCCAGGATGGGAGCGACCGGGCGCGGCGCTGCCACCGCGGGCACGAGCTCGCGATCGATCGCCTGCCACACGGGGGGCACGGGCGCGAAGGCGGCGGCACGACGGGCCAGGAGCCCCGTCTCGCGGTCGGCGACGACGTGGAGGGCGACGCCCTGCTGGTCGGCCCAGGCCAGGGCCCCGCCCAGACCTCGCTCCGGCCGGTCCTCCAGCAGCACCCAGCCCTCGCCGGCGGCCAGCAGCGCGGCGCCGCCGGCGTAGGGAAGCGGCGTGCCGTCGGTCGGCCCGCCGTGGTCGCGTACGAGGGCCTTGAGCTTGAGCGCCGCCAGCGCAGCGCGGCGGTCCGAGATGGCTACTGCTTGGCCTTCGTCGGCTTGCGCTCGCCGTAGCGACGCTGGAAGCGCTCCACCCGGCCGCCGGAGTCAACCAGCTTCTGCTTGCCGGTGAAGAACGGGTGGCACTCGCTGCACAGGTCGGCGTGGATCTCGCTGCCCTTGGTCGAGCGGGTCTCGAAGGTGGCGCCGCACGAGCAGCGAACCGTCACGGTCTCGTAGTTCGGATGGATGCCGGTTTTCATCGCGAGCGGGCTCCCGGAGGGCAGGGGATTCGGGCAGTTCAGCCTAGCGGCCGGACTGGGCCATCGGACCCGGCCGCTAGACCCGTCTACATCGTCGGTTGCTTGGCGATCTCGGCCAGGAACTCGTCGTTGCTGCGGAACGTCTTGAGCCGGTCCATCAGCAACTCGAGGCCAGGGGCGGCGTTGCCGTCGGCGGCGAGGCCCGAGAGCACGCGACGCAGCTTCCACACCTGCTGGAGCTGCCTGCGATCGAACAGGAGCTCCTCGTGGCGGGTGCTGGAGGCGTCGACGTCGATGGCGGGGAAGATGCGGCGCTCCGCCAGCTTGCGGTCGAGCCGCAGCTCCATGTTCCCGGTGCCCTTGAACTCCTCGAAGATCGCGTCGTCCATGCGGGAGTTCGTCTCCACCAGCGCCGTCGCCAGGATGGTCAGCGAGCCGCCCTCCTCGATGTTGCGGGCGGCGCCGAAGAACTTCTTGGGCGGATACAGGGCACCGGCGTCGATGCCGCCGGACATGATGCGCCCGGTGGCCGGCGCGGCCAGGTTGTAGGCCCGGCTGAGCCGGGTGATGCCGTCCAGGATCACCACGACGTCGTGGCCGACCTCCACGAGGCGCTTGGCCTTCTCGATGGCCAGCTCGGCCAGGTGGGTGTGCTCGTCGCTCGGGCGATCGAACGTCGAGGCGATCACCTCGCCCTGCACCGTGCGCCGCATGTCGGTGACCTCTTCGGGCCGCTCGTCGATGAGGAGCACGATCAGCTTCACCTCGGGGTTGTTGCGTTCGATCGAGGTGGCGATGGTCTTCATGATGAAGGTCTTGCCGGCCTTGGGCGGTGACACGATCAGGCCTCGCTGGCCCTTGCCGATGGGCGCGATGAGATCGATGATGCGCGCCGTCATGTTCCCGGGGTCGACCGGGTTCTCCAGGCTCAGCTTCTCGTCCGGGAACAGCGGCGTGAGGTCCTCGAACCGGGGGCGCTGTCGCATCTGCTCGGGATCACCGCCGTTGACCGACAGGAGTTGGAGCAGCGCCGGGTTCTTCTCGTTGCGGCCGGCCAGGCGCGACAGCCCGGTCAGGTGGTCGCCCCTGCGCAGCCCGTACTGGCGGGTCTGCTTCACGGACACGTAGACGTCGTCCCGGCTCGGCAGGTAGCCGTTGACACGCAGGAAGCCGTATCCCTCGTCACGCAGGTCGAGGTAGCCGGCCACCTCGACCGGCTCGCCGGCGGCCAGGTCCTCGGTCGGCCGCGGTTCCCGAGGCTGCTCACGACCATCCACCCGGTCAGCGCCCTGGGGACCCTCCTCGACACCGCCCCCCTTGCGCCGTCGCCGGCGCCGGCGGCGTCCTCCGCCGGGACCTTCCGCCTCCGTCGCCCTCGCCGCGGTCCCCGTAGGGCTCCGCGGTCTCCGGCCCGGCAGCGCCTGGCGCGAACCTGGGGCCGGGCCGTCCGGTGGCGCCGGCACCGGCCTGGATCCCGGAGGACCGCTCCCGGGTGCTCCCGGCACCGGTGTCGTCGCCGTCCTCGCTGTCCTCGCCTTCGTCCTCCTCGTCATCGCGGCCCTCGCCGTCGTCGGCCTGCTCCCGCAGTTCGAGCTCCCAGTCGGCCAGCGGCTCGTGGCCGTCCGGATCCCCGCCGGCTCCATCGGCGCGGTCCGCCGCCGGCTGCGCACCGTTGGTCGCGCCGTGCCGGTCGTCGCCGTTGGGGCTGCCGGTCTGCTCGAGGATCCGGTCGATGATGTCGCCCTTCTTGGCCCGCGAGAGCGCCTTCAGCCCGAGCGCCGTGGCGATGGCGATGAGCTGGTCGCGATCCTTGCCTTCGAGGACCGAGCGTTCGAGGGTCTCCGCGCTCATGGCGCACCTGCTTTCGTGCTTTCGTGGTTCTCTACGTCGACGACAGGACGCCAGCGCGAGGTCGTGACCAGTTCTTGGCCGACGGGAGGGGTGAGACCCACCCCAGCCTTCCCGCGGCCAGCAAGTGGGGTGGACAGCACGATCACCGTCGGGGACGGAGAACCACCAGAGACTCGGAGGGGAGGTCACCGGTGAGGCTGCCCGCTCGGGGATCCGAGCGACGCGCACTGTAGCGACCGGTGGCCGCCGGACGCAACGACGACGTCAAGCGCCGGTCGACGTGGCGCGCTCGACCACCGCCTCCACGGCCGCCAGATCCGCCGCGACCCGCTCGGTGCGTTCGGGCCGGTCGTAGAGGTCGGCCAAGTGGTCCGGGAGAGTTGGCCGGACGCCAGTGGCTCTCTCGACCGCCTCGGCGAACTTGGCCGGGTGGGCGGTGGCGAGGGCGACCGTCGGCTCGCCCGGCTCACGGCAGGCCCGCGCCGCGCCGATGCCCACCGCGGTATGGGGGTCGACCAGCAACCCGCTGTCTGCGTGCACCGAACGCATCACGGCCAGGGTCTGCTCGTCATCGAGTCGGGCCGCCCGGAAGACGGGGGTGAGCCAGCGCGCCTGCTGGTCCTCCTCGATGGCGAGTCGCCCGGCCGCTCTGAGCTGGTGGACCTGCTCGGCCGTCAGGCCGCCGTCCCGACCGTTCATCTCGAACAGCAGCCGCTCGAAGTTGGACGAGACCTGGATGTCCATGCTGGGGCTCAACGTGGGCACGACGTCCGCGATGGACATGGTGCGGGTGTGGAAGAAGCGGGTGAGGATGTCGTTGCAGTTGGAACCAACGATCAGGTGCTCGATGGGAACGCCGGTCTCGCGGGCGATCCAGCCCGAGAGCACGTTGCCGAAGTTCCCGGTCGGCACGGCGAACGACACCCGTCGGTCGCCGAGGAGCGCCGCGGTCGTTGCGTAGTACACGATCTGGGCCATCACGCGGGCCCAGTTGATGGAGTTCACCGCGGAGAGCTGGTGGCGTTGCCGGAAGGCGGCGTCGTTGAACATGGCCTTCACGAGGTCCTGGCAATCGTCGAACGTGCCCTCGACCGCCACCGCATGCACGTTCCGCGCGTCGCAGGTCGTCATCTGCCGGCGTTGGACCTCGCTGACCCGGCCCAGCGGGTAGAGGATCACGATGTCGACGTTGTGTCGTCCGGCCACCGCGTCGATCGCCGCGCTCCCCGTGTCGCCGCTGGTGGCCCCGACGATCGTGACGCGCTCGCCTCGTTCTCCGAGCACGTAGTCGAACAGCCGGCCCACCACCTGGAGCGCCATGTCCTTGAAGGCCAGGGTGGGCCCGTGGAACAGCTCCAACAGCCACTCGTCGTCACCGATCTGGACGAGCGGGCACACGGCCGGATGGCGGAAGGGCACGTAGGCCGCTGTGCACACCTCGGCCAGCACGGCCGGCGGCAGGTCGTCGCCCACATAGGGCGCCATGACGGCCGCGGCGTTGGCGGCGTAGCCGGCTCCGGGATCGATCGCCGGCAGTCGTGGCCATTCGGCCGGGACGTAGAGCCCGCCGTCGACGGCCAGCCCCGTCAGGAGCGTGTCGGCGAACCCGAGCTCCGGCGCGCGGCCACGTGTCGAGACGTAGCGCATCGTTCGCTCAGGCGCCGATGACCCGCAGGATGCCGCCCACCCGCCGCACGACGTCCAGGTCCCGGAGCTCCCGCAGCGTGGCCTGCACGGCGGCCTCCTGGGCCTCGTGGGTGATGAAGACGAGCCGGGCGTCGTCGCCCAGGCCCTCCTGCTCGGCGGTGCGGATGCTCACGTCGTGGCGGGCGAACACGCCGGTGACCGCATGGAGGACGCCGGGGCGGTCGAGCACCTCGAGGACCACGTGGTACTCCGCGCTGGTCTCGTCGATGGCCCTGATGGGCACCCGGCCGAACGTGCCCAGTGAGGCGTGGGTGCCCTTCTGACGGTTGATGGCCGCGTCGATCAGGTCGCCGAGCACCGCGCTCGCCGTCGGCATGCCACCCGCGCCCCGCCCGTAGAACATCAGCGAGCCGACGGCGTCGCCCTCGACGAAGACCGCGTTGTAGCTGTCGCGGACGCTGGCCAGCGGGTGCTGCACGGGGAGCATCACGGGGTGGACGCGCACGGCGACGGCCCCGCTCCCGGGGTCCTGCTCGCAGATGGCCAGGAGCTTGACGACGTAGCCGAGCCGCTGCGCGCTGGCGATGTCGGCGGCCGTGATCCGGCTGATGCCCTCGTGGTAGACGTCGCCGGCCACCACCCTGGCCCCGAAGGCGATGCTGGCGATGATGGCCGCCTTGGCCCCGGCGTCGAAGCCCTCGACATCAGCGGTCGGATCGCGCTCGGCATAGCCCAACCGCTGGGCCTCGCTCAGCGCGTCGCCGTAGTCGGCGCCGTCCTCCGCCATCTTCGTGAGGATGTAGTTGGTCGTTCCGTTGACGATGCCGAGCACCCGGCGCACGGGCTCGCCCCGCAGGCTCTCCCGCAGCGCCCGCACCAGCGGGATGCCGCCCGCCACCGCAGCCTCGAACAAGAGGTCCTGACCCATCTCGTCGGCCGCAGCGAAGAGCTCCGTGCCCACGTTGGCCAGGAGCTCCTTGTTGGCGGTGACCACGGGCTTGCTGTGGCGCAGCGCCGTGAGGATGAGCTCGCGGGCCGGCTCGATGCCGCCGATCACCTCGACCACGACGTCGATGTCCGGGTCCTCGACCAGGGCATGGCTGTCCCTGGTCAGCAGCCCGTCGGGCAGTTCGACGTCGCGCTCCCGGGCGAGGTTGCGCACCGCCACCCTCGCCACCTCGAGCTGCAGCCCGGTGCGGGATTCGATGACCTTGCGCTGGCGGTCGATCAGCCGTACGAGCGCCGCGCCCACGTTCCCGCACCCCAGCACCCCGACGCGCACGACGGGTCCCGACGTCTCGCTCACGGCGAGCGAGGGTACCGTGCGACTCGTCTCCGCCCCCTTCGCGTTCTGGTCAGAGATTCGGACCGCCGGCGGTACGGTCCGATGACCAGAACGCTGAGGCGGCTACGGGACATCGAGGCGGAGCAGGTCGTCGTAGGTCTCCCTCCGCACGGCGAGGCGGGCGCGCCCGCCGGACACGAACACGACGGCGGGCCGGGGGACCTTGTTGTAGTTGCTGCCCATGGAGTGCCCGTACGCGCCGGTGACCGGCGTGGCCAGCAGGTCCCCGACGGCTACGTCGCCCGGCACCCAGCCGTCGCGGACCAGCAGGTCGCCGCTCTCGCAGTGCTTGCCGACCACACGCACGGGACGGGTGCGATCGGCCTCGACCGCCCGGGGGAGGAACGTCTCGTAGCCGCTGCCGTAGAGCACGGGGCGGGGGTTGTCGCTCATGCCCCCGTCCACGGCGACGTAGGTGCGGATGCCGGGGATGTCCTTGATGGTCCCCACCGTGTACAGCGTGACCGCGGCCGACGCCACGATGGCTCGACCGGGCTCGACCAGCAGCCGGCCCTCGAAGCCGGCCTCTTCGACCGCCTTGTGGAGCACGCGGGCCCATTCGGTGATGGACGGCGCCGACTCACCCTCCACGTACGCGACGCCGAGGCCGCCACCGAGGGTCAGGATGGGGAGCCCGAAGGGGCGGGCGAAGTCCGTCATGACCTCGGCGACGCGGGCGAAGTTGTCCGCCGCGAAGACCTGCGAGCCGACGTGGGCGTGGAAGCCGACCAGGTTGACGGCCGCCGACGCCATGGCCCGTTCGGCGGCCGCCGCCGCGGCACCGCTCGGTAGCCCGAAGCCGAACTTCGAGTCCTCCTGTCCGGTCCGCACGAACTCGTGGGTGTGGGCCTCGACCCCGGGGGTGATCCGCAGCTGGATGTCCGCGACCGGGCAACCGTCGTCGTGGAGGGTCTCGAGCCGGTCCAGCTCGTCGAAGCTGTCCACCACGAGCAAGCCGACGCCGGCCTCGAGGGCCTGGCGGAGCTCGTCGTCGGACTTGTTGTTCCCGTGGAACACGAGCCGGTCCGGCGGGACCCCGGCGGCCAGCGCCACGTGCAGCTCGCCACCGGTCGCCACGTCCAGCAGCAGCCCCTCCTCGTGGGCCAGCCGGGCCATGGCCAGGCAGAGGAACGCCTTCGTTGCATACACAACGTTCCCCTCCCCGAAGGCGTCGACGGCCTCGCGGCAGCGGGCCCGCAGGTGGTCCTCGTCGTACACGAAGAGCGGGGTGCCGTGCTCGGCCGCCAGGTCGGCGACGTCGACGCCTCCGATGAGGAGTTGGCCGTCGTCGCCCACGGAGGCGTGGTCGGGCAACAGGTCGCGGGGCAGCGCGGTCACGGTCGGCTCACATGCGTTCGGGGACGTCGATGCCGAGCAGGCCCAGCCCGTGCGCGAGGACCCTGGCTGTGAGATCGGCGAGAGCGAGGCGGCTGTCGCGGGTGACCTCGTCAGGCGCCCGGAGGACGGGGCAGGCCTCGTAGAACCCGGTGAAGTCGAGGGCGAGATCGAACAGATAGGAGGTCAGGCGGTGCGGGCTGTAGCGCTCGAGGGCGTCCGCCACGGCGGCGTCGTAGCCGAGCAGTCGAAGGGCCAGCGTCCGCTCCGCCGGCTCGCCGAGCACAGGCGCGACCTGCCGAACCGCCGCCCGATCGATCCCTGCCCGCCGGAAGATGGAGCAGATGCGGGCGTGCGCGTACTGGAGGTACGGCGCCGTGTCACCATCGAAGGACAGCATCCGCTCCCAGTCGAAGACGTAGTCCTTGATGCGGTCCGTGGACAGGTCGGCGTACTTCACCGCCCCTATGCCGACGATGCGGGCGACAGCGGACCTCTCGTCGGGTGGCAGCTCGGGGTTCTTGTCGGCGATCGCGTCCTCGGCCCGCTGCACGGCCTCGTCGAGCAGGTCGATCAGCTTGACGCTTTCGCCGCTGCGGCTCTTGAGCATCTTGCGGTCGGCGCCCAGGACGTTGCCGAAGGTGATGTGTGTCGCTCTCGCCGGCGGGCGGAGCCAGCCGGCCTCCTCGGCCACGGCCCACACCATCTGGAGGTGCTGGGCCTGCGGCGCGCCGACGACGTAGAGCAGCAGGGTCGCGCCGAGCCGCTCGACGCGGTCGATGACCGTCGCCAGGTCCGTGGCGGCGTAGCCGTAGCCGCCGTCCGACTTGCGGACGATGAGCGGCAGGGGCTCCCCCTGGCGGTTCGTGTACCCGGGCGGGAAGACGACGGCGGCCCCGTCCGAGATCGTCAGCAGATGGGCGTCGTCCAGGCGCTGCACCACCTCCGGGAGCAGGTCGTTGTAGGCGCTCTCGCCCATGAGGTCGTCAGGCTCCAGGAGCACCCCGAGCCGGTCGTAGACGGCGTCGAAGTAGCGGGTGCTCTGCTCGACCAGCACGTGCCAGAGCCGCAAGGTCTCGGGATCGCCGCTCTGGAGCGCGACCACCCGCGCCCGCGCCCGCTCCTGCAGGGCCGGATCGGCGTCGAAGGCCCGGCGGGCGCCGCGGTAGAAGCCGTCGAGGTCGCCCATGGACAGCTCGTGGGCGGCCTCGTCCTCGCCGAGGTCCAGGAGGTGCTCGATCAGCATGCCGAACGGCGTGCCCCAGTCGCCGATGTGGTTCTCCCGGATGACGGTGTGACCGGCGAAGTCGAGCATGCGGGTCAGCGCGTCGCCGATGATCGTCGTCCGCAGGTGGCCGACGTGCATCTCCTTGGCCACGTTGGGGTGTGAGTAGTCGATCACCACCGTCTCGGGCTGCGTCGCCAGCGGGATGCCGAGCCGCTCGTCGGCCGCGACCGCCGCGAGCTGGCGGGCCAGGAAGTCGTCGAGGAAGGTGATGTTGAGGAAACCAGGCCCGGCCACCTCGAGGGCGGCGACCTCGTCCATGGTGCCGTCGAGCGCGCCGAGCACCGCCTCGGCGACCTCGCGCGGCGGCCGTCCGAGCGTCTTGGCCAGGGCCAGTGCGCCGTTCGCCTGCGCGTCGGCCCGGTCGGACGGCCGGACGACAGGGTCGACCGCGTGTCCGGCCACCGCCGCGAAGGCGGGCGCGAGCGCGTCGCTGGCGATGCGGAGCGGGTCGGTCATGGAACTGCCATTGTGGCCCACGAGGGTGGTCAGATCCGCTCCCGTTCCGCTCGCTGGCCGGTCGCGGGCCGTCCGCGGGCCGTCCTCTCGCTATCCTGGTCTCTCCCGCCCTCGTAGCTCAGGGGATAGAGCGACTGCCTCCGGAGCAGTAGGCCACAGGTTCGAATCCTGTCGAGGGCGCCGAACGCTCACGAGATGCGGGCCCGCTCCTTCAGCTCGGTCAGGTAGCTGTGGGCGAGGCGAGCGGTGAGGGCAGCCTTGTCGATCACGTCGAGGACGCCCACAGGCTCGTCCGAGTTCGGGAGACGGTCCGAGAGCACCGGCACGAAGTCGTTGGGGTAGTCGATGACCCGGATGAGGTCGACCACACTGGCCCGTCGTGGGTCGCGTACCTCGACGGCCTGTTCGAGCATGGCGTCGCCGAACCACTGCCGGAGGCGGTCGCGGGTGAGGTCGATCTTCACTGCCCGCTCGGCTTCGTGTGCATCGACGGTCGGTCGGCGCCGGCCGGCCCCCGCCGGTGGGCCACCCGTGAACGCTGACGCCCAGCCCTCGTCGAGGTACCGCTGCGCGACCTGCTGGGGGTCGAGGCGCGGATCGACTGGTTGCTGCTGGAGCCACCGCTGGAAGCGTCCAAGCTCAGGCGACATGGGCTCGATGACGCGGATGATGGCGGCAGTGGACAGCTGCCCGACGAACACGACCCGCGGGAACCTCTCGGCCGACAGCGGGTACACGGGCGATCCCTCCACGACCAGGACCCGGCGGACCTGGGAGAGGTGCTCCAGCAGCGCGCGCGACGAGGTAGAGCCGGGTCGACCACCACGGATTGCAGAGGT
Source organism: uncultured Acidimicrobiales bacterium (assembly GCA_963813375.1). Classification (GTDB taxonomy): domain Bacteria; phylum Actinomycetota; class Acidimicrobiia; order Acidimicrobiales; family Ilumatobacteraceae; genus DASTFY01. The sequence goes on along the minus strand of CAWEYT010000006.1, from coordinate 22,250 downwards.
CGATCCGGATGGCCCGCCGGAGCGCCCCTGCCTGGGCGACCGCCAACGTGACGGAGTATCCGGCGGAGTCGAAGACCGACTGGTCCCCGGCTCCTCCTCCGACGACGATGGCCGGCTGGATGTCGATCTGGCGGCCGAGGCCGACCGACGTCACCGCGGCGGCCACACGGGCCTCGAGGTCCGAGGGGGTCGTGAACCACGACACAACCTTCTCTTCCTGCAGCTCGGCGCGAAGGGCCCGGATGCGGGACGCATCCGCTGGCGAGCCGGGCCGTGAGCGATCGAATCCGTCGACGAACACCGGGTTCAGAGGAACGTCGTCGGCGAGAAGGAACGCCAGGATCGGAAGGTCACGCTCCTTGGCCCGCAGGTACTCGTAGTGCGTGATCGAGGTCGCGCCGTAGTGAGCATCCTTGACCTGTGGAACGTCCGCCCCCGGCTCCTTCGCCGGCCGGGTCGGCGGGCCGATGTCGCCGATCGAACCCGGCACGTGCCCGTACCGCCAGGCGAACACGCCGACGTACGCCTCGCTGCGGTCGACCATCTCCAGCACCTTCGTCAGCGGTGGGGACGAGCCGGCCACCATGTCCTCCATGGCGATCACCTCGTGACCGAGCTGCCCGAAGTACTCGGATGGCCGCGGCCCGGTGCTCGCGGAGGTCCTCGAACGATGACGAGACGAAGATGCGCATCGTGGGCCCCTCCCCGGTCATCCCGCATGGAGAAGTCGGCTTGCCGCCGAACTGTTCGAGCGAGGTCAACTGGAAGTCTCGCGCCGCCTGCGGACGCCGGCGACCACCCGGTCGGGCCCGGATCCGGAGGCCGCCTCCGGTGGCTCAGCCGCTGCCGAGCCCGTAGGACCCGAACGACCAGATGTTCTGCTCGGGATCGCGGATGGCGAAGCCCATGCCGCCCGGGTCGTAGTCGGGCGACTCCGGCTCGCGCACGACCGCCACCCCTGCGGACCGGCACCGCTCCCAGACCGACTGCGGGTCGGCGGTCACGACGTACAGCGCCTGTTCGCCCGGTGCGTGGCTGTACTCGTTCGCCGGGTCGTACGTGCCGACCTGGACCACGCCTCCTTCGGGCCACCGCAGCTGGCTGTGCACCACCGTGCGCTGGTCAGGTCCGGTCACCACGAGCTGCTCTTCGAACCCCAACACGTCGACCAGGAAGCGGATGCCGGCCAGGGCATCCTCGTAGAAGGCGCCGGCCCAGATGCCGCCGCCCGTGCCTGGGCGATCGGCCACGGTGATCTCCTCGTCCGGCCCGGCGCCGACGACCTCGAAGCCGCTGCCCTCGGAACGGTCCCGGTAGGCGGCGAGGTCGAACTCCTCGAGCTGCTGCGACAGCATCCAGCGGTGCCCGTACGGGTCGAGGAGCGTGCCGTGGCGGGCGCCGTGAGGCTGGTCGGCCGGGGCCGCCTGGGCGGTCGCCCCCGCGTCGGCGGCCCGGGTGAAGAGCCCGTCGACGTCGCTCACCGACAGATGGAGCGCGGTCCCGGCGCCGCCGAGCGTCGTCGGCGAGACGACGCCGATCTCGGGGTACTCGTCGGAGAGCATGAACCGCGCCGCTCCGATGGTGAACTCGGCGTGGCCGAGCCGCCCGTCGTCGCCGACGACGCGGAACTGCTCCTCGGCGCCGAAGGCCCGGCCGTACCAGTCGAGCGCGGCGGCCGCGTCCGAGACGGTCAGGTACGGCGTGACCCCGCTGGCGATCGGTGGGGTGGCGGTCAGCGCGGTCGACGTCGACGAGGTGGCGGTGGTTGAAGGTGGCATCGCAGCCTTCCTTTCGGGTAGGGGGACGAGCAGGGATCTCGGGGTCTTCGAGGCCGAGCCGGGCGGCCAGGCGCGCCCGCAGGTCGCGGGCGAACGCCGGGCGCGGCTGGCGCGCCTGGTAGGGGCGGGCCAAGGCATCGAACGGGTCGCTCATGGCTGTCCCTCCTCCCGGGTCGCGAGCTCGATCTCGTACGAGGTGCGGAACGCGGTGCGGGCCCGGACGAGCAGGACCTCGGTGGCGCCGACGGTGCGCCCGAGGTGGCCGGCGACCTCGCGGACCGGGAGATCGTCGAGGTAGCGGAGGGTCAGGGCGCTGCGGTGGTGGGCTCCCAGTCCGGCGAGGACCCGTTGGGCGACCATGGCATCGAAGCGCACGTCCCAGTCGTCACCCTCGGGCTCCGGAGCCGGATCGCCCACGGCACGGAACGCGCGGTCCTCGCGCTCGCGCCGTCGCCAGTGGTCGACCAGCTTGTGCCGGGCCACACCGATCAACCAGGCCACGGTCAGGTCCGGGACCGAACCGCGCCTTGTGGCGTCCGCCGCGGCGAGGAACGTCTCCGAGGTGAGGTCCTCGGCGACCGTGTCGGATCCGCACCGCGACGCCAGGTACCCGAAGACGTCGGGCAGCGCATCGTCGTAGAGGGCCAGCAACTCGGCTGCCTGTCCGGCCGGGTCCCGCGGTGCTGCACTCACCACTGCCCCCATCGCTCCACGACCCGAAACTCCTACACCCTGGCCGCAGCGGGGCGCGGCCGACGAGCGCTACTGGATGAGCCCTACTGGATGAGGCTGGCGTCCAGCGTGATCTCCGGCACCGAAGCGAGGGCCCTGCTCACCGGGCATCCGGCCTTGGCGGCCGCCGCGTGCTCGGCGAAGGCCGCGTCGTCGATCCCGGGCACCCGGCCTTCGGTGACGAGCGCGACCTTCGTGATGGTGGGTGCGCCGTCGACCATGCGCAGCGTGACGGCGGCGTCGGTGCGGATGGACTCGGGCGGGAAGCCCGCACCCGCCAGCATGTTGGCCAGCGCCATGGAGAAGCAGGACGCGTGCGCGGCTGCGATCAGCTGCTCCGGGTTCGAACCCGGGCCGTCCTCGAAGCGGGACTTGAAGGTGTAGCCACCGCTGATGCGGTCGCCCGCCGTGAAGGTCCCCGACCCCGTCGGCAGATCCCCCTTCCACTCCGCGCTGCCATTCGCCGGCACGGCACACCTCCTGCTCAGCTGACCGAAAGCCCGAGCTCCGCTCGGGACCGCGAAGCCTAGACCGCTGCCGTTCGGAGGCCTGCGCCCCGAAGGCGCAGATCCCTGCGACACCCTGGGGGGATACTGGACGCATGACCACGAGTCCCCGCATGGTGTTCCTGGGCTTCGGCAAGTTCGCCCGGGCCGACAAGATCTACGCGTTGGAGCCCTTGCGGGGCGATGAACGGGGCGAGGGCCGGCGTACCCGCGTCTGGGTGGAAGGCATGGCGTCGCCGCTCGTCGCCTCGCGGACCGAGCGGACGATCCTGCAGGACATGGGTGAGGATGCGGCCGTCCAGGCGCCGATCGTGGCCGACGCGCTCGATCTGGCCCGCCGCCTCGCCGACGCGGCCGACGCGGGGAGGGTCGATCTCGGCGATCTCGGCCGCCGCGCCCGGCGTCTGCTCGAGTCGAGCACCGGCGCCGAGGAAGGGTGACACACCCTTCTGCCTACGATCGCCCCGGACGTCGCATCGGCGTCCCGTACTCCAGTCCAACCCACCTTCAGGAGGTTCGAGATGGCCGGAAAGGTCGTGCACTTCGAGGTCCCCTACGACGATGTCGAGCGGGCCACCAGCTTCTACCAGGACGTGTTCGGCTGGCAGATCCAGGGCATGCCTGAGCTCGACTACCACATCGTCTCCACCGGTCCCTCGGGTGACCAGGGGCCGACCGAGCCGGGCTACATCGGAGGCGGCATGTTCGCCCGCCAGTCCAACGTGTCCACCCCGGTGATCACCATCGACGTCGACGACATCGACGCCACCCTGGCCACCATCGAGTCCCGAGGAGGCTCGACGGTGGAGAAGAAGATGCCAGTGGGGGACATGGGCTTCGCGGCCTACTTCACCGACTGCGAAGGCAACCTGCTCGGGCTCTGGCAGTCCGCCGGCTGACACGGCGCTCGTCACGGCGCTTGTCATGACGGTCCCGTGGGCGGTTGGGCGCCGACCGCGCCCACCGCCCGGGTCGCCGCCCGCAAGCCCCGGACGAGGCACGTCCTGACATCACCGCGCTCGACGAGCGCGGCCAAGAAGCCCGCGGCGAACGCGTCCCCGGCCCCGGTGGTGTCGACGACCGCGGCCGGAGGCGCGGGCGCGTGCTCCAGCGTGGGTGCTCCCCGCGTCGCCGCGACGGCGCCGCGCGCGCCGGTCGTCACCACCACGGTGCCGGCCAGGTCGAGCAATGCCAGCGCAGCGGCCTCGGCGTCGTCCGTACCGCTCAACAGGCGGGCCTCGTCCAGGTTGGGCAGCAGCACGTCCACCCCATCGATCAGGGTGCGGAACCGCTCGACGCCGAAGCGCGACAGCTCGGCGCTCGACGCCGGGTCCACCGACACGCCGAGCCCGCGCGCCTCCGCGGCCTGGCGCACGGCGGCCATCACGGCGGGGCCGTGTTGGCCGAACAGGGCATAGCCGGAGAGGTGCACCCACCGGAGGGTGCACGCGAGCCCCCGCGCCAGGTCGCGTGCGGTGAGCGCGCCACCGGCGCCGCGGTCGCTGAACATGTCGCGCTCACCGGTCACCGGATCGACCAGCACGACGATGCGGCCAGTCGGTCGCGCGGCATCGCCCGCAAGGAACGGGACGACACCCGCGACCCTGAGCGACCGTTCCCGCCGGGCCCTGTCCGCTCGCCCGACGCGCGCCGCCAGCCCGACGCGCACTCCCTCGGCCGCCAACCAGCGGGCCTGGTTGGCTCCCTGCCCGCCATCGTGCTCCTCGATCCGACTGGGCGTGTCGCTCCCCGCCGCACGCGCCCCGCCGGCCAGCACGAGCGACGTCCGTGGCCACGTCCCCCACTACGAGGACGTCCACGGGCGCATCGCCGGCGCGGGCCATCGGACCTACCCGGTGTTGCGCAGGCCGGCGGCGATGCCGTTGACCGTGAGCAGGAGGGCCCGGGCCAGTTCCGGATCGTCCTCCCCCTCCCGGCGCCGGGCCAGCAGCTCGATCTGCAGGTGGTGGAGCGGTTCGAGGTAGAGGTCGCGCACCCCGAGCGTGCGCTGGAGGAGCGGGTTGGCGTCGAGCAGGTGCGCCTCGCCGGTCAAGCGCAGCACCTCGGTGACCGTTCGGTCGTGCTCGGCCGTGATGAGCTCGAACAGCGGCCCCAGGTCCGGTTCCCCCAGCCGTTCGACGTACCGGCGCGCGATGCCGAGGTCGGACTTCATGAGGGTCATCTCGACGTTGGAGACGAACGTGGCGAAGAAGTGCCAGCGTTCGCGCATGTCGTCGAGCACCTCGCCCAGGCCGGCCTCCCGCGCCGCGGCCAGCCCCGTACCGACCCCGAACCACCCGGGAACGATCTGGCGGGATTGGGTCCAGCCGAAGACCCACGGGATGGCCCGCAGCGCGGCCAGGCCGCCATCGCCGTCCGGGCGGCGGGCCGGGCGGGAGCCCAGGTTGAGCGCGCCGAGCAGCTCGGTCGGCGTCGTCGACCAGAAGTAGCGCGGCAGGTCCGGGTGGTCGACGAGCCGCCGGTAGCTCCGGGCCGCCGCTTCGCTCACCGCGTCCATGGCCGCCCCCCACCGGACCAGGTCGCTGTCGGGCTGCCGGGGCGCGGTGTGCAGCACCGCCGCCTGCACGACCGCGGCCACCGTCAGCTCCAAGTTCTCCCTGGCCAGCGCCGGGAGCAGGTACTTGTCGCTGATGACCTCCCCCTGCTCCGTCACCTTGATCGCACCGTCGAGCGTGCTCCAGGGCTGGGCGAGGATGGCGTCGTGGGTCGGTCCGCCGCCGCGGCCGACGGTGCCGCCCCGACCGTGGAAGAGGCGGAGCCGGACGCCATGGCGGGCGGCCACGTCCCGCAGGGCACGCTGGGCGCGGTGGATCTCCCACTGGCTGGTGGTGATCCCGGCCTCCTTGTTGGAGTCCGAGTAGCCGAGCATCACCTCCTGCACCCCTCCCCGAGCGGCGACGATCGTCCGGTACTCGGGGACCGACAGCAAGTCGTCGAGCAGCTCGCCCGCGTGGTGCAGCTCGCGCACCTGCTCGAGCAGGGGCACGAAGCCGATGCGGGCGGTTCCTGCGTGGACGTCGACCAGCCCGGCCTCGCGGGCCAGCACGACCGCGGCGAGCACGTCGTCGGCGCCTTCGGTCATCGAGACGATGTACGACTCGATGACGCCGGCGCCGAACCGGGCCTGAGCCCGCCGAACGGTGTTGAAGACCTCGAAGACCTGGGCTGCCCGTCCTGCCAATGGTGCGAACGCTCCGGCCAGTGGGCGGCGGCCGCCGAGCTCGCGCACCAGCCAGGCGGTGCGCTGGCGGGCGTCGAGCTCGCCGTAGGGCCGGTCGGTCTCACCGAGCCGGTCGACCAGCTCCGCCAGCGCGAGGTGGTGCGCGGCCGCGTGCTCCCGCACGTCCATGGTGGCGAGGTGGAGACCCATGGCGCTCACGGTCCGCACCAGCGTGGCGACGCGCCCGGTGGCCACCAGCTCGCCGTGATGGTCGAGCAGCGACCGGCGCAGGACCTCGAGGTCTTCGACCAGCCCGCCGGCGCCGAGGTAGTCCGTCCCCGGATCGTGGCGGCCGCCGGCGCCCGCGGCCAGGCGGGCTCGGGTTCGGGCCAGCTTGGCGCGGATGCACGAGATCTTGAGCCGGTAGGGCTCCTCGACGTTGATGCGGCGGTAGCGGGGATCGACCTCGGGGAGGCGGTCCAGGTCGCGGGCCAGGGACTCCAGCAGCTCGGCCGACGCGCCGGCGATCCGCGACGACACGCTCAGCGCCTCCACCAGCGACTCGAGGAATCGCTCGACGACCCGGATCCCCTGCTCGTGCTGCAGCGTCAGCACCTGCATCGTGACCTCGGGCGTCACGTTGGGGTTGCCGTCGCGGTCGCCGCCGGTCCACGTGCCGAACCGGAGCGGGGTGGACGTGACGGGCAGGTCCACTCCGAACCGGGCGAACATCGCCGCCACGTCGGTCAGCACGACGGGGACGGTCGCCCGGGCGGCGTCCTCCAGGTGGTAGACGAGGTTGCGGGCCTCGTCGATCGGCTCGGGCCGCTCCCGCCGTATCTCGTCGGTCAGCCAGAGCAGGTCGATGATCTCGGCCAGCAGCCGGTCCGTGCGCTCGGTGAGCCCCGGCCCGCGGGCCTCCGCCGCCTCCGCGGCCTCGGCGTCGAGCACGTCGGCGATGGACCGCAGCTTGGTCAGCGTCGACCGGCGGGCGGCCTCGGTCGGGTGGGCGGTGAAGACCGGTCGGACCTCCAGCCGGGAGGCCACCACCTCGAGCTCGGCCCGGCTCACGTCGCGCTCGGCGATGAGCGCCCCGGCGCGCTCCAGCCAGCCGCCGTTGGCAGCCCGGCGACGGCGCAGCTCCCGGCCGCGATGGACCTGCTCGACGACGTTCGCGAGGTGGAAGTAGGTGTCGAAGGCCCGAACCAGCCGGGCGGCGGTGACGCCGTCGACCTCGCGCACCCGCCCGGCCATCGCGGCCGGATCGCGGCGGGCGAGGATGCGCACGTGCTCGACCAGGTCGAGCAGCTCGGGTCCCTCCTGGCGGGCGAGCGTCTGTCCCAGCAGCGTGGTGATCCGGCGCACGTCCGCCCGCAGGCTGTCATCACGTCCGGGCCGCGGCCCGCCGGCTCCGGCGCGTTCGGTCACGCGCCCAGGATCGCGCGCCGCGCCGCGTCAGGTTTCGGGTGCGCCGGCGTCCTTGGCGTCTGACTCGATGGCGGCGGTGTCGGCCTTCATCTCCTTGGTCTCGATCTTCTTGGCGTCCTTCATGGCCGCCTCGATCTTGGCGCCCATGTCGGCGACGCCGACGACCACCAGCCCGGCCTGGCCGGCGTCGAGCTGCTCGCCCAGCTCCTTGAGGTCGTGGCGGCTCATGCCCGCCGCGGCGTGACCGGCCACGGCCCCGAGGACAGCACCCCCGGCCGTGGTGGCGGCCAGCAGCCCGCCGCCGATGGCCGCGAAGGGGAAGAGCGCCACCACGAGACCCGTGGCCAGACCGACCCCGCCGCCCAGGACGCCGCCGACCCGGTCGGCGTCTCGTGCTTCCGGGTGATCTTGACCTTGCCGTCGTCCCGCCGCTCATACCGCGCATCGAGGCGTCGATGGCCTGCCTTGCTGTGCAGGTCCTTGACAGGTCGTAGTCGCTGTCGGCGCCATCGACGGAGTCAGACGCCGACGTAGGCGATGAACGTGTCCACTGCCATGGGTCCTCCTGGGCTCAGCCTATGGCGGCGACCGGACGGCGAGCCCGGTCGGGGGCGGCACCACCACATCGACCGAGCGCCCGCGTCCGCCCGGTCACGTGAGCCTCGGCGTGCGGCTGCCAGTCGTTCCACGTGGCCTCCAGCGAACCGCCGGTCGCTCCCGAGAGCCGGATGGTGGCGGTCACCTCGCCGGTTGACCGGTCCCAGCTCACCCGCCCGCTGACCCGGAGATCGTCGACCCAGCGCAGCTCGTCCATCTCGAAGCCCACGTCGTCGAGGCCGGTCGTCGTGAAGGTCCCACCGCGCAGTCCGACACCGGCTTCGCCGTACATCGACCACCACCGGGCGATCATGTCGCCGACCGTCTGGAGGGCGGCCGTGATCACCTTGGCCGTTCGGTCGCTTCCCGCGCCCGGTGCGGGCGTCACGTCCTGCAGGCGGGCCGGGAACTCCTCGACGGTGCGCACCTCCTGGTACTCGGCCGCGCAGGAGGTGTCGCCGGCATCGCCGCCGGTCTCCACGAAGCGCACGGTGATGTCCGACGCGCACCGGGAGAAGTCGGCCAGCGCGGTCACGTGGGTGGTGTTGGCGACCTCCACGTAGGTCGACCCGGGGAAGTTGTCGGCCACGATGCGCGAACCCTCGGGTGACGTGATGGAGTCGAGGTCACCGACCAGCACGAGCGCCGGGACGTCGGGATAGACCGGCGGGTCGGGGACGGGCGGAACCCAGGTCGACGGCGGGTGCCAGCCGATGCAGCTCCGGAACTCCGTCCAGGGCGAGGCCAGCCACTCGTCGATGGTGAAGGGGGCGAACACGTCCGGCGTCGTCGCCCGCAGCTCGGCCTCGGCCTGCTCGAACTGGGCCGGGCGGGACCCGAGGGGCGAGGTGATGTCCCAGAGCTGGGGGTAGTCGTTGCAGATGACCGCGACGTACAAGCCCTCCGACGAGTCGGCGAGGTCGCCCGCGTCCCCGGGGACGTTCTGCTCGGAGGCGATGCGCAGGAGCGGGGCCGGGTCGCCGCCGTCGAGGTAGGCGCGTCCGGCGGCGTCGAGCTCCCGGTAGACGCTCGTGCTGAACGTGCCTGACGCCGCGAGCGACGACAGCATCGGCGCGTCGATCGTCATCTCCTGCACCTCGCCGTCCGCCGTGGGCGCCCGGCCGGTCAGGGGCTTCGCGGCGAGCGCGTCAGCCAGGCGGCGCATGCGCTCCAGTGGGTCGCCGCCGAGCGCCGCGCAGCCCGGGTCCCGCTCGCAGACGGTGCGGAAGGAGTTGGCGATGGCGCGGGTCATGTCGGGGTACCAGGGGTTCTGGTGGGCGACGGGGTAGGTGGCGTCGAGCACGATCGTGCGGACCCGCTCGGGGTGGCGTACGGCGAAGGCCTGGGTGAAGAAGCTGCCGTAGGAGTCGCCGTACATGTCGACCCGCTCGATGCCGAGGTGGTCGAGCACCGCGACCATGTCCTCGACCGCGAACGCAGTGCCCCAGACGTCGTTGTCGGCACCGAGCTGCCGGCTGCACGTCCGCACGTTGCGGATGTAGCTGCCCTCGTAGGACTGAAGCTCGGGGCAGTCGATCACCGCCGAGCGGCCGGTGCCGCGGTTGTCCACGAGCAGGAGCTGGTACCGGTCGAGGAGCGGCTCGAAGAGCTCCAGGTAGTAGTCCCGGCTCGAGGAGGTCGTGTAACCCGGTCCACCCTCGACGGCGACGATGGTGCCCTCGGGCGACTTCGGCTGGCGCCGCGCACGGTGGAGCTCGAAGGCGACGTCGATGGCGCGCCCTCCCGGTCGAGCCGGGTCGAGAGGCCGCGAGACCGTGCCGCAGCGGGCGCCTGACACACCGGGACAGCGGGACAGCTCCGGGGCCGCGGCATCGGTCACCGGCGCGCCGCCGGCCGAGGCCACGGCCGGGATCGATCCTCCGAGCGCCGTCACCACCAGCACCGCCACCATCCGCCGGACCCGCACGCCAGGATGGTATCGGTGCACCACGGCCCCGGTCGTCCCGCCCGGCGGAAGTCGAAGGGCGCCAGCGGGAGCAGGCGCCTACGGTGCCGGCGTGTCGTCTTCGCAGATCGTCGCCTTCCTCCTGTCGGCGGAGGCGCTCCTCATCGTGCCCGGACCAAGCGTGCTCTTCGTGGTGAGCCGCGGCGTCGCCTACGGACGCCTGGCGGCCGTGGCCACCGTGGGTGGCAACACGCTCGGATGCTGCGTCCAGGTGATCGCCGTCGCGGCGGGACTCGGCGCGCTGGTGGCGACGTCGAGCACCGTCTTCACGGCCATGAAGCTGATCGGCGGCGCCTACCTCGTCCTCCTCGGGGTCCGGGCCTGGCGGGACCGGCGCTCGCTGTCCGCCGCCATCGCCGCCGGACGTTCAGCCACGATCCGGACGACTCCGCAGCTCGTCCGGGACGGCTTCGTGGTCGGTGTCAGCAACCCCAAGACGACGTTGTTCTTCCTGGCCGTCCTCCCGCAGTTCGTCCGCCCCGCGGCCGGTCATCCCACGCTGCAGCTCCTTGTGCTCGGGATGCTGTTCTGCCTCCTCGCGCTGCTCTCCGACAGCGCCTACGGCGTCGCCGCGGGCACCGTCCGGAGCTGGCTCGAGCGCTCGCCACGGCGGATGGAGCTGATGGGGGGAGCGGGCGGGCTGGTGATGGTCGCGCTCGGCCTGCGCCTGGTGCTCACCGGGCGCAAGGACTGAGGCGCGAGGACTGAAGGGTCAGCGGATCCGGGTGCGTTCGACGATGCGCTCGGTGTCCACACCGCGGGGGAGGGTGCCGTACGCCCGCCCACCGGCCGGCCCGAGACGGCTGGCGCAGAAAGCGTCGGCGACCGCCGCGTCGCCGTAGCGCACCAGGAGCGAACCCTGCAGGACCAACGCCAACCGCTCGACGATCGAACGGGCCCGCGCTTCGAGATCCTCGAGGTCCGTCAGCTCCTGCTGGACGTCCTTCATCGCGGCGTCCAGTCGGGGGTCGAGACCCGACGCCCCAGCCAGCTCGTCGACCAGCACCTCGACTGACTCCGGGCTCCGGCCCATGACCCGCAGCACGTCGAGGCAGATCACGTTGCCGGATCCCTCCCAGATCCCGTTGAGAGGACTCTGCCGGAACAGCCGGGGCAGCCCGGATTCCTCGACGTACCCCGCGCCGCCGAGGCACTCGAGCGCCTCGCTGGCGTGGGCGGGGGCCCGCTTGCAGGTCCAGTACTTCAGCACCGGCGTGGCGACACGACGCAGCGCGGTCGCGTGCGTGTCGGCCTGCGCGTCGGCGGCCTCGAACAGACCCGCCAGCCACATCGAGCTGACCGTGGCTGCCTCCGCTTCGATAGCCAGGTCGGCGAGCACGTTGCGCATGAGCGGCTTGTCGGCGAGCGGCCCGCCGAAGGCCCGCCGGTGCGCAGCATGGTGGACCGCCTCGACGGTCCCGCGGCGGAGGATGGCCGTCGCCCCCAGCGCGCAGTCGAGCCTGGTGTGGTTGACCATCTCGATGATGGTCGGCACGCCGCGACCGGGCTCGCCGACGACCTGGGCCCAGGTCCCGGCCAGCTCGATCTCGCTCGACGCGTTGGAGCGGTCACCGAGCTTGTCCTTCAGACGCTGGATGCGGAACACGTTGGGAGTCCCGTCGGGGAGCCAGCGTGGGACGAGGAAGCAGGTCAGCCCGTCATCGGCCTGCGCCAGCATCAAGAAGGCGTCGCTCATGGGCGCGGAGCAGAACCACTTGTGGCCGGTGAGGAGGTAGCCGCCGTCGCCGCCCGCGACCGGCGCGGCCCGGGTGGAGTTGGCACGGACGTCCGAGCCGCCCTGCTTCTCGGTCATTCCCATGCCGCAGGTCACGCCCGCCTTCTCGGTCCGCGGCGCGAAGGACGGGTCGTAGGTCGTGCTGAGGAGGAGGGGCTCCCAAGCCTCGGCCAGCTCCGGCTGGTGCCGTAGCGCGGGCAGGACCGAGTACGTCATCGAGATCGGGCAGGTGTGTCCTGCGTCGACCTGCGACCAGACGATCATCTTGGCCGCGCGGGCCGCATGAGCTCCTGGCCCGGCGTCCGGTCCCCACGGCGCGGCGTGCAGGCCGTTGGCGATCGCCACCCGCATGAGCTCGTGGTACGCCGGGTGGTACTCGACGCGATCGATGCGGTTCCCGTACCGGTCGTGGGTGTGGAGCACGGGTGGGTTGGCGTTGGCCAGTTCGCCCCACCGCTGGGCCTCCGACGAGCCGGCCCGCTGGCCGAGCGCGTGGAGGTCGTCGTGGACGGACGCGCCGGCCACACGTTCCACCGCATCCACGAGCGCCACATCGCAGCCGTACACGTCGTAGTCGGCGAGCGGAGGGGGCTGGTTCTCCACGTCGTGGGTGGCGAGCGGATCGGCGATCATGGCGTCAGCGTGCCACGGGCCGGCGTCTTCGGGACCTTCGGCCCGCTCACGGTGACCTCGTCCCGTGGTAGGACCGAACCCGGTCGGGGCATCGTGATGGCCAGGCCGAAGGAGGACTCCTGACATGACCGACAGCACCGACAGCACCGACCTCCAACCGACCACTGGCGGCCGTGCCTCAGTGCGCGTGTACGCCGCCGACGCGGTCATCACCATCCCGCCTGACGCCAGCCTGCTGGCCGTGGCCGACGAGCTGGTGGGCGACCAGGTCGGGATCCTCGTGGTCGGGTCGATGCACGACGTCGAAGGCGTGATCTCCGAGCGCGATGTCGTGCGGGCGGTTGCCGAGGGCTGCGACCCGCAGACGACGACCGCTCAGGAGCTCGCCAGCAAGACCGTGGTGTGGTGCGATCCGACAGCCACCGTGCAGGAGGTGGCCGAGCTCATGATGGAGGAGTACGTCCGCCATGTGCTGCTCGGCGAGGACAACCAGCTGGTCGGGATCGTGTCGGCGCGCGATCTGCTCGGCGCCTACGCCATGGAGCCGAGCTGATCAGCGAGGGGAGCTGATCGCCTCGTCAGCCAGGCCGCCTCGGCCTCGCCCATGGGGGTCGAGGGAGGACCACTCACCATCGGCCACAGCTCTTCCGCGATCTTGCGGTAGTTGGCGGTCGCGCCGAGATGGCCGAGGATGGCGTAGAGGCCGAGGTTGATGCGTTGGATGACCACGAAGTCGGCGGGCACGGTGGCGTACTGCGCGATCGGTGAGTTCCGATCGAACGTCCGCCGCACGGTGGCGGATGCGTACTCCGTCGTCCAGGTGATGGTCTTGTCGGTCCGCACGGCCTCATAGAAGTGCTCGAAGTAGCGCCCGACCTCCTCCGTGGTCACGGGCGCGCCCGGCCGGAGCAGCCCCGCCGCCTCGACCGCATCTCGGAAGCGGGAGTGATCGGGCTCGAGCACCGCAGAGCCGATCATGGCCTGGAAGGTCTCCATGGCCCGGTCGTCGAAGTGCTTGACCAGCCCGAAGTCCAGGAAGCTGACCTGCCCGCCTGGGCGGAACACGTAGTTGCCGGGGTGAGGGTCGCCATTGAAGGCGTGGAACCGGTAGAGGCTCCGGAACACGAACCGGAAGATCGCCTCCGCGGCCAGGTCCTTCTCCGCCTGGCTCCACGTGAGCAGCTCGTCCCATCCGGCGCCAGCCGCGAGCTCGGTGGTCAGCACCCGGCCGGTCGACAACGGCGCGACCACGGCGGGGACGTGGATGAAGGGATGCCCGTCGTAGAACTCCGCGAAGGCTCGCTGGTTGGCGGCCTCGATGCGGTAGTCGAGCTCCTCGCCGATCCGGGCTTGGATCTCGGTCACCATCGGGCCTGGGTCCAGTCCCTTGAAGAGCTGGCTCATCATCGAGCCGAGCAGGTCGGCATTGGCCAGGTCCGCGCGGATGGCGTCCGCGACGCCTGGGTACTGGACCTTGACGGCGACTGCTCGCTCCGCTCGGAGCTCGGGGTCCCACCACAGCGCGCGGTGCACCTGGCCGATCGAGGCGGCGGCGATCGGCTCGGGATCCCACTCGACAAACAGCTCGTCCGGACGCGGCACCGAGCTCCTGGCGGACAACGCCGGCCGCTAGCTCCGGGCTCATCGGCGGCGCGTTGGCCAGCAGGTCACCCAGGGCCATCCGCACCGGCTCGGGCAGGCCGTCGTCGAGGTAGCTCGCCATTTGCCCGAGCTTCATCAGGGCGCCCTTCATCTGTCCGAGGCTCGCGGCCACCTCCTCGGCTGTCCGCAGCTCCCGCTCGCGATCGAGCGCCTCCGCCCGTTCGGCCGACGCAAAGAGCTTGCGGGCGCCGGTGGACGCGTAGGCCCGACCGACCCGCGCGCCGAGACGGGCCAACTCGGCGTTGCGGGCCCGCCGGGAGCCGTGCCGCAGGCCGCCCGTAGGAGTGACGGCGGCGCGCCGGCGTCGGACGATCATCCGTATGGCCAGCGCCAGCCCCATGGTGGCGGCGACGAGCACCGTCCACCGGCGCGTGCGCCGGTGCGCTGGGCCGTCTGGCGCGGTCAACTCGCCGCGGTGAGACGGGCCCGCTCGGCCACGTACGTGCACGCGCTGACCAGCGTCGGGACGAATCGTTCGGCGTTGGCGACGCAGGCGTCGTGATCGCCGTCGATGCGGTACGCCTTCGCTCCCGGGACGGACTCGAACAGGCGGATCTGACGGGCCAGCGGGACGACGTGGTCTCGCATGGTAAGGAGGACGGCGGTCGGGACGTCGATCTCACCGATCCACTCGCGCGACGAGAAGCGACCGATCGCCCGCCCCGCCTCGAGGATCTTGGTCCAGTCGTGGCCACCGACCTGCTCCATCGCCCATGCGTCGTAGCGGCTGCCCCGCCGAGCGAGGTAGACACCGGAGAGCCGATCGCGCAGCACGGCCGGCGTCATGCGGGCCGCTCGCGCCAATGCGGCCATGGCTGCGAAGGTCAGCCGCTCGTCGCGAGTGGTGGAGAAGCGGTTGGCGGTGGCGCACAGCACGAGGCCGTCCACCCGGTCGCGGTGCCTTCGCCACATGAGCTGGGCGATCGGCCCTCCCATCGAGTAGCCGACCGGGATGACCCGCTCGATGCCGAGCTCGTCGGCCAGCGCGATGCCGTCGTCGGCGCAGTCCCGTAGGCGGAAGACCTCCGATGTGCGGATGCCGCGACCGTGGCCTCGATGGTCGAGCGCGAGCACCCGGAACCGGCGGCCGAGGGCGCGGAAGGAGGTGAACCAGTTGAGGTCGGCCGTGGCCGTCCAGCCGTGCAGCAGCAGCACCGTCGGTGCGCCGGGTGGGCCGGCTACCTCCCGGATGAAGGTGGTGCCGCGCCCCGGGAGCTCCACGCTCCGGCCCGGCGGCAGCTCCGGCGCCGCCGGCGCGCCCGTCTCGACGGTGGGCTCGGTCATCGGGGGGGTGCGACCAGCTCAGATCGTGACGGGCGTCAGGACGCGGCCTTCAGGATGTGCACCCGCAACACGCCGCCAGGGGCGTCGTACTCGATCTTTTCGCCCGCGCGCTTGCCAATGAGCGCCGCGCCCAGCGGTGACGTCGGCGAGATGACGTCGTGCTCGGTCTTCTCCTCGATGTGGCCGACCAGATAGGTCTCGGCCATGTCCTCATCGTCACCCTCGTAGCGGATGGTGACGATGGAGCCGGGGGACACGACGCCTTCCACGGCATCGTCCACGATCTCGGCGTTCTCCAGGATCGCCTCGAGGGCGCGGATGCGACCTTCCATGTGGCCCTGCTGGTCCTTGGCGGCGTGGTAGTCGCCGTTCTCGGAGAGGTCGCCCATCTCGCGGGCTCGCTCGATGGCCTGCGCGATCTCGATGCGGCCGCGGGTGGTGAGGTCGTCGTGTTCGGCCTGCAGCCGCTCATACGCCGCGTCGGGACAGCTGGTGCGTCTGCGCCATGCCCGCGGAGGCTATCGCCACCGGTGCCCGCCGGCGCTGGAGGTTCCGACCAGCCTCCCGGGAACCGCCCGGCCGGTCGCCGCTCATCGCCGGCCTGCGTATCGTGCCCGGGCATGACGCACCGGATCGCTGTGATCGGAGGGGATGGCATCGGCCCCGAGGTGACCGCCGAGGCCCTCAAGGTCGCCGGCGCGTCGGGCGTCGACCTCGATGTCACCGAGTTCGACCTGGGCGGCGCCCGCTATCTCCGCGATGGCACGGTGCTGCCGGACGACGTGCTGGAGGAGTTGCGGACCTTCGACGCCATCCTTCTCGGTGCCGTGGGCACCCCGGAGGTCCCGCCCGGCGTGATCGAGCGGGGACTGCTCCTCAAGATGCGCTTCGAGCTCGACCTCTATGTCAACCAGCGACCGTTCCAGGGAACCGGCCCCGGTCAGGACCGCCCACACGACTTCATCGTCATCCGCGAGAACACCGAGGGGCCGTATGTCGGGGAGGGTGGCCTCTTGCGCAAGGGCACCGCGGAGGAGGTGGCCACGCAAGGCAGCGTCAACACCCGGATGGGCGTCGAGCGCTGTGTGCGCTACGCGTTCGACCTCGCGCAGGCCCGCCCCCGGCGGCACCTCACGCTCGTCCACAAGACCAACGTGCTCACGTTCTCCGGTGACCTCTGGCAACGGACCTTCGACGAGGTGGCGGCCGGTTACCCGGACGTGGCCACCGCCTACCACCACGTCGATGCGGCCTGCATCTACTTCGTGCAGGACCCGCACCGGTACGACGTCGTCGTCACCGACAACCTCTTCGGCGACATCCTGACGGACCTCGGCGGCGCGGTGAGCGGCGGCATCGGCCTCGCGTCCAGCGCCAACCTCAACCCGGCCCGCACGGGACCGTCGATGTTCGAGCCGGTCCATGGTTCTGCGCCCGACATCGTGGGCACCGGGAAGGCCAACCCCACTGCCGCCGTGCTCTCCATGGCCCACATGCTCGAGTTCCTCGGCGAGGGTGCGGCGGCGACCAGCGTGCGCGGGGCCTGTGCCGAGCCCGTGACCGGGACCACGGAGGAGATCGGGGACGAGCTGGCCCGGCGCGCCAAAGGATGAGAGGCCCGCGCTGCCGAAGGCGAACATCAGTTCTACGAACATGAGTTCGATGGTACGCCCGGGCACGGGCCGGTGCAACGGGTCGGCGAGGGTTCCCGACCGCTCGGGCGCGCCTTGACGCTGTGAGTCCCTCCCGGCGAGACTTCCCCTCCGATGGCCAGCCGCCTGCCCCAGGTACTCATCATCGTCTAGCGCACGCCGGGTCCCGTCGTGCGCTCCAAAGCCGTCCCTCCGGGGGCGGCTTTCATCATTGTCGGCCACCTAGTCGGGGACCACCACCTCGGAGGACACCATGGCGATCACGCCCACTCCCAAGATCTGGATGAACGGGGAGCTCGTCGACTGGGAGAGCGCGCGCATCCACGTGCTCACGCACACCCTCCACTACGGGACCGGCGTCTTCGAGGGGATCCGCGCCTACGAGACGGCGGACGGCCCGGCCGTGTTCCGCCTGACCGACCACATCGTGCGCCTGTTCAACTCGGCGAAGATCGTCGGGATGGACATCCCCTACACGGTGGAGGAGATGATCCAGGCCACCAAGGACACCGTGGCGTCGACCGGGCTCCCGGGCTGCTACGTCCGGCCGATCGCCTACTACGGGTACGGCGAGATGGGGCTCAACACGTTGCCGTGCTCGGTCGATGTGGCCATCGCCTGCTGGCCGTGGGGCGCGTATCTGGGCGACGACGCCGTGACGAAGGGCGTTCGGATGAAGATCAGCTCCTGGGCACGGCACGACCACAACACGATGCCGCCGGCGTCGAAGACGACGGGCAACTACGTGAACTCGTCGTTCGCCAAGGTCGAGGCGCTCAAGGCCGGCTACGACGAAGCCATCATGCTGGCGCCCAGCGGCCTCGTGGCCGAGTGCACCGGCGAGAACATCTTCGCGGCGCGCAACGCCATCCTGATCACGCCGCCGCTCTCGGCCGGGGCGCTCGAGGGGATCACCCAGAGCTCGGTGACGACCATCGCCCGCGATCTCGGCTTCGACGTCCGGGTGGACAACCTCGCCCGGAGCGACCTCTACATCGCCGAGGAGATGTTCGTGTGCGGCACAGCCGCCGAGGTCAGCGCCGTCAACTCCGTCGACGACCGTCTCCTGCCCTGCCCCGGACCGATGACCCTGGCGATCGCCGAGGTCTTCGGCCGTGCCGTGCGCGTGCAGGAGGACAAGTACAAGGACTGGTGCGAGCATGTCGGCTGACGTCGAACACGTCGAGATCTTCGACACCACGCTGCGCGACGGGTGCCAGCTCGAAGGTGTCTCCGTGACCGTCGAGGACAAGCTGCGCATCGCCGAGCAGCTCGATCAGCTCGGCGTCCAGTACATCGAGGGCGGGTGGCCGGGAGCCAACCCCAAGGACGAGGAGTTCTTCAGGCGGGCGGCGAGCGAGCTGCGCCTCGACACGTCGACGCTCGTCGCCTTCGGCTCGACCCGTCGGGCCAAGGGCAAGGTCGACGACGACCCGACGCTGCGCAATCTCGTCGAGGCCGGGACGTCTGCTGTCTGCATCGTGGGCAAGAGCTGGGACTACCACGTCACCGACACCCTCGGGACCTCGCTGGCCGAGGGCGAGGCCATGGTGAGCGACAGCGTGGAGTTCCTCGTCGGCAACGGCCTGCGGGTGCTGTTCGACGCCGAGCACTTCTTCGACGGCTTCAAGCGCAACCCGGAGTTCTCCCTCCGTGTGCTCGAGGCCGCGGTCGAGAAGGGTGCCAGCCACCTCGTCCTCTGCGACACGAATGGCGGTTCGCTGCCGTTCGAGGTCGAGCAGATCGTCACGGCCGTCAAGGGACACTTCCGTGACGATGCAATCATCGCCATCCACACCCACGACGACACGGGCTGCGCGGTGGCCAACGCCGTCGTCGCGGTGCGAGCGGGCGCGCGGCAGGTGCAGGGCACGATGAACGGGCTGGGGGAGCGCACGGGCAACTGCAACCTCACGACCGTGATCCCCAACCTGACCCTGAAGATGGGATTCGGCACGTTGCCGGACGGACGCCTTCCGCTCCTGACCGGGGTGAGCCACCACATCGCCGAGCTGGTCAACCGACCGCTCAACCCCCAGGCACCGTATGTCGGCGCGTCGGCCTTCGCCCACAAGGCAGGTCTCCACGTCTCGGCCATCGCCAAGCGCAAGGACGCGTACGAGCACGTGGACCCGGAATCCGTGGGCAACGGCACCAGGTTCGTGGTCAGCGAGATGGCCGGCCGGGCCACGATCAAGCTGAAGGCGGAGGAGATCGGGCTCGACATGGACGGCGCGGCTGTCAGCCAGGTCATCGACGACCTCAAGCGTCTCGAGCACGAGGGCTACCACTTCGAGGCGGCCGACGCCTCGCTCGAGCTCCTCATGCGCCGCGCCGACGGCTGGGAGAACGGGTACTTCCGGGTCGAGTCGATGCGAGTCATCACCGACGAGCTGCCCAACGGCGACTTCACGACAGAGGCGACGGTGAAGGTCTGGGTGCCCGGCGACGGGCGGCCGGACGCTCACCGCTACGTGCACACGGCCGAGGGCAACGGTCCGGTCAACGCCATCGACACCGCACTGCGGGCCGCCGTGAGCGCGTACTACCCGGAGCTGGCCCGGGTGCACCTCACGGACTACAAGGTCCGGATCCTCGACGGGGCCACCGCGACCGGCGCGGTCACCCGGGTGCTGATCGACGCCTCCGACGGCGAGCGCTCGTGGACCACCATCGGGGTGTCGAGCAACATCATCGAAGCCTCGTGGCAGGCGCTCTCGGACTCGATCGTCTACGGATTGATCCACGCCGGCGCGCGCTCCCGGCCGAGTAGAACAGGGCCATGGCCGCGCCCCAGTTCGTCCCCACGTCGCCGGTCGACAAGCCTCGGTCCTACGAGTCGCCCGATCACGTCCCGGAGGCGTGGAAGGCCGACCGTCCGGCCGAGGTGACCGGCCGCCAGCCGGTCGGACCGCAGCTCGGCTACCAGGGCCCGGACCAGGGGTACGGGCTGCTCTTGGCCGAGCGGTTCCGAGGTCGGTTGCACCTGCAATCAAGTGAGGTGGCCGACGATGCGATCCAGGGGTGCCTGGGGGTGGCGTTGCGGCGGGCTTCCGACTTCGGCCGGGCGCCGACCATCCACGACTTCACGGTCGCCTTCACGATCTGGGGCTTCCTCGATCCCTCCCCACCGCCCGAGCTCGTCGCTCTCCGCCGGCCGCTGTTCGAGGGGGTGCGTCACGTCGTCCACCACTACGCGGAGGCCCGCGCCATCGCCGGTGGCGTACCTGAGGAGACGCTGCGCCGTCCCCACGGCGAGGTGGTGAGCGGGTACCCCGCCTCCTGGCGGGAGCTGCTCGGCGCTTGAGCGCGGCGCGGCCGCGCAGCGCCGACGCCGGCTTGGACGTCGCTGGTCTGGACGTCGCTGTCGTCGGTGGGGGCATCGCCGGGGTCTCGGCCGCCTGCGAGCTGGCCGTCTCCGGGTGCTCGGTGGTGCTCCTGGAGCAGGAGGAGCAGCTCGCGCACCATACGACGGGTCGATCGGCGGCGGTCTTCCTCGAGAGCTACGGCCCACCCCCGGTACGAGCGCTCACCGCCGCGAGCCGGTCCGACTACGACCTCGCACCGGAGCGCTTCGGCACGCCGCCGCTGCTCGAGCCGCGCTCGGCCCTGTGGGTGGCGCCCGAGCGGCAGCGTCGCCTGCTCGACGCGCTGGTCGCCGAGGTGCCGACCCTGGAGCCGCTGCCTGCGGAGGGCGCCCTCGAGCGGTGTCCCGCCCTGAAGAGGGACTATGTCGTCGCTGCAGCCCTCGAGCACGATGCCGCCGCCATCGACGTGCTCGGCCTCCACCAGGGGTACCTGCGGGGCCTTGTGCAGTCCGGTGGATCGGTCGTCCGCTCCGCTGTGGGTGCGCCGGCTGCGGCCGGACGGCGCTGGATGGCGAATCGGCTGGTCGGGCGGCGAGTTAACCGCCGCCGCCGTGGTC
Organism: uncultured Acidimicrobiales bacterium; assembly: GCA_963813375.1. Taxonomy (GTDB): domain Bacteria; phylum Actinomycetota; class Acidimicrobiia; order Acidimicrobiales; family Ilumatobacteraceae; genus DASTFY01. Next base: position 1,171 of record CAWEYT010000006.1, on the reverse strand, counting down.
CTGGCCGCCGGCGGTGGTGCGACGAACTCGCCACGCTGGCCGGCGCTCGACCCGTGGGCCTGCGCCCGTTGCGGCGCACGATCGCGGTGTGCCGTGTCCGGCCGGCTCGATGCTCGACGCCGAGGGGCCCTTGGTGTCCGACGCCGCCCACTCGTGGTACTTCAAGCCCGAGGGGCCGAACGTGCTGGTGTCACCGGCCGACGAGACACCCAGCGAGCCGTGCGACGCCCGGCCCGAGGAAGCCGACGTCGCCTTGGGGATCGAGCGGGTCAACGAGGCCACGACCCTGGGCCTGCGGTCGGTCGTCACGGCCTGGGCGGGCCTGCGCACCTTCGCCCCCGACGGTGTGCCCGTCGTCGGCGAGGACCCGGCCTGCGCCGGTCTGTTCTGGCTGGCCGGCCAGGGTGGCTACGGCATCCAGACGGCGCCGGCCATGGCCCGGTGCCTCGCCCGGCTGCTGACCGGCGGTGGATCCCCGCCGACGCGGCGGCACTCGGAGTGACGGCCGCGCACTTCTCGCCGGCTCGTTTCTTGTCGGACCGCGGCTGATCCTACCCTGGTAGGATCGGCAGCATGACGGTTGCCAAGTTGAGCGTCTCCTTCGAACCGGAGTTGGCCGAGGCCGTGAAGCAGGCGGCCGAAGACGAGGACGAGACCGTGTCGGCCTGGCTGGCCGAGGCGGCCCGCCAGCGCGTCAGGCACCTGATGCTCGGGAGATACATCGCCGAGATGATGGAGGAGCACGGCTGGACCGAGGCAGACCTCGAAGCCGCCGCCGAGGAGGCACGGGCGAAGTCGTTCTGGGTCGGACCTGCGGCACGCCCGAGCGGCCGAGCGAGGCGCCTGACATGGCACTCGTCCTCGATGCTGGCGCACTCATCGCCTCGCGAGGCGGGAGCACCTTCGTCCATCGGGATGCTCGCGGCGGCGCACAGGCAAAATGTGCCTGTTCGTACCTCGGCCGCGGTTGTCGCACAGGTGTGGCGCGGGGGATTGTGTCAGGCACTGCTCGCCCGTGCGCTCACGGGAACGACCGAGCTGGCCGCTCGACCCGGAGCGGGCTCGGACCATCGGCGAGCTCCTTGCTGCAACTGGCCACCGTGACGTGGTCGACGCCGCCGTCGTCGACATCTCGCGGGAGGGTGACACGATCGTGACAGCAGACGAAGAC
>CAWEYT010000005.1:0-178186 GCA_963813375.1 uncultured Acidimicrobiales bacterium | reverse complement strand
TCTGCGCGACGACCTGAGGACCCCCCCCGGATCAGGGGGGCGGGTCGAGGCGTACGACGTCCACGGCGACGGCCAGCTCCTGCCGCGCCGCCGGACCGACCACCACCCCGCGGAGCGGCACCACGTCCCGGTAGTCCCTGCCCCAGGCCACGGTCACGTGGTGGGTGGGCGCCACCTGGTCGTTGGTCGGGTCGAGGTCCAGCCATCCCCAGCCCGGGAGATAGGTAGCGCACCACGCGTGGGAGGCGTCCGCCCCGACCAGCTTGGGCTGGCCGGGCGGCGGCTCGGTCTCGAGATAGCCGCTGACGTAGCGGGCCGGGAGGCCCATGGCGCGCAGGCCGCCGATGGCGAGGTGGGCGAAGTCCTGGCACACCCCGCGCCGGTGGGCGAGGATCTCGTCGACGGGTGTCGCGACGTCCGAGAACGACGGATCGAAGGTGAAGTCCTGGAAGATCCGCGACGTCAGATCGGTCACCGCGGCCAGCAGCGACCGCCCGGGTGGGAACGAGGGCGCGGCATAGGCGGCGACCATGTCCGTGACCTCCACCGCCGGCGAACCCAGCCGGCAGGCGCGGGCCAGCAAGCCGTCCTCCGATCGATCCTCGAGCAGGAGGGGCAGCACGCCGTCCCAGGCGAAGTCAACCTCGCTCGGCAGCTCCGGCGCGGACACGTCCACCTCGCTCGTCCCCACCACCTCCAGCCGCTCGTGGGGATGGTGCACACCGAGGTACGTCACGAGGTTGTCGAAGGCGTCCAGCCAGGTCGCGATCTCGTCGGCCTCCGGGTCGGACCGGATGACCGAGCTCACGACGGTCTGGCCGGCCGTCGCCCGAGGGACCAGGTGGGCCACGCTGTGACCTCCGGTCATGGGCGCGCCGTACCGATAGGTGGTGCGGTGCTCGATGCGGTACCGCGTCACGACGACCGCCCCATCCGGCGGGCTGACGTGGGGTCGGCGAACCAGCGGGCGACGAACGCGTCCGCCAGGTCGAGCAGGGGCCCGCGGGCGTCGAGGACCAGGCGGTCGACGGCCAGCAGCCGGCCGGCCGGAGCACGGAGCCGGTACCGACCGCTTCCACGTCGTGCCACGAAGCTCGCATCACAGTCCGCGCCGAGGTGTCGAGCAGGTCCTCCAAGTGCGTCCGGGCTCCGGCCCCGGGCAGGGCGACGAGGTGCTCGGCCATGCGGTCGAGTTGGAAGGCCAGCGCCCGCGGGTTGGTGTCGTCGGCCACCAGCAGGTCGAGCACTGCCTCGACCCGGGCGTCGCTCCGGTAGCGCCGCCGGTAGGCCACGAGGCTCTCGTGCGCGGTCAGCACCACCTCGTAGCGGGCCGCGCCGGTGAGCGGATCGGGCTCGGGTCCCAGCATGGACTCCACCGCGCCCAGCAGCACGACGGCCCGCTCGAGGCGGCGGCCGAGGTCGAGGAGCCGCCAGGACGGCCCCCGGACGGTGCTCTCCATGGCCAGCCCTGACAGCGCGCTCAACGCCACGACGACCCGATCCAGCGACTCGGCGGGCCGATCCGGGTCCACGGCGAGGCTCTCGAGCACCTCCCACGTCGTCGACGAGAGGAACTCCCGAACGGAGCTCGCGGCGCGGCGCACGAGCTGCGTCTGCTCGATCAGCCCGCCGGGGCCGGAGAGCGCCGCCCGGACCTCGGCCCCTAGCCGATCGAAAGGCAGCTGATCGAAAGGCAGACGATCGACCGCCGAGCCGACGTCGGCGTCGGCCGGCCCGTCCGCCAGAGCCTGGCCGCGCACGGCCCGCAGACCCGCGGCCGCCCACCCGACCCAGCCGGAGCCCAGCTCCAACAGCGCCGGATCCTGCTCGGACCGCACCACGACCGCCCGGGCCAGGCGGGCCACGGCCTCGGCCCGTTCGGCGTGACGGCCGAGCCAGAAGAGCGCCTCCGCCGACCGCGTCGGCAACGACGCCCGCAGATCGATCTGGGGCATCCGAGGCTCGAGCCGGACCCGTTCCCGGCCTCCCACTCCCCGACCATCCACGACCCACACGTCCTTGGCCACGCCGCTGCTCTGCGTCACGACGGGGACGGCCGGGTCGAGCACGCGGCCGAGACCGCCCGGCAGGACCACCGGGCCCTGCGGCCCGAGCACGGCATGGACGCGGAGCACGACGGTCCCCGGCACGACCGCCCCGTCCCTCAGCATGGGAGTTGTTGCAAACTCAACCTTGCGCTGTGCAACGTGACGGCAGGGGTCGGCCGCGATGCGCGCCAAGAGCACTTCGCGCTCGGCATCGGAGAGCTGATCGACGAACACGGCGCGACCCCGCTCACCCGCACCCGACTCGTGGACGACCATCGAATCAAGGTCTGCCAGCACCTCGGCCCGCTGCTCGCCGTCCCCGCACCAGAGCGTCTCCAGCGACGCCAGACGCAGCGACCGGCCGAGGAGGCGTTGCGCTGCCGCGGGCAGGAACGGATGCAGGGCCAGCTCCCCGGCGGCGCCGGAGCCGAGCGGGTTGGCCAATGCGACCCCTCCCTCGCGGCAGGCGTGGAGCAGCCCCGGGACCCCGCCGCTGTCACCGTCGCCCAGCTCCAGCGGATCCGCGACGGCGCCCTCGACCCTCCGCAACAGCACGTCGACGGGCTCCAGCCCGCCCAGTGATCGCAGCAGAACGCGCCCGTGCCGCACCGTGAGGTCGCCGCCCTCGGCCAGGTTGTAGCCGAGCTGCTCAGCAAGGTACGTGTGCTCGAAGTAGCTCGGGTGGCCGATCCCGGAGCTGAGCACCACCGTGCGCCGCTCCGATCGGTCCTCCGGTGCCAGCGCGGCGAGTGCCGCCCGTAGCGCCACGAAGAAGTCCGAGAGCCGGAGCACGGCCAGCTCGCGGTGCTCGTCCGGGAACAGCCGCGAGAGCACGGTGCGATTGAGGAGTGCGTACCCCGCTCCGGAGGGCGCATCGGTGAGGTCGCGCAGCACCTTCCACTGCCCGTCGCCGGTGCGCACGAGGTCGGCGGCATAGACCGTCAGCCACCGTGACGGCGGCGGCCGGTTGGTCAGCACCGGCCACTCGTACTGCGGTGATCCGAGCGCGGCCTCGGGCGGGATCACGCCCCGCAGGAGCGTCCGCGGGCCGTAGAGGTCCGCCAGCACGGCGTCGAGGAGCACGGCCCGCTCCACGATCGCCTCGGCGAGCGGCCGCCATTCGTCCGCGGTCAGCACGACCGGCACGGGATCGAGCCGCCACGGCCGGCTGGCATCGGCCTCGTCGTGCACCAGGTAGCTCGCACCCGACGCGGCGATGAGGCGATCGGCCTGTCGCCGCCGTTGCTCGATCTCGGCGCCTCCCGGCCCGCGAGAGCGTGGCGACGAGGTTGCGCCAGATCGGCCGGACCGCGCCCGATTCGTCGACCGCTTCGTCGAAGCGGGACGGCGAGGGCGCGTACCCGAAGAGCACGGAGGCGAGGAGGGGGTCCATCGGCTGTCCGCGGTCAGCCCTGCTGCTGCTGTTGCTGTTGGTGGGACACCGGGCTGCGCAGATACGTCGAGGCGAAGCGGTCGTGCAGCGACGGCCAGCGCGAGCTGCACCGCGTCCATGGCCGCATCGAGCGACTTGCCGTCGATCTCGGCCGGATCGACGAGCAGCAGCTCCGCCTCGACACCTGCGACAGCCGGGAGGACCTCGTCCCCGCGCGGGAGCTGGCCGAGACCGGCCGCCACGCGGCGGAGGCAGGCCAGGACCGAGCGGGGGAACATCTCGTCGAGCAGGAGGAACCGGACCACCGCCGGTCCGTTGACCGCTTCCCGGGTGCTCCGGTGGTACATCTGCCGCGCCGAGAGCGACGCCAGCATGCTCATCCACTGGACCTCGGCGTGCTCCTCCGCGCCGTCGGTGGCCGCCATGCAGGGCCGCCGCCCGCGACGCCGAGCACCCGGGTGGTCATGTCGGCGCGCTCGATCGGCCTGGCCGAGGCGCAGGAACTCGTACGCCGCGTCGCGGCTCATCGTCGCCGCCAGGATGCCGTCCAGACGCCGGGCGTCGGCCACGACCCGCTCCAGGAACCGCGCCGCGGCTGCGGCGGCCGACGCCGTCGGTAGCGGTGGGCCGCGCACGTACAGGTAGAGGTCGTTGACGACCCTCCAGCCGTCGCGGGGCATGACCTCGCGCGTCGAGCGGAGGTTCTCCCGCGCCTGGCTGATGCCCATGACGACGCTGCCCGAATGGGCGTCGTCGGCCACCAGGAAGCGCACGATGGCCGCCTCGTCCGTCCGCGTCGTGCTGCGAGGTCGAACGTGGATCGCGCTGCCGGTGACGGCGAGCAGCGGCTCCCACGACGTTCCCACGGACATGCGGCAGGTCCACCGATCGCCTCGGTGTAGCTACGGACGATGCGGGCCGTGTCCTCGGCCCGTTCCAGGTAGCGGGCGGCCCAGTAGAGGTTCTCGGCCACCCGGGACAGCAGCATCAGCCGATCCTGCCGACGCTCGACGACCCAGGTGTCCTTGCTGCCGCCGCCCTGCGAGGAGTTGACGACCAGCGAGCCCTTCGCGCAGCGCCACCCGCGTGAGGCCGCCGGCGTCACGTAGCTCGTCGCGCCCGGTGAGGATGAACGGCCGCAGGTCGACGTGGCGGGGCTCGACGCCGTCCGTCGCACAGCGTCGGCGCGGTCGAGAGCTAGAGGATGGGCTGGGCCACCCAGTTGCGGGGGTCGGCCTCGATGCGCCGCAGCTCGTGCGCCGAGCTCGGCCTCGGTGGCGTCGGTCGCCGATCGAAGATGCCGTAGCCGCCGCTCTCGTTGGCCGGCTTCACCACCAGCTCGCGCGAGGTGGTCGAGCACGTAGCGGCGCTCGTCGTCGTACGTGGCAGCGGTACGTCGGCACGTTGGCGAGCAGCGGCTCCTCGCCGAGGTAGTAGCGGATGATCTCGGGCACCCAGGCGTAGACGACCTTGTCGTCGGCCACGCCGGCGCCGGGCGCGTTGGCGATGGCCACGTTGCCCGCCCGCCACGCCCGCATCAGGCCCGGCACGCCGAGCGCGGAGTCCGGGCGGAACACCTCGGGGTCGAGGAACAGGTCGTCGATCCGGCGGTAGATGACGTCGACCCGCTGCGAGCCCGTCGATGGTGCGCATGTAGACGACGTCGTCGTCGTCGACGACGAGGTCGCGATGCCCTCGACCAGCTCGACGCCCATCCGCTGGGCCAGGAAGGAGTGCTCGAAGTAGGCCGAGTTGTAGATGCCCGGGGTGAGCACGACGACCTCGGTTGGCTCGCCGCCGGTCGGGGCGCAGCGACGCCAGCAGCTTGTAGAGCTCGTCGGTGTAGGCGTCGACCGGGAGGATGCTCGTGGCGGCGCGAACAGCTCGGCGAAGACCCGCTTGGAGATCTGGCGGTTCTCGAGCATGTAGCTGACGCCCGGACGGCACCCGCAGGTTGTCCTCCAGGACGTAGAGCGTGCCGTCGGCGTCGCGGACGAGGTCGCTGCCGCAGATGTGGGCCCACACGCCGAAGGCCGGGTCGCACGCCGCGGCACTCGGGGCGGAAGTTGACCGAGCCGTCGAGCAGCTCGGCGGGGAACACGCCGTCGGCGACGATCGTGCTGGTCGTTGTAGAGGTCGTCGATGAACATGGTTCAGCGCGCGAGGCGCTGGACGAGCCCGGCCTCGACGCGTCCGCCACTCGTCGGCGTCGATCACGCGGGGGATCACGTCGAACGGCCAGGCCCGGTCGATGCCGCGCCCGTCCGCGTACACCGTGAACGTGATGCCCATCGTGAGGATGTCGAGGTCGGCGCGCGCCTGGCGCTCCTGGAGCTCCGCCAACCCCAGCTCGGCCGAGCTGCGCCATCAGCAGCGCGGCCGCGGGCCGGGCGGCACCGTCGGCCGTCACCAACTCGTCCCACGCGGCCGCCATCCCCGTCGTGCCCGTGCCCGTGCCCGTTGTGATGGTCACGCTCGCTGGCTAGCCGGGCACGGTGTCATGGGTGTTCGCACTCTATGACGGCCGCGTGAATGGCTCCCTCCCCGGCCGGCGGAGCTGCGTCAGGTGGCGGGCTTGGGCTCGCGGGGGAGGCCGAGGACCCGCTCACCCACGATGTTGCGCTGGATCTCGGCCGTGCCACCCCAGATCGTCTCGGAACGGGAGAAGAAGAACGCCGAGACCATCGGGCTGACCGGGTACGCGTCACGGCCACGGTGGCGCTGGTTGCCGGGCCAGGAGCGCTCTCCGGCCCGACCGTCGACAGCAGCGCCTCCGCGCCGTAGATGTCCAGCGCCACCTCCATGGCGTCGCGGTGCATCTCCGACCAGAACATCTTGTTCGTGGCGCCGAGGGCGGCGACGCCCGGGTCCTTGCGCCCCTGCACGGCGGCGCTCAGGCTGCGGAGCCCGTTGATGCGCAGGATCTGGATCTTCGTGTAGTAGGCGGTCAGCGCCTGGCGCAGCACCGGGTCCGTCGATCGGCCCCGCTGGCCGGGCGGCGTCGACCATGAGGTCGAACTCCTCCTCGAACCGCCGGTAACCGGTCGTGGCGGACATGCCGCGCTCGTGGCCAGGGTCGTGTTGGCCACCACCCAGCCGTTGTTGACGCCGCCGACCACGTTGTCCTTCGGGCAGCGGGCGCCGTCGAAGAAGACCTCGTTGAACTCGGCCGTGCCGTCGGGCTGGGTGATCGGCCGCACCTCGATCCCCGGCTGCTGCATCGGGACGAGCAGGTACGAGATGCCGTGGTGCTTGGCGGCGTCGGGATCCGTGCGGGCCAGCAGGAAGATGTAGTCCGCGTACTGCGCCTGGGTCGTCCAGACCTTCTGGCCGCTGATGACCCACTGGTCGCCGTCGAGCACGGCCGTGCGTCTTGAGGCTGGCCAGGTCCGAGCCGCTGTCCGGCTCGCTGAAGCCCTGGCACCAGCGCATCTCGCCCCGCAGGATCTTGGGCAGGAACTCCTTCTTCTGCTCCTCGGTGCCCCATTGCAGGATCGTCGGGCCGACCAGGGTGTCGCCGAAGAAGTCGGCTCGCAGCGGCGCCTTGGCCCGGGCGAACTCCTCGGCCAGCACGACGTTCTCCATGATCGACAGGTTCTTGCCGCCGTACTCCTCGGGCCAGCTGGCGCAGATCCAGCCGCCCTCGTACAGGCGCTTGGGCCACTCCTCGTTGAAGGCCCGGCGCTCCGCCGCGCGTCAGCTCGAACGCCCGGGTCGAACCAGCCGTCCGGGAGGTTCTCCTCCAGCCAGGACCTGATCTCCTTGCGGAAGGCTTCGGCTTCGGGCGGGTAGCTCAGCTCCATGCCCCTATCTTGACCCGCCGGTCAAGTCCCGTCGAGCCGCCCCGGCCCCCGGTGCCAGACTCCCCAGATGGCGCTCCACCCGCAGGCCCAGGCCGTGCTCGACGCGATGGCGGCCCTGGGCGATCCTCCGATCCACGAGGACACCCCGGCCGACGCCCGGGCCCGGCGCGAAGCCCGCATCCGGCCGCCCACGGAGGAGATCCACGAGCGCCGGGACGTCGACGCCGGCGGCGTGCCCGCACGGCTCTACCGGCCGTCAGACGCCACCGGGCTCGGGCTGCTCGTTTTCTTCCACGGCGGCGGCTGGGTGCTCGGCTCACTGAACGGTCACGACAACGTCTGCCGCGCCCTCGCCAACCGGTCCGGTGCCGCGGTGCTCTCGATCGACTACCGGCTCGCCCCCGAGCACCCGTTCCCCGCCCGCTCGAGGATGCGGTGACGGCCACCCGATGGGCCCATCAGCACGCCGAAGCGCTCGGGGTCGATCCCGATCGCCTGGCCATCGGCGGCGACTCGTCGGGCGCCAACCTGGCCGCCGTCGTGGCCCAACTGGCGGTGGTACCGCTGCGGTTCCAGGTCCTCGTCTACCCGGTGACCGACGCCCGTTGCGGCGCCCCGAGCTACGACGAGCACGCGGAGGGGTATCTGCTCACCACCAAGGGCATGACCTGGTTCGTCGACCACTACCTCGCTGGCGGCGAGGGCACGCCCGACGACCCGCGCGTGTCTCCGCTCCTCGCGGACCTCACTCTGATCGCGGCCACGCCGCCCGCCTGGGTGGCGACCGCCGAGTACGACCCGCTCCGCGACGACGGCCTCCTGTACGCCGATCGCCTGCGGGAGGCGGGCGTCGAGGTCAGCCTCATCCACTACGACGGCATGATGCACGGCTTCGTCTCCATGGCCGATCTCATCGACGACGGCCAGGCCGCGTTCGACCGCGGCCGGCGGCGCGCTGGCCGCCGCGCTGGCCTGACCGCGTCATTCGCTGCACGGAGGTGTCGGACAGTGACACGAGATGTCACATCGCGACACCTCCGTCGGGATTGAGCGTGGACCCGGGGCCGCTGCGGGACGGCCTCACGGTGCTCGCCGGCGTGGCGACCGGAATGATGTCGGGCGCGTTCGGCGTGGGCGGGGCCGTGATCTCGACGCCGGCCATTCGCCTGCTGGGCGCCTCGGCGGCGGTGGCCGTCGGCACCACGCTCCCCTCGATCGTCCCGGGCGCCGTCAGCGGCGCGGCGCGGTACGAGCCTCAGGGCCTCATCGACTGGTCGCTGGTCAGGGCGACCGTTCCGACCGGGATCGTCGCCGCCGTGGCTGGGGCGGAGCTGGCGCACGTGCTGCCGGGCGGTGGCCACCCCCTCATGGTGATGACGGCGCTCCTCCTGCTGTGGAGCGCCGTCCGCCTGATCCGGGACCAGCCGTCGCGGCCGCGGTCCCGTCCCGCCGTCGCGCCGACCGGGGCCCGCCGCCTCATGGCCACCGGCGGGATCGGCGCGGCCGCCGGCCTGCTGTCCGGCCTGCTGGGGATCGGCGGCGGCGTCTTGATGGTGCCGGGCTTCCAGGGCCTCCTCGGCGTGCCCATCAAGCGGGCCATCGCCACGTCGCTCGTCTGTGTGGGCTGCTTCGCCGTGCCGGGCACGATCACGCACTCGCTCAACGGCTCGATCGACTGGCGGTTCGCGTTCTGGCTGGCCGTCGGCGTCGTGCCCGGCGCGGCGTTCGGCGCCATCGTCGCCATCCGCGCCGACGACCACCGGCTGCGGGTCGCGTTCGGGTCGTTCCTGGTCGTCGTCGCCGTCGCCTACGGCGCCGGTGAGGTCGCGGCGCTGCTCTGAGTGTTCGCGCCGAACGCCAGGGCGAGCGCCCGCTGGAACACCGCGTCCAGCATCTCCTCGGTGAGCCGGCCCGTGAAGGTGTTCTGCTGGCTCGGGTGGAACGAGCACACGATGACCCGGCCGTCGGGCAGCGGCGCCTCGACGGCGTGACCGAAGCGGGGCCGCGGCCGCAACCCGACGACGCCGGCCAGCGCCTCGTAGGCGAACGCGCCCAGGACCACATAGACCCGGGCGTCGCGCAGAGCGGCCAGCTCCCGCTCCAGGAACGGCCGGCACGCCTCCCGCTCGGCCGGCGTCGGCTTGTTGGCCGGCGGTGCGCAGCGCACGGCGGCGGTGATGTAGGCGCCCGTCAACGCCTGGCCGTCGTCGCGGTGGGTGCTCACCGGGAAGCGGGCCAGACCGGCCCGGTGGAGCGCCCGGTAGAGCCACTCGCCCGACCGGTCGCCGGTGAACACCCGCCCGGTCCGGTTGGCGCCGTGGGCGGCCGGCGCCAACCCCACGAGGACGATCTGCGCCCGCGGGTCGCCGAAGCCCGGGACCGCGGGCCCCAGTACGTCTCATCCCTGAAGGCGGCCCGCTTCTCCGTGGCCACCTGCTCTCGCCACTCGACCAGGCGGGGGCACGCCCGGCAGGCCACGATCTCCGCCGTCACCCGGTCGAGCTCGCCCGTCGATGAGGCCCGGCCTGACACGGCCCCGACCCTACGGCCGGCGGTAGGTTGGTCGCTCGACCATGCCGCGCCCGAAGCCCACCCCGCCCACGCTCGTCCTGCTCGTCCGCCACGGCCAGACCCCGACCACGGGCAAGCAGCTGCCGGGCCGGGCACCGGGGCTCCACCTCAGCGAGGAGGGGCAGCGCCAGGCCGAGCTGGCGGCCAAGCGCATCGCCGAGCTCAAGAAGGTCGACGCCGTCTACGCGTCGCCCCTCGAGCGGGCACAGGAGACGGCGGCGCCGATCGCGGCCGCACGAGGGCTCGAGGTGCAGCTCGAACCCGGCCTGCTCGAGTGCGACTTCGGTGACTGGACGGGTGACGAGCTGAAGGCCCTCATGAAGCGGCCCGAGTGGCGCCAGGTGCAGCAGTACCCGAGCGGCTTCCGTTTCCCGGACGGCGAGAGCTTCGCCGGCATGCAAGGGCGCATCACGGACTGCCTGGCCGGGCTGCGGGCCCGCCACCCGGGCGGCGTCGTGGTCGCCGTATCCCACGCCGACCCGATCAAGGCCGCGGTCACCCACGCCATGGGCGCCCACCTCGACCTGTTCCAGCGCACCGTGATCTCCACCTGCTCCATCACGGCCATCGCCTACGGCGACGCCGGCCCTGTCGTCCTGACCGTGAACTCCACCGGCGGCTCGCTGTCCGAGCTGCACCCGTCCTGACGCGATGCGGACGGCACGATGAGCATGAGCCCCAGCTTCGACCTCGGCGCGGTCGACGCGTTCACGGCCGGGACCGTCGGAGCCCCCGGCCAGCGGGTCTTCTACCTCCAGGCCCGGGGCGACGGCCAGGTGGTCACCGTCAAGTGCGAGAAGCAGCAGGTCGCCGCGCTCGGCCAGTACCTGGAGCGGTTACTGCAGGATCTGCCCGCGCCGGCCGATGGTCCGCTCCCCACGGTGCTCGAGCTGCTCGATCCGATCGACGCCGTCTGGGTGGCGGGGCAGTTGGCCGTGGCCTGGGAGGCCGAGGCCGACCGCTTCGTCGTGGTCGTCGAGGAGGTCGACGAGACCGCGACGACGACGAGGACGACAGCGACGACGAGGACCCGGACGACGATGACGACCCCGAGGACGGGGCCTCGAGCAGCGGTGGACCCGATCCGACCGACTGGCTCGTCACGTTCGACCGCGGCCGGCTGCGGGTCGAGCTGACCCGCGGCCAGGCCCTGGCCTTCGCGGCGCGGGCGGTCGAGCTGGTGGCGGCCGGGCGCCCGTCCTGCCGGTTCTGCGGCCTGCCCATGGACCCGGACGGCCATCCGTGCCCACGGATGAACTGAGGTGAACTGATGGTCGGCGTCTCGCCGGACGACGCCGCGCTCAGCCTGCTCGAGTGCGGCGAGGTCGAAGTCGAAGGCCGGATGCCGTGGAGCTCCAACGCCACCTTCCTCGCCACGCTCACGGAGGGGGCCCGAAGCTGCCAGGCCGTGTACAAGCCCGGCCGCGGCGAGCGCCGGCTGTGGGACTTCCCCCACGGCCTCTACCGCCGCGAGCTGGCCGCCTACCGCCTGTCCGAGGTGCTGGGCTGGGGCCTCGTGCCCCCGACGGTCATCCGCGACGGGCCGCTGGGCGAGGGGTCGTTCCAGCTCTTCATCGAGGCCGACTTCGAGCAGCACTACTTCACGCTCCACGAGGCCCGGCCCGATCTGCACGCGCAGCTGCGGACGGTGTGCGCCTTCGACATCGTGGCCAACAACACCGACCGCAAGAGCGGCCATGTGCTGCTCGGCCCCGGCGACCGGATCTGGGGCGTCGATCAGGGACTCTGCTTCTCGGCCGACTTCAAGCTGCGCACGGTCATCTGGGAGTTCGGCGGCGAGCCCGTGCCAGAGGGTCTCCTCCACGGCATCGACCGGTTGACGACGTCCGTCCCGCTCGAACTGGCTGCGCTCCTCGACGACGAGGAGGTCGACGCGCTCGGCGCACCGGGCCCGTTTGCTGATCCGCAAGCCGACGTTCCCCGTCGACACCAGCGGACGCCGCTATCCCTGGCCCGTCGTTTGAGCACCCAACCCGCTCATGGCGTCGAATCCGGCGACAGACGCCACATCAGGCGCCATGAACGCCAGTACGGGTCCCGGGCGGACGCTTACGACGCGGCGCGCGCCTCGACAGGGTGGGGCGGGACAGGAGCGTCGTGATGGCGGCAAATGACCGCAGGGAGGCCGTTCCGTCGCCGTACGGCGAGGGCAGCGCCTGCAGGCGGTTGAGCAGCTGCGGGCCCTGACCCAAGAGCTGCGAGATCCAGGCACCGACCAGCGGCCCCGGGGGCACGAGCTGCGCGAACGTGCCCAGGATCTCGGGGCGCTCGGTGGAGTTCCTGACCACCAGCACCGGTCGCTTCAGGACGCTGGCCTCCTCCTGCACGCCGCCGGAGTCCGACACGAGGAGCGCCGAGCTGGCCGCCAGGCTCAGGAACTCGATGTACCCGATCGGCGCCAGGACCTGGACCTTGGCCAGCAGGCCCGACAGGCCGTTGTCCTCGATCGAGGCCCGGGTGCGGGGGTGCAGGGGCAGCAGGACCGGCAGGTCGCACCGGCCGAGCTCGGAGAGGATCATGCCGAGGACCTCGGGATCGTCCACGTTCTCCGGGCGGTGCAGGGTCGACAGCACGTAGCGGCCGGGCTCCAGGCCGTGCTGGGCCAGGACGGCATGCTGCTCCGCCGGCGGCGGCAGGAGCTCCAGGACGGCGTCGACCACGGTGTTGCCCGTGAGGATCACCCGGTCGCCGCCGATGCCCTCGGCGGCCAGGTTGGCCCGGTTGGTCTCGGTCGGCGCGAGGCACAGGTCGGCCAGGTGGTCGACCACGATGCGGTTGTGCTCCTCGGGCATGGCCCGGTCGAAGCTGCGCAGCCCGGACTCCACGTGGATGAGCGGGATGCCGCTGGCGTTGGCGGCGAGAGCGCCGGCCAGCGCGGCGTTGGTGTCGCCGTGCACCACGACCACCTCGGGCGGGTCGGCGTTGAAGTGCTCCTCGAGCAGCAGCGTGGCGTCGCCGATCTGGGAGCCCCGCCGCCGGCCACCGACCTCGAGGTGCAGCGACGGAGCACCGAGGCCGAGCTCCCGCAGGAACTTGCCGCTCAGGTCGTCGTCGAAGTGCTGGCCGGTGTGGATCATCCGGCCCCTGTCGCCCAGCAGCTTGAGCAGCGGCATCATCTTGATCATCTCGGGACGCGTCCCGAGGACGACCGCGATGCTCCGCTCCCTCAGTAGTCCTTCCACCTGCCGCCCTCCCGCTCGATCCGGTTCGAGGGTAACGGAGCGTGGTCATCGGTGGTCCGGCCGGTCCCGCGGAACCCTGGCCAGAGCGGTCCTGCCCACGCTCGGTCGCCGATCGCGCTGCCCTGCGTGGTCACGCCGTCACCCATCGGGACGGCGATCGTTGCACTTGCGAACGATCGCGATGAGGACGTGATCTCCGCCTCGGCGGCGGAGAGGCCCTCGCCTACCCTGACCCCGTCAATTGTGCGGTCGAGGGACGGCGCTCCGCAGCGGAGGCGAGGAGCGGCCCTCATGGACAGGAAGCGGGCATCGTGACGACTCCCCTACCCTCGGATCAGGACGCGAGCGGGCGCTCCTTCGGCGACGAAGAGCTCGAGGCCCTGGCGGAGGTCCTGCGCAGCGGGACCCTGACGGCGACCAAGGGCGCGTTCACCAAGCAGCTCGAGGCCGCATGGCCGAGCGGGTCGGCGTGCGCCACGCCGCCGCCTGCGCATCGGGCAGCGCCGCCCTCCACACGGCGGTCGCCGCGCTCGACCCCGAGCCCGGCGAGGAGATCATCACCACGTCGGTCACCGACATGGGCGCCATCAGCGCCATCCTCTACCAGGGCGCCATCCCGGTGTTCGCCGACGTCGACCCCGTGACGCTCAACGTCACCGCCGACACCATCGCCGACCGCATCTCGGAGCGGACGAAGGGCCATCATCGTCACCCACCTCTTCGGCAACCCGTGCGAGATGGACGAGATCATGGCCCTGGCCGACGCCAAGGGCATCCCGGTCATCGAGGACGCCGCCCAGGCCTACGGCGCCGTCTCACCAGGGCCGCCCGATCGGCTCGATGGGCGCCATCGGGTGCTTCAGCGCCCAGCAGGGCAAGCACATCACCTCGGGCGAGGGCGGCCTCGTCGTCACCAACGACGACGCCTCAACCGCCGCATGCGGGTGTTCGTCAACAAGGCCTGGCCCTACGGCGAGGCCAACCCGGACCACGAGTTCCTGGCCCCGAACTACCGGATCACCGAGCTGCAGAGCGCGGTCCTCCTGGCCCAGCTCCCCAAGCTGGCCGGGCACGTGCAGGTGCGCATCGAGAACGCCGACCGGCTGACCAAGCTGCTGGCCGACGTTCCCGGCATCGGCACGCCGGTCGTGGCCGACGGCGACATCTGCTCGTACTGGCGCTACGCCGTCCGGGTGGACAGCGACGTGCTGCCCGGCGGCCCGGCGGAGCTGGCCCGCCGCCTCAAGTTCTACGACATCGCCTCGGCGCCCCGGTACATCAACAAGCCGGCGTTCCGCTGCAAGGTCATCGCCGAGCAGGTCACCTTCGGCACGAGCCGCTGGCCGTTCACCCTGGCCCGGCCCGAGGCCGTCGACTACTCGGCCGAGCGCTTCCCGGGCACCTTCGGCGGGCTCGACCAGGTCCTGGTCCTCGGCTGGAACGAGAAGATGACCGACGAGCACGTCGACTTCCTCGCCCGGAGCATCGCCGCGGCCGATGGCCGGCGAGGAGGTGGAGGCATGACGCGCCGACCCGCCTGGCCGTCATCGGCGCCGGGCGGCATCGCCGAGGCCTACGTCGACATCGTGGCCGGCTCGGACGAGCTCGAGGCCGTGGCCGTGGCCGACGTCCGGCTGCCCGCCGCCTCGGCGCTGGCCGAGCGCATGGGCTGCGCCGCCGTCGAGACGGCCGAGGAGGTCCTGGCCTTCGAGCCCGACGCGGTCGGTGCTCTGCACCCCGCCCGTCACCCACCCCGAGCTGGCGCAGCTCTTCTTCGAGCCACGGTGTCGCCGTGCTGTCGGAGAAGCCGCTCGCCGTCGATCGCCACGCGGCCACCGCCATGGCGGCCGCGGCCGACGACGCCGGGCTGCTGCTCGGGATGGCCACCAAGTTCCGGTTCTGCGACGACGTCGTCGCGGCCCGGGACGCTGCTGGCCGACGGCTCGCTCGGGCGACTCCGCCTGGTCGAGAACGCCTTCACCTCGCGGGTCGACATGGGCGCGCGCTGGAACAGCGACCCGGCCATCAGCGGCGGCGGCGTCATCGTCGACAACGGCACCCACTCGGTCGACCTGGTCCGCTTCGTGGCCGGCCCGGTCGCCGAGGTCCTCGCCGTGGAGTCGGCCCGGCCGGAGGGCTTCGTCGTCGAGGACACCGTGACGCTGCACCTGCGCACCGAGGACGACGTGGACGCCACGGTCGACCTGTCGTGGAGCATCGACAAGTCCCTGCTCGGACTTCCTCCGCCTCTACGGCACCGAGGGCGAGGTCCGCGTCGGGCTGGCGGGAGTCCGCCTGGCGCCGCTACGGGCGAGGACTGGCAGATCATCGGCCCCGGCTATGCCAAGGTGCCCGGCCATGAGCGGTGCGTCGTGCAGTTCTGCCGGGCCGTCCGGGGCGAGGAGGAGCTGGCGGTCACGCCGGCCGACGGCATCGCCGCGGCCCAGGTCGTCGACGCCTGCTACGAGTCGCTCAGGCAGGGCGCCTGGGTCAAGATCACCGACCTGCAGCCGTGAGCGCGGGACGTTGAGCACGGGCACCCCGGCCCGCATCCACCCCACCGCGCTGGTCGAGGCGGGCGTGGAGATCGGCGAGGGCACCTCCGTCTGGGACGACGTCCACGTCCGCGGTCCCGGCACCACGATCGGCCGCGACTGCATCGTCGGCGAGAAGTCCTACGTCGCCTACGGCGTCACCATCGGCGACCGGGTGAAGATCAACGCCTTCGTGTACGTCTGCACCGCGGTCACGATCGAGGACGGCGTCATGCTCTCGGCGGGCACGACCTTCACCAACGACCGCTACCCGCGGGCCACGACGCCGGACCTCACCGAGCTGCGACCGTCCGACCCGGACGACGACACGCTCGCCACCGTGGTGCGGGCCGGCACGACCGTCGGCGCCCGGGCCGCTCATCGGCCCCGGCCTCGAGCTCGGCCGCTTCTCGATGGTCGGCATGGGCGCCGTCGTCACCAAGTCCGTCCCGGACTTCCACCTCGTGGCCGGCTACCCGGCCCGGACGATCGCGGCCGTCGGGCGTGACGGGCACCCGATCGCTCGCGCCGTCGGACGGCCGTCCTCCCCGACCTGGACAGCGTCGGCCTGCCCCCGCACCGGCCTGCGCTACCGCATCGCCGACCAGGTCGTCACCGAGCTGGACCCGCCGGGCTGATGGCCGACTCAGCTGTCATCGGCGCCGGCGTGCTCGGCCTGGCCATCGCCCATCGGCTGACAGGCCCGCGGCGACAACGTCACCGTCTTCGAGGCCTCCCCCAACCTCGGCGGCCTGGCCAGCGCGTGGCAGCTCGGCGACGTCACCTGGGACCGGCACTACCACGTGACGCTGGCCTCCGACGCCAACACCGCGGGCCATGCTCCGGGCCATCGGGCTCGAGGACGAGCTGCGCTGGGTGCAGACCCAGAGCGGCTTCTACGCCGGCCCGGAGGTGGGCCTGCGCCCGTTCTCCAACGCCGTCGACTTCCTCCGCCTCCCCGACGCTCAACCTCGTCGACAAGGGCCGGCTGGGCGCCACGATCCTCGCCGGCGCCCGGCAGCCCGACGGCGAGACGCATGGAGCAGATCCCGGTCCAGGAGTGGCTCACGAAGTGGTCCGGCCGACGGACGTTCGAGCGCTTCTGGCTCCCGCTGCTGCGGGCCAAGCTGGGCGACGAGTGGCGCTCACGCGTCGGCCGCGTTCATCTGGGCCACGATCCAGCGGCTCTACGCGGCGCGGCGCAGCGGCCTCAAGGTCGAGCAGTTCGGCTACGTCCAGGGCGGCGGCTACGCCCGCATCTTCGACGTGCTTCGAGCGGCACCTGACCGCCGCCGGGGTCAAGATCAACGCCGGCGTGGCCGTGCGCCAGGTGCGCGCAGGTCCCGCGGCCGAGGGCGGTGGCCTCGAGCTGCTGATGGACGACGGCGCGGCCACGTTCGACAACGTCGTGGTGACCACGGCGTCCACGCTCGCCGCCGACCTCTGCCCCGAGCTCACGGACGCCGAGCAGGAGCGGCTGCGGGCCGTCCGCTACATGGGCGTCGTCTGCGCGTCGCTGCTGCTGCCCCGAGAAGCTGTCGCCGTACTACCTGACCTACCTCACCGATCCGGCCACGCCGTTCACGGCGGTGGTCGAGATGACGTCGTTCGTCGATCCGGCCGAGGTCGGCGGATGGACGCTCGTCTACCTGCCGAAGTACGCGCCGCCGGACGATCCCGCTCTTCGACGCCGACGACGACGGCCGTGCAGGCCGAGTTCCTGCCCTACCTGCAGGCGCTGCACCCCCAGGTCCGCGCCGAGGACGTGGCCGCCTTCCGGGTGTCGCGGGTGCGGCGGGTGTTCGCCGTGCCGACGCTCGGCTACTCGGCGTCGATGCCGCCGACGACCACGTCGATCCCCGGCCTCCAGCTCATCGGCTCGGCCAACCTCCCCTTCGCCACCCTCAACGTCAACGACACGCTCTCGCTCGTGGAGAAGCTCCGATGAACAAGCCGCTGGCCTCGCTGTCGCTCGACCTCGACAACCTCTGGTCGTACCAGATGACCCACGGCGACGAGGGCTGGGACCGCTACGACAGCTACCTCGACGTGGTCGTGCCGCTCATGCTCGAGGAGCTCGAGCAGCTCGGCCTGCGCATCACGGTCTTCGTCGTCGGTCAGGACGCCGCCATCGAGGCCAACGGGCCGGCCCTCAAGTCGATCGCCGAGGCGGGTCACGAGATCGGCAACCACTCGTTCCGCCACCAGCCCTGGCTGCACCGCTACTCCGAGCAGGAGCTGGCGCGAGGAGTTCGACCGGGCCGAGCAGGCCATCGAGGCCGCCACCGGCCAGCGCACCGTCGGCTTCCGGGGTCCGGGCTACAGCCTGTCGCCGACCGTGCTCCAGCTGCTGGTCGACCGGGGCTACGAGTACGACTGCTCGACGCTTCCCACGCTGATCGGCCCGCTGGCCCGCAAGTACTACTTCCGCTCGGCCAAGCTCGACGCCGCCCAGCGAGCGGAGCGCCGCTACCTGTTCGGGAGCTGGAAGGAGGGGCTGCGCCCGCTCAAGCCGTACTGGTGGCAGGTCGGCATCGTCGCGGATGCTGGAGATCCCCGTGAGCGTCATGCCGGGCGCCCGGGTGCCGTTCCACGTCAGCTACGTGCTGTACCTGGCCGGGTTCTCGCCGGCGCTGGCCGAGCGCTACTTCGCCACCGGCCTGCGCGCCTGCCGCCTGGCCGGCGTGGAGCCGAGCATCCTGCTGCACCCGCTCGACCTGCTCGGCGCCGACGACGTCGACGCGCTGGGCTTCTTCCCGGGCATGGGCATGACCGGTGCCGCCAAGCGCGAGGTGCTGCGGGGCTGCCTCGAGCGCCTGCGCGACGGCTTCCAGGTGGTTCCCGATGCGCGAGCACGCCGCGGCCATCGCCAAGCGGCCGGGGCTCAAGGCCAAGTCGAGCCTCACGGCCAGCCCGGCGGGCCAGCCAGCAGCCTGATCGCGCTCGGGCCGCGGCCGAACACGCAGCGTGGTGCGATGGCCACGTGCGCTGGCCGGAGCTGGGCGGGCACGCTGCGGGCCCTGCTCAAGAACGAGGTTCCGCCTCGCCGTAGCGCCGGGTCGGTCGACGGCGAGGCCACCGGACCGTACGCTCCAGTCGTCTTCGCGGGAGGCACTCATGGGACGAGCGACGGTCGGCGTATCCGCGATCTCCGCTGTGGCGTTCGCGTGCCTGGTGGGCTGCACCCCGCCGCTCGCCCCTCCCCCGCCGCCCTCACCGCTCGGGTTGCCAACCCCAGGGGCTCCGCCTCCGGCCGTGAAGGAGCGCCGGTCGGTCGCCGCCGTCCAAGTCAACACGTGCAACGGCGAGACGGTCCACCTGACCGGCGAGCTGCGCGAGGACACGAAGGTCAAGGATGCGAGGGTCGACCAGCGCATCAAGGCGCACCTGACCGGTAGTGGCGACCTCGGCAACGAGTACAAGCTCGAGCTCGACGTCAAATCCAGGTGGGACACCGCGTCGATGACCATGACCCAGAAGGGCCGTCAGCTGCTCGTGACCAAGGGTTCCGCCCCGGACCTGCGCGTGACGGTGACAATCACCTCGTCACCGCTGACGCTGGAGGTTGAATCGGAGTGCCATGGCGGCTCCGAGCCGTGACCGATTCGCCGCGCTCTGGGGCGTGGCTGAGCAGCAGCTCGATGGCGGGATCGCAGACGCGGGCCAGGTCGTCCGCGTCGGTCCGCATGTGCTTCGCCCCTCGAGTCCGCACACGCCTTCGATTCATGCCTTCCTGCGGGCGGTGAGCACACGCCGGCTTCGAGGGTGCCTCGCTGCCTGTTGGTAATCGCACGAGGACGGACGCGAGCACCTCGTGTTCATCGACGGCGACGTCCCCTGGTTCCCTACCCGGACTGGAGCCAGTCCGACATCGCGCTGGCATCCATCGCCAGGCTCCTCGCGGGTTGCACGACGCCGCCCGCGGGTTCGACCTCGAGGTCTCACCTGGGACGACAGCCTGGCTGACCCTGCGGGCGGGACGCTCGTGTGCCACGACGACGTGGAGCCTTCGAACGTGGTCTTCGCAGCCGCCTTGCTCTGATCTCGCGAGTCGGCCGGCAGCCGGCCGCCCAAATTCGTCGCCTGTTCCGGTGGCAAAGGCGCAGGTAGAGGGGTGAAATGGGACAGAGGTGGGTTTGGCGGGAAGATCCCATCCAGAAGTTGGGAGAGACAGATGAACGAAGCGGAGATCGAGCATTTTTGGGCCGCGCACCCCTGCGGCGACACGCTCGTCGGCGGCCTGGACGACCGGTTCGGTGGGGACCACGAGACCTTCTTTGACGCCTACGACCAGTGGCGCTGTGAGCTGGAGGACCACATCCCCGCATGTCTCGACGACATCGACGTCAACGGCCGCCGCGTGCTCGAGATCGGCCTGGGTCAGGGCGCCGAGGCTGAGCAGCTCATCCGCCGCGGCGCCCGTTAGTCTGGGCCTCGATCTGACCGGCGAGTCTGTCCGCCGGGTGCGGCGCCGGCTCGAGGTGCGCCACCTCCCCCCCGAGGACGTGCGCGAGGGAAGCGCGTTGGAGATCCCCTGGCCCGGACGACACGTTCGACGTTGTGTTCAGCCACGGTGTGCTCCACCACATCCCCGACATCCTCGGCGCCCAGGCGGAGATCCACCGCGTGCTGAAGCCGGGCGGGAAGCTCGTCGTGATGCTGTACGCCCGCCGTTCGCTGAACTACCTGCTGTCCATCGCGGTCGTCCGCCGTCTCGCCCTCCTCGCCGTCTACCCGTTCGCCCGCCTCGGCCTCGTCCGTCCGAAGGGCATGCTGGGGCAGCACATCCGCCAGGCCCGCGAAGCCGGGCTGCGGGAGTACCTGCGGCTCGAGCAGTTCACCCACCACAGCACCGATGGCCCGGAGAGCCCCTTCGCCCGGGTCTACGACCTGGCCGACGTCCAGCGGGACTTCCCCTCGTTCAGGATCGAGCGCAGCTTCAAGCGCTTCATGCACGCTCCTCCGCTCCCGGTCCACAACCTGCCGGGTGGGTCACTGATGGGCTCGCACCTGTGGGTACACCTCACGCCCCGTCCGCTCGCCGAGCACGACCGGGTCGCTATCCGAACGCGATCTCGCAGCGCAGCGCCTGACCCGGCGCCAGCACCCCGGTGCCCGCCAGCAGCGGCGCCGGCACCTTGCCCGAACCCGGGCGAGTACCAGCCCCCGGGCGGATCCTCCTGACCGAGCACGACGACCCAGTCGAGCGCCGGATCCAGCACGAAGGTCGCGCCCCGGTCGCTCCCGGTCCACTGCAGGTCGGCGGTGTTTCCGTTGAGCCGGCAGGTGACCTCCGGGCCGAGCGGGAAGCTGAGGCGCACCGGGTGCGCCGAGCCGTCGACCAACTCGTCGATCACGGTCAACCGCGAGGCCTCGCGGTCGAGCTCGACCTGGCGACGGTGGCGCATCGGTTCGTCCCGGCGGGAATAACCGTCGTGCTCCGCAGCCCAACGCGCCACCGGCGCTGCGTCGAGCCCGACGGTCTCGAGCAGCCAGGTGGACAGCGTGGCGGCACGTCCGCAGAGGAACGGCCCACCCGACTCGGACTGGTCACGACCGTCGACCTCCAGGGTGGCGTGCCCGGCCGATGCCGCGGAAGTCCGCCCGCCACGCCGGCTCGCCGTGGTAGCAGTACGTCCCGGGATCGGCCACGACTTCCGACGCCGTCGACCCGGAGCTCGATCGCCAGCGCGTCAGCGTGGGCGTGAGCGGCGATCGACAGGAAGCCGTGGCGGCCGGCGTCGCCGCGGCACCAGATCTCCTGCCCCTCGGCGTGTCCGCCCCGCACGATCACCAGTGCCGGCGTCGCCGACACGCTCGGCCGCTCCGCCGGGCGGGGACGCTGCGCGCTGGACGTGGCCCCGCAGGGCTGCACCGAGGAGCTGGGCTCGGACGTCGGCACCCGGCAGCGACGGCCACCACGGCGACGCCCCGACCGCTTCGGCCCCCGTGGTCAGCAGCGACGCCCACCGGTTGCTGTCCGGCCCATCGAGCAACCAGCCCGACGCCGTCGTCACCGTCGCCCTGGCGGGGCGGCTGGTACCGGACGTCGACGATGCGCGGCCAGCGCGTCAGTCATGCGCACGATCGGGTCGCCGAGACCGCCCGGGACGGCCCGACCTGCGTACACCAGCTCGGCCGCCGCGACGAGGCCCAGCTCGGGGACGAAGCGGTGGTAGTCGCTGGCCAGCTCGCGGTTGAGCCCGGACGGGAACGTGTTGCGCGGCCGAGCTCGTCGCTCCAGCAGGCCGCGGCGTCAGCGGCGCCAGCGCCCGCTCTGCGGGCAACCACGGGAACGCCATGGCGGCCACGAGCTGGCCCGCCGCCTCGGCGATCACGTGGTTGTTGGCCGACGAGCCGCGGCTGAGGAAGGCCGCCAGGTACCGGTGGTGCGCGTCGAGCTGCGTGTGGAACAGCGGGTTGCGCTCGAACAGGTCGCCGCACCGGCGGCCACTCGTCGAGCAGGCGGCGCACCCAGGTCCAGAGATCAGCCGGATGCCGAGCTCGATCCCGCTGGTCCAGTGCACCCCGGTCAGGAACGGGTTGACGGCCCACCAGTCGACCGGAGCTGCGCCGTCCACCCGCTCGGGCGTAGATCTCCTCGCCGGTCACGCAGTAGGCGGCAGCCAGGATGGTCAGGTGGTGGTGGCGCGACAGCTCCCAGATCTGCTTGATGTTCCCGACCTGGTCCTCGTCGCGGTGGGGATGCGGAAGGCGTAGCTCCGGTCCGGGGCGCGCCGGCCGGTGATCGGATCCCGGAACCAGTCCGGCGTCGACGAGGTCGTCGCGCACCACGCCGAGGACCTCGAATCGAACCAGCGAGGATCCCGTCGGCCTGCGGCGACGAGGCTCTTCGCTGCCGCCGGGTCCACGCGCCCGCTCGTCGAACGGCGGGACCTGGCCGCCGGAACACCGCACCGGCGACGACCGCGGGCACCGCGGGCCCGTCCGGCGTCCACGACCGACGCCATGCCTTCTTGACGGCCTGATGCCGGACGCGGTGAGCCACCTCGGCCGGCGACATCGCCATCAGCCGGCGGGCGTACCAGCCCGCCTTACGACAGACGGGGCCGAGCTTGACCGTGTCGCCCCGGGTGAGGCTCTCACCCACGGCCAGGGTGGCGTCGGTGACGGCGACCAGGGCGTCGAGCGCGATGGGCATCGCGCCACCGGTCCGCACCGCCCCGACGAAGGCGTCGAGCTCGGCCCTCTGGCCCTTGTCGACCGACAGGCCCGCCCGCCAGCGCCGCTTGCGCCGGCCGGCCCACAGCGAGGCCGAGCGGAAGTTGTCGAGCCGGGCCGCCTTGCCCCCGCCGAGAAGGTCCACCGTCTCCTTGGGAAACCGCTTGTTGGCCATCGTCACGTAGCTCACCGTACCGACCGAGCCGTCGTCGAAGCCGATCGTGATCTGCAGGTCGTCCGCGCCGCCGCAGCTCGTGGCTTCACCGAGACCGGCAGGGCGTCGAACCACCAGGCCAGCGTGTCGATGAAGTGGCCACCCTCACCGCAGAAGCGCGTGCCCTCGGCGCCGGCATCGGCGTACCAGCTCGACGGGTCGAGCCGTGCCGGCGTTGACGAGGTACCGGGCGCTGACCGCGGGCCGCCCGCCGGCCGAACCGCTGCTGCAGCGTCGGCGAGCAGCGGCGCGAAGCGGCGGTTGAAGCCGACCATGCAGCCGGCCGTTGCCGTCTCGCGCGACGGTGGCCATCACCGCCTCGAGCTGCTCCTGCGTGAGTGGCGAGCGGCTTCTCCACGAAGACGGCCTTGCCGGCCCGCAGGGCCTCGCAGACGATGGTCGGCGTGGGAGTGGTGCCGGGTGACGACGAACACGGCGTCGATGTCGACTCGTCGGCGAGCAGCGTCCTCGGCAGTCCGTCGCCGGCGGTCTCGAAGCCGAACTTGCGCTGCGCGTCGACTGCACGACAGCGAGCTGGCCGTGGCCACGTGGGCCGAGCGCGACGTCCTCGCGGTCCTGCGAGGTGCGGCAGGAGCATGGTCGAGGCGTAGTTGCCCGCGCCGATGAAGCCGATCCGCACCGCGCGGCGTGGCCGGCGTGGACGGTGTCGACGTGGTGCCGGCCGCCGATGGCACCGGCCGGGGCCGGACGACCGTGCGGGTCATGGCCGACCTCGGTCGGGTACTCGAAGAGGAAGCCGATGCCCCGGAGCTCGCCCGTGTCGAGCTGCTCGTAGACCTGCGCCGCGGTCGTCGAACGGTGTGACGGCGGAGATCAGCGGGTCGAGCTCGATCTGGCCCTGCGCGAGCAGGTCGAGGAAGCACGCCAGGTTGCGCCGCTCGGTCCAGCGCACGTAGCCGACCGGGTAGTCGACGCCCTCGCTCCTCGTAGATCGGGTCGTAGCGGCCGGGCCCGTACGAGCGGGAGAACCGGACGTCGAGCTCCTTCTCGTAGTACGCGTTCCACGGCAGGTCGAGCGAGCACTTGCCGATGTCGACGACCCGGCCGCGGTCGCGGGCCAGGCGGGCGGCCAGCTCGACCGGGCCGTTGGTGTCGCCCCCGGCGCTCAGGAACACCGCGTCGGCGCCGAGGCCGCCGGTCGCTCGGCCAGGGCGGCGACGACCGGCTCGAGGTCCGCGCCCTCGGGACCGCGGCGCAGCACGGCGCCCTGCTCCTCGGCCAGCCGGCACCGCTCCGCCGACGATGTCGATGCCCACGACCCGGACGCCGTCGGCGCGCAGCAGCTGCACGAGGAGCTGGCCGACGAGGCCCAGCCCGATCACGCAAGCCGACCTCGCCGAGCGCCATGCTCGGCCTGGCGCACGCCCTGCATGGCGATGGCGCCGACCGTGGTGAAGGCCGCGTGCCGGGGATCGACGCTCGTCCGGCACGGCCACGCACAGGTTGACGGGCACCCAGTTGACCTCGGCGTGCAGCGCGTACTCGTTGCCGGCGCACGCCACGACGCTCGCCGACGGCGAAGCTCGGTCACGCCGGCGCCGACCTCGATCACGACCCCACACAGGGAGTAGCCCGAGCGGGGTGTAGCTGTCGAGGCGGTTCATCACCTTCTTGAAGGTCGCCTCCGGGCCCTGCTGGGCCAGCGTGTCGAGCACGCTTCCGGACCTGGTCCGGCCGGGCCCGCGCCTTGCCCAGCAGCGAGAGCTTGGCCTCGCCGACCTTCATCAGCTCGGTGCCGCGTCGAGATCAGCGAGTACTCGGTGCGCACCAGCACGCCGCCCGGCCGGCAGGCGGGGGCGGGCACGTCGAGCGAGCGCGAGCTCACCGGACTTGTAGTTCTGCGCGATCTGCTTCATGGGGGTCAGGTTCCCTCGGGTCCGATGGCGGTCGCACGTCGACGGCAGTCCGACACGGCGCCGACGGCGTCGCGGCCGAGCTGGCGCATCCACTCCTCCAGGGTGAGGAGGTGCCAGATCTCCTTCGAGCGGTCCGCCGCGCCCGCTCGCTGGTCGGCGATGAGCCGCTGCAGGGGCTCGCGCCGGATGTAGCCGTCGCTGACGAGCACGCCGTCGAGCAGCACGTCGTCGACCATCTCGGCCAGGTCGTGCCGGACCCAGGCCCGCAGCGGCACGCAGAACAGGCCCTTGGGCCGGTTGACGATCTGGTCGGGCAGGACGCCGGCGCGCCGCCCGCTTCAGGCTGCCTTCTGTGCCGCGGCCGCTGATCTTCTGGGCGCCCGTGGCACGGAACGCGGCCGCGAGCCACCTCGATGTCGACGAACGGGCACGCGCACCTCGGTCGAGGCCGCCATGCTCGAACGGTCGGTGTAGGTGAGGTTCAGCCCGGCAGGAACAGCTGCAGGTCCGTCATGCACATCCGGTTGACGGGATCGTCGAGGTCGTTGTCGGTCGTAGATGCGGGCGTGCTCGTCGACCAGGGTCTGGACGTGCGGGGCCAGGTGGGGTCTGAGCAGCTCCGTGCAGCTCGGCCGGCTCGTACTGGGTGTAGCTGCGCCGGAAGGCGGGCTTCCTCGGCCAGGGCGGCGAAGGACGACGAAGCGCTTGGCCCAGCGCACGGAGCGCAGGCCGCGCGACCCGACGGCGACCGGCAGCTGGTCCGACCGCGCGCCTCGAGCGCGGCGCGGACGGCGCGGGGCGCCTTGCGGTAGCGGGCGGCCAGCAGGCAGGCGTAGTGCTTGCGGTAGCCGCCGAAGAGCTCGTCGGCGCCCATGCCCGACAGCAGGACCTTGACGCCGGCCTCGCGCGCGGCGCTCGCAGATCAGGACGGTGTTGATGGCCGCCGGGTCGCCGATCGGCTCGTCGAGGGCGTCGACCATCGACGGCAGCATGTCCGACGACGTCGGGCGCGATCTCGATCTCGTGCAGCTCGATGCCGAACTGGCGGGCCACGATGCGGGCGTAGCGCGAGGTCGTCGGGCATCGCCTCGAGCTTCTGGTCCTCGGGCCGGAAGCCGATCGTGTAGGCGTCGATGGCCTCGTTCTCACGGCGGGCCAGCGCGGTGATCGAGGCTCGAGTCCAGCCCGCCCGACAGGAAGGTGGAGACGGGCACGTCGGCGATCAGGTGGGCCGAGACGGAATCCTCCAGGATCTGCGCCAGCTCGTCGGCCTCGATGCCCTGGTCCCGGTGGCCGAGCTCCTCGACGGGATCGAAGTACCGGTGCACCTGCAACGGCCGGCCGGGCAGCTTCTCGGCCCAGCAGCCTGCCGGCAGCTTCTCGACACCGCGCACGGCGCAGTGGCTCTCGGGCACCCAGTAGTAGAGCAGCGACGCGGCGATCGCCGTCGGGTCCACCTCGACCTCGCCCAGCACGCGTCCGCAGCGCCTTGAGCTCGCTGGCGAAGGCCAGCCCCTTGTCCCGCGTCAGGCACGAACAGCGGCTTGATCCCGAAATGGTCCCTGGCCAGCACCACGCGCCCCGTGGCCTGCTCGAGCAGGGCGAGCGCGAACATGCCGCGGAAGCGGCGGAGCCACGCCTCACCGCCGAAGCGCCACGCCTCGAGGACGACCTCGGTGTCGGACGCCGTGCGGAAGCGGACCCCGTGGGCCTCGAGCTCGGCCGGAGCTGCCGGTAGTTGTAGAGCTCGCCGTTGTAGACGAGCACGATGCCGTCCTTGACGAACGGCTGGTTGGCCTCGGTGCTCAGGTCGATGATGGCCAGGCGCCGGTGCACCAGGGCGGCCCGCACCCGGTCCTCGGTGACGTAGAGGCCGTCGCCGTCCGGACCACGATGGGCGATGCCGGTCCGACATCGCGCGGGCATGCGCCCGCCAGCTCGTTGGTGGGCCAGTCGACGAGGCCCGCGATGCCGCACACGGCTCTGCCCGCCGGACGGCTCGGTCGATGCCAGGTGCGGTACCCCGTTCACGCGGACGCCGCTGGCGACCACGTTGCCCTTCGGGAGGACCGCCCGGGTCACGGGCCGCTCGACGTTCGTCAGCCCGGTGGTGATGATCGTGAGGTCGGTGACCGGGATGGCTGCTGCGCGGTGGTCGCCGCGACCGGCTCGCCGTGGAACCCGGTCAGTGACTGGTACACGCTCACGTAGGCGGGCGCCTGGATCGGCCACGCCAGCACCTGCTCGACCCGCTCGCGGCCCCGCCGGCCCATCATCGGCGCGCGGCATCCGGGTCGTCGACGAGGTCGACGATGGCCTGGGCGAACGCATCGACGTCGTTGGGCTGCGCGTAGACCGCGGCGTCCGCGGCGGACACGCGCGTCTCGGCGAGGTCGAACGCGACGACCGGGCAGCCCGAACGCCATGTACTCCATCGTCTTGTTCATCGTGGAGACGTCGTTGAGCGGGTTCTTCGGATCCGGGCGACAGGCCGACGTCGGCCGTCGACAGGACCGTCGGCGACAGTCGTCGTCGGGCACCCGGCCGGTGAAGTCGACGAAGTCGTCGAGGCCGAGCTCGGTCGCGCTAGCGCGACGAGGTCGTCGAAGCAGTCGCCGCGACCCGATGAAGGTGAACGCGATGTCCGTCGCGGCCCGAGCTCGTGCACGATGCGGTCGGCGGCCCGGAGCGCGATGTCCACGCCGTCCTGCGGGCCCATGACCCCGAGGTAGGCGACGAGGTAGCGCGCGGCCGCGCCGGAGCGCCGGGATCCGGGCGCCGCGGCGCAGCGCTCGGATCCGGGCCCGGTGCGCACGACGGTCACGTCGCTCGGTCGCACTGCCGCCGCGCGGAGCGCGATCTGCGCGGTACGACTCGTTGGTGGACGATCACGTGGTCGGCCGTCGCGGAACGTCACGCGCTCCAGCAGCAGCAGCGCCCGCGTGACGCAGGCCCGAGCTCGTCGGCGAAGCGCGACTCGTAGAGCTCCGGGCACAGGTCGTGGTGGTCGAACACGAACCTCGATGCCGTCGCAGCCGGAACAGCAGCGCCGAGCGGCCAGAAGATGTCGGGCGGGTTGCAGGCCTGGATGACGTCGAAGCCGGCCGCGCGCGCCACGCCTTCAGTCAGGCGCAGCGTGGCCAGGAAGCGAGTAGACGAACTCGACCACGAAGCCCGACCGCGCCGCCGCCGGGCGCGTCGGCGGGTAGCGTGTGGATCGTGGACGCCGTCGATCACCTCGTAGGCGGCGGTGTCCGGTCGCCCTTCGGGCAGACGACCGTGACCCGAGCCGGCCGCCGCGCAGCGCCTGGCACTCCAGCCACACCCGGCGGTCGAACGGGACCGGGAGGTTCTGGACGAGGATGAGGACGCGGGGGGCCGCGTCGCGGCGCGACCGCGCGCTCACCAGCCGACGCCGACGTACCCCGGCAGCGCCTCGATCGTCGGCGCCGAGGCGGCCGCGAGGTCGATGACGCATGGGTCGGGCGGGGCCGCCAGGAGCGCGTGGCCACGCGCCTCGGCGGTCGGAGACGCACGACGACCACGCTCGGCGCCTCGCAGGGCCGTCGTCGGGCGAGTCGGCCAGCAGCCGGCTGCAGGTGCGGCAGCCGGCCTCGAGGTACCGGCGGTTCGCGCCGACCAGCTTGCTCGGGTCGACGATCGGGTCGTAGATGCGCAGCTCGAGCCCTTGCCGATCAGGCGCCGGCCAGCTCGACGTTCGGGCTCTCGCGCAGGTCGTCGGTCTCGGCCTTGAAGCTCAGGCCGAGGAGCGCGACCCGGCGCGGCGCCGGTTCGCGAGCACCCGGTCGACGACGTCGCGGACGACCAGCTCGTTGGTGTCGAGCGACGCCGGCGAGCACCGGCAGCGTCGACGTCCGTTCGCGCGCGCGATGTGCTGAGCGCGCGCAGGTCCTTGGGCAGGCACGAGCCGCCGAACGCGAAGCCGGGCCTCAGGTAGGCCGGCGAGATGTTGAGCTTCGTCGTCCTGGCAGAACATCTCCATCACCTCGTGCGAGTCGACGCCGTCGGCTGCACAGGACCCGGCCGATCTCGTTGGCGAACGCGACCTTGACGGCGTGGAACGCGTTGCAGGCGTACTTGAGCATCTCGGCGGTGCGCAGCTGGTCGACGACGACCTCGCCCGGCAGGGGGTCGAACAGCTCCCGCACGACGCGGCGCCCGCTCGTCGTCCGGACGCCGAGCACGGTGAACGGCGGGGCGAAGAAGTCGGCCACCCCGGTGCCCTCGCGGAGGAACTCGGGGCGCATGCGACGCCGAAGTCCGTCGCTCCCGTCCCGAGCGGACCTCCTCGAGGCGGCGGCACGAGCGCTCGCTCGACCGACCCGGGCAGCATGGTCGGCGGAAGACGACGGCGAGAGTCGCCGCTCCGCGCGAGCGCGCCGCCGACTCCTCGGGCGGCCTGCTCGACGTGCGACAGGTCGAGCTCCCGTTCTGCGGGACGGCGTGCCGACGCACACGAGGACGATGTCCACCCCCTTCAGCCCCTCGACCACATCCTGGGTGGCCCGCAGCCGGCCGGAGTCCACGGCCCGACGCACGACGGCGTCGAGCTCGGGCTCGACCACTGGGCTGGTGCCTGAGGCCAACGCGGCCACCTTGGTCATGTCGGGATCGATCCCGACGACCTCGTGTCCCGCATCGGCAAGGCACGCTGCTGTGACTGTCCCGACGTAGCCAACGCCGAGCACGGCGATGTTCATTTCTTTTTCCTGCCGATCCGCCCGGACGGGCCTCACTACCGCTCTGATTTGAGGTGTATCCCCACCGTGTCCGCCGTCCAGTATCCCGCCTCGGGAGCGGCAGCGGCCAGGGTGAATTCCGATCAGTGCCCAGATCACCGGCACAAGGCTGGTGATCCCGACGGAGCGTGGTCTCAGCTTGCGCTGCGTGACCACCCACCGGCGGGTCGCTTCTGCTATATGCGGCGGACGGCGCGGAGCTCGGGGTCCGCGCCGGGGCGGCGCGGCTCGAGGGAAGCGACGGCCTCCTCGACCGGGGCCGTGTCGAGCTGGCCGGTCGAGGTGTCGAACCGGTCCGGATTCACGACGACGACACCGATCGGCCCCGCACCCGACCGGTGCAGTGCGGCGGCGTTCTCCTGGATGTTGGCTCCGGTGACGTGCCCGGTGTGGGCCACGACGAAGCTGACTCCTGACTGGATCGTGGGCAGGCTGGCGCCCTCGGTAACGGCCCGCCAGTCGCCCACGTAGGCGATCACGAGGTCCGCCTTGTCGGATGCCTCGGACCGGGGCCCGTCGGCCAGCCGGTCCGACGAGTCGTGCCGACATCCCGTTGAACACGGCCAGGGGCGGCGTGTCCGGGAAGACCACATCCCAGCGGACGTCGTTCGACACCCGCCGCACTCGGAACGAGCGGGCGGACTCCAGCCCGACCTGGTTCGCCTCGCCGGACGGACCGACCATGGCCCGCACGACCGATCCCAGCGACGGCTCGTCCGACGGCGTGCAGTCGACGACGATCACGTCACGCCAGCGGCGCCGGCGAGGGCTGTCCGTCGGGGCGTCGTCGGAAGGACCGTCCATGCGCCGGGCCGGCCCACGTGAACGGCTCGTGAGGTCCATCGCCAGCCGGAGCGTCAGCGCGACGGCGGCGGCGTCGGCCGCCATCGAGCTCACCACGATCGGCGGCGGGAGGTCCCGCGGGCCGCCCAGCAGGGAGGCCATGGCCTTGGTCGTCGTCGCCAGGCTCTTCGACGGGGACGACACGACCTTGGCCAACCGCCGGCGCTGCCGCGACGAGGTCAGGGCGGGCCGCCGGTGCAGGTCGACGCTGCCCACGACGCTCACACCGGCCGCGCTGGCGAACTCGTGACGGCTGAACAGCCGCCGGCCGAGCACGTCACGGGTGACGACGATCCCGGCCGCCAGCAGCGCGCCGCCGAAGAGGCCGATGATCGCGAACTCCCGGGGTCGCGGGCTGGTCGGCGCGGTGGGCAGCAACGGCGCGGCCAGCACCTTGTTGCGGTCACGCGTGAGCTCACGGGTCGCCGGACGCCTGGTCCAGAGTGGCCCGAACGCCCGCCAGCTCCTGGGAGATGTCGGTGCGCTGTTGACCAGGCCGGTCAGCAGCAACGACTGTTCAGGCGTCAACGAACTCCTCGCTACTGAGCTCGGCGATCGCACCTCGATGTCGTCGATGCGACCCTGGAGGTCGGTGGAGCGTCCTGGACCGAACGCTCGACTGCGGCCAACTCCGAGTCGGCCTCCGCGCCGATGTAGTCGAGGTACGCCTGGGCCACCGCGGTGACCCTGGCGGCGGCCAGCTCCGCCGTCTGGCCCGTGGCGTCGAAGCGCAACAGATCGTCGGTGAAGGGAGTGGCGCGGTAGCTCTTGAGAAGAGTCTCCGGATCCACAGAGCTGTTCAGCTTCTCGAGCGCCCGCTCGGCGACCGGCACGCTCTGCGCGAGGGCGGCCTCGGTCTGCATCCGGCTGGCCCGCTCCGATGCTCCCGGCCTCCGAGCTGTAGAGCTGGACGTCGACGGTCGCGGTGTACTTCTTCGGCATGATCGCCGTGAGGAGGATCGCGAGCGCGAGTCCGACCAGCCCGCCGACCACCACCCACTTCCATCGGCGTCGAAGGGCATGCAGGACGCCCTGTCCTTCGATGTGCTCGCCCTCCACAGCTCCGCTCCTCTCAGGCCGCTCGAGTCCAGCCGCGTACGTTCCACGCCGAGGAGCGCTGGGGGGCGCTGCGGTCGCCTACGGCTTGCGGCGAGGATGCTACTGGACACCACGCTCGGTGTGGTCCGACGAGTCGAGAAGCCGACGCGCCGCAGGTCAGCGGTCAGCCGACGCTCACGCTGCGTGGCGCGCTCGCCAGCGCGACGACCGGCACACGGCGCTCGGCAGGCGCCTGACCCGGCCGGACCGCCGCCAGCGCCCGACGGCCAGAGGGGCGCTGGGGGCGACCGCTAGGCTCCGACCGGTCGGGAGGATCCTCCTGACCGGACCTGTCGGCGCCCAGTGGCGGGAGCGATCGGGACGGGCGGCAGAGCATGGTGCATTGGGTGAGCGGACAGCGACGATGACGGTCGAGACCAACCCGACGAGCGTGCTCGGGTCGGACGATCACGAGCTGACCGCGCACGAACGGCGCACGGCGGCCCTCGTCTGGCTCCTGGTGTTCGGGTCGTGCCTGGCCTGGACCGGGCGGCCCGACTTCGTGATCATCCTGCCGCCCCGCATCGAGCAGCTCGGCACCGCCATCGCCGTGGTCCTGGCCTTCTGGCTCGCGCTCAAGCTGAACCCGCGCCTGAAGCTGAGGGGCTCCTGGCCGGTGTGGCTCTACGCGCTCCTGCCCATCCTGGCCCTGATGCCGGCCTTGAGCGGCAGCGCGGGCGGACTCGGCACCGATCGCCCGGGCGTCCCGCTTCCTGTTCGCCCTCCTCGCGCTGGCCTTGATCTCCCCCGTCTGGCGATCGGACCCGTGGGTCATCGTCAACGCCCACGCGCGGGCGCTGCGGCTCTGCGTCGGGGCGGCCTTGATCTCGCTGTGCATCGGGCTGGGACAGAACGGTGAGGGCCGGCTCATCTCCCAGGTGCCGGCCCTCCAGCCGCCGCAGATCGGCCAGTTCGCCGCCGTGCTGGTGGGCCTGACCGCCGTCCAGGTCCTGTCCCACTCACCCCGGCTGCCCCGCTGCCCGCTGTGGATGGTGCTCGGCATGGCCGCCCTCCTCCTCAGCAAGACCGCGCACGCCGCTCATCGCCGGCGCGGTCGCGTTGGGCGTCGCCATCCTCCTGCTCGCCGTCAGCCATTCCCGGGCCCGCGAGGTGGTCGTCACGCTGGTCCTGCTCGGCCCGGCGCTCTTCCTCGTCATGGAGCCGGCCGTCGAGGCCTTCCTCAGCAGGGGCCAGAACGACGAGCTGCTGTCGACGCTCACCGGGCGCACGCTGGCCTGGGCCCGGGTGCACACCTTCCCCCGGACCGGGTTCCAGGAGCTGTTCGGGATCGGCTACGGGGACAAGTCCATCGACGGCCTCCCGATCGACAACGGCTACCTCGCGACCTATCACGAGGCGGGCAAGATCGGCCTGGTCATCGTCTGCACGGCGATGGCGGTGATCCTGCTGCGGGCCTTCTCCTACCCGAAGGCCGCCAACCGGGCGCTGTCGATCTACCTGCTGACGTTCGTCGCCATCGCCTCGTACACCGAGACGGGGATCGGTGACATGTCGGCCTACGTCATGCACATCCTGCTGGCCGGGATCCTCCTGACGCCGCTCACCCTCGCCCAGTCGGGCGAGCACTTCCACCCGATCAATCCTGGAGCGCGCACGTGAGGATCCTCCTCGTCCACAACCGCTACCGCAGCGCCGAGCCCTCCGGCGAGAACCACGTCGTCGAGAGCGAAGCGCCGCGAGCTGCGTGAGCGTGGCCACGACGTCCAGGTGTGGGGCCCCAGCTCCGACGAGATCGCGGAGCAGTCGCCCCTCCAGAAGCTGCTGTTGCCCGCCCGCGTCGTCTGGTCACGGGACTCGGCCCGGTCCCTGGCGGCCGCGCTCGACGAGCACCGGCCCGAGGTCGTCCACCTCCACAACACCTTCCCGCTGATCAGCGGCTCGATCCTCCCGCTGCTGCGCGAGCGCGGCGTCCCGACGGTGGCGACGGTCCACAACTACCGCCTGATCTGCGCCGGCGGAGCCCTGTTCCGGGACGGGCGCGTGTGCCACGACTGCCTGCCCTCGTCGCACTGGCCGGGCGTGCAGCACGGCTGCTACCGCGAGTCGAGGATCGCGACCACGCCCGTCGCCCTCTCCAACATGGTCCACGCCCGCCACTGGAAGGCGCTCGACGCGCTCCTCACGCTGTCGAGCGCCCAACGTGACCTCTTCATCGAGGCCGGCTACGACCCGGAACGCGTCATCGTGAAGCCCAACTTCGTGACCGAGTACCCCGGCAGCGCCGACCACGGCCGCGCCGGGGACGGGGTTCGTGTACGCCGGCCGTCTGGCCGACACCAAGGGCGTGCAGGTCATCCTCGACGCCTGGGCCCGGCTCGACGAGCGCGGCCTGCGGCCCGACCTCACCATCATCGGGAGCGGTCCGCTGGAGGACGCGGTCGCCCGCTTCGCCCGCGAGCACCCGAACGTGCACGTCGCCGGCCGGCTCACGCGAGACGAGTGCTTCGCGCAGTTCCGCCAGGCCCGGGCGGTCCTCGTGCCGTCGGTCTGGGAGGAGACGTTCGGGCTGGTCGTGGCCGAGGCGATGATGTTCGGCCGCGCCGCCGTCTGCAGCGACCGCGGCTCGTTCCCCGACCTCGTCACCGACGGGCACGACGGACTTCTGGTGCCGCCCGCCGACGCCGGCGCGCTGGCGAGGGCGGTGGAGACCCTGCACGGCGACGAGGCGCTGGCCGCCCGGCTCGGCGAGCGGGCCCGCGCGACCTATGAGTCCCGGTTCCGCCCCGCGCCCAACATGGAGCTCCTCGAGTCGATCTACGAGCGCGTGCTCGGCGTGGTCCGGTCGTGAACGGACGGCACGTGCGAGGCGGACACGGCCTGCTGCGCCGGCGACCCACCCCGGCCGCGTTCGCGATCGCGGATCAGGTGGTGTCGTCCGGCTCCAACTTCCTCGTCAGCGTCGCCGTCGGCCGGTTCGGCGGCGCGACCGAGCTCGGCGGGTTCGCGGTCGCGCTGTTCGTGTGGCTGGCCATCATCGGGATCAACCGGGCCGTCCTGACAGAGCCGCTGATCATCGTCGAGCCCGACCTCGACACCCCGGTGAACCTCCGCCGGGCCCTGGCGGCGCAGCTCGCCGTAGCACTCGCCCTCGGAGCGGTGGTCGGCGCCGTGGGCGTGGTGCTGCTGATGACGGGCGTCCCCGGCATCGGAGGCCCGCTCCTGGCGTTGGCCGCCGTCCTCCCCATGCTCCTCACCCAGGATCTCTGGCGTGCCCTCTCGTTCGGCGTCCATCGCCCCGAGCGCGCGCTGGCCAACGACCTCGTCTTCACGGCCGTGCAGGTGGTCCTCATGGCCGGCCTGATCGTCGTCGGGCTCACCAGCTCACCGTGGTTCGTGATCGCCTGGGGAATCGGGGCCGCGGCCGGCGTCGTCGTCGGGATGGTGCAGTTCCACGCCAGGCCCGCCATGTGGCCCCGGACCGAGCTGCTGCGGGAGCTGTGGCCGATGTTCGCGCTGGCTCCTCCGTGACTTCGCCACGCTGTTCGGCGCCCGCGAGGCCTACCTCCTCATCGTCGCCGCCTTCGTGACCGGAGCCGAGTTCGGCGGTCTGCGCGCCGCCGAGAGCCTGGTGGGCCCGGCGTACGTGATCCTGCTGTCGGGCGGCAACGTCGCCCTTCCCGGGGCCACCCGGACGTTCCGCGATCACGGTTGCGCCGGCCTGGCCCGCTACAGCCGGCGGGTCACCATCGTCGTCGGCGGCGCGCAGTTCGCGTACAGCGCGCTCTTGGCCATCTTCGGGCCGTGGCTCATGGTGACCATCTATGGCGCGGAGTTCGAGCCCTACACCTATCTGGTCTGGTTCGCCGCGGTCCGCTGCGCCATCGCCGTGATCCCGTTCGGCGCCTCGATCGCCATCAAGGTGGCCGGCCTGGCCCGCGAGATGTTCCACGCCCGGCTGTGGGTGACCATCGTCTCGCTGCCCACCGCCGTGGTCGTGTCCGCGGTCTACGGCCTCGAAGGGGCCGCGGTCGCCAGCCTCGGGCTGGCCGCGCTCCTGGTCATCGCCATGTACCGCGTGTACCTGCCGGGTGTCGTCAGGGCCGGCAGGGTGGAGCCGGCCTTCGCGCCGCCCGATCCGGGCCTGCGATACACCGACGAGCGGCTCGGCACGCCGAGCTCCGGCTGACCGCCGTTCAACTGATGCTGCTGTAGCCGTCCTGGTTGTACGGCGCGGCCCGCCACTGGTTGAACGTCAGCACCCGGCCCGGTCTCGAAGGCCACGAAACGCCACGGCCCGATGTAGGTGTTGGCGAAGAACCGGTTGTTCTGTTGGAACGTGATCGCGGTCTGGACGCGCTCGGCGCGGTAGGGCGAGAACGAGGGCCAGGTCCCGTAGTTGGACAGCACGGCCTGGCTGGAGCAGAGGTAGCTCGAGCAGCCGATGTTGCCCGGCGTGACCCGGAAGACGTTGTGGTGGACCTGCACGTTGTTGCTCTTCCACCGGCAGTCGTCGTAGAGCGGTCTCGAGGCGATGCCCGGCTGGCGGCACGTCGCCTCGGTGGCCGCCCGGTTGACGAGCGTGCAGCCCGGCGTGGCCCCGTTGCCACAGAACCGGTCGGCGTTCTCCCAGACGGTGACGCCGGACCAGTTGTCCTCGAACACGTTGCTGTGGATGTCGATCGTCGGCGGTCCGGCCACCCGGTTGTCCCCACCGGCCTCGGAGATGTAGACCGCCGCCACCGGGAAGGTGTCGCCGTCGGCCGCGAAGGCCTGACCCTTGCGGATGGTGTTGCGCTTGAACGTGTTGAACCGGATGGTGGCGTTGTACGACACCTCGTAGAACAGCGCCTCGTCCAGGTTCCCCTCGAAGTAGTTGCCCTCGAACAGGAACGCGCGGTTGTTGAAGTCGGCCCACAGACCCGGGCCGTTGTTGCCGTGGACCCAGTTGTTGGTGGCCCGGGCGCCGTTGGTCTCCCAGAACTTGGCGCCACCGCTGCAGCCGCAGCCGTCGATGCGGGACTCCCAGTCGTCCGTGTTGTTGCCCGTCACCTCGTTGTGGTCGATGGTGACGTTGACGACGCCGTCCTCCTCGTAGACCGAGAAGCCGTACTGGCCGTTGTCCTTCAGGCAGTTCCAGCGGACGACGTTGCCGTCGCCGACGAACACGCCCGCGCCGTCGTTGTTGATGACGGTGTTGCGCTCGACGACCCAGTTGTCGCCGGCGTCGTGGTTGACCACGCCCTGCTGGTGGTTGTCCGCCTCCCCCCGCCCGAAGTTGCGGATGGTGAGGTAGGCGATCGCGGACGTTGCGGGCCTGCTGCGGTGAACGCGAAGCGGTTGAGGTCGCGCCCGTCGAGGATGGCGCCCGGGCCGCCGATGAAGGTCGAGTTGTCGGCGGGGATGATCTGGCCGAACTCGCCGGTCCCGAGCGTGTGCACCCCGGGCGCGAACCAGTAGGTCCTCCCGGCGAGGCGGAAGTCGACGTTGGCGTTGTCACCGGCCGGGACGACGATGGCGCCGGCGGGCGGGCTCGCCGGTCCGGCGAGGAAGCTGGTGTTGCCGCAGATGCGGGCCGGCGGCGACGCCGGCGCCCTGCTCACCTGCGGCGGGGGAGCCGTCTGATTGGGCATGCCGGGGCCGGGCCCCGGTTGGCACGCGGCCACCGCCACCACAGCCGCAGCCGAGAACACCGCCGCTCCTACGCGCTTCGCCACCATTGCGGACGACCTCCCGCCTTCGTTCACCGACGTATTGGTCCTTCAGCGTCCGCCCGACGGCGGCACCCTACCGCCTGACCTCCGGAGGTACCACCGCCAACGGCGTGGATCGAGAGCGACCGAGCGTGGTCGGGCGACGCTCCGCGGTGGTGGTCGTCCGCGCCCGCCGGCGCGTCCCGATGGCGACGTCACCGCCGCCGCGCACCCTCGCCCCGCCGTGGCCTGCGACGCGACGCGCCGCCTCGATGCCGCTCCGCTCCTGGTAGACGGCTGTGGGACGGCGCGTCGCGAGCGTGCACCCGGCCCGAGCCCCGTCGCTCGACCTCGCGCCGGCCGGTTCGAGCGCCACCCTCTGCGGCGGCACGCAGCGTGGTGTTCGATGCCGCGCGTCCCGTTCCCATCGGAGGACCCCATCACTATGATCCCGGGAGACCAGAGGTGCGGGTACGGCAGGTCGCCGGCGCGGTCGGCCGAGGTCGAGGCAAGCGGACGGATGAGAGCGGGTGATGTGACATGGGCGGGCGCGTGGTGGATGACCACGTCGGCTTGGTGGAGGGCGGTGTGACCGCACTCGACACGTCGGGAGGACTCGACGGCGGCGCGTTCGACGTCGTTCCCGAGGTCCCGGAGTCGCCGGCAGGTCTGGCGGGACAGGTCGAGCCGGCGGTGCTGCCGCTGCTGTCGATCGTCGTCCCCGCGTACAACGAGGCTCTCATGATCATGGGGTCCCTCACGACCCTGTACGCGCTACCTCCAGGACCTCTCGGACCGGTACCGGTTCGAGCTCATCGTCGTCGACGACGGATCGACGGACGAGACGCCGGCCATCGCCGAGGCGTTCGCCAGCACCAGGCCCGAGGTGCGGGTCCTGCGTCACCCGGTCAACTTCCGTCTCGGCCAGGCGCTGCGCTACGGCATCAGCCAGTCGAAGGGCGACTACGTCGTCACGTTCGACAGCGACCTGACCTACTCGCCCGACCACATCGAGCGTCTGGTCGAAGCGCTGCGCGAACAGCACGCCCGCATCTGCGTGGCCTCGCCGTACATGAAGGGCGGGCGCAACTCGGGTCTGCCCTGGAACCGCAAGATGATGAGCAAGAGCGTCAACAAGCTGTTGGCCGCCAGCTCCCAGCACGAGGTCTCGACCGTCACCGGGCTCGTGCGCGCCTACGACGGTCCGTTCATCCGCGGCCTGAACCTGAAGTCGATGGGCCCCGAGATCAACACGGAGATCCTCTACAAGGCGCAGATCCTCCGCGCCAGGGTCATCGAGATCCCCGCCCACCTCGACTGGACCGGGCAGGCCGAGCGCATGAACGCCCGCAAGGTGTCGCTGAAGGTGAGCAGCACCTCCAAGCTGCTCATGTTCTCCAGCTTCCTCTTCCGGCCGATCACCTTCTTCCTCGTGCCCGGCCTCATCCTCCTCGCCATCTCCGTCTACAGCCTGGGCGCGCTGGCCTGGACGGTCGTGCAGGGCTACGGGGACGCCAGCGGCAGCAACTTCGACGCGCGGCTCACCGACGCCTTCGCCGACGCCTGGGCGCAGCGCCCGCACTCGTTCATCATCGGCGGCCTCACCTTCGTGGTGGCCGTCCAGCTCGTGAGCCTCGGGGTGCTGGCGGCGCAGGCCAAGCGATACTTCGAGGACCTCTTCCACATCGAGTCCCGCGTCCTCCGGCAGGTCGCGCAGGTCGACGAGCGTCTCCGCCTCGTCGAATCGGACACGGCCACGACGGCAGCCACAACGTCAGAGGCCGGCCCGGCGCGATGAGCTCCTCGACCCTCGACGACAGCGTCGCCGCGCCCGAGCAGGGCGCCGGCCCCGCCGCCACCAGCCCCGCGGAGCGCACCCGCAGCCTCGTCCTCATCGGCCTGCTCACCATCGCCGGGGCGATCCTGTGGACGTGGGAGCTCGGGACCAAGAGCCTCTACCGTGACGAGGCGTTCACCGCCTCGACCGTGCTGCGGCCGTGGGGCGACCTCCTCAGCTTCTCGATCGAGCACGAGGCCAACGGAGCCCTGCACGCCGCGCTGTTGCGGTTCGTCGCCATCTTCGGCGACGGCGAGGCCGCGCTCCGGTCGGTGTCGGTCCTCGCGATGGCCGCGCTCGTGCCCGCGGTCGCCGCGGTCGCCTGGCGGCTGCTGTCACCGCGGGTGGCCGTGCTGGCCGGCGCCCTCATCGTGGTGAACGGCAGCGTCGCCGGCTACGCGCAGAACGCCAGGACGTACGCCCTGTCGATGCTGCTGGCCACCCTGGCCACGTTGTTCTTCGTCCTCGACGTCGAGCAGCCGAGGCGCTGGACGATCGTGTCCTTCTGGGGCGCGGGCGTCCTGCTGGCCTACTCCCACATCGTCGGGCTGCTGCTGCTGGCCGCACTTGTGGGATCGCTGTGGTTCCTCCCGCCCGACCAGCGCCTGGTGAAGCGGCGGGTCCTGGCGTCGGGGCTCATCGTGCTGGCCTCGCTGCCGATGGCGTACCTCATCGCCACGCACGACGAAGGCATGCCGCTGAGCGGCTTCCGCCTCGGCGCCTTCCGGGACGTGCTCTTCACGATGACCGGCCGCGCCGGTGTCGTCGGCGTGCTGCTCACGCTGGTGCTCGGCCTGCTGGCGCTGCAGATCACGGTCCGGGTCTGGAAGCAGGGTCTCCACAGCCGTGAGGCCTGGGCGCACGGCGTGCTCATCCTCTGGGCCGCGCTGCCCGGTCTGCTGCTGGCCGTGACGAGCCCGGTGTCACCGCCGCTGGTCATCGGCCGGTACCTCCTCTTCTGCCTGCCCGGCCTCGCCATCTACGAGGCGCTCGGCGTCAGCGGCCTCTTGGAGCGCATGGGCCGGCGCAATCCTGCGGCCGGCTGGCAACGGGTGGCCGTCGCCGCGGTGGTGCTGGCGGTCAGCGCGTACGGCGTCGCCTACTGGTACCACGACGGTGGCGAGGAGGACTGGCGGGAGACGACGGACAAGGTTCTGTCGGCCACGCAGCCGGGCGACCGCGTGCTGTTCGCCAACGACTCGGTCCGCCTCTTCTTCGAGTACTACCGGCGCTTCGACCCGGACGCCGTGCTGCCGGAGTCCGTCTACCCGGCGGGGCCGTGGGGATCGTTCGAGACCGGCGACCAGACGTACGAGTCCTTCGACTCGTCGGTGATCGACGAGGTCGTCAGCGAGCCCACCGGCCGCGTGTGGGTGGTCATCGGTCGCAATCACGACAACGTCGAGGACATCGACGAGGTCATCGCCGGGCTCGCACCGACCTACTCGCACAACCAGACGCTGCACTTCAGGGGCGACCTCGAGGCCCAGCTGTGGGAGCCGGCCTGACGGCCCAGCCGCCGACAGCTCAGGGTCCCAGCACCCGCTCCAGGTAGGCGTTGGCGAAGCGGCGGTCGGGGTCC
Source organism: uncultured Acidimicrobiales bacterium (assembly GCA_963813375.1). GTDB lineage: Bacteria > Actinomycetota > Acidimicrobiia > Acidimicrobiales > Ilumatobacteraceae > DASTFY01. The sequence continues at coordinate 137,590 of CAWEYT010000005.1, read as the reverse complement.
ACCCGGTCGCGGACCGCCACGAATCGCTCCCACTGCGGATACCGCCCGGCCAGCGAGGCCGCGGTCTGGGTGTGGAGCTTGCCCCAGTGCGGTCGCCCGCCGAGGTCCGTCACGATGGCTTCGACCCCGTCGAAGTACGGCTCCGAGTCCATGCCCTGGTACACGTGGACGGCGAGGTAGCACGACTCCCGCTCGCTGGCCGTCGACAGCGGGATGTCGTCCGGGGCCGTGAAGCGCACCTCGACCGGGAAGTTGAGGAGCAGGCCGGAGTCGTCCACGAACCGCCGGATCCGGTTGAGGGCCTCCGGCGCCCGCCGCCCGCGGGACGGCGTACTCCATCTCGTAGAAGTGCACGAGCCGGGGACTGGCGAACACGCGGTAGCTCTGGTCGACGTAGGTGACGCGGCCGGCGGCCGGCAGCGCCTTGGCCAGCCGGGGGATCCACTGGGGTCGCAGGCGGCCGACCCGGCAGAGCGCCCCGAAGGCGTAGTTCTGGAGGAAGCGGTCGTTCCACCACTCCGACACGCGGCCGCGCGGCGCCAGCGGCTCATCCGTGCGGTTGTTCCGCTTCGTCAGCGCCCAGCCGGTGTGGGGGACCCAGAAGAACTCGAAGTGGTCGTTGCCGTCGACGTGCGTGTCGAGGTCCTCCAGCAGCGAGTCCACCCGCATCGGCTCTTCGACCACGGCCAGGTTGAAGGCCGGCACGACGTCGAGCGTGACGGTCGAGATGATGCCCAGCGCGCCGAGGCCGACCCGGGCGCAGTGGAACAGCTCCGACTCCTCCTCGGGCGAGCAGTCGACGCAGGTGCCGTCGCCGAGCACGAGGCGCAGGGCGGCGATCTGGCCGGCCAGCCCGGTCAGCGTCCGGCCGGTTCCGTGGGTGGACGTCGACACCGCGCCCGAGATCGTCTGGTAGGCGATGTCGCCCAGGTTGGGCATGGCCAGGCCGCGGAGGTCGAGGTGACGGTTGAGGTCCTCGAGCCGGATACCCGCCTGCACGGTGGCCGTCCGGGCCTCCGGATCGATCGAGAGCACCCGGTTGTAGCCGCCGAGATCGACGAGGTGCCCGTCGGTGCAGGCGATGTCCGTGAAGCTGTGGCCGCTGCCGACGACCTTGACCCGCGCGCCCTCGGCCGCCGCCTGCTTGACGACGGCGGCGAGGTCGTGCTCGCTGGTCGGCCGGTGGACGGCGACGGGATGAGCGACCTGGTTGCCCGCCCAGTTGCGCCAGGCCCCAGTGCTCATCGCGCCGTGCTCATCGTGGCGCTCATCGCGCCTGGAGCGCCTCGATGAGCTTCGGCAGCACCTTGTGGACGTCGCCGACGATGCCCAGGTCGGCGATGCCGAAGATGGGCGCTTCCTTGTCCTTGTTGATGGCGATGATGTTCTTGGCGCCCTTCATGCCCACCATGTGCTGCGTGGCGCCGGAGATCCCGGCCGCGATGTAGACGGTGGGCTTCACGACCTTGCCGGTCTGGCCCACCTGGTAGCTGTAGGGCACCCAGCCGGCGTCGACGATGGCCCGCGAAGCGCCGGGAGCACCCTTGAGGAGCTTGGCCAGGTCCTCGATGAGCTGGTAGTTGGCGGCCTCGCCCAACCCTCGCCCACCGGACACGACGACCGCGGCCTCGTCGAGGCGCGGCCCGGTGGACTCCTCCACGTGGACGGCGTCGATGGTGGCGGCGCCCGCGGCGCCCAGGTCCGGGAGGGCGACCTCGACCACCTCGGCCGGACCGCCGCCGGACTCCTCCGCCGCGAACGACTTCGGGCGGAACGAGGCCAGGTGCGGGCCCTCGGCGGTGAACGTGGTGGTGACGAGCACGTTGCCGCCGAAGATGGGCGTGGTCACGCTCACGCTGTCCCCGTCGACCGTGATGTCGGTGTTGTTCGTGAGGACCGTGCGGTCGAGCTTCACCGACAGACGGGCCATCACGTCACGGCCCTCGTAGTTCTGGGGGAACAGGATCAGCCCGGGCGCGTCCCCGCCCTCGATGATCTGCGACCATGGCGGCCGAGACCGCCGGGCCGGGCAGCTTCCCGCCCAGGTCGCCCGGGGCGTAGACCTTCGTGGCGCCGTGCGCGCCGAGGGCGGCGGCCGCTCCGGCGGCGTCGGTGCCGCCGGCGTGGAACGCGGCGACGGTCGAGGCGCCGAGCGAACGCGCCTTGGTGAGCAGCTCGAGGGTGCCGGTGGTCGGCACCCCGTCGTTGGACTGGGCGAAGACCCAGACGGTGTCGATGGCCATGGTTTGCGATCGTCCTTTGCGCTCAGATGACCTTGAGGTTCTCCAGGAAGGCGACGACCTTGGCGTACCCCTCGCCGTCGTCCTCCACGATCTCGCCCGCCTGGCGGGCCTCGGCCTGGGCCACGTCCACGATCTTCTGGCCCGCGCCCGCCCAGCCGGCCGGCGTCACGCCGAGGTCGGCCGCCGTCACCTGGTCGACCGGCTTGGACTTGGCGGCCATGATCCCCTTGAAGCTCGGGTACCGGGGCTCGACCACGCCCGCGGTCACCGACACCACGGCCGGCAGCGGGCACGTGACCTCGTCGTACCCCTCCTCCGTCTGGCGCTGGACCTTGAGCATCCCGTCCGCAGCCTCGACGTGCTTGGCGAAGGTGACCGAGGGCCGGCCGAGCAGCTCCGCCACCTGCTCGGGCACGGTGCCGGTGTAGCCGTCGGTGGACTCGGTGGCCGCGATGACCAGCTCCGGACCATCGAGGCGCTCGATGGCCTTGGCCAGGACCTTGGCCGTCGTCAGCGCGTCGGAACCCTGGAGCTCCGGATCGGACACCAGCACGGCCTTGGCCGCTCCCATGGCCAGGGCGGTGCGCAGGCCGGACGTCTCGCCGTTGGGCGCCATCGAGACCAGGCTCACCTCACCGCCGCCGGCGGCGTCCACGAGCTGCAGCGCCATCTCGACGCCGTAGCTGTCGGACTCGTCGAGGATGAGCTTCCCCTCCCGCTTGAGGGTGTTGGTCGATGGATCGAGCGCGCCCGGCGCGGCCGGATCCGGGATCTGCTTGACGCAGACGGCTACACGAAGACCAGGGGTGTTCATGGCCGGTCATTGTTACCGACGGGTCACCACGCAGGCCATTCAGCAGGGGGCCAGACAGGCCGGTGGTACCGTCGATCGCCTCGTGCGGCTGCTCCTCGTCGTCAACTCCTTCGCCTCCTCGGTCACGGCCCGCAACACCGTCGTCGTGCACCAGGCGTTGTCGCAGGGCCACGACGTGCAGATCGTGGAGACCAGCCGGCGGGGTCACGCCACCCGGTTCGCCCAGGACGCGGCCAGCCGCGGTGTCGACGTGGTCGTGGCGTTCGGGGGCGACGGCACGCTGAACGAGGTGGCGGCGGGCATCGCGGACAGCCACACCGCGCTGGCCGTGCTGCCGGGCGGCTCCACCAACGTGTTCGCCCGCAGCATCGGCCTGCCCAACGACCCGATCGCCGCCGCCCGGCTGCTCGTCCCCGCGCTGAAGGACGGCCACGTCCGCCGGGTCGGCCTCGGCATGGTCAACGGCCGCTACTTCTGCTTCCACACCGGCGTGGGCTACGACGCCGCGGTCGTGCGGGAGGTCGAGAAGCGGGCCGCGGTCAAGCGGTGGATGGGCCACCCGCTCTTCATCTATGCCGCCCTGCGCACCTGGTTCTCCCGCTACGACCGGCGCCATCCGCACTTCAGCGTCGAGGCGCCGGGTCGGGGGCCGGCCGTGCCAGACGGCTACTTCACGGTCGTGCTCAACGCCAGCCCGTACACCTACCTCGGCAACCGCCCGTTCCAGCTCTCGCCGTACGCCACGCTCGATCGCGGCCTGGTGGCGATCACCTTCCGCAGCCTCCGGGCCTGGCCCTTCCTGGGCGCGCTGGCCCGGACCCTGCGGGGGCGGCCGATCGAGGCGAGCGCCACCGTCGACGAGCACCACGACCTGGCCGAGCTCTGCATCGAGTCGACGCGGCCCTTCCCGTACCAGGTCGACGGCGACTACCTGGGCGAGACCCGCCGGTTGCGCTTCCAGCACCGCCCCGAGGTCATGGACCTGGTGCTCCCGCTCGAGTCCCTGAGGACGGCGACGGCGACGTCGGGCACGTTGGTGCAGATGCCGTCGACACCCCACTCGGCCAGCCGGACCATGGCGTCGGGGTCGTCACAGGTCCAGACGTTCACCGCCAGCCCGGCGCGCGTGGCAACGCTCCACCAGCGGCGCGTCGACGGCCTGCCACCACGGGTGCAGCGCCTGATACCCGCCGGCCACCAGCGTGTCGACCACGTCGGCCGGCGGCGCGGTCGACCAGCCACGCGGCGGCGATGGGCGGATCGGCCACGGCCCGCAGGCGCTCGAGGCTCGGCCGGTCGAACGAGGACACCAGGACGCGGTCGGTCTCCTCCCGGGCGCTGACGAGGGCGGCGACGTCGTCGGCCAGGGTGCGGTCGGTGTCGAACCCGGGCTCCGAGGGGTCGTTCTTGATCTCGACGTTCACCGCCATGCCGGCGCAGGCGTCGAGCGCGGCATCGAGCGTCGGCACCCAGGCCGGGAGGTCGGCCGACGGGGTCGAGGCCACCGCCCGGCCGTCCTCGAGGTGGGCGTCGTGGTGCACGACCAAGACGCCGTCGGCGCTCCGGCGCACGTCCAGCTCGACCATGCCCGCACCGAGCTCCGCCGCCCGCCGGAACGCCGCCACCGTGTTCTCCCGCTCGACGCGGGACGCGCCCCGATGGGCGATGACGCATGTCACACCGTGGGACCGTCGTGTGTCCAACATCTTTCGCACCTCCCCTTGTCAAGTCTGGTCCGTTGACCTACGTTGTGCCGGTCCCTGATGAGTGCAACTAATTCGTCGGGACGTGCCATGTGAACAGTCTCACAAGGCGTTCAGCTTCCCGAGCTGGCCCTGGTGAACGCCCATCGGACGCCGTGGAAACGGCCCACTGAAGACGGTGAACGATGTCCTTGCCCGCAAGCGTGATTTCCCTGGCCAACGCCGAGTACGGATGGCGCTCGGAGGCGCTGTGCCGTGACACCGACCCTGAGCTGTTCTTCCCCATCGGGACGACCGGGGCCGCGCTGGTGCAGATCGAGCACGCCCGGGTGGTGTGCCGGCAGTGCCCGGTCCAGGCCGACTGCCTCGACTTCGCCCTGAGCACGAACCAGGACTCCGGCATCTGGGGCGGCACCTCCGAGGAGGAGCGCCGGGTCCTGCGCCGCGAGTACGTCGCTCGCCAGAAGGCCGTCGCCGTCTGAGGCGAGGTACGGTTTGACGACCGGCTGACGGCCGGCCAACGACGGGTACAGACACCGGACTCGATGCGCGGGCGAGTTGGGAGACAAGGCGATGACCACCACCGCAGGCCGGCGTGCCATCGCGGTCGTGTCGGGGCTGCTCCTGCTGGTGGCGGTGGCCTGTGCCCCGCCCCCGGCGCCACCGGCCCCCCCGGCGACCGGCGAGTCCCGCACGCTTCCCCCGGGCGCCGCGCTCCCGAGCGACGCCACCTGCCGGACCCGCGTGCGCGCCGCGGCGGAGAAGCGGGCGGTGAACAGCCGGTTCAACCAGACGCCCGGCCGGGCGACCGCCGCCGACCCGGACCTCGCCTTGGCTCACCGCGTCACCGGTTCGTTCACCGGGACCACCGACGAGATCATCCAGTGGACGGCCTGCAAATGGGGCATCGCCACCGACCTCGTGCGGGCCCAGGTGGCCCTCGAATCGTGGTGGCACCAGGACGCGGCCGGAGACTTCACCACCAACCCCGGCATCTGCGCGCCCGGCCATCCGATCGGCGCCGATGGGCGGCCCGGCCAGTGCCCGGAGTCGATCGGGCTGATGCAGGTCCGCACCCAGTACTTCCGGGCGTACATCGACACCGCCGTGGCCTCGTCGGCCTACAACATGGACATCGCCTACGCGGTGTGGCGGTCGTGCTTCGAGGGAGCCGAGACCTGGCTCAACACCGTGGAGCGGGGCCGGCAGTACGCGGCGGGTGACGCCTGGGGCTGCATGGGCGCTGGTTCTCCGGCCGCTGGTACACCGCGGCGGCGAACGACTACGTCGCCCGCGTGCAGGACTACCTGGCCCGCCGGATCTGGACCACGTCCGACTTCGCCAACGGCTGAGCGCCAAGATCGACATCGAGGGCATCGGCACCGAATCGAATCGACAGTGGCCACGGGTGCGACCTGTCTCGCGGAGCTCCGTTGCGGAATCCGCAACCAGACTCCGCGAGACCGTCCAGGACCCGCTGCGTGACCCGGGCGGGCTCGGTCGGGGCGCGTCAGACGTCGAGGTGCATGGGCACCTCGACGACGACCGTGGTCCCCGTGCCCTGGTCCGGCGGTTCGAGGGAGGCCCGGAGATGGTCGGCCGGGGTCCCCGCGCGGATCGTGATGTGACCGGCCAGCTCGGTCGTGACCAGCGAGCGCACGATGGTCAGGCCCAGGCTCGACGCCTGGTCGATCGAGAAGTCGTCGGGCACGCCGATGCCGTCATCCACCACCTTGACGGACAGCTCGCGGTCGTCGTGCTCCAGCAGCACCACGACGTTGCCCGGCCGGTTGCGGTTGACGAAGGCATGGGCGACCGCGTTCTGCAGCAGCTCCGTCAGCACGACGGCCAGCGGCGTGGCCATGCCCGAGGGGAGCTTGCCCCCGTCACCTTCCACGCGGAAGCGGACGGGCCGCTCGGGTGACTGCAGCGAGTCCTCGGCCAGACGCAGGAGGGGCCGGACGATCTCGACGAACGCCACGTCGTCGCTGGCCTCCCTCGACAGCGTCTCGTGGACGATGGCGATCGTCCGGATGCGCCGGACGGCCTCGGCCAGGACCGCCTTGGCGCTGTCCGACGGCGTGCGCCGGGCCTGCAGGCGCAGCAGCGAGGAGATCGTCTGCAGGTTGTTCTTCACCCGGTGGTGGATCTCGCGGATGGTGGCGTCCTTCGACAGCAGCAGCCGGTCCCGTTGCCGCAGCTCGCTCACGTCCCGCAGGAGGAGCACGGCCCCGGTGATGGCCCCGCCGGCCATGATCGGGATGCAGCGGGTGAGCAGGGTCACCTCGCTCGTCTGGTCCACCTCCTCGATCACCGGCTCCCGGCGCTCGAAGGCCTGCCGCACGGAGGTGTCGTTGAAGCCGAGCTCGGCCAGGCGCTGCCCGACGGCGTTGGCGTTGATGCCGACCCGGTGCAGCGCGGAGACCGCGTTGGGCGACGAGTACTGCACCCGCGCGCCGGCATCCAGCAGCATCACCCCGTCCCCGACGCGCGGCGCCACTGGTGCGCTGCTGCGGCGAGCCTCGAACGGGAAGCTGCCCTCGGCGATCATCGCCGCGAACCGGTGGAAGATGGACAGGTAGGTGCGCTCCAGCTCCCCCGGCTGGCGTCCGGTGCGCGGCGACCACTCCTTGGTGAGGACGGCGATGACCCTGCCCTGCCGGCGCACGGGGACGGCGAGGAGACGGGTCGGGTCGGGCGTGCCCTCCACGCTGATCTCGCCCTCGACCATCTCCCCCGTCTCGTGCGCCTTCGACAGCAGCCGTGCCTCGGACTCGTTGGCCCACGAGCCGACCCAGTCCGAGAGGTACAGGGTCTGCCCCGTGACCGGCCGCACGTGGCCGAGCACCAGCCACCGCCCGTCCCGGGCCGGGCTGTAGAGCAGGACGTCGGCGAAGCAGAAGTCGGCCAGCATCCCCCAGTCGGCGAGCAGGCGCAGCAGGTGGACCATGTCCGCGCGGTCGAGCTCGGTGTGCTGCCGGGCGAGATCGGACAGGGTGGCCACGGGCGAGAGTCTGCCGACGGTCCGCGGTCAGCGCCAGCAGCACCGGCCGAGGCGGACCAGCCCGGCCAGATCGTTGACCGGCTCGTCGAGCACCGGAACGGTCACGAGCACGTCGGCACCGGCGGCGAGCTCGGCGCGCTGCTCGGCCTCGCGCGTCGCCACGATGGCGTAGTTGGCGAAGCTCTCGCCCACCTCGGCCAGCACGCTGCGGATCCGGCCCTTCGGCGCGGCGACCTCGTCCCGCACCGCCGCCGCCAGTGGTCCGGGCTCGTCACAGAAGCGGGCCGCCACCGCGCTCGGTCCGGCGTCGAGCAACCACTCCGGCAAGGCCTTGTTGACGATCACCGCCCCGAGCGGCAGTTTGCGCCGGTGGAGCTCGTCCACGAAGAACGCCGCTTCCCGGGCCGGAGCGGTCTCGAGCGTGGTCACGACGCAGAACGCGGTCCGCGCGTCGGCCATGAGCGCGCTCACGCCGCGGGCGCGGTCGACGAAGCCCTTCTCCATCGACTGCATCAGCGTGAAGAACTCGGCGATGTCCTGGAGGAAGCGGGCGCCCAACACCCGGTCGGCGATGGTGAGGAACGGCCGCGACGCCGCGCCGACGACCCGGTTGCGCATCGGCGCCGTGAGCCAGCGCAGCAGCCGCCCGCCGAAGAACTCCTCCATCCGGTCGGGCGCGTCGAGGAAGTCGAGGGCGTTGCGGGTGGGTGGCGTGTCGACCACGATCAGGTCGTAACGGCCGGACGAGTGCAGCTCGTGGAGCCGCTCCATGGCGATGTAGTCGTGGCTCTGGACGAAGCGGGCTGTGATGTTGTCGTACAGCGGGTTGGCGAGGATGGCGTCGCGCGTCCGGGGGTCGGGGGCGTGCCGCCTGATGAGGTCGTCCCAGGACGCCTTGGTGTCGAGCATCGCCGCCCAGAGCTCACCGCGGGGCTTCAACCCGGCGGCGGCGAAGACCTCCGGGCCGACACGGTGCTCATCGTTCCCGATGCCCTCCAGGCCCAGCGCGTCGGCCAGCCGGCGGGCCGGATCGATGGTGAGCACGAGGACCCGCCCCCCGAGGTGCAGGGCGGACATCGTGGCCAGGGCGGCGGCCGTCGTGGTCTTCCCGACCCCGCCGGCCCCGCACGTCACGACGACCTCCTTGGCCGACAGCAGTTGCTCCAGTGTCGTCGAGGCCATCAGCTCAGCTCCTCCGCGAGCGCCTCGGCGACCTGCATCACCGCCCGCTTGCCGTGGCTGCGGGCGAAGAGCTCGGGCACGAGCACCACGCCGAGACCGGGCCGGAGCCGCTCCTGCAGCAGGGCGAGGTTTCCGGCCCGCTCGCGCCGGAGCGCCACCGCCAGCGCCGCGGCGTCGAGGACCTGCGTGACGTCGCCCGCCGGGGCACCGACACCCGACGCCAGCGCGGCGACGGCAGCCGGCGTCCGCAGGGCGGTGAAGAGCTCCTCGTCGTCCCGGGTGAACAGCTCGGGCAGCACGCGGTTGACGACCACCGCGGCGACCGCGACGGGCACCGTCGCGCCGAGCAGGTCGAGCAGTTCCAAGGTCTCGACGACGGGGAGCTCCTCGGCCGTCGTCACCACGACCACCCCGGTCTGCGCGGGGTCGGCGAGGATGTCGGTCATCCAGCGGGTCTGGTCCCGCACCAGCCCCACCTGCACGAGGTCGTTGATCGTCCACGGGGCCGACAGCTGGCCGGCGATGTGGCCGGAGGCCGCGGCGTCGACGACGACGAGGTCGTAGTGCCGCTCGCGCACCTCGTAGCAGACCTTCCCCACCGTGAGGATCTCCTTGACCCCAGGGGCGGCATCGGCCACGAAGTCGAACGTCCGGGCCAGCGGCCCCACCCGGGCGACCAGCGGCAGGCGGACGTAGAGGCGCAGGTACTCCCGGAGCGAGTCCTCGGTGTCCATGGCCATGGCGTCGATGCCGGGATGCACCGGCCGGGGCTGGAACCGCAGCGGGCCGGCCTCGAACGCGGCGGCCAAGGTTCCCTTGGCGTCGACCTCGCAGGCCAGGACGCGCTTGCCCGCCGCGGCAGCGTGGATGGCGAGGGCGGCGGCGATCGTCGTCTTGCCGACGCCGCCCTTGCCGGTGACGAAGAGGAGGCTGTGCTCGATCAGGCGGGGCTCGATCAGGCGGGGGTCGATCAGTGGACGGCCGCCGCCGCCCGGTTCGGTCACCCCCCGAAGCCGATGTGCCGGTCCCCGTCGGCCAGGCCGAGCTCGACGTAGGCGATCTTCTCCGCCGGCACGAGGACGTCACGGCCCCGGCGGTCGGTCAGCGTCAGGGTGTCGACGGCGCCTCCGAGCGCGGCGTCGATGGAGCTCCGGAGGCTCTCCCGGTCCGTGTCGTCGGGAAGCTCGACGAGCAGCTCGCGAGCGACCTGGGTGATGCCGATGCGGACGTCCACGGGATGACTCCAGTTCCGTTGAGCGGGTGGGAAAGGGCAGATGCGGCGAGCGGTCAGCCTACTGAGCGCCCGATCGTCAGCTGATGCGCAGCTGCGGGCTGAAGACCTTCCGGGGCGCCAGCTCCACCGCGACGCGCTCGGCCATCTGCTGGAAGAGGCGCGCCGCTTCGCTGTCGGGCGCGACCGCCGTGATGGGCCGGCCGGCGTCGCCGCCCTCCCGCAGCTCGGGCACCAGTGGGAGCTGGGCGAGGAGCGGAACGCCGAGCTCGTCGGCGAGCTCCTGGCCACCGCCCGCGCCGAACAGCTCGTAGCGCTTGCCGTCGTCGCCGGTGAACCACGACATGTTCTCGATCACGCCGCGGACCGGGAGATGCACCTTGTCCGCCATGGCCGCCGACAGCCGGGCGACCTTCTGCGCCGCCGGCTGCGGCGTGGTGACGACGAGCACCTCGGCCCGGGGCAGGTACTGGCTGAGGCTGAGAGCGATGTCGCCGGTGCCCGGCGGCATGTCGACCAGCAGGTACTCCGGGTCGTCCCAGAAGACGTCGGTGAGGAACTGCTCCAGCGCCTTGTGCAGCATGGGACCGCGCCAGATGACGGCCTGGCCCTCGGGCACGAAGTAGCCCATGGAGATGCAGCGGACACCCCACTGCTCCGGCGGTATGAGCATCTGGTCGATGACGACCGGCTCACGGTCCGTGCCGAGCATGCGGGGGATGGAGAAGCCGTAGACGTCGGCGTCGATCACGCCCACCGAGTGCCCCCGCTGGGCCAGGGCCACGGCGAGGTTCGTGGTGACGCTGGACTTGCCGACCCCGCCCTTGCCCGACGCGATGAGGACGGGCCTGGTCTTGGAGCCGGGCTGGGCGAAGGGGATCTGACGTCCCTCGGCGTGGCCGTGGGCCTGCGCGGCGCCCGCCGTGGCGCCGGGATCACCGTGCAGCCGCAACCGCAGGGCCTCCCGCTCCTCGTCGGTCATCACGGTGAAGTCGAGCGCGACGCCGGCGACGCCGTCGAGCGGTTGCACGGCTTCGCTCACGCGGCGCTCGATCTCGTTCCGCAGCGGGCAGCCGGGCACGGTGAGGGCGACCAGCACGCCGACCACACCGTCGGCCCGCACGTCGACTCCGCGCACCATGCCGAGGTCGACGATGGAGCGACGCAGCTCCGGATCCTCCACCGGGCGCAGCGCGTCGATGACCTGGTCACTGGTGACGGGCATGGGCTCCTCGCGGCTGGAGTGGGGGCCGGGAATTTCCACTACGGCGATAGGTAGAATACCGGCGTGGCTTCTGCCGCGCCCACCTCGCCCCCGACATCACCGGCACCGTCACCGGCATCGACGTCGGAGTTCTCGGCCGCCGTGAGCGCCATCACCAACGCGTTCGGCGATCCGACCCGGCGGGCCATCTACCTCTTCGCCCACGAGTCCGGCGAGGACGGCGTCACCGCCGCGCAGGTGGCCGACAAGTTCGGGCTCCACCCCAACGTGGCCCGCCACCACCTGGACAAGCTGGCCGCCGGTGGCTACCTCGAGGTGGCCATGGGCAAGCCGGGCTCGGGTGCGGGCCGGCCCTCGAAGCGCTACCGGGCCCTCGGCGAGCGGGTGTCGCTCGACGCCGCGGTGCGGACCGACGACCTCATGCTGACCCTCCTGGGCCGGGCGCTCGCCCTCCTTCCCCGGGACGAGGCCGAGGCCATGGCCGAGGAGGTGGGCCAGGAGTACGGCCGGGCCCTGGCCGCCGGGATGACGGGTCGGTCGGCGGAGCCCGACCAGGCGGGGGTCCACCGCTCGTTCCGCTCGGCCCTGCACGCCGTCGCCGACGCGCTCACCGCGCACGGCTTCGCCGCTCACACGGACAGTCGCAACGACCAGCTCCGCATCATCAACAACCATTGCCCGTTCGGCGAGGTGGCCATGGAGCATCCGGTGATCTGCGCCGTCGACCGCGGGATGGTGAAGGGCATGCTGGCCGCGCTGTACGGCGAGACCGAGCCGGCCATCACCACGTCGCTCCCCCATGGTGACGACATGTGCGTCACCTCGTTCTGACCGCACCCGTCTTCGGAGCCGCGGCACGGTGAGCCGCCACTACCTGGGCGGCACTACCTCGACCATGCCTCGACGTCGCCCACCCGGCCGGAGGCGGTGGAGGCCATGGCCCGCTGCCTGCGCGACGTCGGCGGGGACCCGGCGCGCATCCACCACGAGGGCCACATCGCCCGGGTCACGGTCGAGGAGGCCCGCGAGCAGGTGGCGGCGCTCCTCGGAGCGCGCAGTCGCGAGGTGGTGTTCACGAGCGGCGCCACCGAGGCCATCGCCACCGCGGTGCACGGGGCCGTCGCCCGCGCCGAGGAGAGCCTGCCCGGCCGCCGGGCCCACATCGTCGCCGCCGCGGTCGAGCACTCGGCCGTGCGGCTGAGCTCCGCCCGCCACGACCTGAGCCTCGTGGGGTGCGACCGCCACGGTCGTGTGGACGCCGACGAGCTCTGGGCGGCCGTCCGGCCGGACACCGCGCTCGTCCACCTGCAGTGGGGCAACCACGAGGTCGGCACGACGCAGCCGGTGGCCGACGTGGTGGCCCGCTGCCGCGAGCAGGGCGTGCTGGTGCACGTCGACGCCGCCCAGGCCGCAGGTCACGTGCCCGTCGACTTCCGATCGCTCGGAGCCGACCTCATGAGCATCAGCGCGCACAAGATGGGCGGCCCGCCGGGTGTGGGGGCACTGCTCGTCCGCCGCGGCCTGCGCCTCGATCCGCTTGCTCGTCGGCGGGGATCAGGAGCGGGCGCGCCGGGCCGGCTTCGAGAACGTGCCCGCCATCGTCGGCTGGGGAGCGGCGACGGCCGCCCTGGCCGGCGAGCTCCACGAGGAGGAGCGCGTCGCCCGCGGGCGCACGGCGCGGGTGCTGGAGGCGGCGACCGCGCTCGACGGGGTCGAGGTGTTCGGCGATCCGGACGACCGGCTTCCCCATGTCGTCTGCCTGGGCATCCACGGCATCGAGCCCCAAGCCGTGCTCCTGGGGTTGGACCAGGCCGGCATCGCCGTGCACTCGGGCAGCGCCTGCGCGTCCGAGGATCTGGTGCCGTCGCCGGTCCTCGAGGCCATGGGCGTCGACGCGCACCACTCGCTTCGCGTCAGCGTCGGCTGGAGCACGACCGATGAGGACATCGACGCCCTGCTCGAGACGCTCCCGCGCGTGCTGGATCGGCTGCGTGCGCTCGGTGCGTGACCGGCGGCATCGCTGACCTCGCGAGCGATAACGTTCGGTCTCCTATGGCGCTGTACCTGGTCCGTCACGCCAAGGCCGGCCAGCGGGGTCGCTGGGACGGGCCCGACCACCTCCGACCGCTCACCAAGGCCGGCCGCGCGCAGGCCGAGGCCCTGGCCACGTGGCTGGCCAACTTCCCCGTGCCGCAGATCCTGTCGAGCCCGTACGTGCGCTGCGTCCAGACCGTCGAGCCGCTCGCCGCCAAGCTCGACCTCACCATCGAGGTGACCGAGTACCTGAGCGAGGCCGTCCCGTTCGAGCCCGCGCTCGAACGGCTCCACTCCCTCCCCGACCACTCGGTGCTGTGCACCCACGGAGACCTCCTCCCGGACCTGATCGAGGCGCTCGTGCGGCGGGGGACGGTGATCGACGGGGCGACGGACTGGCGCAAGGGCACCACCTGGGTGCTCACCCGCGAGGACGGAGTCGTCGTGAACGCGCACGCCGTGCCACCTCCCGTCACCGACCTGGGCTGACGGCCGCGACCCGGCCGCGAAGGGTCAGCGCAGGCCGGGTGCGTCGTAGCTGACCTCGCCGAAGACGAGGGCCAGGGCGAACGCGATGAGGATGGCGGCGCCGCAGACCAGGCCGGCGATGGCCAGGCCGCGCCCGGTCAGGCCGGGTTGGTGTTCGATCTGGCGCATGGCCACGGCGCCGAGGACCACGGCGAGGATGGAGGGCAGCAGCAGGAAGCAGGTGAAGATCCCGACGATCCCGAGCACCAGCGACGCCACCGCGAGGCCACTGGTCCGGCGCGCCGGCGGAGGCCCGACCTGGGCGAACTGCCCCGCGGGCGGCGGTGGTGGTGACGAGGGGGGAGGCGGCGGAGGAGGGAGGGCGCTCACCGGCTCAGGCGGCTGACTGAGAACCCTTGCTGATCCAGAACTCGTTCAGGGCCCGCTGGACCTTCGGGAACCAGACGATGAACCCGATGACAGATGGAAGCAGGAACCACAGGCCCCACAGGGTGCTGATCGGACTCTCGCGGCCTTCGCGCTGGTACATCTGCTCGATCTCGTTGGGGATCGTGAACATGACCACCGGGCTGATGAAGAGCCCGAGCAGCAGGCCGGGCACCTCGCCGAGGCCGTCGCCCTTGTACCGCTTGAGGTCGCCGTGGGTGCGGTACGCGTACACACAGAACCAGATGCCGCAGGTGATGATCGTCAACAGGATGTTGATGCCGGCCTTGTAGTACACCTCGTTGAGCGTCGGTGGCACCTCGCCGTACGTGACGACGGGAGGCGGGGGTGCCGGCGGCGGCGCCGGAGCAGCCGGGACCGCGTCCGCCTGCCCCGGCGAGGACGGGGGAGCCGGCGGCGTCGGTGGTGTCGGCGCGTCTGTGGGATCCGAGGGCAGCGGAGGCACGTCGGGGCTGGACGGGACGTCGGACATGGGACGCGGACCATAGCGCTCACCACCGCGTGGAGCAGAGGACCTCGGCGAGCCTCGTTGGCCACCCTCGTTGACTTGGATCTATCAAAGTGATATCACTCACTTGACAGCGCAATGAACGACGGACGAGGAGCAGCAGTGCCGGACGGAGTCAGCCGGGAGCGACCGGGACGCAGCGTGCGGGGTCGGACCGTGGTCGTCATCGGCGCCGCGCTCGTGGTGGTGCTCGTCGTCGCCATCGTCCTGGCGTTCACGTCGGCGTGGTGGCTCATCCTCGCCGGCCTGGCCCTCATCGCCGCCCTGATCCTCGTCCCCGGCTTCTACACGGTGCAGCCCAACCAGACGAAGGTGCTGACGCTGTTCGGGCGGTACACAGGCTCGGTGAGCGACGAGGGGCTGCGCTGGAGCAACCCGTTCCAGCGGCGGGCGACGGTGTCTCTCCGGGTGCGCAACCTCGACAGCGATTCGCTCAAGGTGAACGACGCCGTGGGCAACCCGATCGAGATCGCGGCCGTCATCAACTGGCAGGTGGTCGACTCGTTCCGGGCCCTCTTCGAGGTCGACCGCTACGAGGACTTCGTGCAGCTCCAGACGGAGGCCGCCATCCGCCACGTGGCCAGCGCCTACCCGTACGACGACTTCGACGAGGGCGAGGCGTCTCTACGAGCGAACGCCGACGACGTCACGCTGACCCTGCAGAACGAGCTCCAGCAGCGGCTTCAGGTCGCCGGCGTGGCGGTGCTCGACTGCCGCCTGCGCCGGCTGGCCTACGCGCCGGAGATCGCCGGCGAGATGCTGCGGCGCCAGCAGGCCAACGCCGTGGTGGCCGCCCGCACCCGCATCGTCGAGGGCGCGGTCGGCATGGTCGACCACGCGCTGCAGATGCTGTCCGAGCAGCACATCGTGGTGCTCGACGAGGAGCGCAAGGCGGCGATGGTCTCGAACCTGATGGTCGTGCTGTGCAGCGAGCGGGGTGCGCAACCGGTGGTGAACGCGGGCACGCTGTACGGCGGCTGAGCAGCTTCGATGGCCGAGCGAAAGGCGTTCCTGCTGCGCATCGATCCCCGCCTCTATGCGGCGCTGGCCCGATGGGCGGCCGACGACCTGCGCAGCGTGAACGCCCAGATCGAGTTCCTGCTCACCACCGCGGTGCGCCAGGCGGGCCGTGAGGGCGGCCGGCGGGGTACCAAGTCCTGACGCGACTCGACCGCCGCGCCGTCAGGGTGTCGTCGTCGTGGTCGGGTCGGACGGCGAGCGCAGCCTCGATGTCGGCGGCCAGGCCCTGCACCTGACCGGCCACCTCGGCCGGCGGATCGAGGGCGATGCAGCGCTCGAGCGCGGGTTGGGCGGTCGCGGCGTCACCCAGGAAGCGGAAGTGGACGACGGCCTTGAAGCAGTACGCGTCGGCCCGGTCCGGATCGAGGGCGATGGCCTCGTCGAGCACCAGCGCCGCTTCGACGAACCTGCTCCGGGGTCCCGTTGCGGGACAGCTGGATGGCGGCCAGCCACCCGACGTAGGTCCTGGCTTCCGCGTTGTCCGGATCGGTCACCGTGACCTCGCGGTACAGGTCGAACGCGGCCACCGGGTCCGTGCCGAGCAGGGCCCGGGCCTGGGCCAGACGGCTGTTCGTGTCCTCGCTGATCCCACCGCTGACCGTCTGGCCGGGCAGGCGCTGGCCGGCGAAGCGGGCGACGGCCACGCCGAGGCCCACGGCCACGACGACGACCGCACCGACGACGAGCAGCGTCCGGGGCCAGTGGCGCGGTGGGCGGGGAGGTTCGGCCCGGCGGCCCTCGTCGATGGCCCGCAGGACGGTCGCCGCCCGCTGCGTGTACCCGTCCTTCAGCGTCTGGTAGTCGCCGTCGTCGAGATCGCCGGCCTCGTGCTCGCGCTCGAGGTCCGCCAGTGAGGTGAGGAGGAAGCGACGCTCGTCCTCCAGGAGCGCGAGCCGGTCGGGGTCGGTCGTCGCCGGCCGCACCTCAGGTGGCCTCGTTCGCCTCGCCGGATCGGCCGGCCATCGCGTCGGCCACCAGCAACCGGTCGGCGTCGGTCGGCGCACCGGTCGCGCCCTCGCGACGCCACCGGCGGAAGACGATGAACAACGCCGCCACACACAAGACGAGCACGACGACCGGCAGCACCCAGACGAGAGCGTCGACGCCCTGCGCCCGCGGCACGAGCAGCACGCTGTCGCCGTAGCGGGCCACGATGCCGGCGCGGATCTCGTCGTCGGTCTGCCCGGCCCGCACCAGACGGGCGATCTCCGCCTTCAGGTTGAGCGACACGTTGTTGCGGCTCTCGTAGAGGCTCTCGCCCGGGCACACCGGGCACTTGAGCGTCTTCGCGACCGCGTCGATGCGCTCCTCCGGCGTGCGCGCCTCGCTGGAGCGCGCCGCGCCGAGGGCCAGCGCCACCACGGCCACCAGGCCGAGCACCAGCCAGGCGGCGCGTGAACCGGCCCAGCGGGCGGTACGCCTCGACGGCGTGGCTGTGCTCACGATCCTGGGCTCACGATCCTGGGCTCACGATCCCGGCGGCACCCCGGCTTGGAGCTGGGCCAGCAGACCGCCGAGGGTGTCGGCCGACACCGCGCTGATGACCCGAGCCCGCACCACGCCGGCGGGATCGATGATCCAGGTCTCGGGCGACTTGGCCACGCCGAAGGCCACCTGGATCCGCCCGTCGGGATCGACCAGCTTGGGCCAGTCGCCGCCCCGCTCGGCGAAGAAGCGCTCGACCTCGCCGGGATCGTCGTTGAAGATCACGCTGTACAGCTCGGCCCCGCCGGGCTGGGACGACTGACCGTTGGCGAACCGCACGAGGTCCGGGTGCTCCTCCACGCACGGCCGGCACCACGTCGAGAAGAAGTTCAGGACCACCCAGCTCCCTCGGCGGCTGGCCAAGTCGAACGGGCGCCCGTCGATCGTGGTCGTCTCGACCACCGGGGCCGGCTGGCCGAGCAGCGGCGTCTCCGCGGTGTCCTTGCTGCCTCCCTTGACGACGGCGGCGAGGGCGACGAAGAGCCCGACCACGATGGCCACGGCGACGGCGACGAGCGGTGCCACCCGTCGCGGCCGCGGATCGGCGGCGGGTTCCGGCGGCGGGCCGGCCTGCTCCAGGACCTCAGACATCCGCACTCCCGAGGCGAGGCACCCCGACGAGATCGGAGGGCTCGGCGGCCGGCGGTGTCGCGGTGGCCGACGGCACGGGCGCCGAGACCGGGTCGGTCGGGCGGCGCCGGCGGCGTCCCGGGAAGGCGGCCAGCACGGTGCCGACGGCGACCAGCGAGCCCCCGATCCACAGCCACAGGCTGAGCGGCATGAGGCGCACGCCGAAGGTGACCGTCGGATCGTCCGCGGTCGCCGGCTTGACCAGGGTCAGGTAGATGTCCTGGGTCAGCCCGGTGCGTACGGACGGCGTGGAGACGATGTCGCCGCGGACGAGGAACTGCTGGCGGGCCGGCGCGTGCACCACGCCGTCGTCGATGCGGATGCGGGCCTTGATGGCGCGCACCGCGTCCGTCTCCTCCACGACCTGCTCGACCAGCGTGAAGCGGTGGCCGCCGAAGCTGGCCGTCTCCCCCGGTGACAGCCGGAACTCACCGGCCCGCTGGTAGCTGGTCTGAGCGGCCAGGGCCACGGCGATGACGATGATCCCGAGGTGGACGATCATGCCGCCGTTGGCCCGGCCGATCAGCCCCCGCCACCCTTGCCGCCGGGTGGCCAGCACGAGCTGGCGCAGCGCCGAGCCGGCCGCGAACCCGCCCAGCCCGAAGGCCAGCAGCGGCGCCAGGCCGTCGGCGCCGAGCAGCACCGGGACGACCAGGCAGGCGACGCCGAGGCAGGCGGGCCAGAACAGGCGGGTGCGGAGCAACTCGGTCGACGCCTTGCGCCACGGCAGGACGGGGGCGATGGCCATCAACGTGAGGAGCGCCAGCCCGAGCGGGGTCGTCATGCGGTCGAAGAAGGGCCGCCCGACGGAGAGCCGGCGGTCCTGCAGCGCCTCCACCACCAGCGGGAACACCGTGCCCAGCAGCACCACGAAGGCGAACACCGCGAACAGCACGTTGTTGGCCAGGAAGGCCGCCTCGCGCGAGAGCGGTGAGTCGATCGTGCCCGGCGAGCGGAGCCGGTCGCCCCGCCAGCCGATGAGCACGATGGACGTGCCGGCCGAGAGCGCGAAGAACGCGAGCAGATAGGCGCCGATGGGCCCGTCCGAGAACGCGTGCACGCTCTCGAGGACACCGCTGCGGGTGAGGAACGTGCCGAGGATGGTCAGGCAGAACGTGGCCGCCAGCAGCGACAGGTTCCAGACCCGCAGCATCCCCCGCCGCTCCTGCACCAGCACGGAGTGGATGAAGGCCGTACCCGTCAGCCAGGGCAGGAGGCTGGCGTTCTCCACCGGATCCCACCCCCACACGCCACCCCAGCCCAGGACCTCGTAGCTCCACCAGGCGCCGAGGACGATGCCGACCGACAGGAACCCCCAGGCGAAGAGCGTCCAGCGCCGCGTGTCGAGGAGCCACCCCTCGCCGACGCGGCCGGTGATGAGCCCGCCGATGGCGAACGCGAAGGGGACGCTGAACCCGACGTAGCCGAGGTAGAGCATCGGCGGGTGCACGACCATGAGCGGGTGGTTCTGCAGGAGGGGGTTCGGCCCGGGGCCGTCCGTCGGCACCGCGCCGCTCACCCGGCTGAACGGGTTGGCCGGACCGGCCAGCAGGAGGAAGAAGAACGCCGCGATGACGAGGAGCACGACGAGCGCCCACGTCACGAGGGGATCGCTGAGCCGGGTCCGGAACCAGAGCCGGGTCGCCACGACGTACAGGGCGAGGATCAGCGTCCACAGGAGGATCGAGCCGTCGAGCGAGCTCCACAGGCTGGCCACGTTGTAGAGGGCCGGTGTCCGGGACGAGCCCACCTCGGCGACGTACGCCAGCGAGAAGTCCCGCGTGATGAGCGCGCGCTCCATGGCCACCACGGCCAGCACGGCACCGCCCAGCACCAGCCAGACGTAGAGGACGCCGCTGCGCACCAGCCGCGGCCGGTGCTGCACCGCGGCGAGCGCCAGCGTGAACGCGCCCAACAGCGAGGCCGCCAGCCCGAGGGCGATGCCCGCCATGCCCAGGGCGCCGTTCACCGGTGTGCTCCGGTCACGGGGCGGCCGCTCATCACGGCTCGGCTGGCCGTCACGGCTCGGCCGCCCGTCACGGCTCGGTGCCGGGGACGCGGTCGGGGTTCTCGGCCTTGTAGTCGCTGTCGTGCTTCACGAGGATGCGGTCGGCCTCGAAGGTGCCGTCCTCGAGCCGGCCCTCCACCACTGCGGCCCGGCCGGGCTGGAACAGGTCGCTGGGCTCGCCGCCCTCGTAGCGGACGGGCACCGTGGCGTCGTTGAACGTCAGCGCGAACGACATGATGCCGCTGGCCCGCAGCGACTCGTCGAGGCCGGTCACGTCGCCCTGCAGGCGGAACCGCTTGCCCTCCGTGCAGCTCGACTTCACGCCGACCTCGTCGGCGTTGCAGAAGTAGAGCGACGCGTTGCTCAGGAACTGGAAGAGGAGCACCGCGACCCCCGCCAGCACCAGCGCCAGGACGGCCGCGGGCGCCCATCGCCGGCGACGGCGGGGCGCGGCGGCCGGCTGCTCCAGGTCCGTGACCGTCCGGGGGGTCAGGTCCACGGCTTGTCCTCGTCCGGGACCCCGCGACCGAGCCGGCGACCCCGGGCCACCAGCACCGCCGTGAAGGCGGCGATGGCGCCGAACACGATGACGTACGCCGGGATGACGTACTCCGCGTAGTTCACGGCTGGAGCACCCCCGCCGGCGGCGTCACGGAACGGCCCGCTTCGGCATGGCGGGCGGCGATGGCCTGGTCGAGCGACACTGCGCCCGCGTGGTCCTCCAACCAGAGCTGGCGCTGTCGATGCATCAGCAACCACACGTAGATCAGCGTGAACACCGTCAGGGACAGGAACAGCGTGAACAACATCCCGCCGTCGAGCTGCGCATCCAGGTCGCGTCGGGCCACCGTGGCGTCCTGGTGGAGGGACCGCCACCACTCCACGCTGAGGTGGACGATCGGGACGTCGATGAAGGCGATCAGCCCGGCGATCGCCGCCCGCTTGGCCCGCTGCTCCGGCGGCGCCGGCAACCGGCGGATGGCGAGGTAGCCCAGGAAGAGCAGGAAGAGGAGGGCCGTGCTGGTGAGGCGGGCGTCCCACGTCCAGAAGACCCCCCAGGTGGGCCGGCCCCACAACATCCCCGTCACGAGGGCCAGGCCGGTGAACAGCACACCGATCTCGGCCGACGCACCGGCGAACCGGTCGAGCGTCAGCGTGCGGGTGCGGGGCCACAGGTAGAGGACCGAGCACACCGCCGTCACCCCGAAGGCCAGGTAGGCCAGCCAGGCCGACGGCACGTGGACGTACATGATGCGCACCGAGTCGCCCATCTCGACGTCCTCGGGCGAGGTGACGAGGCCGAGCAGGAGCACGAGCGGCACGCCCACGAGCGCCAGCACGCCGAGCACCCGCGTCGCGCGCGTGCCCGTTGCGTTGCCGCCGTCCGTCGCCGCTGCCCCTTCTCGACTGCCCCCTTCTCGACTGCCTGGGCCATCAGTCCTCCAGCAGGGGCCCGAAGGCCACGAGGCCGAGGGCGGTGTAGGCCAGCGCGAACACCGTGAGCAATCCGACCCACGGCCAACCTTCCGACACCGCCCGATCACCGATGCCGAGAGCCGCTTCGTTGGCCCTGGTGGCACCGATCAGGACGGGAGCCACGACCGGCAGCAGGAGGAGCGGGAGCAAGGTGTCCCGCACCCGCTGACCGGCTGCCAGCCCGCCGTAGAGCGTACCGACGGCGACCAGACCCCAGGTCGCGGCCAGCGCACTGGCCACGAACAGGACGAGCCCGCCGGCCCGGGCGGGCGCGTCGTAGAGGAGCACCACGCCGACACCGAGCACGAGCTCCAGCGCCAGCAGCTCGACGGCGAGCGCGGCGGCCTTGCCGAGGAAGAGCCCTGCGGGATCGAGCGCGCTCAGCCGCAGCCCGTCCCGCGCCCCGTCGGCCGTCTCCAGCCCGAACGAGCGCTGCACGGTGAACAGCAGGCAGAACAGGACGGCGAGCCAGAAGAGCCCCGGCGTGGCCCGGCGCAGGGCGCCGCTGTCGGGATCGAGCGCGAAGGCGAACAGGACGAGCACGACGGCCGCGAACGGCAGGACCTGGTTGGTGGCCACCCGGCTGCGGGCCTCGATGCGGAGGTCCTTGCCGGCCACCAGGCGCATCGTCCTCAGCACGGCACGACCCCGGCGGCCGCCGCCGCCCGGCCGGGCGCGCCCTCCTTGTCCCGCGTGCGGCCGCCCTCCACGAGGACACGGCGGCCGGCCAGGGCACCAGCCCGGTCCTGCTCGTGGGAGGCCAGCACCACGGTGGCTCCAGCCGACGCCGCCGAGCGCAGCAGCTCGTCGACCAGGTCGCGGCCCTCGGCGTCCAGGCCGGCGTGGGGTTCGTCGAGCAACCAGAGCTCCGGGCGGCGGACCACCAGCGCGGCCAGCGCGGTGCGTCGCCGCTGGCCGGCCGAGAGGCCGTTCACCGGGGTGCCGGCCAGCCGGCCCGACAGGCCGAGACGGGCGACGGCCCGGTCCACCTCGTCGGCGCCGGCGCCGACGCTGCGCGCCCAGAAGCGCACGTTCTCGCTGACCGTGAGGTCCTCGTAGAGGCCGTTGGCGTGCCCGAGGAGACCGACGCGCGAGCGCACGTCCCGGCGGTCCTGGACCAGATCGATCCCGAGCACGCGTGCCTCGCCACGGACCACGGTCAGCAGGCCGGCACACGTGCGGAGCACCGAGGTCTTGCCGGCCCCGTTCGGGCCGTGGAGCAGCACGATCTCACCGCGCTCGACCTGCAGGCTGGCGCCGGCGAGGACCGGGAAGCGACCGAGCACCACCACGGCGTCGCGAAGGTGGATCACCGGTTCCATAGGCGCGGGCCAACGGTACCGACCGGCCCCGCGATCGGACAATGCAGGCCGAACATGCCGATGAGGCCGGCGCCCGGCGACCGGAGCCCGGCGGAGGGCAGCCGGTAGCTTCGCCGAGGTGAACGACGAGGCGGCCGCGACTCCGGCGGAGGGGTGGGCGAGGGGAGCACCGCCTGGCCGGACATCGACGTGCAGCCCTACCGACGCCGCCGGGACTGGCGTTGGTGGGTCGGTGGGGTCGGGCGGGTGCTGGTGGCCGTGGGGCTGCTCCTGCTGGCCTTCGTCGCCTACCAGCTGTGGGGAACGAGCATCCAGACCCGCCAGGCCCAGAACCGGCTGGAGCAGCAGTTCGCGCAGACCGTGTCGTCCTCCCCGTCCGCGACGACGGCGCCGACCACCGTGCCCACCACGGTCGCCGGTCCGACGACGTCCGCGGCAGCCACGACGACGACCACGACGGCGCCACCGCCCACGCTGCCCGTTCCGGCGCTCGGCGACCCGGTGGCCCGCCTGGAGGCGCCGTCCATCGGCCTCGACTGGATCGTCGTCTCGGGCGTGGGGGTCGACGAGCTCAAGAAGGGCCCGGGCCACTACCCGGACACCCCCTTGCCCGGCCAGGGCGGCAACGTCGGCATCGCCGGTCACCGCACGACCTACGGGGCGCCCTTCTTCCGCATCGACGAGCTGGCCCCCGGGGACGACGTGATCGTCACCAGCACCACGGGGGACCGCTACGTCTACAAGGTGACCGAGCAGTTCATCGTGTCGCCGTCCCAATACGAGGTCCTGGCGCCCAGCGACCAGCCGATCCTCACGCTGACCTCGTGCCATCCCCGGTACTCGGCCAGCAAGCGGATCATCGTGCGCGCCGCCCTCGACCCCGCTCAGTCGGCACCGCTGCTCGACGCCGCGCCTGCGACCACGACCACCACGACCACGACCGCACCGCCGACCAGCGCCCCGGGCTCGGCGTCCACGGTCGCCACCACCGCCACGCTCGCGCCGGCCACGACCGCGCCCCGGCAGGCGGCTGTGATCGGCGGGCCCGAGCTGGAACGAGGCTGGTTCGACGACCCCGACGCGTGGCCGCAGGTGGCGTTCTGGGGCCTGGCCCTCAGCGCGATCGCGCTCCTCGCCTGGAGGATCAGCCGTCGGACCAGGCACAACTGGATCGGCGCGCTCGCCGGCATCGTGCCCTTCGTCGTCTGCCTCTACTTCTTCTTCGAGAACGTCAACCGCCTGCTGCCCCCGAACATCTGAGTCATTCTTCCTACTCAGGGGCTATGGACGCCCCCGCTCATCCCCGCCATCGTGACAGCGTGAACATGGAGGACGAGTGCCGCGAGGCGCTCCCGAGCAATCTGTTCGGGTTCGCCGTTGCCAGCGGCGATGCTTCGAGCGCGACGTGCCGCCGTGAGGTCACCGGGTGAACGTGAGGTGGGTGACGCCGCGGGGCGTCGACACCACCTCCACGTCGTACTGCTGCTCCAACGCCTCCAGGCCGTCCCACAGCCGAACACCGCGGCCGAGCAGGATCGGCACCTGCACGACGTGCAGGTGGTCGACGAGACCGGCGGCGATGAACGCGCGCATCATGGTCGGGCCCCCGCCGATGCGGACGTCCTGACCGCCGGCTGCGTCCCGCGCCACCTCGAGTGCATCCGCTGGCGCGGCGTCGAGGAAGTGGAACGTCGTACCGCCCTCCATCTCCAGCGACGGGCGCGGACGGTGGGTCAGGACGTACGTCGGTGTGTGGAACGGCGGGTTGTCGCCCCACCACCCGCGCCACTCCGGGTCGTCCTGCCAGCCCGGAGGGCCGAACTTGCCCGCGCCCATGATCTCCGCACCGATCCCGGGTCCGTGCCGGTCGGCCATCGCGTGATCGACACCCTCGGTGCCGCCCGACTCGCCGAGGACTTCGCGGCGGGCGAACCGAGTGGCCAACAGCCACTCGTGGAGCCGATGCCCGGCGTGGCCGAACGGCGTGTCGAGGGCCTGCCCCTCGCCGGTCGCGAACCCGTCGAGCGAGATCGAGAAGTTGTGGATGCGGACGCGCGACATGGCGGCTCCTTGAGGTTGGTGGTGGCCGGTCAGGCCGGTTGACCTGTCCCGCGGCGAGATTCCTCGGCCGTGGGATTCAGGCGACCCCGAGATGGTGAGCGAGCTTCTGCATCGTCTGCAGACCGAGCTCGACCGCGCCCAAGTCGATTTTTGCATCTCGCTGCTCGACGGTTGGGTGGAGCTGGCGCAGCGTCAACACCGTCTTTCCATCGGCTTGCTCGTCGAGGACGATCGTCACTCGGAAGCGTGCCGGGTCATCGTCGGCGTCGGACCCGTGATCCAGCACCAACCTCTCGACCGGAACGACTTCGAGGTAGTCGAAGCGATTCGTGAACACGGTGCCGTCTCCGGAAGCCATGTCGAAGCGCGCTCGACCTCCCGGGCGCACGTCCATCTCTCGGACAGTGCAGGTGAACCCATCGGGGCCGAACCACTGGCAGAAGTCATCCGCATCGGTCCACGCGGCGAACACCGCTTCGCGTGTGGCGTCAAGAACTCGAACGAGGACGATCTCACGATCGAGAGCCCACGTCGTCGGATCGGTGATGATCGGGGTACTGCTCATGGCTTCTCCAATGTCGGTGAGGATGCGGTTCGGTCAGATGTGCGCCGGAGGTGCGCATCGAGCCGGTCGAGACGGTGCTCCCACGCAGCTCGTGTGTGCTCGGCCCATGCGGCGATCTCGACCAGAGGCTCCGGCTGCAGCTGGCATGGCCGCCGTTGTCCATCTCGGCCGCGACTGATCAGACCCGCCTGCTCGAGGACCTTCAGATGACGGGAGATGGCCGGGAGACTGATCGGGAACGGCTCGGCCAACTCGAGCACGGTTGCCTCACCGTCGGCCAGCCGACGCACGATCGAGCGCCGCGTAGGGTCCGACAAGGCCGCGAAGACGACGTCGAACCGATCGGGGGCCGTCACGGTCATCGCTGCCGTCGCTCCTGCAGATACTTCACAGATTGGTTATTTAACAGAGTGTCTACATATAGTCAACCGCCGGCCGCGACCTGCGGCATCCGAGTTGCGTCGGTTGCGGTGCACGGACGGCGGGGCAAACTCATCCGGGTGGAAGCACACGACAGCCAGCGCCTCTTGGCGATCGTCGCGGCCGAGCAGGAGCGGACAGCCCGTCAGATTGCATCGCTCGAGGCTGTCGTCGCCACCATCGTTGAGGGTTCGGAGCTGGTCTCCACGGACGATGAGCACGATCCCGAAGGCGCAACCATCGCCTATGAGCGGGCTCAGGCCAGCGCACTGCTGCGACAAGCCCGTGCCGACCTCGACGCGCTGGCCGTCACGAGCCGACAGCTCGAGCGGGGTCAGCAGGTGGTCTGCAAGGACTGCGGTCGTGACATTGACCTCGAGCGTGTCGCTGCTCTGCCAACCACCTCTCGCTGTGTCGGGTGCGCGGCCTGACGCGCGATCTCGCTTGCGCTCGGTGCCTCCGCAGCGGTGTGGATGTCGTCTTGGGACTTCGGCGTGTGGCGTCCCGGACACTCAGGTCGGTGGGCAGATGGTCAGCGGTCGAGACCGGCTTCGGTCGCCGGGTCTCCGGCGATCCGGGTGTGCCACATCCGTCGGGCCTTTCCGGGATCGTGGGGGGTCGCACGGTGCATGAGGCACCGGTTGTCCCACAGCAGCGCATCCCCCTCCGTCCACGTGTGGTAGTAGGTGCGCGGAGCCGCGCAGGCCTCATCGTTGAGCCGGTCGAGCAGTGCCTCGGACTCGTCGGCCGTGAGCCCGGGAATCGCGTGGGCGTGCTGTCCGATCAGGAGGTTGGGCCGGCCGGTGGCCGGGTGAACCTTGACCAGCGGGCGCAGCGGCGGCTCGATGTCGATGCCGTAGCCGTAGAGCTGGTACCGGTCGGCGTTCTCCTCGTTCACCTGCAGGTCGGCGCGGTCCATGCTGTAGCGGCGGGAGTGATACGCGGCGAGGCTGTTGATCCGCTCGCGCGTGGCTTCGTCGAGCGCGTCGTAGGCCAGCGCGCATGTCGGCGAAGCCGGTGTCGCCGCCCTCGTCCGGGACGATCTCCGCGGTGAACACCGCGCCCGTCGCCTGGACGGGCATGTAGGTGCTGTCGTGGTGCCATCGCTCGTTGCCGCGCAGCGACTTGGAGAGGTCGTGCTCAGTCGAACGGAGCGTGCCATCGCGTTGGATGTTCGTCAGCGGGGTCGCTGTGAACTCGAGGTCGCCGAAGCGACGGGCGAACTCGTCCTGCTCGTGCTGATTCATGTGCTGGCCGGGGAACACGAGCAGCGCGTACTGGAGCCACAGCTCGGTCAGCTCGGCGATGGTCGCATCGCTCGCGCGCGAGGAAGACATCGCGGACGACCGCCCCGAACGTCGCGTCCAGCGGCTCGACCCGGATCGTCCCCACGACGTGGCCCATGCCGCCATGGTATGCGTCGGAGATTGCGGTCCCGCCTTGCCGATACCTCTCGGCTCTGCACTCCGTCGACGCAAGCCAAGGGCCGGAGGCCGGCGATCACAGCTTCTCTCGCGGCGGTCCGCTCGACCCCTACGACGCACAGTCGCGCGAGTCGATCGCGGTGGTCGCCGGTGAGATCGACCCTCGCCTTGCGACCAGAGCCTGGGACGCTGCACTCGCCAGCTCATGGGATCGTCCCGCGGTGTGGGTACATGGCGACGTTGCTCCGTCGAACCTGCTGGTCATGAGTGGGCGGCTCACCGCGGTGATCGACTTCGGCTGCGCGGCGGTGGGCGACATCTGAGGCGAACATCTGACGCGCATAGTGTCCGCCGCCATGCCAGCCGACGCCGCGACGCGCCAACTCCTCGACCTCCTCGCCGCGGAGGCGAGCCCACCCCTCGAGGAGATGACCCCGACCCAGGCCCGCGAGGTGTTCGCCGGCCTGGCCGCGTTGCAGGGAGATCCGCCCGGGCCGGTGTCGGTGGTCGATCGTGAGATCGCGGGTGTGCCCTGCCAGGTCATCACTCCCGAGGGCGAGCCCCCGGGCGGCGGTCGGTGGGCGGTGCTCATCTGGATCCACGGCGGCGGCTGGGTCATCGGTCAGGCTTCCGAGTGCACGGTGTCCGCGTCGCGCCTGGCCGTCCGGGCGCGGTGCATCGTGGTCAACGTCGACTACCGGCTGGCGCCCGAGCACCCCTTCCCGGCCGCCCTGGACGACTGCGTGGCCGTCACCCGCTGGGTGCTCGAGCACGCGGGCGAGCTGGGTGGCAACCCGGCCCGGGTGGCCGTGGGCGGCGACTCCGCCGGTGGCAACCTCAGCGCGGTCGTGGCCAACGAGGTGCCCGGCCTCGTGTTCCAGCTCCTCGTGTACCCGGTCACCGACCTCACGATGTCGATGAGGTCCTACGAGGAGAACGCCGACGGGTACCTGCTCACGAGGGCCGGGATGGAGTGGTTCATCACCCACTACCTGTGCGGTGGCGGTGATCCGAAGGATCCCCGCGTCTCGCCGTACTACGCCGACGATGCGGTCATCTCGGCCGCTCCCCCGGCGCTGGTGATCACCGCGGAGCTCGACCCGTTGCGCGACGAGGGCGAGGCGTATGCGGCCCGGCTGGAAGCGGCCGGCGTGGCCACGACGCAGACCCGCTACGACGGCCAGATCCACGCCTTCTTCACGCTCGCCGCGGTGCTCCCGGAGGCGGCGACGGCCGCCGAGGAGGCCACGACGCAGCTGAGGAAGGCCTTCGCCTCGGGCTGACGCTGCGGACGCGCCGGTAACCTGCGGCGGGACACCGCCCCGCCGCCCGCTCGGGCCGGCCCGCTCCGGAGGTCCCCATGGCTCAGCCCACACCCGGTCCTGCCCGCCTCCCCGGCATCGGGACGAGCCTCGAGGTACGGGACGAGGACGGCCGCCCGCTCAGCGCCATCCGCCGGTTCGACGGCCACGTCGAGCTCTACGCCGGTGAGCGGTCCGTGGCCCGGCTGGACGAAGCGACGGCCAGCGCGCTCGGCGCCTTCCTCGGGGGTCGCGTCGTGCTGCCGGCCGACCTCGCCGAGCGCATGTCGGGGGTGATCGGCGGCCTGGAGTTCGACTGGATGCGCATCCCGGTCGGGGCCTTCGCCGCCGGGCGCACAGTCGGCGAGCTCCACGTGCGCCGCCGCACGGGCGTCACGATCGTCGCTGTCCTGCGCGGCTCGGCCCCGATCGTCGACATCAGCACGGGCACCAAGCTCCTGGTCGGGGACGAGCTGGTCTTCACCGGCCGGGAGCAGGACGGTGCAGCCTTCCGGGACTACATCCTGCGGGGCGTGTGATGGGACGCGAGCTCATCGTCCTCGGCGTCGCCTTCCTGCTGGCCGGGCTGCTCGCCCGCGCCGGCCGGCGCGTCGGGCTCCCCACCATCCCGTTCTTCATGGCCGCCGGCATCCTCGTCGGGCCCTACACCCCCGGCCCGGTGCTCTTCGAACACCCGGAGGACCTCGAGCTGCTGGCCGCCTTCGGGCTGATCTTCCTGCTCTTCTACCTCGGGGTGGAGTTCTCGCTCGAGGACCTCACCGGCGGCGGGCGGAAGCTGTTGGCCTCGGCCGGCCTCTACCTCGGCCTCAACCTCGGCGCCGGCCTGGCCTTCGGCTTCGCGCTCGGCTGGGGCAGCAAGGAGGCGTTCCTCGTGGCCGGCGCCACCGGCATCTCGTCGAGCGCCATCGTGACCAAACTGCTGGTCGAGCTCAGGCGGCTCGGCAATCCCGAGACGCGACTCATCCTCGGCATCATCGTGATCGAGGACCTCTTCCTGGCGCTCTACCTCGCCGCGCTGGCGCCGATCCTCGGGGAGGCCGAGGGCGCCGCGGAGGCCGTCGTGCTGTTCGCGCGCGCCTTGGCCTTCCTCGTCGTGCTCGGCCTCGTCGCCCGCTACGGCACGCGGGTCGTCGGCGCGCTGATCGCGTCTCGCGACGACGAGCTGCTGGTCGTGCTGTTCGTGGGCTTCGCGCTCCTGATCGCCGGCATCGCTTTCGAGCTCGGCGTCTCCGACGCCATCGGCGCGTTCATGGCCGGTCTCGTGCTCGCCGGCACGGCGTCGGCCCGGCGCATCCAGCGTCTCGTGCTCCCGCTGCGCGACGCCTTCGCGGCGTTGTTCTTCTTCGCCTTCGGCCTCTCGATCGACGTCGGGGACTTCGACGAGGTCGTGGCACCGGCCGTGGCCGCGGTGTCGATGTCGATCGTGCTCGCCGTGATCGCCGGAGTCGGCGTGGCCCGCATCAACGGCCTCGACCGCGAGGCGGCCGCCAACATCGCCTTCACGGTCGTGGCGAGGGGCGAGTTCGCGCTGATCCTGGTGGCGCTGGCCGTCGAGGCGGGCTTGGACGACCGCCTGGCACCGTTCGTCGCCCTCTATGTCCTGGCGCTCGCGGTGATCAGCCCGCTGCTGGCCAGCCGCTCGACCGAGCTGGCCCGGCTCATCCCGAGCAGGCTGTGCGCGCCGGCCGAAGGTCCCGTACCGGCCGGCGCCGGCGCACTCGATCCGGTCGACGAGCCGGTGCAACCGCCCTGGTGAGACCGTCAGCTGCCGGTGAACCGGGGGCGGCGCTTCTCCAGGAACGCCGAACGGCCCTCCGCCGCATCGGCACTGGCCCAAGCGCGCCGGCGGGCCTCCTCGACGTCCGGGTCGGTCGCCGGTGCTGGAGCCGAACGTTCCATGGCGAGCTTGTGCGCGGCGATGGTCAGCGGCGCCAGCGCGGCGATCTCCTCCGCCCAGTCGAGTGCCACCGAGAGCGATCCCGGTCGTTGCACGAAGCCGAGGCGGTGCAGCTCCTCGCCGGTCGAGGTCGCGGCAGCCAGCAGCATGGCTCTCGTGGTCGGCCAGCCGACCTCGCGGCTCAGGCGCTCGATGGTCCACTCGTCCAGCGCCAGACCCAGCCGGGCGGCCGGGATGCCGAACACGCTGGCGGGCGTCGCCACCCGTAGATCGCACGCCGCGGCCAGCTGCAGACCCGCGCCGAGCGCCGGGCCGTCGATGGCGGCGATGCACACGGCCGGCAGGTCCCCGAACCCTCGCAGCACGTCGCCCAGCGTCGTGGTGAACCCGCGATCCTCCACTCCGCCCAGGTCGGCGCCGGCACAGAAGGCAGGGGGCGCGCCGGTGAGCACCACCACACGAGCACTGCCGGCCGCCGCTGCCGCCTGCACGTCGCGCAGCGCGGTCAGGGTGGCGTGGTCGACGGCGTTGCGTCGCTCCGGCCGGTCGAGGGTGACGAGGAGCACCTGGCCCCGCCACTCGGTGCGGACGGTCACGGATCGAGGACGGCCACCACGTCGCCCTCCTGGACGTTGTCGTCCGGGGCGACCCGCAGCTCGACCACTGTGCCCGACGACGGCGCGGTGACCGGGATCTCCATCTTCATGGACTCGAGGATGACGAGCTCGTCGCCCTCCGCCACCTCGGCTCCGACCTCGGTGCGCACCTGCCAGACGTTGGCGGTGATCTCCGCCCGGACCTCGGTCATCGGGGCACCCTAACGCCGGCCCCGGTGGGCCAGCCGGTTCAGGGAGCGCCGGTTCGGGCGCCGGTTCAGGGAGCGCCGGTGCGACGGTCCTGCAGGAACCGGAAGCGCTCGCGCACCTTCGCCACCTCGGCGGCGTCGATGTCGGCCAGCAGCACGGTCTCGATCCGGGCGGCGCCGGCCAGCATCTCCCCCAGCGGGTCGAAGATGCGGCTGTCGCCCGCGTACGTGAGCCCGCCGCCCTCGCCGACGCGGTTGACACCGACCACGTACGCCTGGTTCTCGATGGCCCGCGCCTGCAGCAGCGCCATCCAGTGGTTCCGCCGCGCCTCCGGCCAGTTGGCGCAGCACAGGTACAGGTCGGTGGTCGGTGCCAGCGGCCACCAGTCGTCGGCGAAGCGCAGGTCGTAGCAGACGAACGGGCTGATGCGGATGCCCGCCACGTCCACCGTCAGCGTCGCCGTGCCCGGGTCATATGCCTCGTGCTCGCCGGCGAACGTGAACGGGTGCAGCTTGGCGTAGCGGTGGGCCGTGCCGTCCGGACCGGCGAGGATCCCGACGTTGCGGGGCCGGCCCGCCCGCGGGCGCTCGGCCACCGAGCCGTACAGCCACACGCCGTGGGTGGCGGCCTGCTCCAGCATCCACGTCGAGGTCGGACCGCCCTCCTCCTCGGCGATGCGATCGGCCTCCAACGAGAAGCCGGTGGCGAACATCTCCGCCACGACGACAAGGTCGGCGCCCGAGGCCACCGCTCCCGCGACCATCGGCTCCAGGTGGCGACGGGTTGCCGCGCCGTCCTCCCAGACGATGTCGTGCTGGATGGCTGCGATCCTCATGGTTCTCTCCCTTCGACTTGCAGGCCGCTCAGACGGTCGACCGCTTCCTCCAGCACCGCCATGCGCTTGCAGAACGCGAAGCGCACGAGCGGGCGGCCGGCGTCGGTGTCGTCGTAGAAGACAACGTTGGGCACGGCCACCACACCGCACCGCTCGGGCAGCGCTCGGCAGAAGGCCATGCCGTCGGTCTCGCCGATCGACCGGATGTCAACGGACACGAAGTACGTGCCCTGCGGTCGGAACACCGCCAAGCCGACCCGCTCGAGACCGTCCGAGAGGCAGTCCCGCTTGCGTTGGAGGTCCGAGCTGAACTCGGAGAAGTAGGTGTCGGGCAGGCCGAGCCCGACCGCTGCCGCGTACTGGAACGGGCCGCTCGCCACGTAGGTGAGGAACTGCTTGGCGGTGCGCACCGCGCTGACGAGCGGCGCAGGACCGGTGGCCCATCCGACCTTCCAGCCCGTGAAGCTGAACGACTTGCCGGCCGAGCCGATGGTCACCGTCCGTTCCCACATGCCGGGCAGGGTGGCGATGGGGACGTGCTCGATGCCGTCGAACGTCAGGTGCTCGTAGACCTCGTCGGCCACGACGAGGAGATCGTGCTCCTGGGCCACCGCGGCGATGGCATCGAGCTCGGCCCGGTCGAAGACCTTGCCGGTCGGGTTGTGGGGCGTGTTGAGGAGGATGAGCCGGGTGCGGGGCGTGACCGCCGCCCGCAGCTCGTCGACGTCGAGCGCGAAGTCGGGGGCGCGCAGGGTGACGGGGCGACGGGTGGCGCCGGCCATGGAGATGCAGGCGGCGTAGCTGTCGTAGTAGGGCTCGAAGGCGATGGCCTCGTCGCCGGTGTCCAGCAGAGCGAAGAGCGCGGCGGCGATGGCCTCCGTCGCACCGCACGTCACGAGGACCTGGGAGTCGGGGTCGACCGCGAGGCCGTAGAAGCGCCGCTGGTGCGCGGCGACGGCCTGGCGCAGCTCCGGGATGCCCGGCCCGGGCGGGTACTGGTTGCCCCGGCCAGCGGCGATGGCGTCGAGCGCGGCCTGGCGCACCTCGTCCGGCCCGTCCGTGTCGGGGAACCCTTGGCCCAGGTTGATGGCACCGGTGGCCACGGCCAGCGCCGACATCTCGGCGAAGATGGTGGTGCCGAAGCCCTGCAGCTTCGAGGTCAGGTACGGCTCACCCATCCCCCCAGTCTCGCCCGAGTCGACCGCACCGGTCACATCTCCCGCACAAATCGCGCCGAGTGACCGCGGCGCGGTCACCTCCCGCGATTTGTGCGTCGAAAGTGACCGCGGTGGCGGTCGGACAGGGGTCAGGCAGCGGGTCGGAGGGCCGGCGGGGTCAGACGGGGAGGACGCCGTGCTTGCGCCAGGGGCGGTCGATGTGCTTGGTGCGTGAGACCTGCAGTCCCTGCCAGATGGCGTGGCGGGTGTCGGCCGGGTCGATGACGGCGTCCACGGCCGCGTGCCCGGCCGCGATGTAGGGGTCGATGTTCTTGCGGAACTCCTCGGCCAGGCGGATCTTCGCCTCACCGCGCTCCTTCGGATCCTCGTACTGGTCGAGCACCTTGCGCTGCGTGATCTCGACCATGCCGTCCGGCCCCATCACCGCGATCTCCGCCGTCGGCCAGATGGCGACGTAGTCGGCCTCGTAGGCGGTGCCGTTCATGACGAAGTAGCCGGCGCCGTAGCTCTTGCGCAGCACCACCGACACCTTGGGCACGGTGGCCTCCGACACCGCGAACAGCATCTTGGCGCCGTGGCGGATGATGCCCTGCTTCTCCACCGCCGAGCCGACGATGAAGCCCGGAACGTCGTGCAGGAAGACGAGCGGGATCCCGAACGCGTCGCACAGCCACACGAAGCGGGCCGCCTTGTCGGCCGAGTTCACGTCCAGCGCGCCGCCGAGCACCATGGGGTTCGACGCCACGAAGCCGACGGGCATCCCGCCCACACGGCCGAGCCCGGTGACGAGGTTGCGGGCGAAGCCGGGCTTGATGGGCAGGAACTCACCGTCGTCGCAGAGCAGCGGCACCACCTTCGTCATGTCGTAGGCCCGCCGGGGCGCGGTCGGCACCAGCGTGTACAGCTCCTCGACCCGACGGTCGACGGGGTCCGACGTCGACCGCACCGGCGGCGGCTCCTGGTTGTGGGACGGGAAGAAGGACAGGTACTGCCGCACGACGGCGAG
Organism: uncultured Acidimicrobiales bacterium; assembly: GCA_963813375.1. GTDB lineage: Bacteria > Actinomycetota > Acidimicrobiia > Acidimicrobiales > Ilumatobacteraceae > DASTFY01. The sequence continues at coordinate 103,255 of CAWEYT010000005.1, read as the reverse complement.
GCACTCCTCGTCCGATCCCACCTCCAGGTCGGCGACGCCGGAGACCTTGGTGTGGACCTCCGAGCCGCCCATCTCCTCCTCGGTGACCTCCTCGCCGGTGGCCGCCCGGACGAGGTGCCGGCCCCCGAGAGCCATGGACGAGGTGCCCTTCACCATCGGGATGAAGTCGGCCAGCGCCGGGATGTAGGCCGTGCCGGCCGCGCAGTGCCCGAGCATGGCCGCCACCTGCGGCACCACGCCGCTCAGCGTGACCTGCTCGCGGAACAGCGCGCCGGCGGCCGCGAAGGTCGAGCCCGACGACGACTGGATGCGCGCGCCGGCGGAGTCGAGCAGCCACACCACCGGGATGCGCTGGCGCAGCGCCAGCTCCCGCAGGCGGGCGGTCTTCGACTCGCCGATCGCGCCCATCGATCCGGCCAGGACGGTGAAGTCGTAGGCGCAGACCGCGACGCGGCGGCCGTCGATGGCGCCGACGCCCGCCACCATCCCGTCGGCGGCGAGGTAGCCCCGGTCCGCCTGCAGCGCAGGATCCATCGAGTCGGCCAGCATCCCGAACTCGACGAAGCTGCCCGGGTCGAGCAGCAGGTCCAGACGTTCGCGCACCGGCAGCTTGCCCATGCCCCGCTGGCGCTCGACCTGCTTCTCCCCGCCCATGGCGAGCGGCGGCGGCGCGACGCGCCTCGAGGTCGGCCACGAGCGGCGACCAGTCGTACAGGTCCGGCTGCTGCGTCATGCAGCGCGTCTACCACAGCGGCTGGGTCAGACTATGGGTGTGATCGTCGACGGTGCTGCCTATCTGGATGGGCAGCGCGTTCCCGGGCTGCTCACGCTCGACGACGCCTGGCGCTGGCACGAACGGGACGACCTCCCGGAGGAAGCCTTCGTGTGGCTCGGCCTGCACATGCCGGACCCGAACGAGATCACGACCGCGCAGAAGATGTTCGATCTCCACGAGCTGGCCGTGGAGGACGCCCTGGGCGACCACGTCCGGCCCAAGCTCGAGATCTACGACGACACGCTCTTCATGGTGCTGCGCACCGCCCGCTACTACCGGCCCCGCAGCGAGCTGAACCTCGGCGAGATCTCCGTGTTCCTCGGCGAGGACTTCGTGGTGTCGGTCCGCCACGGCCAGGCGAGCCCGCTGTCCGGCGTCCGGGAGGAGGCCGAACGCCGGCCCGACCTCCTCAAGCTCGGCCCGAGCTCGGTCCTGCACGCCATCGCCGACCGGGTGGTCAACGACTACGAGCCCGTCCTCGACACCCTGGAGCAGCGCGAGCGCGAGCTGGAGAGGGACGTCTTCAGCGACTCCCGGGAGCAGCCCACCCGCCAGATCTACGAGCTCATCCGCCAGGTGCTCGACCTGCTGTCGGCCATCGAGCCCTTGACCGCGCCGCTGTACCGGCTGGCCAGCAGCTGCGACCGCTGGGTGTCGCCGGTCATCGCCCCGTTCTTCCGGGACGTCAGCGACGCCCTCGTCCGTTCCGTGGAGAGGGCCCGCAACCTCTACAACCTGCTGTCCACGGTGCTGGAGGCCAACCAGACGCAGGTGTCCATCCGCCAGAACGAGGACATGCGCAAGATCACGGCGTGGGTGGCCATCGCGGCAGTGCCGACGATGATCGCCGGCATCTACGGCATGAACTTCGACCACATGCCCGAGCTCCGACACCCCTTGGGCTACCCGGCGATCCTGCTGTTCATGTTGGCGGTCTGCTTCCTCCTCTACCGTCGCTTCAAGCAGGCGGACTGGCTGTAACCCTCCGCGGAGCCTCCGCGCTCAGCGGCTCCACCGCCCTTTCCACTCCGGCGATCGCTTGTCCCGGAAGGCGGCCATGCCCTCGGCGGCGTCCTCGGTGCCGGTGACGATGGTGAGCCCTGCCTGCAGCAGGCGCAGCGAGTGCGCCACGTCGAGATCGAGCACGTCGTAGAACGCGTCGCGTCCGAGGCGCATCGCCGCCGGCGCCTTCTCGGCCAGCGTGGCCGCCAACTCGTCGACTGCCGCGTCGAGCTCGCCGGCACCGACGACGCGGCTGACGAAGCCCAGCCGCTCACCCTCGGCCGCCGAGACCCGCCGACCCGTCATCATCAGCTCCAGCGCCTTCTTGGGCGGCATGGCCCGCAGCAGCGGCACCGTGATCATCATCGGCCAGATCCCGACGTTGATCTCCGGCGTGCCGAAGACCGCGTCGTCGGCGGCCACGACGATGTCGCACGACAGCGCCACCCCGAAGCCCCCGGCCAGGCACCAGCCCCGCACCTTGGCGATCGTCGGCTTCCCGAGCGACCAGATGTCCCCGATGAAGCGGCCCAGCTCGCCGCGCGCGTCGTGCAGCTCGAGGTGGCCGGCGCTGCCGACCATCCCGGACAGGTCCGCCCCCGCCGAGAAGGCCTCCTCGCCGGCGCCCGTCAGCACGACGACGCGGACTGCCGGGTCGGCCTTGGCGCGCGACAGCGCGTCGCGCAGCTCGGCGAAGGTGCCCATCGTGAGGGCGTTGCGCTTGGACGGGTTGTCGATCGTGAGCGTGGCCACCGCGCCCGTGACCTCGTAGCGGAGGGTGTCGTAGGCGGTGGGCTCGTCGGTCGGCATCGGCGCGGACTGTAGGCGGCGTGTCCGCGGAGCGGGCCCTGAGGCCGTGTCCGGGAGCCGTGCCAGGATGACGGCGATGGCGGAGGCGACCGTGGCGTTCCTCTCCTTCCGCCTCGGCGGGCCGGACGGTGTGTCCGTCGTGGCCGAGACCTGGCGGCAGGCCTTCGAGGAGTTCGGCTTCCGCACCCGGACGGTGGCCGGCGAGGGCCCGGTGGACCGCACCGTTCCCGGTCTGGCCATCGACGCCACCGTGCCGCCGCCTGCGGCCGAGCTCGAGCGGGCGCTGGAGGGAGCGTCGCTGGTCGTCGTCGAGAACCTGCTGACCATCCCGATGAACCTGCCCGCCTCGCGGGTGGCGGCGCAGGTGCTCCGGGGGCGGCCGGCCCTCCTCCACCACCACGACCCGCCGTGGCACCGGGCCCGCTTCGCGCACATCACCGAACTGCCGGTCGACGATGCGGCCTGGCGTCACATCGCCATCAGCCACCTGGCCGCAGCCGAGCTGGCCGAGCGCGGCCTGCGGGCCGACGTCGTCTACAACGCCATCGACGTGGACACGCCACCCGGGGACGGTGCGGGCGTCCGGGCGCGGCTCGACGCCGATCCGGCGCGCCCCCTGCTCCTCCACCCGGTGCGGGCCATCGAACGCAAGGACGTCCCCACCGCCCTCGCGCTCACGGCCGCCGTCGGCGGCACCTACTGGCTGCCCGGCCCGGCGGAGGAGGGCTACGGACCGACGCTCCAACACCTGCTCGACCAGGCGACCGTCCCCGTCCGGCGAGCTCCGTTCGACCATGCCGGCCGCGCCGACGTGTACGCCGCCGCCGACGCGGTGCTCTACCCGTCGACCTGGGAAGGCTTTGGCATCCCCCCGCTGGAAGCCGCGGTCTTCGGCCGCCCGGTCGTGGTCGGGGACTACCCGGTGGCGGCCGAGCTCCGCGCGCTCGGCTTCCGCTGGCTGCCCTCGGACGACCCCGAGCCGTTGCGCCGCGCCCTGGCCGACCCTGCGGCCATGGAGGACGACCTCGCCCACAACCGATCGGTCGTACGCCGCTGGTTCTCGCTCGATCGCCTGCGCGACACCCTCGCCGACCTGCTGGCGCGGGCAGGATGGACCCCGTGAGCCGCCGACCGCCCGTCCCACCGGACGATCCCGTCCGGGCCCGGCGGGCGCAGATCGCCCACTGGTCGCTGCTGGCCAACCGTGTCGGCTACCTGCTGTTCGGTCTGGCCGTGGCGCTGTTCATCGCCGCCTTCGTCGTGGGGTTCACCGGGCCGCTCGTGGCGGCCATCGTCGGCGCGCTCGTGGTCGGCTCGCTGCTCCTCGCCCCCTCGATCGTCCTCGGCTACGCGGTCAAGGCGGCGGAGAAGGAGGATCGCGCCCGCGGGCTGTAGCCGTGCCTCGGTTACCATCTGGTAACCATGTCGACCCGACTGCCCGCCTCCGCCCGCCGAGAGCAACTCCTGGTCATCGGGCTCGAGGTGTTCGCGCGCCAGGGCTTCCACGGGACGTCGATGAACGACGTCGCCGAGGCGGCCGGGGTGACCAAACCCGTCCTGTACCAGCACTTCGCCTCCAAGCGCGAGCTCTACCTCGCGCTGCTCGACGAGGTCGGCCGCCAGCTCCTGGACGCCATCGCCAAGGCCACTGCCGGCGCGCTCGACGGCAAGGCGCAGACCGAGGCCGGCATCACCGCGTACTTCCAGTGGGTGGCCGACGACCACGCAGCCTTCCTGCTGCTGTTCGGGAGCGGCGCGCGGCGCGACGAGGAGTTCGCGGAGGCGGTCAGGCACGTCGAGGAGGCCATCGCCGAGGCCATCGAACCGCTCATCGCCGCGGACATCGACGCCTCCCACCGCCGCACGCTCGCCCACGCGCTCGTCGGTCTGGCCGAGGGGGCCAGCCGGCAGCTCGTGGCGCTCGGCAACGAGTTCGATGCCAACCTGCTGGCCCGCCAGGTCGCGGACCTGGCGTGGGCCGGCCTGCGTGGCGTGCGGCGGGTGCCGACGGCCCCGGCCTGACGTCGCGCTCTCGCACTACGCTCCCCTCGGGTGCGGCGCCACCCGCCGTGGGCCTGGGGAGCTGCGATGACCACGACCGAACCCGTCCAGGATTGGCGGTCCGACTACGACATCTTCGATGCCGGCTACATCGCCGATCCGGCGCCTCGCTGGGACGAGCTGCGGGGCTGCCCGATCGCCCACACCGAGCGATGGGGCGGATCGTGGCTCCCGACGCGCTACCGCGACGTCCACGCCATCGCCCACGACGTCGAGCACTTCTCGTCCGTCGAGATCACCGTCGTCCCCCGGGTGGTCGTCCCCGGCACCGAGCACGTGCACGCGCCGCCGATCGACTCCGATCCGCCCGAGCACGGATGGTCCCGCCGGCTCCTCCTGCCGGCGTTCGCGCCGCGCGCGGTCGAGAAGCACGAGGCCGGCACCCGCGCGCTCTGCCGGTCGCTCATCGACCGCTTCGTGGATCGGGGTCGCGCGGACGCGGCCGTCGAGTACGCGCAGCAGATCCCGTCGCGCGTCATCGCCGAGCTCATGGGCATCCCGTCCGACCGGGCGGACGACTTCACCGAATGGGTGCGCGGCCTGCTCGAGCTGGGGCAGACGGACATCCCCATGCGCCTGCGCTCGCGAGAAGCACTCTTCGGCTTCCTCACCGAGATCATCGAGGACCGCCAGCGTCATCCGCGCGACGACCTCATCACCGAGCTCCTCCGGAGCGAGGTCGACGGGCAGCCGGTACCGGTCTCGCACGTGCTCGGCACCTGCCAGCTGCTGATCATCGCCGGCATCGACACGACCTGGTCCTCGATCGGCTCCGCCCTCTGGCACCTCGCGCAGCAGTCCGAGGACCGCCGGCGGCTGGCCGAGGATCCGGCCATGATCCCGACCGCGGTCGAGGAGCTCCTCCGCGCCTACTCGCCCGTCACCATGGCCCGCATCGTGCGGCAGCCCATGGAGATCGGCGGGGTGGCGATGCAGCCCGGCGAGCGCGTCCTCATGTCCTTCCCCGCGGCCAACCGCGATCCCGAGGCCTTCGAGGACGCCGACCAGGTCGTGATCGACCGCCAGCACAACCGCCATGTGGCCTTCGGGGTGGGGATCCACCGCTGTGCGGGCTCGAACCTGGCCCGCATGGAGATGCGGGTGGCGCTGGAGGAGTGGCTGGCGCGGATCCCCGAGTTCCGGCTGGAGGACCCGAGCCTGGTCACATGGGCGGGTGGGCAGGTCCGCGGCCCCCGTTCCATCCCGGTGGTGTTCCCATGACGACCGCCGATCCGTCGACCATCGACGGAGTGTGCGAGCCCGGGTTCGGCGCGGTGACCGATGCGTTCGCCACCAACCTGGCCGAGCGGGGCGACCTCGGGGCGCGGGTCTGCGTGATCCACGACGGGAAGGTCGTGGTCGACCAGTGGGGCGGCTGGGCCGACCGGGCCCGGACGGTGCCGTGGACCGCGGACACGTTGACCAACATGTGGTCGTCCACGAAGGGTGTGGTCGCGCTCGCCGCCCAGATGCTCGTCGACCGCGGGCAGCTCGATCTCGACACGCCCGTGGCCACTTACTGGCCCGAGTTCGCAGCCGGCGGCAAGGAGGCGCTCCCCGTGCGCTACCTGCTCAGCCACCGCGCCGGGCTGTGTGGATTCCGGGAGCAGGTCACCATCGACGACCTCACCGACTGGGACAAGCTCGTCTCGACGCTGGCGGCGACGGAGCCCTGGTGGGAGCCGGGCACCGTCTCCGGCTACCACGCCCTCACCTACGGCTGGCTCGTCGGCGAGGTGATCCGGCGCGTCGATGGTCGTTCGCCCGGACGCTTCATCACCGAGGAGATCGCCGGGCCGCTCGGTGCCGACGTCCATCTCGGGCTGGCGCCGGACGACCAGGCCCGCTGCGCCGAGATGGCCATGGACCCACCCCCGCCGGACAGCGACGTGGCGTCCATGTTCGCCCAGCTCACCCCGGCGGTCATCGCCGCCCTGACCAACCCGCCGATGGCGGCGCCGTTCGCCGCCGACGTGGCGAACACCGCGGCGTGGCGGGCGGCCGAGATCCCGGCCGCCAACGGCCACGGCACCGCCCGCGGGCTGGCCACGGTGTACGCCGTCCTGGCCGGCGGGGGCGAGCACGACGGCGTGCGCCTGCTGAGCCCGGCGGGCGCCGAACGCATCCGGGAGGGACAGGGCCGCGGGGTGGACCTGCTGCTCGGTGCCGGCATGGCGGGGGCGCCGATGGAGTTCGCGCTCGGCGTCGTCCTGAGCGGCCCTGAGGGCCAGTACGGTCCGAACCCCCGCGCCATCGGCCACGACGGCTACGGCGGCTCGTTCGGCATGGCCGATCCCGAGGCCGGGCTGGCGGTCGCCTGGGTCATGAACAAGATGGGCAGCGTGCTGGCCGGCGACCCGCGCAAGGTCGCCATCCTGGAGGCGGTCTACGCGTCCCTGGGCTGACCGCTCGGCTCAGAGCGCCAGGAGCAGGTGAACGGCCCACTGGCAGCCGATGCCCGCGGCGACGATCGAGTACATGGGCTTGTTCCGCCACGCCAGGACGGCGCCGACCGCGAGCGCGGCGACCACCGGGAGCACCGGCCCCCGCTCGACCACCCGCAGGCACGACGTGACGAGCAGGGCGCTCACGGCTGCCGTGCCGGCGTGGCGGATGAGCTCGTCGACCACCGGTGACGGCTCGAACCGGCTGCGGAGCAGCAACGGCCCGACCCGCAGTCCGTAGCTGCCGAGGCCCACGGCCACGATGACGATCCACGCGGTCACGACGGTCCCCTGGACGCGAACCCACCGGCGATCGTGCCGGCGACGATGGCCACGAGGAGCCCCGAACCGGCCGGCCAACCCGCGGTCAGGACCGCGGTGACACCGGTGGTGACCACAACGATCATGCCGCGCCGGTCACGCAGGCGGGGAGCGACGAGCGTGAACAGGCAGAGGGGGACGGCCACGTCCAGCCCCAGGCTGGCGCCGGCCCGCGCGCCGAGCACCATCCCGAGCGTCACGAGAGCGCCCCAGACGGCGGCGAGACTGAGGGCGGCGCCGAAGAAGTGGCGGCGCTCGGCGGCCAGGGTGCCCGGCTCGCGGGCGCGCTGGTCGGCGACCAGCCATGTCGGATCGACGATGAACGGCGCGGCGGCGAAGCGGAACCAGAGTGGCTGGTGCCGCCACCGGCCGCCCAGCGAGGCGCTGTAGACGAGCAGCCGGGCGTTGACCAGGAGGCCGGTGAGCGCGGCGAGCACGGCGCTGCCGTCGTCGAGGGCATGCAGCGTGGCCAGGTGCGCGCTGCCGCCGAAGATCAACCAGATGCCGGCCCAGCCGGCTGCCGGCGAGCGGTGGGCGCCGATCACCGACCCGACGACGACGGCATAGGGAGCGAAGCCGATCAGCAACGGCGCGATGGCCATGGCGCCGTCGCGCAGGTCGCCCGACCTCCGGAGGCCGGGCGACGTGCCTGTCGTCGTTGCGGTCGGCGCGCTCATTGCCCGCGTGCCGGTCTGGCCCGCTTGGCCCTTCCCGGCCAGGTGCGGTTCGCCCCTCGGTCGTGGCCCGACGTGGGCACCGCGTGCCACCGGCATGCTGATGCCGCCCACACGCCGCTTCCGTTGAACAGTTGCTCGATCATCTCGGTCTCCTCGATGTGGTGGTGTCGATGGTCTCCCTGGCGGCTTCCCCGGACCTTCCCCGGTGCCGCCGGGCAGGTCCCATGGTCCGGCATCGGCGGGTGACGAGGCTTGGAGAGGGCGTGGAGATCACGTGATGACCTGCTGTCCGCAGGGACGACTCCGCGACGGCGCAGGGAGAAGGTCGGGAGAAGGCGGGCTCCGTACGTTCCGAGCCATGAGCACCATCACCGTCCACCCGACCCAACCCACCCCCGATCCGCCTCTGCCCGGGGTGTGCATCGAGGCCGAAGGCGTGAGCAGGGTCCTGCGGTCCGGCAGCAGGATCCTGAGCGAGGTGTCGGTCGCCGTCGAGCCTGGCCGGCTCGTAGCTGTCATCGGCGCCAGTGGGTCGGGCAAGACGACCCTGCTGGAGACCCTGGCCGGACTCCGCACCCCCAGCTCAGGGCAGGTGCTCCTGGACGGGCGGGACGTGCACCGCGATCGGGAGGAACTCCACGGCGCGATCGGCTACGTCCCCCAGGACGACATCATCCACCGGGACCTCCCGGTGCGGGCGACGATCCGACACGCGGCCAGGCTCCGGCTGCCCCAACTCACAGGGGCCGCGCTCGACGCGCGGGTCGACGAGACCATCGACGCGCTGGGACTGACCGATCGGGTGTCGACGGCCGTCGGGCGCCTCAGCGGCGGTCAGCGCAAGCGCGTCAGCATCGCCGTGGAGCTCCTGACCCGACCACGCGCCTTCTTCCTCGACGAACCGACATCCGGCCTTGATCCCGGTACCGCCCGGACTCTCATGGGCTCACTGAAGGCCCTCACCGCCAACGGCTCGACGGTGATGGTGACGACGCACAGCCCCGACGACGTCGAGCAGTGCGACGAGGTGATCATCCTCGGGCCCGGCGGCCGTCTCGTGTTCCAGGGTCAGCCTGCCGCGGCCCTGGAGCACTTCGGCGTGGCGACCCTCGCCGACGTCTACCGCGCGCTCGACCGTCTCCCCGACGACGCGTCGCCGCCCGCGCCGACCGCAGTACGGACCGGGCCGCCTCGCGCGAGTTGCCGTCCGGTGGCCCGCCCACAGGCCCGCGCGCACACGAACCACCGGCTCCGGCAGCAGTGGGCGGTGCTGTGCCGCCGAAACCTCGAGGTGCTGGCGCGCAACCGCCTGACTCTCGCCATCATGCTCGGCGCACCCGTCCTGATCATCGCCATGTTCGTGATCCTGTTCCGGCCCGGCGCGTTCGACCAGCAGGGCGATCCGCTGGCCGCCGTCGGCACCACCTACTGGCTGGCCTTCGCTGCCTTCTTCTTCGGCCTGACCTACGGCCTGCTCCAGGTGGTCACCGAGATGGCGGTCGTGCGCCGCGAGCGCCACGTGGGCGTCGGCGTGGTGCCGTACCTGCTGGCCAAGGTGGCGGTGCTCCTGCCGGTCCTGCTCGGGGTCGTCGTCGCCATGGTCGCCGCGCTGTATGTCACGGGGCGGCTCCCCGGCGCCTCGCCGGGCACGACCGCCGCCCTCGTCGGCGTCCTCGTCCTCGACGCGGTGGCCGCCCTCGCCCTCGGGCTCTTGACCTCGGCGGCGGTGTCCGATCCGTCGCAGGCCACGCTCGCGCTGCCGATGCTCTGCTTCCCGGCCGTGCTCTTCGGCGGCGCCGTGCTCCCGGTCCAGGCCATGGCGACCGCCGGTCAGCTCATCAGCGTCGTGACCCCTGACCGGTGGGCGTTCGAATCGCTCGGCCGGATCCTCGACCTGCCGACGCGGTTCGCCGGAGGGCCCGGCGCCGCCCTCGTGACCGAGCAGCACGGGCAGGCGTTCTCCGGAGGCGCCATGGCACCGGCGGTCGCCCTGGTGGCCTTCGCCGTCGCCTTCCTCGTCGCCGCCGTCCGGGTGCTGGACCGCCGCACCGCCGTCCGCTGACGCTCCCACGCCATCAGGCGCCGACGGCCTCCAGCCGGCGCCGGCAGCGTTCGACGTCCAGCGGCTGCCCGGCGCGCTCGAAGCCGGCCACCGCCACGCGCAGCCGCTCGGCGGCTCGATCGGGATCTCCCTCAGCCAGCGCCAGCCGGCCGGCCGCCTCGGCGACGGCGGCCTCCCACGCGGTGCCCTCCCACAGCGTCGTCGACCGCTCGGCCACCGCCAGGTGGCGGTGCGCGTGGTCGAAGTCGCCGACGTCCGCGCACGCACCGACGGCCGGCACGGAGAGCATGACCGAGCAGAACCGGCAGCGGTCCTCGAGCCCGAGTGTGGACTCCGCGCGGTCCACGACGGCTCGCGCCACGAGCGGGTCGGCCGCGGCCTCGATCATCGTGCCGTAGATCCGCTGGAGCAGGTGGTTGGCAATGATCGACCACCTGGCCAATGGCAGGGCCTGATCGAGGAGCGCGCTGGCGCCTTCCCGATCGCCGGCCGCCAGACGGACCTCGGCCAGCCGCTGGAGGGAATGGGACTCGCCGGCCGACGAGCCGAGGACGTGGTGAAGGTCGACGGATTCCTGGAGCTCGTCGGCGGCCAGCTCGAGGTCGCCGGACAGCAGGGCCGCCTCCCCGATCAGCGCCGACGCGAACGCCACCGCTCGCAGCGCACCGCTGCGCAGCGCCGTGGCCCGCAGGCCGCGCGCCGTCTCGATCACGTCCGCGTAGGGAGTCGGGCCGTAGAGGAGGTACTCGGCCGGGCAGAGGTAGCCGTCGAAGACGGCGTTGGCCACCTCGGGGACATCGCGGGTGCGGCGCAGCTCGCCCCGCATGCGGTCGAACCACTCGCCCCGCTGATGGGCGAGCAGGCCCTGCAGCGAGACCAGGTCCAACACCTGCCAGGTCTTGTCGCCGGCCAGCACGCGCCGGCGGGCCTCCTCGGCGACCTCTGCCGCCTTCGGGTAGTTCGACGTGTAGAACGCGGTGTGGCCCTGCGCCAGGAGGATCTCCCCGTCGTCCGGGCCGCCGTCGGGCTCGATGCCCTCGAGCGAGACCTCGGCCGTGTCCAGGTCGCCCGCCATCACCGCCGCCCGGGCCAGACGGGCGACCAACCGACGCCGCTCGGACTCCCCCGCCAGCTCGAGGGCTTCGCGATAGGCGCTGACGGCGGCGGGGTCGCCCATCGCCATGAGGAGGTCCGCCCGCAGCACCAGCAGGCGCGCCCGGTCCTCACCGACCGCGTCCGGCCGGACGGCCTCGAGCAGGGCGAGCGCGTCCCGGTAGGCGCCGAGCGACGCCTCCGTGTCGGCCGCGGCCAGGAGGTGGGGCACGGCCCGCCGGGCCTCACCGGCCTCGATCAGATGATGGCCGACCCGGGCCGGTGAGGCTCCGAGCGCCTCGAGGCGATCAGCAGTGTCACGGTGGATGCGTTGCCGGCGATGGGGTGGCAGGTCCTCCCGCAGCACGTCCCGGACCAACCGATGGCGGAAGCGAAAGCCGGCGTCGGCCGGCTCCAGGATCCGCAGGGCGATCGCGTGGTCGAGCTGCGCGAAGGCCTCCTCGGACGGCAAGCCCGAGAGCGCGACGAACTCGTCGATGTCGAAGGTGGAGCCGGCCACAGCGACGCGCTGCAGGAGCTCCCGGGTCGCGGGAGGGATGCCGGCGACGGCGAGGACGTCGAGGTCGGCCACCCACGACGGCCCGCCGGCCCGCTCGGCCAGCTCGATCGCCATGTACGGGTTGCCACGAGAGAGCATGGCGATGCGCTCGCGCTGCTCGGCGGGCGCGTCGGGCGCGTGGCGGGCCACCAGCTCGTCGATGGCCTCGCCGTCGAGGGGCGCCAGCTCGAGCTCGATCCCCCCGTGGCGGCCGAGCAGGCTGGTGCGGAGCTGGTCGAGCGTTCCTGGGGTGGGCGGGCCGGTGCGGTGGGCCAGCAGCAGCACGACGTTCGCCTCGGCGAGGGCGCGCGGCAGGTAGTGGAGCAGGCGCAGCGTCGCCTCGTCGGCATCCTGGACGTCGTCGATGGCCAGCACCGCGCCCGTGGTCGCCGCGGCCAGCCGCAGGAGCTCGGCCACCGCCACGAAGAGGCGTTGATGGGTGTTCCGGCCGGACCACGGCGCCTCGATCCCCGCCAGGACCCTGTCGATCTCCTGCCGGTAGAGATCGGCCAGCCCGTCGAGCAGCGCCGGTTGGCGACGGCAGAGGTCGGCGACCGCATCGAGCAGCGGCGCGTACGCCCACGCTCCCTCGACCGACGCGCCGACGCCGACGCCGACCCGCCAGCCCCGGGCCGCGGCCTCGTCGGTCATGCGGCGAAGGAGCGCCGTCTTGCCGATCCCCGGCTCGCCCGTGAGGATGACGGTGCGCGCCCCGCGACGGGCCGTTGCGTCGAACATCCGCTCGAGCGCCGCCAGCTCGCCCGCCCGCCCGACCAGCGACTCCTCCTCGGGGAGCTGGGTGGCCTCCTGGTGGAGCAGGCGATCGCGGAGCTGGACCGCCTCCCGGCTGGGCTGGACCCCGAGCTCGGCCCGGAGCGTCCGGTCCAAGCGGTCGTACTGGCGGAGCGCGCTGTAGCGGTCGCCCGCGCCCACGAACTGCCGCATCAGCTCCAGGTGCGCCCTCTCGTCGCCCGGATCGACGGTGACGACGTCCTGCCACCGCTCCAGCAGCGTCAGGACCCCGACGTAGAGCTGCCGCAGCCGGTCACGGGGCGCCGCCGCCCAGTCCTCGTAGATGTCGTCGGGCAACAGGTCGCCCCGGTAGAGCCGCGCCGCCTCGGCCGCCAGCCCGCTGTCGGCGCTGGCCAACGCCTCCGTGGCGGCCTGCTCGAAGTCGACGGCGTCGACCGTGAGGTCGACGCCAGGGAACAGCTGCACCACGTCGCCGCCGAGCACGATGGTCTCCGGGTGGCCGGTGACCTTGCGGGCGTAGTGCGCGGCCTTGTGCAACTTGGCCGCTGCGGTGTCCATGGCGTCGTCCGGCCAGACGAGGTCGAGGACCTGCTCGCGGTGGAGCCGGCGCTCGGGTCGCAGCGCGAGCAGCTTGACGAGCGTGGCGGCCTGCTTCCGCGTCCACGCCCGCGCCGGCACGACGTCGCCGGAGACGGTGACGTCGAAACCACCCAGCAGCTCCATGCGTACCGTTGTCATGGCCCCGCGCCGCCCTGCCCACGCGTGGGCACCCTCACCACGTCATCCACGGGCGCGATCGTCGCGTACCGCGGGTGCGCGTGGGCGCGGGGAAGGTCGGGAGAAGGTCCCGTCCCTACCGTCGTCCCATCAGCGCCACCCCGCACGGAGCCGACCATGATGCCCCTGATCCATCCACAGCGCTGGTCCCTGGACACCGGTGACCCCACCGCCGAGCTGGGCACCGTCCTCGGCGTCTGGGCCCACCCCGACGACGAGGCCTACCTCTCGGCCGGCCTCATGGCGCTGGCCCGCCGCCACGGCCGCCGGGTGGTCGTCGTCACGGCGACCGCCGGCGAGCACGGCACCGACGACCCGGACTGCTGGCCGCCGGCCCGCCTGGCCCGCAGCCGCCGCAAGGAGATGGCGGCCAGCCTGGCGGCCATCGGCGTCGACGAGCACCGGTGGCTCGGGTACAGCGACGGCGCGTGCGCGGACGCCGACGAGGGCGAGGCCATCACGACGATCGGCGAGATCATCGACGCCGTCGAGCCCCACACGATCGTCACGTTCGGGCCCGACGGCATGACCGGCCATCCCGACCACTGCGCGGTGTCGGCGTGGACGACCGCCGCCTGGGCGTCGCGGCGCAGGCACTACCCGGGATCCCGGCTCTGGTACGCCACGCTGCTCCCCTCGTTCCACCAGGAGTGGGGCGGCCTCAACGACGTCGATCGGCATCTTCCCCGCCGATGCCGCGCCGCCGGAGACACCGGACGACGAGGCCGCGGCCATCGTCCGCTGCGACGGTTGGCTGGCTCGCCGCAAGGCTGCCGCGCTGCGGGCCCACGCCAGCCAGGTCCGGCCGCTCATCGACCTGGTCGGCGAGGATGTCTACGACCGCTGGTGGTCGGTGGAGGCCTTCGTCGACGCGACCCGCGTCCCGGCCGGCGTCTCGTGATCGGTCAGGACGGCGCCGGCCCCGGTGGATCGGCGGCCATGGACTCCCAGAACTCGAGCGCCGCTGCGTAGACGGCGCGGCCGAGGGGCACCCCGAGGTAGCGGAGGGCGCGTTCGGGACGCTGCCTGGCGTCGGTGGCGATGAGGTCCAGCTCGGCCAGTCGCTTCCGGTACAGCTCGACCTGGCGCGCCGCGAGGGCGCGGACCTGCTCCCGGTCGCTCAGTTCGGTGCCCAGCAGCTTGAGCTCGGCCTCGTCACGGATCTCGATCCCGCCGGCGCCCGGGTCGGCCAGCCACGCGTCGAGGCGCTGCCGGCCGAGCGGGGTCAGGGCGTAGGTCCGGCGGCGCCGCCCTTCGGCATCGGCCTGCACGCTGAGCAGTCCCTCGTCGGCCAGGCGGGCCGTCTCGGCGTACACCTGGGTGTGCGGGACGGCCCAGAACTGGGCGGCCAGGCGGACGAGCGCCCGCTTGAGGTCGTACGGCGACGACGGCCCCCGGAGGGCGATGAGCAGCAGCACGGCGTACGAGCTCGACCTCGGAGGAGGGCTCGTCATCCGGGCTCGGATGATCGCGGTGATCCGTGCAATAGTTCGTGTCGAATGGTTGCTACCGAAGCATCATAGGAGGTACCACCATGAGCAACCTGTCCACCGTGCAGGCGATCTACCAGGCGTTCGGCCAAGGCGACGTCCCCGGCATCCTCGACCTCATGGCCGACGACGTGGCCTGGGAGGCGTGGGACGACAACAGCGCGCAGGCCGCCGGCGTCAACCACCTCGTGCCCCGCCACGGCAAGGCCGGGGTGGCCGAGTTCTTCGGGACCGTCGGGACGTGGGAGGTCACGGACTTCCAGGTCCTGTCGCTGATGGAGGGTGGCAACCAGGTCACGGCCGAGATCGTGATCGAGGCCCACCTGCCCAACGGCGGCTCCTACCGCGACGAGGAGCTCCACCTGTGGACCTTCGACGGCGATGGGAAGGTCAGCCGCCTGCGCCACTACACGGACACCGCGAAGCACATCGCCGCGGCGTCGGGCACCGCCACCGTCCGCTCCGCCTCCCATTCTTGAACGGAGATGTCAGAAGGTGAGACGTCGTGGCACTTTCTGACATCTCTGTACGGAAAGCGCGCCTGACCCGGGGCTCCCGCCTTCTCCGGCGGGCCCGAAAGCTTGCAGGCGTCAAGCTTCGGTCCTACCCTCGCCGGGATGCGGGTTTCGGAGCGGGTGCAGGCCCAGCGAGGAGATGGGGCCGAGCAGCGGCGCTGGCTCATCCTCGCCGTCCTGTGCTTCAGCCTGCTCGTCATCGTCCTCGACAACTCGATCCTCAACGTGGCCCTGCCGGCCATCGTCCGCGAGCTCGACGCCACCAACACCGAGCTGCAGTGGATCGTCGACAGCTACACGCTCGTGTTCGCCGGGCTGCTGCTGACCGCGGGCAGCCTCGGTGACCGGTTCGGCCGCCGGCCGGCGCTCCAGGTCGGCTTCCTGATCTTCGGGCTCGGCTCGTTGGCGTCCGCGCTGGCCGACTCACCGGAGACGCTGATCCTCAGCCGGGCCTCGATGGGTGTGGGCGGCGCGTTCATCATGCCCGCCACCCTGTCCATCATCACCAACGTCTTCCCCGACCGCGAGCGGGGCAAGGCCATCGGTATATGGGCGGCCACCGCCGGCCTCGCGGCCGCCCTCGGCCCGCTGGCGGGAGGCTTCCTCCTGGAGCACTTCTACTGGGGCTCGGTGTTCCTCGTGAACCTGCCCATCGTCCTCGTCGGACTGATCGCGGGCGTTTTCCTCATCCCGGACTCCAAGGACCCGGCGGCCCCACGGTTGGATCCGCTCGGAGCGGTGCTCTCGATCACCGGGCTCGGCGCCCTGCTCTTCGCCATCATCGAGGCCCCGCGCCACGGCTGGGCCGATCCGATGACGGTCGGGGTCTTCGTGATCGCCGCCATCCTGCTCGCGGGCTTCGCCTGGTGGGAGTTGCACTGCGACCACCCGATGCTCGACTTCGGGTTCTTCCGCAACCCCCGGTTCAGTGCGGCCAGCGCCGGCATCACTCTCACCTTCTTCGCCCTGTTCGGCTCGGTCTTCATCTACACCCAGTACCTGCAGTTCGTGCTGGGGTATTCCCCGCTGCAGTCGGGCGTGCGGCTCTTGGCCATCGCGCTGCCGATGATGATCGTGGCCCCGCTGTCGCCACGGTTCGTGCACCGCTTCGGCACCAAGCTGGTGGTGGCGGCCGGCATGGTGCTCACCACGTTGGGGCTGTTGCTGATGTCGTTCGTGTCCGCCGACACGCCGTACCCGCAGCTGGCCTGGCGGATGGTCGTGATGGCCTGCGGTCTGGCGCTCACCATGGCTCCGGCCACCGAGTCGATCATGGGGTCGTTGCCGCTGGCGAAGGCCGGCGTGGGCTCAGCCGTCAACGACACCACCCGCCAGGTCGGGGGAGCGCTCGGCGTCGCCGTCCTCGGCAGCGTGTTCACCTCCGTCTACGGCTCGCGCGTCGTCGACTCCCTGTCCGGGAGCGACATCCCGGCGAGCGCGGTCGACGCTGCGCAGGACTCGGTCGGCGGTGCGCTGCAAGCGGCTTCCACCGTCGGCGGCGCGGCCGGGGACCTCATCACGCAGGCCGCGCGGTCGGCCTTCATGGACGGGCTGCACCTGGCCTCCCGCGGGAGCGCTCGTGACCCTCATCGGCGTCTTCGTCATCCTGCGCTGGCTGCCGGCTCGCGCCCGCCCGCGGGACGTCGAGCTTCAGGCCGAGGAGTTCGCTGCGGAACACCGCCCCTGATCCGTCCCCGCGTGACGAATCAGTACAGGAACATGGGCTTGCCGTCGACGTGGCGGATCTTGGGGCGGTAGGAGGCGACGTCGTAGAGGGCGTCGACGTCCACCCGCTTCACCCCCTGGCGCGTCACCCCGAGAGGCACGTTGAGGTAATTGCCCATGCGCAGGGCGACCAGGCGGCCCGCCAGCCCTTCCAGCAGGAGATCGGCCGCCATGACGCCGTAGTTGACGGCGACCATGAGGTCCAGCGAGTCGGGGTTTCCCGAGCGCATCAGGTAGCCGAGGTGCTGGACGATGATGCCCTCGCCGGTCCGTTCCCGGATCAGCTCGCCGGTCAGCTCGCCGATGCCCCCCAGCTTCTGATGTCCGTAGGCGTCGGCCTCGCCGCGCAGGGCCATCTCGCCGCCGACGATGGTGGCGCCTTCCGAGATCGTCATCATGGCGTAGCCGCTGGGGTTGGCCCGCTTGTCGGACATGAGCAGGTCGGTCAGCCGGTTGATGTCGAACGGGACCTCGGAGATGACCGCTCGGTCCACACCCGACAGGTAAGCCGACACCAGCGACGTCTCGCCGCTGTACCGGCCGAACACCTCGACCACCGCGAGCCGCTCGTGCGATCCGGCGCTGGTGCGGAGCTGGTGGATGAAGTTGACGGTGCGTGTGACGGCCGTGGAGAAGCCGATGCAGTAGTCGGTCCCGTGGACGTCGTTGTCCATGGTCTTGGGGATGGCCACGACCGGGAACCCCTCGTCCGAGAGGCGCAGCGCGAACGACAGGGTGTCGTCGCCCCCGATGGGGACGAGAGCATTGATGCCGAGGCGCTCCAGCACCGACAGGCAGTGCTTGGTCAGATCGTGCGGACCCTCACCCTCGACGAGGTCGGCCAGGAACGCCGGCACCTCCGAGGAGCGGACGCGTGCCGGGTTGGTGCGCGAGCTGTGGAGGACCGTGCCGCCGCTGCGGTCGATCGTGCGCACGGAGTTCGGGTCCAGGACCATGGTGCAGGCCGCCACGGAGTCCGGATCGTCCGGGTTGCACTCCAGGAGTCCCGCCCAACCACGGCGCAGGCCCACCGCGGTTTGGCCTTCGGCGGTCACCCTCATGACGACAGCCTTGATGCTGGCGTTGAGCCCGGGGACGTCGCCGCCCCCGGTCAGGACCCCCACTCGCATCGTGCCTCCCGTGCTTCTCGGCCTGTTGCTGGACGGTTTCGCCCCATCATGGTGCCCCTCGGCCGGTCCCCCGCGCGAACTCGACGAGCTCGCCGAGAGAGAACGAGCGGCCCCGGTCGAGCGCCCGGGCGAAGGAGGCCGGATCGAGGTGGGTCCGGGCCTGCTCCAGCAGGGCCTCGGTCGTCGCCTGCTCCTCGGGCGAGGCGCGGGACCCGGTCCGCAGCCTCAGCGCGGCGGCAGCAGCCAGCAGCGTGGCGGCGGTGCCGTGGTCACCACTCACCGAGCTCACCTCGGCCAGCCCCTCGAGGCACTCGGCCAGGCCGGCCTCGTCGCCCAGCTCGTGACGAAGGTGCAGCCCGGCCTGGAACAGCTCGATGCTGCGGCCGTGGTCCCCACGGCAGGCCGCGATCATGGCCAGGTTCTTGAACATGGACGCGGTGCACCGGCGGTCACCGATCGAGCCGAGCTCGGCCAGTGCCTGGTCGTACAGCGCTTCGGCCGCGGCCAGATCGCCCCGCATCCTTGCGATGTCGGCCTGGGTGATCTGCACATGGGCCAGCGAGGCCGGATCATCGAGCTCCCTCCAGACCTCGGCGGCCTGCGCGCACAGGTCACTGGCTTCGTCCAGCCGGCCGAGGTGCTGGCAGGCGACGGCCAGGTGCCGCATCGCCGTCGCCTGCCCGCGCCTGCTGCCGATGGCCGTCCACGTCGCCAGCTCCTGGCGGCTCAGCTCGGCGGCCAGCGCGTGATCCCCACGCCGCGAGGCGACGAAGGAGACGAAGTTGAGGAGCTGGCCCTCGAGGGCTGGATCGTTCAGGCGTCGGGTGATGGCCATGGCCTCGTCGAGGGCCACGTCCGCCTCGTCGAGGGCCCCCTGGTTCCCGGCCGCCGCGCCGAGAGCCAGCAAGGCGTGCGCGAGGCCGCGCTCGTCACCCAGCTCCCTGAAGGCGGCCACCGCCTCGGTGGCCCACGGGTGGGCCCGCCGCGCGTCGCCGGGGTTGGCGGCCAGCTCGGCGGCCACCACGAGGCCCCACGCCCGATCCTCGGCCGGCACGTCGAGGTCGGGCCGGGACAGCAACCCCGCGAGGTACGGCACGGCGTGGCGCTCGCTCCACTTCGCGTCCCAGTACGGCCAGAGTGCCGCGGCCAGTCGGAAGGCCAGCGCCGGTTCATGGGCCTCCGCCCAGCGGAGCGCGGCGTGGAGGTTGGGCTCCTCGGCGTCCAGCACAGCCTGCCGGGCTCGCTCCTCCGGACCGTACAGATGCCGGCCGACATCGGAGGCCAACCCGCAGAAGTAGACGGCGTGGGCGCGGTGGGCGAGGTCCGTCTCGCCCGACTCCTCCAGGCGCTCGAGCGCGAACAGCCGCAGCGTCTCGAGCAGCCGGTACCGCGATCCGCTGTCCCCTTCCCGGGTCAGGAACGAGTGATCGACCAGCGTGGTCAGGGAGCCCAGGATGTCGACGGGGGGACCGTCGACGGGCAGGAGGTCCGCGTCGCCCGCCACGGCCTCAGCGGCGGCGAAGGTCATCGAGGCCGCGAACACCCCGAGGCGCGCGTAGAGGCGCTGGGCGTCGGCGGGAAGGAGCTCGTAGCTCCAGGCCACCATGTCGTGCAGCGTGCGCTGGCGGGGCGCGGCGGCCGTCGCCCGCCCACGGAAGCGAAGCTGGTCGTCCAGGCGGGCGGCGAT
Organism: uncultured Acidimicrobiales bacterium; assembly: GCA_963813375.1. Taxonomy (GTDB): domain Bacteria; phylum Actinomycetota; class Acidimicrobiia; order Acidimicrobiales; family Ilumatobacteraceae; genus DASTFY01. The sequence goes on along the minus strand of CAWEYT010000005.1, from coordinate 83,375 downwards.
CTCGACCGGCGTGAGCACCCGCACCTGGCTCGCCACCAGCTCGATGGCCAGCGGAAGCCCGTCGAGCTGCCGGCAGATCACCGCCGCGCCGGCGGCCAACGCACCGGCGGCCTCGGGTGTGCCGAGGTCGACTCCGGCCAGGCGCGCCCGGTCGGTGAAGAGCGCCACGGCCGGCTCTGCGTCGAGCGGGCGCACCGGCCGCACGAACTCGCCCGCCACCCCGAGCGGGCGCCGGCTGGTGGCCAGCACTCGCAGCTCCGGGCAGCCGGCCAGCAGCGAACCGACGAGCGCGGCGCACCGCTCGGCGACGTGCTCGCAGTTGTCGAGCACGACGAGGTGGGCCGGACGCCGGCACAGCGCGGACATGAGCGCGGCCTCGTCGTCCAGCGCATGGCGCACGTCCACTGCCAGCGTGGTGGCCACCGCTCCGGCCACCAGGTCGGGGTCGGCCACGCCGGCGAGGTCCACCAGCCACGCCCCGCCCGGGAGCTCGTCCGCCAGCGTGGCTGCCACCTCGAGGGCCAGACGGGTCTTGCCGACGCCGCCCGGTCCGGTGAGGGTCACCGACCGGTGCTCGGCCACCGCCAGCCGGCACGACGCCACGTCGTGGGCCCGACCGACGAACGACGTGAGCGACAGGGGCAGGTTGCCCCGGGACGCCGACGGCGCCCCCGGCGCCGATCCCAACGACGACACCGGCGACAGGTCCAGCACCGGATCGTGGCGGAGGATCGCCGCCTCGAGGTGCCGCAACTGTGTTGCCGGCTCCACGCCGATGTCATCGGCGAGGCGCCGCCGGTGATCCTCGTAGGCGCGCAACGCCTCGACCTGGCGACCGGAGCGGTACAGGGCCAGGAGGTGCAATGCCACCAACCGTTCGCGCAACGGATGGGCGTCGACCAGTTCGGCCAGCTCGCCCACGACCTCGGCATGCCGCCCACCGGCCAGGGCCTCTTCCATTCGGCCCTCCACCGCGGCGAGCCGGAGCTGATCGAGGCGAGCGCGCTCCGGGACCACGAAACCGAGCTCACCGAGATCGGCCAGGACCTCGCCCCGCCAGAGGTCGAGCGCCGCACCGAAGTCCTGCTGCTGGACGAGGCGCTCGAACCGCCGAGCGTCGACGACGTCGGGATCGACGTCGAGCACGTAACCCCGCCCGGCCGTGCGGAGCGCCTGGTCGGGCAGCACCTTGCGCAGCTCGGAGACGTACTTCTGGAGCGTCTTCGCCGCGGTGGTCGGCGGGAGACCGTCCCAGACGTCCTCGACGAGCCGGTCGGCGGTGACGACGCGCCCCACGTCCACCAGCAGCCGGGCCAGCACCGCCCGCTGGCGAGCACCGCCGAGCGGCACCGCGCCGCCGTCGCTGGACACCTCGAGCCGCCCCAGGATGCCGAACCGCATCTCCCTCTCCCTCGTCACCAGGCTACGCCCGCCGCTCGGCGGCGGCGTTCTACCGGTTCTCCACCGCCGGTCAACCGGTGACTGTCACCGTCACCACGTGACCGGCAACGGGCCGGGCGCCACGTGACCAAGGAGCACCACCATGCAAACCACCGCCGTCCGCGCCCTCCAGCTAGGCGACGAAGCCCCCGACTTCACGGCCGAGACCACCGACGGGACCCTGCAGTTCCACCGCTGGCTGGGCGACAGCTGGGGGGTGCTGTTCTCGCACCCCAAGGACTTCACGCCTGTGTGCACGACGGAGTTGGGGGAAGTGTCCCGGCTCAAGGACCAGTTCGCGGCCCGCAACTGCAAGGTCATCGGCCTCAGCGTCGACGCCGTCGACTCCCACCACCTCTGGGCGCGTGACATCGAAGACGTCACCGGTTGCACTCTCAACTTCCCGCTCATCGCCGATCCGAGTCGGGTCGTTTCGGACCTCTACGGGATGATTCACCCCAACGCCAGCGACACGACGACCGTGCGCAGCGTGTTCATCATCGGACCTGACAAGAAGGTCAAGCTGACGCTCACCTACCCCCAGAGCACCGGCCGCAACTTCGACGAGATCCTCCGGGTGATCGACTCCCTGCAGCTCACGGCCAACCACAAGGTGTCGACCCCGGTGAACTGGAAGCAGGGCGAGGACGTCATCATCGTCCCGGCCGTGTCCGACGACGAGGCGCGGGAGCGCTTCCCCGACGGGTGGGTGGCGCTCAAGCCGTACCTGCGCGTCGTGCCGGTGCCGGGCTGACCCACGGGCTGACGGACGCACCCGATCAGGCGCCGGCCGCCACGGCATCGGCCGGCCGGCGCCCGGCCCCGCCGTCGACCTTGCGGTGACGGGCCAGATCGCGCGATGCCCGGCGCACGGCCCGCATCATCGAGGGCCGCATCAGCGACGAGGGTGGCGCCAGCAGGTTCTGGACCAGGATCATCGCGGTGTTGACCTCGGGCGACACCTGCGCCGCCCTGAGCACCCGCGCGATGTACCGGTTGACGAGATCCGTGCCGGCCGGCTTGGGGCCGGTGGTCTCGGGGTAGGCGAAGTCGGACCCGACGGCGATCTGCCACGGGTTGGCGATCACCTTCGCCGCCCGGCGGTAGAAGGCCCGCACCAGCGCCTGGTCGTTCCCCTGCCCCTGCAGGCACTCCCCGAGGGCGACGGCCTGGAGCACAGCGCTGCTCATGCCCTGGGCGTACAGCGGGTTGAAGCTGCAGATGGCGTCGCCGAGGGCGAGGAACCCGGCCGGGACGTCGCGCAGCCGCTCGTAGCGGCGGCGCTTGCTGGACACCAGCCGGTGGATGGCCACGGGGCCGAGCTCGTCGAGGCCCGCGAGCACCTGGTGCATCTCGGGCGAAGGCAGGCTGGCGGCGGCGGCGCGGAAGGCGGCCTCGTCGGTCGGGGCCTCCGCCCCGTAGCCGGCCGTGATGGTGGCGATCCACCGGTCACCCTCGATGGGCAGCAGGAAGGCGGCCCGTTTGCCGTGCGGCGGGGACTCGATGGTGACCGAGAACGTCTTGTCCAGGTCACCCTGGCGCCGGGGCACGACCACGGAGGCGTAGCGCACGTCGCATCGCACCTCGACGGTCTCCGGCGCCTGGTACCCGAGGTCCTCCATCCAGAGCGCGCCGTGCGAGGCGCGACCCGAGCAGTCGACCACGAGGTCGGCCGCGATGTCACGCGACGCTGTCCCGTCGAACACCTTGACACCGGTGACACGACCGGCCGCGTGGAGGAGGGTCTCGACGGCCTGACCGGATTCGATGGTGACGTGCGGGAGCGCCGCGACACGGCGGCGCACTCCCGCCTCGATGAAGGGACGGCTGGCGGACACGACCTGGCGCTCGATCAGGCACTCGGCCCGGTAGCCGTCGGCCTGGTACCAGGATCCGCGGTTGAACTCGATGAGCTCCGCACCGTCGGCGACCAGCTCGTCCATGATGCCGGGGAACAGCTCGGCGATGGCCCGGGCGCCGCCGGAGAGGAGCGCGTGGGCCTGACGGCCCTGGGGCACGCCCTTGCGGGGACCGGTGCCCTCCGGCAGCGGATCCCGGTCGATCACGGTCACCGACTCGAAGTGGTCGGCGAGGACCCGGGCCGTCGCGAGGCCGGCCATGCTCGCACCGATGACGACGGCGTGCTGGGAGAGGGAGCGAGGCATCCTGCGTTTCCTTTCGCGGTGGTTTCGCTCCGGTACGCCCGGCGCTCAGGACCGGTTCAGGATCCTCGCTGTGACAGCCTTCACGGGCTCGGGCTGTGGTACCGGCGCCACTCGGCGCGCCGAGACGCCGGCGGGCGCGGCGCGCGGCCGTCAACGCGGCGATGCCGGTGCCGGCCAGCACCAGGACGCCGGGCTCGGCGAGGGCTCGAAAGCGCTGGTTGCCGTAGGCGAGCGCGGCGGTCATGACGACCACGGCGATCGGGACGAGCAGGAGCCACAGCGGTTGGCACCTGCCATCGGCTCGCTGCCGCTCGCTGCGGTGGAGGGCGACGGCACCCAAACCGGCGAGCGGGATCAGCACCAGGTGGGCGAGCCACCCCGCCCACAGCCAGCCGTAGGGCCGGCCCTCGAAGCTCTCGTACCGCAACTGACCGCTGACGTCCCACCAGCCGAAGGTGCGGAGCACGCGCACCGTCGCCACCGCGGGCAGCCGCTCCGCGTGCCCGCCCGCGTAGCGCAGGCCGGCGCGCTGCATGGAGGCAGCCGCCGCCGCCTCGTCGGTGATCGGGTCGGGGATCGACGCCGTCGCGCACCGAAGGCTCCACTGACCGGTGCGGGGGCCTTGGAACACCTCGTCGCAGTTGGCGCCGGCCAGCAGCGTCCCGCTGTTCGTCGTCAGCGGCACGACCGCATCGAGGCGGGTCGCGGTGCGCAACGTCCAGGCCCCAGCAGCACCACGACCGGGAGGAGCACGACGGCCAGGCGGCCCAGGCGGGCCCGCGCCTCACCCGGGCCGGCGACGAGGGCGACCGGCACGGCGAGGGCGGGCACGAGGAGCACTGCCTCGCTGCGGGTGAGAGCGGCCAGGGCCAGCACGGCCCCGAGCGCGGCCAGCACGGTCAGGCCTCGGCGCCCGGCCGGCCGTTCGCAGACCGCGGTCGCCGCCAGGAGCAGCGCACCGGCCACCAGTGGGAGCAGCGCCGCTTCCGCCATGAGCCCACCGGCCAGGGCGATGAGCTGCGGGTGGAGCGCGGTGAGCAGGGCCGCCGCCACCCCGGCCACCGGCCCGGCCAGCAGGCGGGCCGTCAGGGCGACGAGCACGACCGTGACACCACCCAGGAGCGCGCCCACCAGGCGGTGGGCGGTAGGAGACTCCAGCCCGAGCAGGTCGGCGACGGCCAGCAGCGTGGGCCACAGGGGTGGAAACTCGGCCGACGGCACGTTGCGCCCGTTGACGATGAGGTCGAGCGGCCGCACGTAGCCCTGACCGTCGGCCAGGAGCCGGGCCAGCAGGTGATAGGTGAGCGCGTCCCCGACCGGCTCCCGTACGCCGCGATAGGCCACGAGCACGTACAGGGCGCGGACGGCTACGCCCACGGCCGCGGCACCGGCAACCGCCGGCCCGAACCACGACGGGCGCGGGGACGTCCGGGTCTGTGTCTGGGTCAGCGTCAGGGGATGGCGCGCGCGCAGGCGGCCACGAACTCACGCATCGCCGCGTACCCGCCGGTGGCGCCCACCGTCATGTGCACCTTGTCCCGCTCGAGGTACTGCGGGTGGCGAACCACCTCCGTCGCCCAGTCGCACACGCGCAGGTTGGGGTACTTGGCGTCGACGTTCCAGAGGGCCTGGTTCCAGGCCGTCATGAGGTCCGGCCGGTTGTGGTGGATCGTCGTCCACACCACCTGCACGTTGCCGAGCGCCTTCATTGCCGCCTCGATGCGCTGCATGTTGCGGTTGACGTCGTTGGCGGCGGGATAGCCGACATCGTTGGCGCCCGCGATGACCACCACGGCCCGGGGAGCGAGACCTCGGGCCCGGAACTCACCGATCCACCGCACGACCGTGTCGGGATCCATCGCCTTCTCGGGCGCGGAGTGCAGGCCGAGCTGCGTGTAGCTCCGCAGCGGACCCCATCCGTCCTGCGCCAGCCGACCGGTGACGTTGCCGACCGTCGTCAGCCCGTAGCCGACGCTGTCCCCGAGCACCGCGATGGCGCCCTTGGGTCGGTTGACCAGGTCCCAGCGCTCGTCACCCAGCCAGTTGGTCCGCGCGCCCGACGCGCAGGCCGAGGTCAGCGCCACGGCCGCCACCGCGACCGCGACGAAACGGGCCATGTGCCTGCCACGCGTCCCACGCCGTTCCACGGCAGGATGGTAACCCTTGACTGGTTCGGTGCGCAGCCTCGCCTACCAGCCCGCCATCGACGGGATGCGGGGTCTGGCGGTTCTCGCCGTGCTCTTCTTCCACGCCGGACACCTCCAGGGCGGCTTCCTCGGCGTGGACCTGTTCTTCACGGTCTCCGGCTACCTGATCACGTCCCTCCTGCTGGCCGAGCGGGACGGGACAGGACGCATCAGCCTGCCCGCCTTCTGGGGCCGGCGGGCCCGACGGCTGCTGCCGGCCCTCTTCGTCCTGATCGCCGCCGTGCTGGTCATCTACGCGATCTGGGGCGCCCCGGGCGAAGCCGAGCAGCTACGGGAGCCGGGGCTGGCCGGCCTGTTCTACGCCGCCAACTGGGAGGCCATCGCCGGGGACGGCTACTGGGATCTGTTCAGCGCCCCGTCGCCCTTCGAGCACCTCTGGAGCCTGGCCATCGAGGAGCAGTTCTATCTGCTCTGGCCGTTCGTGGTCGTCGTGGTGCTGGCCCGCGCCAGCCGTGGGCCCCGCACCGTGGCCATCGTCGCCGGCGTGGCCGCCGTCGTGTCCGCCCTGCTGATGGCCCTCTACGCGGGTTCGGACATCGAGCGGGCCTATCTGGGGACGGACAGCCGGCTCGCCTCCATCCTCGTCGGAGCCCTCGTCGCGGTCGCGCTCCGCCGTCCGGCTCCGCTCCAGCGCGTCGCCTCACGACGCACGGTGGTGCTCTCGGCCTGGGCCTGCGCGGCGCTGCTGGCGGTCATCTGGATCGCTGTCGATGGTGACGACATGGTCCTCTACCGCGGCGGTTTCGCCGTCCACGCGCTGGCCGTGGCGGTGATCATCGTCGCCATCACCCTTCACCCGGGCACCGCGCTGGGGCGGGCGCTGTCCTGGCGGCCACTGGTGGCGGTGGGCCTCATCTCCTACGGGCTCTACCTCTGGCACTGGCCGGTCTTCGTGTGGATGAGCCCGGACCGCATGGGCTTCTCCGGCTGGGGGCTGACCGCGGTGCGCTTCGCCGTCGCCTTCGGCCTGGCCTTCGCGTCCTACCGGCTGGTCGAGCTACCGATCCGGCGCGGCGCGCTCCGCCCGCGCCTCGCCGTCCCGCTGGCCGTGACGGCGGCCGTGGCGCTCGGGGCGGCCGTCCTCGTCGTGAGCCGGCCGCCCGACCCGGACGAGTTGGTGACGGGACCCGCTCTGGCCCCGACGGGCGCCGCGACCACCCTGGCTCCACCGTCGACGACCGCCTCGACCAGCGAGCGCACCACGTCGACCGCCGCGCCCTCGACCTCGACCTCGACCCGCCCACCACGCTGTCGACAACTCAGGCGACGACGGCGGCCACGTCACCGCCCACGACGGCCGGGCCCACCCTGTCGGACATCGTGCGCATCGTTCCCTCCGCACCCGCTCCCCTGCGCCAGCCGACGCCGGACGCCCCGCTCCGCGTGGCGCTCTTCGGCGACTCGTACATGTACGACGCCGCGCCCGGCATCGAGGCTGCGCTCGAGGCCACCGGTCTCGTGCAGGTCGAGGACCGCTCCGTGCTCGGCTTCGGCCTGGCCAAGGATGACTGGGCCGAACATGTCGACGACGCCATCGACCGAGGCCCCGAGCTGGTGGTCACCATGTGGGCCCGCTTCGATGTCGGACTCCTCGAGGAGCGGGGCGCGGCCGAGTTCGCCGCCCGCCTCCAGGAAGCGGCCTCCAGGCTGCTCTCGGGCGGCGCGCAGCTGGTGGTGGTCGGGCTGGCGCCGTCCGAGCTGGGGTTCGGTCGCCACGACCAGGTGTCCCGGGCCATCAACGACGTCTTCGCCGGACTCCCCGCGGCCTTCCCCGGGCGCGTGACCTATCTCGACCCGGACCCTCTCGTGGCGCCCGACGGCGTACCGCGCCTGTCCATCCCGGTGCCCGGCGGCGAGTTGCGGGTGCGCAAGATCGATCTGGGCCACTACTGCCCCGACGGCGCCGCCCGCTTCGGGCAGGCCCTGGTCGAGATCGTCGGCGTGGCCGCTCAAGTCCCACCACCCACCCTCCCCTGGTACGCGGGCCCATGGCGTCAGGACGACCGCTACGACGACCCACCCGGCGCCTGCCGTTGACGGCCGGCCGGGCACCCACACCGACCCAGCGCGCGCTCAGGCGTCGAAGCGCACGACGGCCCGGGCGACCTCACCCCTGGCCAGGGCCGCGAAGCCGTCGTTGACCGCGTCCAGCGGGAGCTGGTCGGACACCATCGAGGCCAGGTCCAGCTCACCCCGCTCCCACAGCTCGACGTACCGCGGGATGTCACGCTGCGGACGGGTCGAGCCCATGAAGACCCCGACCAGCCGCTTGCCCCGGCGCAACGCCTTCGCCGGCAGGCTCACCGAGGAACCCTCCGGCAGGATGCCCACCGCGTAGGCGGCCCGCCCCGGGGCGGCCAGCTCCACCGCCAGCTCCATGGTGGCCGGGCGCCCCACGGCCTCGAAGGCGTGGTCGATCGTGCCTGCCGCCTCCCTCACCGCCTCGTCGTCGGCGGCGTTGGCGACGCTCGTGGCCCCCAGCTGCCGGGCCAGATCGAGCTTGGCGTCGGCGACGTCGATGGCCACGATCTCCCCGGCGCCGGCGATGCGGGCGCCCTGGACGATGGCCAGGCCGATGCCTCCGCACCCGATGACGGCCACCCGCTCCCCGGGCCGAACGTCGGCCACGTTGAGCACCGACCCCAGCCCGGTGACGATGGCGCATCCCAGCACCGCCGCCAGCTCGGCGGGCACACGGGACGGCACCGCGACCACCGCCCGCTCGTCCAAGATGATCCGCTCCCCGAGGGCGCCGATCCCGGCCATCTGCGCGACCGGCGTCCCGTCCAGCTCGAGCCGGGCCCGACCGTCGCCGCGCAGCGTGGCGGCGGGATCGGCGCACAGGTGCTCCTCTCCGGCCCGGCACCGCCCGCAGGCCCCGCAGGGCATCACGAGGCAGGTGACGACGGACGCTCCAACGCCGACCGACGAGACGTCCGGGCCGACGGCTTCGACCACGCCGGCGGCCTCGTGGCCGAGGACGATGGGCCGCGGCCGGACGAGAGAACCGTCGATCACGTGGAGGTCGCTGTGGCACAGCCCGACGGCCTGGGTGCGCACGAGCACCTCGCGTCGCCGGGGACCATCGACGGACAGGTCCGCCACGACGAGGTCGTCGCGACCGTCGACGAGGCAGGCGGCCCTCACGGACCGATCGTTACCACACGCGACATGATGGGCACCGTGTTTGGTCGTGGACAGGCCGGCGAACCCCCGGGCAGGCTGCACCCATGAAGATGATGTGGTTCCACCTGATGCCGTACCCGGCCCTCCCGGAGGACTTCAACAAGCAGCACCGCAGCGTGTGGGTGGACATCGATCCCAAGCTCTTCGACCGCGACGTCCTGGTCAAGACCTACGAGTCCTACATCGACCAGCTCGTCTACGCCGAGGAGTGCGGCTTCGACGGGATCTGCGTCAACGAGCACCACAACAACGGCTACGGGCTCATGCCGTCGCCCAACCTCATCGCTTCGATCCTGGCCAGCCGCACCTCGCAGGCCGCCATCACCGTGCTCGGCAACTCGGTGGCGCTCTACAACCCGCCCATCCGCGTGGCGGAGGAGTTCGCCATGTTCGACCTCTTCTCGCACGGCCGCCTCATCGCCGGCTTCCCGGTGGGCACGGCCATGGACACCGCCTACTCGTACAGCGTGAATCCCACGCAGCTACGGCCCAGGTACTACGAGGGCATCGAGCTCATCCTCAAGGCGTGGCAGGCCGACGAGCCGTTCTCGTTCAACGGGCGCTTCAACCAGTACCGCTACGTCAACCCCGTCCCGCGGCCGTGGCAGAAACCCCACCCGCCGGTGTGGATCCCCGGCGGCGGCTCGATCGAGACGTGGGACTTCTGCGCCCGGAACGACTTCGTGTACGGCGCGCTCACCTACTACGGCTACAAGGCCGTCCGCGAGACCGTCGGCGGCTACTGGCGGCAGGTCGAGGCCAACGGCAAGGACGACAACCCGCACCGCCTCGCCGTCACCCAGTTCATCGGTGTGGCCGACACCGACGCCGAGGCCCGCAAGCTCTACCGCGAGCCGGCCGAGTACTTCTTCAACCGGTCGCTGCACGTTTTCCCCGGCTTCACCGACGCGCCCGGCTACGTCACCGAGGCCTCCGTGCGCGCCCGCTACAAGTCGCAGGTGCGCCAGGTCGCGAGGGCCAAGCAGGCCAAACACGACCTGACCTGGGACGAGATGCTCGAGAACGGCTACGTCGTCGTCGGCAGTCCGGACACCGTCCGCGAGCAGCTCGAGGAGGCGGCCAAGGAGCTGCGCATCGGTCACCTGTGCGCCATGCTGCAGTTCGGCAACATGAGCGACGAGCTCACCCGCTTCAACAGCAAGATGTTCGGCGACAAGGTGGCGCCGGGCCTGCGGACGTTGTTCTCCGAGTACCCGGATCCCTACTGGCCGGAGAACGCCCGATGAGCGCCGGCGCGAGCAGCAGGCACCTCGTCTACCTCTGGGGGATCGCCGGGCATCCCGAGCTCTCCCCCGCCATGCGACTGCTGGCCGACGACGGGTGGGAGGTCGTCGTTCCCTCCGTCGCCGGCTTCGACGGCGAACCGGGCTTCGTCGCCCCCGACGACCACCTGGGCTGGCTGACGATGTTCTGGGACGCCGTCGACGCCACCGGCGCGCTGCCCTGCCCGGTGATCGGCGCGTCCATCGGGGGCATGGTGGCCGCGGAACTCGCCGCGCTGCGGCCCGAGGCGGTGACCGCACTCGGTCTCGTCGCTCCGTTCGGCATCGGCGACGCGCGATCAGCCCGGGTTCGATCTGTTCGCCGTCCCGGCGCCCCAGCGCATGGAGCACCTCTTCGCCAAGGGCGTCCCGGACGCGTTCGCCAACCGCTTCGCGGAGCGGGGCGACGAGGAGGCACCCGTGGCCCGGTACCTCTGCGACGTCGCGGCCGCCGGCATGACCTGGCCCCTCGGCGAGCGCGGGCTCGGCAACCGCCTCCATCGCATCTCCTGCCCGAGGGTCGTCATCTGGGGTGACCAGGACGAGCTCCTCCCGCCCGGGAGGATCGACCGCTGGGGCGGCGGCACCGTCGTGGCCGGTGCCGGCCACCTGGCCGAGTGGGACGCGCCCGCGGACGTCGCGGCGGCGCTGCGGACCGTCCTCGACGGCGGCTGATCAGACCGGTTCGGCGGCGCGCTCCAGGATCGTGACGGTGCCCTGGGTGCCGTCGACCTCGATGCGATCACCGGTCCTGATCCGCGCGGTGGCCATGGACGTGCCGACCACGCAGGGGATGCCGTACTCCCGGCTCACCGTGGCCGCGTGCGTGAGCGAGCCACCGCCGTCACAGACGCAGGCGCCGATGATGGCGAAGGCCGGCGTCCAGTTGGGCGACGTGCACTCCGTGACGAGGATCTCACCCTCCTCCAGGTCGAACAGCTCCATGGCCGACAGCATCACCCGCGCCGTCCCGGTGTAGACGCCCGCGGAGGCCGGGAAGCCGGTGAGGACGTTCGACGTGCCGTCGGAGGCCAGGGCATCGAAGAAGTGGTGGTGCATCCCGAAGATCTCGATGAGCACCGGATCCTCGACCTTGTCCGGGATGGTGCCGACCACCTTCGGGATGCTGCTGCGCAGGCCCTGGTAGTGGTCGTAGTACTCGTGCCGGGCGGTCACGATCGACTGCAGGTCCTTCCACTGCCGCTCGCCCCGGTAGACCTGCCGCAGCTCGGGCATGAAGAGGAACGTGGCGTCGTCGTAGCGGTCGGCGCCGACAGCCTCGCCCAGGGCCAACGCCCCGCGCCGGACGGGGATCGAGGCCCGCAGATCGATGTAGTAGTTGTGGTCCTCGTTCCACCACGCGAAGTTGGCGACCGAGCAGATGCCCAGCAGCTCGTTGAAGGCACCCAGCGCGTCACCGCTGAGCTTCGAGCGGGCAGCTTCGATGGCCTCGTCGCGCTCGGCGTGGGACGCGGCGAGCGCGGCGTCGAAGTCGTGGCGCTCGTCGGCCTGGATGAAGTTGCGGATCTGCCCGAGGGGTGAGGACTGGTCCTCGATCCACGACGGGATGTTGATGTCCGCGATGCCCTCGGTGCGCCAGCCGTAGGCCTGAAGGAAGTCGTCGAACTTGGTCAGCCAGGTCGACGCGTTGCCGCCCGCTGAGGACAGCGCGCCGCGGATCTGCTCGGGCTCGGTGTCGAACACCTCGGCGATGCCGACGCGGTTGGCCTCGTCGGCCAGGTCCCACATCGCCCGGTCGCACTCCATGATCTTGGAGTCCCGTCCCTGCAGCATCTTGGCGATGTTGCCGGGGTCGACGCCGTTGGAGGCGCACACGCCGTAGAGCTGCAGGTAGATGGCCAGCAGCGGGTACATGATCTCGAAGTGGATCTCCCAGGCCCGCAGCTGGAAGATCGTGGCGTCCTCCACGAACTGGCCGATGTCGGCCAGTGACGTGCCGGCGAAGTCGAAGCTCTCGAAGTACTGGAGCCCGAGCTCGAGCTCCCACTTGCGCTCCTCCCAGATGGCGTCGAAGCTGCCGAGGAACTTGGGCATGTTCTTCTCGATGCGGGCGGCGCGGAAGCCGATCTCCCACGGCGAGGTGATGGGCACCTCGCCCTCGTAGAGGAACGGCCCGCCCATCCGCTGCACGAGGCCGCCGGCCGGCGGGAGCGGCAGTTGGTGCGCGGCGAGCTGGGTCGTCATCGCCGCCGTGTTGACGAAGTAGAAGCCGAGCGGCGAGAACCCACGCGGCCAGTGGAAGTCGGCGAACCAGAAGCGGTCCTCGTCCTCCTTGCTGAAGGGCTTGGACTTCATCCGCAGCCAGGGATCGTCGATCAGCTCGGGCGTCCAGCCCGGGTACCAACCATCCAAGAAGACGTCGACCGGCACGACCTCAGCCATCGGACTGTGACCCCCTCAGTTCCCCTTCGCCGACTTTGCGGCCGGGACTGTAGCCGTCGCCTCAGGCCGTGACCCCCACGGTCAGGGCGATCGTGTAGCCCTCGTCGACCGAGCCGCTGGCCGTCGGTGTCTCCAGCTCCCAGCCGTCGCTGAACACGTTGTCGCTCTCCAGACGTCACCTGGGAGGCGTTGCCCACGCTGTCCTCGTAGCCCTCGGTGGCGTACACCGCGGAGGACACCTCCTCGGGCAGCGCGATCTGCGAGGTGGCGATGGGGCTGGCGCCCGAGGTGGCGTCGGCCAGGCTGGAGTACACCTCGAAGTGCACGTGGGGCCAGCGGCCGGCGTAGCAGCCCGGGTAGACGGTCGTGAACGTGGCTGCACCGTCGGCGCCGGTCTCCTGCACGCCGCGCAGGTAGTTCTCGTTCTCTGCACCCTCGGAGTAGATGGAGTAGCGACCCTCGCGGTCGCAATGCCACGCGTAGACGGCTGCGCCGGGCAACGGGGCATCGCTGCCGGCGTCGACGACGGTGAAGGCGACCGTCGTGAGGATCCCGCCGGCCGTCCCGGAGGACGAGCCGAAGCTGCTGCGGATGTCGCTGCGGACCACGCCGCTCTCGGTGAGGACGTTCGGGCCGTTGGATCCGTCGGCCGGGAAAGGCCCGGCCGTCTCCTCGGGGATGACATCCACGTCACCGCCGGTCGCTGCCGTGGTGGCGACCGTCGTGGCGGCGGAGGCGCCAGTGGTGGCGGCGGTTCCGGATGTGCCGGTCGTCCCGGTCGATCCGGTGCCCGCCGTGGACCCGGCTGCGCCGTTGTCGTTCGAGGAAGCGCAGCCGACGAGAGCCAGCAGGCTGGCGCCACCGAGGACCTGCAAGGCCCGGCGACGACCGACGAGGCGCGGGAGGTCGTAGGCCAGGCCCCGGTCGTGCTCGTGGTCATGCCCATGTTCGTGGTCGTGCTGGTGAAGGGGGGTCATGGCTCCATCCTCGCAAGTCACGCTCCCGCGACCCTTGGCGGTCGCTGAGAAAAGTCTGGGAACGGCGCGCCCGGATCGGGTCAACCGACGGGCGGCCCCACGGGCACGCCCGCTCGCACCGCCAGCTCGCGGTAGTCCGCGGCCAGCGAGGCCAGCGAGGCGTGGGCGTTGAGGCCGCTCGGGTTCGGCGCGATCCACAGCTCCGCGCCGGCCGAGGTCCTCGGGCTGCCGTCCCGCCACCGCCCTGGGCTGGCCGAACGCCTGGCGATACGCGGTCAGCCCCAGCACCCCGACCACCCGCGGTCGGGTCGCCCGGACGAGCGCCTCCAGGCGGTCGGCACCCTCCCGGAGCTGCTCGGCCGTCAGCTCGTCGGCCCGGGCCGTGGCCACGTTGACGATGTTGGTGATGCCGACGCCCTTGGCGACGAGCAGGTCCGCGTCGTCCGGCTCGAGGCCGCGGGACGCGTCGATCAGCCGGTCGACGATGCCGGCGCGGTACAGGGCGGGCCAGAAGCGGTTGCCAGGGCGGGCGAAGTGGGCGTTGACGGCCGCCGTCCACAACCCCGGGTTGATGCCGACCAGCAGGAGGCGCAGGCCCGGTCCCACGAGGTCGTCGACGGGCGCGCCCCGGTACTGCTCGAGCTCGTCCCGTCGCACCCGCGCAGGTTGCCACGCGGCCTGGCCGCCTGCCGGCACCGGTGTCACGCCCCGACGGTCGCCGGTCGGTAGCTCGCGAGGTGCCCGGCCACCACGGCGTAGGCGGCGTCGGCGCTCGGCTGATGGCGGCCGAGGGCCTCGAGCAGGTCGTCCCGGTCCAGTTCGAAGAGGACCAGCTCGCTCCCCGCCACGACGGCCGCGGTGCGAGGGACGTCCTTGAGGACGGCGATCTCGCCGAACGCGTCGCCCGGCCCCAGGCGGGCAATCATGCGGCCGTCGCCCACCACGTCGGCCGTGCCGCCGACGATCACGAACGCGCTGACGCCCACGTCACCCTGCTCGAACACCCGCTCTCCCGCGGGCACGGTCCGGCGGTGCAGCCGGCTGGCGAGGTGCTCGATGGCCGGCACCGGTAACAGCGCCAGCATCCCGACCGCGCGCAGCACGCGGATCTCTTCGTCACGCACCTCGAGTCGGCCGTCCAGGGCGCGCAGGGCTCGCCAGCTGATGACCGCAAGGAGGGGCAGCAGCAGGCCGATGACCACGAGCGCGGCGCGCAGGCCGGCGGTCGCGATGAGGACCGGGCTGGCCACCGAGCCCAGCCCGACGCCCAGGGCGATCATGGCCTCGAACAGGCCGAACGCCCTCGCCAGCACGGCATCGTCGACGAGCCGCACGGGCAGCGTGAAGAGCGGCACGTCGATGACCGCGTTGGCCAGGCCCACCACCATCAGCAGCGAGAAGACGGCGGCCGTCGCCGGTGCCGCGCCCATGACGGCGATCGGTCCACCCCAGAGGACGAGCGCGATCGCCAGCCACTTCCCGAGGTGGCGGCTGCCGACGAGCAACGACGAACCGAAGGACCCGAACAGCCCTCCGAGGCCGACCGCCGCCGCGAACGCCGCCACCGCACCGTCTCCTCGGTCCAGCAGGTCGAAGGCGACCACCACGATGAACACGTTGAGGGCTCCGCGCACGATGGTCTGCGCGAAGCCCAGCCCGAACACCATCCCGAGATCGCGGTGCTGCGCCACGACGCGGACCCCTTCGCCGACCTCGGAGAGCACCGTGCCGACCCGTGCCGACCCGGGCCGGCGGCCGGCGGGCGAGCGGATGCCGAGCAGCGGCAGCGCAGTGGCGGCGGCCAGGAAGGCGGCAGCCATGAGCACGGCGGTCGGACCGGCGAGTGCGAGCAGGACGCCGGCGAGCACGGGGCCGGCCAACATCGCCGCCGCCTCCACCATCCCGCGTACGACGTTGGCGCTGGTGAGCGTGGTGGTCTCGGCGCACAGGAGCGGCAGCAGCGCGGAGTGGACGGGCCGGAAGATCGTGACGGCGACGGTGGCGACGATGGCCGCGGTGTAGATCGTCCACGCCGGGGCCCCGGCCGCGAAGAGGAGCGCAGCGGCACCGACGGCGGCGGCGCGCACCAGTGTCGCCACCGCCAGCACCAGCTCGCGGCGGGCGCGGTCGGCGAACGGCGTGAGAACGGTGGATCCGAGCGCCGACGGCACCATCCGCAGCACCGCCACGAGACCGACCGCACCGGCCCCACCCTCGCGGAAGGCGACGATGCCGAGCGCCACCGTGAACGCGGTCTCGCTGGTGATGGTGAAGGCGAAGGCCACCTCGGCCCGCCGCAGGTCCCGGTGGGCCACCACCTCCCGCAGGGCGCGGGCCGTGGCGACCAGTCGGGGCTTCACCGCCAGCCCGCCTGCAGGTCGGCTGCGGCGCGACATGCCCGCGATGATGCGCCGGCGGGGCCTGCTCAACCAAGGGTGGCAGCACCGTCGCGCCGCGGGTGCCAGCACGGCGAGGCGGTCGACGCACGGACCCCGTGCGGGCGACGTCACCAGGCCAGGTGCGGCAAGCGCTCCCCTGCGTCCAACCACTCCTCGAACGTGGGACCGATCAGGCGGGCGTCCCGACCCGGCAGCAGGGCGCCGCCGGCCAGCAGGCCGGCTCGCTCGGTGTCGTCGCGGTGACCCTCGACCCTGCCGGGCTCACCGCGCCGGGCGGCCAGCTTCGTAGCCAGGTCCACCAGTTGCTCGACGAGCGGGCCGCCGACGTCGGACGTGGCCGACGGCGAATCCGCGAGGGCGAGCTCGACGAGCTCCTCGGCGATCGTCCCGGCGGCCACCGGCCGCACGAGCATCTCCGGCACACGACTTACCTCGCCCGTCCGGTCCCACGTGAGCACCTGGCCGGCGAACTCGTGGAACTGGGTCGAACGCAGCACGACAGTCGGGACGTCGCCGGCCTTCGTCGCCTCCTCGTGGGCAAGCTTGGCCGCGTAGTAGCCGGAGGCCACACGATCGATGCCGACGATCGAGAGCAGCACGATCCGGTCAGCATCCGCTCGTGCCGCCGCGGCCTGGACGTGCTGGCCGGCCGCGGTGAAGAAGGCCGTCGCCTTGGCCTCGTCGGTCGTCCCCGCGTTGCTCACGTCGATGACGCGCTGCACGCCGGCGAAGGCCTCGTCCAGACCGGCCCCTGTGCTCAGGTCGACGCCGTTCTCCCGCGACACGACGACGACGTCGACGTCCGTGGTGGCGAACGCGTCCACGATGTGACGCCCGACGAGCCCTGTACCTCCGACCACCGCGATCCTCATGGCAAGGAGCCTGCCACGGCCCGCCGCAACTCCTCGGTCAACGCGGCCAATGCGGCTGGAAAGGCGTGCTCCGCCGGGGTACCGAAGCCGATCACGATCCCGGGCCGCCGCGAGCGGGAGCGGTGCCAGTAGCCACTGAGGCCGTGCACGACCACCCCGGCCGCGGCCAGAGAAGCGACGACGTCGGCCTCCGTCGGGCCATCGCCCGGGAGGTCCACGACGGCGTGCAGCCCGGCCGCGATGCCGCGAACGCCGATCGAGGGCACGGTGGCCAGCGCGGCCACGAGCTCGTCCCGGCGTCGCCGGTAGCGGAGCCGGTTGCGGCGGATGTGCCGGTCCAGGCCACCAGAGGTGATCAGCTCGGCCAGCGCGGCCTGTTCGATGACCCCCGACTGCCGGTCGGCGAGCTCCTTGGCCGAGGCCACAGGCTCGACGAGGCCATCCGGCAGGACCATCCACCCGAGGCGGAGCCCGGGCGCCAGGCTCTTGCTCGCCGTCCCGACGTAGACCACGCGCTCGGCATCCATGCCCTGCAGCGCGCCGACGGGTTGGCGGTCGTACCGGTGCTCGCCGTCGTAGTCGTCCTCGATCACGATCCCGTCGTGGTGGCGAGCCCACTCGACGAAGGCCGCCCGCCGGTCGGGGGCCAGCGTGGTGCCCGTCGGGTACTGGTGGGCCGGCGTCAGCAGCACGGCCGAGACGTCACACCAGCCCGACCGCCCCGACGCCCGGGCGCGGACGAGTGGCGTCGGGTCGGCGCCGTCCTCGTCGACGTCGAGGAACCGCACGGACAGCTCGGCGCGGGCCGTGACCGTGCGGTAGGCGTGCATGCACGGGTTCTCCATCGCCACGACCGTCGCCCCCTGGCGCCGCAGCGTCGCGGTCAGGAGCGCCAGCGCCTGCACGAACCCGCTGCAGATCACCAGCCGGTCGGGG
This sequence comes from uncultured Acidimicrobiales bacterium, assembly GCA_963813375.1. Classification (GTDB taxonomy): domain Bacteria; phylum Actinomycetota; class Acidimicrobiia; order Acidimicrobiales; family Ilumatobacteraceae; genus DASTFY01. The sequence goes on along the minus strand of CAWEYT010000005.1, from coordinate 65,507 downwards.
TCGGCACGCACGCCGCGGGCGCGTGCCAGGTAGCCGGCCAACGCCTCGCGAGTCCGCCGCAGGCCGCGTGGATCGCCGTAGCGCAGATCGGCGTCGGGCAGCGAGCGCAGCCCCTTGCGAACGGCGGCCAGCCACTCCTGCCGGGGGAACGACGAGACGTCCGGGCTGCCCGGACGGAAGTCGTACCGCGCCGGCGCCGCCGACGGAGGCCGCCGCCGTGCGGGTCACGGCCGTGGAGCTCACCCGTCCACGTGACGACGGTGCCCGAACCCTGGCGGGCGGCGAGCCAGCCTTCGGCCACGAGCTGGTCGTAGGCCTCGGTCACGGTGCCGCGGGCGACGGCCAGGTCGCGGGCGAGCACCCTCGTCGACGGGACCCGCGTACCCGGCGGCCAGCCGACCGTCCCTGATGGCCCGGCGCAACGCCTCCTCGATGGAGGTACGCCGGCCGCCGTCCCCCACCTCGAGATGGAGATCCAGCCCCTGCGAAGTGGACCATTCAGAACTCATCGAACTGGACCTTACTCTTGATCCACTTCTGCCGTACGGTGCGATCATGACGATCAGCGAACTCCTCGCCACCATCGAGCCCCGGTTGGCCGTCGGCCGGGCCGCGCCCGCTCCCTACCGGGCGCTGGACGCCTTCGACCGCTCCATCGACCTCGATCCCCGCCTCCGTGAGCTCATCCGCATCCGGGTCTCCCAGCTGAACGGCTGCGCCTACTGCCTCGACCAGCACGTCCGGGATGCTCTGGCCGCCAACGAGGGTGAACGCCGGCTGGCGACCCTCGCCGCGTGGCGGGAGTCGGTCTTCTTCACCGCCCGCGAGCGCGCCGCCCTCGCGCTGGCCGAGCAGGTCACGCTCATCGGCCAAGGCGGCGTGACGGACGAGGTGTGGGCCGACGCTGCGGCAGTGCTCTCCGAGGCCGAGCTGGGCCAGCTGCTCCTGGCGGTCGTCGCCATCAACGCCTGGAACCGCGTCGCCATCGCCACCCACATGGTGCCCGAGCTGTGAGCGTCACCGACACCACCGCGCCGCCCGGCCCCCGCTCCGACCGGTCCCGCGTCCGCCGCGTTCCGAAGCGGGCGGCCTACGACGAGCCCACGATCCACGCCATCCTCGACGCCAGCCTGATCGGCCATGTGGGCCTCGTGGCGTCCGGTCGCCCGGTGGTCATCCCGATGCTCTACGGGCGCGACGGTGACGCGGTCTACCTCCACGGCTCCGTGGCCAGCCGCCTGTTGCGCGACCTGGCCGGTGGCGTGGACGTGTGCCTCACCGTGACCCTGATCGACGGCCTGGTGCTGGCCCGCTCCGCGTTCCACCACTCGATGAACTACCGCTCGGTGGTGGCCTTCGGCCGCGCGCACAAGGTCGACGGGGACGAGCAGGAGCACGCCTTGCGGGTGATCAGCGAGCACCTGGCGCCCGGACGCTGGGACGAGGTGCGCCCGCCGACTGACCAGGAGCTCAAGGTCACGTCCGTGCTCCGCCTCGACATCGAGGAGGCGTCGGCCAAGATCCGCACGGGCGACCCCATCGACGACGACGAGGATCTCGCGCTCCCGGTGTGGGCCGGCGTGGTCCCGTGCTCGTTGACCTGGGGAACACCGGTCGACGCCGCAGACCTCCTGCCCGGTCGTGACGTGTCCCCGTCGGTGGCGCGGGGCTACTCGTAGACGAAGGCGGTCTTGGTCACCGGATCGGGGTGGACCCAGTCGGTCAACTTCGTGCCCAGCGCCTGCAGCACGTCATGGGCGTCTCTCGTCACGGTGCCGCGGTAGTCCTCGTCCTCGTCCTCGTACTTGAAGCTGAACTCGACGCAGACCGGTGGGGTCTCCATGTCGTCGTCGTCGTGCCAGATCACCATCGCGCACTCGGCCTCGATGTCCCGTTTCCCGAGCAGCAAGGTGGCGCCCACCAACACGAGCTCCCTCGCGCAGAAGTCGCGGACCACCGCCAGGTCGCCCGATGCGTCGAGGTCCTCCAGTTCTCCGGCCAGCCCCGGGAAGAGGTCCATCACCTTCTCGACCTGTCCGAACTCCCGGTCCGCGTCGACCTTCACGCTGGTCGAGTAGCTGAACACGCTCACGAACGGCGGCTTCACGTCCTCCTCGAACTTCGATCTCCGCCTCCTCGTCGTCCTTCGAGTCCATGTCGCGGTCCTGGGCCAGGTAGCGGTCGACGTGGCGGTACTTCAGCGTGACCTGGCGCTCGTCGCTCTCGACCTCGATCCGCTCGCGGAAGATGTACCGCCTGCCGTTGAACCCGCGCTCGGCGGTGTCGAAGAACCGGATGCGTCGATGAGCCTTGACCTCGTCGAACGATCCCTCGGTCGGGATGTCGAGCTCGGCGAGCAGGCGGCCGACCTCCTGCCAGAACTCGTCGACGGCCAGGCGGGCCTCGTCCTCCGTGCCGGCGAAGCGCTCCGGCTTGAGCATCACCTTGTACTCGCGTGAGCGAACCGGCTGTCGGGTCATCGTTGCGTGCCTTTCACGTTCGGTCGGAGCCGGATCGGCTCAACGGGGGTACCAGCACAGGTTGGCGTCGGGTGTCCTCGTGTCGAGCCCGACGATGAACGTGCCGTCGGCCGCCACGACCAGTCCTTCGGGCTTCCCGTCCGCCTCGCCGGAACGATCGGGCACGCTCAGGTCCCAGCGGTCGGCGACCTCGGCTCGCCGTGAACCGGGATCCAACGGGAGCTCGACAGCCACGACGCAGCGGGACTGGTCGGACAGGCAGTAGAGGACATCGCCGGCGACGGCGAGAGCGCTGATGTCGTCCAGGCCGTCGAGCCTCCACGCCGCCAACGCCTGGAGGCGGTCGCTGCGGCACTCCCAGGGGCTGTCCGGCACGGCGAGGGAGTCAACAGAGACGCCGGCCGGCTCGTCGCCCCGAGCGCCGAACTCCACGAGCAGCGGCGGATGCTTCTCCTGGGCGACGAGCAGGCGATCCCCTCGCAGTGGCACGAGCCCCTCGCCCGACGACGCGGCGTCGTCGAAGATGTCGTGGAGGTGCTCGCCGTCACCGGGTTCGAAGGTGATCGTGTCCGCCAGGGCTCCCGATGGGCCGACCACCGACACGGTCGGTGGGTCCTCGCGCAGCACGAGGACCTTGCCGTCACCGGTGACGGCCACCCCCTCGAACTGCCCGTCCTGGCCGCCGTGCGCGCCGAGGTCGAGGCTCGACCACTCGAGCGGTCCGTCCGTCAGCGCGGCGCGGACGAGCACCGACTTCCGATCGCCGATGGCCAGCAGCTCCGGCGCTCCTGCGCCGGCCATCAGCGCGAGCCCGGAGAGCTCGGGGACGGGCACGTCTTCGATTCGCGCCGGCCGAAGTTCCACGTCGACCCCCTGCTCGGACCCGTCGCACGCTAGCCGTCCGTCCTGCGCACCCGGGACGGCCGGTAGCAGATCCACGGCTGCCCGATATCGTCTCAGCCGCGTGTGGGAACGACGTGCAGCTGCGACAAGCAGCTAGGAGAGAGGACACGAGGATGGGTTTGCTCATTGGCGAGACGGCACCGGACTTCGAGGCCGACACCACCGAGGGCCGGATCAACTTCCATGACTGGATCGGCGACTCCTGGGCGGTGCTGTTCTCGCACCCCAAGGACTTCACCCCTGTGTGCACCACCGAGCTCGGGTACATGGCCAAGCTGCAGCCCGAGTTCGACCGCCGGAACGTGAAGGTCATCGGGCTGTCCGTCGACGCCACCGACGACCACCAGGCCTGGGCGGACGACATCGAGGAGACCCAGGGCTCCCGGCCCAACTACCCGATCATCGGCGACGCCGACTTCAACGTCTCCAAGCTCTACGGGATGCTCCCGGCCAGCACGTCGGGAGACGCCAAGTCCCGGACGCCCGCCGACAACCAGACGGTGCGCAACGTGTTCGTGATCGGCCCGGACAAGAAGGTCAAGTTGGTCCTCGTCTACCCCATGACCACGGGCCGCAACTTCGACGAGGTGCTGCGGGTCATCGACTCCCTCCAGCTCACGGCCAAGCACCGGGTGTCGACGCCGGTCAACTGGAAGCAGGGCGAGGACGTCATCATCGCCGGCTCCGTGTCGAACGACGAGGCGAAGGAGATCTTCGGCGAGTGGAAGTCGCCGAAGCCCTACATCCGCATCGTCCCGCAGCCGGGCTGAGGTCCGCCTCCTGACCGACCCGTGAAGGACTGGATCCTCCACGTCGACCTCGACCAGTTCCTCGCCGCCGTGGAGATCCTGCGGCGGCCGGAACTGGCCGGCCGCCCCGTCGTGGTGGGTGGGGACGGGAACCCGGCGCGGTTGCGGCAGGTGGTGGCGACGGCGTCCTACGAGGCGCAGGGCGTTCGGGGTGCGGTCGGGGATGCCGCTCGCGCAGGCCGCCCGCCGCTGCCCCGACGCGGTGTTCCTGGCCTCGGACAAGCCGGCGTACGAGGCGGCGTCGGCACGTGCGATGGGCGTGCTCCGGTCGTTCCCCGCGGCCGTCGTGGAGGAGTGGGGGTGGGACGAGGCGCTGATCGGCGCCCGCACGGACGACCCTGAGGGCCTGGCGCGGGCGGTGCAGGAGCGCATGGTGGCCGAGACCGGTCTCACCTGCGCCGTCGGGATCGGCGAGACGAAGCTCCAGGCCAAGACGGCGACGGGGTTCGCGAAGCCCGGCGGGATCGCGGTGCTCACCCAGCGCACCTGGCTGGAGACGATGGGCGACCGGCCGGTGACCGCCCTCTGGGGGATCGGCGGGCGCATGGCCGGCCATCTCGCCGAGTTGGGGATCCACAGTGTGCGAGACCTCGCGGCCTCGGACCACCACGTCCTGGCCCATCGCTTCGGGCCGAGGATCGGGCCTTCCCTGAAGATCCTCGGCATGGGCGGGGATCGGAGCCCGGTGGTGGACATCCCCCACGTCCCGCGCTCCCGCAGCCGGGAGGAGACCTTCGAGCAGGACCTCACGTCGCCGGATGAGATCCGGGCGCAGATCGCCAGGCTGGCCGAAGAGGTGACGGCCTCCGTCGTCTCGGAAGGCCGGCGGGTGACCCACGTGGCGATCAAGGTCCGGACAGCGACGTTCTTCACGCAGTCCAAGATCCGCAAGCTGCCGGAGCCGACGACGGACCCGACCGACGTGGTCCGGGTCGCCCTCGACGTGCTGGACCGGTTCGAGCTGTTCCGGCCGGTTCGCCTGCTCGGTGTCCGGGTGGAGCTCGAACGTCCGCGATGATGACTTCGAGACGAACACTGTTCGCTAGCATGGTCGCATGCCGATGGCGGACTCGGTGCTCGAAGCGCTCCATGAAGCGATCGACGAGTTGGCGGTCCTCGACGCGCCGGGGCTGGACGGACCGCGAGCTCCACGAGCTCGTGGTCGCCGTGCAGCGCGAACGGGCGCGCCTGGGCGCGTTGGCCGCGCGCCTGCTGGGTCACTGGGATGCCCGCCGGATCTGGGCCGGGGACGGCTCGCGCAGCGCCGCCGCCCGGCTGTCGCGCGAGACGGCCTGCTCGCCGGCCACGGCCGGCGTCGAGATGCGCCGGGCCCGTCAGCAGCGCGGCCTGCCGGCCACCACGGCCGCGATCGGGCGAGGTGAGCTCTCGTTGGACCACATCGATCTGCTCGGCAGGGCGAACCAGGCCCATCGCACCGCCCACTTGGCCCGGGACGAAGCCTTCCTCGTGGAGCAGTGCACCAGGCTGCGGTTCGCCTCGGCCACCCGCGTCGTCGAGTACTGGTGTCAGCGGGTCGATGCCGAGGCGGAGCCTCCCGAGCACGCCGGCGGGACCTACGACGACGTCCATCTCCATGCGGCCGCGACCATCGGAGGCACCGTCGTGGTCAGCGGGGTGCTGGACCCGGTCGGCGGCTCGGCGGTGCTGGACGAGCTGAACCGGCTCGAGCGCGACCTCTACCTCGCCGAGCAGCAGGACGGCACCACTCGTACTGCGGCGGCGCGGCGGGCCGCGGCCCTCGTCGTCATGGCCCAACGCTCGGCCACCACCCCTGCCGACGGTCGTCCAACCCGGCCGCTGTTCAGCGTGCTCCTCGGGGACGCTGCCTTCACCGACCTCTGCGAGATGGCCAGTGGCACCGTCATCACGCCCCGCCAGCTGGTCCCCTGGCTGGACACCGCCGATCTCGAGGCGATCCTCTTCGACGGTCCATCCACCGTGGTCTCGGTTTCTCACCGGCGGACCTTCACCGGTGCGGTGCGCCGCGCCATCCAGGTCCGCGACCGGCACTGCCAACACCCAGCCGGCTGCGATGTCCCGGCCAGCAGATGCGACGTCGACCACATCGTCCCTCACTGCCAGGGTGGGGAGACCAGCCAGTTCAACGGTCGGCTCGAGTGCCCCACGCACAACCGCCACGCCGACCGCCACGATCACGATGCCATCCCCTTGCCCGCCCGGCCGCTCACCAGGCTCGACGAGCTGCGCGCCCGCATCCGATGGCGCGTCATCCACGACGAGTGCCGGGACAGCAGCTGGTAGGAAGAGGTCGTGCTCATCCTGCTCCCGGCGTCGGAGAGGAAGACGCCGGTCACCCGCGGCAAACCAGTCGATCCTGCCCGCCTCTCCTTTCCGTCGCTGGCCCCGACCCGAGCAGCGGTGCTCGACGCGCTGGCCGAGGTCAGCGGCGGGCCCGACGCGGCTCGGCGCCTGGACGTGCCCGCCAGCCTGATCGACCTCGTCCGTGCGAACGTGACGCTTCGCGAGGCACCGGCCGCGCCCACAGGGACCGTCTACGCGGGCCCGCTCTACGACGGGCTGGGTCTGGCCGGCCTCGACGCCCCGGCGCGGCGGCGGGCCCGATCCCGGATCGTGGTCATCTCTGCGTTGTGGGGCGCGGTCCGGCTGGGCGACCGCATCCCGCCCTACCGGCTCAACATGTGCGGCCGTCTTCCGGGCCTGGCGCACCTCACCGACGTCTGGCGGGGTCCGCTCAACGGCGTGCTGCCCGCGGCCGCCCGGAGAGGGCTCGTCGTCGACTGCCGCTCGGCGGAGTACGCGACGGCCTGGCGGCCGGCCGGCGAGCTCGCCGAGCGGACCGTCGTCGTCAAGCTGCGAGCCTCCTCCCACGACGCCAAGTACGTCCGCGGGCTGCTCGCCCGTCGGATCGTCATCGATGCCATCGACCCCCGGCAGCCCGAAGAGCTGGCCGACGGGCTGTCGGAGCACTTCAAGGTGGACCTGCTTCCGCCGGGCCGTCCTGGCCGGAGTTGGGAGCTGCGGGTCGTCGAGGCGTTGGCCTGAGGACGACCTCGAACTCCAACTCGTGCCGCAGCGGTATCCCGTGCTGACCGACGGCCGGGATGGACGGTTTGACCAGGCGTGATCGTGTCACTCCGTCACGGATCACCCGCACGAGGTCCATCCCCCATCGCTGGTAGAAGCCAATGGCACGAAGGTTGTCGTTCGTCGTGACGAGCCAGATACGGGGCGCGTCGCGGGCCGTCGCCACCGACCGGACCGCATCCATCAGCGCCGTGCCGATCCCGTTCCCCTCGACGAGCGCGTCGACCGTCACGACCTCGATCCCGTCGTCGCGGGACGCGTACGTGAGCAATCCGACGCGGCGGTCACCGTCCTGCGCGACGAGCCCGGGGAGCGGCGCCGCGTCGACCACCTCCTCGAAACGGGCGACGAGCGTCGAACCCCAGGCGCGCTCCAGCGTTTCCACCTTCCACCGCTGATCTTCTGGGGTGAGCGGCCGGACCCTCATCCCCCGGATCGTCGCGCGGCCGAGCGCGTCGATCAGATGGGATGATCACGACTTGTCGAGCGAAGAGTTGAGCCCGATGGACGAGGAGGACCGTTCGATCCTGACCCGCGCCGCCCCTCCGCCCGACGTCGTCGTCACCTACGGCACCGATGCCGAGCACGTCGCGGACGTGCGTTACGGACGGGCGGGTGAGGATCGGCCGCTCGTCGTGTTCATCCACGGTGGGTTCTGGCGGCCCAGCATCGACCGCACGCACACCGGCCCACTCTGTACCGCCCTCGCCGGCGACGGCTGGACGACCGCCGCCATCGAGTACCGGCGCCGGCCCGAGCACCCGGAGGTGACGGTCGCCGACGTCGAGGCGGCGCTGACCGGGCTCCCCGACCTCGTCACCCGGCACGACGGACGGATGTTGGTCGCCGGCCATTCCGCCGGCGGCCATCTCGCCCTGCTGGCCGCCTCCACCATGAGCCTCCGGGCACTGGCCGGTGTCCTCGCCCTCGCACCGGTGGCGGACCTCGAGCGGGCCGACCGGATGGGGCTCGGCGACGGCGCCTGCCACGGGTTCTTGGGGTGCGAGGCCGTCGAGAGGGCCGACCTGGATCCTGTTCGCCTGCCCGCTGCTCCCGTCCCGGCCACCATCGTGCACGGAGCCACCGACTCGATCGTCCCGCTGGAGCTCAGTGAGGCCTACGTCGCCGCGCATCCCGCCACGCGCCTGGTGGTCACCCCCACCGGAGGGCACTTCGGGGTGATCGACCCGCTGTCCCCGGCCTGGCAGACCGTGGTCGACGAGCTGCGCTCGATGTCGGGCTGATCCCGGTGCGCGCTCAGGCGGGCGGGGCCAGCACGAGCTGCAACAAGGCGTTGCGCGACCATTCGACGTAGCGCCGCTTGGACCAGCGCCGCTTGCGGGTGAGCGTCACGTACAGCTCAGGGGCGTTGCAGACCCACACGGTGTCGCGGGCTTCGGCCACCGTGCGCCCCGCCGGGAGTCCACCTCTGGCCGCGATCGCCTCCGCGAGGATCGACGATGCCCGCAGGCGCTGGCGCTCCAGGTCAGCGAGCAGTTCGGCGATCTCCGGGTCGGAGTCCGCGGCGCGCACCACGACCTCGTAGATCGGTGCCGCCTCGCGCCCAACTCCCCCATCATCACCGCGTAGCGGGACAAGACCTCACGTGGATCGTCGGTGTCGTACACCCATTGCGCGAGTGGCCGGTCGAGGACTGCCACCGGGTCCGTGTCGCCGGCCAGGGCGACGTCGACGCAGGACTTGAGCAGCGCGGCCTTGGTGCCCGCGGCGTAGACCGTGGGCGCCGACACGCCCGCGGCGGCTGCGATGTCGACCATGGTCGTCCCCGCGTAGCCGTGGGCGACGAACAGCTCGTGCGCCGCCGCCAGGATCCGCTGCCGCCCTTCAGCCGCACGCGCCTGCCGGCCTGACGAGTCGTAGCTCCTCGCGAGGGGTTGTGTTTCGGTGGTCATTCTGATTAAGTCTACATCTTATGAATAGTGATGTCCTAAATCTAAACTGCGCACCCTCACCGGCTGTCGCCGCCATCGCCGTCAACGGCACGATGCTGTACACCGAGCGCCGAGGGGAGGGACCACCACTGCTCCTGATCCACGGAGGTGGCGAGGACGCCGCCATGCTGGCGCGGCAGGCCGACAGCCTGGCCGCGTCCGGCTACGACGTGGCCACCTACGACCGGCGGGGCACGCGGCGCTCGGGCCGGCAGGATTGGCCGGGCGGCGGCGCCAATCAGCACGCGGACGACGCGGCCGCGCTCATCCGGGCGCTCGGCTGGAAGACGCCGACGGTGGTCGGCGTGAGCTCAGGTGGCGTCATCGCCCTCACCCTGGCCGTGCGTCACCCCGGTTCCGTCGGTTCGATCGTCGCCTGGGAACCCCCGGCCGTCGGGATCATCCAGGGCGGCATGGAGGCGACCACGGCGATCATGGCGCCGGTCGATGCCCATCTCGCGTCCCACCCTGGTGATTTCGCCGGTGCGCAGGCGCTCCTCCTCTCGACGGTGCTCGGCTTCCCGGTCAGCGTCGATGATCCCGCCTTCGCACCCGCTCGCATCAACGCCGAGCCTTTCGTGCGGGACGAGCCCGCCATCACGACCGCCTCGTTCGACCGGGCGGGCCTGGCCAGCGCTGACGTCACCATCGCCGTCGGCTCGGCGCCCAACGAGATCATCGCCGAGGCGGTCGACGTCCTCTCCGGCTGGACCGGCCGGCCGCCCGTCCGCGTCGACGCCGACCACGAGGTGTACCTCACCGAACCGGCCGTGCTGACGGGCACCTGGTCACGATGCTCGATCAGTAAGGAAAGGCGCCGTCTCGCCGGTCAGCCGCGGGCGAACAACGGGTCCCGGTAGACCAGCGCCGTGCCCTCGAGCACGACGGTGCCCTCCTGATTGGTGATCGTGGTGCGCAGCGTGCAGATCGGCTTGTCGTCCCGGACGGCGAGGACCTCTGCTTCGGCGGTGAGCTCGTCGCCGGGTCGCACCGGCGCACGGAAGCTCCAGTCGACATGGAGGAACACGCTGCCCGGGCCGGGGAGGTCCTCCGCGACAAGAGCGTTGAGGAGCCCCGAGGTGACACCGCCCTGGACGATGATCCCGCCGAAGCGGCTGCGGGAGGCCGCATCGGCGTCGTAATGGAGCGGGTTGCGATCACCGGTCAACTCGGTGAACAGCTCGATGTCGCGTTCGGTGACCCTCCGGGTGCGTTGCGCCGTCTGACCGATCTGCATCGCGTTCAGGCTGTCACAGATGCTGCGCAGTACCGTCCGGCAGGTGACGGCGAAGCGATTCGTGGCCCTGTTACGGGGCATCAACGTCGGCGGACGCAACAAGGTCGCGATGGCCGACCTGCGGGAGACGTTCGAGGATGGTGGCCACGGGAACGTTCGGACCTACATCCAGTCCGGCAACGTCCTCTTCGAGTCGGCGGCGAAGCGCTCGTCGTTGGAGGATGGCATCGAACGACTCCTGGAGGACCGGTTCGGGGTGCCCCTGGTCGTCGTGGTGCGCTCCCGTGATCAGCTTCGCGGCGTCGTCGAACGGGCTCCCGACGGGTTCGGTGCCTCTGCGGGCACCTACCACTCCGACGTGATCTTCTTGAAGTCCCCCCTGACGGTCAGGAAGGCGCTGCAGGTCGTCAGCCTCCGCGAGGGCGTGGACCAGGTCTGGCCGGGTGCAGGCGTGCTGTACTTCGCCCGGCGGAGCGCAGCACTGACGAAGAGCCGCATGAGCGCGATCGTGGGCACGCCCGAATACAAGATGATGACGATCCGCAGCTGGGCGACGACGACGAAGCTGCTCACCCTCATCGACGAGAAGCGCACGACCTGATCGTCCGCGCCAGGTCCCGGCGGCTCCCGTCAGGAACACAGCAGCCGCTGCTGACGGGACCTTCGACCCTGGTGTGCAGGGCCTACCGGCTGGCAGCCTCCAGTCATCACAGGAGTTGATGCCATGATCACGATCGCCCTCGACAGCCGGCTCGCCGACCTCGTCACCGCGGACCCGTCGCTCGCCCGGGAGCTCGAACGGAGAGGTCTCGACTACTGCTGCGGCGGTACCCGGACGCTCCGGCAGGCGTGCGTCGCGCAGGAGCTGGACCCCGCCGGCGTGTTGGAGGAGTTGGTCGCGGCGAGCAGCCCGCAGCCGGTCGAGGCGTGGGTGACGATGGACGCCATCCGGCTCGTCGACCACATCGAGGCCACCCACCACCGCTACCTCTGGGACGAGCTCCCGCGGCTGACGACACTCATGGACAAGGTCCAGAGCGTGCACGGCGGGCGGCATCCCGAGCTCGACGATGTCGGCGACTGCCTCGCCGAGCTCCGTGTCGACCTCGAGCCACACCTGGCCAAGGAGGAGCGGGTGCTGTTCCCGATGATCCGGCAGCTGGCCTCGGCCACGGCACCACCGGCGTTCCACTGCGGATCGATCCGCAACCCGATCGTGGTGATGATGCGCGAGCACGACAACGCCGGCGAGCTGCTGGCGCGCCTGCGCCGGCTGACCGACGACTACCAGCCGCCGGTCGACGCCTGCGCGTCCTACGACGCCCTGTACCGCGGGCTGCGCGAGCTGGAGGCGGACACGCACCTGCACATCCACAAGGAGAACAACGTGCTGTTCCCGATGGTCGAGGCGATGGAGGACTCCCGCACGATGACCGAAGAGGGCGGCGAGGCACCGTGCTACGCGCACCTCGTCGAGCACGTACGGCATCGACCACTGAGCGAGGCCGTCGTTCGTCCGCGGCGGCTCTGTGTACGGTCACTGACGTGGGTTCGTCTGCGACCTCCACGCCTCGATCGACGCGGTGTGCTGTGGGGGCTCGTCGGCGTCGCGCTGACCCTGGCGCTGACGCTGATCGGGAGTGACGGGCTGGCGTGGTTCGACGCCGCGCTCATCGGCTACTTCTTCGGGGTCGTCTTCATGGTGTTCGGCGTGCTGTACCGCTATGCGGTCTGGTTGCGGCGGCCGCCGACGGCGATGCTGAACCGTCGAGGCTGGGACGCCTTCCGCCAGCACTCGGCCCGCAACCTCGCCGCGCTGCCCGGTCTCGTCGCCACGCACCTGCTCGGACAGGGTTTCATCCGCCGGCGCTCACGGACCCGCTGGCTCGCCCACCAGCTCGTGTTCTGGGGCTGCATCCTCGCCGCGCTGGTGACGTTCCCGCTGACGCTCGGGCTGCTCCACTTCCAGAGCGTCGGCCAGCAGGCGGACCGCTACCAGGTGTACCTGTCGCGGATCGGCACGGTGGAGTTCGACGCCGACAGCCTCTTCGGCTGGCTCGTCTACCACGCGCTCGACATCGCGGCCGTGCTGGTGCTGGCCGGCGTGTTCGTGTTCCTCCGTCGCCGGCTGCGCGACCCGGGCGCCCTGGCGACCGAGCGCGGCGGCGACTTCCTCGCCCTGGCCGGGCTGTTCGCCGTGTCGGTCACCGGGCTGTTCCTCACCGTGTCGAGCCTGTGGCTCGAAGGTCAGTTCTACGCCGCGCTGAACACGCTGCACGCCCTGACGGTGATCCTCGGGCTGATGTACATCCCGTTCGGCAAGCTGTTCCACATCTTCCAGCGCCCCGGCAACCTCGGGGTGGCGTACTACAAGCGGTCCAACGAGGAAGGCCCACCCGCGCGCTGCCGCCGCTGCGGCGAGGCGTTCGCCAGCGCCCAACAGGTGGCCGACCTCCAGGCCGTGCTCCCTCGGGTGGGCTTCGACTACGACCTCGAGGACGGCAGCTACCAGGACACCTGCCCGCGCTGCCGGCGGGCCCTGGTGACGCTCGCCCAGTCGTCACGGGTCGGAGGTTTCGGCTGATGGCTCGCCGGCCGGTGAGCGAGGACGACCTCGTCGCCCGGTACGGACCGCACCTCAACCAGGCGCCCCCCGGTGGCTGGGACCATGGGCTCGAGGTCGACCGCGTCGTCAACACGCACTGCTGCTTCTGCGGCCAGCAGTGCGGCATCAAGCTGAAGGTGCGGGACAACGCGGTCGTCGGGTTCGAGCCGTGGTACGAGTTCCCGTTCAACGAGGGCAAGCTCTGCCCGAAGGGCGTCAAGCGGTACCTCCAGGGCAGCCACCCCGACCGGCTGCTGCACCCGATGGAGCGGGACCCGTCGGCACCAGGTGGTTTCCGCGCCACCGACTGGGACACCGCTCTCGATCGCGTCGTCGGCGAGATCCGGCGCATCCAGGCCGCCCACGGCGACGATGCCTTCGCCATGCTCTCGGGGGTCTCGCTGACCAACGAGAAGAGCTACCTCATCGGCAAGTTCGCCCGCCTCGCCCTGCACACGGCCAACCTCGACTACAACGGCCGCTTCTGCATGGTGTCGGCGGGGGCGGGCAACAAGAAGGCGCTGGGCATCGACCGCAACGCCAACCCGTGGAGCGACATCCCGCTCGCCGACGTGGTCTGGGTCGCAGGGTCGAACGTGGCCGAGACGTTCCCGATCACGACGAGCTACATCTGGCGGGCCCGCGACCGGGGTGCGCGCCTGATCGTCCAGGACCCACGGGTCGTGCCGCTGGCTCGCACCGCCGACCTGTTCCTGCCGGTGCGTCCGGGAACCGACTCGGCGTTGTTCGGCGCCGTGCTGCACGAGCTCATCGAGCACGGGTGGCTCGACCACGACTTCATCTCCGACCACACGAACGACTTCGACGCCGCGGCGGCCGCAGTGGCGTCGATGACGCCGGAGTGGGCGGCCGGGATCACCGGGGTGCCGGCGGCGCGCATCGCCCAGGCGGCGGAGTGGTGGGGCACCTCGGCCACCGGCATGTTGCTGCACGCCCGCGGGATCGAACAGCAGAGCAAGGGCACGGAGAACGTGCTCGCCGCCATCAACCTCGGCCTCGCCACCGGCAAGTACGGCAAGCCCGGCAGCGGCGTGACGACGATCACCGGGCAGGGCAACGGCCAGGGCGGGCGGGAGCACGGCCACAAGTGCGATCAGCTCCCTGGCAATCGGGACATCACCAACCCGGAGCACCGCGCCCACGTCGCGTCGGTGTGGGGGTGCGCCGAGGACGAGATCCCGGGCAAGGGGATCACCGCCCAGGAGATCATCGAGGCGATCCACGCCGGGCAGATCAAGGGCCTGCTGTCGATCTGCTTCAACCCCGCCGTGTCGGCACCCGACACCCGGCTCACCGCCGAGGCGCTCGACAAGCTCGAGTTCTACGCCGTGATCGACTTCTTCCTGTCCGAGTCCGCCCACCATGCCGACGTCGTGCTTCCTGGCTCGCTGCACGAGGAGGACGAAGGCACGGCCACCACCGGCGAAGGCCGCATCGTGAAGATCAACAAGGCTGTCGACCCGCCCGGCGAGGCGCGGGTGGACTGGCAGCATCCTCGTCGACCTCGCCGATCGCCTCGGCAAGGGCCGCTACTTCCCGTACACGAACACCGAGCAGATCTTCGAGGAGCTGCGCCTCGCCTCTGCCGGCGGCACCGCCGACTACCGGGGCGCCACCTGGCAGCGGGTCGAGGACGAGATGGGGCTGTTCTGGCCGTTGCCCAGCGAGGGCCATCCCGGCACGCCACGCCTGTTCGAGGGCGGCCGCTTCTACCACCCCGACGGCAAGGCCCGCTTCCACGCCGTCCCGTACCGGGAACCGGCCGAAGTGGTCGACGACGACTACCCGATCTGGCTCACGACGGGACGCGTCGTCAGCCAGTACCTCTCGGGGACCCAGACACGACGCATCGGTGGACTCGTCGCGCAGTACCCGGCGCCGCTGTGCGAGATGCACCCCCAGCTGGCCACGCACCTCGGTGTGGTCGAGGGCGACATGGTCACGGTGTCGTCCCGGCGCGGATCGATGACACTGCCAGCACACGTCGTCAACACGATCCGGCCCGACACGGTGTTCATCCCCTACCACTGGGCCGGCCACCAAGCCGCGAACCAGCTCACCAACCGCGCCCTGGACCCGACATCGAAGATGCCCGAGTTCAAGGTCGCGGCGGTGCGGGTGACGCCGGCCGGGGGGCACGCGGCGACCACCGACGCACGCGATCTCGACCTGCACGAGGGACCGTCGTGACGTACGGGCCCGACGACGCACCGGTCTTCGTGATCGACCAGAGCCGCTGCATCGGCTGCGAGGCCTGCGTGCAGGCCTGCATGGAGTGCGGCACGCACCGCGGCCGGTCGCTCATCCACCTGGAGCGCATCGACCGCGCCGAGACGACGCAGACCGCGCCGATGGTGTGCATGCACTGCGAGGACCCGACGTGCGCGCAGGTGTGCCCGGCCGACGCCATCAAGCAGACCGAGACGGGCATCGTGCAGTCGGCCCTCAAGCCACGGTGCATCGGCTGCTCGAACTGCGTGCTCGCCTGCCCGTTCGGCGTGCCGAAGTACTACGCCGAGATCGATCAGATGATGAAGTGCGACATGTGCCTCGACCGCACGTCCGAGGGGCTCAAGCCGATGTGCGCCTCGGTCTGCCCCAGCGAGGCGCTGTGGTACGGCACCGTCGAGGAGTTCACCCGCAGACCGTCGCGGCTCACTGCTGCGGGACTTCCTGTTCGGACGTCAGGAGGTGCGCACCAAGGTGTACACGGTCGTCGACGACATCGGTGCCGGTCCGGTCGACGTGCTCGGCCCGGGCCGATCGACCTGGCTCGACGATCCATTCGGGCTGGAGGCCGCCGATGGCTGAAGCGACACCGATCTGGAAGCGGGACTTCCCCTACCAGGCGGCCGACGAGGACGAGGTCACGCGGCGCGAGTTCGCCCGCTACCTCGTGCTCGGCGCCGGCGCCATCGCCGCCGGCAACGTCGGGCTGGCGGCGTGGACCCAGCTGCGCACCATCAACACCGGCTCCCCCCGGCCGATCGTCGCGCTCGACGCCGTGAGCGTCGGCGCGACCTACCTCTTCGACTACCCCACCGGTTCCGACCCGGCGATCCTGCTGCGCCTCGGCGACCTGGACGTGGTGGCGTTCAGCCAGAAGTGCACCCACCTCGGGTGCGTCGTCTTCTACGAGTCCGCCGAGGAGCGATGGCACTGCCCCTGCCACGAGGGCAACTTCGAGACCCGCACCGGCGACGTCATCTCGGGCCCACCGACCCGACCGTTGGGCCGCATCGAAGTCGAAGTCCGCGACGACGGGATGATCTGGGCGCTCGGGCGGCTCGAGTGAACGAGGCGCGCCGCCACCGCCGCACGTCCTCCGCCGTGCTCATCTACGTCATCGTCCTGGTCGCGTTCCAGGTGTTCCTCATCACCGTCGCCGCCGAGGCGTTCCTGGCCGACGAGGAGGCACTGGCCTGGGCGACGGCGGCCGTGTCGGTCGTGATGGCCGCGGCATCGGCGGCCTTCCTCCGCTACTTCCGGCCGTGACGACGACTCCATCGCCGGTGACGACGACTCCATCGCCCGTGGCGACGCTGTTCCCCGGCTACTTCGCGATGGTCATGGCCACCGGCATCATCGCCGTGACCGCCTCGCAGCAGGACATCGACTGGCTCGCCCAGGTGCTCTACGTCCTCGCCGCCGTTGCCTACGTCGTGCTGGCCGTGCTCCTGATCGCGAGGGTCGTCCTCTACCGCTCGCTGTTCGCGGCCGACGTCACCAACCACGCCAAGGGTTTCGCCTTCCTCACCACCGTCGCCGGCACCAACGTGCTCGGCGCGGCGTCCATCGTCATCCACGGTTGGTACGACCTGGCGTGGGCACTGTGGTGGCTGAGCCTTGCGCTGTGGGCGGGCTTCCTCTACGCCACACTGATCGCCGTCGTGATCCGCTCGGGCAAGCCCGGGCTGCAGGCCGGCATCAACGGCACGTGGTTCCTGCTCACGGTGTCGACGGAATCCATCGCCGTCCTCGGCGCCCTCCTCCTGGGCCGCGACGGTGGCGACACCCTGGCCTTCGCAATGCTGGCCTTCTTCACGCTGGGCGTCGTGCTGTACCTGATCGTGATGACGATGATCTTCCTGCGCTGGACGTTCTACGAGCTCGATCCCACCGAAGCCGACCCGCCGGCCTGGATCGCCGCCGGCGCCGTCGCCATCACCGTGCTGGCCGGGTCCAACCTGCTGCTCGCCGCCCCGGCCGCTCCCCGCATCGACGAGCTGGCGCCGTTCATCGAGGGCATCGTCGTGCTGGCGTGGGCCACCGCGACGTTCTGGTTCCCGCTGATGGTCGCCATCGGGATCTGGCGTCACATCGTGCGCCGTCTGCCCTTGCGCTACCACCCCTCCTACTGGGCCCTCGTCTTCCCTCTCGGCATGTACAGCGCCGCCACGTTCAGGATGCGCGCCGCCATCGACCTGGACGCGCTCGACCGGCTCCCGCAGGTCGCCTTCGCCATCGCCCTCCTGGCGTGGCTGATTACCGCTGTGGGACTCGCCCACCAGGGACTGACCGTGACTCGTGCGCGTCTCGATCGCCGCGCTCGTGACTCGTAGGCCGCGGCCTGGGTCAGTGGAGACGTTCCCTCAGCGGGCCCTCGACTGAGGCGACGATCCGGGCGCGCCATCGGTCGGCCAGGCGGGCATGCTTCGCGCTGGATCCGACCTCGCCGGCGCGGCGGTGGGCCTGTTCGGCCAGCGCCGCGAACCCGTGCTCCTCGGCCCGCCGTGCAGCCTCCCGGAGCTCCGTCAAGGCCGCTGACCGCTCGGCAGGACGGCGGGCCAGAGCCAGGCCGCGAAGAAGGCGGGCGCGTACGTCGTACTTCGGCGCGTCGTACCGATCGGCCATGGCGGCAACATCGGCTGCCGCGGCCAGCGCGGCGTCGGGATCGCCGGCGTCGAGGTGCAGCAGCCCGCGCACCCAGTGGTAGCGGTTCTCGTACCGGAACCGGGCGTACTCGGCGTCGGCAAACAGGTCCTCGGCTTCCTCGAGGCACGTGGCCGCCTGGTCGGGGCGCCCTAGGTGGAGATGGTCGGTGGCCAGGTTGAGCAGCGTCTGGATCTGCGGCTCCACGACGCCGGCGCCCGACGCGCCGCGAGTGATCTCGAGGCTCTCCTCATCGGCGTCGAGCGCCATCTCGACCAGCCCGAGGTCGAACAGCATCGAGGCCCGCGTGTTCGGCACGCGGCCGTGCACGACCGCCTCCTCGCCCCGACCGATCGCGCCGACGTCATCGAGGGCCGCCAGCGCTTCGCCGTATCGACCGAGCGCGCCCAGCGCCCAGGACCGCACCACCCGCTCGAACACGAGGGCCCGCTCGTCACGCTCGACGAGGGCGCGCTCGCGGCACCGCTCGAGCGTCGCCAGCGCGTCGGCCTCGCGTCCTCGCTGATGCTGGATCAGGCCGAGGCGGTAGAAGACGATCGCGGGCGGTGGCTGGCCGCGCCGGGCGGCGATCTCGAACGCAGCATCGATGTGGACGCTGGCCCGCTCGTGATCCCCGAGGCTGCCGTACGGGTTGGCGATGAAGGCGTGGAGGCGACCCTCGAGCTCGTCGTCGCCGAGCTCGCGGGCGATCTGCAACGCCCGCTCGGCCGGTGCGATCGCCCGCGTGGGCTTCCACGCCGCCCAGCCGCAATCGGCCTCGACGAGCAACCGCTCCGCCTCGGCCCGCCCCGTGGTGCTCGGGAGCTGGGCCAGTAGCCGGCGGGCTTCCTCGGTTCGGGCGAGCACGATGAGCGCACGCGCCTCACCGAGCACCGCCCGATGCAGCGCAGCTTCGTGGTCGGCCCCGACCGCCCTCCGCTCCGTGAGAAGCACGCGCGCCCTTCCGTAGTGCCCGACCGCCTCGCGGTTCGCGTACGCGGCGAGGCTCCGGTCGCCGGCCGCCAGGCTGAAGCCCACCGCGGCGTCCCAGACCTCGGCGGCCAAGGCGTGGTGGGCCAGCTCGGCCGGATCGGCGCCGTGCTCCTGGAGCTCTTCCAGCGCCCGGGCGTGCCACGCCCTCCGGGCGGTCGGCGCCAGCGCGGCCTGGACGAGCTCAGCGAAGACGTCGTGGCGGACCCGCCACAGGCCGCCCGCTCGACCACCAGCCCCTGGCGGACCAGCCGTTCGGCCGCGGCGCGGCGCGGCCGCCGGTGACAGCTCGGCGAGCCGGGCGAGATCCGCCAACGGAGCCGCCCGGTCGAGGACCGCCGCCGCCCGGAGCAGCTCCACGGCGTCGGCCCCGGCCTCGGTCGCCCGGGCCAGCACGAGCGCGGCGAGGTCGTCCTCGCCCCCGCCGCGGAGGCACTCCGTGAACAGGAGCGGGTGGCCGCCGGTGCGCTTCCAGGCGGCGAAGGAGAACCCGCCGGCCACGACCTCCTCGGGGGTCAGTGCGGCGAGGGGCACGGTGTCGGCCAGCCCGAGACCGGTGGCCAGCTCGAGGAACTGACGGGCGGCGCCGTCGGGGTCCAGCTCGGCCTCTCTCGCCGCCGCCAGCACGAGGAGCCCACGCGGCCGGCGCCGCAGGACGAGTCCGAGTGCGGCGAGGCTGGGTTCGTCGGCCCACTGGAGGTCGTCGATCACGAGGACGGTCGGCCGCGCCGAAACCTCGTCCGCCCACGCGGCGGCCAGGTGGGCCACGTTCGTCTCGGCCGTGCTCCCCGACGGCTCGTCGCCCGAGAGCAGGTCGGGCGCCAGATCCGTGAGGACGGCGTAGGGCACGGGGGACACCAGCCGGAAGCACTTCGTCGACCGGACCTCCTGGCGGTCCAGGGCGGCGAGGGCCTCGTCGAGGAGCCGGCTCTTGCCGACACCGGGTTCGCCGAGCACGACCCGCACGGCGCACTCGTCGGTGGGCGACGAGAGGCGCGCCAGCTCGACGGCGCCGCCCGAGGAAGGGCACGGACGGGGTGACCGCCGCGCCCCGCCGGTGCGGGCCGGTGCGCCCCCGGCGAGGATCTGCTCGTACAGGGCCCGCGTCTGGTCGGAGGGATCGGCACCGAGCTCCTCGCGCAGGACCCGGCGGCAGCGCTCGTAGACGCGCAGCGCCTCGGCCGGCCGCCCCAGCCGCGCCAGGCAGGCCATCTGCCCCCGGTAACCGTCCTCCCGCATCGGGTCCTCGGCGAGCGCCGCGGCATACCGCTCCGACGCCAGGGAGTCGTCGCCGTGGGTGGCGGCGGCGCCGGCCGCGGCCAGCAGTGACCTCGATCCGGCGGCGGGCGAAGTCGCGGCGCTGACCCTCGACCCACTCGCTCGCCGGATCGGACCCGAGGAGCTCGCCCTTGAGCAGGGCCATCGCCTCGTCCCACCGCCGCTCCGCGACGAACGCGTCGAGGTCGCCGAGATCGGTCGGGCAGCGCATCCGGTAGCCCGGCCGAGCCGTCTCGAGGACAGACGCCGCCGGCCCGAGGGCTCGGCGGGCGAGGCTCACCGCGGTGTCGACGGCGGCCAGCGGATGCTGCGGCTGCCGGTCCCACAGGCGCTCCACCAGCACGTCCTTGGGCACGACCTCGCCCCCGGCGAGCGCCACGATGGCGAGCAGTCGCCGCTCGCGCACACCGCCGAGCGCCGATCCGGTGAGCTCGCCCCCGTCGTGCTCGACCGTCAGTGGTCCGATCAGCCGGATCCGCACCGACACCTCGTCAGGATAGGTTCCGAAAGGTTTCGCGAAGGGCTGAACGCCAGAGTCGAGGCAGAGCGGTCCGGATGACGGATCGCCCCGCTACCGAGGAGGTCCGATCGTGACGACGGAACAGGTGATGGACAAGGTGCTCTCGAGCGATGGGACACCGATCGCCTTCTGGCGCAGCGGGACCGGTCGCCCGCTCGTGCTGGTCCACGGAACGACGGCCGACCACTCCCGCTGGCAGTCGGTGCGGGGGCTGCTCGAGGACCACGCCACGCTGTGCGCCGTCGATCGGCGGGGCCGGGGCCAGAGCGGAGATGCGGAGCACTATGACCTCGGGCTCGAGGTCGAGGACGTGGTCGCCGTCGTCGACACCATCGCCGACGAGTGGGGCGGGCCGGTCGACCTCCTGGGCCACTCCTACGGTGCGTACATCGCGCTCGATGCGGCCCGGCACACCCCGAACCTCCGTCGACTCGTGCTCTACGAGGCGCCGGTGGTGATGGCCGACGCCGTGTATCCCGCCGGGTTCGCACCGCGGATCGAGTCCCTGCTCGCCGAGGGCCGTCGCGACGAGGTCGTGGCGCTGTTCTTCCGCGAGGTCGTCCGCATGCCGGAGGACCAGCTCACGGCCTTCCGACAGCTCCCGGCCTGGCCGGCACGGGTCGCCGCGGCCCACACCATCCTGCGTGAGGCGCGGGCCACGACCTCGTTCCGGTTCGAGCCGGAGAGCTACGCCGCGCTGTCCGTGCCGGTGCTCCTGCTGTCCGGCAGCGCGAGCCCGGAGTTCCTCCGGACAGCGACGGCGGCGCAGGCCGATGCCCTGCCCGACGTCCGGGTCACCGTGTTGGACGGGCAGGCCCACACGGCGATGGACACCGCGCCCGAGCTGTTCGCCGACACCGTGATCAGCTTCCTCTCGGCCGAGTGACATCGCAGCGGCCGGCCCGGCAGCGCTCAGGAACGGGGGTCGACCAGGACCTTGATGTCGTCCGAGGGCCCTGCGGACAACTCGCGCAACGCGGTCTCCAGCTGGTCCAGCGGGACCGTGCGGGTGTGCAGCGGACCTGCTTTGACCCGACCGTCCGAAAGGAACGCCATGCTCCGGCGGAAGTCGTCGTGGGTGAACGCGTTCGACGCCACCAGGGTGATCTCCTTGGCCAGCCAGCGCCCGGCGTTGATGGTCGCCGGCTGGGCGAGGAAGCTGACCAGCGACACCAGCCCACCGGCTCGGGTGAGGTCGACCGCGGTCTGCAGCAGGCTCGGCACCCCTGCGCATTCGAACACCACGTCGGCGCCCATGCCGCGGGTCAGGGTCTGGACGGCGTCGGCCGCCTCGTCGGGGGCGACAGCCGACGACGCCCCCAGCTCGAGACCGATGCGTCGACGAAGCTCCGATGGTTCGACGATCAGCACATGCCCGGCTCCGGCGGCTCGAGCGAACTGCATGACGAACAACCCGATCGGGCCCGGCGCCCTGGACCACGACGATGTCGCCGGGGGTGATCCTCGAGCGCCGCACGCCGTGAAGGGCGACCGTCGCAGGTTCCAGCTGCGCCGCCTCCTCGTCCGTCAGGCTGGGGTCCGCGTGGAGCAACCGCGCGCGCCGCCACCGTGATGCGGGGGGCGAAGCCACCGTGCGGTGGGGCCAGCGGGTCCCGACCCCGCGCCACGGACGACACGGTCCGGCAGTGCTCGGTGAGCCCGCTCGTGCACTCGGGACAGGACCCGCACGCGGGGGGTACGGCGATGACCACCCGGTCCCCGCCGCCGAACCCTTCGACCTCCGGGCCGACGTCGCCGACCGTGCCGACCCACTCGTGGCCACAGACCGCCGGCTGGTGCAGGTGCCCGCTGCGGAACGACGCGATGTCCGTGCCGCAGATGCCGCACAGGGTGATGTCGACGGACAGGCAACCAGGCGGTGGGTCCTCGTGCGGGAAGGTGAGGAACTCCACCGTCTCCTGGCCGGTGATCATGCCCGCAGTGACGTCAGCCATCGGTCGTGACCGCCGGCGTCGCATCCAGGATGTGCCACACGATGTCGTCCGGGCCGCGCAGCCCACGGGTGTAGGTCTCGGCGAAGCTGCTTCCGTCCCCGACCGGATCGGTCCGGCGCCACTCGAAGGCGCACACCCGTTTGGCGATGCGCCACTCGCCGTCGCGGCGCTCGAAGCGGTCGACGTAGCGCAGCCCGGCCACCATGTCCTGCTCGCTCCCGCCGGCGTCGTGGAAACGGTGGTAGGCAACCGCGTAGGTCTCGGCTCGAGCGACGTCGTTGGGGAGGTCGACGTCGATCAGCATGTTCCCGAGGAAGTGGTTGGTGCGATCGAAGCGCCGCAACGCCGGTCCGACGAACTCGATGAAGCCGTCGACCCCGCCGTTGTAGCTGCCGTGGTCGTCCGTGCCGTCTGGCCAGTAGCACGATCGCATGAGCTCGAGGTCGAACCGGTCGGCAGCTCGCGAGTAGGTGCACAACACCCGCGCGATGGCCCGCTCGGCCAGCAGCAGCTCCAACGCCTGAGCCATCTCCGACTCGTTCATCTCGATACTCCCTTCGGTTCGAGGGCATCGGCGACCAACGCCCGCACGCGCTCGCCGGCGACCTGCGCGGCGTCCACCGCCGGCATCGCTGCGGTCTCCGGGGAGATGACCTCGGGCCCGACGAACCGCAGCCCGCCGATGCGGACCAGCGTCCGCAGGACGCGGGGCAGATCGAAGCAACCGTCGCCTGGCAACAAGCGCTGCTGGGTGTCGTCCCACAGGCTGCCACTCACCTCCATGGCGGCGTCGTCGACCTGCACGGCGAGGATCCGCTCACCGGGCACCGCCTCGAGGTCGTCGAAGTCGGCCGAGCCCCGAAAGAAGTGCCAGGTGTCGAACAGGATGCCGCCGTTCGGCCGGTCGGCGTCTCGGACGATCCTCCATGCGGTGGCGACATCGGGGATCGCCGTCATCGGGATGAACTCCAGGTGCACGAGCGCCCCGATGTCTGCCGCCCGATCACACAGCGCGCCGAACAGCTCGACCAGCTCGTCGACGGGTGCCGCGCTGGTCGACGATGCGATCGCCGTCATCGAGACCGCCCCGACCCCCTCGCTCATCCGCAGCGCCTCGTCGACGGCGAACCGGGCGAACCGGGACCGGGACGGCTCGCCGGCAGGATGCCAGTTCATGACCGGGTCCACGATCAGGCCGAGCCCGCAGTCGCCGCCCGGCGGCCGATGTCTCCCGGCGACACGCCCTGTTCCGCGGCACGAGCAATGTCCAAGGGACTGAGCGAGAGCAGGTCGTAGCCACCGGCTTCCGCCGCCGGGAACCGGTCGAGGAGGGGGCTCTCCAAGCCGACCGTTCCCGACCAGAGCACCCACTGCAGGTCGCCTCCGGTTTCGTTCATGACCGTGCTCCGAGACGAGCGTCGAGTGCCTCCTGCGGGTGGACGAGACCGACCTTCATCCTTGCGCCCTTCGCGGGTTCGGGACCCCGCCTTCCCGATGGGGCTCGATCCCCGCCTCCAGTACCCGGCGCTCCTTGATCAGCCAGCGTCCGTCCGCCTCGACCCACCGATCGTGGTACTCACCCCACAGCACCATGTCGGGTCGATCTCGGTCGCGGTAGCGATGCCACGCCCGCACGTAGCTCACGGCCGTGGCCGAGTCGGCGCCGGTGAACTCGATCGAGATGTTCCCGATCAGATGCTGGGTCGCCTCGAACTGCGCCAGCGCCCCGTTCATCCAGGCCACGACGCTGTCGATGCCGACGACGTCCCCGCTGTGGGGGGAGGCGAAGACACAGTCGTCCGTGAACACCTCGCGGTGTCGGTCGGTCTCCAACCAGTCGGTCGCCCGCGCGGTACCGGAACATCTGGTCGGCGATCGCCGCCCGGTCCTCCAGCCGATCCACAGTCATCTGGCTCCTCGTCCGTTGCACAACAGACGTTGTACAACAGTGGTTCTACTAAGTCAAGCGACGCTTCCGTCGAGCGCGGTCATCCGCGCGCTGGCGCTCCGAGCATCAGCGAGCCGAGCTCGTGCGACAGCACGTTGCGTTGTTGCGCCGGGGACCAGTGATCCGGGTCGAGGGCGCTCTGGGCCCCGAGCCCGTGCACGATCGTCACGAGCCGCCGGGACAGCACGTCGAGCTCGAGCTCGACGATGTCCGGGTGATCGCGACGCAGCAGCTCCTTGATCCGCAGCTGGGCGGAGCGCACGTGGCTCGCGTCCTCGGCCGCGAACTCCGGATCGCTGATCGCCACCCCCCAGAAGCAGGTCAGGAGCCGCCATTCCGTGCGGCGCCCGGCGTCGAGGGGCAGGAGCGCCTCCAGGCAACCGCGCAGTCCGCCACCCCGCCGCCGGGCCTCGTCGAACCTGGCACCGAGACGATCCGCCACCTCTCGGAAGGTCGACAGCAGGAGGTCACGCTTGTCCACGAAGTAGTGCGTGACCACCGTCGTGCTGTAGCCGGCCGCCTCGGCGACGTTGCGGAACGTCAGGGCATCGAGTCCATGCGTGCCCACCAGTTCGGCGGCGGTGACCGCGACGTGGCGGCGGCGGGCGGCGTGGTCCACGTGCCTCGGCACGTTCGGACTCTAGCGCATTCTAGAACTCATGTCATACAACGTCTGTTGCACATACGGCCAGTGTTGTTGCGTCAATTCGTGGTGGCAGCGGCGGCGGCGGGCTTGATGTGAGCGAACATGCTGCGGCCGTTCCAGGTCGGGAAGGCCCGTACGAGCCATGAGGGACCGTCGAGCTGGATCCGGGAGTCGCGGGTTGCCTCCGCCCAGGAGAGCTGGCCGGCGTGCCACTTCACGAACGCTTCAGCGTCGGCGGTGATGTAGAGGTCTTCGTCCAGACCTGAATACGTCTTGCAGATCTCGGCCTCACCGTGCTCGACCAGCAACCAGTACCGCTCGTGGGGCTTGAAGCCGGTGAAGTCCGAACCGGATGACCACCCGCCGCTCGGGCAGTCGGTCCCGACGGAGCGCGTTGCACATCGACCACAGCGCCACGAATGGATCGAGGTTCTCAGGAGCGATCTCGAGCCACCGAGCTCCCCACTCGCCGAGGGTCTCACAGACCCTGAACAGATCGTGGCCCGAGCTCGTGAGCTGGTAACGGTGACCGCGCCCCTGAGCCTTCGGTGCCGACTCGACGATTCCGAAGCGTTCGAGCTGCGTGAGCCGCTGCGCGAGGAGCGTACGGGAGAGTCCGGGCGCACCGTCGAGGATCTCACCGAAGGTCTCACACCCCAGATGCAGGTTGCGGATGATCAGCGGGGTCCAACGCTCGGCGAAGATCTCCGCGCCGCGGGCGATCGGACAGTACTGGCCGTAGGTCCTCACGATTGGAGTGTCGCGCGCTTCCGCGCCCGTCGTGAAGTCCAGATTCCTTCCTTCGAAGTCCAGATCGCTGACTTCCTCTCGGTGCACCTCGATGTTGCGATGAGCCCATCGACCAGAGGAGGACCGATGACGCGCACAAAACACCACGCAGATCCCCGGGTTCCGGGGCGACGTGATCGTCCCCGACCACGATGCCTACGACGACGCCCGCGCCGTCTGGAACGGCTCCGTCGACCGGCGCCCTCGACTGATTGCCCGCTGCCGCGGGACCGCCGACGTGGCCGCAGCGGTGCGGTTCGCCCGTGACCGCGACCTCGAGATCGCTGTGCGAGGGGGAGGCCACAACGTGGCCGGCACCGCGGTGTGCGACGGCGGGATCGTGGTCGACCTGTCGGCGATGCGCGCGGTCTCGGTCGATCCTGTCGAGCGCATGGCCCTCGTCCAGGGTGGCGCCCTGTGGGGAGATGTCGACCACGAGACACAAGCACACGGTCTGGCCACCACGGGCGGCATCGTGGGCCACACCGGCGTCGGCGGCCTCAGCCTCGGCGGCGGCATCGGCTGGCTCATGCGCAAGCACGGGCTCACCGTCGACAACCTCGTGGAGGCCGAGGTGGTCACCGCCGAGGGCGACATCATTCGGGCATCGGCCAACGATCACCCCGACCTGTTCTGGGCCCTGCGAGGGGGAGGCGGGAACTTCGGCATCGTCACCTCGTTCCGGTTCGCGTTGCACCCCGTCGGCCCCACCGTCATGGCCGGACCGGTGTTCTGGGCTGCCGAGGACACCACCGACGTCCTGCGCTTCTACCGGGAGTTCGTCGCCGACGCGCCCGACGAGCTCGGCAACGTCGTCCGGCTGGGCACGATCCCGCCGCTGCCCGTTGTCAGCGAGGAGTTGCACTTCCGGCCGGCCATCGCCGTGGCCAGCTGCTACGCCGGGCCGGTCGAAGCCGGGGAGCGTGCCGTCCGTGCGCTGCGCCAGTTCGGGACCCCGCTCGTGGACCTCGTTGGACCCACCCTGTACGTCGACCATCAAAGCGGTATCGACGACACCGTCCCGCACGGCTGGCACTACTACTGGAAGGCCACGAACCTCACCGGCCTGTCCGACGACGTCATCGACATCGTCGCCGAGCACGCCTACGACGCCACATCGCCGAGGTCGTACGCGGCGATGTTCCACATGGGTGGCGCAGTTGCCCGAGTCCCGCGGGACGCCACCGCCTACCCGGGCCGCGACGTGGAGCACAACATCGTCATCGACGCCGCCTGGCTCCCCGACCAGGACGACGCCCTCGGGGCGGCGGAGACGGCGTGGGCCCGAGGATTCCTCGACGCTCTCCAACCCCACCGCGCCGGCGTCTACGTGAACTTCCTCGACTCCGACGACGACACGAGCCGCGTCCGCGAGGCCTACGGCGACGACACCTACCGGCGGCTCGCCGAGGTGAAGGCCAAGTACGACCCCGAGAACGTGTTCCACCACAACAAGAACATCCGGCCTCTCATGCTGGCGTCGTGAGGTCGTCGTAGAAGTGGGCGAGGACGAGGGCGATATAGGGGACGAGGACGACGGCCGCGAGGGCCACGACGACGTTGGCCACGACGAAGCTGGCCGACGTCAGCAGCAACACGAGCGCGCCAGCCACCCCGGCCAAGGCGGCGACGAGCACGAGTGTCAGGACGAGGCCGAAGGCCCGCCAGCCGTGGCCGCGGATGAGGTGGCGGCTGCGTCGCATGCCGTCCCGGACGGCGAGCTGCTCCTTCGCGCTGGCGACAGGACCGAGCATCCATCGGCTGACGAGGAACAACGCCAGTGGCACGAGGACGATCGAGGTGACTCCGAGGATCACCAGCACCAACATCGTGCCCAACCCGGCCGCCCAACGGGCCGATCGGCGGACGGTCGTGAGGGAGATCGTGCCATCCTCCGCCGGTGTGAGGGTGGCTCCCACGACCCATGCCACCACTGGCACCGCGACGACGGCGCCGACGGCGCCCACGATCGGCAGCACCCACGGCGAGCTCCCACCGGCGAGGTCGACGAGATCACCCACCCGGGTCCAGCGCACGAGGGCGTACTGCGCCAGCGCGGCCGCGACGGCACCGACCAGCACCAACGCCCCGATAGGCAAGAGTCGCCTCGCGTATCGCCTCCACGTCCGCGCTGCCCGCCCGAGCAGGCCCCGCGACGAGTAGCGCACGATCGACACCACGGCGGTGATCAGCGCGACGAGCAACAAGATGGCGACCACCGGTTGGTCGAGCAGACGCAAGAAGTACAGCGAGCCCTTCTCGGCGAGGTTGCAGAAGGCGCCCGTCGCCCGCGAACCGGCGAACGGGATCGCCACCGCGGTGTCACGGCCTTCGACGTCGACCCATTCGACGGGCTCGCCCCACTGCGTCTTGCTCACCGGACCGGTGGGGCCGTCGTTGAACAACGGCTGGCGCTCACCCCAGTGGCCGGCGAACGACAACCAGGCGAACTCCCCCTCGGTCGGCACGCCATCGGGCAGCGTGATCACGCCGGGCTGGACCTGGACGAGCGGAGCCCGGGTGTCATCGCAGCCGAACCCGGTCGCCCCGCTCTTGCCGAACCACCGCGACGATGAGAAGTAGGCCGCATGCGATCCCTCGGCCGGGTAGACGACCGCTCGCCCGCCGACGAGCCGAACCTTGTCGTCGTTCTCGCCGACACGGGCGTACTCCGAACCCTCGTGCTGGGCGTAGGCGTACACACTCGGACCCTCGTCGAGTGCCTCGGTGGCCGTCGCCGCGTCGAAGCCGAGCTGGATCATCTCCCAGTCGCCCTCGTGACGGTCGTTCCAGTCGTTGTAGACCCAGAACATCCAGTACTGGACGACGAGCTGATCGCCGTCCGGGACCACCCGCCCGTAGACGGCCGGCTCGGCAGCGAGGCTGTCGAACCATTCTTCGTAGGAGCAGCCCGGGTCGAGAGCGTTGCCGGGCAGATCGAGCGCGAGGTCCTTCCCCACCGCGGGCCAGGTCGGCAGCAGTCGGGGCCGCCGTGATGACGTCGCCGCTGCCATCGCGCAGCACGACGTCGTCGCGCCCGAGGATCGCATCGACAGCAACCGGGAAGTAGGGCTCGCCCTCACCGCACGGTTCCGTCTGCGCGCGGAGTTCCAGCACCGGCGCGTAGCGCGCCAGCAGCTCCGATGCGTCGTCGCTCTTGGGCACCGGCTGGACTGCCGGCCGTCGCCACCGCGCCACACACCGCGAGCGCGAGGACTCGCTTCACGCGGATCGTCCGACGGGAGGCGACGCCCGCTCCTCGTGCACGACCTTCACGTCCGCATCCTCACCGAAGACGGCGGGTTGCTCCAGCATCGCCCATCGACCACCAAAGTCTCCCAGCGGAAACCTGTGGCTGGCCACGATGTCCGGCGGGCAGGACTCTGCGATCATGGGAGCGGTGCGCCGCACGGTACTGATCGT
Organism: uncultured Acidimicrobiales bacterium; assembly: GCA_963813375.1. GTDB lineage: Bacteria > Actinomycetota > Acidimicrobiia > Acidimicrobiales > Ilumatobacteraceae > DASTFY01. The sequence continues at coordinate 35,992 of CAWEYT010000005.1, read as the reverse complement.
CGACGACCACGAGGGCTTTCGCGGCGCAGCGAGAGCGCTGTTGGAGGCGGAGGGGTTCCACGTCGTCGGTGAGGCGGTCGACGGTCGAGAGGCGTTGACGAAGGTAGAGCACCTGCAGCCCGACGTCGTCCTGCTCGACATTCAGCTGCCGGACCTCGACGGGTTCGCGGTCGCCGATCGGCTCGCCACCGACGCGCGTGCGACAGCCGTCGTGCTCATCTCCAGTCATGAGGCGGCGACGTTCGGCCCCCGCCTGACCCGGGCGCCCGCCCGCGGCTTCCTGGCCAAACGGGAGTTGACCGGTGCGGCCCTCGCTGAGCTTCTTGACTAGCCGCAGCCCGTCACCCGCGATCGTGTTGTGGCTGAGCGGTGTCGCGTTCGGTCTCGCATCAGAGGTGGCGGCGTTCGATCGAGGCGACGTCCGGCACTGGCTCCCCGATCTCGTCGTCGGGCTCACCTGCATCGGCGCCGGCGCGTACGCCTGGCCCCGGCGCCCGGGCACCGGCGGGCTCCTCGCCGCCACCGGGTTCACCTGGTTTCTCGGCAACCTCGCGCCGTCGTTGCTCTATCTCCATCGTGGGCCGCTCGTGCATGTGCTCATCACCACCGCGCACGCCGCGAGCGCGAGGACTCGCTTCACGCGGATTGTCCGACGGGAGGCCACGCCCGTCCTCGTGCACGACCTTCACGTCCGCATCCTCACCGAAGACGGCGGTTTGCTCCAGCATCGCCCATCGACCACCAAAGTCTCCCAGCGGACCCCTGTGCCGAGATCCCATGCGGGTCGTAGTCGCCGACGACACGTTGCTGATCCGCGAAGGCATCGTGCACGTCTTCCGCGATGGCGGCATCGACGTCGTCGGTCAGGCCGAGGATGCCGACGGCCTCCTGCGCGTCGTGGGTGACACCGAGCCCGACGTGGCCATCGTCGACATCAGGATGCCTCCGACCCACACCGACGAAGGGCTGCGTGCCGCGCAGCGCATCCGCGAAGACCACCCGACCGTCGGGGTTCTCGTGCTGTCGCAGTACCTCGAGCCGAGCTACGCGATGCGGTTGCTCGAAACACACCCCGAGCAGGTCGGCTACCTGCTGAAGGACCGCGTGCTCGCGTCGACGTGCTGATCGATGCCGTCCGACGGGTGGCCGAGGGGGAGACCGTGGTCGACCCGACGATCGTTTCCAGCCTGTTCGGCCGTCGCCGGCGCCAGGATCCGATCGCCGACCTGAGCCCGCGCGAACGTGAAGTGCTGTCACTCGTCGCGGAAGGCCTGTCGAACAAGGCGATCGCCGAGCGCCTGTTCATCGCGGAGCGCACCGTCGAGGCCCATGTCACCCAGATCTTCCTCAAGCTCCGCCTCGATGAGTCCGCGTCGTCCCATCGCCGAGTGCTCGCGGTGCTCGCCTTCCTGCGCCGCTGAGATCGACGCCCACGCATGGGGTCGGTGACCGGTAGCGGTGCTCCGTAGTGTCTGCGGGCCTGGAAGCGAGAACGAGGAGGCTGGCCAGTGGAAGCCGACGAGAACAAGGCCGCCATGCGCCGAATCATGGAGCATGTGATCAACGAGAAGAGCCTGGACGCGACCTACGACCTGTTCTCTGAAGAGCACGAGCTTCACCCCGAAACGCCGGGCATCGGTCGCGGTGGCGAGGGAATGAAGCGGGCCTTCGCGGGCTTGCACGAACAGTTCCCCGACGTGCGAGTGGCGATCGAGCCGATGGTCGTGGAGGAGGACATGGTCGCCGTTCGGCTTACCTTCAGCGGTACCGATGCGGCCTCCGGTGAACGAGCCTCGTGGCCCGAGGTGGTCTTCACGCGCTTCTCCGCGGGGAAGGCGGTGGAGAACTGGGAGATCATCGACACGGGCCGCGGCCCGGAGAGCCCCCCTTGGTAGACCATCACTCTCGGCCTTACCTGGGCTCTCGTCCGATCGCGTCGTGGCGTCAGAGCAGGCGGACGGTGCCGTGCGCGGGATCGACCTCGACCTGGGCGCCGTGGGGGATGCGGGAGGTGGCTCGGTGGGCGCCGATCACCGCTGCCAGACCGAACTCGCGCGCACACGATCGCGGAGTGGCACAGCGCTCCGCCTTCTTCCACGACGAGGGCGCCGATCACGGGCAGCAACGAGTTCACCGACGGCCCGGTGAACGGCGCGACCAGCACGTCGCCCGGCTGGAGCTGGTCGAAAGCGAGCATCAGGTCGCGCACCACGCACGCCCGCCCGGAGTAGGTGGTGTCGCCGATGCCGATCCCGTTCACGGTGGATGAATCGTCGTCGGCGGGTGGCGGTGGCGTGACGTCGGCGCGGAGGTTGGCCATGATCGCCGCGGTGACGCGAGCCAGCGCCTTCGGGAACACTTCGAGTGGGGGAGCCGGCTCGGGCTCTCCGAGCAGTCGTGGCGGGGGTGTGGCTTCGATGCGGTCGCGCTCGGCAGCACGCTCGGCGAGCTCGTCGGCCGATGGTCCGTCGGCGCCTTGCCGCACACGGCCGAGCAGCACACGGTCGAGCTCGTCGGGGAACAGCTCGACGACGTGCGCAACCTCGTGCACGCCTCCGGCTGCGTGCAAGCGTCGCCCGGCTTCCATCAGGGCGCGCCGCACCAGCCCGCACGGCCAGTTCCAGCACAGGCCGCGGATGTCGTCGCGCTGGCGATGTCCGTAGCGAGCTTCGGCCAGCAACTCGTCGAACAGCGCTCGGTGCTCACCCGGGACGCGGGCACGAACGGCTGCGACGTCGGGTTCGGCGACGTCGAGATCCTCGGTGGCGCCGAGCAGCGCCGCCAGTTGCAGGGCGGGGACCTCGGCCAGGGTGGCCCGGTCGACGTCGTCGCTGGTGACCGTGCGCCACATGTGCTGCTCGAGCCAGGCGTCGACGGCGGCTCGGGCGTCGGGGCCGAGTGCTCGTACGTCGTCGACCGTCTCGAGCGAGGCCACCGGCACCCCGCTGTGCCGGATCGCGCTGGCGACCGGGCCGAGCATGACGGCCGTCTCGACCGTCGCCGGTGAGCTGCCGGTGAGCAGACCTGCCGCCTCGTTGGCGCCGATTCCCCACCGCTCGCAGTGCGCCAGCAGGTCGCCGGTGGGCACCAGGTCGCCGCCGTGCGTCGCCAGATTCCTGCGCGCCGATCGTTCGAAGTGCGACAGCGCGCTCGTGACGTGTGCCGCGAGCTCGACATCGTCGAGCGCGCCGGGCTCCACCGCCTGCAGCGCGAGGTTCTCCGCCAGCTGCGCTGACCTGTCGCGGTCGAACCACTGGTCGACCTCGTCGCGCCAACGTCGCTCGGCGAACGCCTGCTGGGCGGTCTTGGCGCGTCGGCGCAGCTCGGGGTGCAGTCGGGCGATCGAGCTTCATCAGCCACGGCGGCGGCGGTGCCTTGGGCGTGGAACCGGGCTTCTCGCCGACGGCCAGCGGGCGCATGTACAGGCAGCCGTGGACGAACTTGGCCTGCACGGTGACGAGCGGCAGGCCGTAGCGCTGCATCAGCTCGACGATGCCTGCTTCGAACGCTCGCTGATAGGTGTCGCGCAAGAAGGGGGACAGCGGCCGAAGCCCGTGGTGGCCGGTCTCGAGCTCCCACTGCCCGGGCGCCGGCGGATCGAACCTCACGGTGGGCGGTGCGGTGTGAGTGGTGCCGTCGATCATTGGTGCCCCCTCGGCTCGCGACCGACTCAATCATGTCAGATGTCTGCTGTCAATATCGAAATGTTGTCATCATGACAGGATCCGCCAGATGGCTGCCGAGATGGTCGTGACGGCATCGCGTGGAGGACCGATGAGCGAGGCGCCAAACCGATCCGAGCGCAAGCCCTACACCTCGACGTTGCGCGAACGTCAGGTGGCCCAGACTCGGGAGCTCATCCTCGACGCCGTCACCACCCTGCTCGGCGATCGACGCGCCGACGAGGTGACCACTCGCGACATCGCCGCGGAAGCCGGGGTCTCGGAGCGCACGGTGTATCGCCACTTCCCCGATCGAGAGGCGCTGCTCGAGGGGTTGACGCAACGGCTGCCTCAGCTCGACGGCGTCAAGCCATCGTTCGCAGCGGACGGTCTCGACGCCCTCGCTCCCACCGGCCGTCGCCTCATGGAGCTCCTCGATGAGCACTACGTGACCGCTCGGGCCGAGGCGGTGTTCAACGCCGATCCGCGCCGCTTCGCCGCCGGCACCCGGACCAACACGCGCGAGATGCGGAAGTTGCTGGCGAAGGAACTGCCCGAGCTCGGTGAGCGCGAGCAGCTCCGCATCGCGGCCGTGATCCGCTGCCTGGCGTCGACGCAGGCGTGGCTGCGGATGCGGGAGGAGTTCGGCGTGCCGGGGACCGAGTCGGGCCCGGTGGTGGCGTGGGTGATCGACACCATCGTCCGTGAGCTCCGCGCCGGCAACGCCCCCGCCGCGACGTGACGGCATGGGACGATGATCCCGCGACTCGCGCAAACCGACCTCCACGACCGCACCATGGACGTGGCGTGGCGACGCCCCTGCGATGCCGACACCTTGCCCCTCGGCAAGGTTCACGTTGCCAGCGGTGAGGCACGCACCGTCTGACCGCCGATGGCGATCGGGACGCGGACGAGCGCATCGTCGGGGCATGACTACACACCGCATCCCCACCGCACTCGGCCTGGTCTTGTCTGCTGCCACCATCGTCTCCGCCTGCGGCGGCGGAAGGGGCAACGGCTCGTCCAGCGCCGCCGACAGCACCTACTGCAAGACCGTGCGCGGCTGGACCGCTCACGAGATGACCACCATCGACGAGAGCGACCCCGCGCAACTGAAGACCTACATCGGCGAGTACGTAGCGTTCAACGCCAAGGCCGCCAAGGAGACACCCGCCGAGATCGCCAACGACTGGAAGATGACGTCTTCGGCGTTCGAGAGCACGGTCGTCCCAGTCCTCGAGAAGTACGGCTACTCCATCGACCGCATCATGGCTGAAGCGACGCCGGAGGAGCAGGCCGTCCAGGAGCCGCCGCCCGACCTCGCCGCGGCACAGGACCGCATCCACGATTACGAGGCACGCACCTGCATGACCGGACAGCCGGCCGCCGCCGACGTCACGTTCGCCGGCCCCGTCGACGCCGACTACTGCGAGGCGTCGAAGACGCTCGACGACACCGCGGATCAGACGGCCAGCGACTGGAGCCCCGAGTCCGTGAAGGCGTTCGTGACCTCGCCCGACTTCACCGGCTTGTACGAAGCCGGGGTCGCCGCCGCTCCGCCTGAGATCCACGACGACGTCGAGGCCATCGCGACCTTCATGAGTAGCAAGGTCGTGCCCACGCTCGAGCGCCACGGCTACGACATGCGCCGTTTGTTCATCGATGGACCGGCGTCCGACCTCGCGATCCTGCAGTCGTGGGACCCCGCCATCGTCGACTCGTACCGGCGGGTGGTCGCGTACGAAGACCAGCTGTGCGCCGAGTGACGACGATCGACCGAGTCACCTCCGCCGCCTCGACCTACGCGTCGGGGCGGCGCAGGTCTGTCAGCGTCACCGCTGCCCGCCGCAGCGCTTCGTTGGCCAGACGGGACCGTCGATGCTGCGCCGTGTCCTGTACCCCGAACTTCGCGTACAGGTTCACCAGGTGCTGCTTCACCGCCGCCTCGCTGATGACGAGCTCGGTGGCGATCTCCTTCACGCTGGCCGGCTCGGTGAACATGTCCCGGTCCAGCAGTGGGCGGCACAGCACGACGAGCACGTCGTGCTCTCTGGGCGTCAACAGCGGCGGACCCTCCTCGGCCGCGGTCGCGGTGAAGCCGACGTCGGCGCTGTTGCGGAACAGCAACCGCGTCTGCCCGACGCGGAGCTCGTCGCCGTGGCGGAGCCGCTGGGACGACCAGATCCGCTCGCCGTTGACGAAGGTCCCGTTCGAGGAGCCGAGGTCGCTGACACACCAGCCGGCATCGAAGCGCTCGAGGACCGCGTGGAGGCGGCTCAGGGTTGGATCGCCCTCGAGCGCGATCGTGTTCTCACTCGCCTTGCCTACCGTCACCCGGTTGCCCTCGAGCGTGACGACCGAGCGACCCGAAAGTCGCCAGATCTCCACCTCGGCCTGGCTCTCCTCGCCCACGCCACTCATCGTAGGGAAGCTCGGAACGCGTAGTTTGTGCAGCAGCGGGGAGGGGTGATGACCGTGTTGGTGCGGGACCGTTACGAGCCCATCGAGGTCGTCGGTCAGGGGGGCGAGGGCAGGCTGCTCAAGGCGATCGACCGCCAGCACGAGCGGTTGGTGGCTCTGAAGGTGCGCGCCGTACACGATGAGTCCGAGCGTGAGCAGCTGCTGCACGAGGCGCGACTGCTGCTCGGTGTCGCCCCCCACCCGAACCTGCCCCTCGTGCGGGAGGACTTCTTCGACGGTGACCAGTACGTGATCGCCATGGACTGGATCGAGGGCATCGACCTCTCGAAGCTCCTCCGGGCGCGCGGCCGTCCCGGTCTGGCGCCGTCCAGCGTGCTGCCCTGGCTGGCCGACGTGGCGTCTGCACTCACCCACATCCACACCCAGGATCCCTGCCTGGTGCACGGCGACGTCAAGCCGGCCAATCTCGTTCTCACCACGGGTGGGCGGGTGGTGCTCGTCGACTTCGGCTGGTCCTCCGTGCCGGGTACTTCTCGCCGGCAAGGCGGCACGCGTGGTTATGCCGCGCCAGAGCTCGCCGCGGGCGTGCCCGCCTCGAGGTCGACCGACGTGTACTCGCTGGCCGCCACTGCCTTTGCCCTGCTCACGGGCGCCCCGCCATGCGGGATCCGCCCGGAGTGGGAGGGCATCGACCCTGCCGCGGCCGAGCAGCTCGAAGCCAGCCTGCGGCTTGGCCTGGCGACCGACCCTGCTCGCCGGCCGGCGACGGCAGGCGAGTTCGTCGAGCAGTTGCGCGCCGGGTGGGGTTCGACGCTGCCGACGGGCGTCCTGACGTTCTGCCTCACGGAGATCGAGGGCTCGGCCGCGCTGTGGGAGGCAGACCCGGCCGGCATGGCTCGGGCGCTGGTCCGCCACGACGAGCTCGTAGCGGACGTCGTGGAAGCCCACCGTGGACGCTGCGTCAAGTCGATCGGTGAAGGCGACGCCACTGTCTCGGTGTTCCCGGCTGCCCTCGACGCGGTCGCAGCGGCGATCGCGCTCCAGCAACGCCTGCCGGTCGCCACGGACGGCACCGAGGGCGAGCCGATGGCGTCGCGAGTCCGCGTCGCGCTGCACTCCGGCGAGGCTGAGCAGCGAAGCGGCGACTACGTCGGGGCCACGCTCAGGATCGCAGCCCAACTGCGCGGGCTGGCCGACGGCGGTCAGATCGTGCTGTCGGGCACGACGGCCTCGCTTGTCGCAGCGGGGCTCAGGGCCGACACGACGCTCGTCGAGCTCGGCCCGCACCGCCTGCTCGGGCAGCACACCACCGAGCAGGTCTACGCGCTGTCGGCACCCGGCGTCGACGCGCCACCCGCGGCGACGGTGTGCCCGTATCCAGGTCTGCCCGCGTTCGAGCGCGAGGACGCGGACCGCTTCTTCGGACGCGACGGGGTGGTCAATGACCTCGTTCAGCGCCTGCGATCGCAGTCGTTCGTCGCGCTCGTCGGTGCGAGCGGCAGCGGCAAGTCTTCGGTCCTGCGCGCCGGGCTGTCGGCAGCGTGGGGCGGTGCGACGGTGATCACCCCGGGTGCCGAGCCCGAACCGGCGCCCGACGGCCCCGATCTCCTCGTGGTCGATCAGCTCGAGGAAGTGTTCACGCTCTGCGACGACGCCGATCGTCGTTCAGCGTTCCTCGACTCGTTGGTCGAACGGACGGGCCCGGTCGCAGCGGGGTTGCGGGCGGACTTCTACGGCAGGGGCGCCGAGCACGCGGCCTTCGCCCGGGCGCTGGCCGCCAACCAGATCCTGCTCAGCCCGATGAGCGACGACGAGCTGCGCCAGGCGATCACCGGACCGGCTGCGGTGGCCCGGCTGCGCATCGAACCGGCGCTGGTCGACGTGCTCGTCGGGGAGGTCAGTGGGGAACCGGGTGCGCTGCCCCTGCTGTCGCACGCGCTGCGCGCCACGTGGGAGCACCGAGACGGTCGCACGCTGACGTTCGAGGCATACCGTGCGAGCGGGGGCGTGCGAGCGGCCATCGCCACGACTGCCGAGCAGGTGTACGGCGCGCTCGGTCCGAGCGAGCAGGAGCTGGCCCGGCGCACCTTCCTCGCCCTGACCGATCCAGGTGAGGGGAGCGAGGACAGCCGCAGGCGAGCGACGCTGGCCGAGCTCACGCCGGCGGGCAGCAGCGCCGCCATTGCGACCCTGCTCGACGCCATGGCGAGCGCCCGACTCGTGACCGTCGACGGCCAGAGCGTCGAGGTGGCCCACGAGGCGCTGCTTCGCGAGTGGCCGCGATTGCGAGCGTGGCTCGAGGAGGACCGTGACGGGCGCCGTCAGCAGCGGCACCTGATGGCCGCGGCCACCGGGTGGGAAGCGCTCGAGCGCGATCCCGCCGAGCTGTACCGGGGGCCTCGGTTGGCCGCCGCCGTCGAGTGGGCGGACCGCGTCGATCCCGTCGAGGTCCCGCCCCTGGCGGCGGAGTTCCTCTCGGCCAGCGTCGCCGCGCAAGAGCGTGATCAGCGGGCCCAGGCGCGCACCAATCGGCGGCTGCGAGGGCTTCTCATCGGGGTCGCCGCCGCGCTCGTCGTCGCGCTGATCGCGGGCGGCGTGGCCGTCCGCCGGCAGAGCGAGGCATCGCGGTCGCGCGACCTGGCCGACATCGCCCGCGTCGCCGCGGTGGCCCGCAGCGTCGTCGATCGCCAACCTGACCTCGGCCTGCTGCTGGCTGCGGCCGCGTTCGACCTCGACGACACGGCTGACACTCGGGCCACGCTGCTCCAGGCGGTCCAGGCCCACCCGATGCTGGAGGGGCTGATCTACGGAGCGGAGTCAGGGTTGGAGGCGGCCGTGTTCTCGCCCGACGGCACACTGCTGGTCACGCCGACCTCCGATGGCACCGGCACGATCCTATGGGACACGGCGACGCGTCGGCGCGTCGACGTGCTCCGCAACGGCGACGACATCAGCCTGTCCGCAGCCATCAGCCCGGATGGCCGTTGGCTGGCGGTGCCCGCGGTCTATCAGACGGCCGACGGCCTGGGCGCGGGTCGCCTCCATGTGTGGGACCTGCTCAGCCGCACGCTGCACACGCACCGTCGAGAGCCCGGCCGGAGCGCTGACATCAGCAGCGTTCTCCGCCGACGGGACCCGCCTCTTCACCCAGGGCGGACCTGCGAGCGATCGGCCCCCCAAGGACGAGGTGGTGGTGTGGGACGCGGCGTCCTGGACGCCGGAGAGCATCTGGCCCCTCCACGAGCAGTACTCGGGTGACCGCACCTTCGTCGTGAGCCGAGATGGCGCGCTGGCCGCGCTGCCGCTGCCGGACGGAACAGTCGCCGTCCTTCCGCACCGCTGACCGAACCCCGCTCGGTCGGCCGCTCGACGTGGCGTCGCTGACCGACGACGACATCGGCTTCATCACCGACGTGGCCTTGGGGACCGACGACACCACGATCGCAGTCGCCACCGAGGCCGCGGGCGTCTTCATCGTCGACGCGGCCACGGGCGCACTGAAGCGCCACATTGACGTCGCCGAGAGCGCCGTCACGACCCTCGAGCTCTCTCCTGACGGCGCCCTCCTCGCGACCGGCCGGCTCGACGGCCGGACCCAGCTCTACGACGTGGTCACCGGCGACCCGTTGGGCCCGCCGCTCGCGGCCAGCGCGTCCGCGATCACCGATGTGTCATTCGATGCCGGCGGCACCCGGCTCGCGACGACCGGCCTCGATCGCACCGGCGCACTCTGGCGCCTCGACGGCACCCGCTCGATCGGGATCGCCCTACCCGGACAGGAGACACCCGTCACCGAGGCGGCCTTCAACACGGACGGCTCCCGCCTCGTGACCGGCGCGCTCGACGGCACTGTCGTCGTGCGCGACGGCGGTAGCGGTGACGTCCTGACGACCATCCCGGTCGAGGGAGAGGTGCTCTCGGTGGACGTCGACCCGACACATCCACGGTTGGCTGCAGGCGGCTCCGAGACATTGCTCGTGGCCGGTCTCGACGGCCAGCATCGCCGATCCATCGACGTCAGCGGGCGGGCCACTGAGATCGCCTTCTCACCCGATGGCCGGACCCTCGCGGTGGCGATCGACGGCAGCCGAGAGCCCTTCGAAAGCTCGGGTCCCGGCTCCGGGGCCGTGCGCTTCGTCGATCCCGACAGCGGCGCCGCGGCTGCGCCCACCATCGAGCTGAACGAGCCGGCGATCGGCCTGGCGTACTCCCGGGACGGCCGGACGGTGGGCGTCATCACCTACAACAACCTGCTGCACCTCTACTCGGTGGCCGACGGGAGGGAGTCCGGCCCACCGATCGAGAACGTCGACTCGCCCATCACGTCGCTCGACTTCAGTCCCGACGGCGCCCGAGTCGCGGTGGGCCTCGCCAGCGGCGCTGTGCGCCAGTACGACCTGGGCACGCACGAGCCCGTCGGTGGGCTGCTCGAAGGCGATCCCAACGGCGTGTACGGCGTGGCCTACTCGCCCGACGGCACATTGCTGGTCGGCACCACCCTGGGCTTCTCGACCACGCAGCTCTGGGACGCCCGCAGCGGCGTGCTGCTCGGGACCCGACTCACCGGCGGTCGGGTGCCGTACAGCTACCAGACGTTCGTCGTGGATCACCTCATCGGTAGCCGGCCCGCGTTCTCTCCGTCCGGCGACTCGGTGATGGCGCCGGGCTTCCCGGGAGCGTCCGTGCTGTGGAACCTCGATCCGTCGAGCTGGAGGACGGCGGCCTGCTCCATCGCCGGGCGCGACCTGACCGACGAGGAGTGGGATCGTTACCTGCCCGGCCGCCAGCACCGCGCGCTCTGCGAGTAGGAGACCGACGTCGGACGCCGCGGCGGTGCGCACGCACGAACGACGGTCGGGTCCGCTGGCCGTTCGTGATCCTGGCGCTCGTGGACGGAACGTAGCCTTGGCGGGTGTCGGGAGACCTGCGGCTAGCCGAGTTGCTCGGGGGGCTGTCGATGACCGCCGACTTGGGGTTCGGGTTGCCACCGGGGACGGCGGTCCGGTCGTGCGTGGTCGCGGCGGCGTTGGCTCGCCGCTTGCACCTGCGTGATGACGAGGTTCGCGACAGCTTCTACACGGCACTGCTGATGCACGTGGGTTGCGTCGGTGTGGCGCACGAGTCGGCGGCGGCTTTCGGGGACGACATCGCGCTCAATCGGGCCGTGGCGCGCACGAACATGGCCGACCCGGGGGATGTGGTTGCCACGCTGCTTCCGGAGATGACCAAGGGGATGGCGCCCGACGTCGCAGCGCGGGCCTCGGCGTTCGCGATCGCTCACGGGGCGGAGTGGGGACGGCGTACGGATGTGGGCGTCTGCGAGGTGGCTCGGGACACGGCCCGGCGGCTCGGTCTTCCCGACTGCGACGCAGGACGCGCTCTATCACGTGTACGAGTCCTGGGTCGGCGGCTGGGTTCCCGAAGGGCGCAAGGGTGACGACATTGCGATTGGTTCGCGTGTCGCTCGGGCGGCGATGGATGCCGCCTTCTTCGGTCAGCTCGGCGGGGTCGACGCGGCCGTCTCCGCGCTGCGGCAGCGGGCCGGCGTCATCCTCGATCCAGCGGTGGTGGCCGCCTTCGTCGAGGATGCCGCGGCCATCCTGGCCGAGGTGGACGACGGTGATCCTCGCGTCCGCATGCTCGAGGTCGAGCCGACCCCGGTCATCGAGCGCAGCCGCACGGAACTCCGCGATGTGGCGGCGGCGTTTGGCGATCTCGCGGACGTGAAGGCGCCCTTCTTTCACGGTCACGCCAAGCAGGTGGCCCGGCTGGCAGGGGGCGGCGCCCGGCGACTCGGCCTGGACGACGTCGAGGTCGGTCGCGTCGAGATCGCCGGCCTGCTGCACGACGTCGGCCGAGTCGGCGTCTCCAACGCCATCTGGGAGAAGCCGGCGGCGCTGACCGGGGTGGAGTGGGAGCAGGTGCGGATGCACGGCTACTACTCAGAACGGATCCTCGCCAGCTCGCCGGCGCTCGAACCAGTCGCGATCACCGCTGGTATGCATCACGAGCGGCTCGACGGATCCGGTTACCACCGATGCAGTACGGCAGCCGCCACGCCGATGGCAGCCCGGCTGGTCGCCGCCGCGGACGTCTACTCGGCGATGCTCCAGCCTCGTCCGCACCGGCCGGCGCTCGCCGCGGACCACGCCGCCACGATGCTCACGGCCGAGGCCGAGGCCGGCCGGCTCGACCACGATGCTGTCGCTGCCGTGCTCGCCGAGGCCGGCCACGCGCTCGAGGTTCGGCGGCCACCTCGACCGGCTGGCCTCAGCGAGCGCGAGGTCGAAGTGCTCGCCCTGATCGCAGCCGGCTGCAGCAACGCCGAGGTCGCTCAGCGCCTGTTCATCTCGCGCCGTACGGCCGAGCATCACGCCCAACACATCTACGCCAAGATCGGCGTCTCGACTCGGGCCGCTGCCGCGCTGTTCGCCGTGCACCACGACGTGATCCGCCCGAATGGGTAGAGCTACCGATGCGCCGACGGGCGCCGCACCTGCATCGTTCCCCGAAGACCATCACCATCGGGAGAACGACTATGAACACCGTCCACGCCACGGCGATCCGCCGAGCGAGCATCTCCGACAAGTCGGTCGTCGCGGCCACCGTCGCCGCCGGCTTCTTCGACGACCCAGTCACCTGCTGGCTGCTCCCAGACGTCGAGCACCGCCGGAGAATCGTCCAGCCGATGTTCGAGCTCTACGTCGAGCCCTACCTGCCGCACGGCGAGACCTACCTCACCGACGACCACAACGGCGTCGCCGTGTGGCTTCCACCGGCCACCCAGCTCCTCGACGCTGCGCAGGAGCAGACCTTCGCCGCGACGTTGGAGGAGCTGGCCGGCCCTGCCGCCGCCCGCTGCTTCCAGATGGCCGAGATCTTCGCCGAGCATCATCCCGAGGAGCCGCTCTACTACCTCCAGTTCGTGTCTACGGTCCCCGCCCTTCAAGGTCGGGGGATCGGGTCGGCATTCCTGCGCCAGATGCTGCAGCGTGCCGACGAGGAGAAGATGCCCGCCTACCACGAGGCGACCTCCCTTCGGAACCGGGCCCTCTACGAACGACACGGCTACGTCAATCAGGGCGAGTTCACGCTTCCCGACGGCGGCCCGACTCTCTGGCGCATGTGGCGTGAACCACGCTGACCTCCTTGCACGAGCGCATCGACCGCACTCAGCCAGAGGAACGACAACTGCATCCAGCTTCGTCACGGGGCCGCTGGCCACGGCCGGACTTGCTCCCGGACTCGAAGCGGTGCACCGGCCCTTTGCGCCATCTGTCGGGTTGGACGGGCAAGTCGGAGACGAACTGTGCACGAGACGTTGCACAATCGACGAGACGGTGAGCGACACCGTGCGTCTTTCTGTCCAATCATCTGTGGCGGCGAAGAGGCCCTGGTCAACCAGACGATCGATCTCTCGCGCGCAGGCTTCCGACCTCGTGCCGGGCGCCCCAAGGATGGGCAACGGGATGGGCAACTCGGACTCGATGTCCCCGAGTCGACGCCATGACCAGGACTTTCGCGTGCCCCCGGAAGGATTCGAACCTTCGCACACGGTTTAGGAATTGGTTCGCGGGGTCGCCTGTCCGTCTCGACCTCCGTCTGGCCTGCTCAGCTCCAGTTCTCGTCTCGTTGGGTCACGTCGGGGCCACCGCTCCCGTGGCTTGGATGGACAACTGGATGGACAACTCCGGCTACCCGCCGACTTGACACGCCGAGCCGCCCCGGCGTCTGCGCCAAAACTCGACCGCGCTGCGGCGGCGACGATGCCGCTGACGCGATGGCGGTGTTGGAGGTGTGCATCGGTAGGACGAGTGCGGACGTGGCGAGTCCACCGATGACGACGAGCCACCAGATCGGATCGAAGCCATCGATGACAGCGCCCCGGTCCCGAGGAACGCGATGGTCAGCGCCCACCAAACGTGCCTCCGAACTGGCGGACTGCTTGCACGGCGCCGGTCCATCAAGTGCGCCGTCCCAGCGTGGGGTTCGAGTCGCCGGCCGTCGCCTCGATTCCCTGCGCCCCACCGCGTTCAGCGCTTGGCGCGGGCGTGGTGGCGGTACCAGCTCCGCCGGCCATGATGCTGCGGTGCGTGCGGGTCCGGGCGATCCGTTCCGTCTCGCCCTCCGAGCGAACCGTGCCCCTATCGTGGCGTCGTCGCGCCGGAACGGGATCACCTGGACGAGGGGCGTGCCTCTCGGGAGCACATGGACGCCGTCGGGCGCGCAGGCCACGAACGGGATGTTGACCGCCGTTGGAAACGATTGGTGTCGACCACTCCACTCATCACCTCGACGATCCCGTTCGGCCGGTTGAGGGGCGGTAGGTAAAGGCAGCTCCAACCTGGCGGGGTCCGCACGGTCCAGTAGTTGTGAAGCCATCGGAGGGCGACTCCGCCGGATGGCCGGAGATCTGAAATGCCGAGTGATTGCTGACCATGGGCCGGTCGAACTCCCATCCAGCTTCAACGTGCTTGCCGTCGTCGCGGACCTCCAGCCGGACGGTGGCCGCCAATGGAATGATCCAACCCGTACCCAGGGCGTTCAGGAAGTCGGACGCCTTCACGGTCACCCCGTCGTTGGTCGCGGCGAAGAGGTGGTCCCGATCCACACCGGGGAGCTGGCGGAACCACGCCGGCAGCTCGTTGCGGGCCGGGATCGGTTCGGCGATGACGCCGCGATCCTCCGGCTGACAGAGGAACTCGATGGTTGGCGATCGGCGCACGGCGGCCCTCCTCGTCAGTCGTCGTCACCGCTGGAGTTGCTGGACGAGTTGGAGTTGAGTTGCTGGAATGGAACTCGAGTTCTGGACGAGTTCAAACTGGTGGACGAGTTCGAACTGGAGTTGCTGGACGAGTTGAACTGGAGTTGTTCGACGAGTTGGACTGGAGTTGTTCGACGCCGCCGGAGGTGGGGCTGGCGGTGGCGGCGCGAACGGTCTGCGGCGGCGGCGGGGGGACCGTCGGCGGCGGAGCCGCAGTCGTCGTAGGAGCGGCTGTCGTCGGTGCGGTGGTCACCGCCAGAATCGAGGTCGATGGGGCCGATGGCTCGGTGGCGGGAGCGTTCAATCGGATCGACGGGATCTCGTCGTTCGACTCGTCGTCGGCCAGTACCGGCCTGACGGCAGCGGCGCCGACGAGACCGGCAGCCCCGAGCGTTGCCACCTTGAGCTTCCAGTGGTTCTTGGGCGTCGCTGTCATGACCACGACGATGCCGGACGCCGATGAACGCCCCGTTAGGTGGACATGAGATTTGGTCTCATGCGGCGCTCAACTGCGCAGCCGGTACCCATTCCGCGCACCGTCTCGATGGTCTGCCCTCCGAGCTTTCGTCGCAGGTACCGCACGTAGACGTCGACGACGTTGGACCCGGGATCGAAGTCGTAACCCCAGACGTGCGACAGCAGCTGCTCGCGCGAAGCACCTGGTCAGGATGGCGCAGGAACACTTCGGTCAGCGCGAACTCGCGGGCCGTCAGCTCGACCACACGATCGCCGATCGACGCCCGCCGCGTCCGCAGATCGAGGGTGATCCCGCCCGCGGCGAGCACGGCGCTTCGGGGGACACGCCGTCGCGCAGCCGCAGCCGGATGCGGGCCATCAGCTCCTCGAACCGGAACGGCTTCGTGACGTAGTCGTCGGCGCCACGCTCCAAGCCGGCCACGGTGTCCTCCACTCCGTCGCGCGCGGTCAGGATCACGACCGGCATCGTCTCGCCGCGGTCTCGCATGGCGCGGAGAACCTCGTGACCATCCATTCCCGGGAGACCGAGATCGAGAAGGAGGAGATCGAAGTTGTCGTCTCTGGCCAGGGCCACCGCGTCGCGGCCGGTGGCCACGGCGACGGTCGTGTAACCGTGGCCCGCAAGCCCTTCTCGAGGAACGACACGATGCGCTCCTCGTCTTCGGCGATGAGGATCCTCGTCATGGGCGGTCCGCTTTCGGTGGCGCCGGGATCGGGGTGGTCAGGGGGATGCTGACAGTGAACGTGGCGCCGTGACCCTGGCGACTGGCGACGGTTACGGCGCCGCCGTGGGCGCGGGCGATGGCATCGACGATCGACAGGCCGATCCCGGCGCCTTCGGGGCGCCCCGTCCTGTTGTCGGCGGCCGTGCATAGCGGTCGAACAACGAGTCGGCGACCGTCGGGATCGACCCCGAGACCGCTGTCGCGAACCCAGAGACGGGCGTGTTCGCCGTTGACGGCGACACCCAGTCCGATCTCGTCTCCGTCGGCGGTGTGCTGCACGGCGTTGGCGGCCAGGTTGACGATGGCCTGTCCGAGGCGGTCCGGGTCCGCGAGCGTGGCCACCGTCCCCACACGAGGCGCGGCCCGTCGAGCACCCACCGACGCGGGGCCGAGCCCGCTGACCCGTTGCAGAACATCGGTGGCCAGGTCTCCCAGATCGACGGGCCGGACGACCAGGAAGTCGGGTTGCTCGGCCTTGGCCAACACGACGAGGTCGGTGACGTAGCGGGACATCCGGTCCAGCTCGTCGGTCACGATCTCGACCGTGTCGGCTCGCTCGGCAGGGTCGTCGCCGAGCACCTCGAGGTGGCCGCGGGCGATCGTGATCGGCGTACGCAGCTCGTGGGCGACGTCGTCGACGAAGCGACGCTGCGCGGAAGCCCGTCGTCGAGGCGGGTGAGCATGTCGTTGAACGTCTTGCCCAGCTCCGCGAGCTCGTCGTGGCCTTCGACCGGGATTCGCGCCGACAGATCTGACCCCGTGATCTGGCGAGCAGTCAGCGTCATCTTGCGCACCGGGCGCAGGACCCGCCCGGCCAGCGACCACGCCAGCGCCGCGGACACTGCCAACACCGCCACGCCCGCGATGGCAGCGACACGAATGACCTGATCGATCTCGGCCCGCTCCACATCAGGGAAGAAGGCAACCACGAACACCCCGCCGATCGTCGACTCACCCTGCACCAGCGGGACGGCGAGCGATCGTACCTCGCCAACAGCGGTGGAGGCTGTTGCCGCCGTCGGCTCGGTCACCGAGGCCCACGACTCGACGAGCCCGGCGTCGTCGAACAGCTCGGGTGGAGCGTTGAAGCTGCGCTTGTAGGCCTCGCCGTCGACGACGGCGTAGAACGCCTCGCTCTCGCTGGGCACGTTGCGCTCAAGAAAGGTGTCGAGGATCCTGCGGGTGTCATCACCGAGAGGTCGTCCGGTCCGCGGGTCAATTCCCGCCGCCGCGAGCACGCGGAGTTCCTCGACCTCTTGGGCCAGCTCCCGCCGGATCTCGCGGTCGAGCCGGGCGAGTTGGACCTGCCGGGTCACGACCAGTGCCAATGTCAAGGCGGCAGCGAGCAACACGATGTAGCCGACCACGATTCGCAGACGGATGCTCGCCAGTGTGCGACGAGCGGTGCGCCCCCACGATCGGGGTCCTTGGTCCGTGGTCGCCGTGTTCTCCATCCGAGCCGAGAACCTCCCTCATCCGTTCGACGGTCCGATGAGAATGCCATGAGAGTTGTCTCATCTTTCACGCTGGTCGGATCGCTGTCGGCGGTTCCTTAGCCCACTGGGGCTTCGACTTCCGACGCCCGCCCCTCACGCGGCCCTGACACGCCGCCACCACGCCCCTACGCCATCCGTCCGGCGATGTGGTGCCCGACGCCATGAAAGGGTTCTCATGACGTTCTCACCGGCGACTCATCGCCGAGGTCGACTCTGGAGGCTGCCCCTCGACCAAAGGAACAAGCCATGCGACGAACCTCGCTCACCGCTCTGACCGCCATCGCTGCGACGTCCGCGCTCGCGCGCTGGCCTGTGCTCCGCCACCGCCATCGGGTGGTGCGCCGTTCGACGGCGCCTGCCGCGGCACCTACGGAGCAGTGACGTTCGAGGAGGTCGAGGTGCCGCAGGGCGCGCAGTGTATCCTGCGTGGGACGACCGTCCGAGGGAACATCAAGGTGCAGCGCGGCGCCACCTTGGACGCTCAAGCCGTCCGCGTCATCGGCAACGTGCAGGCCGAGGGTGCGGCGGCGGTGAGCGTCCTCGCCGGGTCGCGCGTCGGCGGGAGCGTCCAGGCCAAGCAGGGAGGCGCCGCCGCCGTCCAGGCCACGGCGGTCACAGGCGACATCCAGCTCGACGCCAACAGTCTCCCGATGCTGGTCGACGCCAACATGGTCGGCGGCAGCATCCAAGTGGTCGGAAACCGGGCCGAGGTGATCATCACTTCCAACCGGGTCGACGGCAACCTCCAGTGCAAGGAGAACACGCCTGCGCCTCGTGGCGGTGGCAACCTGGTCCAGGGCAACAAGGAGGACCAGTGCGCCGGCTTCTGACGAACCCCGATAGCGACCCGGGCGTCGGCGCTGCCAGGAGACCGCCGAGCGGCGGAGAAATGCACGTCACGGACGTTCGTGTCGTCGCGCGAACTGCGCTTGTCGCGGTATCCGACCCGTTCGAGGCATCGCCGAAGTGCCTACTTGAGACTTTCGGGTGGCGCGACGGCTGGTTCGTAGCGTCGTGAGGTCGCTGTCGGGTTGCTCACGAAGTGCCTGCCGTCCTGGTTCTCGGGATTGGCTTTCGAACGAAGTGTTGCCCGGCGGCGGTCTCGCCGTGGTGTGGCTCGAGAGAGGAACGAGCACGAACGTCCGTAAGTAGGAGTGCCCGCCGCGGTTCCCATCAGCCAGCGAGGAACCCAGGAGGGCTCATGAAGGTGATCATCGGTGTCGACCCGCACAAGGCGACACATCAAGCGGTCGCGGTCGACGACCGCGAAGCTGAGATCGATCGGATCTCGGTGAGAGCGACACGGAACCAGACCGAACGGTTGTTGGCATGGTCGGCGCCGTTCGCTGAACGTGTGTGGGCGGTCGAGGGCGCTGGCGGGTTGGGCTACCTGTTGGGGCAACAGCTCGTCGACGCCGGCGAGACCGTCGTGGACGTCCCGGCCACACTTGCGGCACGGACGCGAGTCCTCGCGAGCGGCCGGTCGAACAAGACCGACCCGAACGATGCGTGGTCGGTCGCGATCACCGCCCTGCGCCACGAGACGTTGTGTCGGGTCGAGCCGGCGTCACACACCGAGGTGCTCCGACTGTTGGCCAAGCGCAACACCGACATCGGGAATCAGCGCTGCCGGCTCGTGTCACGGTTGCATTCGCTGCTGGTCGAGCTCGCCGCTGGCGGGATCGCCAAGGAAATCAACGCTTCTGACGTGGATCGGTTCCTTGCCGCTGTCACCCCGGCGACACCGAGTGAGCAGATCCGCTACGACCTGGCGGTCGAGCTGCTCGACGACATCCGCCGCCTCGACGCCCAACTGAAGGCCTCGCATCGTCGCATTCGTGTGGCCATCACCGCATCCGGCACGACGGTGACCGACTTGTTCGGGATCGGGCCGATCATCGCAGCGGCAGTGATCGGCTACACCGGCGACATCGCCCGGTTCCGTGATCGGGATCACTACGCGGCCTACAACGGCACCGCTCCGGTCGAGTTCTCCTCCGGTGGGCGCACCGTGCACCGGCTGTCCCAGCGCGGCAACCGCAAACTCAACCACGCCCTCCACATGGCGGCGATCTGCCAGCTCCGTCAGCCACACTCGGCGGGACGGGCGTACGTCGACCGCAAGCTCGCCGAGGGCAAGACCAAGAAGGAAGGGATCCGAGCGCTGAAGCGCCAGATCAGCAACGCCGTCTACCGGCATCTCGTCGCCGACGCGCGCCGCACCGACTGACCCGAAGGGTCCGGGAGGACACCAGGGAACGACTCAACAGCCAGCGCGGCCGGCTCCCATCCCTACAGACCGGCTCTTCGGCGAAGTCACTCCCGGACCCCGAACACAACGCTACGCCCGCCCGACGACGTCGGTCGATCCAGCGCGCCCACGAACCACCCGCGGATCCCTCTTGACACAGAGAGGGGTTCGGTCCTGGCTCCCTCGACCCTTTTGCAACGAACGTCCTCGAACGGGCGGTCAGCCCACCTCGGAGGCGTCGGGGAGCCGTTACGCCCCGCCGAGTGAGCCGTCGCCACCGAATTGGTCAACGACTCGTTGACCGAAGCGATGGAAGGGCGCAGAGCTGCGGCGAGCGACACCGTGCGTCTCCGTCCCACCCGGACCGTCTCTCGAACCTCGATGTCCTGGTCAGCGAGCACATCGACCTCACACGACGGAGCCCTCGACTGGCTTGCGGCGGTGCCGTGGATGGACGACGGGATGGACAACCTAGGCCACGATCTCAACCGCATAGCCCCTGACCAGGTTCTTTCGTGCCCTCGGAAGGATTCGAACCTTCGCACACGGTTTAGGAAACCGCTCAAGGGGGTGTCGTCTGACCTCCTCAGGTCATGTTCGACCTGCTCAGCTTCAGTTCTCGTCTCGTCGAGTCATCTCTCGCACCGCCGACTCACACGCCCTGGATGGGCAATTGGATGGGCAACTCGCGCCCGGCTGCCGAGCCGCCCCGGGCGTCGGCGCCGAACTCGACCGGTCGCCGGGCGCGTTCTTCATAGCGAGCACGCCCGCCGGTGTCGACGAGGTCGCCGTTTGCGGGTGCGCGGCCGGTCGAGCCTTCGGTGGTCAGCTCGCGTGGGAGGTAGCTGATCTTCGCGCCCGGCGAAATCCTCGAAGGTGAGGGTGAGCGGCAGCATGGAGATGAAGTCGTCACTCGTCGGGTTGTCGGCGGACCCGGATGATGATCTCGGCGGTTCCGGCGCGGAACCGCACCCGTGACCCGGGCGTGATCGGCTCGGCCGCGGTTGCGGACGGCGACAAAGGGAGCGTGAGATCGAGGCTATCCGTCGGTGTCGGACTCGTCGCGGAGGTCGCCGTGTCTGCGGACGTCGGGCCATTTTCGGGTCGTCGGACGGCTCGCTGCCAGCAACGCCGTCAGAGCCAGCAGGCAGTCGACGAGGGCGGCGCGGAAGGTCATGGTCCGGATCCTGAGGTATTGATTGGGCCCGGCGATCGCATCAGGCGGTCTGGCCGCCGTCGACGACCATGGCGTGGCCGACGGTGAACGCGGCCTCGTCGGAGCACAGCCACAGCACGGCGGCGGCGATCTCCTCGGGCGTGCCCATCCGGCCGATCGGGTTCCTGGGCGATGACCGCGGCGCGGCCTTCGTCGGTGTCGCCGGTGAACCGGCGCATCATCTCGGTGTCGATGATGCCGGGGCAGATCGCGTTGATGCGGATGCCCGAGGCGGCGTAGTCGAGCGCGGCGGACTTGGTGAGCCCGATCACGCCGTGCTTGGAGGCGGCGTAGGCGGCGCCGCCGGCGAAGCCCTTGATGCCGGCGCCGGAGGAAGTGTTGACGATCGCGCCGCCGCCCTGCTGCGAGCATCAGCGGGATCTCGTACTTCATGCACACGAACACGCCGCGGAGGTTGATGGCGACGATGCGGTCCCATTCGTCCTCGGTGATGTCGGCGGCCGGCTTGACCGGCTGCTCGATGCCGGCGTTGTTGAAGGCGATGTCGAGGCGGCCGAACGCCTCGACCGTCTGCTCCAGCGCGGCCTGCGACGTCGCTCGCTGCGGGTGACGTCGCAGCGCGACGGCGAGCGCCTGGCCGCCGGCCTGCTCGATCAGGCGGGCGGTCTCCGTTCGTGCCTCGGCGGCGATGTCGGCGACCACGACGCTGGCGCCCTCGCGGGCGAACGCGAGCGCGGTGGCGCGGCCGATGCCGCTGGCCGCGCCGGTGACGAAGGCGACCTTGCCGTGAAGCGGCGTGGTGTGGGTCATGGCGTGTCCTCGGTCGCGAGGTTGGGCGGTCAGGGGCGAGCAGCACCTTGATCGCCCGGCGCTCGTCCATCGCGCGGTAGCCCGTCGGCGGCCTGGTCGAGCGGCAGCTCGAGGTCGAAGACCTTGCCGGGGTCGATCTGCGCGGTTCCAGATCAGGTCGATCAGCTCGGGCAGGAAGCGGCGCACCGGGGCGGGCCCGCCGTGCAGGTGCACGTGGGAGAAGAACAGCTCCTCGCCGGGCAGCGCGACGTCGTGGGCGACGCCGACGTAGCCGATGTGCCCGCCGGGCCGGGTGGCGCGGATGGCCTGCATCATCGACTCCTGGGTGCCGACCGCCTCGATCACCGAGTGCGCGCCGAGCCCGTCGGTGAGCTCCTTGATCCGCGGCCACGCCGTCGTCGCCGCGTTCGGCGACGATGTCGGTGGCGCCGAACTCGCGGGCCAGCTGCTGCCGGCGGCTCGTGGCGGCTCATCGCGATGATCCGCTCGGCGCCGAGCTGCTTGGCCGCCAGCACGCCGAGCAGGCCGACCGCGCCGTCGCCGACCACGGCGACGGTCTTGCCCGGCCCGGCCTCGGCGGCGACGGCGGCGAACCAGCCGGTGCCCAGCACGTCGGAGGCCGCCAGCAGGCTCGGGACCAGGTCGTCGGACGGGACCTCGGGGGTGGCGACCAGGGTGCCGTCGGCCAGCGGAACGCGCAGCCAGTTCGGCCTGGGCGCCGATGCGCGCCCATCGGTTCGCGGTGCAGGCAGGCGCTCTGGTAGCCGGCCCGGCAGATCTCGCAGGTGTTGTCGGAGGCGAAGAACGAGCCGACGACGAACTGGCCCGGCCGGATCGTCGTGACCGCGCCGCCGACCTCTTCGACGATGCCGGCGTACTCGTGGCCCATCGGCAGCGGCCCGTCGAGCGGCTCCACGCCGCGGTAGGGCCACAGGTCCGACCCGCAGATGCAGGTCGCCGCCAGCCGGATGATCGCGTCGGTCGGCTCGACGATCTGCGGCTCCGGCCGGTCCTCGACCCGCACATCGCCGGGGGCGTACATCACGGCACCGCGCATCTTACGGTCCTCCTGAAGAGCTGCGATCGGAGAGCAGCTGCGCTCGGCTCGACGAGCCAGGCGTGTCGTCACCGCGCCGGTCGCAGCTGCCTCGCCAGTCAGGGAACCCGCTCCGCCGCGGTAGGAAGTCCCTCTGCGAGAAGTGTACCGACAGGGCACCCCAGCTGACCCGGTCCGGCGTCGTAGCGTCGAGGGCGTGGACAACCGCGCCGAGGTCCGCGAGTTCCTCAGTCTCTCGCCGAGCCAAGATCACCCCGCAGCAGGCCGGCCTGCCCGACGTCGGCAGCCGCCGCGTCCCCGGGCTGCGCCGCGGCGAGGTCGCCACGCTGGCCGGCGTCAGCATCGAGTACTACTCCAAACTCGAGCGCGGCGCCCTCGCCGGCGTGTCCGCCTCCGTCCTCGACGCCCTCGCCCGCGCCCTGCAGCTCGACGACGCCGAACGGAGCCACCTGTTCCACCTCGCCGGCGCCAAGCACTTCCACCATCACGTCGTCGGCAACCTCGAACTGGCCTACGAGAGCGTCGACATGATCTCCGAACCCGGGCTCACCCTCACCATCTACGCCGCCGAGCCCGCATCCCCCACCGCCCACGCACTCGACCTGCTCGCCTCCTGGACGGCCACCCGCAACGTCGACACCGCCTCGCAACCAACCTGAGCGCCAAGGAGTCTCGGCATGCCCGACCAACCCTCACCCGCCCAGCAGATGATCGGCGACTTCGCCCCCAAGCTCGTCGAGCTCACCGACGACGTCCTGTTCGGCGACGTCTGGGAACGCCCCGGACTGTCCAAGCGCGACCGCAGCCTCATCACCGTCGCCGCGCTCGTCGCGCTGAACCGGACCGAGCAGCTCCCCGGTCACCTCCGCCGCGCCATCGACAACGGCGTCACCCACGACGAGCTCATCGAGGAGATCACCCACCTCGCCTTCTACGCCGGCTGGCCCACCGCCATGAGCGCCATCACCATCGCCAAGAAGCTCCTCGAACCCAGCTGACCTTCGCCGAGCACCGGTCACCACGGTCCGCGGCCGACCGGCCCACGCACGCACGACCCCTCGCCACGTCCGCCTCATCCACGCACCCTTGAACGGAGCACCACCATGGAACAACGAACCTCGGAACGAACGGACTGACCGTGTCAGCGATCGGGCTCGGCTGCATGAGCCTGACCGGCGCCTACGACGTCGCCGCCCCCGACCGCGCCGACAGCATCGCCGTCATCCGCCGCGCCGTCGAGCTCGGCGTCACGTTCTTCGACACCGCCGAGGTGTACGGGCCGTTCGCCAACGAGGACATCGTCGGCGAGGCCCTCGAGCCGTACCGCGACGACGTCGTCATCGCCACGAAGTTCGGGTTCGCGTTCGAGGAGAACGGCGTCCCCCCCGGCGGGCTGTGCAGCGACCCGGCGAGCATCCGGCGCGCCGTCGACGGCTCGCTGCGCCGGCTGCGCACCGACCACATCGACCTCTACTACCAGCACCGCGTCGACCCGGCCGTCCCCATCGAGGACGTCGCCGGCACGGTCAAGGAGCTCGTCGAAGCCGGCAAGGTCATCCACTTCGGGCTCTCCGAAGCTGCCGCCGACACCATCCGCCGGGCCCACGCCGTGCACCCCGTCGCCGCCGTGCAGAGCGAGTACTCGCTGTGGTGGCGCGACCGGAGACGACGTCATCCCCGTCCTCGACGAGCTCGGCATCGGCCTCGTCCCCTACAGCCCGCTCGGCAAGGGTTTCCTCACCGGCACCATCGACCCCACCACCACGTTCCCCGCCGGCGACCTCCGGGCCAGCATCCCCCGCTTCCAGCACGACGCGATGGCCGCCAACGTGGCCCTCGTCGAGGTGTTGGACGACATCGCCGCTGACGCCGGCGCCACCAGCGCACAGATCGCCCTCGCCTGGCTCCTCGCCCAACACCCGTGGATCGTGCCCGATCCCCGGCACCAAGCGCCTCGCCCGGCTCGAGGAGAACACCGCTGCCGCCGACCTGCAGCTCACCGACGAACAGCTCGACGCCATCCAGGCCGCCGCCGACCGCATCGCCATCGTCGGTGCCCGCTACCCCGAACACCTCGACCGGCTCACCAACCGGTGAGCGGTCGAGCACCATCCCACGTATCTGGAAACACCGCGCCGTCGGCCACCGAGCGTTCTCGAAGGGCGGAACCGTGATCTTCGCGAGCCGGGTTGGTTGGCTGGAGAGGTGAAGCCCCGCAGGGTGCTCGTCACGGGATCGACGACGGGGCTGGGTCGAGCGGCCGCCGAGGCAATGATGGCGGCCGGCCACCAGGTCGTCGTCCATGCCCGCTCGCCTCGCCGCGCCGCCGACCTCGGCCCACTCGCCGACGCGTCGGCCGGTGTGCTCATCGGTGATCTGGCCGAGCTCGACGACATCCACCAGCTCGGCGAGCAGGCCAACACGATCGGCCGGTTCGACGCCGTCATCCACAACGCGGGCATCTACGTCGACGCCGCACGCACCCCGACACGAGACGGACACGCACGGGTACTGGCCGTCAACGTGCTGGCGCCGTACATCCTCACCGGCGTGATCGAACGCCCCGACCGGCTGATCTACCTGAGCAGCGGTATGCACCGGGACGGCGACCCGAGCCTGCGCGACATCGACTGGCACGAGCGACGTTGGAACGGGGTGCAGGCCTACTGCGATTCCAAGCTCTACGTCACCGCGCTGTCTGCAGCGATCGCCGCCCGCTGGCCCGACGTGCGTGCCAACGTCGTCGACCCCGGCTGGGTACCGACCCGAATGGGCGGGCCACACGCCCCCGACGACCTCGCCTTGGGCCACATCACCCAGGTGTGGCTCGCGACCAGCGACGACCCCGACGCAACCACGTCCGGCGGGTACTGGCACCACCGGCACACCGAACCACCCGCCCCTGCCGTCCAGGACTCGGTGTTCCAGCAGGCGTTGCTCGACGAGCTCGCCCAACTGACCGGTCTCTCGCTCGGCGAACCCTGAAAGGATCATCCCGTGCCCGCTCGACTGCCACAACCACGATGGTCGACCGTGACGGACTGCTCGACTTCATCCGACCGCGCCACCATGTCGCACTGATGACCACCCGCCTCGATGGATCACCGCAGCTCTCACCGTCACCGCCGGGATTGACCCTCAGGGGCGGGTGGTCGTCGCCAGCTAC
This sequence comes from uncultured Acidimicrobiales bacterium, assembly GCA_963813375.1. Taxonomy (GTDB): domain Bacteria; phylum Actinomycetota; class Acidimicrobiia; order Acidimicrobiales; family Ilumatobacteraceae; genus DASTFY01. The sequence continues at coordinate 9,986 of CAWEYT010000005.1, read as the reverse complement.
CCGGAACGGGCCGAGGCCCTCAACGCACGACGCAACCCGGTCGGGTCCGCACTGTTCGTCTCCGACGAATGGAACGGGCCGTGGGTCCAAGTCACCGGACGGTTCGAGGTCCTCGACCTCCCCGCCGCCATGGATCCACTCGTGGACCACTACCGGTCGATCGCCGGCGAGCACCCCGACTGGGGCGACTACCGCAACGCCATGACCCAACAGGCCAAGTGCCTCCTGCGCTTGACCATCGACACATGGGGACCCATCGCGACCGGCGGCTTCCCGGCTCGACTCGCCAACGGCTGACACTCGAACCACGGGCCCGCGTCACTCCGAAGCGTCAGTTCCCCCGCCGCCCAAACCTGTCCGATAACCGCGACCGCAAACAACGGACCGCCGTGTCCGGGATCGCCGGCTCGATGGCACACGCGAAGACCCGCGAGGGATCTGAATGCTTGCTGTCGCGAGCACGCAGGGCGCCCCGACTCGGCAGAGATCGTTCGGCGTCGACCGGCCCGAACGATGAGCTCGTCCACGCCGGCACGCAGGGGCGCGTCTGAGTCCGCAGATCGCGTGGCCGAACACCGGTCAGTGATGTTCCGCCTTGTTGGCCGCTGCGACGGAGGAACGACAACTGCATCCAGCACCGTCACGGTGCCGCTGGCCACGACCGGGATCCACTCCGGCCTCGAAGCGGTGCACGGGCCGTGGGGGATCTGTCGGGTTGGACGAGCAAGTCGGAGACGAACTGTGCAACGAGACGTTTGCACAATCGACGAGACGGTGAGCGACACCGTGCGTCTCGACGTCGGGCTGCCACACCCGGCCTTATTGAGTATCGCCTGGTGTCGTCGCCTTCTGCTCATCGCCTCCGTGATCGACCGATTGCCCACCCGAAGGATGGGCAATCGGATGGGCGCCATGATGGCCACGTTCACCCACACCGCCATCTAGCAGGACTTTCGCGTGCCCCCGGAAGGATTCGAACCTTCGCACACGGTTTAGGAAACCGCTCACGGGGGTGTCGTCTGACCTCCTCAGGTCGTGTTTGGCCCGCTCAGCTTCAGTTCTCGTCTCGTTGAGTCACCTCCAGAACCACCGACTCCCGTGCCTTGGATGGGCAATTGGATGGGCAACTCGCACACCGGCTGCCGAGCCGCCCCGGCGTCGGCGCCGAACTCGACCGGTCGCAGGGCGCGCTCTCGTTCACGAGCACGACGGTGTCGACGAGGCGCATCGGACCGACACTCGCATCGCCCCGCACTGGCCGTGGCGGCGTCCAACGAGATGCGGCGACAGCGAGCCGGACCGCGGCGTGCGCGTTCGGTGCCCAACGTGAGCGCGCCTTGTCGGGTTGGCCGGCGTCGGTCGAGTCGTCTCGCGGGCCAGGGGATCCCGCGCCACTACCGTCGATCTGGCGCGTCCCGTCGCCGCGGTGAAGGTGCCGACGGGAGGCGCACGTAAGGGTCGCAGCGCGCCGACGTCCGCGTTCTCGTGCTCTTGTCATGCGCCGGTCTCGCCCTGCACTTCGCCGGTTATCAGCTGGCCAGGCTTCCGCCGGGAGTCGGGATTCGGACCAGCGGACGGCGGGTGGGCATTGACCAGTGCACGTCGTCGAGTGACACGGTCAGCGCATCCGCCGCCACGACGGCGGTGGCTCCACGACGGGCTGCGTGTCAGGCAGCCAGGAAGTCGAGCAGTGCGCGCACTAAACCGGCGGGATTCTCCTCGGCGACCCAGTGTGAGGTCCGCGGAATGCGCACGCCGGTGACGTCGCCGGCGACCTCGCGCATCATCTCCTCAACCAGTGGTCCGGAGGTGCTGATCTCGCCTCCCACCGCCAGCACGGGCACGGTCAGTTTGCCATTGCGGGCGAGCGCTGCCCGGTTGTCCTCGGCGTCGCGGTCGAAGGCTCGGTAGAGCTCGAAGCCGGCCCGCATCGCGCCCGGGGCGGAGAAGGCCGAGACGTAGACGTCGAGGTCTGCGTCTTCGATCGCCGACGGATCGAAGCAGCGCCCCAAGAAGACCTGGAGGTACTGCCGTTCGCGGCCCGCCACAAGCATCTCGGCGATGTCGCGCGCGCCGTGGAACGCGAAGTGCCAGACACGCGGGTCGCCGCGCAGCCGATCGAAGACGTCCGTGCCGGGCAGCGGCGCGTCCGCCACGACGAGGTGCGAGAGCTCATCACGGTACGCCTGCGCGTAGGCGTATGCCACCATCAGCCCGATGTCGTGCCCGACCATTACGATCGGGCCCTCGAGCTCGAGGTGGTCGCGCAGTAGACGGTGGATGTCGCCCGCCATCGTGAGCTTGTCGTAGCCCCCGGCTGGCCGCGACGAATGGCCGGCGCCGCGGTAGTCCGGCGCGACGACCTTGAGGTCCGCGTTGACGAGCGCCGGGATCACGCGGCGCCATTCCCACCACGTCTGCGGAAACCCGTGTAACAGCACGACCACGCGCGGGCCGTCGCCCGCCGTGACGTAATGCAGCCGGAGGCCACGCTCGACGTTGGCCATCGCGTGCGTGAGTTCCATCGGTCCACCTCCACGAACACCGCAGCATGACACGCGGCATCTGTGGCCGCGACCCGATGACATCGAACTGTCCACACCGGGTCGCGAACACCATCAAGCCGGCGATGGAGGACACTGGAGATCGAGCCGGCTGCCGTCCAGGTGCATGTCGTTGCGGGGAGGCGGGCCTGCCGGATCGTGACGGCGCGGCGTCGACGGGGGATGTGAACTCGACTGACCTCACCACACGCGGACTGACTCGCGGTGGAGCTGACGCGCGAACTCAGCCAAGGAGCCGAGTTCAGGGTGGCTGTAGCGTCATGTCAACCCAAACGCCGTCGGGCTGACGCCGCGAACGGGTCTTCGGTTCAGGGCGTTGGCCAAGCGAGCGAGCGGGTACGTCGGTCGTCGTTCGTGCCCCCGGAGAGGATTCGAACCTCCGCTGACTCGGTTTAGGAATCCGATCGGGTGGGTGTCGCCGGGTCTTTTCCTGTCGTGTTTGGCCTGCTCAGCTACGGTTGTCGTGTCGTTGAGCCACCTCTGGCACCACCGACTCCCGTGCCTTGGATGGGCAATTGGATGGGCAACTCGCAGATCGGCTGCCGAGCCGCCCGGGCGTCTGCGCCAAACTCGACCGCGCTGCGGCGGCGACGATGCCGGTGACGCGATGGCGGGCGTTGGAGGTGCGCATCGGTAGGACGAGCGCGGACGTGGCGAGTCCACCGATGACGACGATCCACCAGATCGGATCGAAGCCATCGATGACGGCGCCCGCGGTCCCGAGGAACGCGATGGTCAGCGCGACACCGAACGTGCCGCCGAACTGGCGGACTGCTTGGGCGGCGGCGCCGCCGACGCCGGCGCGGCCGGGCGGCAATGCCTGAGCCACGACGCTGGAGAGCTGGGGGAAGACGAACGCGACACCGAGGCCGCTGAGCACCATCGACGGGAAGAAGTCGCGCAGGTAGTTGACGTCTGGGCCGAGCATCACCAAGCGGAACAGGCCGCTGCCGGCGAACAGGACGCCGCCGGTGATGAGGATCGGTCGCTGCCCGATTCTGCCGGCGAGCTTGCCGACCTGGGGTGCGACGAGGCCGACGACGACCGGACCGGGTGCGACCCCGAAGCCGGCCTGGAGTACCGACCATCCCCAGACGTCGGTGAGGAACAGGATCGAGCCGAAGAACAGGGCTGCGAACGCGGTGCCGAACACCAACATGGCGAGGTTCGCCCAGCGGAAGTTGGCGATGCGGAACAGATCGAGGTCGAGTGCTGGCGCCTTGGTGTGCTGCTGATGCACGACGAAGACCGCGAGCACGACCAGTCCTGCGACAAGCACGCCGAAGGTTCGGGCGCTGAGCCATCCGAACTCTTCGGTGCCGACCAGACCGTAGGACAGCAGCCCTGCAGCACCGGCGATGAGGACGACGCCCACGGGGGACGGGACCTGGGTGTCGGGGTCGGACGACTCGTGCAGGTTCCTGCGCCCGGCGATCACGGTGTAGATGCCGACGGGGAGGTTGATGAAGAACGCCCACCGCCACCCGAGTCCCTCGACGATCGCCGCGCCCAGTGTGGGGCCGAGGGCCCCGGCGACGGCGCCGGCTGCGCCCCAGATCGCCACTGCTCGGGGCAGCTGGTCGTGGGCGAAGGCGTGCATCACCAACGCCAACGACGACGGGATCAGCGCCGCGGCGCCGACCGCCTGGACGATGCGGAACACGATCAGCAGTTCGGCGCTCGGCGCCAGGCCGCACGCCATCGAGGCCACGGTGAACACCGTCGAGCCGGCCAGGAACACCTTCCGGTGCCCGACTCGGTCAGCCAGCTTCCCCGCCGGGATGAGCATCGCAGCGAACACGATCGTGTAGGCGTTCAGCACCCAGGAGAGCTCCGACGCGCTGGTGTCGGAGAACGTCGCGGTGATGTCGGGGAAGGCGACGTAGAGGATCGTCGTGTCGAGGAACGTCGCCAGCACCGCCAGCGATGCGATCGTCAGCGTCCGACGGGAGTGCTCGTACATGCCGGTCAGTTCTGCGCGGTGAGCCGGGTGTGGAACGACTCGGCCACCACGGTGCCGTCCATCTGGGTGATGCGGCCGTGCTCGACCGCGAGGCCGCCGGTGCTGTCGTCGATCTCGAAGCAGCCGGCGAGCCAGTCGTCGTCCTGCAGGGTGAACCCGCTGCGGTGGATGTGGACGGTGAGGTCGATGCTCATCCCGCCGGTCGGAGGCTCGGCACGAGCGAACGCAGGGGGCGGGAAGCAGTCGGCGGCCATCACCAGCCATGCGGCGTCGACCGGGCGAGCCTCGAGCGGGCGCACATACCCGCCGAGGTGGGCGCGTTCGCCGGTGAACGGCATCCGGTCAGGATCGAACCGCAGCTCGAACCGTCCGAAGCTCACCACCTGAGCCGGCGGCGGGAACGGCACACAGTCCGCTGGCGGCGGCAGATCCAGCGGCCGCGGCTCGCTCCACTCGACCCCGGATCGCGCCGTCATCAGCGTCAGGCGGCTGACGATCAGGATCTGATCGTCCTGGACGAGCTCGGCGACCATCGTCGTGATCGACCGGCCCCGTCGCACCTCACGCACCGACAGCACGGCCGGGCCCACCCGCCCCGACCGCAGGAAGCTCGTCGACATGGTGCGCACCAAGCGGCCCGGTGCCAGCGACTCCGCGCCGCGCACCGCGAGCGCGCACATGTAGCCGCCGTGCACACCGACCAACGCCGACCACCCGCCATCGAGGTCGACCAAGAACTCGCCGGGACGAGCCTCGACCGGGATCAACGCCGTCGTCCGGTCGAAGTCCGTGACCGCGGTCGACCCGTCAAGTTGCGTCATAGAACGCAGCACTGCCACAGTTCAGTCCTGTCACGCAACTCAGGTAGGGTTGCGTCCATGCGGAAGGCGTCGTTCGCCGACATGCACTGCTCCATCGCCCAGTCACTCGAAGTCGTCGGCGAGTGGTGGACCCTGCTGATCCTGCGCGACGCCTTCCTCGGTGTCCGCCGCTTCGATGACTTCGTCGAGCGCCTGGGGATCTCGCGCAACATCCTCACCCACCGACTCGACACCCTCGTCGCCACCGGCATCCTGGAACGCCGCCCCTACGACGAGGCCCGCGGCCGCTACGACTACCTCCTCACCGACAAAGGCCGCGCCCTGTGGCCCGTCATGACCGCGCTGCGCCAGTGGGGCGACCAGTGGATCTACGGCACAGGCAACGAGCCGCTCCTCATCGAGCACCGAAGCTGCGGATGCACCACCACAGCACAGATGACCTGCGACACCTGCGGCGAAACCCTCGACGCCCGATCGGTGCGAGCCATACCCGGGCCCGGCGCCACGAACGACACGGTGCAGGCCGCAGTGCTCCACGAGCCCGCGCTGCGATCTTCGGATTGACCCCGAGGCGCTACTCGCCGGGGAGAAGCGCCAGCGCGTTCTCGATGCCCCGCTCGAGTACCTCATCGGCGAGCCGTCGGTCGGCGAGCGCGCGAGACAGCTGCAGCGTGCCGATCAGCAGCGCGAAGAGGCTGAGCGTCTGTCCGCGCGCCGACTGAGGATCGCTGGGAGCGAGACGGGAGGCGATCTCGTCGACCAGTCCCAGGATCCCGTCGGTGTAGGCGTGCTTGGTGGCATCGCCACAGCGCCCGATCTCGTCGAGCAGGGCCGCGGAGGGGCAGCCGTGCTCTGGGTCGTCGCGGTGCTCGATCGACAGGTACTCGCGCACCAACTGCTCGACTCCCTCGCGGTCGGAGCCCTGGGCGCGGTAGCGCTCGAGCTGTTGGCGCAGCTGGTCGGCGACCGCCGTGGCGACGAGGTCCTCCTTCGATGCGAAGTGGGCGTAGAAGGCACCGTTGGTCAGCCCCGCGTCCGCCATGAGCACGGAGACGCCGGAGCCGTCGATGCCATCACGCTTCAAACGCTGACCGGCGGCCTCGATGATCCGCCGCCTGGTCGCTTCCTTGTGTTCCTTGCCGTAGCGGGCCACACGCGCCTCCTCGTGTCGAACGACACGTTGCCTTCTCTCCGAAGCCGATTATAGTACGATCATACTTCAATAGGTAGGAGCACACGATGACAGCAACTCGGCCGGTGGCGCTGCCCACGACAGAGCGGACCGCCACGACGAGGATCGATCGAGCGGCGAGCGGCGACGTGGTCACGTCGTACAAGGACGCATCGACCCGCACCGTCTCCGCCGGGGGTGTCGACTTCGCCTACCGCGAGCTCGGCCCCAGGGCTGGCGTGCCGGTGATCTTCCTCACCCACCTGGCCGCCGTCTTGGACAACTGGGACCCTCGAGTCGTCGACGGCATCGCCGCCCGGCACCGGGTCATCACGTTCGACAACCGCGGCGTTGGCGCTTCGAGCGGTTCCACGCCCAACACCATCGAGGCGATGGCGAAGGACGCCGTCGCCTTCATCCGGGCGCTGGGTCTCGAGAAGGTCGACCTCTTCGGCTTCTCGATGGGCGGCATGATCGCCCAGGTGATCGCCGCGGACGAACCGCAGCTCGTCCGCAAGCTGATCCTCGCCGGCACGGGTCCCGCTGGCGGCGACGGCATCACGAACGTGACCCGGATCGCGCACCTCGACACGCTTCGAGGGCTGCTCACCTTGCAGGACCCGAAGCAGTTCCTCTTCTTCACCAGGACGCCCGACGGGCGTCGAGCCGGCAAGGCGTTCTTGGCACGCTTGAAGGAGCGCACCGAGAACCGCGACAAGGCCATCTCGCTCAGGTCATACGGCGCCCAGCTCAAGGCCATCCACCGCTGGGGCAAGCAGCAGCCTGCCGACCTGTCGGTCATTCGTCAGCCGGTTCTCGTCGCCAACGGCGAGAGCGACCGGATGGTGCCGACGAGGAACTCGGTCGACCTCGCTCAGCGCCTGCCGGACGCTGATCTGGTGGTCTACCCCGACGCCGGCCACGGCGGCATCTTCCAGTTCCACGGGCAGTTCGTCGACAAGGCGCTCGAGTTCCTCGCCCAGTAGTGCGACGAGGGCGGGCCTGACCGAGCGCCTTCGCCCGCACCTCCAACGACGAGCCCGAGCCGTCGCTTGGACGCCGGCCTCGTCTCGCCACGCCGCGCCGAGGCCGTGGCAACCGAACACCACGACACCGTGACCATCCGGGACACGGCCATGACACGGAGGAATCACCTCATGAAGATTGAAGGTGCAGCTGCACTCGTCACCGGAGCCAACCGCGGGCTCGGCGCCGCCATCGCCCAGGCACTCCTGGACTCCGGTGCCAAGGTGTACGGCGCCGCCCGCGACACCACGAGCATCACGAACCGAGACGTCATCCCGGTCCGGCTCGACGTGACCAGCGCCGACGACATCGCCGACGCGGCGCGTACGTGCGGTGACGTCTCCATCGTCGTCAACAACGCGGGCATCCTCCGAAGCTCCGCATCGCTGGCACCAGGCGCCGTCGACGCCGCGCGGGCCGAGATGGAAACGAACTTCTTCGGCTCGATGCGGATGGCGCGAGCGTTCGCGCCGGTCCTGGGCGAGAACGGCGGCGGCGCACTGGTCAACGTCCTGTCGGTGCTCTCGTTCATCTCCATGCCCCAAGGCGCCACCTACAGCGCGTCGAAGGCAGCCGCGTGGTCGCTCACGAACGCGCTTCGCATCGAGCTGCGACGGCAGGGAACGCTGGTCGTCGCCGTGCACGCCGGGTTCATCGACACCGACATGGCCGCCGGTGTGAGCGCCGAGAAGATCAGCCCGCAATCGGTCGCAACCCAGATCGTCGCGGCCATCGAAGCCGACGCCGAGGAGGTCCTCGCCGATCCCACCAGCGAGATGGTGAAGGCGGCGCTGCCCAACGACCTGACGGCGCTGTACCCCGCCCTGCAGGACCAGTGGGACGCAGAAGCGATCAGCCGATGAATGCTCATGTTGCTTCATCGGGGTTGGACCGCTCGTTGCGTCAGATCCAACCATGAAGGCCTTCATCATCGACCGATACAAACCCAGCGATGGCGGCCGGATCGCCGACGTGCCAGAACCGGTGCCGGCCGACGGCCAGGTGTTGGTCCAGATCCACGCGGCCGGTGTGAACCTGCTCGACTCCAAGATCCGCAGCGGCGAGTTCAAGTTCATCTTGCCCTACCGGATGCCACTCATCTTGGGCAACGACGTCGCCGGGGAAGTTGTTCGGGTGGGACCGGGGGTGCGGCGGTTCAACGTCGGTGACGAGGTGTACGCCCGCCCCGACAAGGGCGCGATCGGCACGTTCGCAGAGCTCATCGCGATCGAACGAAGCCGACGTGGCGCTCAAGCCGAGATCACTCTCGATGGAGGAAGCAGCCTCCATCCCGCTGGTGGGTCTGACGGCATGGCAGGCACTCGTCGAGCGAGCGAACCTGCAGCACGGACAGAAGGTCTTCATCCAGGCAGGGTCTGGCGGCGTGGGCACGTTCGCCATCCAGCTGGCCAAGCATCTCGGAGCCACCGTGGCCACGACCACCAGCGCCGCCAACGTCGAGCTGGTCGAGGGCCTCGGCGCAGACATCGTCATCGACTACAAGACACAGGACTTCGAGGCCATCCTCGACAACTACGACGTGGTGCTGCACAGCCAGGACGGCACGACGCTCGACAAGTCGCTCCGTGTCCTCAAGCCAGGTGGACGGCTGATCTCCATCTCCGGTCCACCTGACCCCGCCTTCGGCGACGACATCGGTGCACCCTGGTTCGTCAAGCCGATCCTGCGCGCCGGCAGCTCGACGACCCGGCGAAGAGCGAAACGCCTCGAGGTCGACTACTCGTTCCTCTTCATGCGGGCGAACGGAACGCAGCTGACCGAGATCACCTCGCTGATCGACGCCGGGATCATTCGTCCCATTCTCGACAAGGTCTTTCTCGTTCGCGTCGACAAACGAGGCCATCGCCTACGTCGAATCCGGCCGCGCCAAGGGCAAGGTCGTGGTGACGATGCGATGACGTGCACCGCCACTGGATGCCAAACCCTGCTCTACCGCGGCGATTCAGCGTTGGCTGTCGATCCGCACAACCAGTCGCGACCTCGATGTGCGCAGGACCAGAGTCCCTGAGTGCGAGATTGGTCGACGCGGGTCCGGTAGGCCGTGCACGTGGCCGGCGTACCGACTACGACGTTGAGGGCCCTGGCCACCGGCCGGGATCCACTCCGGCCTCGGAGCGGTGCACCGGCCCGTGCGCCGCCTGTCGGGCTGGACGAGCGGCAAGTCGGAGACGATCTGTGCAACGAGACGTTGCACAGTCGACGAGTCGGTGAGCGACACCGTGCGTCTCGACGTCGGGCTGCCACACCCGGCCCTCTCGAGTATCGCCTGGTGTCGTCGCCTTCTGCTCATCGCCTCCGTGATCGACCGATTGCCCACCCGAAGGATGGGCAATCGGATGGGCGCCATGATGGCCACGCTCACCTACACCGCCATCTAGCAGGACTTTCGCGTGCCCCCGGAAGGATTCGAACCTTCGCAC
>CAWEYT010000004.1:0-15814 GCA_963813375.1 uncultured Acidimicrobiales bacterium | reverse complement strand
GACCGTCCCGGAGGTACCCGCACAGATCAGCGGCCCGTGAGCCGGCGGTAGGTGGCACTTCAGAGGCTTCGGGTTAGAGCGTTATGGGGCACCTCCCGAGGTCCCGATGCGCCGTTCTGAGCGCTCGCCGCGCCTAAGACCAGCGTGATTCTGCTCGACTTGGTTTGTGCGTCGATAGCCGGCGACGTCGGCCCCTCGGGGGCAGACGCGGAACGGCCCCCGCCGAAGCGAGGGCCGAAGGCGAACACCGGTATCCCGTGTCCGGGTAGTTGGCCGGCTACGTGATGGACTGCTCGGGGCTCGCCGCAGTCAGCCGACGCTCGGCGGCGTCAGCCGAACCGAGGTACGTGATGGACTGCTCGGGGCTCGCCGCAGTCAGCCGACGCTCGGCGGCGTCAGCCGAACCGAGGTACGTGATGGACTGCTCGGGGCTCGCCGCAGTCAGCCGACGCTCGGCGGCGTCAGCCGAACCGAGGTACGTGATGGACTGCTCGGGGCTCGCCGCAGTCAGCCGACGCTCGGCGGCGTCAGCCGAACCGAGGTACGTGATGGACTGCTCGGGGCTCGCCGCAGTCAGCCGACGCTCGGCGGCGTCAGCCGAACCGAGGTACGTGATGGACTGCTCGGGGCTCGCCGCAGTCAGCCGACGCTCGGCGGCGTCAGCCGAACCGAAGTGCCTTTGGTTGGCAGGCACCCCGGCGGCTGCCGTATCGGGCCGAGCTGCAGGGCTGGCGTCGCGGTCCTGGGTGACGGCGGTTACGGCGACGGTGAGCGCTGCCGCCGCGGCGGCGACACCGGCGGCCTGCCACAGCGTGAACAGCCGTCGTGTTCGGACAGGCGCGCACGGGGAGCGTGGAAGTTCTTGCTTGCTGCGTTCATGGCTGGGGCTCCCGGGGCTCGGCTGGGCGGCGTCAGCCTGCTGCTCGCCGCTCTGTCCGGTAGTTGTCGTGACTGTCATCGTCTGCTCCTCGTTCGGGACGGGATTCCCCGTCTGGATCGAACGTACGGAACGAGTCAGACACGATCATCGGGCAACTCCCTCATGCGTCGACGTGGGAGGTGCGTCAGTCAGCGGGCTTCTCGGACGGGTGCAGCTGCGAGATCGCAGCCGCCAGTTCGGCGCGGTTTCGCACTGCCAGCTTGGCGAAGATGTTGGAAACGTGCCGCTCGACCGTCTTGCGCGAGAGGAACACCGCCGACGCGATCTCGGGATTGGTCGAACCGGCACTGACCAGGAGAGCAATCTCCCGTTCTCGCGGGGTCAGGGTTGCCAACGGATCGTCACCCGACGCGCTCGGCCTGGCGGCGCCACGTACGGACGCCGAGCGTTCGCAGGAGCTGGTCCGCCGCTCGTTCTGCGGTCGTCGCCGTCATTCCCTCAGCGGCGGTGCCTGCGTGGCGCAACGTCGCGATAGCCCCGGTCCGGTCGTAGCCGATCTGGACCACGCCGAGATCGAGCTCGGCCCACACCGCCTCCACGTGCAGGCGCTGGCGTTCGGCCTCGGCGATGACCGCCCGCAGCGCCTCCACGCTGTCAGCAGCGGCGCCGCTCACGCTCAGGATCGCGGCCAAGGCGCGCTGCCGCCAGAAGCCGTTGTGCGCGTCCGACGGTGAGATCTCGGCCCGGGCCACGAGCGAGCGGGCGCCGGCCTGATCGCCGATCCTCGCCAGGGCCTCTGCGCCGCGCACGAACGTTTCCGCCTGACACCGGACGCAGGCCGCTGACTGGGCATCCTGCATCGCCTTCGCCACTGCGTCGCGCACCTCTTCGGCCCCGTTGCTCGGGTCGAGTCGGGCGATCACAGTGGCTCGTTCGCGATGAGCGCTCTGGCGATAGTGCGGATCGGTTTCCACTGCTGCGGCGGCGCGAAGTCCATCCACGGCGGTTCGCCAATCGCCTCGGAGCAACTCGAGCTGGTGCGGTAGCACCAGAGCGAACGTGCGTGACGGGCGGAACTCCTCGAGGCGCATGCCGAGGGCGACGCAGTCGCGGAAGATGGCGTCGGCTTCCTGAAGGCGGCCCATCGAGACCAGGACGTTTCCGAGTGCGGCGCCCACCTCGAGTGTCCTCTGAGGCAGGATCTTCTGGTGGACCGTGTCCCACGCCTGACGAAGTCGGGCTTCGGCATCGGTGTTCAAGCCGAGGAATCGAAGGGCGACTGCACCCTCGACGAGCGCGCGGATATGGACGGCGTCATCGAAACCGGTTGCGGCCATCTCGAGCTCCCCGGCAAGCGCCAGCATCTCCTCCGGGTCGCCGAACAGCAGGGCCACCTCAGCGGCGATGAACAGAGCCCGGAGCAGGGCACGTCGTCGGTGCATCTCCGAGGGATCTGTTCCACTCGTGTCGGGTGCCAGTGCACGCGCCCCCGCCAGGGCACGCTCAGCTGCATCGCGGGATTCCTGGGGCTGATGCTCGAGGAACTTGTAGATCGCGGCTTCTTGGGCGAGGGTTTCGACCTCGAGAACGGCGTCTCCGGAGCACCCGTCGCGCGCTCTGTGCCAATGGAGCCATGCATCTCGGGGCCGGGCGAGCTCGAGCGCGGCTTCCGACGCGCGCAGCGATGCTCGTGCCGACCGGTGCCGGTCGCCCTCGGTCGATGCGCATTCAGACCAGCGTCGCAATGCTTCCTCGTGTTGTCCGAGGTCGGACGCCAGCGACGCGACACCTTCGCGAAGCCGCTGCGCCCCGAAGGTTCGACGGCCGACGCCGTCCGCGATGGACGCAAGCCTGGCGAGCGCGCCGACCTCGAGCCTGCGTGACGACTCGACGAGCCTGGTCGCGAGCTCCACACTCGGGCCGCCTGCGAGATGTTGATGCTCGAGCGCCTCGAGCAGGACCTGTTCGTCGTCGCCGGCCGTTGCTTGCAGCCAGGCCCCCAGGTCTCGGTGCAAACGTCGGGCCCGACCGGCCGAGATCGTTCCAAGCATCGTTTGCTGGATCAGATCGTGGGCAACGGATACGCAACCGGACTGACGGACCGCGAGCCCGGCGCGCTCGAGGGCCGTCAGTGCTCGCTCCACTCGCGATCGCCTCCATGCCTGCACGTCCACCACGTCCTCGATCGGTATCGGGCGCGCAACGACGGCGAGCAACGCGAGCAACGTCTCTCCGTCGATCCCACACGGTCGCAGACGGTCCGACACGATGCGCCCGGCATCCAGTTCGAGATGCTCGCTGGTGGCCAGGAGGTGCAACCAGAACGGCGAGCCACCAGACGTCGTCCACGCCGCGATTGCTCGATCCTCGGTGACCTGCGGGTCCAGATCCCGGGCCAGTCGAAGCGCATCCTCTCGCTCGAGCGGACCCAGCTCGATCTCGAGCAATCGACCGGGATCGAGCACGCGGCGGAGCGATCCGGTGACGCTCAGCGCCACGTCGGAGGGTCGCGACGCGAGCACGACGACCAGGGTTTGGCGACTCGTTGCCGCCGCTCGCAACACGTAGTGCAGGAGCGCCACCGACGTGCCGTCGACCCAATGCACATCGTCGACCAGCAACACCGTCGGTCCGCGCCCGGCGAGGGCGCGATGCACGGCTTCGAACACTCGCACTGGCTCGACGGGTGTCGACTCACGTGAGGCCTCGAACTCCAAGGGGTTGATGGCGCGGGGTATCTCAGCGCGCAGTGCTAAGAGCAACCGATGTGAGGCGGCAAACGCCACGTCTCGCTCGGGTTCGAACCCGGCCATCTCGATGACAGCGTCGGGACCAGCGAGAGACGGCAATTCGGCGATGAGACGCGACTTGCCTGATCCCGGCTCCCCAAGCACGATGGCCGCGGCGGCATCGGCCCTACCGAACGCGTCATCGAAGAGAGCGCGCAGTGCTGTCAGCTCCGAGGAGCGGCCGAAGAGCCTGCCCGGCACGGAGCTCAGGTTAGGGCCGCGGGTCGTCCGGGCCAGATCGCTTTCCACCCTCGGGTGCATCCTCAACCGCTAAGGGGGCGACATCACCCCCACCCGAGCTGACACGTGGCTGAGGATCGGAACACAGAACGTTCTCCGAGAGCGCTCCGATCGCGCCGTGTATCGCTCGCCGAACCGGCGATCTGTATGCGGTGTCGCTGTCCCATAACGCTCACCGAACTCGATGCTGACGCATCACCGATGTGCCGTTGGAGGACAGGGCAAACGTTGCCTCAGTGTCAGGCTGGTCGTTGTCCGGGGGGTTGGCTCGAAACGTTGCTGCCGTTCGTGGCCGTCCGTCATGTGTGCCGCCCCTCGGACATGCAGGACCGGCCGGCGTGGCTTGATAGGAGCGTGGCATCGCCCCCACTGAGGTGTGCCCACCGACCGGTCCCGTTGTCACCTCAACATCGAGAAAGGCGACCGGGACATGGTGATCCTCGGGATCGACGCGCACAAGCGCACCCACACGGTGGTGGTCATCGACGAGCGAGGCCGCGAGGTCGCGTCGAAGACGACGAAGACGACCACGACGGCTGCTCACCTCGAGCTCGTTCGTTGGGCCGAACGGTTCGGCCCCGAGCGGGAGTGGGCGGTGGAGGACTGCCGGCATCTGTCGCGGCGTCTGGAGGCCGATCTGCTCGCCGCCGGTGAGCGGATCCGTCGGGTGCCGCCCAAGTTGATGGCGAAGGCCCGGGACTCGGCTCGCACCTACGGCAAGTCCGACCCGATCGACGCGCTCGCGGTCGCCCGTGCCGCGCTGCGCGAGCCCGACCTGCCGATGGCACAGCTCGACGGCCCTGCCCGGGAGCTCCGCCTGCTCGTCGACCACCGAGAAGACCTGGTCAAGGACCGCACCGGGCACATCAACCGGCTCCGCTGGCATCTCCACGAGCTCGACCCGAGCTGGGACCCACCGGCCCGATCGATCACCAGCTACAAGACCCTCGATCGCATCGCCGAGCGCCTCCAAGGCGATGACCGGTTGGTCGCTCGCATCGCCGCCGATCTCGTCGATCGCATCCGATCCCTCACGGTCACCGAACGAGCCCTCCAGCGCGACATCACCGAACGGGTCAACTCCATGACGCCCTGCCTGCTCGCCCTCGTCGGTGTCGGACCGCTCATCGCAGCCAAGATCGTCGCCGAGGTCGCCGACGTCCGCCGCTTCAAGCACAAAGACGCCTTCGCCCGCCACAACGGCACCGCCCCGCTACCGGCGTGGTCCGGGAACCCGAACCGGCACCGGCTCTCCCGCACCGGCAACCGTCAACTCAACGCCGCCATCCACCGCATCGCCATCACCCAGCTCTCCCACCACCCGGACGCGAAAGCCTTCCGAGACCGACGCATCGCCACGGGCGACACCGGAACCGAAGCCCTTCGAGCCCTCAAGCGACGACTCTCAGACGTCGTCTTCCGAGCCCTGCTCCTCGACGCAGAACCGGCCCACCCCGCCAATCTCGCCCACGCCGCTTGACATAGGAGCAGATGACGCGGCACTAGCTGAAGCGGGCCTCGGCGCGGTCGAGCGCGCCCTGGGCATCCAGCCACTGGTCCATGAGCGAGGCGGCCCGTTCCTTGGCGTCGTCGTGGGCGCTGACGAGGACCTTGACCCGCTCGCCGTCCTGGTAGAGCTCGGGATCGGCCAGCCGGCGCTGGAGCTCGGCCACGTCGTGCTCGGCCCGGCCCAGGTCCCGCTCCAACCGCTCCACCTTGCGGCGGAGGTCGCGGGTGGCCGCGGACCGGGCTTGGCGGCGCTCGGCGTCCGTCCGCTTCCCGACGGCGCGGGTACGGCTCGGACGGGCCGTCGCGTCGACGGTGCGCGCGGCCTCCGGCACCGCCGGCGCGGCGTGAGGAGAGAGCACGCTCTCGTCCACGCCCGGGTGGAAGCGCGCCGTCCCGTCGCGCACGGCCACGAGCGCGGTGGCGACCTCGCGGATCAGGTAGCGGTCGTGGGTGACGAGGACGATGGTGCCCGGGTAAGCATCGAGGGCGTCCTCGAGGACGTCGCAGCTGGGCAGGTCCAGGTGGTTCGTGGGCTCGTCCAGGACGAGCAGGTTGACCGGGTTGAGCATCACCTTGGCCAGGGCCAGGCGAGTCTGTTCCCCGCCCGAGAGCGCTCCCACCTTCTGGTCGGCCGCGTCGCCTGACAGGCCGAAGGAGCCGAGGACGGTGCGCATGTTGCGGTCCCGCTGTGCCAGCCCGGCCGCGGCTTGGATCTCCTGCAACGCGGTGCGCTCGAGATCGAGGGCCTCGACCTGGTGCTGGGCGAAGTAGGACACGTCGACGTTGGCGCCGATCGTGCACGTGCCCGCCATCGGGGCCAGGTCGCCCAGGAGCAGGCGCACCAGGGTGGTCTTGCCCGCTCCGTTCGGGCCGACCAGCGCCAGCTTCTCCCCCCGCTCCAGGGCGAAGCTCACGCCGGACAGGACGGGCGCTCCGTCGTAGCCGACGGTCACGTCATCCAGTTCGGCCACCACCCGCGAGGACCGGCGGGGGGGCGGGAACCCGAAGCGGGCCACCTTGGCGCGATGGTCCGGCACCTCGATGCGTTCGAGCTTCTCGAGCGTCTTGATGCGGCTCTGGACCTGGCGAGCCTTGGTCGCCTTGTAGCGGAACCGTTCGATGAACCGCTCGACGTGCGCCACCTCCCTGGCCTGGCGGCTTGCGGCGGCGCGGGCGCTGGCCAGCCTCTCCTCCCGCTGCACGACGAACTCGGCGAACCCACCCACGTACTCGGTCGCGGTCCCGTTCGCCAGCTCGATGACCCGCTCGGCCACGGCGTCGATGAAGTCGCGGTCGTGGCTCACGAAGAGGATGGCACCCGGGTAGGAGGCCAGCGTGTCCTCGAGCCACGACACGCTGTCCGTGTCGAGGTGGTTGGTGGGCTCGTCGAGGATGAGTGTGTCGGGTTGGGCCAACAGCAGGCGGCCCAGCGCGGCGCGCATCCGCCACCCACCGGACATCTCGACCAGCGGGCGGGCGGCGTCGGTCGGGGCGAAGCCCAGCCCGGCCAGCACGCGGTGGGCATCGGCCTCCACGGCGTAGCCCCCCAGGGACTCGAAGCGGCTCTGCGCGTCCCCGTACGCGTGGAAGGCGCGGTCGTGCTCGGGCCCGGAGGTCGCCGCGATCTCGTCGTGCAGGCGGGTCAGCTCCCGCTCGAGCCGCTCGATCTCCGGGCGACCGGCCAGGACCTCGTCGAGCACGGAGCCGTCACCCCACTCGGTGATCTCCTGCGGGAGGTAGCCGATCGTCTCGTCGCGGGGCCGGTGCACTTCACCCGCGTCCGCGTCGATCATGCCGAGCACGATCTCCAGCAGGGTCGTCTTGCCGGCGCCGTTTCCGCCGACCAGCGCGATGCGCCGCCCGGGCGAGAGCTGGAACGTGACGTCGCGGAACAGCACCCGCGCGCCGTAGCTCTTCGCCAGCCCTGAGATCGTGATCATCGTGCCTTCATGGCGTCACGTCCCGAAGAGGGTCCCCGCTTCGAGATCGACGGGCTCGATGAGATGGGCGTCGTTGTTCGAGACACGGTTCACGTCGGTCGAGATGGGGTGCATCGTCAACAACTCGTTCGGCGCTGGGATCAGCAGCTTGTGGAGGGTCTCGATGTCGTCGTTGCCGGCATCCAGCCACGTGGGCCACGCGGTAGCGGGAAGGATGACCGGCATCCGGTCATGGATCCTGGCCATGGTGTCGTTGGCCTCGGTCGTGACGACGGTGCAGCTGTGCAGCCACGGAGCGTCCGGGCCGGCCGACCTGTCCCGCCACATCGACCAGAGCCCGGCGACGGCCAGCGGCTCACCGTCGACCCGTTGGATGAAGTACGGCTGCTTGGCCTTGCGATCGGCCACTGCGTGCCACTCGTAGAAGCCGTCCATCGGGATCAGGCACCGGTGCTTGCGGAAGTCAGCCTTGAACGCGCCCTTGGTGGCGATCGTCTCGGCGCGGGCGTTGATCATCTTCTGGCCGATCTTCACGTCCTTGGCCCAGACGGGGATCAGGCCCCAGTGGAAGACCTGCAGTTGGCGCGTGCCGTCCGGCCCCTCGACGATGGCGTAGACGTCCGTCGTCGGGGCGACGTTGTAGCTCGGTCCGAGCTCCGTCTCGGGTGGTGCGGTGTCGAAGTAGGCCGCGATCTGCTCCGGGTTCGACGCCGAGACGAAACGGCCGCACATGTGGTCAGCCTAACAATTTCAGGGTGCTCCGAGTCGACCGGCGAACCGTCGGGCCAGCGCTGAAGGCGGGCGACGGCCTCTCCGTCGTCGATCTCCCCCGTCGCCTCGAAGCCGAGGCTTCGGTAGAACGGCGCCGGGCCGCCGACCTCCTGGCTCCAGCTCGTGCTGAGCTGCCGTGGCCCGCCCTCGGCGTCGATGTGCTCGCACACGAGCTTGATGACCTGCGTGCCGTAGCCCTTGCGTTGGTGGTGGGCGGCGATCATCAATCGCCACAGATACCAGCCGTGGTACAGCGGGAAGTACTTGTGGTCGGGATCGTCGAACTGGGTCACCATGACGAACCCGATGCAGACGTCGCCGTCGTACACGGCCCGGAACCAGCCCCGGGGAGTGCAGACGGACCCTTCCGCGATCGAGGTGGCGTTGTCGGCGACGTACTCGCTCTGGTGCGGCGCCACCCGAAGGCGGAGCACGGCCGAGATGTTGTCGTCGTCGATCTCGACGAAGCGCGCCTGCCCCGTCGGGCCGGGGCGGTCGTCCAACGTCTCAGGGGCGACATCGGGGTCGGTCCAGCCGGCGCGCTCCAGCCGGCCCGGACCGAGCTCCCAGTCGAGCTCCACACCGGGCGCGGTCGTGCCGTCGGCACCCACGACCCGGCCGCTCACCGCGGCGCCGGTCGCCGTTGCGTCGTCCAGCAGCACCGACACACCCAGCTTGAGCTCGTCGCCCGAACGTGTACCGAGCACGTACCCCTTCTGGATGCCGGCGCCGCTGAGCACGCCCCAGATCTCGCCCCGCCACTCGTTGACGTTGAGCGTCAGGTCGCGCTCGGGATCCGAACCACTACGGAACTGCTGGCGGTCGAGGGTCGGCTCCATGCGCCCCACTCTGCTCCTTCCAGCGGACGCCCGAGGTGCCATTAATACCCGCGGCCCGACCTCAGCCGATTCACGACCGGGGACGGAGCACGATCTGCGTCTGGGTGACCTTGGCCGCCAACTTGCCGTCGTCGGAGCGGATCTCGGTCTCGACGACAATGGTGGTCGAACCGACATGCAGCGGCCGTGCCGTCGCCACGACAGCCCCCTCCCCGACGCCACCGAAGAAGTTCGTCTTCGATTCGATGGTCGACGTGCCGGTCGCGCCCTCGGGCAGGTTCCCGAAGGCGCAGGCGGCGCCGGCCGAGTCCGCGAGCGCCATCAGCGCTCCCCCGTGAAGCCGCCCGCCGGCCGTGCAAAGGTCCGCCCGCCACGGCAGAGCCAGGCGGACGCTCGCCGGGTCCATCTCCAGCCCCTCCACCCCCAGCAGAGCGCAGAGCGGCATCTGCTGGTGAATGAACGAGGTGAGGTCGCTGGTGGCGGGGTGCTCGACGTCAGCCATGCCTGAAGCATGGCCGCCGGCCGCGGCTCAATCGATCAGGGCCTGATAGGTGAGCGCTTTCATCTCGCGCCGGAGCGGGTACATCGAGGACGGGATGAGCTGCGTGAGGAGCATCCCGACCAGCTCCTCACCGGGATCCACCCAGAACATCGTGCTCGCCGCGCCGCCCCAGGCGTACTCACCGACCGAGCCGACCACCGCGGCGCGCACCGGGTCCAGCATGACGGAGAAGCCCAGCCCGAAGCCGATGCCCTCGTAGGTGGTCTCACTGAACACCCGCTGCCCCATCGAGGCCAGGTCACCCCCGGTCGGAAGGTGGTTGCTGGTCATGTACTCCACCGTCTTGCGACCGAGGATGCGTTGCCCGTCCAGCTCGCCGCCGTTGAGCAACATGAGCGCGAAGCGCAGGTAGTCGGCCGCCGTCGAGACGAGTCCTCCACCGCCCGACAGGAAGCTGGGGTGCTGCCTGAAGGTGGTGGTCGGGGCGGTGTCGATGGGCAGGAGCGGGTTCGACGGCGTGGCCGCGTAGCAGGCACCCATGCGGTCGGCCTGCTCCTCGGACACGGCGAATCCGGTGTCAGTCATGCCCAAGGGCTCGAACACCCGCTCCCGGAGGAACTCGTCGAACGGCAGACCCGACAACCGCTCGACGAGGTGGCCGCAGACGTCGGTGGCCACGCTGTAGCTCCAGCGGCTGCCGGGGGCGAACAGGAGCGGGAGCTCACCCAGGCGGGCGACCATCTCGGTCAGATCGACCGCAGGCGGCCCGTCCTGGGGTACCAGCGGCGTACCACCCTCGACGCCGACCCGCCGGTACAGCGCGTCCACCGGGTGGCGGGCCATGAACCCGTACGTGAAGCCCGCGGTGTGGGTGAGCAGGTCCCGCACCGTGATCTCCCGCTCGGCCACGGTCGTGCGATAGGAGGTCGGTGTCCCGTCCTCCCACACCCGGAGGCCGGCCAGCTCGGGCAAGAAGCGGGAGGCCGGATCGTCGAGCTGGAAGAGCCCGTGCTCGTAGAGCGTCATCAGCGCCACGCTCGTGATCGGCTTCGTCATCGAGTAGATGCGGAAGACCGTGTCGGGTTCGATCGGTGCTCCGGTGGCGACGTCACGGTGACCGATGCAGTCCAGGCGCGCGACCTGGCCGCGACGGGCCACCAGCGCCAGAACACCCGAAAGGCGGCCTGCCGCCACGTAGCGCTCCTCGAAGAACGGGGCGATGCGGGCCAGCCGATCCGAGGCCAGGCCGAGGTCCTCGGGCTTGTCGGTGACGGTGAGCACGCTCATGGCCCGATCATCGCAGGCGCGAAGGACCGCTCGACTGGCGACCGGTAGCGTGGTGGCCCGCGGGAGACGGGAGTGGCCATGAGCGTTGACCAGGACGAGCGGACTCCGGGAGCATTCCGGTCCGTCGCCGACCTCGACGTGGACGCGTTCGCAGCACTCTGTGGTCGCGAGCCGGACGTGGCCGCCCTGCCGACCGCTTCCGAGATCGTGCGGAAGGTCCCCGTCTACACAGCGCAGGCGCTGCGGTCGGCCGCGGCGGTGGATCGCCCGGCGATCATGGCCGAGCTCAACGGCTGCCTCCTCGACGGGCCCGGAGCGCTGGCCGTGCGCAACGTCATCGATCCCGAGGTTGTCGACGCCGCGTCCGCTGTCTACCGGGAGCTCATCGACGAGGAGGCCGAGGCCGGGCGATCCGCCGGCGACCACTTCGCCGCCCCCGGGAAGAACGAGCGCCTCTGGAACTCCTTCCAGAAGCTGGCCGAGCGTTCGCCGTCGACCTTCGTCGCCTACTTCGCCAACCCTGTCCTCGACCTCGTCTGCGAATCGTGGTTGGGCCCGGCCTACCGGACGACGGCGCAGGTCAACGTGGTCCACCCCGGCGGCGAGGCGCAGCGCCCGCACCGCGACTACCACCTCGGCTTCCTCTCGGACGACGAGGCGGCGCGCGATCCGCTCCCGATGCATCGGGCTTCTGCGCTGCTCACGCTGCAGGGCGCCGTCGCGCACTCGGACATGGACGTCGAATCCGGTCCCACACGGCTGCTGCCCTTCTCCCAGTGCTACGACCTCGGTTTCCTGGCCTACCGGCACCCCGCGTTCGAGGACTACTTCAGCGAGCACTTCGTGCAGCTGCCGTTGCGCAAGGGCGATCTGCTGTTCTTCAACCCGGCGCTGTTCCACGCCGCCGGAGACAACCGCACTGCCGACGTCGTCCGCACCGCCAACCTCCTCCAGGTCTCCTCCGCGTTCGGCAAGCCCATGGAGACCATCGACACGGCGGGGATCATCCTCCGCTGCTTCGCCGACCTGCAGGCGCTCCACGAGCGTGGGGACGCCGGCGAGGAGCTCGAGGTGGCGCTCACGATGGTCGCCGACGGCTACCCGTTCCCGGGCAACCTGGACTCGACGCCGCCGACCGGTGGCCTGGCGCCCCCCAGCCAGCGGGACCTCCTGCGTCAGGCGCTGGCCGAAGCGTGGTCGTTCGAACGGCTCGCCTCCGCCCTGGCCGCGCAGCAGGCCGCGCGCGGCGCCTGAGGTGGACCGGCGCCGGGTGCAGGGAGATCGATCTGTGCGACGACTCGTGACGCTCCGTGTTCTTGCGGTAGCCGGAGCGGTCGCGCCGGTCGCCGTCGCCTGCGTGCCTCCCCCCGACCCACCGACTCCCTCGGCCTGTCCCGCCCGCGCCACGGCCATGCCGATCGAGTCTGCGCCGGCCGTCGTCTGGCCACCGCCGGTCATCAACGGGCGCGATGCGGTCGTTTCTGCCGCAACGGCTGCCGTTGCAGCCGCAACCGCGGCCGGGCAGGACCAGATCACCGTGGTCGCCCTCGACCCGTCGTCGCGGCCGTCTTCGTCCCGGCCACCACCGCAGATGCGGTCAGCGTGGCCGCCCTCACGGCCGAAACCATGGCGGTCGTAGCGGTGGAGGCGGACGTCG
Source organism: uncultured Acidimicrobiales bacterium (assembly GCA_963813375.1). GTDB lineage: Bacteria > Actinomycetota > Acidimicrobiia > Acidimicrobiales > Ilumatobacteraceae > DASTFY01. The sequence goes on along the minus strand of CAWEYT010000004.1, from coordinate 3,400 downwards.
AGAGCCGGCCGTCACAGCCGCCGTCCACCACTGCCGCCACCGACGAGGCGCGGGCGCTTCAGGCATCGACCGATCCCCTCGTCGGCGACCAGTGGGCGCACACCGCCTACCCGTTCGCTCAACTGTGGCGCTGCGGGCGCGGAGCGGGCGTACGAGTCGCCGTGGTGGACACGGGAGTCGACGCCACCCACCCCGACTTCGACGGCCGGGTCACCCCCGGCGTCGCCTTCAACGGCGGCGGCCCCCGGCTCGGCGAGGGCGATGTGGATCCCAACGGTCATGGCACCCACGTGGCCGGCATCATCGGCGCCGGGGACAACGGGATCGGCATCGTAGGTGTGGCGCCGCAGGTGACCATCGTGCCCGTGCGGTCCCTGCGCGGTGATTTCACGGGGTCGAGCAGGGACATCGCCGACGGGATCACCTGGGCAGCCGACGAGGGCGTCGACGTGATCAATGCCTCGTTCGGATCCGACCAGCAGAGCACGGCGGTCCGGACCGCCACCGCCTACGCGCAGAGCCGTGGGGTCGTGGTCATCGCCGTGGGTGGCAACGCCGGGTCGACCGGCCCGGTGCGCTATCCGGCCGGCTACCCCGGTGTCCTCGGCATCTCGGCCGTCGACGAGAAGGGCACGCTCGCATCGTTCTCGACCCGGGGACCCCACATCGACCTGTCAGGCCCGGGCACCGACATCGTGTCGACGACGCCGGGCGGCGGCTGGGGCTACGACTCCGGCTCCTCGATGGCGACCGCTCACGTGTCGGGTGTGGCGGCTCTCGTCAGCGGCGCGCGTGGCCGGATCGGGCCTGCCGCCATGGCGGATCGCCTGATGGGCACCGCGACCGACGCCGGCCCGCCCGGCCGGGACGACGCCTACGGCTCGGGGCGGCTGAACCCGGTCGGAGCACTGTTCGCGCAGCTCTGAGTGGCCCTCTAGCCTCCGCCGATGCGGAGGGGGTCGTCATGAAATCACCATGGAAGTCGCTGGGCGACATCGAACCCGACCGGGAGTACCTGGTGCTGGCCTCCAGCATCCCCGCATTGAAGCGGACGTCGACATGGCGCATGTTCCGAGGGTCACGCATCGTGCACAAGCAGTTGCTCACGACCGACGGCGTCGTCGGGTTCTCGCTGCTCGCCCGACCGTGGAAGAAGGAGTACGCCACCCTGTCGGTGTGGAGGAGTGGTGAGGCGCTCGACGCCTTCGCGGCGACGAGCCCTCACCGGGAGATGATGTCGGCCCTGGCTCCTGAGATGGGGCCGACGAAGTTCGTCCGCTGGACGATCCGAGGATCGGACGGCCGGCCGAGTTGGGACGACGCATTGCGTCGTCTCGCCTGACGGGCCACGTCAGGTCGCGGGTGCCGGGGCCGGATCCGCCGGCGCCACGAACTCGGGTGCGCGTTCGTCCAGGCGCTTCACGATCCCGAGGAAGCCGAGACCGAGCAGGATGAACAGGACACCGAGCCCGGCGACCAGGGTGGCCACCCCGAATGCGACCACGGAGGTGAACAGCGACGCCCGCAGGAACGAGGCGGTCATGACCGTGTCTCGCTTGGGATCGTCCTGCGGAAGCTCGGCGTAGGTCTTACCGCCACCGGCCTCGAGGGCGTGCTCCTTGATCACCGTTGCTTCGGCGTAGGCGGTGAACGGCCCGTCGACGTCGTCACCGGCGAAGTTGTCCGCGTCGTCGGAGACGACGATCTTTTCGTCCGAGAGCTCACGCTGGACGACGAAGTACACGGCGACACCGACGACGATCATGATCGCGCCCGCGACGATGGACACGATGGCGACGATCCGAGGCATCTTGCTCATGGTCTCTCTCCTTCTCGCGGTTGCTGACCCGATCCACCGTAACGAGCGCCATCGGAGGGCTTGTACCTTGCGTTCGTGGACCGCGCACAGCTCGAGGCCCTGGCCCCGGAGATCGCCTACGACGTGAGGATGATGACGGGCACCGCGGTGCGACAACAGATCGAGCGGGCCGAGCTGGAGCGGAGCAAGGAACACGACACCGGCCGCACCCGAGTCGTGTCGTTCGCGGTCACGGAGTCGTGCCTCGTCCGGACCACCGAGGAAGTCGTCCACGTCGCGGAGGTTGCCGAGGCCCTCCTCGCCGCGTGGACGTAGTACCGGGAGCACACGTCGATGCCTGAGCGGGCGGACGTGGAGCGGATCCTGACCATGGATCAGGACGTCGTGGACGATCCGTACCCGCTGGCGGCGGTGCTGCGTCGGGAGTGCCCGGTGTACCGGGAGCCTCACTACAACGTGCTCGTCGTCACCCGATACGACGACCTCATCGACATCGCCCGGCGGCCTCAGGACTTCTCGTCGATCCTCGCGGCGTACGGGCCGAGCGGTTCGGATCGTGGCCCGGTACCGGCGGAGCTGTGCGCCATCGCGCAGCGGGCCGGCGGGCCGGACCCGGCGCCGAAGGGCAGGGTGGGCGAGTTGCTGGCCGGGTACGAGCCAGACCTCCAGGATCAGCTGCAGCACGTCGACCCGCCGCTGCACACCCGCCACCGACGCATCGTCAACCGCTGGTTCTCACCGCGAGCGGTCGCGGCGCGCGAGGACGACATCCGCGCCACCGTCACGCTGCTGATCGACCGCTTCGCGGCCGGGGGTCGGGTGGAGATCCTCGACGCCCTCGCGGGGCCCCTGCCGGCCACGGTGATCGCCGACATCATCGGCATCCCCGAGGAGCACCGGGCGCTGTTCCTGGACTGGAAGGAAGAGGTCTTCGGCAACCCCGACGCCGAGGTCGTCCCGAGCCACGTCGCCGCGGTACCAGCGCATTCGGGAGGTCTTCCTGACCTTCATCGAGGCCCGTCGCGCCGAGCCAGCCGACGACATGGTGTCCGACCTGGTCACCGCCCGGACCGCCGCTGGCCAAGGGCTCGACGATCAGACCGTCCTCGGCCTGCTCATGCTGTTCCTCGGGGGTGGCCAGGAGACGACCGGCAAGGCGATCACCAGTGGGTTGCGCCTGCTCGGTGAGCGCCCTGACCTCCAGCAGGACCTGCGGACGGCGCCCGACCGCTTGCCCGACTTCATCGAGGAGGTGCTGCGCTTCGAACCGCCGGTGCGGGGCATCTTCCGGATCGCCACCCGCGACACCCGGATCGGCGAGGTCGAGGTTCCCGAGGGTTCGTTCGTCCAGCTGATGTGGGCGTCGGGCAACCGTGACGAGCCAGCGTTCGAGGACGCCGAGGTCTTCGACCCCGAGCGCTTCACCGGCGGCACCGTCCGTCGCGCCCGATCCTCACGTTCGGGCACGGCGTCCACCTGTGCCCGGGCGCGCCCCTCGCCCGACTGCAGATCCGGGTGGCGTTCGAGGAGCTGCTGGCGCTCTCCGCACCATCGGGCTCGCCGACGACAACAGGTACCACT
>CAWEYT010000003.1:0-81709 GCA_963813375.1 uncultured Acidimicrobiales bacterium | reverse complement strand
CGGTCTGCCTACATCGACGCCTTCGAACGCCACGACCTCGACCCCCTCGTCGGCTTGTTGCGCGACGGCGCCATCTTGGAGATGCCCCAGACACCCGGGGGGCCAGCCATCTGCCTCTTCCTACTGATCGCTCGAGCGCTTCCAGAGGTTGATACCTGCGTCGGTGGCATGTTGATCGATCTCGGCTAGCTCGTCGGCCGTCAGCGACATGTTCCGCAGCGCGGCGATGTTGTCCTCGAGTTGGGTCACGTTGCTGGCTCCGATCACGAGCGAGGTCATCCGTGGGTCGCGAAAGCCCACACGAGCGCCAACTCGGCCAGGCTCTGCCCACGGCGAGCTGCGATCTCGTTGAGGGCGCTAATGTGGGCGAGTCGCTCATCGGTGATCGAGTCGGCGCTCAGTGCGCCGCCCGTTGCCGCCCGCGAGTCGGACGGGACCCCGTGCAGCTAGCGGTTGGTGAGCAGGCCCTGGGCCAGTGGGGAGAAGGCGATGCAGCCGGCGCCGACGGCTTCGAGCGTGTCGAGCAGTTGGTCGGCTTCTGTCCAGCGGTTGGACCTGGAGTACGACGGTTGATGGATCAGTAGCGGAACGTTGTGCTCGGCAATGTCTTCGCCATGCGGCGTGTGCGTTCCGAGGAGTACGACGAGATCCCGACGTACAAGGTCTTGCCCTGCGTGACGGCCGACGCGTAGCGTGCCTGCTGTTTCTTCCATCGGCGTGTCGGGGTCGACGCGGTGGGAGTAGTAAGATGTCGACGTAGTCGAGACCCATCCGGGTGAGCGATTGATCGAGTGACGCGAGCAGGTACTTGCGTGATCCGAGGTCACCATAGGGACCCGGCCACATGTCGTAACCGGCCTTCGTAGAGATGAAATAGCTCGTCGTGGTGGGCAGCGAAGTTGGTTCCCAGGATGCGCCCGAAGTTCGACTCTGCTCCTCCGTAGGGTGGCCCGTAGTTGTTGGCCAGATCGAAATGGGTGACGCCGAGATCGAAGGCTCGCCGGCAGATCTCGCGTTGGGTCTCCCATGGTCGATCATCGCCGAAGTTGTGCCACATCCCCAGCGAGATGGCAGGTAGCCGAACGCCACTGCGACCACAACGGCGGTAGATCATCGATTCGTAGCGAGCAGGATCCGCCACGAACGGCATGAAACGAGATGCTAGAGGTCGGCTCGGAAACGATCGACTTGAGTCGGATCACCTCTTGGACTCAACAGGCCAGCACTCGGCGATAGGCAGGCGCGCGCCTTCGGGCTCACTGGTTTGGCGCGCACATTCTGCTTGTGCATCGAGTGATCCGGTGCGCCGATCGGGGCGGTCCGTCGTCCGACCGCCGGGCGTCGTTCTGCACCACACGTTGTGCGCTCCAGCACTCCTCAGGTGGGTGCGAGTGGGACGGCATAGTGCTCCGAGATGAGTCACGAGTCGGTCGCCGTGGCGCGGTGTCAGCCTTCGATGCTCAGGGTGAGGTTGTCGCGGGTCTGGGGATCGAAGATCAGCATGTTGCGCGGATCGAGCCACAGCGTGGCGTCGCTGTTGTCGCGTATGCGACTCTTCGGATCGAGGGCTACGACCAGCTGACTGCGCATCCGCTCGCTGTCCAGTTCCCGCTCGAGCTCCGCGAGACCGGCCACCATGTGATCCGGCGCGTCGTACGGGATGTAGGCGTACTGCTCGTTGCCGAGCCACTCGATCACGTCCACCTTCACCGTGAACGTGACGCCCTGGTCGCTCTTCGCGGGCTCGATCAACGCGGCGTCTTCGAACGCCTCCGGACGGACGCCGATCATCACGTGGTCGCGGTCGCCCGCCGCAGCCTGCATGTCTTCGGGCAGGGCGATCGACACGAACGGCAGGCTGACCTTGGCGCCGTCGACGGTGCCGGGGATGAAGTTCATCGGCGGGGAGCCGATGAAGCCGGCCACGAACATGTTCACGGGACGCTCGTAGAGGTCCCGGGGGTGGCGACCTGCTGAAGTAGGCCCTTGCGCAGGACCGCGGCGCGATCGCCGAGCGTCATTGCCTCAGTCTGGTCGTGCGTGACGTAGACCGTGGTCGTCCCCATCCGGCGCTGCATGCGCAGGATCTCGGTGCGCATCTGGCCGCGCAGCTTGGCGTCGAGGTTGGAGAGCGGCTCGTCGAACAAGAAGGCGTCCGCGTTGCGCACGATCGCCCGGCCCATCGCCACCCGTTGACGCTGGCCTCCAGACAGGTTCGCCGGCTTGCGGCCGAGGTGCTCGGTGAGCTCGAGTGTCGCCGCCGCCTCCTCGACCTTGGCCTTGATCTCCTCGTCGGACATCCCGCCGCGCAGACGGAGCGGGAAGGCGATGTTCTCGAACACCGAGAGGTGGGGGTAGAGGGCGTAGTTCTGGAAGACCATCGCCAGGTTGCGGCTGCGCGGCGCCTTGTCGTTGATGCGCTCGCCGGCGATGAGCACGTCGCCGGACGTGATGTCCTCCAGTCCGACGATCATCCGCAGCAACGTGGACTTGCCACATCCCGACGGGCCGACGAGGATCATGAACTCCCCGTCGGCGATGTCCAGGCTCACGTCGTCGACGGCGAGGAACCCGTCCCCGTACTCCTTGACGACGTTCTTGATCGTGATCTCGGCCACGGCAGGCTCCCTTCGATCAACCCTTGACGGCGCCGGCCGTGAGGCCGGCGACGATCCGACGCTGGAAGAGCAAGACGATGATGACGACGGGGATCGTGACGACAACCGAAGCCGCCATGATCGCGGTGATCGGCGACTCGAACTGCGACGAGCCGGTGAAGAACGTCAGCGCCGCGGGCACGGTGCGTGCCCGGTCGGTGGAGGTGAGCGCCGCCGCCAGCAGGAACTCGTTCCAGCAGAAGAAGAACGTCAGGATGGCGGTGGTGAACACCCCGGGCGCGGCGAGCGGCACGATGACCTTGCGGAACGCCTGCCACGCCGTCGCCCCATCGACCTGGGCGGCCTGCTCCATCTCCCACGGGATCTGGCGGAAGAACGCCGACATCGTCCAGATCGAGAGCGGCAAGGCGAAGGTCAGATACGGGATGATGAGCCCGATCCATGTGTCGTAGATGCCGAGCCTGCGCCACATGTCGAACAACGGTCCGACCAGCGCTGCCTGGGGGAACATCGCAATCGCGAGCGCCATCGAGAGGAGCACCTTCTTCAGCGGGAAGTCGAGCAGGGCGATGGCGTAGGAGGCGAACATCGCGATGACCACCGAGATCAGGGTGGCGAGGATCGAGACCCCGAACGAGTTGCGCAGGGCGGAGGTGAACAGCGAGTCGGAGAACACCGAGTCGTAGTTCTTCCACACCCAGTTCTCCGGGAGGAACTGGGGCGTCGAGCCCGCGGAACGTGGCCGGATCCTTGAACGACAGCGACACCATCCACGCCAGCGGGAACATCGCCCAGATCAGGATGAGGAACACCCCCCACGCTGTTGTCCACCAGTTGCTGGTCTTGCGGGACGTTGCCATCAGCCACCCCTCACCTGGGACAGATCGGTCTTGAAGCCCTTGATGAAGATGAAGGCGATGACGACGACTGTGAAGAACAGCAGGACGAGATGGCCGAGCCGGCACCGAGGTTCACGAGGGTGACGTTCTGGCGGTAGGCAAGGAACGACAGCGTCTCGGTGTTGTTGGCGCCGTTCGTCATCACGTACGGGTTGTGGAAGATTCGAGAATTGACGAGGCGTCGAGCGTGCGGAACAGCAGGGCGACCATGATCGCCGCCTTCATGTTGGGAAGTGTGACCTTCCACAGCCGCTGCGACGCCGTGGCGCCATCGACGCTGGCGGCCTCCTGCAGCTCCATTGGGCCTGTACCAGTCCCGCCAAGAGCAACAGCGAGATGAACGGCGTCGTCTTCCAGATCTCGGAGAAGACGATCACGAACAGCGACGACCAACGGCCGCCGAACCAGTTGAAGTCGCCGAGACCGAACCACTGGTTGACGAATCCCGAGTCGAGCTGGAAGGCGTAGCGCCAGATGTACGCCGACACGACCGTGATGATTCCGTAGGGCACGAGGATGCCGGTGCGGACGACGGAACGGCCGGTGATGATCCGGTACATCACCCAGGCGAAGCAGAAGCCGAGCACCAGCTCGACGACCACGCTGGCGATCGTGATGACGAGGGTGGTCACGAAGTCGTTCCACCAGATCGGGTCGGTCAGCACCGTGAAGTAGTTGTTGAGGCCGACGAACTCACGGCCCGCCGGATCGGTCAACCGGTACTTGTAGAGGGAGAGCACGACGGCGTACACCAACGGGTACGCCGTGACGATGATCATCACGATGAACGCCGGCGCGGAGAGGGACAGGCCGAGCCGGCGCTCGTGACGGGCCCGCTCGGTGAGATGTGGCTTGACCTTCTCTTCCGGTGCCTCCGGCGGAGGCTCGGTGCGCGGTTCGACGATGGTCATGGCTCTCCTCCCTCGTCGTCGCTGTCGGCGTTGCTGCCTCGTCCTCGTGCGGTCACAGCAGGGCGCTCTCCGCTGAGCACGTCGGACATGTAGTCGTCGGTCTCCTCGGGCGTGCTCGGGTCCTGCACGCTCTCCGGCGGGTGCCACGTCCGCTGCACCGAAACCGAGACGTCGCCGTAGTACGGCGTGACCGGCCGCGGCCCGGCGTCGTTGATCGACTCCCGGATCAGGTCGGCCATCGGGAACGCCTCCCGCACCGCGGGATCGTCGTATGCGGCGCCCCGCGCGGCCGGGTTGCCCGACTTGATCATGTACTGGATGTTGCTCTCCAGCGACGTGATGCACTTGGCCGCCGCCAGGGCCTCTTCCGGGTTCTTCGTGAAGGCCCCGATCGCCAGGTTGATCCCGCCGAGCGGCGGCTTGCTCGGCGTGCCGGCCTCCGCCTCCGGATAACGGGCCCAGGCGATGTCGTCGACCAGCCTTCGATGCTCAGGGTGAGGTTGTCGCGGGTCTGGGGATCGAAGATCAGCATGTTGCGCGGATCGAGCCACAGCGTGGCGTCGCTGTTGTCGCGTATGCGACTCTTCGGATCGAGGGCTACGACCAGCTGACTGCGCATCCGCTCGCTGTCCAGTTCCCGCTCGAGCTCCGCGAGACCGGCCACCATGTGATCCGGCGCGTCGTACGGGATGTAGGCGTACTGCTCGTTGCCGAGCCACTCGATCACGTCCACTTTCACCGTGAACGTGACGCCCTGGTCGCTCTTCGCGGGCTCGATCAACGCGGCGTCTTCGAACGCCTCCGGACGGACGCCGATCATCACGTGGTCGCGGTCGCCCGCCGCAGCCTGCATGTCTTCGGGCAGGGCGATCGACACGAACGGCAGGCTGACCTTGCCCCCGTCGATGGTGCCGGGGATGAAGTTCATCGGCGGGGAGCCGATGAAGCCCGCCACGAACATGTTCACGGGACGCTCGTAGAGGTCCCGGGGGGTGGCGACCTGCTGAAGTAGGCCCTTGCGCAGGACCGCGACGCGATCGCCGAGCGTCATTGCCTCAGTCTGGTCGTGCGTGACGTAGACCGTGGTCGTCCCCATCCGGCGCTGCATGCGCAGGATCTCGGTGCGCATCTGGCCGCGGAGCTTGGCGTCGAGGTTGGAGAGCGGCTCGTCGAACAAGAAGGCGTCCGCGTTGCGCACGATCGCTCGGCCCATCGCCACCCGTTGACGCTGGCCTCCGGACAGGTTCGCCGGCTTGCGGTCGAGGTGCTCGGTGAGCTCGAGTGTCGCCGCCGCCTCCTCGACCTTGGCCTTGATCTCCTCGTCGGACATCCCGCCGCGCAGGCGGAGCGGGAAGGCGATGTTCTCGAACACCGAGAGGTGGGGGTAGAGGGCGTAGTTCTGGAAGACCATCGCCAGGTTGCGGCTGCGCGGCGCCTTGTCGTTGACGCGCTCGCCGGCGATGAGCACGTCGCCGGACGTGATGTCCTCCAGTCCGACGATCATCCGCAGCAACGTGGACTTGCCACATCCCGACGGGCCGACGAGGATCATGAACTCCCCGTCGGCGATGTCCAGGCTCACGTCGTCGACGGCGAGGAACCCGTCCCCGTACTCCTTGACGACGTTCTTGATCGTGATCTCGGCCACGGCAGGCTCCTTCGATCAACCCTTGACGGCGCCGGCCGTGAGGCCGGCGACGATCCGACGCTGGAAGAGCAAGACGATGATGACGACGGGGATCGTGACGACAACCGAAGCCGCCATGATCGCGGTGATCGGCGACTCGAACTGCGACGAGCCGGTGAAGAACGTCAGCGCCGCGGGCACGGTGCGTGCCCGGTCGGTGGAGGTGAGCGACGCCGCCAGCAGGAACTCGTTCCAGCAGAAGAAGAACGTCAGGATGGCGGTGGTGAACACCCCGGGCGCGGCGAGCGGCACGATGACCTTGCGGAACGCCTGCCACGCCGTCGCCCCATCGACCTGGGCGGCCTGCTCCATCTCCCACGGGATTTGGCGGAAGAACGCCGACATCGTCCAGATCGAGAGCGGCAAGGCGAAGGTCAGATACGGGATGATCAGCCCGATCCATGTGTCGTAGATGCCGATCCTGCGCCACATGTCGAACAACGGTCCGACCAGCGCTGCCTGGGGGAACATCGCAATCGCGAGCGCCATCGAGAGGAGCACCTTCTTCAGCGGGAAGTCGAGGCGGGCGATGGCGTAGGAGGCGAACATCGCGATGACCACCGAGATCAGGGTGGCGAGGATCGAGATCCCGAACGAGTTGCGCAAGGCGGAGGTGAACAGCGAGTCGGAGAACACCGAGTCGTAGTTCTTCCACACCCAGTTCTCCGGGAGGAACTGGGGCGTCGAGCCGCGGAACGTGGCCGGATCCTTGAACGACAGCGACACCATCCACGCCAGCGGGAACATCGCCCAGAGCAGGATGAGGACGCCCCACACCGTCCACCAGTTGCTGGTCTTGCGGGTCGTTGCCATCAGCCACCCCTCACCTGGGACAGATCGGTCTTGAAGCCCTTGATGAAGATGAAGGCGATGACGACGACCGTGAGGAACAGCAGGACAGAGATGGCCGAGCCGGCGCCGAGGTTCACGAGGGTCACGTTCTGGCGGTAGGCAAGGAACGACAGCGTCTCGGTGTTGTTGGCGCCGTTCGTCATCACGTACGGGTTGTCGAAGATGCGCCAGGCGTCGAGCGTGCGGAAGAGCAGGGCGACCATGATCGCCGCCTTCATGTTGGGCAGCGTGACCTTCCACAGCCGCTGCCACGCCGTGGCGCCATCGACGCTGGCGGCCTCCTGCAGCTCCATCGGGACCTGTACCAGTCCCGCCAAGAGCAACAGCGAGATGAACGGCGTCGTCTTCCAGATCTCGGAGAAGACGATCACGAACAGCGACGACCAACGGCCGCCGAACCAGTTGTAGTCGCCGAGACCGAACCACTGGTTGACGAATCCCGAGTCGAGCTGGAAGGCGTAGCGCCAGATGTACGCCGACACGACCGTGATGATTCCGTAGGGCACGAGGATGCCGGTGCGGACGACGGAACGGCCGGTGATGATCCGGTACATCACCCAGGCGAAGCAGAAGCCGAGCACCAGCTCGACGACCACGCTGGCGATCGTGATGACGAGGGTGGTCACGAAGTCGTTCCACCAGATCGGGTCGGTCAGCACCGTGAAGTAGTTGTTGAGGCCGACGAACTCACGGCCCGCCGGATCGGTCAACCGGTACTTGTAGAGGGAGAGCACGATGGCGTACACCAACGGGTACGCCGTGACGATGATCATCACGATGAACGCCGGCGCGGAGAGGGACAGGCCGAGCCGGCGCTCGTGACGGGCCCGCTCGGTGAGATGTGGCTTGACCTTCTCTTCCGGTGCCTCGGGCGGAGGCTCGGTGCGCGGTTCGACGATGGTCATGGCTCTCCTCCCTCGTCGTCGCTGTCGGCGTTGCTGCCTCGTCCTCGTGCGGTCACAGCAGGGCATCTCCGCTGAGCACGTCGGACATGTAGTTGTCGGTCTCCTCGGGCGTGCTCGGGTCCTGCACGCTCTCGGCGGGTGCCACGTCCGCTGCACCGAAACCGAGACGTCGCCGTAGTACGGCGTGACCGGCCGCGGCCCGGCGTCGTTGATCGACTCCCGGATCAGGTCGGCCATCGGGAACGCCTTCCGCACCGTGGGATCGTCGTACGCGGCGCCCCGCGGGCGGGGTTGCCCGACTTGATCATGTACTGGATGTTGCTCTCCAGCGACGTGATGCACTTGGCCGCCGCCAGGGCCTCTTCCGGGCTCTTCGTGAAGGCCCCGATCGCCAGGTTGATCCCGCCGAGCTGGGCGGCTTGCTCGGCGTGCCGGCCTCCGCCTCCGGATAACGGGCCCAGGCGATGTCGTCGCAGGGTGAGGTTGTCGCGGGTCTGGGGATCGAAGATCAGCATGTTGCGCGGATCGAGCCACAGCGTGGCATCGCTGTTGTCGCGTATGCGACTCTTCGGATCGAGGGCCACGACCAGCTGACTGCGCATCCGCTCGCTGTCCAGTTCCCGCTCGAGCTCCGCGAGACCGGCCACCATGTGATCCGGCGCGTCGTATGGGATGTAGGCGTACTGCTCGTTGCCGAGCCACTCGATCACGTCCACCTTCACCGTGAACGTGACCCCCTGGTCGCTCTTCCCGGCCTCGATCAACGCTGCGTCCTCGAACGCCTCCGGACGGACGCCGATCATCACGTGGTCGCGGTCGCCGGCGGCAGCCTGCATGTCTTCGGGCAGGGCGATCGACAGGAACGGCAGGCTGAGCTTGCCCCCCTCGATGGTGCCGGGGATGAAGTTCATCGGCGGGGAACCGATGAAGCCCGCCGACGAACATGTTCACGGGACGCTCGTAGAGGTCCCGGGGGGTGGCTACCTGCTGAAGTAGGCCCTTGCGCAGGACCGCGACGCGATCGCCGAGCGTCATCGCCTCGGTCTGGTCGTGCGTGACGTAGACCGTGGTCGTCCCCATCCGGCGCTGCATGCGCAGGATCTCGGTGCGCATCTGGCCGCGCAGCTTGGCGTCGAGGTTGGAGAGCGGCTCGTCGAACAGGAAGGCGTCCGCGTTGCGCACGATCGCCCGGCCCATCGCCACCCGTTGACGCTGGCCTCCGGACAGGTTCGCCGGCTTGCGGTCGAGGTGCTCGGTGAGCTCGAGGGTCGCCGCCGCCTCCTCGACCTTGGCCTTGATCTCCTCGTCGGACATCCCGCCGCGCAGGCGGAGCGGGAAGGCGATGTTCTCGAACACCGAGAGGTGGGGGTAGAGGGCGTAGTTCTGGAAGACCATCGCCAGGTTGCGGCTGCGCGGCGCCTTGTCGTTGACGCGCTCGCCGGCGATGAGCACGTCGCCGGACGTGATGTCCTCCAGTCCGACGATCATCCGCAGCAATGTGGACTTGCCACATCCCGACGGGCCGACGAGGATCATGAACTCCCCGTCGGCGATGTCCAGGCTCACGTCGTCGACGGCGAGGAACCCGTCCCCGTACTCCTTGACGACGTTCTTGATCGTGATCTCGGCCACAGCAGGCTCCCTTCGATCAACCCTTGACGGCGCCGGCCGTGAGGCCGGCGACGATCCGACGCTGGAAGAGCAAGACGATGATGACGACGGGGATCGTGACGACAACCGAAGCCGCCATGATCGCGGTGATCGGCGACTCGAACTGCGACGAGCCGGTGAAGAACGTCAGCGCCGCGGGCACGGTGCGTGCCCGGTCGGTGGAGGTGAGCGACGCCGCCAGCAGGAACTCGTTCCAGCAGAAGAAGAACGTCAGGATGGCGGTGGTGAACACCCCGGGCGCCGCCAGCGGCACGATCACCTTGCGGAACGCCTGCCACGCCGTCGCCCCATCGACCTGGGCGGCCTGCTCCATCTCCCACGGGATCTGGCGGAAGAACGCCGACATCGTCCAGATCGAGAGCGGCAAGGCGAAGGTCAGGTACGGGATGATCAGCCCGATCCACGTGTCGTAGATGCCGATCCTGCGCCACATGTCGAACAACGGTCCGACCAGCGCTGCCTGGGGGAACATCGCAATCGCGAGCGCCATCGAGAGGAGCACCTTCTTCAGCGGGAACTCGAGGCGGGCGATGGCGTAGGAGGCGAACATCGCGATGACCACCGAGATCAGGGTGGCGAGGATCGAGATCCCGAACGAGTTGCGCAAGGCGGAGGTGAACAGCGAGTCGGAGAACACCGAGTCGTAGTTCTTCCACACCCAGTTCTCCGGGAGGAACTGGGGCGTCGAGCCGCGGAACGTGGCCGGATCCTTGAACGACAGCGACACCATCCACGCCAGCGGGAACATCGCCCAGAGCAGGATGAGGACGCCCCACACCGTCCACCAGTTGCTGGTCTTGCGGGTCGTCGCCATCAGCCACCCCTCACCTGGGACAGATCGGTCTTGAAGCCCTTGATGAAGATGAAGGCGATGACGACGACCGTGAGGAACAGCAGGACAGAGATGGCCGAGCCGGCGCCGAGGTTCACGAGGGTCACGTTCTGGCGGTAGGCAAGGAACGACAGCGTCTCGGTGTTGTTGGCGCCGTTCGTCATCACGTACGGGTTGTCGAAGATGCGCCAGGCGTCGAGCGTGCGGAAGAGCAGGGCGACCATGATCGCCGCCTTCATGTTGGGCAGCGTGACCTTCCACAGCCGCTGCCACGCCGTGGCCCCGTCGACGCTGGCGGCCTCCTGCAGCTCCATCGGGACCTGTACCAGTCCCGCCAAGAGCAACAGCGAGATGAACGGCGTCGTCTTCCAGATCTCGGAGAAGACGATCACGAACAGCGACGACCAACGGCCGCCGAACCAGTTGTAGTCGCCGAGACCGAACCACTGGTTGACGAATCCCGAGTCGAGCTGGAAGGCGTAGCGCCAGATGTACGCCGACACGACCGTGATGATTCCGTAGGGCACGAGGATGCCGGTGCGGACGACGGAACGGCCGGTGATGATCCGGTACATCACCCAGGCGAAGCAGAAGCCGAGCACCAGCTCGACGACCACGCTGGCGATCGTGATGACGAGGGTGGTCACGAAGTCGTTCCACCAGATCGGGTCGGTCAGCACCGTGAAGTAGTTGTTGAGGCCGACGAACTCACGGCCCGCCGGATCGGTCAACCGGTACTTGTAGAGGGAGAGCACGACGGCGTACACCAACGGGTACGCCGTGACGATGATCATCACGATGAACGCCGGCGCGGAGAGGGACAGGCCGAGCCGGCGCTCGTGACGGGCCCGCTCGGTGAGATGTGGCTTGACCTTCTCTTCCGGTGCCTCGGGCGGAGGCTCGGTGCGCGGTTCGACGATGGTCATGGCTCTCCTCCCTCGTCGTCGCTGTCGGCGTTGCTGCCTCGTCCTCGTGCGGTCACAGCAGGGCATCTCCGCTGAGCACGTCGGACATGTAGTCGTCGGTCTCCTCGGGCGTGCTCGGGTCCTGCACGCCCTCCGGCGGGTGCCACGTCCGCTGCACCGAAACCGAGACGTCGCCGTAGTACGGCGTGACCGGCCGCGGCCCGGCGTCGTTGATCGACTCCCGGATCAGGTCGGCCATCGGGAACGCCTTCCGCACCGCGGGATCGTCGTATGCGGCGCCCGCGCGGCGGGGTTGCCCGACTTGATCATGTACTGGATGTTGCTCTCCAGCGACGTGATGCACTTGGCCGCCGCCAGGGCCTCTTCCGGGTTCTTCGTGAAGGCCCCGATCGCCAGGTTGATCCCACCGAGCGGCGGCTTGCTCGGCGTGCCGGCCTCCGCCTCCGGATAACGGGCCCAGGCGATGTCGTCGACCACCGACTGATCGAGGGCGCCTTGCTTCACCGCGTCGTTCGCCGCTTGGTAGACGTACGGCCAGTTGACCATGAACGACCCGTTGGCCCCCTGGAACAGCGATCGCGCCTCTTCCTCACCGGCAGTCGACATGTCGGCGGGGGCCGCGGACGAGCGGGCGAGGTTGCCGACGATGTCGGCGGCCTTGTCCCCTGCCGGAGACGCGACGGTCGGCGTCGCGTCGGCACCGAGCTCGGGGTTCTCGATGATCTCCCCGCCACCGGAGACGATGAGGGCGTTGATCCAGACCATGTAGCCCTCGTAGCGCCGCGACTGCACTCCGATCCGCTTGCCCTGCGACTCGGCGGCCTCGATCATCTGATCCCACGTGAAGTCGCCGGCCGTGGGATCCACGCCTGCTGCCTCGGCGACCGACTTGCGGTACCACAGCAACTGCGTATTGGCCCAGAACGGGGGCGCCACCAGTTGGTCGTCCCAGAACACGGTGGCGAGCGGGGCCTTCAGGACGCCGTCTGTGAACGACTTGACGTCGTCCGGGTTCGTGATCGGCAGGAGGTAGCCGGCGTTGGCGAACTCGGCGACGAACGGTGGGTCGAGGCTCATCAGATCGACCGACGGGTCGTCGGCGGCGAGGCGCCGCACCAGCTGCTCGCGCTGCTGGTCGGCTTCGTTGGGCAGGATCTGCGTCTCGATGCGGTACGCGCCGTTGGACGCGTCACCGCACTTCTTGGCCAGCTCGGCCTGGCCTCCGTTGTCCGGGTTGATGTACCACGTGAGGGTCGGAGCGCCGCCCTCGTCACCGCCACAGCCGAACAACACCATCGGACCGGCGACGACGGCAACCGCCGCCAGAGTCAACGATCGACGTGGAGCACGCCGAAGAACACTCCGGAATCGACGCCTCGGAAACTGCCACACATCAGCCCCCTCGATCGAAGCACCGTGCCCGACGTGACTCGGTCGATCCCCAACGTCGAACCCGTCCGAACGCTATGGACCCCGACAGACAAAGTCAACGCTCCGCAGGGCGCGGCCAGCAGCATGAGTGCAACGGCACGATCTGGGCCCGCGCCTGCCGGGTCGCCGATGCGCCCCCACCCCACGTGACTCCCTCGACAACGACACCGTACGATTCGCTCCATGTGGCGGGTATCTCATCGAGCAGGAGCTCGGCGAACCGCCCGGCTCTCGAGCACCCAGATCGACCGCCTACGACCGAGGCCGACCGCCCCATAACACGCACGGCGGTCGGTGGTCAGCCACGGCCCGCAACGCCGGTTGCGACCTACACCGCTGTCGCGTGCGCGGCCTAGGTCAGCTCGGCACGTCGACGGCCGGTGCGACCTCGAGCGGACGTGTCGAACCGGCGACCGCGAACCCGAGCGCCAACAGGCCGGCGGTCACGGTCAGGGCGCGCAACACACCCGTCTCGTTGCCGATCAAACCGATCAACGATGGGCCTGCCAGGAATGCGACGTAGCCAAGAGTGGCGACAGTGCTGACGCGGCCAGCGGCGTACCGCGGTTCGTCGGCGGCGGCGCTCATACCCGTCGGGAAGCCGAGCGCGGCGCCCAACCCCCACAGGATGATGCCGATCAGTGCGGTCGCGAGCGACGGACCGACGACCACCACCAGCACGCCTGCCATCGCGCACACCGCGCCGGCCCGCAGCACCAGGACGCGGCCGAAGGGATCGAGCACGCGCGGGCCGAACCACCGCCCCGCGGTCATCGAGGCGACGAACAACACGTAGGCGAGAGAGCCGAGCGCGGCGCTGGCGCCGTAGCCGTCGATCGCGGCGACACCCAGCCAGTCGTTGCCTGTGCCCTCGGCGAACGTCATGCACAACACGAACAGACCGATCAGGACCGTGCGTCGCTCGGTCCAGGCCTTGAGCGGGCTCCGCTCGTCACCCTGGTCGGCGTGCTCGTCGACCTCGGCCGGGAGAAAGCCGCGGACGGCGACCTGGGCGCCGAGCACGACCAGCGCTGCGACCGCGGCGAGGTGGAACATCGGCCGGACGTGCACGGCGTTCATGCCGGCGCCGATCAGCGCTCCGGCGACCGTACCGATGCTGAACGCAGCGTGGAAACGCGACATGATCGCTCGATCCAGCTGCTGCTCAACCGCACTCCCCTCCACGTTCATGGCGACGTCCCATTGACCGGCGCCGAACCCGAACACGAACAGCCCGGCACCGACCAACACTGCACCGACCTCGGTGCCGATGGCGACAATCGCCAGGCCTGCCATCGACACCACCGACATGATCGAGACGGTGCGGGCGGCACCGAGTCGGTGGACGACGAGCCCGGACGAGGGCAGCGAGAGCAGGGAGCCGATGGCGGTCATCAACAACAACACGCCGAGCGCACCTGGCTCCAGGTGGAGCAGATCGCGGATCTGCGGCACCCGCGACAACAGCGATGCGATCGAGACCCCGGCAAGGATGAACACCGTGTAGACGCTGCGCGTCGCTCGCTCGGTCACCCGGGCACGATACGGGCCAGGGGTGATGTCGGATCGATCGACCAGCGCGAGCCGGCGACCTCGGCCTCGAAGCGGGGTCTAGCCGCCGCTGACCTCGCTGACCTTCTGCTTGCCGGCCGAGATCCACGGCATCATGGCCCGCAGCTCGCCGCCGACCTGCTCGATCGGGTGCTGCCGGCCCTCCTCCCGCAGGGCGTTGAAGCGGGGCCGACCCCCGTCGCTCTCGGCCACCCACTCATCGGCGAAGCGCCCGCTCACGATCTCGTCGAGGATCCGCCGCATCTCGGCGCGGGTCTCGTCGGTGATGATCCGCGGACCACGGGTGAGGTCGCCGTACTCCGCGGTGTCCGAGATCGAGTAGCGCATGCCGGCGATGCCCTCCTCGTACATGAGGTCCACGATCAGCTTCACCTCGTGGAGACACTCGAAGTAGGCCATCTCCGGCTGGTACCCGGCATCGACCAACGTCTCGAACCCGGCCTGCACCAGCGACGTCAGCCCGCCGCACAGCACGACCTGCTCACCGAAGAGGTCCGTCTCGGTCTCCTCGGCGAACGTCGTCTCGATGACACCGGCCCGGGTGCCCCCGATGGCGTCGGCGTAGGAGAGCGCCAGCTCCCGGGCCTTGCCCGTGGCGTCCTGCTCCACGGCAATCAGGCAGGGCACGCCACCGCCCTCCACATAGGTCCGCCTGACCAGGTGGCCGGGACCCTTGGGCGCGACCATGATCACGTCGATGCCCTCGGGCGGCGCGATGCGCCCGAAGCGGATGTTGAAGCCGTGCGCGAACGCTACGGCGTCACCGGGCGACAGGTTCGGGGCGACGTGCTCGTCGTAGATGGCCTTCTGCTCGGTGTCCGGCGCCAGCAGCATGATCACGTCGGCCTCGGCCGCGGCAGCGGCGATGGGCAGCACCCGCAACCCGGCCGCCTCGGCCTTGGCCACGGAGGCCGAGCCCTCGCGCAGCCCGACCCGGACGTCGATGCCCGAGTCCTTCAGGTTCAGGGCATGCCCGTGACCTTGCGAGCCATACCCGATGACAGCGACCTTGCGGCCCTGGATGATCGACCGATCGGCGTCGGTCTCGTAGTAGACGGTTGCAGCCATCAGCTGGCCCTTCCTCTCACGGCGCGCACCCGCGCCTCACGATCCAGCTTGGGCAGCGCCACGCGGCCGGTGCGCTGCAGCTCCACGATGCCATAGCCGCGGAGCAACTCCTCGAAGTCGTCGAGCTTGTCGGGATGCCCTTCGAGCGACACGGTGAGAGCGTCGGTGCCGACGGCCAGGATCTTGCCCTCGAAGATCGTCACCAGCTCCACGACCTGGCTGCGGTCCTCGGGCGCCGCCCGGACCGTGGCCAGCACGAGCTCCCGCTCGACGCTCCGTCTGGGATCGAGCTCGGAGATCTTCACGACCTCGATGAGCTTGAACAGCTGCTTGGTGATCTGCTCGAGGGGCGCAGATTCGAGGTCGACGACGATGGTCAGGCGCGAGAAGCGCTCGTCCTCGCTCGGCGCGACGGCCAGCGAGAAGATGTTGTAGCCCCGGCGGGCGAACAGCGACGCCACTCGGGCCAGGACTCCCGGCCGGTTCTCGACGAGGACGGACAGGATGTGATGTCCCTCGCCGGGCGCGACGGCGGCGCTCATCGCAGCGACTCCTGCCAGCGGAGCTGCGACGGCGGGAGGACCAGGTCGTCGTTCGAGTGGCCTGCCGGCACCATCGGGAACACCTTCTCGCCGGCGTCGACGCGGAAGTCGATGACCACCGGGCGATCGTCGATGGCGTTGGCCTTGTCGATGGCCGGCTGCACCTCCTCCGGGGCCTCGACCCGGAACCCGACGCAGCCCATGGCTTCGGCCCACTTCACGTAGTCGGGCAGGTCGGGCGACAGGTACACCTCGCTGTACCGCTCGTCGTAGAACATCTCCTGCCACTGGCGGACCATCCCCAGGTAGGAGTTGTTGAGGATGCCCACCTTGATCGGGATCCGCTCGGTCGAGGCGGTGACCAGCTCCTGCGCGGTCATCTGGAAGCAACCGTCGCCGTCGATCGCCCACACGGTGCGATCGGGCCGGCCCACCTTGGCCCCGATGGCCGCGGGCACCGAGAACCCCATGGTGCCCAGGCCGCCGGAGTTCACCCAGGAGTAGGGCTCCGTGAAACGCCAGTACTGCGACGACCACATCTGGTGCTGGCCGACCCCGGACACGAGGATCGTGCCCTCGGGGGCGCTGTCGCGCAGCGTCTCCAGGCAGAACTGGGGCTTGAGCGCCTCACCCGGCTCGGCCTGCTCGTACGCGTACGGGAACTGCTCCCGCCATCCCGAGATGCGGCTGCGCCACGCCGACGTGTCCGCCCGTTCAGCGCCCGCGTCGAGTGCCGAGCGCAATGCCTTCACGATCTCCTCGATCACCAGCCGGCAGTCCCCGACGATCGGCACGTCCGGCCGCCGGACCTTGCCCTGCTCGGCCGGATCGATGTCGACGTGGATGACCTTGGCCTCGGGCGCGAACGAGGAGACCTTCCCCGTCACACGGTCGTCGAAGCGAGCCCCGAGCGCGATCAGCAGGTCGGCCTTCTGCAGGGCCGTCACCGCGGTGGCATTGCCGTGCATGCCGGGCATGCCGAGGCACAACGGGTGGTCGTCCGGGAAGGCGCCGCGGGCCATGAGCGTCGTGACCACGTGGATCCCGGTCAGCTCGGCCAACTCGCGCAGCGCGTCGGCGGCCCTGGCCTTGAGGATGCCGCCGCCGACGTAGAGCACCGGTCGCTCGGAGGCCATGATCAGGCGGGCCGCCTCGCGGACCATGCGGGGGTGGCCCTTGACGTTCGGCCGGTAGCCGGGCAGCGAGTCGACGACGGCGACATCGCTGGGCCAGTGCCACTCCATCGCCTGCTGCAGCACGTCCTTGGGGACGTCGACCAGCACCGGCCCCGGGCGGCCGGTCGTGGCGATGTGGAAGGCCTGGCGGATGGCCAGCGGCAGGTCCTCCGGGCTCATCACCAGTTCGTTGTGCTTCGTGACCGAGCGGGTGATGCCGACGGTGTCGCACTCCTGGAAGGCGTCGGTGCCGATGGCGGTCGTCGGGACCTGCCCGGTGATGGCGACCATCGGGATCGAGTCCATGTAGGCGTCGCACAGCGGGGTCACGAGGTTGGTGGCGGCGGGGCCGCTCGTCACCATGGCCACGCCGGGACGGCCGGTGACGTGGGCGTAGCCCTCCGCCATGTGGCCGGCGCCCTGCTCGTGGCGCACGAGGATGTGCCGGATCGAGGAGTCCAGCAGCGGGTCGTAGGCCGGGAGGATGCAACCTCCGGGCAGGCCGAACATGACCTCGACCCCCTCCATCTCGAGAGCCTTGATGAGGGCTTGCGCCCCGGTGAGCTTCATGGTCGTGATCCTTCCTGAAAACGGAAGCGACCTCCCGATGCTCGGGAGGTCGTGGGCACGCGCGGCGGGAAGCCGGCGCGCCTAGGGGAGTACGAGGATGAGACCGGTGCGGGTCACGAAGGCGAGCATATCCCCACCGCGACCCACACCAGCAACCAGGATCCGCCACACGCCGAGCATGGTCCGAGGCCGGCACCGAGGCGACCGCTGAGACGCGACCTACGGTGGGCCTGTGCCTCGCCTGCTCACGATCATGGGCTCGGGCGAGACGGCGCCGACGATGGTCAAGGCCCACCGCGAGGTCTTCGCCCGCCTGGGCCTCGACGCGCCGAGGGCGGTGGTGCTCGACACTCCGTACGGGTTCCAGACCAACGCCGACATCGTGTCGGAGAAGGCGGTCGCGTACTTCCGCGAGTCGGTCGGTCGCCAGGTCGAGGTGGCGGGACTGCGCCGCACCGACACCGTCGAGCGCGTCGAGCTCGAACGGGCGCTGGCCCGCGTCGCCGCGGCCGACTGGCTGTTCACCGGACCCGGCAGCCCCTCGTTCGCGCTGCGCCAATGGCGGGGGACGCCGGTCCCCGACGTGCTCACGCAGAAGCTCACCGAGCAGGGCGCGCTCGTGTTCTCGAGCGCGGCCGCACTGACGCTCGGTCTCGCCACCGTGCCCGTCTACGAGATCTACAAGGTGGGCGCCGATCCGTACTGGCTGGACGGGCTCGACCTGCTGTCCCGGCACGGGCTACCGGTCGCCGTCATCCCGCACTTCGACAACACCGAGGGCGGCAACCACGACACGCGCTTCTGCTACCTCGGGCTCGAGCGGCTCGAGCGGCTCGAGCAGGAGCTGCCGTCCGACGCGTTCGTCCTCGGCGTCGACGAGCACACGGCGCTCGTACTGGATCTCGACGCCGACGCCGCGACCATCCTCGGCCGGGGCGCCGTCACGTTGCGCCGCGGCGAACGCCAGCGGGTGCTGGCCGCCGGCCAGACCGTGCCCCTCGACGTGCTGCGCGCGGGCACCGCCGATGTCGCCGTGACCGTCGCGCCCTCGGCACCGTCGCCGGCGAAGGAGAGCGCCCAGCCGGCGGCGTCCGTGGCCGAGGTGGCCCGTCAGACGGCGGCCGCGTTCGACGTGGCCATGGCCGCCGGCGACGCCGACCGCGCCCTGGCCGCCGTGCTCGAGCTGGACGACACCATCGCCGCCTGGTCGGCGGACACCTTCCAGTCGGACGAGATGGACCGGGCCCGCGCCACCCTGCAGGGCCATGATCGTCCGGCTGGCCGAGGCGGCGCAGGCCGGGCTGCGCGAGCCTCGCCAGGTGCTCGGACCGATCGTCGAGGCCACGCTGACGCTGAGGGCGAAGGTCAGGGCGGAAGGCCGCTACGACCTGTCGGATCTCGTGCGCGACGAGCTGGCCGCGGCCGGGGTCGAGGTCCGCGACACCCCCGCCGGGGTCGAATGGGAGCTCAGAGCGGGTTCGTGAGGGCGCCGGTCTCGGCGCCCTGCACGAGGCGGGCGTACTTGGCCAGCACGCCCGACGTGTAGCGGGGAGGGTGCGGCGTCCAGCCCTCGCGACGGCGCCGGAGCTCCAGGTCCCCCACCAGGAGGTCGAGCCGCTTCTGGTGGATGTCGATCACGATCTTGTCGCCGTCCTGGACGAACGCGATCGGCCCGCCGTCGACGGACTCGGGCGCCACGTGCCCGATGCAGAACCCCCACGTCCCGCCGCTGAAGCGACCGTCCGTGATGAGCGCGCAGTCGGCGCCGCGCCCGGCGCCCTTCAGGGCACCGGTCACGGCGAGCATCTCGCGCATGCCCGGCCCGCCCTTGGGACCCTCGTAACGGATGACCAGCACGGTGCCGGGCTCGATGGCACCGGAGAGGATGGCGTCCAGCGCGCCCTCCTCGCCCTCGAACACCCGCGCCGGACCCTCGAAGTGGAGTTGGTCCTGCGTGAGCCCGGCCACCTTCACGACGCTGCCCTGGGGCGCCAGTGACCCTCGGAGCACGACCAGACCGCCCTCGGGGTGGAGCGGCGCGTCCAGCGGGTGGACGACGACTCCGTCGGGACCGGGCGGCTCGAGATCGGCCAGGTTCTCGGCCATGGTCCGTCCGGTCACGGTCATGACGTCGCCGTGCAGGAGCCCGGCGTCGAGCAGGTGCTTCATGACGACCGGGACACCGCCGACGCGGTCCAGGTCGGTCATGTGGAACTTGCCGCCGGGCTTCATGTCGGCGATGTGGGGGACACGGGCGGCGATCCGGTTGAAGTCCTCGAGCTCGAGGGCCACACGGGCCTCGTTGGCGATGGCCAGCAGGTGCAGCACGGCGTTGGTGGAGCCGCCGAGCGCGTTGGTGACGGCGATGGCGTTCTCGAACGCCTCCTTCGTCATGATCTGGCGGGGGGTGATGCCGGCCCGCAGCAGGTCGACGACGGCTTCGCCGGCCCGGACCGCATCGTCGTCGCGGCGGCGGTCGACGGACGGCGGCGACGCCGAACCCGGGAGCGACATGCCGATGGCCTCACCGATGGCGGCCATCGTGTTGGCCGTGAACATGCCGGCGCAGGCGCCCTCGCCGGGGCAGGCCTTGCGCTCGATGGCGCCGAGCTCGTCCTCCGTGATCGTCCCGGCCGCGCAGGCGCCGACGGCCTCGAAGACGCTGGTGATGTCCAGGGCCCGGCCGTTGTGGTGACCGGGCAGGATCGTCCCGGCGTAGACGAAGACCATCGGCAGGTCGAGACGGGCCGCGGCCATCAGCATCCCGGGGAGGCTCTTGTCGCAGCCGGCCAGACCGACGAAGCCGTCGAGGCGCTCGGCGTGCATCACCGTCTCCACGCTGTCGGCGATGACCTCCCGCGACACCAACGAGGCCCGCATGCCCTCGTGCCCCATCGAGATGCCGTCGGAGACCGAGATGGTGTTGAACTGCAGCGGGAAGCCGCCGGCACGCGCGATGCCGTCCTTGGCCCGCAGGGCCAGGCGGTTGAGCGACAGGTTGCAGGGGGTGATCTCGTTCCAGCTCGAAGCCACGGCGACCTGGGGCTTGCCCCAGTCGTCGTCCGTCATCCCGACGGCGCGCAGCATCGCCCGGGCGGGAGCCTTCTGCATGCCGGTGGTGACATCGTGCGAGCGTGGCTTGACATCGGCCATGGAGCGGCACGCTACCGCGAGGCCTGCTCCGCGGACTCTGGGGCCCACGCGGCCATACTGCCGCGATGGTGGCGGTCCTTGCCCTCGTGGTCGGCGCGGTCTGGGCCGCGCTCACGTGGCTGGGCGACCACGACCGCGACCTGGTCAACGCCGGGATCTGGTGGTGGGGCTGGATCGGCGTGCCGATCGCGGCCGCGCTGCTCGCCGTCCTGGTCCGCCGGCGCGGCGGCCCAGGACCGTGGCTCCTGGCCCTCCTCCTGGTGGCGCCGATGGCGCTGGCGTTCGTCCTCCACGACCGCGCGGAGGACCGCCGACCGGCCTACTGGCCGGTCGGCTGGACGCTCCTGGCCGTCCTGGCCGCTCTCTGCGCCGCAGTGGGGCTAGCCCGCCGCTCCCCGCGTTGAGGGCCGGCGCCGGTACAGCATGAGCACGGCGCCACCCAGGATCAGCACGACGGCCAGGTACACCGCGACATCCGAGTCGGCACCGGTGTCCGGGATGCCCGGGGTGCAGCAGGGGCCGGGTCCGGGACCCTCGACCTGCAGGCCGACCTTGGGCGGCTCAGCCGACTCCAGTAGCTGGCCGTTGTCCAGCCGGGTGGCGACGTAGCCGAACGAGTTCCACGCCACCGCACCGACGGGGGCGTTGATCGGGGTCGCAACCCGCCAGGTGAAGCTGATGGAGTCGTTGGGGTCGAGCACCAGGCTGCCGAAGTCGACCCTGATCGCGCCGACCGACGCGAGGTCGCCCGGGTTGGGTGTCCAGTTGGCGGGCACACAGCCCGACGGGTTGACGCTCAGGTCCGCCCGGCACGGGTTGTGAGTGGTCGTGTACATCACCGACGCGGCCGGCGGGTTGGACGTGAGCTCGCCGGCGAAGAGCGGCTGCCACTGGGAGCCGCGCGGGGACAGGTCCTTCAAGCCGATGTCGCCGGGGATGGGAAGCGTGTCCACCACGATCACGTTGCGTCACCGAGATGTCACTGACGTTGCGGATCGTCGCCCGGTAGTTCGCGAAGCCGCCCCGGGTCGTGTTGCCGATGCCCGGGAAGCTGAGGAATCCCGTGTCCCGGTCACCCCGCACCTCCTTCGTCCCCCGCAGGAGCGTCTCGGAGGTGATGGCCAGGTCGGCGATGCGCTGGAGCGCAGTCGACAGGCTGTCCGATGTCAGGCTGGCCACGTTCTGCACGCTGGCCGGGGGTGTCCCCTCGGCCACGAGCGTGTTGAGCGTGAACGTGCCCGACTGGCCCCGGGCGAGCGTGAAGCCACCGGTCCAGCTCCAGGTGATGAGCACCTGGTTGCTCGCCGCCCCGCAGCCGTTGGGCGTGCGGGTGACCGTGGGCGCGACGCTGAAGCCTGGCTGGTGCCGTTGATCGGGTTGGAGGGCGTGAACGGATCGAGCAGATCGAGCCCGAGCGGGAGGCAGTCGGTGACCGTCGGGTTCACCAGGTCACCGGCCGACGTGTCCGGGACGGCCACGCCCACCTGCCACGAGACGGTGCCGCCCGGCACCGTCACCTCGGCGGTCGTGATGATCTTGCTGAACTCGACCGAGACCGGGACGATCGTCTGCGTCGTGCAGCGGCTGGCGTTGATCGTGGTCCGCCGCCCGCTGATCTCGATGCAGTTCTCGATGCTCGAACCCGGCGACGATCGGGTTCCCGTTGCGGTCGATGCTGTTGGCCGGGATGCCGGCCCGCAGCAGGATCGTCGAGCGGAAGTTCGGCGGCGCATCACCGAAGTCGAAGAGCAGGGTGTCGGTGTCGGCTGGCGCGGTCGCACGTCCAGTTCGTCGTTCCGGTGATCGGCACGTTCCCACCGGGTGTGGCCGTGATGGACACCGGCGGAGGACCGGTCCCGGTCAGGTTGGGACCAGCCCCCTGCGCCATCACGAGCTGGGGCGGCAGCGTCTCCAGCACCTGGAACCCGGCGACGACCGTGGCGTTCGGGTTCTCCGCCGTGAGGGTGTAGGTGTCGATCTGGCCGGGGCCGATCTCGGGCAGCCCGGCCCGCTTCGAGCCAGCCGGTCACGGTGCCCGACGCCGCGGATGATGCCGGGGCGCTCCGCCCGCCCGAGCTCCTGGTTGGGCTCACCGGCCGGGGTCCCGAAGGCCTGCACGACGTTGAGCACGGTCGTGCCGACGGGGAAGTTGGCGGCCGGGAAGAGGACGGTGACCTCTTCGAATGCCGTCACGTCCTGGTTGGCGTTGGGCACGAGGTTGCGTGGCGGCCACGTCACCTGGTTGGTGCCGGCGTTGTACGTCCCACCTCCCGTGGCGGACTGGAACACCGCGCCGGCCGGCAACGTGTCCACGAAGGTCACACCGTTGAGGTTCTGGTTGCCGCCGGCCGCCAACGTGATCCCGACGCGATACGTGTACGGCGTGTCCACCTGCGGCGGCACACCGGCAGGGACCACGTTCTTCGTGACCGTCCAGTCGGACGCCGCGCGTGACGTGACGATCACCTGGTTCGAGGTGACGGGGTTGGCGTTGGACGCGCGCATCGTCCCCTGGTTCACGGCCTGCGTGCCGACCGCGGTGCCGGGCGGGAACTCGGCGGCGATCGATACCTGCGCCGTGGTCCCAGCAGCAATGGGGCTGAACAGCGTGAAGACGGCGGTGCCGGTGTTCGCGTCGTAGTTCACGGATTGGAAGTTGCCCTGGAAACGGACGTCGGCGACCTGCCGCGAGAGCTGCGGGGGGATGACGTCGGTGATCGTGGCCCCTTCGCACGGGGTGCTCAGCGACGAGCAGGAGTAGCTGAGGAAGAACGAGAACGGCTCACCGGGCGCGGCCGTGGCCGGGTTGGGGAGCGAGACAGACTTGCGCAGGCTGAGCAACGGCGCGGTCTGGGCGGTCGCCTCTCCGCCGGCCACGATGACGGGCGCCGCCGCCAGTGAAAGAGCAACCGCCGCCCGGAGCAGTCGGCGCGGCCTCCAAGGGCTGGTGCCGGTACGCATCTACTCCCCTTCCCACATCGGTCGAGTGCGACCGAGTCTCGCATCATGTGAGCCGCCCACCGTGGCTTTCGCCGCGCCGCCGCAGCGTAGTGGACCCCCGCCGAGGGTGGTGATCCATCGGAGCGCGGTGGTGCGCTCGCGCTCAGCGGCGACGCCCGAGCCCGAAAAGGTCCTGCGCCACCTTGCGCATCTGGATCTCCTCGCTGCCCTCGGTGATGCGATAACGCCGATGGTGTCGGTAGATGTGCTCGAAGGGCATGTGCCGGCTGTACCCGACGCCGCCGCACGTCTGCATGGCGCGATCCGCTGCGTCGCACGCGAGCCGGTTGGCGCGGTAGTTGCACATGGCAACGAGATGCGTCACCTCCATGTGGTGGCGCTGGTCGAGCAACCAGGCCGTCGAGCGCACGAGCTGCCGGAGCATCGCGGCCTCCGTATGCAGCTCTACCAGGGGAAACTGGATGCCCTGGTTGACCGACAACGGGCGACCCCACGTGATCCGCTCGTTGGCGTAGGCGACCGCCTCGTTGATGCAGAACTGCGCGGCTCCCAACGACGACGCCGCCTGACGGATGCGGTTCTCGTGCACGAAGTGCTGCGCGAGCTCGAGGCCGCGACCGACCTCGCCGAACACCGCCGAGCTCGGCACCCGCACGTTCGACAACGTGACCTCGGCATGGTCCGTCGGCATGTTGAAGGTCCACCAGTAGAACTCGACGGTGAAGCCCGGCGCATCGGTCGGGACGAGGAACGCGGTGATGCCTGCCGGCGAGCCGGGGTCGCCGGAGCTGCGGGCGAACACGATGTCGTGTGTCGCATGGTGGAGACCGGAGTTGAAGCGCTTGGCCCCGTTGAGGACCCACTCGTCACCGTCCTCGACCGCCGTGGTCTCCATGTAGGTGGCATCGCTGCCGTGGTTCGGCTCGGTCAATCCGAAGGCGAGTCGCTTGGTGCCGTCGAGGAATCCGGGCATCCACTCGGCCTTCTGCTCAGGAGTGCCGAAGTCGCGCATCATCAGCACGGTCGGGAAGTTGCCGACGATCGAGCTCTCGTTCTGCAGGTCGTTGTGGAGGCCGAGACCCTTGGTGGCCAGGTGCTCGCGGATGATCGCCATCTCCAGGTTGGTGGCATCACGACCGCCGTACTCGGCGGACAGGGCGAGCCGCAGCCAGCCGGCCCGGTCGGCCCGGCGCCGCATCTCGCGCAGCAGGTCTTCCCACTCCTTGCGCGGCGTGCCCCCGGCCTCGAAGTCCGTGCGCGCCCACTCCCGCCGGTGATCGAAGAAGCGGATGTTGTCGTCCTGCTCCTCGAGGGGCCGGATCTCGTCCTCGATGAACGCGTCCAGCGCGTCGAGGGTGCCCTGGATGTCGTCGGGGATGGCGAAGTCCATCGGCCGACAGTACGGCCCGCTCACGGTCCGACCTCACGGTCCGACGTCACGGTCCGACCTCACGCCGTCCGGACGGCCGCCACAGGGTGCTCGAGCGGCGGACGTGAAGTGTGGGCGCGCCGCGCGCACCGCCAGCAGGGTGACCCCCAGCGCGACGCCTGACGCCACCGTCGTCGCCCGCAGCCCGATCACGTCAGCCAGCCGGCCCTGCAAGAGCGCGCCGATGGGGTAGAGCGCGCCGAGCACGGCGTTGTTCACCGCCAGCACCCGTCCGGTCAGCTCGTCCGGCGACCGCTGCTGCGCCACCGTCGTGAAGGTCGACAGCGCCAGCATGTAGAGGAAGCCGACGACGGCCAGCGCCATCCCCATCGTCACCAGGTTCGGGGCGAGGCCGTAGACGGCCAGCGAGGGCGCGAGCAGCCCCACCGCCCGCGCCATGGTGAGCCGCACGCCGTAGCGGGCCACCAGCCCACCGATGACGGCACCCGCCACCACCGCGCCGACACCCTGCGCCGTCACCAGGACGCCCGTCGTGGCCTCGTTGCCGTCCAGGACCTTCACGGCCATGGCCGGGATCAGCGCGATGAACGGCGCGGCCAGGAAGGTGTTGAGGCACATGATCGTGAACGTGGCGCGGAGCCCCGCTTCGGCCCGGACGTGGTGCCACCCGCCGAGGATGGCGCGCCGGAACGGCTCGCGCGTCGCGCCGAGCAGCGGCGAGGGGAGGCGCACACTCGCGACGGCGACGATCACGGCGAGGAAGCTCACGGTGTTGATGGCCAGCGCCCACGAGATGCCACCGACGCTGATGGCCACCGCGGCGGCGACGGGCCCGAGGATGCGCCCGAGGTTCCACTGGGCCGAGGAGAGGCCGATGGCCGCCGGAAGGTCCTCGGGCGGGACGAGGTGCCGGAACGACGCCTGGTACGCGGGGAAGCCGATGGCCGCCGCGCAACCACTGAGCAGCGTGAGCAGTGCGATCACCGCCGGTCCGGCGGCGTCGACGGCGACCAGCACGGTGATCGCCGCGGCCACGACGGCCTGCGCCGACACGGTCACGAGGAGGATCACCTTGCGGGAGCGCCGGTCGGCCAGCGCGCCACCGATGGGACCGATCACGGCCACGGGCACGAAGCCGGCGGCCGCGATCACCGCCGACCACACGGCCAACCGGGTCTGGTCGGCCACGTAGTAGCCGAGGGCCACGGTCTCCATCCACGTGCCGATGTTGGAGAGCGCGGCACCGATCCAGAAGCGCCGGAACGGCGGATGCCGCAACGGCGCCAGCGTCACGAGCCCCACGAGGAGGCGAGGCTAGCGACTGACCCCCGGCGACCACGCCGCCAGGCCGGGTCAGAACCCGTTCTGCGCGTGGGGCATGCGCTCGGCGGCAAAGAACGCGTCGGCCCGCGCGAGCGCGCCGTGCGTGGCCTCCGTGATCAGTTGGGCCCGGGCCAGGACGGAGGGTCGGAAGCCGCCCAGGTAGATGGCACCGAACGCGGCTCGGTCGAGCACGAGATCGGCCCGGCGCCGCGTCCGCTTCGAGGCGGCGCCGTCAGGACCGCCCTCGACCTCCCAGCGCGTCGGCACGGCATCGGCGGCGTCCGTCGAGTCCGGGACGAGCTCCAGGACGAGACGGTCCTCGCTCGCGTAGGTGCGGGCGCCGAGCAGTGCCGCGGGTTGGTGCGGGCGGAGCCACACAAAGTCGTCGATGGCCTCGGTGCTCACGGCTCGCGGGTTGTCGACCGCGAGGTAGAGCGCGTCGTCGATGGCGAACGCCCGCCTCGAGGTGATGATGGCGACGAGGTCGATGCCGAGCAGGGTGTGCCAGAGCGCGAGGTGCGCGTCGTCCGTCACCGCGACCAGCTCGATGAGGTTCACGTGGTGCGCGGGCCGGCCCTCGTTCCAGTCCATGCGGACCCGGTACGTCGCGTAGCCGTCGTCGTGGCGGAGGCGCACGGCGGGGGAGAAGCCGTCCTGCGGCTTGGACTGGTCGGCGAAGACCATCTCCCACCAGGTTCCGCTGCGGGCCGTCTCGCCGGGCCGCTGCCGCCTGGCGCGCTCCCAGATGGCCGGGACGTGGCCCCGGGCCTCGTCGGTCTCCATGTAGCGCACGGACCCGGGCTTGGGCACGAGCTCTTCGCGGAGTCGTACGGCGCGGACGTCGATGGCGACACGGCGCAGTTGACTGGCCACGCCGTAGCCGAAGCGTCCGTAGATGGCGCCCTCGGAGGCGCTGAGCCCGGCCACGGGCTCGCCCCTGTCGTCGATATCGGCGTGGATGGCGCCGAGCAGCCGGCGAAGGATGCCCTGTCGGCGATGCGTGGTGGCGACGGACACCCACGTCACCCCTCCCATGGGCACCGTGGCGCCTCCGGGCACGGTCATGTCGAGGGCGAACGAGCCCGCCACGCCGACGGTGGCCGGCCCGTCGAGAGCGATACGGAAGCGGGACAGGTCCATGATCGGTAGCCGGCGCGCGATCTCCTCGTCCTCGTAGAACGTGCCGAAGCTGCGCGCGTCGGCCGCGAACATGTCCGGTACGTCGGCCTGCTCCGGGGCGCGGATCTCGATGGACACGAGCATCGAGTCTGGCCTCGGTGCGGTGGATGGTGGCGAGGAATTACCGCGGCGGCGCTACGACGGGGAACTCTCGGCCCGCCTGGCCTGCAGCAGCGCCGTCACCGCCTTGCCGTCGGCCTGCGCCCTCGTGGCCTTCATGACCGCGCCGACCAGGGCGCCCGCCGCCTTGTCCTCCCCGGCGCAGTACTTCTCCCACGCCGCGGGCTGGGCGGCGATGGCGGCGTCGACGGCCGCATCGAGCGCGCCGCTGTCCATCGCCTGGAAGCCCCGTCGGGCGGCGATGGCGGCGGGGTCGCCGTCGCCCCCGGCCTCGACGAGCTCGACCAGGATCTGCTTGGCCTGCGTGGCCGTGACCTGCCCGGCCGTCTCCAGTCCGGTGAGCGCGGCGAGGGCGGCGGGCGTCACGGGATCCGGTCCCTCCGGCGGCAGGTTGTGCTCGATGTGGACGAGCACCCGTGCCGGATCGCCCCCGGCCGCGATGGCGTCGAGGGCGAGGCGGTCCCGCCCCCGGTCGACGACCAGGGCCACGGCTTCGGTGGTCGTGTCGACCCCGGCCGCGGCCGCCAGCGCGACCCGGCGGGCGGCGGGTAGCGGCGGCAGCGCGGCGCGGATCTCCTCCACCCAGGCGTCGTCCGGCACCAGGGGGACCAGGTCCGGCTCCGGGAAGTACCGGTAGTCGTCGGCATCCTCCTTCGTCCGCAACGTGTGGGTCCGGCCGTCGTTCTCGTCCCAGTGGCGGGTCTCCTGCCGGACGACCTCGCCGTCGGCCAGCAGCGTGACCTGCCGGCGGGCCTCGTACTCGATCGCCCGACCGAGCGACCGCACCGAGTTGAGGTTCTTGATCTCGCAACGAGTGCCGAGCGGCTCACCAGGGCGGCGCACGGACACGTTGGCGTCGACCCGCATCGAACCCTCCTCCATCTTGGCGTCGGAGGCGTCGATGGCGACGAGGATCGCCCGCAGTTCGTTGACGTACTGCCGGGCCTGCTCGGAGCTGCGGATGTCGGGCCGACCCACGATCTCCACGAGGGGGACGCCGGCACGGTTGTAGTCGACCAGCGAGTAGTCGCTGCCGTGGATCCGACCCCCGCTCCCGCCGAGGTGGGTGGACTTGCCGGTGTCCTCCTCCACGTGGGCCCGCTCGATGCCGATGCGGGTCCCGGACGGGAGCTCCAGCCAGCCGTCCACGTTCAGCGGCTGGTCGTACTGGGAGATCTGGTAGTCCTTCGGCATGTCCGGGTAGAAGTAGTTCTTCCGGTGGAACAGGCACGGCTGCACCTCGCAGTGCAGGGCCAGGCCGATGCGGATGGCCAGCTCGACCGCCCGCCGGTTGAGCACCGGCAGCGAACCCGGGAGCCCGAGCGTGACAGGGTCGATGTTGGTGTTCGGTTCGTCGCCGAAGCGGTTGGGGCTGGCGCTGAAGAGCTTGGTGGCCGTGGCCAGCTCGACGTGGACCTCCAGCCCGACGATCAGCTCGTAGCCGTCGATCAGCTCGCCGGCGGGCACGGTGGTGGCGGGGGAATCGGTGGCGGTCATGCCCTCCTCTCGGCGCTCCTTCTCGGCTGGCTCCTTCGCCGCCGCCTCCAGCACCGCCGCGGTGCGGTACATGAGAGGCTCGCCCAGCGCGGGGGCGAGGACCTGCACCCCGACGGGCAGATCGTCCTGGCCGGTGCCGAACGGCACGCTGATGGCGGGATGGCCGGCCAGCGGCGAGGGGATCGTGTAGACGTCGCAGAGGTACATCGCCAGCGGGTTGTCGGTCTTGGCGCCGAAGGGGAAGGCCACGGTCGGTGCCGTGGGGGTGAGCAGGACGTCGGCGTCCTGGTAGGCGCGGGCGAAGTCGTCGGCGATGAGCCGGCGGACCTTGAGCGCCTTGCCGTAGTAGGCGTCGTAGTAGCCGGCGGACAAGGCGTAGGTGCCGAGCATGATGCGCCGCTTCACCTCGGCCCCGAAGCCGGCCTCGCGGGTGGCGGCGTTCATCGCCGCGGTGTCAGCGGCGTCGACCCGCAGCCCGTAGCGGACGCCGTCGTACCGGGCCAGGTTGCTCGAGGCCTCGGCGGGCGCGATGAGGTAGTAAGCGGTGAGGCCGTAGCTGAACGCCGGCACCGTGACGTCGACGGTCTTGGCCCCGGCGCGCTCCAGCGCCTCGAAGGCGAGCTCCATCCGCTCTTCGACGTCGGGGTCGGCCCCGGGCGGGAGATCGGTGATGCGACCGACACGTAGCCCCTCCACACCGTCGCCCAGGACGGACCGGAGGGAGGGGGCGGGCTGATCGAGCGACGTGGAGTCCATCGGGTCGTGACCGCCCACGACCTCCAGCAGGAGGGCGGCGTCCTCGACCGTGTGGGCGAACGGACCAATCTGGTCGAGGCTCGATGCAAATGCAACCAAGCCGTAGCGGGAAACCACGCCGTAGGTGGGCTTCACTCCGACGACGCCGCACAGGGCGGCCGGCTGCCGGATGGATCCGCCCGTGTCCGAACCGAACGCTCCCGCGGCGAAGCCGGCGGCCACCGCGGCCGCGCTGCCACCGGACGAACCGCCCGGGACCCGGGACAGGTCGTGGGGGTTGCGGGTCGGACCGAACGCCGAGTTCTCGGTCGACGAGCCCATGGCGAACTCGTCGAGGTTGGTCTTGCCCATGATGACGGCACCTGCCGCGGTCAGTCGCTCGACGACCGTGGCGTCGTACGGCGGTCGCCAACCCTCGAGGATCTTCGACGAACAGGTGGTCGGGATGCCCCGGGTGCACATGTTGTCCTTCAGCGCCACCGGCACCCCGGCCAGCGGTCCGGGATCCTCCCCGGCCGCCACTCGCGCGTCGATCGACGCCGCTGTCTGGCGCGCCTCGTCCGCCATCACGAGGTTGAAGGCGTGCACGTCGCCTTCCCGGGCCGCGATCCGCTCCAGATGGGCCTCGACGACGGCCGCGGCGGTCACCGATCCTGATCGCACGGCTGTCGCGATGTCGATCACCGACGACGGCAGCGCGCCGCCGGTGTCCGTCGTGTCCAGGGTCGTCATGGGGCCTCACCGAGGATCGGCGGCACGCGGAAGCGGCCGGACTCGGCGGCCGGCGCCGCCGCCAGCACCTCGTCGCGGTCGAGGGTGGGCCCGACGACGTCCTCACGGAAGACGTTCTGGAGCGGCAGGGGCTGCGACATCGGGGCGACGTCGTCGAGCTCGAGCGCGTCGATGTCGCGGAAGTGGTCGAGCATCGACGCCAGCTGCTCGGTGTAGCGGGCCAGCTCCTGGTCGGTCAGCTCGAGACGGGCCAGACGGGCCACGTGGGCGACCTGGGCGGCCGAGAGGCGATCGGACACGGCTGACGATGCTACGGCGGCGGGCTCGACGCGCTCCTCGGGCTCGTCATCGACCGCGTCGGCATCGGCCGGCCCGGCATCGGCCATCTCCGCATCGGCCACCTCGACGTCGACCTCAACCTGGGCCTCGACCACGGCTCCGACCGGGTCCGGCCGGGGGCGGCGCATCGAGACGAGGAGGTACACGACGGCGATCGCGAACACCACGAGCGACACGACCTCATTGACCCGCCAACCCCAGAGCAGCGAAGCCTCATCGACGCGCAGCCGCTCGATCCAGAAGCGCATGAACGTGTAGCCGGCGACGTACAGCGCGAACAGCTCCGTGCCCCAGATCCGGAACCGGCGGTCGATCCAGATCAGCCCGCCGCACAGCAGCAGGCACCACAGCGACTCGTAGAGGAACGTCGGATGGAACGTCGTCCCGGGCGGGTAGCCGGCGGACACCGCCTTGTCGGACGAGACCTCGAGCGCCCACGGCAGGTCGGTCGGTCGCCCGAACAGCTCCTGGTTCCACCAGTTCCCCCAACGGCCGATGGCCTGGGCCAGCGGGAGCGCCGGGATGATGGCCGACAGCCCACCCTGCAGCGGGATGCCCCGACGCATGGCGGCCCAGATGCCCACCGCGACGCCGAGCGCGACGCCGCCCCAGATGCCGAGGCCGCCCTCCCAGATCTTGAAGGCGTCGAGCCACCGCCCCTGGAAGCGGCGCCAGTCGGTGATCACGTGGTACAGCCGCGAACCGATGATCCCGGCCGGCACCGCCCACAACGCGATGTACGACATGTCCTCCCGGGTCCCGACCCCTCTCGCTTCGAGCCGCCGGCCGGCCAGCCAGACCCCGGCCAGCACACCGAGGGCGATCATCAACCCGTAGGCGCGGAGGTTGAGCGGGCCCAACGAGATCGTCCCGTCCGACGGGCTGGGGATCGACGCCACCACCGAGAGCACCGCGCCGGCGGTCATGTCGTGCACACGGCGGCCATCCAGAGCGGCGCGTGACCGGCGGTCAGCCTGTGACCTTGCGGCCGAAGGCCACCGCAGCCTCGAAGATCACGTCCTTGTCGTAGTCGAGCGTCGCGACGTGGTAGCTGCGGTCGAGGCTGATGCGCTCCACCGGACCACCGAAGGTCTCGGCCAGGAAGTCGCCGTTGCTCGGCTCGACCACATGGTCCTGCGGGCTGGTCAGGAGGAGCAACGGGCAGGTGATCTCGCCGTAGCGCTCGCACTGCGACGCCAGGCCGTCCTCGACGAGCGAGATCAGCGGGAGCAGGGGCGTCTGGGCATAGGCGCTCTCGGTCGCATCCGGATCGGCGATGTCGGCGCCGATCCCGGGCATGACGTCGGTGCCCTCGTTGACCATCCCGTGCAGCATCTCCATGAGCTCGGCCGGCTGCGGCTTCGTCGCGGGGTTGATGCACACGAGCCCCGCCACCTCGGGATGCTGCAACGCCGTCCACAGCGTGAGGCTGCCCCCCATCGACAGGCCGGAGACGACCACCTTGTCGGTGCGAGCGGCCAGACGCTGGTAGGCCGCTTCCACCTCGGCCGTCCAGTCCGCCCACCTCGTCGCCTTCATGTCCTCCACCGTCGTGCCGTGACCCGGGAGGCGGGGCAGCTCGACGGCGAAGCCGGCGGCGGCGAAGGCCTCCGCCACCCCGCGCATGGAGCCCGGGTTGCCGGTGAAGCCGTGCAGGCAGAGCGCGCCGGCAGGCCCGCCCTCCGCGGACCAGGGCTCGGCACCGGGCAGCAACTGGAGATCGGTCATGGTCTGTGTCTAGCGGACGCGAGCCGAACCCGACCCCTCACCGGCAAGGCCCTCACCGGTACGGATCGTTGCTGCTGCCGGGCTCGTCCCACCACTCGAGCGGGGACCCAGCCTGCTCCCAGTCCGGGAACGGGTAGATGCAGTCGACGGGACAGGCGGGGAGGCACTTGTCGCACCCCGAGCAGAGCTCCGGGATGATCACGACGTCGGGCCCGTGGTTGAAGATCGCACCGAAGTGGCTCGGGCAGTGGCGGAGGCAGGCGTCGCAGTTGATGCACTCGGCCATCTCGATGCGCAGCGGGGGGTTCTTCCACTTGGCGTTGCGCTCCCGCGTGGCGATCCGCTCGAGCCGGGCGCTGGACACGCCGCGAGCCTAGGGCGCGGCAGGTGGGATTGACCCACGGGTCAAGGCCTGGTGGACTGACCGCCGACGCGATGGTGAGACGACGTGGACCAACGAACAACACGTGACCCAGCAAATGACCGGTCGGCCGGCGACGGTCCGGCGACGCCGCGCCGGCACACGGACCAGGGCCTCGAGCGCAAGCAGCAGCTGCTCGACGCCGCGGAGGCGCTCTTCGCCAGCGGCGGCTACGGCCCCACCCGCATCGCCGACATCTGCGAGACGGCGGGCGTGGCCAAGGGCCTCTTCTACTGGTACTTCGAGAACAAGGAATCGCTCTTCGCCGAGCTCGTGCGCTCCGTCCGCCAGCAGCTCCGGCGGGCCCAGGCCGCGGCGATGGACGACGACGCCGATCCCGTGACCCGTCTCCGCCAGGGCACCGAGGCATCGGTCCGCTTCATGGCCGAGCACGGCCGATTCTTCGCCCTCCTCGAGGTCGAGCGCCACGACCAGCGGGTCGCTGCCGTGCTGCGGGAGAGCGGCGACGTGTACGTCCAGGACGCGGCGCGGCTGGTGCGTGAAGCCCAGACGGCCGGACTGGTCCCCGACGAGCACGATCCCACCCTCCTGGCCATCGGCGTCCTGGGCGCCGTGGCGCAGTTCTCGCACTACCACCGCACCGGGAGGCTGAAGCTCTCGATCGACGAGCTGGCCACGTTCGTCGGCCAGTGGACGATCCAGGCCCTGGCCGCGGTCCCCAGCCCGGCAGCCAGCTCCACCGCGCGCTGAACGTCGACTTCCCTGTCCCTCCACCGGGAACGGGACGTACCATGCAGCGAAACATCTCCCCGCAGGAGGATGCGCTGAACAGCTCGGGCCCGGCTCGCCGGGGGTGGTACCGGGTCCCCGGTGAACCCGGGCGGTTGCGGTGGTGGGACGGCGCCCGCTGGACAGACGACGAGTTCGTCCTGCCGGGCTCGGAGGCGGAGTCCGTCGACCACCACCCCACCCGGCGCGCCCAACCCGATCGCCGTGCCGGGACGCCGGGCACCGCACCCGACCGCGTGCGCGCCCTCGACGCCCGCGCCGGCCGGCGGCCCGACACGTCGGCACTGGCCGTGCTGGTGCCGACCGCGGCGCTGCTGCCCGTCTCGCTGGTCGCGCTCGCCGCCTTCTGGCTCGTCGTTCGTCTCGTGGCGCCGGTGCCCTACTGGGCCTTCGCGGTCGGGTACCTGGCGGCGGGCATCCTCATGTTCCTCCGGCCGGTGCAGCGTCTCCTCCTGAGCTGGCTGTACGGCGCCCGGCGCCCTACGCCCGAGGAGCTCGACCGCCTCGAGCCCGCCTGGCACGACGTCGTGGAGCAGGCTGGCCTGCCCGCCCACCGGTTCGTCCTCGCCGTGACGGATTCCCCGGAGCTCAACGCCTACGCGTGCGGCGGACACGTCGTCGCCGTCAGCACCGGCGCGCTGGAGCTGCTGCCGGACGACGAGCTGCACGGCGTGCTCGCCCACGAGCTCGGTCACCACCTCGGGTTGCACACGGTGGCCCTCACCATCACGCACTGGCTGTCGCTGCCGATCATCACGCTGGCCCGCGTCGGCTTCCTGCTCGAGCGGCTGGCCTACGCCGCCACCGACGTCCTGGCCCAGCGATCGGCCGGACTGGCGCTCATCGGGCGCATCGTCAGCGCGATGCTGCAGGTGCTGGCCCTGGCCTTCCTCGCCACGGTCATCGTGGCGCGACGCATCGGCGACCGCCTGGGCCGGTCGGCCGAGTTCGCCGCCGATCAGCGGGCAGTCGACATGGGCTACGGGCGGCACCTCGCCCTCGCCCTTCGGCGGGTCCACGCCCTCGACCGTCAGGACGGCGGCGACGGAACGCCCCGCGCCATCGGCAGCCATCCGTCGCCGATGCTCCGCTCGGCCCGCATCGAAGCCCGGCTGCGCACCGAACGGGCGTGACCCACTCCTCGGCCGGGGCCACCCGGACGGGTTCAGCCGGCGAGCAGCTCGCGCACCCGGGAGGTCGGGCGCCCGATGATGGCGCGGTCGCCCTTCACGATGATCGGGCGCTGCATCAGCGCCTTGCGCTCGAGCAGGAGATCGATGACGGGACCGGCCTCGGTGTAGTCGGCCGGGTCCAGCCCCAGCTTCTGGAAGAGCGAGTCCTTCCGGACCAGGTCGGCGATGGGATCCTCGAGGACGGCGACGATGCCTTCCAAGGTCTCGCGGTCCGGTGGCGTCTTCAGGTACTCGACGACGTCGAACTCGACGCCCAGCTCACGCGCGGCCGCGAGAGCGTTCTTGGAGGACCCTCAATGAGGGTTGTGGTAGATGGTGACGTCGGCCATGGGCCCGAACACTACGGCTACCGTGCGCGGATGCGGCTCCTGGCGTTGCGCTGCGGTGACATCAGGACCGACCCCGGCCTCCTGTTCGAGGGCCGGCGGTCGGAACAGACCTTCGACATCCCCGTGATGACGCACGCCATCGACACGGGAGACGGCGTCCTGCTCTGGGACACGGGCATGAACGCCCGCTGCCTCGAGGACCTTGCCGGCTACCTGGGTCCGGCCATGGCGTCGACCTTCGAGCCGCTGGGCGACGCCGACACGCTCGCACCGGCCCGGCTCCGGCAGGCCGGCTTCGCCGACGGCGACGTCCGGTGGATCGTCAACTCGCACCTCCACTTCGACCATTGCGGGTGCAACAGCTCCTTCGCTCCGGCCAAATGGGTGATCCGGGCCCGGGAGGCCGCGTTCTACCGGAGCAAGCTCGGACACCCGGCGTTCGGTCTGGGTCCGGACGACCTCGGCCCGGACGATCCCGCGCCGTTCGACTACGAGGACCAGCACGACCTCCTCGGCGACGGATCGCTCGTCCTGCTCGACACCCGTGGGCACACACCAGGGCACCAATCGTTGCTCGTGACGTTCACCGACGGGCGCCGCTACGTGCTGGTCGGGGATGCCGC
The DNA here is from genome assembly GCA_963813375.1 of uncultured Acidimicrobiales bacterium. Lineage (GTDB taxonomy): Bacteria > Actinomycetota > Acidimicrobiia > Acidimicrobiales > Ilumatobacteraceae > DASTFY01. The sequence continues at coordinate 45,556 of CAWEYT010000003.1, read as the reverse complement.
CTACACCCGCGACGCCATCGACGCCGGCCAGCCCCAGGGCCGTCCGTGGAACCATGAGCTGGCGACCGCGGCCATCGCTCGCCTGCAGGCCCTCGAGGACTCCGGCGCCACGCTCCTGCTCGCCCACGACCGCGCGCAGTGGAGCGATGTGGCCGACATCGCCGACGTCCACGCGGCCTGACGACCGCCCACCACGCTCCGCAGCGAGCGCGACGCGCCGCGCGACGTTTCCGCGCGGGTCCGTTACAGACCGGTATCCGAGCGCGAACATCGCGACTCTGATGTACGTGCGACCCCAGCACGGCTGGTACGACCGAGGGGTGACACGCCCAGGAGCGCGACCCCGCGCGCCTCAGCCGCCGGCGCTCCCATGGCGCCCGCCCGGGCCCTCGCCGCCGTGGTCGTCTCCTCGCGACCGCCGGCAGCGTCGCCCTGCTGTGGGCCACGGGCTGCAGCGTGATCTCCCCTGACTCGACCGTCACCGTCGGACCGGCGCAGGAGCTCCCGGTCGGCACGACGCCGGCGACGGCAGCCCCGGGCGCGGACCCGGCGCAGGCCCGCCTCCGCAGCCGCCGGCCCGACGGCGGCGCCTGTCCCGGCGGGCAGCGTGCTCCTCCCGATCTTCTTCGTGCGCGACGGCAAGCTGGGCGTAGCGCGCCGGGCCCTCCCCGCCGACGCCAAGATCGTCGACAACGCCCTGGGCGCGCTGTTGCAAGGCCCCACCGAGGCCGAGACCACGGCCGGGCTGACCACGGCGGTGCCGGGTCTTACCCGCGTCCGGAGCACCGCGCTCATGGGCGACGTCCTGGTCGTCGACCTCTCCGGCTCCTTCTCGACCTTGGGTCCGCCCGGGAGCTCCGAGCTGCGTCTGGCCCAGTTCGTCTACACGGTGAGCGTCTTCCCGGTCCGCGTGCTGTTCCAGATCGATGGCCAGACGGCCCGTGCGGTGGGCGGCTACGTCCTCCCCGACCGCCCCGTGACCCGTGACGACTTCGCGCCCTGGGCACCGCCCGTCCTGGTGGAGTCCGTCGGCCCTGAGGACGTGCTCACCAACGGCACCGAGATCAGCGGCTCCACGGCGGTGGCCGACACCGGTGTCGGCCTGCGCATCAGCGATGCCGCGGGCCAGGTGCTCTTCGAGGGCGTCACCCGCTCCACCCGCGACGACGGCCTGCGCCATCCCTTCCGCGCCGCGGCGCCGTTCCTCCTCAGCCAGCCCGGTCCGGGCACGCTCACCGTCTGGGAGCTCGAGCCGGTCCCCGGCACGACCCCCTCGGTCTTGACCATCCCCGTTCAGCTCGCCTGACGGCCCGGCACGCCAGCCTGGCGCGCAGTCCCGTACGCTGACGGCACGATGCCGCCCACCTCGTCGGGGCCATTGCCTCCTCCGGCGCCGATCGCGGCGACCCCACCGCCGCCTCCGCCACCTCCTCCTGCTCCCGCTCACCCGGGGCAGCCGCTGCCACCACCCGGCGCTTCTCCCCCGCCGCCTCCCGCGCCCCTTCGCACGGCGGGTCCGCCGTGGCGGGCCGTCCTTCTCGCCCTCGCCGTCGCGCTGGCCTTCGCCGACGCGTCGATCGTCGTGCTCGGGCTGCCCGACATCTACCGCGAGCTCGAGACGACGGTGGTGCAGGCCTCGTGGGTGATCACCGTGTACGCGCTCGTCGTGACGATCGTGGCCGCGGTGCTGGCCCTGCTCGCATCACGGGTCAAGGCCGGCCCGCTCACGCTCATCGGCCTGCTGGCGTTCGCGGCCGGCTCCGCGGTCGAGCGGCGCGGCGACGAGCATCGGCGTGCTCTTCGCCGGAAGGGCGCTGCAAGGGACGGGCGCCGCGCTGGCCCTGGTGGGCTCCCTGCCCATCCTGGCCTCGTTGACGGGGAGCAGCGGGCGGGGCCGCACCTGGTGGGTCACGGCGGCCGCGTTCGGAGCCGCCGTCGGGCCCGCGCTGGGAGGCGTGCTCACGCAGGCGTTCGCCTGGCGAGCCATCTTCATCGTGCAGGTGCCCGTCGCGCTCCTGGCCCTCCTCGCGCTCGTGGGTCCCGGGCATCCGGACCGGCGGTGACACCGACGATCCCATCGTGGCCCCCCGTGAGCGGCTCGGACTCCGGACCTGGCTGGCCAACGCGGGCGAGCTGCTCACGTTCGGCGCCCTCGTCGGCGCGCTGTTCCTCGGGGTCCTGCTGCTCGTCGTCGTCTGGGGCTACCAACCCATCGCCGGCGCGGTCGTCGTGAGCGCCCTTCCGGCGGCCTCGTTCGCGGTGCGCCCTCTCGGTCACCGGCTGGCGCCGGCCGTGGCCGGAGGTGTCGGCGCGGTCGTGCTCGCCGCGGGGTTGGCCGGGTTGGCCCTGTTGCCGCGCGTGAGCGGCTGGCTGGCCGCCGTCGCCTTCGCCTTCTGCGGCGCGGGCATGGGGCTGGCACTGTCCGTCGTCGGACCGGCCAGCCTGCCCGACGGCGCCCGCCCGATCGCGGCCGCCAGCCGCTCGGTGGCCGCCCGCCACGCCGGTCTCATGCTCGGGCTGCTCCTCATCGCCCCCGTGCTGGCCGGGCAACTGGAGTCGAGGGCCGACCAGGCGGCGCTGGCCGGCACCGCCTCGATGCTGGAGGCGGAGCTCCCGCTTGCGCCAGAAGATCCCCGTCGCCTGGGCGCTGCGCAACGAGATCGAGAGCACGCCCGACGGTGAGGTCCCAGACGTCGACGCGGTGTTCGAGGCCCAAGGGGCCGACGAGAGCGACGGCGCTGGCGACGGCTCGCGACGACCTCGTCGACATCATCAGCGCCATCCTCACGCGGGCCTTCCGGTCGTCGTTCCTGATCGCCGCCGCCTTGGCCCTGGTCGCACTGATCCCCATCCTGCTGGTGGCGTCGCGGAGCCGGGCGGCGGCCGCCACCACCCGCCCGAGCCTCGGTCCCATCGTCGCCGCAGGGCTGATCACAGGGGCCGCGGTCGGGTTCGTGGTGGCCGAGTGGAACCGCGGGGCACAGGAGTTCGGCCGCTACGAGGCGGCCGACCCCTGCACGGCACCGCCCGACACCTATCCCGGGGACGGTCTCGACGCGACGGTGCAGCGGATCGCGCTCGGCGGGCTGAACGGCGCGGCCTGCGAGCTGGGCACCAGCCGGGAGGGCCTGGTGCTCTCGCTCGATCCGGAGGCCGGCATCGGCGATGTGACGTGGGACCGCGACACCGCCGCCGAGGCACTCCAATCCGGCACGGCGAGGGCGATCGACGATGCGGTCGACCGCGGCACGCTGCCGGGATGGGCCGGACGGGTGCTGCGCTTCGTCGTCGAACGGGCTCCGATCGATTGGCTCCTGAACCAGCTGCCCTTCTGAGGGGCGAACCCGGGCCGGCCGTGTAGCACCGGCGTGCCACACTGCGCGCGATGCCTGACGACAGCGTGCTCGCGGAGCACGATCCATACGACCTGATGGATGCCGAGGCCGCCCGCCTCGAGGCCTGGTTCGGAGGCCTCGGCCCCGAAGACTGGGAGCAGCCCTCCGCCTGCGCGGGGTGGAGCGTGCAGGACGTCCTGGCCCACCTCGGCTTCGGCGAGGAGTACAACGCCGCCTGCTTCGACGAGGACCTCCCGGCCTTCTTCGAGCGCTACACCTCGAGAGGAGCGACGGACATGGACGGCTTCAACGGCCTCGGCGTGAGCGACCGGGCCGGCCGCTCGGCCGCCGAGCTCCTGGACGAGTGGCGATCGGGCTGCGCCCGCACCCGGTCCGAGCTGCGCCGGCGCGACGGCCGGGACATGACGACCGGGGCCGGCGCCTACCCGGCTCGCTGGCAGGCCTGGCACCTGGCCAGCGAACTGGCCACCCACGCCGACGACATCGGGCTCCCGGAGACCGCCGAAGAGGCCGACGGCCGCTTGGCGTGGCGGGTGCAGTTCGCCCGCTTCGCTCTGGACGAGACGCGGCCGGAGGTCACCGTCGAGCCAGGCCCGGACGGCTTCACCGTGCGGGCCGGCGACGGGGAGGTGGTGCTCGACGAAGCCGAGCTGGTCGATGCGGTCAACGGCCGACTCCCGGCGGACCACCCGGTCGACCCTGCCCTGCGCCCGATCCTGAGCGCGCTGGCATGACGTCCCGCGGCACCGGCTCCAGCGGGTCCGTAGGGGCCGGCAGCGGAGCGCCCTATGGCGCCGCGACCTACGGCGACCGCATCGCTGAGATCTACGACGACCTCTACCAGTTCCCGACCCAGACCGAGGCCGCGGTCGACCTCCTGGCCGAGCTGGCGGGGCCCGGCCCTGCCCTGGAGCTGGGCATCGGTACCGGTCGCCTGGCCCTACCGCTGGCCGCCCGCGGCGTCACGGTCCTCGGGATCGACGCCTCCGACTCGATGGTCGCGAAGCTGCGGGCCAAGCCTGGGGGGTCGGAGATCGACGTGACCATCGGCGACTTCTCGCGCCGTCCCCGGAGACCTGCCGTGCCAGCTCGTCTACGTCGCCTTCAACACCTTCTTCGCTCTGCTCAACCAGGACGACCAGCTGCGTTGCTTCGACACGGGTGGCCGAGCGCCTCGTGGCGGGGGGCCGGTTCCTGATGGAGGCCTTCGTCCCGGACCTGACCCGGTTCGACCGCGGCCAACGCACGTCCAACAGCCACGTCCTGACCGATGCGGTGGCGCTCGAGGTGAGCGCGCACCATCCGGCCAGCCAGCGGGTCGACAGCGCTCACGTCGTCATCAGCGAGTCCGGCACCCGCCTCTACCCGGTGCAGATCCGCTACTGCTGGCCGAGCGAGCTGGATCTCATGGCCCGGTTGGCCGGCCTCACCCTGGAGGATCGATGGGGGGACTGGCGGCGCTCGCCCTTCACCGATGACAGCGCCGGCCACGTGTCGGTCTGGCGGCGGCCGTGAGCGCGCCCGACCGGGCGCCGGCAGGGTCTCCATGCGGGACGGCGGGGCTTCCGCGACGAGACCTGGTTGGCCGCGGACGCCGCCGTCGAGCGAATCGACCTGGACGAGTCGTCGTGGGTGGACGTCGTGCGGGGCTTCGTCCCTCGGGCCGGCGACGTGCACGACGAACTGGTGGCGTGTGTCCCCTGGGAGCAAGGCCGGGTGTTCCGCTACGAGCGTTGGATCGACGAGCCCCGCCTCTCGGGCTGGCAGTCCGGCTCCGGTCGCCACCCGGCCCTCGTCGAGGTCGAGCACTGGATCAGCCGCCACTACCGCGTGCGCTTCGACGGTGTGGCCCTGGCGCACTACCGGGACGAGCGCGACGGCGTCGGCTTCCATCGTGACCGCGAGCTGCGCTGGCTGGAGGACACGGTGATCGGCGTGCTGACGATGGGCGCCTCCCGCCCGTGGCTGATGCGCCCGCTCACCGGGCACAAGGCGGACTCGGACGACATGACCGGGGTCATCGACCTGGCACCGGCCAGCGGCGACCTCCTGGTGATGGGCGGGCGCTGCCAGGCCGCGTGGTTGCACGCCGTTCCCCAGACACGGGGCCGGGTGCGCAGCCGGGTCTCAGCGCAGTGGCGCTGGACCTCACGGCGCGGACGGCGCGATCCCAACCCGTCGTTCTTCGCCCCCCGCCGCTTCAGCCGCTAGCCCGATCCGCGCTCGATGGCCGATCGGCGGCTAACTTCCGCCCCGATGGCCGAGGCCCCGTGGTCCGAGCGCCGCCGTGCGGGCCGCGAACTGCGCCGGGGAACACCGAGGAGCAGTCATGGGCTGTGGACCGCTCCGCCGGACCGGATCGATCCGGTCGCGCTGTTGAAGGAGCGCGACGCTCAGCGCGAGGCCGCGCTGGCGCCCGTCCGGGTGGCACGCATGGCGTCGTCACCGTTCGCCTACTTCCGGGGTGCGGCCGACATGATGACGCTGGACCTGGCAGGGACACCGCGGACGGGCATCCTCCCCCAGATCTGCGGCGATGCCCACTGCCTCAACTTCGGCTTCTACGGCTCGCCCAGCGGTCTCGTGGTCTTCGACCTCAACGACTTCGACGAGACGGCGACCGGTCCGTGGGAGTGGGACCTCAAGCGGCTGGCCACCAGCCTCGTGCTCGTCGGTCGCGGCAATGGTGCATCGGAGGAGGACCTGCGGGTGACGGTGCTCACGGCCGTTCGCAGCTACCGCAGGGTGCTCGTCGACTTCGCGCACGCGGCTCTCCTCGAGGAGTGGCGCGCCGCGGTGGACGACCATTCGCCGTTCGTGCACCGGTTCGGCCGCGACGACCCCATCTTCCGTCGCGGCTTCGCCAACGCGCTGCGGCACGACACGGTGGCGGCGCTGCCGAAGCTCACCGAGGTCGTCGCCGGGCGGCGCCGCTTCACGTCACGACCTCCGCTGCTCTGCCGGGTGGAGGAGTCGGTCGCGGCAGCCGTGGTCGACGCGCTGCCCGGCTACCGGCGGTCCACCCCGCCGGCCACCGAGTCCCACCTGTCCTCGTTCGAGGTCGTCGACATCGCGCAGACGGTGGTCGGCGTCGGCAGTGTCGGCACCCAGGACTTCGTCATCCTCCTCGACGCGCGTGCACGACGAGCGACCGTTGTTCCTCCAGCTCAAGCAAGCCGTGCCGTCCGACGTCCGGATCAGGCTGGGCGACCCGCGGCCCGTGCACGAGGGAGCGAGGATCGCCTGCGGACAGCGCGCGATGCAGGCGGTCAGCGATCCCCTGCTCGGTTGGACGACGGTCCACGGCCTGCCCTTCTACGTGCGCCAGCTCAAGGACCTCCGGGCGTCGATGCCGATGGCTGCGCTCGTCGGACGGGGCCTCGACGACTATGGCTCGTTGTCGGCCTCCATCCTCGGCCGGGCTCATGCCCGCACCGCCGATCCCGCACTCATTGCCGGCTACTGCGGGCGGGGCACGGCGCTGGACGAGGCCATCGCCCGCTTCGCGCTCTCCTACGCCGGCCAGGTCGAGAAGGACCATGCCGCAGTCGTGGCGGCAGTGCGGGCCGGGACGTTGCAGGCCGAGCCCGGTCCCGATCCGCTCCCGGACCACGCTCTGCTGGGCTGGCCGGACCTCGCCGTCTCCATCGCCTGACGCCGCGACCAGGACTTACTTTACAGAGTTGGAGTTGAGGCTCCCCATCGGTAGGGTCGAGTCGTGGACTGGATGCGGTTGCTGGGATGGTGGTGTACCGCACTCAGCGTGGCGTTCGTCTGGCCGCAGGTGGCGCGGGTCTACCGGCAGCACACGGTCGAAGGCATCGCACCCAAGGGCACGCTCCACGGCGGGGTCGCCTCGGCCCTCTGGATGCTCTACGGCCTGGCGCTCGGTGATCCGGCCATCAGCGTGGCCAACGCCGCCGTCGTCCTGGCCATGAGCTTGATCGCCATCCAGCAGATCCGCCACGGCGCGCTGCGGCCAGGCGTGGCCGTGGCCACGGCGGTCGGGGTCGCCGTCGTCGGCGGTGTCGGCCTCGCGGTCTCGCCCACCCTGGTCGGCTGGTTGGCCATCGTGGTCGGTGCCACCTCCGTGCTGCCCCAGACCGTCCACGTCCTGCGGGCACCGTCGCTGCACGGCGTCTCCGTGCCGACCTACGCCCTGCTGTGCCTGACGACGCTGTCATGGGCGTCGTACGGGGTCGGCATCGGCGATCCCCTCGTCGTCGTCACGAACCTGCTCGTGCTGCCGTGCGCGGCGCTGGTGATGACCCGGACCTGGCTGTTCCAGCAGCGCGCGGAGGTCGGGGTGGGCGAGGTCGAGGCCGCGGTGCTCTGAGGCGCCGCACCCGAGGTCCGGTGTCGGACACACTGGACCGGTGCCCGCACCCCGACCACTGATCCTGGCCGTCGACGACGATCCTGCGGACCGGGAGCGCCTCCACGACGAGCTCGCCACCCGCTACCAGCGCGACTACGACGTCCAGGTCACACCCACCGACGGCTGTCCCCCGGTGCTGGAGGCACTGGAGGGCGACGGCACACGCCTCGCGCTCCTGCTGGTGGCCAACGGACCGGCGGCGGACGAGGTGCTCGGCCGCGCCCGCGCGCTGCAGCCGCAGGCCCGCCGGGCGCTGCTCCTGACCCCCACGAACACCCAAGAGCTCACGTCCGCACCGGCGGCCATCACCCGGGGCCTGGCCGATCTCGTGGTGATCAAGCCGCACCGCCAACCGGACGAGGCCTTCCACCGGATCGTGACCGAGGCGCTCCACGACTGGCGCCGCGCCGAACCGGTCGGTCCGGTCGCGGTGCGGGTGGTCGGGGAGCGCTGGTCGGCGCGGTCGCAGGCCATCCGTGACCGGCTGGAACGCAACGGCGTGTCGTACACGTTCCACGCCGCCGACTCGCCCGAGGGTGCCGCCATGCTCCGCGAGCTGGACCTCGATGCCGGGCGGCTCCCGGTCTTCGTGCTGTTCGACGGTCAGGTGCTCGTCCAGCCGGACGACTCCGAGGTGGCCGATCGCATGGCCGCGCCGGCGCCGGCTGCCGACCGCCTCTTCGACGTGGCCATCGTGGGCGCCGGCCCGGCCGGCCTGGCCGCCGCCGTCTACGCCTCGTCCGAGGGGCTGGCGACGCTGGTCCTCGAACAGGAGGCCGTGGGCGGGCAGGCGGGGACGAGCTCGTTGATCCGGAACTACCTCGGCTTCCCCCACGGCATCCCCGGCCGGGACCTGGCCCTGCGGGCGGCCCAGCAGGCCTGGCTGTTCGGCGCCGGCTTCCACTGGATGCGCAGCGCGGTCAGCCTCGGACAAGAGGACGGCGCACAGACGATCGAGCTCTCCGACGGCACCACGGTCCGCAGCCGGACCGTCGTCGTGGCCACGGGCGTGTCGTGGCGACGACTCGACGGTTCCCCGGATGGACGACCTGATCGGTGCCGGTGTCAGCTACGGCGCCGCGGTCTCCGAGGCTCCGACCGTCGAGGGCCAGCGGGTCCATGTCGTCGGTGGTGGCAACTCGGCCGGCCAGGCCGCGCTGCACCTCGCCCGCTTCGCGGCGAGCGTCACCCTCGTCGTCCGCAGCGACTCGCTGGCCGAGAGCATGTCCGACTACCTGTGCCGGGAGCTGGAAGGCACGAGCAACATCTCCATCCGCTTCCACGCCACGGTGGTGGGGGTGGGTGGCGACCGGCGCCTGGACGCCGTCGCCTTGGAGGACGCCCGGTCCGGCACGGCGGTGCTCGAGCCGTCCGACGGGCTCTTCGTCCTGATCGGTGGTGAGCCGCGCACCGGATGGCTGGCCGGCGCGCTGGAGCGTGACCCTACGGGCTACATCCTGACCGGGCGCGATGTCACGACGCGCACCGGGTCGGACTCGACGGACGCGCCCCTTCCGCTCGAGACCAGTTGGCCGGGCGTCTTCGCCGCCGGTGACGTGCGCCGCGGCTCGATCAAGCGGGTGGCCTCCGCGGTCGGCGAGGGCGCCATCGCCATCCACGCCTGCCACCAGTACCTCGCCAGGTAGGTCCGGCCCGGGCGCGGGCGTCGACCGTCACGCCCTCCGTACGATCGAGGAATGACCGAGACCGGCGACGAGGCGCTCGCGGCGACCGTCATCGGGGGCCCGACCGTGCACGACGACACCATCCTGGTCGTCGAGCACGACCCCACCTGGGCGACGCTCTTCGCCCGCGAGGCCGAGCGGATCCGCGCCGTGCTGGGGGCGGCGGCCATCGACGTGGAGCACGCCGGCTCGACCAGCGTCCCCGGGTTGGCCGCCAAGCCGATCATCGACATCGTCCTGACCGTGGCCGACTCGGCCGACGAGGCCGCCTACGTGCCGGCCATGGAGGCGGCGGGCTATGTGCTGCGCATCCGCGAGCCGGATTGGTACCAGCACCGCGCGTTCAAAGGGCCGGACACCGACGTCAACGTGCACGTGTTCAGCGCCGGCTGCGTCGAGGTCGAGCGGATGCTGCGCTTCCGCGACCACCTCCGGTCCGACACCGCCGATCGCGAGCTGTACGAACGCACGAAGCGGGAGCTGGCCGCGAGGCGGTGGAAGTACGTCCAGCACTACGCCGACGCCAAGTCGGAGGTGGTGGCGGAGATCATGGCCAGGGCCGAGGGCGAATCGTGACGGGGCGGCGGGTGCGGGCGGCGCTCCTCCTCGCGACGGCGCTGCTGGTGACGTCGTGTGGCGGGGGATCGGAGCCGTCGTCGGCGTCGTCGGCGTCCTCGGCTCCTTCGTCGGTGCAGCCAGCGCCGCCGTCCACGGCCACGACGACCTCGCCGGTGGCGAGCACGTCGTCGACCACTGCTGCGCCCACGACCTCGGCGGTGCCGACGACGCCGCCGGTGCCCGACCTCATACAGGAGGTGGTGTTCGGCCGCTCCGTCGAAGGCCGCCCACTGACGGCCATCGAGCGCGGCACGCCCGGCGGCACGGTCGTGCTCGTGATCGGTGTGATCCACGGTGACGAGGCGGCCGGCGCCGGCGTGGTCGAGCAACTGCGGACGTCCCCGCTGCCCCCGGGCATCGACCTCTGGCTGGTCGACTCGATCAATCCTGACGGCCAGCTCGCCGGCACCCGCACGAACCGTCGCCAGGTGGACCTCAACCGGAACTTCCCCCACCGGTGGGCGCCGCTCGGGGTACCGGGCGATGACGAGTACGCGGGCGAGGGACCGGCCAGCGAGCCCGAGGCGGAGGCCATCGCCGGCCTCATCACCCTGCTGCAACCCGACCTCGGGCTCTGGTACCACCAGGACCTGTTCCGTATCGCTCCCGCGTCCGGCCGCGCGGGACGGGTACGCGGTCGCTATGCCGAGCTGACCCGCCTGCCGGTGGAGGGGATCACGGGCGGCACCTACACGGGCACGGCAGCGTCGTGGCAGCGGCAGGCCGTGCCGGACGGTGTCTCCTTCATCGTCGAGCTGGGCCCGACGCTGAACGACGAGGAGGCCGGCCGCCACGCCGCCGCCGTCCTCCAGCTGGCCACGGAGCTGCCGTCGATCTAGTGGTCCAGCCGCCGCGAGGAGGAACGGTTGAATCCTTTCAGTGGTACCGTCCTCGGCGAGGTGGCGTGACGGTGAGGAGAAGCTCGACCGGCATCAAGGACGTGGCTGCCCTCGCCGGTGTGTCCGTCGGAACGGTGTCGAACGTCCTGAACCGCCCGGACCTGGTAGCCGACGCGACCCGAGAGCGGGTGTTGCGGGCGATCACCGAACTCGGTTTCGTCCGCAACGAGCCAGGGAGGCAGCTCCGTGCCGGCAAGAGCCGCACGATCGCCTATCTCATGCTCGACGCCGCCAACCCCTTCTTCACGGATGTGGCCAAGGGCATCGAGGATGTCGCTCGCACGAGAGACGTGGCGCTGTTCATCTGCAACAGCGACAGCGACGCCGCGGCGAAGCGGACTATCTCGAGCTGTTGCTCCAGCAACGGGTGAGGGGAGCGCTCGTCACGCCCGTGGAGGTCGACATGGCGCCCTTCGGCGTGCTGCGGCGCCAGGGCATCCCGGTCGTGCTCGTCGACCGTGAAGCCGGTCCGGGCTGGTGCAGCGTCGGTGTCGATGACGTCGAGGGCGGGGAGCTGGCCGTCACCCATCTCTGCGAGCAGGGACATCAGAGGATCGCCTTCGTGGGCGGACCGATGAGCACCGTGCAGGTGGGCGACCGCTTGCGGGGTGCGCGACAGGCGGCGCAGCACGGCGGCCGCTCGGCTGATTCGGTCCTGGTCCTGGAGACGGCCGCGCTCAACGTCGCCGAAGGTCGCCGGGCCGGTGAGCGCATCATGGGCTTGCCGATCGCCCGCCGTCCGACCGCGGCGTTCTGCGCCAACGACCTCCTCGCGCTCGGGCTGCTCCAGGAGATGACCCGCATGGGAGTCGATGTCCCCGGTCAGCTCGCCATCGTGGGCTACGACGACATCGAGTTCGCGGCTGCGGCGGCCGTGCCCCTGAGCTCGGTGCGCCAGCCACGGCACCTTCTCGGCCACACGGCGGCCGAGCTGCTCTTCGCCGAGAGTGACGCCGACGAGGCCCATGTGCACCAGCAGGTCCTGTTCCATCCCGAGCTCGTCGCGCGGTCAGTCGTCGGTGGCGCCCCGCCTCAGGACCGCGAGCGGACGGCGGCCAGCCGCGTCGCCATCTCGTCCCAGGCGAGGGTCGCCTCCGGCATGACTCTTTCCACGCCGACCGTGCGCTCCACCAGCTCCCTCCCCTCCGGGATGCCGCCCAGCACACCGTCGGCGATCGCCTGCACGAGGGCGTTGCCGATCACGGTGGCCTCGGTCGGCCCCGCGACGACGGGACGCTCGCAGGCGCTGGCGCAGAGCCGGCGGAGCAGCGGCACGGCGGAGCCGCCCCCGACCAGGTGGAGCGATGTCGTTGGCGTGCCACTGATGCGCTCGACGCTGTCGAGCGTCACCCGCCAGGCAGTGGCCAACGAGTCGAGCAGGACGCGCACGATCTCGTCCCGCGACGAAGGGACTGGCTGACCGGAGTCCCGGCAGCTGGCGACGATCTGCGCCGGCATGTCGCCCGGTACGGCGAAGCGGGGGTCGTCGGGGTCGACGATGCTGCGGCCCCCGGGCACTCCGGCGGCTCGCTCGACGAGCTCGGCGGTGGTCGCCGAATGCCCCTCGGCGACCCATGCGCGCCGACACTCCTCGAGCAGCCAGAGCCCGGTCACGTTCTTCAGGAGTCGGATGGTGCCGTCGACGCCGAGCTCGTTGGTGACGTTCGCTTCGAGCGCCGCCTCGGTCGTCACCGCCGCCGTGACCTCGCAGCCCACGAGCGACCACGTCCCGCACGAGATGTAGGCGCCGCGACCATCGGCTGGGAGCGGCGTGCCGGCGACCGCGCTGGCCGTGTCGTGACTGGCCGCCGCCACGACCGTCAGGCCATCGACGATCGGATCGAGGCCGCGCACCCGACCCAGCACCGTGCCCGGCTCGTGGAGGTCGGGGAGCAGGTCCTGCCGCAGCCCGAGGAGATCGACCAGCTCTGTGCTCCAACGACGGCTGCCGACATCCAGGAGCTGGGTCGTGCTGGCGTTGGTCACGTCGTTGGTCGCGCTCCCGCACAGCACGTGGTTGACGAGGTCGGGCACCATCAGCAAGCGGTCGGCGGCCAGGTACTCGGCGTCATCCAGGGAGGCGACCAACTGGTAGATGGTGTTGAAGGGGAGGAACTGGATGCCCGTGATGCCGTAGATCCGCCGCCGGCCGAGTCGATCGACCACCGCGTCCATCACGCCACCGGTCCGGGTCGAGCGGTACGCGTGCACCGCCCCGAGGCGGGCGCCGGCGGCGTCCACGAGCCCGTAGTCGACGCCCCATCCGTCCACCGCCACCGAAGCCACCGGTGCGCGCCGGCACGCTTCGACCAGCCCGGACCGGACGTCGTTCAGGAGACGGTCGACATCCCAGACGAGTGTGCCGTCCATCCCGGTCACCGTCACGGTAGGGAAGCGACGTACGAGGTCGAGCTCCACGTGATCGCGCTCGACGCGCACGTTGACCACCCGCCCACTGGTGGCGCCGAGGTCGATGGCCGCGTAGACCGGCACGATCAGCGCAGGAAGGCGCTCGGCACTCCGGCGTCCACCGGAACCAGCAGTCCCGTGGTCAAGGCGAGATCACCGCCGGTCAGCGCGAACACGGCGGCGGCCACGTCGTCGGGCAGCACCTCCTGCTTCAGAAGGGTCCGCTGCGCGTAGTACGCGCCGAGCTCCTCCTCGGGCACGCCGTAGACGGCGGCCCGCTGCGCGCCCCATCCTTTGGCGAAGATGCCCGACCCCCGCACGACACCGTCCGGGTTCACGCCGTTGACGCGGATGCGGTGCTCACCCAGCTCGGCCGCCAGGAGCCGGACCTGGTGGGCCTGATCCGCCTTGGCCGAGCCGTAGGCGAGGTTGTTCGGCCCGGCGACCAGCGCGTTCTTGCTGCACACGTAGACGATGTCGCCCCCCATGCCCTGATCGATCATCACGCGCGCCCCTTCGCGGGCGACGAGGAACGAGCCCTTGGCCATCACGTCGTGCTGCAGGTCCCAGTCGACCTCGGTCGTCTCGAGCAGCGACTTCGAGATCGACAGCCCGGCATTGTTCACGACGAGGTCGACACCGCCGAAGGCCAGGGAAGCGGTCTCGAACGCCCTGCTCACCTGCCCGGCGTCGGTCACGTCGACGGCGACCGGCACGGCGACGTCGGTGCCACCGATGCCCGCGGCCACCTCCTCCGCCGCCGGACCGTCGAGGTCGGCCACCACGACGCAGGCGCCCTCGGCGGCCAACCGTCGCGCGATGGCCCGCCCGATCCCCGAGCCGGCGCCCGTCACGAGGGCGACGCGTGTCGAGAGCGGACGAGGACGGGGCCGGCGGCGCAGCTTGGCCTCCTCGAGCGGCCAGTACTCGATCCGGAACTTCTCGGACTCCGGGATCGGCGCGTAGGTGGACACCGACTCGGCACCCCGCATCACGTTGATGGCGTTGACGTAGAACTCCCCCGCCACCCGGGCCGTCTGTTTGTCGGACCCGAACGAGAACATGCCGATGCCGGGCACGAGCACGATCGCGGGATCGGCGCCCCGCATGGCCGGCGAGTCGGCTGAGGCATGCCGCTCGTAGTAGCTGCGGTAGTCGTCGCGGTAGGCGGCATGGAGCTCGCGCAGCCGGTCGGCGACGGCGTCGACAGGTGCATCGGCCGGAAGGTCGAGTACGAGCGGCCGCACCTTCGTCCGCAGGAAGTGGTCGGGACAGGAGGTCCCGAGCGCGGCGAGCCGCGGGAGCTCCGCCCGCTGGCAGAAGTCCAGCACCACGGGGCTGTCCGTGTAGTGGCCGACCTGGGGGTGGTCGGTCGACACCAGGCCCCTGATGATGGGTGCGAGCGCGGCGGCGCGGCGCCGCCGACCAGCTTCCGGGAGCGGCTCGCGACCGGCGACGACCGGACCCAACGGCTCCGGTCGGCCCCGGCGGTCGAGGAACGCCTGCGCCGTCCGGATGATGTCGAGGGAGTTGGCCTCGCACTCGTCACTCGTCGCTCCCCAGGCGGTGATCCCGTGGCCGCCGAGAACGACGCCGACCGCCTGAGGATGCGAGCGATGCACGGCCGCGATGTCGAGACCGAGCTGGAACCCCGGGCGCCGCCACGGCACCCAGACGACCCGGTCACCGAAGCACTCCTTCGTCAAGGCCTCGCCGTCGGCGGCCGTCGCCAGGGCGATGCCGGCGTCCGGGTGGAGGTGGTCCACGTGGGCCGCCTCGACCAGCCCGTGCATGGCGGTGTCGATCGACGGCGCCGCACCACCACGTCCGTGGAGGCAGTAGTCGAACGCGTCGACCATCTCGTCCTCCCGCTCGACGCCCGGATAGACATCGACGAGAGCCCGCAACCGGTCGAGGCGCAGGACCGCGAGACCCTCCGGGGTCAGCGTGCCGAGGTCTCCACCTGATCCCTTCACCCACAGCAGCTCGACGGGGTGGTTCGTGACGGGATCGACGACGTCACCCTTCGCCGAGGTGTTGCCGCCGGCGAAGTTGGTGTTGCGCGGGTCCGCACCCAGGCGGTTCGACCGGGCGACGAGCTCCTCGACGACGGCTCGGCTGCGGAATGCCCGGTTCCTGTCCGCCGGTCACGCTCCCCATCCCGCCTGGACACCACCTGCCCGCTCGGCAGCGATCCGACCGTGGTAGCCCGAACGGTGGTAGGCGGCGACGGGGTCCGGGTCCAGGCCTGCACCCTGCCGGAGACGGGCGAGCAGCGGGCGGACGTCCGTCGCGTAGGCGTCCATGAACACGGCGTGGGCGCCCAGGACGTCGCCATCGCGCTGCGCGACGGCGAGCTCGTCGGCATCGATGAGCAGCACCTTGGCCGTCGCTTCCTGCACGTTCATGACCGAGCGGATCTGCGCGGGGATCTTCGGCTCGATGTTGTGGCACTGGTCGAGCATGAAGGCGACGCCGGTCCCGGGGTCGAGCCCGGCACCCCGCCGAACCTCCCACATGATCCGGAACAATTGGAACGGATCGGCCGCGCCGACCATCAGATCGTCGTCGGCGTAGAAGCGGGAGTTGAAGTCGAACCCGCCCAGACGACCGGTGCGCAGCAACATGGCGACGATGAACTCGATGTTCGTCCCGGGCGCGTGATGCCCGGTGTCGAGGACCACCTGCGCCTTGTCGCCGAGGGCGATGCAGTGCGCGAACGCCGTTCCCCAGTCCGGCACATCCATCGAATAGAACGAGGGCTCGAAGAGCTTGTACTCGAGCAGCATGCGCTGGCCGTCGCCCAGCCGCGCGTACACCTCGGCCAGCGCCGCCGCGAGCCGATCCTGCCGGTCGACGATGTCGTCCTGTCCGGGGTAGTTCGTGCCGTCGGCGAACCAGAGCTTGAGATCCCGGGACCCGGTGGCATCCATGATGTCGATGCAGTCGAGCAGGTGGTCGGTCGCCTTGCGGCGGACCTCAGGGCGAGGGTTGCACACCGAGCCCAGCATGTAGTCGTTGTCCTGGAAGACGTTCGCGTTGATCGTCCCGATGCGCACGCCCAGGTCCTCGGCGTGCTTGGCCAGGTGGCTGTAGTCGTCCACCCGGTCCCACGGGATGTGCAACGCCACGCTGGGCGCGGAACCGGTGTACCGGTGGACCTGGGCGGCGTCCGCGATCTTCTCGTACGGATCACGCGGCACCCCTTGCTGGGGGAACACCTTGAACCTCGTGCCCGAGTTGCCGAAGGCCCACGACGGCAACTCGATGCTGAGGTCGCGGATCCCGTCAGCAACCCGCTGCTCGTTCGTCATGTCTGTCTCCTCGGGATCCTGGCTCACGGGAGGTGGAAGACCTCCTCGATGGCCCGCATCTGCTGATCGGCAGGAGCGCCGGCACCGTCGAAGAACGGTTCCATCAACGCCTGCCAGCGCTCGTTCACCGGCTCGCCCTGCATGGCGGTGACCGCGTCGTCCAGGCTGCCTGGTGTCTCGAAGTAGCCGAACAAGGTGCCGTCGCGGTCGAGGAACAACGAGTAGTTGTGCCATCCACAACGTTCCAGCGCAGCGCGCATCTCCGGCCACACCTCGGCGTGGTGGCGGCGGTACTCGTCGATCAGCTCGGGCCGGACTCGCAGCCTGAAGGCAATTCGGTTCAGAGGGGTTCGCTCCTCCATCTCGACTCCCCTCGGCTCCCGGGGGCTCCGCCGTCGGAACCCCCGGGCGCCGTCGTGGTTCAGCCGCCTACGTTCGTCTCGTCGTACACCGTGAAGGGGCCCATCACGATGCGCAGGCCCTCATCCCTGGTCGGATCCTTCTCGATGGTGTAGCTGCCCATACGTCCGGCTTCGAACGAAGCGCCCTCCGCGGCCTCGAAGTCGCCGTTCGCCAGGCCGTGCGCGGCGTAGAACGTCACGTAGCCGAGGTCCACGAAGCTCCAGAGCGCGAACTTCGGTGCGCAACCGTTCTCCGTGTACGACTTCATCTCGTCGGGCAACCCGAGCCCGGACACCTTGATCGTCTCGCAGAGACCTTCGTCCTGCATGGCCTTCGCCGCCGCGGCGATGCCGACGGTGGTCGGCGCCATGATCAGCTTCAGGTCCGGATGCGAGTCCACGAGGGCCAATGCCTGGTTGTAGGACTCGTCCGCGTCGTCGTTGCCGTAGACCGTGTCGACCAGCTCGAGAGACGAGTACGCGGGATCCTGCAGGACCTCCTCGAGCGACGCAATCCACGCGTTCTGGTTCGCGGCGTCCGGCGACGCCGACAGGATGGCGAACTGCCCACCCTCGGCCCCGAGGATCTCGGTGGCCATGTCGGCCATGACCTTGCCTGTCTCGTCGAAGTCGACCTGGGCGACGAAGAGGCTCTCACCACTGCCGGACGGGATCGGCGAGTCCCAACTCACGACGGTGATGCCGGCGTCGGCCGCAGCCTGCGTGGCGGGGTCGATCTGGTCTCCGGCGTTGTTGGAGATCATGATGGCGTCGACGCCCTGGGTGACCGCGTTGGTCACGAACTCGACCTGGCCGGTGCTGTCCGTGCAGGTGGCGGGTCCGACGAACTCCGCCTCGGCGACGCCGAGCTCGCCGGCCGCCTCGATCGCACCCTCGTTGGCCTGGTCGAACACGGCGATGCCGGTGCACTTGGGCAGCAGGATGCTGGCGAAGTCTCCGCCACCACTCGGCGCGTCGGAGCCGGCGGGCGCCTCCGAACTCGGGGCCTCGGTCGCCGGGGCCTCGCTGGCGGCCGGGGCCTCCGTCCCGGCGGCGGCGGTGGTGTCGGAGCCCGAGTCGTCGTCGCTCCCGCATGCGGCAGCGAACAGCGCGATTGCGCCGAGCACTGCGGCAGTCCTGTGCAGCTTCATGGTTCCTCCCTCTCGGTGGATGGTTGTGGTTGTGGTGGTCCTGTCGGGGTTCTCATGCGCCCGACACTCCGGCCGCCTGCGGCGGCACGGCCAAGCCGGCCGCGGTAGGTGGGCCAGGTGCCCGATTGCGGTGGCTGAGCCGGTCGATCACGTTCTGCGCCACGACCGAGCCGATGAGGATGAGCCCGATCACGCCGGTCTGCGTGTTGCCACCGACGTTGGCCAGGCCGAAGCCGTTGCGCAGGTTGAGCACGATGAGCACGGCCAGCAGCACGCCACTCATGCGCCCCGAGCCGCCGAAGATGCTCACCCCGCCCAGCAGGACGATGGTGATGATCTCCAGCTCGTACCCGGTCGCCAGGTCGCCGCGGACGGTGCCGAGACGAGCGGCGAAGAGCACGCCGGCGACACCGGCGATGAGCGCTGACGTGGTGAAGAGGAGCAAGCCGCGTCCGCGCCACGTTGACGCCGGAGTACCGCGCCACCTCGGCGTTGTCCCCGATGACGTACAGCACCCGGCCCGGCGCCGATCGGTCGAGCACCATCCACCCCGCGACCAGCAGCACGAAGAAGACGACGAGCGCGATCGGCAGCGGCCCGACGAAGTCGTCCTGCCCGAGGCGGTCGAACCAGGCGGGGAAGTCCCCGATGGAACGGTCCTCGACCAGGATCCGGGCTGCGCCCCGCCAACCGATCAGGCCGGCGAGCGTCACGACGAGCGACGGCAGGCCGAGGCGCGCGACACACCAACCCTGGAGGAAGCCGGCCAACGCGGCCGCCGCCAGAGCGGCGATGACGGCCAGCGCGAGCGGGGTGTCGTGCTCGTGGAGCCAGGCCATGACCGCGGCCGCCCACGCCATGACGGCGGCGACCGACAGGTCGATCTCGCCGGAGATGATCACCAACGTCATCGGGATGACGACGATGATCTTCTCGATGTGGAGCTGGAACAGGTTGACGAAGTTGTCGCTGCTCAGATACCCGCTCGACTGCGTCAGGTTGAACAGGATCGTGCCCAGCAGGATCACCGCCAGCACGAGCTCCCAGGTGTAGCGCCGGGCCCAGCTAGCCATGAGAGACCTCTCTGGACTCGTCGATGGCCTGGCGGCGGGCGCGGTCCCGCAGCCGGCGCCCGACGGCGACGTCGAGCAGGACGGCGAAGAGGATGAGGGAGCCCAGGATGGCGTCACGCCAGAACTCGCTGATCTGCTCCACCCGGACCAGGCTCTGGTCGAGCACCCCGATCAGCACCGCGCCGAGGAACGCGCCGAGGACCGTGCCCGAGCCGCCCAGCGTGCTGACGCCGCCGACGACCGCGGCCGCGATCGCAGCCAGTTCGAGGCCGGACCCCGCCGTGACGTTGATCGTCCCGAAGCGGCCGACGTACAGGAAGCCGGCCAGGCCGGCCAGCGCACCGGACGCGGTGAACGCCGCGATCTGGATGCGCCGCGCGTTCAACCCGGCCTGGCGGGCGGCCTCCGGGTTCGAGCCGAGGGCATACAGGTGCCGCCCGGCGCGCACGTACTGCAGCACGAGGTGGAGGACGACGGCGATGACGAGGGCCAGCACGAACATCGTGCGGACCTCGTACTGTCCGATGCGGAAGAGGGTGTTGCGAGGAAGGTCGACGATCCACGCGGGCAGCGAGCCGGTCGAGACCGTCTTCCCGCCGGCGTGATCGGTGAGCAGGCTTCGGTAGATCGAGAGCGTGCCGAGCGTGGCGATGATCGACGGCACCTTGGCCACCGCCACCAGCAATCCGTTGACCACGCCGAGCACCGCGCCGACGCCGAGCGCGAACGCGATCGCGGCCACGGCCGGCAGACCGCGGTGGTCGGCGAGAAGCTCCGCCGTCAGGTAGGCCGCGACGCCGACGATCGACCCGACGGACAGATCGATGTTCCGGGTGATGATGACCAGCGCCTCGCCCGCGGCGACGAGCGACGTGATCGAGATGGCGATCAGCAGCCGGCTCACGAACCGCGGCGCTGAGGTAGTCGTCGACGACGAGGCTGAACACAGCGATCGTGAGCAGGAGCACACCGACGAGCGACAAGGTCTTCACCCGCTCCGGAGGGAGCAGGGATCGGCGTGATGTCGTGCGGGACGCGGGGTCGGCGAGATCGTGCTGGGCGATCATTCGATCCCCACCGCCGCCGTCATGATCCGTTCCTGTTCGAGATCGGATCCCTCGAAGACTCCCATCTGCCGCCCTTCCCGCATCACGAGGATGCGGTCACTCATGGCGAGCACCTCGGGAAGGTCCGACGAGATCAGGATCACCGCGACGCCGCGCTCGGCGAGCTCACCGATCAGCTCGTGCACGTCGGCCTTGGCACCGACGTCGATGCCGCGGGTCGGTTCGTCGAAGATGAGCACAGCGGGCTCGAGATCGAGCCACTTGGCCAGCATCACCTTCTGCTGGTTGCCGCCGGACAGGTTCCCGACAGGCGTGGTGAGGGACGGTGTGCGGATCATCAGCCGCTGGCGGTACACGTCGGCGGCTCGCCGTTCCGCCTTGCGGTCGAGCAGATGCCACCGAGAGACGAACCGGCGCAGCCCCGCCAGCGTGATGTTCGCCGAGACGGACTGGGGCAGCGAGAGCCCGAGCCGTCTCCGATCCTCGGAGACATAGGCGATGCCGTGATCCATGGCGGCGCGCGGGGAGTCGATCTCCACCGTCCGGCCGTCACGGCGGACGGTCCCGGCATCGGCGGGCTGCACGCCGAACAGCGCCTCCGCCACTTCGGTTCGACCCGAGCCGACGAGGCCCGCGAAGCCCAGGACCTCTCCGTGACGAACCTCGAAGCTGATCTCGGTGAAGGCGCCCGCACGGGAGAGGCCCTCCACGGCCAGCGCGACGTCGCCGGGTTCGTGCGGCACCCTTCGGAAGAAGTCGGACAGCTCCCGCCCGACCATGTCTCGGATCAACGACGTCTCGGTGACATCGGTGACGGCGTTGGTCGAGATGTGCTGCCCGTCGCGGAGCACCGTGATGCGGTCGCTGAGCTCGAACACCTCGTCGAGGCGGTGGCTGACGAACAGGACCGCGACGCCGGATGCGGCGAGGCGCCGCACCTGACGGAAGAGCCGCCGGACCTCGTGGGCGGACAGCGCCGCCGTCGGCTCGTCCATGATCAGCACCCGCACGTCACGAGACATCGCCTTCGCGATCTCGACCGCCTGCTGACCGGCCACCGTCAGATGGGACGCAACAGAGCGGGGATCGACGTCGACCTCCAGCTCGCGCAGGATCGCACCGGCGCGCTCGTGCATGTCCCGCCAACGCACGATGCCGCCGCCGCGACCCTGGCCGACGAAGATGTTCTCCGAGACCGTGAGGTCGGGGAAGACCAGCGGCTCCTGGTAGATGCAGGCGACGCCGCGGGCTTGCGCGTCCGCCGGGGTCCTGAGCTCGACGGCGGTCCCGTCGACCTCGAGGTGACCGGCGTCAGGGCGATACAGGCCCGTCATGAGCTTGATCAAGGTCGACTTGCCGGCACCGTTCTCGCCGACCAGCGCGTGGATCTCCCCGGCGGCGAGATCCAGCGAGACGCCGCGTAGCGCGTGGGTCGAGCCGAAGCTCTTCGAGACGTCGACGACGGAGAACGGGCCGCCCGCCGAACGCCTCATCGGCGCCGCTGAGAGCTCCGGCACCTACTCCCCCCTGTCCCCCACGCTCCTGTCAACACCGAAGCCGACCATCAACCCCATGTCGGCTTCCGAATTGAATCGTTTCAGACAAGGTACCGAGCGCCGCCCAAACCGTCAAGGGGTCGCCTGCTGACGAGCCGCGCCAGGCGGGGAGCTCTGAGCCCTTTGAGCCGTCAACGGCGCGATCGGCTCACAGTTCGCGCCCCGCGGCAGCGCGTTCGCGGGAGTCTGAGCCCGGTGAGCCGTCAACGGCGCGATCGGCTCACAGTTCCGCGCCCCGCGGCAGCGCGTTCGCGGGAGTCTGAGCCCGGTGAGCCGTCAACGGCGCGATCGGCTCACAGTTCGTTTGGTCGGGGCGGACGGGACCGCGCCGGAAGCTCCTGGTGATCGGGGACGGCGCTGCTGAGGTGGGAAACCACCTCAGCCGGGGTGGTCGGGCGACACGAAGATGCAGAAGGGGTGGCCGGCCGGGTCGGCGAACACGTACAGCTCCTCCTCGGGATCCGTCGATCGATCCAACAGGATCGACGCGCCGAGGGAGAGCGCACGATCCCGTTGCTCGGCGAGCTGAGCCGAGTCGGCAACGGTCATGTCGAGGTGGAGCTGCTGCGGGACGCCCGGATCGGGCCACGTCGTCCGCGGCAGCTCGCTGACGTGCTGGACGGCGAGGCGCGCCTCGCCCGTGCGATCCCTGAGCACGAGCCAGTCCTCGCCGTTCGGGTCGGGCTCTCCGGGAGGCGGCGGCTCGTCACCGGCTCGGTACACGTACCCGAGCAGCTCTCGGTAGAACTCGGCGACGGCCCGGGCGTCGGTGGCATCCACGGCCACGGCGCGGAGTACAGGGAACGAGTCAGGCATCGTCCGATGCTCGCGCGCCAGACAGCCCTAGCCGTGCAGCTCGGCCATCTCCTCGGTGGTGGCCTCGCCTGGCTTCTTGCCCATGATGATCATGGCCAGCACCTCGTCCTTGGTCACCGCGTTCTTGTCGACGGTGCCGACGAGCTCCCCCTGGAGCATCACGCTGATGCGATCCGCCAGGTCGAACACGTCGTGGATGTCGTGGCTGATCAGGAAGACGCCGATGCCCTCGGTCTTCAGCTGCTCCACGAGCTCGCGCACCTGCTGGGTCTCGGCGGGCCCGAGCGCCGCGGTGGGCTCGTCCATGATGAGGATCTTGGCGTTGAAGTAGATGGCGCGGGCGATGGCGACGGACTGCCGCTGCCCGCCCGACAGCGACCTGACCGGGGTCTTGAGGTTCTTGAACCGCGGGTTCAGCCGCTTCATGACGTCGCGGGTGGCCGACGCCATGGCCGAGTCGTCGAGGGCGCCGGTGAACGTGCGGATCTCACGTCCGAGGAACACGTTGCCTGCGGCGTCGATGTTGTCGGCGAGGGCGAGGCGCTGGTAGATCGTCTCGACTCCGTGCTTCTGGGCGTCGCGGGGGAAGTGGATGGTGACCGGTTCCCCGTTGATGAGGATCTCGCCCGAGTCCGCCGGGTGGGCGCCAGAGAGCGTGTGGATCAGCGTCGACTTGCCGGCACCGTTCCCTCCGACGAGGGCGACGACCTCGCCCGGGTAGAGGTCCACGCTGACCCCGTCGACGGCGTGGAGGCCGCCGAAGGAGACCCGGATGTTCCGCATCTCGACGAGAGGGTCGCGCCCGGCCTTCGACGGGGCCGGCGGCGGAGCGGTGGCGGCATCGGTCATCGTTCGGCCTCCTGCCTCACGGCTGGCCCGTCTGGATCACGATGGCGGTGACGATCAAACCCACGACGAGCGAGGCGACCGCCGCCCGGCGACGTCCACTCCGCAGCGCGGCGTCGATGGCGACCGCCGCCACGAGCACGACGCCGACCACGATGTCCTGCGACGGTGAGTCGATCCTCAACAGCACCATGCCCGAGCGCAGCGACTGCATGATGATCGCGCCCAGCACGGCACCCGGGACCGTGCCGATGCCGCCGGAGAACGACGTGCCGCCGATGACCGCCGCGGCGATGACGTCCAGCTCGTTCTGGACACCGAGGTTGGTCACCGCCGAGTTGAGCCTCGCCGTCTGGATGGCGGAGCTCACGGCGACCAGGACACCCATGAGGACGAAGGTGAGCATCACCGTCCGGCGGGTGTTGATGCCGCTCAGCTCGGCGGCCTCGGGGTTGCCGCCGTACGCGTACACGTAGCGGCCGAAGCGACGGCGCCGGGAGAGATAGGTCATGACGAGCGTCACGCCGATCAGGATCACGACGGGATACGCGACCCCCGTCGCCTTTCCGGTGACGGGCGAGGTGTACCGGTTGGCGATGAGCGCGACGCCGGCGATCACTGCCCCACAGCCCACGACACCCAGCCCCACGTCGAACCACATCGGCCGCACGGCCAGGTCGTAGCGGCGTCGACGCCGACGAGCCAGCAGGATGCTGAGCACGATGCCGGCACAGGCCAGGATGGCCAGCAACCAGCTCCGCCAGTCGCCGAGCGCGCCCGTGGCGCCGCCGCCGAGACGCTGGAACGTCTCGTTGAGCGGGGCGAGCGTCTGCCCCTGCTTGCCGCCGGTGCGGAAGATGGCGCCCCGCCAGACGAGGAAGCCCCCGAGCGTCACGATGAACGAGGGCACCCCGCCGTAGGCGACGATGAACCCGGTCAGTCCGCCGATCAGCGCGCCCAGGACGACGCCGACCGCGAGGGCGACGACCCACGACCAGGAGCTGCCCCGCATGCCCCCGATCGTGATGTCCAGGCCGAAGAACGCGATGACCCCATCGGTCTGGACGAGCGCCATCGTGTAACCGAGGAAGCCCAACAACGATCCCACGGAGAGGTCGATGTTGCGCGAGACGATGATCAGGACCATGCCCGTCGCCATGATGGCGATGGACGTGCTCTGGACGGACAGGTTCCACAGGTTCCGGGCGGTCAGGAAGCCGCCGTCCGAGCGGATGTTGAAGGCGATCCAGATGACGGCCAGCGCGATCAGCATGCCGAACAACCGGGTGTCGAGCTCGGTGTCGGCCACCACCGAACGCCATGAGCGGGCCGGCGCGGAGGCCGGTGGGCTCGGGCTTCCCATGGTCGCCGGTTGGTCCGGCGAACGAACCTCAGTCATCCATCACGCCTTCTCGTGAGCGGATCGCCAGCTGCCATCCTCGGTCATCCGTTGATGACGGCTTACAGACCGGGTGGGTGAGCGTGGGACGCGCCCCCCGCCCAGGGAAGACCCTGAGCGATGGGCGCGCCCACCACGCTTGTGGAAGCTGTCAGGGACAGACGGCCACCGAACCAGCCTCCACGCCCTGGCACACATTGGCCGTGTCGGTCCAGCCCGCGTCGATGACGACGTCGAGGTTGTCCTGGGTGATGGGAAGCGGCGTGAGCAGGATCGACGTCACGTCGATGCCCCCTGGCGTCGTGAACGGCGCGGTGTCGGCCACGGCGGATGCGTCCGGGTTGGCGCAGAGCTGGACGGCGGCCTCACCGGCAGCCGTGCCCAGCTCACGGGCGTCCTTCCAGACGCTCACGGCCTGCGTGCCGAGGGCGACCCGGTTGAGGGCCGCCTGGTCACCGTCCTGACCGGAGACCGGGACCTCGCCGGCGAGGCCCTGGGCCTCGAGGGCAGCGACCACGCCGCCGGCCATGCCGTCGTTCTCGGAGAGAATGGCCTGGACGTCGTTGTTGGCCGCGGTCAGGAACTGCTCGGTCTGGGTCTGGGCGATGGCCGGATCCCAGTTGTCGGTGTAGGTCTCGCCGACGATCGTGATGTCACCAGCGGTCACGGCCTCACCGATGATCTCCTCGTAACCGGCACGGAGGAAGTCGGCGTTGGCATCGGCCTGGTTGCCCTTGATGATGATGTAGTTGCCGCTCGGGACCAGGTCGAAGATGGTCTGGGCCTGCAGCCGTCCGACCTCGACGTTGTCGAACGTGATGTAGAGGGCGTTCTCGATCCTCGATGAGGCGGTCGTAGGCGATGACGGGGATGCCGTTCGAGATGGCGCTGGCGACCGACGGCTTCACCGCGGTGCCGTCCTGCGCGAGGACCACGAGCACGTTGGCGCCCTGGGAGATGAGGTTCTCGATGTTGCTCGCCTGCGTCTCGGCCGAGGACTTGGCGTCGTTCGAGATGTACGTGCCGCCACCCGCCTCGACGGCAGCCTGGATCGCCGGCTCATCGAACTTGGCCCAGCGCTCTTCCTGGTAGTTGTTCCAGGAGACACCGACCACGCAATCGCCACTGGCGGCGGCGCTCGTCTCGCCGCCTGCGGCGGCGGTCGTCTCGCCGCCTGCGGCGGCGGTCGTCTCAGCGCCACCGGCAGCCGTCGTGTCGGCGCTGCCGCCATCGTCGTCACTGCCGCATGCGGCCAGAACCAGGGCTGCGCCCATAACGAGCGGTACCCATCGACGAACGTGCATGTAACCCTCCCCCTTTTCGATGTGCCGCGGACGTACGCCGCCCGCGGAGCGAGCGAATAGTAGCCCGTCGCCCGCGCGAGCACGTGCTCCCGGCTGCTCGCCCAGCACCAGCGGTCGTAGGATGCGCCCGACGACCGGGCCAACGGGGGGAGGATGTGACCAGCCGGACGCTCACGCTCGGCGGGACCGCCTACCCCGTGCTCCTGCCGAAGGCCCGTGACTCGCGCCTGCACGTGGCCGCGGTCATCGTCACCATCCACGTCCTCGGACAGCTCGGGCTCGGCTTCCAGGTCAGCGTGCCGCAGATCCTGGCCGCCATCCTCACCTGCGCGGTGATCGAGGTGGCGATCACCTTCCGCAGGACCCGGTCGTTCGTGTGGCCGGCGAGCGCGATGCTGACGGGGAGCGGTGTGGCCCTGATCCTGCGGGTTCCCGGCACACCGTCCGACGAGCCATGGTCCACGTACTCCTGGTACGTGTTCGCCGCCGTCGCCGCGTTCTCCCTGCTGACGAAGTACGTGATCCGCTACCGCGGCTCGCACATCTTCAACCCGTCGAACATCGGGCTGGTGATCGCGTTCATCGTGCTCGGCGAGAACGCGTGTCGAGCCGCTCGACTTCTGGTGGGCGCCGCTCAATGCGTGGATGATCACGGCCTACGCGGTCATCCTCGTGGGCGGCTTCCTGATCACGGCACGGCTCCGCCTGCTCGCCGTCGCGGCGACCTTCTGGCTCACCCTCGCCGCCGCGGTCGGGATCCTGGCCGCCTTCGGGCACTGCATGACCGCCCGGTGGGCGTTCGCGCCCGTCTGCGGCTTCGACTTCTGGCGGGTGATCGTCATCTCCCCCGAAGTCCTCATCTTCATGTACTTCATGATCACGGACCCCAAGACCGTCCCGGCCGGACGGGTCGGCCGCGTGGTGTTCGGGTTCCTGGTGGCCGTCGTCAGCACGCTCCTCATGGCGCCCCAGGCCGAGGAGTTCGGCACCAAGGTCGCGCTGCTCGGCGGTCTGGTGCTGGTGTGCGCGGTCCGGCCCCTGATCGACCGTTGGGCTCCCGAGCCCGGGATCGGAGACGGACGACGTCCGGCGGTGGGCCAGCGGGCTCGTGATCGGCGGCGGGACGGGTCCCGGTCTCCTCGGCGGTGCCGTCCGGGTGGCGTTGCTCGCCGGCGCCATCGTCGTCGTCGGGTCGGGCATCGTGGCCGCCGGCTCGCCGGCCCGCGGCATCGTCGCCCCCGACGCCGCCGACATCCTGGGCCGTGTGCCCCACGACGTGGACCCGGCGACCTTCCCGTCGATCACCGTCCAGCAGGACGTCGCCGACTGGAACCACGAGATCGCGGGACCGGGCGTCCGGGAGCTCGTCCTGACCCTGGCCGAGAACCTGGAGCTGGAGCGCCAGGCGCTGCGCCGAGCGGATCCCGAGATCCTCGAAGCCGTCGACCACGGCGACCGCCTCGACGAGATGCGGGCGCGACTCGAGGAGGCCGAGGCCACCGGCACGACGGTCGTCGAGCGCTACCAGATCGACGACGTGGACGTGACCCTTCTCGTCCCGTTCGGCCGGCAGGACGGCCTCAGCCTCGGCCTCGACTCCCGGGGCACCGTGACCACGGAGACCTACGACGCCGACGGCCGGCTGCAGGCGCAGGAGACATCGCCGTTCGCCGAGATGTTCGTCCTCCGGCGGGCCACCGGCGGGCGCTGGCTCAACGTCGCCGTCCTGCCGCCGCCGCCGGCCGACGGCTGATGCCGCAAGCGCGGGCGAGCTCCGGCGATCGTCATCGGCGGCCTCGTCGTCGCACTCCTCGCTGTCGGCGGCACCGTGGTCGCCGTGCGCGCCGGCGGATCCTCGGGGGAGGCGGACGCGCCGCGCTTCGTGGAGGAAGCTCAGGCGGCCGGGATCGACCACGTGTACGACGGCGAGTTCGAGCACTTCGTCGGTGGCGGGGTCGCGGCGTTCGACTGCGACGACGACGGCCGCCCCGAGCTGTATCTGGCCGGGGGCAGTGAGCCGGCCGCGCTCTACCGGAACCAGAGCCCGATCGGCGGCGCGACGCGGTTCGCGCACCTGCCGTCGCCCGTCACCGACCTGAGCGCGGTCACCGGGGCCTACCCGCTCGACATCGACAGCGACAGCACGATGGATCTCGTCGTCCTGCGCCGCGGCGGCAACGTCGTGCTGCGGGGGCTGGGCGACTGCCGCTTCGAACCGGCCAACGAGCAGTTGGGCATCGACGGCGGCGACGCCTGGACGGCTGCGTTCAGCGCCACGTGGGAGGGGACGAACACGCTGCCCACGCTGGCGTTCGGGAACTACCTCGTGCCGGACACGACCGAGTGCGACGACAGCCAGCTCGTCCGGCCCGCGGCGGCCGGTGACGCGTACGCCGCGCCGGAACCGCTGACCCCCGGCTACTGCACGCTGTCCGTGCTGTTCAGCGACTGGAGCCGGTCCGGCCGTCGCGACCTGCGGGTCACGAACGATCGCCACTACTACCTCGACGGCGAGGATCAGATGTGGCGCATCGAGCCCGGCCAGCCGCCCCGGTCCTACACCGAGGCCGACGGCTGGCAGCCGCTGCACCTCTGGGGCATGGGCATCGCCAGCCGGGACCTCACCGGCGACGGCTACCCCGAGGTCTTCATCACCAGCCAGGGTGACAACAAGCTGCAGACCCTGGCCGACGGCCCGGAGCACCCCACCTACGAGGACGTCGCGCTCGCTCGCGGCGTCACCGCGCAGCGGCCGGCCGTGGGCGGTGACGTGCTCCCGTCGACGGCGTGGCACCCGGAGTTCGAGGACGTGAACAACGACGGCTTCGTCGATCTGTTCGTCACCAAGGGCAACGTCGAGGCCCAGGTCGACTACGCCAGCCGCGACCCGAGCGACCTCTTCCTCGGCCGCGCCGACGGCACGTTCACGCAGGCGACGGAGGATGCCGGCATCGTGAGCTTCGAACGGGCCCGCGGCGCCGCCGTGGTCGACCTCAACCTGGACGGGATGCTCGACCTCGTCGTGGTGAACCGGCGCGAGCCCGTGAAGGTGTGGCGGAACGTCGGGCAGGGCGACGCCGACCGTGCCGTGTCGACCGGGCACTGGCTCGCCGTGCGCCTGGAGCAACCGGCGCCGAACGTCGACGCCGTCGGCGCGTGGCTGGAGGTCCGGGCGGACGACCGGACCACGTCCAGGGAGGTCACCGTCGGCGGAGGCCACGCCAGCGGGGAGGCGGGCTGGCTCCACACCGGCCTCGGCGACGCCGACCGAGGCGGAGGTGCGGGTCCAGTGGCCGGACGGCGAGACCGGACCGTGGATGCCGGTGGCGGCGGACAGCTTCGTGACGATCGAGCGAGGTGCGGCCGAAGCCGTGCCGTGGCTCCCGGAGGGATGACGATGAGCAACGTGAGCACGACCAGGGCACGCGTCGCCGACGTGTCCGCTTCCGGACTTCGGGATGCCGGCCCGCGAGCCGCTGCTCCCGCCCACGCTCTACGCGACCCGGATGGATCGGCTGCGGGCGCGGATGGACGAGCGGGGCTACGACCACCTCGTCGTCTGGGCCGACCGGGAGCACAGCGCCAACCTGGCCTACCTGACCGGGTTCGACCCCCGGTTCGAGGAGGCGGTCCTCATCCTCGGGCGCACGGGCGGCTCCGCGGACCAGCCGGCCATCCTGGTGGGCAACGAGTGCTACGGGATGGCGGAGGCGGCCCCGCTCCCGATGCGGCTCGTCCGCTTCCAGGACCTGAGCCTGCCGAGCCAGCCGCGTGGCGAGTCGAGCCCCCTGCCGGACATCCTGCGCGACGAGGGCATCGGGTCCGGCAGCCGGGTAGGCCTCGTCGGCTGGAAGACCTACGCCCGGCGCACGTCGATGGAGGCCCCGGCGTTCCTGGTCGACGAGCTGAGGGACAGGGTCGGCGCGGCCGGGCTGGTGGAGAACGCCACCGATCTGCTCATCGACGCCGCCGACGGTCTGCGGGTGGACAACGAGGTCGAGCAACTCGCCGCGTTCGAGTGGTCCGCGTGCCAGACCTCACGGGCGGTCGGTGCCGTGCTCGATGGCCTCAGGCCCGGCATGACCGAGCGCGAAGCGGCGCAGCTCCTCGCCTGGAACGGCGCACCGCTCTCGTGCCACCTCATGCTCACCGCCGGGCCGAGGGCCCGGTACGGGCTGCTCAGCCCCGGCGACCGGCCGATCGAGCGGGGCGACCCGTTCACCATCGCGTTCGGGATCTGGGGGGCGCTCAACTGCCGGGCCGGGTTCGTGGTCGACGACGAGTCGGAGCTGCCCGACGGGGTGCAGGACTACGTCGAGCGGCTCGTCGCCCCGTACTTCGAGGCGGTCGCCGAGTGGTACGGCGCCCTCCGCGTCGGCCAGGTCGGCGGCGCGCTGCAGGCCATCGTCGACCGCCATCTGGGCGACCCGTTCTTCGGGATCTTCCTCAACCCGGGGCACCAGCTCCACCTCGACGAGTGGGTCAACTCGCCGGTCTCCCCGGACTCGACGATCGAGCTGCGCTCGGGCACGGCCCTGCAGTGCGACATCATCCCGGCCACCGGGACGCCGTACTTCACCACCAACATCGAGGATGGGGTCGCGCTGGCCGACGAGACCTTGCGCTCGGAGTTCGCCGCCCGGTACCCGGACGCGTGGCAGCGGATCCAGGCCCGGCGGGAGTTCATGACCGGCAACGCTCGGCATCGACCTGCACCCCGACGTGCTGCCGTTCTCGAACCTGGCCGCCCACCTCCCGCCGTTCCTCCTGCGGACGGACCGGGCGATGACCCTCGCCGCCTGATCCCAGGCCGCGCGGTTCAGGCGCCCGCCGAAGCGAGGATCCGCTCGAGCACCACCATGTTGGCGACGGCGTCCGACGGCGGGGTCGGCACCGGCTCCCCCGATCGGATGGCGGCCGAGAAGGCGTCGCACTGCGCGGCGTACTGGTCGGCCGGCGGGACCTCGATGATCTCGATCCCGGGCTCGACCGGCGGTGAACCACCGGCGGCGCGGATGATGCGCGTCGGCCGGTCGGGCGGGATGTTGAACGGGATCTCGACCAGCAGCCGACCTTCGGTCCCCATGAGGTGGACCCGCTGGTCGTCTTCGAGCTGCGTCGAGCAGGTGAACGTGGCGTGGCGGCCGCCGAAGTCGAGCACCGGCCGAGGTGAGCGCATCGGTCCCGAACTGGGGATCCCGGCGCACCACCCCGGCCACAGAGATCGGTTCGGCGTCGAACATCATCCGCGCCACGTTGACCGGGTAGCAGCCGATGTCCATCAGCGCCCCGCCGCCGAACTCGCTCACGTTGCGGATGTTGAGCGGGTCCAGGTTGCGGTACGAGAAGAACGCCTGGATGGCCTCGAGCTCGCCCACGGCACCGTCACGGACGAGCTCCCGCACCCGGACCCACAGCGGGTGCAGCCGGTACATGAACGCCTCCATGAGGGCCACGCCCGCGGTGCGGCAGCCGTCGACCATCTCCTGCGCCTCGGCGGACGACATCGCCAGCGGCTTCTCGCACAGCACGTGCTTGCCCGCCGCCGCCGCCCGCAAGGTCCACGGCGCGTGGAGGTGGTTCGGGAGCGGGATGTACACCGCCTCGATGCCCGGATCGTCGAGGAGCTCCTGGTAGCCGCCGTAATGCTGGGGAATGCCCAGCTCGGCCGCGGCCGCGGCGGCCGTCGGCGCGTCGCGCGACGCGATGGCCGTCACCTCACACAGCTCCGACCGCTGCATCGCCGGGATGACCTTGTTCACCGCGATCGCCGCGCAGCCGAGAACGCCCCACCGGACCCGTTCGGTCACCGGGACGTCATACCACGCTCGTGGCCGAGCGCGTGCTAACGCAGCACGTAGACGCGTCGGCGGAACTGACGGGCGATCCAGTAGCACAGCCCGAGACGTTCTTCGGGCGTGGCGTAGCCGAAGACCTCGTGGCCCTCGAACATGAACCGCTTCTTTGGGATCACACCGCCTGGTGCGTGCACGATGAGCTTCAGGGGAGTCCCGCTGCCCATGGCCACGCCTGCCTCGATGAGCGTGTTGCGCGGATCGTCGGTGACATCGGCGATGACGACCGCCGCCCGCCGGACCCGATCGATGATCGCGGCCTGGACGTTCTCGCCCCCCAACCGCTCGCCCCGGACGCAGGGCATGTTGCTCGCCCGCTCCAGCACGGCGACGAGCTCGTCCGACTCCGTCTGGTCGTAGCGCAGCGAGCCGGCCAGGAAGATGTAGGCGTCCGAGTCGTCGTGGGCCACGCCGGAGAGCTCGTCGTCGAACGACTGGAGCACCGCCTGCAGATCCGGATCCTTCTCGGAGGTCGCGGCGAGGACGACCGGGCCGCCACCGAACGCACCTGCGGCCAGCGGATCAGGCACGTTGACCCCGGACTCGGCGAGCAGGAGCAGCGGGCTACCGGCATGGACGGCGAGGCCGGCCTCCTCGAGGATGAAGGGCGACGCACAGGCCGGCTGGCGAGTCGGATCGAGGCCGAGGACGGCGATGGCGCCGCGGGTGGTGCGCAGGACGCCGGAGATGCGGTCCGCGCCCTGGCTGCTCGCCTCCGGCGGATCGCCCACCAGCCGCCACCCTCCGAGCCGCAGGGCCTTGAGCGCGACGCGGGTGGCCTCGGTCGGACGGCTCCAGGGAGCGGCCAGGTACACGTCCTGGTCGTTGTCGAAGCGATGAGGGACGTCCGACGAGAGGGACTGGAGAAGCCGCGCCACGGAAGTGCCGTTGAACTCCCGGAAGTCGATGATCTCCGCGACGTTCATCCACGTCGGAGCTTCGGTGTCGTCGATGCGGATCACGACGACCTCGAAGCCATCGTGGGCCCGTTGCTCGGCAAGAGCCACCTCGTACTCGTTCCGACACCAGCTCGACTGCATCCACGCGTCCGACAGGGCGATGAGCGCCCCCCGGGCATTGCCGAGACCGGCCGCCAGCAGCTCGGAGCTGCGCTGCGCGGCGTTACCGGACTGGGCGTCGAACCAGACCGACAGACCGCAGGGCTTGCGCAGGAAGGAGACCAGCGCGCGGACCGGCTGGAGGTCGGCGTGGCCGTAGCTGACGAAGAAGTCGTAGCCCCGCTTCTGCAGCTTGAGACCGGTCATCGCCCTCCCCTGGTCCCGTCTCCCGACCGACACCGACGGTCGCGATTCCGACGGCGGTGTGGAGCGACCGTAGTAGCTCCGTCGATCTCTGACTAAGGTCAGCGATATGGCCAGCGAGTGGACAGCGATGGGCGTCGATGTCGTCCGGCGCTTCAACCGGGCCGTCACGCAGCGGGTGGGCGCGCTCGACGAGGAGTACCTGGCCCGGGGCCGGCCGCTCGGCGCCTCCCGCCTCCTGTGGGAGGTCGGCGCGGATGGCGGCGACAGGACGGAGATCCGGGCTCTGCGCCATCGGCTCGACCTGGACTCGGGCTACCTGAGCCGCCTCCTGCGCCGGCTGGAGTCGGAGCGGCTCGTCACCGTCGACGCCGACCCGGGCGACGGTCGCCGCCGCGAGGTCCGGCTGACCGAGGCCGGCCGCGCCGAACGAGCCGTCCTCGACGAGCGCAGCGACGCGCTGGCCTGGTCCGTGCTCGACGCCCTCGATGGACCGCGCCGGGCCGAGCTGGTCACCGCCATGTCGACGGTCGTGCGGTTGCTGACCGCGGGCGCGGTCCGCGTGGCCGTCGAGGACCCGACCAGCGAGGACGCGCAGGGCTGCGTGCGCTCGTACTTCGCCGAGCTCAACGCGCGCTTCGATGCCGGCTTCGATCCCGCCCGGGCGCTCCCGGTGGACGCCGAAGAGCTGGTTCCACCCGACGGCGTGCTCCTGCTGGCCCGCCTCCACGGCGAGCCGGTCGGGTGCGGTGCGCTGAAGCTGAAAGGGCGAGGTGCCGCAGAGATCAAGCGCATCTGGGTGTCGCACTCGACGCGAGGTCTGGGTGTGGGTCGACGGCTCCTGCGTGAGTTGGAGGAGCACGCGGCCAACAGCGGCGCGACGACCGTGCGCCTCGACACCAACCGCACGCTGACCGAGGCGATCGCCCTGTACCGGTCGGAGGGCTACCGGGAGGTACGGCGCTTCAACGACGAGCCCTACGCTGACCACTGGTTCGAGAAGTCGCTGGGTCGCTGATGGTCGCTCGTCACGCAGACATCCGGAGGGCGCTGCCCTCGCAGGAGGACCTGCAGAAGCGACGCGAGCACTGCTCGGTCGACCCTCGGAAGCTGCTCGAGATCGGTGCGGACGTCGGCAGCCAGGTCCGGATCCTGACCAGGGCCGACGATCAGGTGCTCTTCACGGTCAGCGAGTCCCGCGACGAGGACCCCGACGGCGTCGTGCGCATCGGCCTGACGGGTCGTCGGCGGTTCGGCACCGAGGACGAGTTCGATGGCGTGATCGACTCGCAGGTGCCGCACCCGACGCTGAGCGACACCGACGCTGAGGACCTGGGCGAGTTCGTCGAGCGACTTCACGACGGCGCGAGCGCGACGGTCATCGCCATCGCCCCCCACGGTGGCGACATCGAGCTCAACACCGATCGGCAGGCCGAGCAGGTGGCCTCCCGCCTGGCCGCGCACGGGGCCAGCTCGTGGGTCTGCAGGGGATGGAAGTCCGGGGACCGCGCCTTCGAGAGCTGGCACATCACCTCGGACGAGACCGACCCCCGCAGCTTCCCCCTGCTCGACTCGGTGTTCCGGCGGGGGTTCGCCGACGCCGTCAGCTTCCACGGGTTCAAGGAGCCGCTGGTGCTCGTCGGCGGTCTCGCGCCGGTGGAGCTGCGGGAGGAGATCCGCGAGGCCATCGCGTCCGCCGTCGGGCCCGACATCGTGGTGCGCGTCGCCACACCGGACGACCCTTTCAACGGCGACAGCCCGTGCAACATCGTCAACCGGTTGACGAAGGGCGGCGCCAACGGAGTCCAGATCGAGCAGAGCCTGACGGCGCGCGAGGAGCACTGGGCTGCGATCGCCGACGCCATCGCCGGCGTGTACGAGGCCCGGTTGCGACGTGCGCCCGCGTCGTGGACCGACCGTGCACGCGCGCTCCTCCAGCGGGCCCGCCAGCAGCTGCGGCGATTTCTGCGGCGATTCACGAAGGCCGGGTAGCACTTGCCATAGTGGCGCCCCGGACGTGGATCGGCTGAGGAGGCTCATAGTGCACATCACCGACATCGAGTACTGGCACGAAGGGCTGCGCCTGGTCGGTGAGCTCGCGGTGGACGACGAGCGCGACGGGAGGCGGCCCGCCATCCTCGTGTCGCACGAGGGCAACGGCCTCAGCGACCACTCGAAGCGCTCGGCCCGTCGCCTGGCCGAGCTCGGGTACGTGGCCTTCGCCCTCGACTACTACGGCGACGGCCGCATGCCGCCACCGGAGGAGGTGCCGGCCCGCTTCACCGCGCTGGCGGGCGATCCGCTCAGGACGAGGGCCATCGCGCAGGCCGGCCTCGACGTGCTGCTGGCCGACGAGCGGGCGGATCCAGCCCGCGTCGCCGCCATCGGCTACTGCTTCGGCGGGACGATGTCGCTCGAGCTGGCGAGGGGTGGCGCCGACGTGGCCGCCGTGGTCGGCTTCCACTCCGGTCTGTCGACCAGCAGGCCCGAGGACGCGGCCAACATCAAGGCGGCCGTCCTCGTGTGCATCGGCGCCGACGACCCGCTGATCCCGCCGGAGCAGCGGGTCGCGTTCGAGGAGGAGATGCGGGCCGGGGGCGTCGACTGGCGCATGCACCTCTATGGCGGCGCGGTGCACAGCTTCACCAACCCGGCGGCCGACGGCACCAGACCGGGCATCGAGTACGAGGCGAAGGCCGACGCCCGGTCGTGGCGGTCGATGCTGGACTTCTTCCACGAGCGGTTCGGGCCGATCTGACGGGGCGGGCCGCGCCCGTCTCGGGAGGCCGCTCGGGGATGCCTGGATCGCCCTTGCGTCCCGGCCAGTACGGTTCGACTCTGCCCCCCGCGAGCACCCGGAGGAAACATGCACGAACGGCTAAGTCCCGTCGAGGCCATCATGTGGCGGGCGGGCCAGGATCCCAGTCTGCGGATGATCGTCGGCAACCTGATCATCCTCGACCGCGGACCCTCACCTGAAGCGCTGCAGGCGCGCCTGGCCCAGGCGGCCGAGCAGGTACACCAACTGCGGTGCCGTCCTGACGATCTGAGCGGGGCCAAGGCCCGCCCGGCATGGATCGAGGTCCCGGAGATCGACCCCCGCGCCCACCTCGCGACCATGGCGGTCTCCGCACCGGGCGGCCGCCGCCAGCTCCTCGACCTGCTGGCGCTGCTCGAGCCGCGACCGTTCGACCCCGAACGGCCTCCGTGGGACGCCACCCTGATCGAGGGCCTCGAGGACGGCCGGGTGGCGCTGTACCTGCGTGCCCACCACGCGCTCACCGACGGCCCCGGCGGGCTCGAGCTCCTCAAGGCAGTGCTGGACCGGGAAGAGTCTCCGGCGGCCGCGGTCGCCGAGCCAGCCGGCGGCGAGACTGCACCACCGGCCGAGGAGGAGCCGGACGCTGGTGCCGAGGCCAGTATCGAGGTCCCGGACACCGGATCCGGCGACCTCGTCACCGCCGTTCGGCGCCCGGGCACGGTGACCTTGACCTTCGACCTGACTCGGGCCGCCGGAGCGGCGCGGGAGGCTGCCGCCGCCGCCATGGATGCGGCTGGAGTGGCCCGGGACGCGGCCGGAGCCGCCCGTGAGGTGAGGCCGGGGCAATCCGTCGTCCGGGCGTTGCAGCGAGGGCTGGAGGCCGTCAGCTCGGTCTCGCGCCAGATGGTCGTCGTCGGCGGGCCGATGTCACCACTGTCCTCGTCCCGCGCGGTCACCAACCACTTCGAGGTGATCTCGATACCGGGCGCTCGGACCACTGCCCTGGCGCTCGGGGGCAGCCGCAACGATCTGCTGGTGACGGCCACCGCCGCCGCCCTCGGCGCCTACCACGCTCATCTGGGCCTGGCCGCACCCGAGCTGCGCATGGCGATGCCCGCGGCGCGGCGACGGGACGGCCACCCGGGGGGCAACTGGTTCGCACCGACCCGCGTCGTGATCCCCACCGACGGCGGGCATCCGGGCCCGTTCTTCGGGGTCGTGGCCGAACGGATCGACCGCGCCCGCCACGAGCCGGCCGTGCCGCTCACGAGCACGGTCGCGTCGGCCGTGAGCCTGCTGCCCAGCCGGGCCCTGCGTGGCGCCCTGCACTCGCAAGCCCGCTCGGTCGACTTCGTGGCCACCTGCTTCCCGGGCCTGCGCCGCCCGCAGACGCTCTGCGGCGCGTCGGTCGAGGAGAGCTACCCGTTCGGGCCCCGCCTCGGGTGCCTGATGAACATCACTGCCTTCGGGAACGGCGACCGGCTCGACGTCGGCGTGACGCTCGATCCAGCGTCGGTGACCGAGCCGGACGTGCTGCTCCGCTGCCTGGCGACCGCGTTCGAGAGCTTCGCGCCCGGCCCGACACGGTCGACGAGGACGCGCGCCACCCGTGCCTGAGACGGCGGCCCCGCGGCCGCCCACGAGTGGCGCGCGACCGGCCCGTCGGGGGCGGTTGGGCACCCTCATCGACGACGCCACGGCCGTGCTGCAGTCGGTCATCAACGAGGTGGCCCCAGGAGTCGTCGACGCCATCGACGTCGATGAGGTCGTCGACCGTCTGGACGTTCAGGCCATCGTCGACCGGGTCGATGTCCAGGGCGTGCTCGACCAGATCGACGTGCAGGCGCTCGTCGAGCGCCTCGACCTCGACGCCCTCGTCGCGCGGATCGATGTCCAGGCGGTGGTCGAGCGCCTCGACCTCGACGCCCTGGTCGAGCGGATCGACATCGGGTTGATCATCGATCGCGTCGACCTGAGTCGGGTGCTGGCGCAGCTCGACTTCGAAGTGATCGTCGCGCTGGTGAACGCACTCCTCACCCAGATCGACGTCAACGCCCTGGTCAGCAGGCTCGACATGGACCAGATCGTCGCCAAGGTCGACCTGAACGCGTTGCTGGAGCGAGTGGACGTGGAAGCGTTGGTGGAGCGGACCGAGCTCG
This sequence comes from uncultured Acidimicrobiales bacterium, assembly GCA_963813375.1. GTDB lineage: Bacteria > Actinomycetota > Acidimicrobiia > Acidimicrobiales > Ilumatobacteraceae > DASTFY01. The sequence goes on along the minus strand of CAWEYT010000003.1, from coordinate 7,247 downwards.
GCGCCATCATCACGAAGGCCACGACCGGGGTGGCTGGGGAGGCGCTCGACGCCGCCCGCAGCGCGGGCGTCGGCCTGGATGGCCTCGTGCACCGCTGGGTGGACCGGCTGCTGCGGCGCCCGTTGGACCAGCCCCACGGGCCGCCGCACCACCTGCCGGACGTCGTCGAGGCACGGGCGACATGACCTCGCGCGCCCATCCTGACCAGCTGGTCAGCCTCCAGGGGACCTACGCAGGCTTCGTGACCCGCTTCGGCGGGTTCGTCATCGACATCCTCGCGATCGGCGCCTTGTTCGCGCTGGCCGGCCAGGCGATCGACTACATGGTGACGGTGGTGACCGGCGACACCTTCAGACTGGCCGACTTCCCGCTCGTCTCTGGAATCGCCTTCGTGGCGTGGGCCGTCTTCTACTGCGCCTACCCGCTCGCGGTCGGAGGACGGACCTTCGGCATGGCCGTCGTCGGCCTCCGGGCGGTCCGAGCCGACGGTACGGACCTCAGTGCGGGAAGAGCCACGGCGCGCGTGCTCCTGTTCCCTCTCAGCTTCCTCCTGCTCGGATTCGGGTTCCTGCTGATCCTCCTCAAGCGGGACCGGCGCGCCCTGCACGACCTGCTTGCGGGGTCGGCGGTGGTCTACGCCTGGGATGCCCGGGCCGCCCGGCTCCGCTTCCTGGCCCGTCGCCCGCCGGTCACCTGACCGGGTTCAGGCACCACCAGCCACACGAGCAGAGCGAGACCGAGAAGGGATGCGGCGAACCCGGTGACGGCCGTCCATCCAGCGGCCTCGTACAGGACGCCTGCGGCGGCGGTGAGGAGCGCACCTCCCGCGAAGATGATGGTCATGTAGATGGTGTTCGAGCGCGACCGGGCATCAGGCCGGAGCGAGTAGACGTCGCGCTGGCTGAGCACCTGGTGGCCTTGGACGGCGACGTCGAGCAGGAAGCCGGCCGCCGCGAGGAGCAGGACGGACGCGTCGCCCAATCCGGCGAGCCCGAGGGCGAGGATCCCGACCACCGCCATCGCTCCTCGGGCCGGTCGGCCGTAGCCGCGGTCGGCCAGCGTGCCGGCGACAGGGGCCGCCGCGGCACCGGCCGCGCCGACCAGGGCGAACAGGCCCACGCCCACATGGGTCAGCCCGTGCGCGTCGATGAGCTCGTAGGCCACCGTCGTCCAGAAGGCGCTGAACGCGCCGAAGAAGAGCATCTGGACGAAGGCCCGGCGGCGCAGGGTCGGCTCCTCGCGGACGAGAGCGACCATCGAGTGCAGGAGCTGCCCGTAGTGCTCGGTCCCCTCGGGCTGTCGGCAGGGCAGGAGCCGCCGCAACACCAGCGCGGTCAGGACGGTGGCCGCCGTCGCGACGACGTACACGGTCCGCCAGCCGGCGGCCTCGGCCACCCAACTCGCCACCGTTCGAGCCAGGAGGATGCCCAGCAGCAGACCGCTCATGACGCGGCCGACCACCCGGCCTCGACGGTCGTCCGGGGCGAGGTTGGCGGCGAACGGGATGAGGAGCTGCGCCACGCAGGCCGTCACCCCGATGGTCAGTGAGGCGAACGCGAAGACGGCGAAGCTCCACGACGCGAGGGCGAGGAGCAGCGCGCCGGCACCGGCCAGCAGAAGGGTGACGACGAGGCGGCGGTTCTCGAGGAGGTCGCCGAGAGGGACGACGAGGAGGATGCCGACCGCGTAGCCGAGCTGGCTGGCGGTGATCAGCAGGGTCGCCGTGCCCCGGCTGACATGGAAGTCGGCGGCCAACAGGTCGAGCAACGGCTGCGCGTAGTAGATGGTGGCGACAGCCAGGCCGCACGCCACCGCCATCGCGGCCGTGACGGCTGACAGCGAGCGTTCGGACGGGGCGCCGATAGCCGTCAGGGAGCGACGCGCTCGAGCGCGGCGCAGGCCGCCTCGACATCGTCATCGTCGTTGTAGATGTGGAAGGACAAGCGGCAGCCGTCGGCGCGCGCCGCGGCCTTGATGCCGCACGCCGCCAACCGGTCCTCGATCCCGGCGCCCAGGCCGGCGATCGACACGATGGCCGAACCGGTGGGCGCGATGCCGAGCCTCTGGCGGAAGCCGTCGGCCAGCCGTACGTCGTGGTCGTGGATCACGTCGATGCCGATCCGGCCCAGCACGTCGAGCGAGGCCGTCGCGCCGACCCATGCGTGCCAGGCCGGCGACAGGTCCAGGCGGCGGGCGTCGTCGGCCAGGCGCAGCGGCGGGCCGTAGAACGCGCCGTAGACGTCCGGTGCCGCGAACCAGCTGGCCGCGCTCGGCCGGCACATCGACAAGAGCGCGGGAGAGACCACCATGAAGGCCGTCCCCCGCGGGCAGCACAGCCACTTGTAGGCCGAGCACACCGTGGCGTCGATCCGGTCGAGCGGGACCCGCAACCACGGCAACGTCTGGGTGGCGTCCACGACGGTCAGTGCGCCGGCGGTCGCCGCCGCGTCGAGCACGGCATCGGTGTCGGCGATGCGGCCATCGGCAGACTGGACCGCGCTCCACGCCACCAACGTCGTCCGCTCCGTGACGGCGTCGGCGAGGCCCACCAGCGGCACCGGGCGGACCGTGACGCCGCGCGACGCCTGGGCGAGGAACGGGAACAGCAGCGCGGTGAAGTCCTCCTCCGCCACGACCACTTCGGCGGTGTCCGGCAGGCTGGCCGCTACCAACCCGAGGAAGGTGGACGCGGCCGGGCCGATCGCGACGGAGCTCGGCGTCGCGCCCACGAGCGCGGCGAAGGACCTCCGCGCGGTGTCCGCGGCGTCGTTCCACACCCGCCACTGGCCCGAACCGTCGGCCCACTCGTCGAGCGCACGGTGGCCGGCCTCGACGGTGGCGATCGGCGGGAGGCCATAGGTGGCGGTGTCGAGGTAGCCGGGGGCCGGGCGCCAGGCGGCGGCTGGCCCGAGGGTGCCATCTCCCATCGACCGCACCCTACGGCGGCCAAGGTCTCCGCGGCCCAGGCGCCGCGGGGAACCCTGTTCGTAGTCTGCGATGCGTGACCGCGCTCGAGGATCGGGAGATCACGCTGGAGGCGGTGCGCGCCGGTGTCTCGATGTTCGCGGCGTCGTACGGGGTGGACGGAAGTGACGCGGGGCTCGGGCCGAGTGGCGGTGAGGTCGACCTCTCACTCGCCGAGCGCCGGCGGGCGCTCCACCGCTGGCTCAACACCTGGGGGTGCCGCATCCGCTACGCCCGGCCGGGCGAGCCCGACCTCTTCGACGTCGGTCTCTCGGCCTGGTGGGGTCGGCGGAGCGTCGACATCGCCACCGTGACCGGACCGCTCAGCGACCTGAGCGACGACCAGATCACCTGGCTGAGTGGCGCGTTCGAGGACCTGAGCTCCCTGCCGGTCGCCCGCACGGTTGCCGGGACCGAACGCACGATGGGAGCGACGGCCGCGGCCAAGGCGCTGTACGCGCTCCGGCCGCGCGCGGTCATACCGTGGGACCAGGTGATCGCCGAACGGCTCCACGGCGGTCGGGATGCAATCGCCTTCGGCGCCCACCTGCGTCTCGGCCGAGGCTGGGCCCGGCAACTGCTGCGGGACACCGGCTGGGACGAGCCGCGACTGGCCGCCGAGCTGGGGCAGCCGGACGCCAGCCTCGCCCGGCTGCTCGACCAGTACTGCTACGTCCGCTTCACGCTCGGCGGCGAGGTGTGATGACCGGGGACGCGCTCTTCGCCGCCCGCGCCCTCATCTCGTCGAAAGTGCAACGATCCGGGGAGCCTGCACGACTGGAGAGACGTGAGGGAGGTGTCGAGCGAGCCACGTGCGCTCGAAGCGGTCTACCGCTCTTCAGCGCTGGCTCTCACGCGGTTGGCGTACCTCCTCGTCGGCGACCGGACCGAGGCCGAGGACATCGTCCAGACGGTGTTTGCCAGCGCGGTCCCGCGCTGGCCGACCATCGACGAGCCGTCCGCGTACCTCCGTCGTGCGGTGGTCAACCAGGCCAACGACGTCCACCGCCGGTCGGCCAGGATCATGGCCACCGCTACCTCAGCGGGTGAGCCGGCCGGCGAGCCGGAGATCGACGAGACGTGGCGTCTCGTCCGGGCGTTGCCCTCGATACAGCGAGCCGTCGTGGTCCTGCGCTTCTACCAGGACCTGAGCCTGACCGAGATCGCCTCCGTGCTCGGGCGCCCGCCGAGCACCGTCCGATCCGACCTCCGTCGAGCGCTGCTCAGTCTGAGGAGGGAACTCGCATGAGCGACCTCGACGATCTCGAGCGCGAGCTCGGCCCGACGCTGCGGGCCAGCCTGCAGCGCGCGGCCGCCCACGTCACCGCGAGCACCGATGCACCTTCGACCGAGGGGGAGTTGATGAACTACCTCAAGACGCCCGTCGAACACGACAGCCCGTCCGACGTCCACGGCGGACGCGGCCGGAAAGGCGGCCTGATCACCGTGGCCGTCCTCGCCGCGGCCGCCGCGGTCGTAGCGGCCATCGCCCTCGTGCGATCGGCCCAAGACGACGACGCTCCCGCGAACGAGCCGGTCACCACACCCGTCACGACGTTGCCGGCCGAGGACGCGTCGGCGGTCATCCCACCCGACACGCCCTACTTCCTCGATCTGGCCACGGGTCAGCCGACCGCACTCCCGGAGAGCATCGTCAAACCGGACGTGTTCAGCTATGTGGCCTCGCCCGACGGCACCAGGCTCATGTTCGGCACGTGCTGCACGGAAGAGGACGTGGTGACGATCGCCAACGTCGACGGCAGCGACGTCGAGGCGCTCGCCTCGACCGAGGGGCTCGGCCGGAACGGTGGCGGCTGGTCGCCCGATGGTACGAGGATCGTGTACCAGGAGCGCGACAGCACGGGCCAAGACCTCGGCGAACTGGTCGTCCACGACGTGACGACGGACGAACGGACGACGGTCGTCGATCTCGGAACGGAGGAGAATGGCTCGTGGTTCCTCGGTCCCCGCTTCAGCCCGGACGGTCAGCGCGTGATCTACCACCGCCCCCACGGCACCGATCCGGACACGAGGTGGGACGCCTGGTCGGTCCCCGTCACCGGCGGTGAGCCGACCCTCCTGCTCGAGGATGCGCTGTTCCCCATCTACTTCCCGGACGGGGAGGAGCTGGCGATCGTGACACCGACCTCGAATCTCAACGGCGACAGCATCGTGATCGTCGGCGCCGACGGGGGTTCCCGGCGTACCCTCGTCGATGAGATCGTGAGCATCTTCTACCCAACGATGTCGCCCGACGGGACGCGGCTCGCCTATGTGGACGTCGGCGCCATCTACGTCGTGGACGTCGCCACGGGCGACACGACCAAGGTCGCCGATCGAGGCAGGAGCGCGGAATGGCTCGACGACGACACGCTCATCGTGCAGCCCTGACGGTTCAGGCGCTGCGACTTGGTGGCCGGTGGGCCTGCTGCGAAGCCGACAGGATCAGAGCACGAGGCGGGCGACGATCTCGTCTCGTCGATCTCCCCGGTAGGGACGAATCCGAGGCGCAGGTAGAAGGCCTCGGGGCCCGCTTCGCCCGACATCCATGACGGTACAACTCGTCGGCACCGCGGCGACGAAGCTCCCGAGCGCGAGATCGAGCGCCGCCCTGCCGTAGCCGCGCCGTTGATGCGCGGCGTCGATCATGAGCCGCCAGAGCCAGAACGGACGCCCATCCTCCTCGTCGGGATCGATCTCGAGCATGAGGAAGCGCGACGACGGCTCGGTCGCAGGATTGCCTGTGGCCCGGCGATGCCCGTCGGCAGTGCCTGCGCCCTTGCAGACCCGGCTCCCACGTCGACGGTGACGCTGTCCGGCTTCAGGCGCGCGTAGAAGGCGTAGCGCCCGTCGCCCAGGTCGAGGACGATGTGGCTGCCGTGGCATCCTCGATCCCGACCGGCGTGTCGGCGAGCTTGGGATCTGGTCCTCCGAGGTAGTCCTTGGCCACCACGACCGTGCGATCGCCGACCGCCATCTACGGGATCGCCCCTAGAGTGATCGGAATTCGCCCCGCTGCTTGACAGACGAACATACGTTCGCTATCGTGCGGTCGTGCTCGCTGCTCTCGATGACCTCGCCGATGCTCTCCATCGGCTGGACGCCGGTCTCGACGCGTGCGACGACGAGACGTTGGCTTGCTCGGTCCGACGGCTGGCCGCCCTCCAGACCACGTTCCAGGCCTTGTGGCTGCGAACCATCCGCCTGGCCGACGAGCGTGCTCTCCACCGCCGGGACGGTGCCCGGGACACCGCGAGCTGGGTCGCAGGACTGGCCGGGGAACGACGGGGCACGAGTCGGCACGACGTCGAGCTCGCCGTCCAACTGGCCGAGTCGCCCCTCGTGGCCGACGCCATGGCCTCCGGCGAGGTCTCGAAGGCGAAGGCGGCAGAGTTGGTGCGTGCGGCGGACCTGCCCGAGGAGACGCAGCAGGCGCTGGTCGAGCAGGCCCGCACGACGCCGGTGGAGCACGTGGCGGCAGCAGTCGAACAGGCCCGCTTGGCGCACGGCGCCGCGTCCACGCCGGTCGTGCCGTCGCTGACGATCAGCCGCCGCACGGACCGGGCCACGGTCGAGGCCACCCTGGACCTGGTCGACGCCGAGATGCTCGACGTCGCGCTGTCGACTGCAGTCGAGTCGCTGCAGCTGCCCACGACCATGCCCTACGCCGAACGTCGCGCTCGGGCGCTCGGAGCAGTGGCACGCTTCTTCCTGGACCACCAGACCAAGGTCACCACCGGTCGCCTCGGAAGGCCCCATGTGGTCGTCCTCGTCGATCTCGAGGTACTGGAAGCGCGCACGGGCGGCTCGGCCATGCTCACGTCGGGCGCGGTCATCCGCGGCGATCAGGCCCGTCGGTTGGCCGAGGACGCCAACGTCAGCCGGGTCATCACCTCAGGGCGGAGCGAACCGCTCGACGTCGGCCGGGCCACCCGGTCGGTGTCACCGGCCATCGCCAAGGCGGTCATCACCCGGGACCGCTGTTGCCGGTACGAGGGTTGCACCGCACCCCCATGGGCTTGCGACATCCATCACCGAGAACCGTCGGGCCCGCGGAGGGCCCACCGCCGTGCACAACACCGGATTGCTCTGCTGGTTCCACCACGAGCTCGTCCATCGCCTGGGTGCCGAGAACCTCCGCGTCACCGCCAGCGCCCGCTGGCGCATCGAGCCACCGCAACGAGCCGAGCTCGCCGCGTGACCCAGCCCGGCATCGCGCCGCCGCCGGCTGGTCCCCTCGAGCGAGATGTCCAACGCGCCGCGGTGACTATCTCCTGTTCGAC
>CAWEYT010000002.1:0-368723 GCA_963813375.1 uncultured Acidimicrobiales bacterium | reverse complement strand
GCTCGCTCCTCGATCCCCTGTCCTGAGCAGCAGTAGGTTCCACCCGGCACCCGGGAAGAAGCGCGGCTACTCCGCCTCGACTCACTCGACAGATCGTCGGGTTATCGGTGTGACATCGTCAACTGCGATGTGCAGGAGGGTAGGTGAGCATGATCACGCTGAACGACTTCCATGGTCGTCGTCCGGTCGACTCGAAGGTGAAGGCTGACTGCGTGACCGAGACGAGCCCGGCGTCTGATGAACGAACGTCCAAGAGCTTGAGGTTCGTGGTTACCGGCCCTGGTGCTCTCGAGGTCCTCGAATGGGCAGTGCAGCGACTCCGGTTGGGCGATCCGGCGGTCGGTTTCGTCGTCGAGCATGACGAGACTCACAACCGATTCGCCGCGAAAGCGTTGCGGCGGTCCTCTTCGGCAATCTGACACTCGGTCATCCATCGCCCTGTTCCAGGCGGGCGCGGAGCGCGGCGACCTCTAAGTCGGCTGAGGGCGCGGCGTCCAACACGAGATGGCGGAGCTCGGACACCGTGCGAGTGAGCTCATCAGCGAGTGGTCCCGGCAGCTGCGCTGAGAACACCCGTACCAGCTCCTCGTAGTACCAGAGCTGATACTCGCGGCCGCGGTTGAACCGCGCCCACAGCTCCTCCCGCGAGACGCGGTAGTCAGCCAGCATCGACCGGGCGTTGTGCAGCTTGTCGGCCGCCGACACGAGCAGCACGTGCGCCGGCTGGCCGCCGAGGTGTCGCAGATATGCCACCTTGCGCTCGACCCAAGGCGCCTTCTCCTCACCGAGACCCGGCACCGCGTCCGAACACCCATCGACGATCTCGACGATGAGCGGATGATCAACGAACTCCGTCCGCAGCCGCTCGAGCGCTTCCACGCCCCCTTGGTCCTCGACATAGTCGTGGAGCAGGCCCGCTGCCGCGTGCTCGTCGCTGCCGCCGTGCTCCCACACGATCGCAGCCGTCGACATGAGGTGCGAGAGGTACGGGATGCTCGTCCCCTTCCGCAGTTGGTCTCCGTGGGCCTCGCGTGCCAAGCGGAACGCGCGGTCAACGACGTCGCCGCGATCCGACCGGTACCGCAGCTCGATCGGCTTCGACGAGGCGACTTCGACACCGGGGAGGTGAGCGAGAATCGCGCAGACCGCGGACGAGCGCTTGACGTTCAGTCCGGCGGTGGACAGGAGGTACTTGTTGGTGAGCCAGCCTTCGCGGGCCAGGTGATCCCACGCCGCCTGGAGCATCCAAGCCTCGACCCGCCGCGGACCACGGCCCTTCTCCTTCGACGCTTCTGTCTCGATCGTGACGCCATCGTCTGTGATGCTGACGATCCAATTCGGCTGCCCATCCGCCAAGGTCATGACCGTTGTGCCCACCGGAACGTGACGTTCCAGCAGCACCAGCAGGTCGCCGCTCAGCTTCACCTTCTCAGACATGGCCGCTTCCTCGCATAGCTCCGGCCGCATGCCACAATGCGCGGGTGAGCCAGATGTGGTTGTACCAGCTGAGCGCGTCAGTTTGGGGCCACGCTGGCTATCGACAAGACGTCTGGGAGGGCGGGCCCATGACATGGCCCACTCGAAAGATCTGTGGCGGAGATGATCCAGCCCCAGGGGACCGGATGGTCTGTTGGTATGCCGTGAGTGGTGCGGCCGAGCCAGGACTGTGGGGCTGGGGCATCATCATCTCCTATGCCCCCGAGGACGATGAGATCCGCTGGCGACCGACCTTTCCGAGCGACCTTCTCAAGATGGCACCCATGTACGACGACCAGTTGAATGCCTGCGTGAAACACATACGCGGCAGGATGGCGCAGGGCACGATGTGGCTCGTCGAGCCCGACGACGCTGAGGTCTTGACCGAGCGCATCGTGGGCGCAGTCCGTCCTTCAGTCGGCTGACAATGAACCGGGGACACGTTCTCTGTGAACCGGGCCTGGCCGTGGAGCTCGCGTGCGGCGTCTGGCCAGACATGAAAGCCCGTCGTCTCTCAGTCCACCATAAGCAACATCGACTCGCTAGTCAGGTCACTGTCGGGTCCGACGCCAACGACGCTTTCGCGCCTTCGGGTCTCAGCCGGGTGCTCATTGATGGCGATCGCCGACTCAACGGTTGCCCGCCAGAGGTCCTCGACGTCGAGTTCGCCGAGCGGGACCCCTCGGGCGTTGCCGTGATGGTCCTGTCCCAGCAGACGGGCAAGTGGCTCGAAGCCGTCGTGATGCGTCGTTGCCATGAACTGGTTCCAAGCGCCGTAGACGAGTGGTTGGCCCCTTGAGTTGATCCAGACATACAAGGGCGGGTGCTGCGAGGCCATAGGGATAGAAGAAGATGCTTCCACCGGGATAGGCGCCGAACCAGAGAAGATCGTTCGTCCCTCGTCGATCGGCGGGTTCATCTACGAGGTCGAAGAGGCGGGCGACCCGGGCACGATCAGTGTCAGCTGGCAACTGCTTCCAGGAATCGCTCGCGCGACCAACGCTCGTCCGTCGCACGTTGTCGATTCTTGGCCGTCGCGAGCTCGCCTCCGAATGTTGCCGGAACCAGGATCTCGACGTCGCTGTGCTTGGCATACGTCAGTTGGAGCGCCGTGACCATCACGTCGGGACGGGACGCCTTGTTCAGATATTCGATGAGCCTCCGAAGCTCGCTGTCGATCAGATCGACAGCGAGGCAGAGGTGAATCCGAGCCTCGGAGATGTTCTGTGTCAACTGCCCAAGTCCGTCGATGCCGAGTACTTCGGTCAAGTCGGCGCCGCCCCGGGCTCGCCAGGCGGCGTGGAATTCCGCGGGACCGCCTACCCAGACCGCTGCCGCGTAGTCGAGCACTTGGCCGATTACCATTCGGCGCCGTTCAGAATTCGATGCGAGCTTGCACTCGACGACGGTGATTGCGCCCTCGGCGTCAACGACGCAAACGTCAATTGGACCCGCCTCTGTCGGTAGCTCGTCGACGGCGTGCGCTCCGGCATTCACTCCGGGAATGCGTGCAGGATCGGCAACAAGCAACTGCTGGAGATGCGCCTCGTTCGTGTAGGCGGCCACTTCGGGGCTAGACCACGGTCCGCCGCCGCGCCGAACAAGCAATCGTCCTTCTTCTGTCACATGGCGAGTCTTCTACGCAGACGGGATGGCGCGCGCCACTGACGACACTCCTGCGTCCGCACCAGGGACGTCCGAGCAGCGGTCTGGGGGTGATAGGACAGCGGGCGCGAGGGACCTGAGCTAGCTGTCGCTGCTCGGGGAGATCCGCAACCATCGCAGCCAGTTCATCGATCGAGCTCAGGCGGTCGCCGCCGAGGTAGAGCATGGCCGGCCCGTAGTCGAAGCGGAGGAGTCGGTCGCCGAAGCGATCACGCATCGCGGCAGAGGAGGCGATGGGCAGGCTCCGTGCTCTCCCACACCGCCAGCTCGCGGTGGAGTTCGATCCCGTTGGCAGACAGCACGAGCCAGCGCTCATCGTCGTCTTGCTCCAAGGTCAGTTGACATCGGACATCGCCCGTGCCGAGCTCGTCCGGCACGACGATCAGCCGCGTGCGGCTCTCGAGAACGCGTCTCCAGCGCCGATCCTGTTTGGCGAATGACTCCAGGTCCGCGACGGCCTCCGGCACACCACGCCGGGCTGCGTCGGCAGCTTCCTCGCGGGTCGGGAACAGAACGACTGCCACCCGATCGCCGCAGCTTGGGCAGTCGTACTCCACGAGCTCTCTGAACAGCTCGCCCTGTCTGGCGTCCGCACCGACGCCAGCCCAGCTGCAAGCGCGGCAGCTGATGGGCGCGGTCGGAAAGTCGTAGAACGAAACCATGTCAGCTCCGGATGCAGGACCGAGGACTAGTCCTCGGAGAGCACGTTCCGGCCGCGCCGGTCGTTCTCATTCGTCGTCCCAATCGTTCTCGTCCGTGCGTTTCCGGTTGATGATGACGGTCTCGTCGATCGGCTCTCCCATCGTCCAGTAGTCCCATTCGCCGACGATCAGATAGGTGAACGGCCGGCCATGCCAGAGCCGGACGCGCCCGTCCCGGCGGATCAGCCGGACCATCGACTCGAAGCCCGGGTCATCCGGCGCCGGCGGCCGGGGTCGAACCGTGTACCAGTGCGGGTTGTCCGGCATGGTCTTCGCGAAACGCCACTCGACACGCTCGATGTAGGCCACCGGGTCGAAGTGGTCAAGGTCGTCCTCGATGCGTGAGGGGTCTTGATCCTTCACTTCGAACCTCGCTCCCGACGGTCGGCATCCGCAGGCTTGTCGCCCTCGAAGAAGTCGCCGGCGGCCACCGCCTCGCCCTGCCGCAGCTTGCCGCGGAAGTCGGCGGTCTTGGCCGAGAGGCTGGTGAAGGCGATCTCGGCACCCGTGCCGTCGGGCTGGAACGACTGAACGGACCCGTGCTGGTAGCCCATCGAGCCGGCCTCCTGATAGGCGTCCAGTCCGGCGCCGAGGAAAGCGAAGGTCCACCCCTCGGCCTCCTTCGCCCGCACCAGCTCGACGACACGCCGGCGGGTGAACTCCTGGCTGTGGTTCTCCTCCCCGTCGGTGATGGTCACGACGAGGACCTGCTCCGGCGGTTGACCAGCCGAGGCCTGCTCGGCGGCCCGCTGCGCGGCGCGGTGGATGATGCCGCCGGTGGCATCCAGCAGGGGTGTCATGCCCCGGGGTTCGAAGTCCTGTGCTCGCAACGGGACGACTTCGGCCAGGGGTATCGCCTCGAAGACGACCTCCCGAGGATCGACGTCGTCGAACTGGACCAGGGTCATGCGGGCGTCGTGGCCGTCGGCCTGCTGCTCGGCGAGAAGCCGGTTGAAGCCGGCGACCACCTGCTCGGCCATGGCCGACATGGAGCCGGAATGATCGAGCAGGACGTAGATGTGGACGATGGGGCTGGGCGCGTTCACGCGCGACTCCTTCAAGGTGTTCGGGATTGGCACCCTCGGCCAGCATGGTTCCGCCTCTGGCCGAAGGCTGTAAGGAGCATCGCACGGGGGTGTAGCGGAGTTCCGTTCCGCTGGTGACCGCTGGCTCCGCGCGTCACACGGCGAACTCGACCACCACCGGTGCGTGATCGCTCAGACCGCGCGTCGTCACGTGGTCGACAGCCTCACAGTTGGCAACCCCCTCGTAGGTGGTGGCGTCGACGAACACGTGGTCGAGCTCGTACGGTGCCGAGCGCTCGTCGAGATAGGTGCGGACGTCGCCGTCGTGGAACTTCCGCATCGCGTCATGCCATTCGGCGAGCTTGCGTCGCTGGAAGAACTCGGTGCTCGGGCCGACCCCTCTGGCTGATCGCCGCGGGTAGTTGGCGTCGAAGAGTGGAGAATTGTTCCAGTCGCCCCCGACAATGAAGCGGCGGCCGGCGACCCAGGGCTCGAGAGCACCAACGAGCACGTCGTTGCACCAGGCGCGCGGCAAACCCGTTCGACGCAGCCGTTCGTGGTCCTCGAAGCTGACAGCAGCACCGAGTTCCACCTCCATGGCGAGTGCATGGATGCTCGCGACCGCGATCCTGACCCCGTCGATGGTGACCGATGCGGCAGCCCAGCAACCTGGGAGGTGCTCCAGCCATCGTCGCTCGACCCCGCCCAGCTCGCGGAGGTCGAGCGGTTCCACGACGTGGGGTTGGCGCACCAGCATCGACGCGCAGAGCCGCCAATCCTGCCGGAGCACGCCGACGCACTGGTACTCATCGGCCATCCAGGCGGGCGCGTGCAGGCGAAGGTCGCTTGGACGGCACTCCTGTAGCAGTACGACGTCGGCGGCCACCGCGCCGAGCAGCGCCCATTGGCGCCGGCGGTTGGCGATCGTCTTGAACCCAGCGGGCTTCCCATAGGCGAGGTTCCAACTGATGACCCGCACGAGGTCGGCCATGGTCGAAACTCTTGTGCACCACGCCGTCCGCCCTCAACCACGGGCTGTCGGCGGCCGTCGAGCTGGATCTCACCCGCTGACGGCGGGGACCCGACCCAGCCTCCGCAACGCGTGAAGGGCGCGCTCCGTACCGACCGGGCGTGAAGTCCTTTGTGTCAGTCGAGCAGGATCTCGACGAGCTGGTCTGCAACCTCGGGGGTGATGCGATCGGCCCTGAGGCCGTAGACGAGCTGGGTGCGAGCGAGCGATTCTGCGTCGTCGACTCCCCGAACATCCGCCAGCAGCGACCGCAGTCCGTGCTCCTGACTATCGGTCAGCTGTTCGTGATCGATCCAAAGCTGGTCACCCCAGCAGCGCTCAGTCGAGAAGATCAGATCGTGACTGACGCCACCTCGACCGTAGACGGCGAGCACCCTGCTGTCTCCGACAGCCCATCGTTCGCCATAGCCTCGCACTGATCGTTCGACGACGCGCCACCGGCCTTCGAAGAGGCCAATCACATCCAGCGCCGTGGTCGCCACGTTCCATCCTCCAGTTTGACTGCCGCCGGACGCCCGGCTTCGGCGCCGGCGGTTGACCTTCCACAGAACAGACGCATGACCGACCTTCGTATGACGCCCGATTGCGCGCAAGCAGGCGGCCGGTTCGATCCAGCGAGGTCCGGGCGCCGGGATCCTTGACACGGGACAGGGAGGCCCGCAGGCTGCCTGCCTCCCGGTCAGAGGGACTAGCGGTGCCGCTCGTCAGCTGGACCCGTCGCTATCTGGGTTGGCAAGTGGCGGTTGGAAACGGCGTGGTGGCCTGCCGGCTGAACCTCGGCCACGTTCAACGTCGCCGCATCTACTTCACGGCAGGCCGGGAAGATCAAGTCCGAGTTCCCGCTCGCCTACGCCGATGCCTTCGCGGCGGCGACCGCGCAGACACACGACGCTGAGCTGTGGACAGGAGACCCGGAGCTCCTTCTCGAAGGGCGCGCCCTGGTCCTGGCGCGACCTCCGCTGAGGGCTCGTCTGCCGTCCCGGGGTCACAGTCCCTGCCACCTGGGCTTCGCGGCCCACGTCTCCCGGTAGTAGTCGGACAGCGTGAGGGCGGAGGCCGCGGCGTCGTCCAGCACCACGGTGACGTGCGGGTGGAGCTGGAGCGCCGAGCCGGGGACCATCGCCGTGACCGGACCTTCGACGACCTTGGCGACCGGTTCAGCCTTGCCCGACCCGACGCCACCAGCACGAGGTGGCGGGCGTCGAGGATCGTCCCGACGCCCTGCGTCAGCACGTGGCGTGGCACGTCGTCGACGGAGCCGAAGAAGCGGGCGTTGTCCTCCCTGGTCTGGTGGGTCAGCGTCTTGAGGCGAGTGCGGGAGCCGAGGGACGAGCCGGGCTCGTTGAAGCCGATGTGGCCGTCCGCTCCGACGCCGAGGAGCTGGAGGTCGACGCCGCCGGCCGAGGCGATGGCCGATCTCGTAGGCGCGACAGGCTGCGATGAGGTCGCACGCGTTCCCGTCCGGCCCCATCACGGCGCCGGGAGCGAAGTCGACTCGCCCGGTGAAGGCTCGTTCGATGACCGACCGGTAGGACTCCGGCTGGCCGGGGGGCAGGCCGACGTACTCGTCCAACAGGAACGCCCGAGCCCGCCGGAACGAGATCCGGCCACGAGCGAATCGGTCGACCAGCTCGTCGTAGACCGGAACGGGCGAGCTACCGGTGGCCAGGCCGAGGACGGCGTCCGGCTTGCGGTCGAGCAGCGCCTCGATCGCGCCGGCGACGATCGAGCCGAGCTCGGTGACCGACTCGACGATCACGACCTCCACTGGGCCACCTCCGGCGAATGGTGGACCTCGTGGCCGGCGATGACCGTGCTCACGACCGCAGGTCGGGGGTGAGCAGGACGAGGTCGGCGTCGAAGCCAGGTGGCCACGACGCCCTTGTGAGTCCAGGCCGAGGACCCGGGCCGGCGTCGAGGTCACCGTGGCGACCGCCTCGGGTACGGAGCAGCCGGTGAAGGAGATCAGGTTGCGCACCGCCTGGTCGAGGGAGAGCGCGCTGCCGGCCAGGGTGCCGTCGGGCAGGCGGACACCGTCCTCGCCGACCGTGACATCGCGACCGGCCAGACGGGACGAACCGCCTGGCAACCCCGAGCGCGGCGACCGCGTCGCTCACCAGGTTGAGACGGTCGGGGCCGAGCGCCCGCCACGCCGCGGCCACTGCCGTCGGGTGGACGTGGATGCCATCGGCGATGAGGCCGACGGTGAGGCGCTCGTCGGCCAGGGCGACACCGATCGGACCGGGGGAGCGATGCGAGAAGGGCGCCATGGCGTTGAACAGGTGCGTGATGTAGCTGACGCCGGCGTCGACGGCGGCGGCGAGCTCACGAACCGAAGCTGCCGGTGTGGCCGGCGGAGACCACCACACCCTCGGCGGCCAGCCGCTCGATGACCGGCAGCGCGCCCGGCAGCTCGGGCGCCAGCGTCACCAGGGCGACACCGGCCTGCCGCGACCAGCCCGATACCAACGAAGGCTCTGGCTGCCGCAGCAACGAGCCAGGGTGAGCACCTCGCCGCTCAGGGTTCAGCATCGGCCCTTCGAGGTGCAGGCCGAAGGGCTCGGCGCCGGCGAACCCCGCCGGGCGCGACGGCCAGCGCGGCCATGGCCCGATCCACGACCTCCGGCGGTGAGGTGACGATCGTGGGCAGGAAGCCGGTCACGCCGTAGCGGGGGAGCACGGGTCGCGACCTCCCACAGTCGCTCCGGTTCCTCCGTGAGGTCGATGCCGTGCGCACCGTTGAGCTGGAGATCGATGAAGCCAGGCGCGACGAAGAGCCCGTCGGCCGAAACGACGACCGCGCCGTCGGGAGCCGACAGGGCCGGCCCGACGGCCACGATTGCACCGTCGACCACCAGCACGTCGGCGGGCGCGACGCCACGAGCGCCGACGACGGCGCCGCCGGCGATGAGCAGCGCAGTCACCTCGCCCCGCCGGCCACCGCGGGGACCACGGTGTCGCCCGTGAACCGCTGCCACGCCAGGTGAGCGTGCATCAGGTCTGCGTCCGTCGCGCCAGTGGTCATGGGGCATGTCCTCGCCTCGGACTCGTCGCTTCCCCCGCGGGGAGCGCGACGAGCCACGGTCCTCGCGATTCTCGCGGACGGCACCGTTACCCTCCGCCCATGGCCACCTCGCCGGCGATCGAGCTGCAGGTGGGGGAGCGGACCGTCAGGATCTCCAACCCCGACCGGGTGTACTTCCCCGCCACCGGCGCCACGAAGCGGGACCTGGCCGAGTACTACCTGGCGGTCGGGCCCGGGATCGTGAACGCGCTGCGGGAGCGGCCGTGCATGCTCCACCGCTTCCCGACCGGCGTGAGCGGCGAGAAGGTCCATCAGAAGCGGGTGCCGGCCGGCGCGCCGGCGTGGCTCGGCACCGTGCGCGTCCACTTCCCGCGCTACGGCCAGCACGCCGACGAGCTGTGCGTCACCGAGCTGGCCGAGGTGATCTGGGCGGTCCAGATGTCGACGGTCGAGTTCCACCCCTGGAACTCACGCCAGAGCGACGTGGAGCAGCCCGACGAGTGGCGCATCGACCTCGACCCGATGCCCGACTGCCCGCCGGAGCGCATCCGCCGGGTCGCCCACGTCGTCCGCGAGGTGCTCGACGAGCTCGGTGCCGTCGGGTGGCCCAAGACGTCAGGTGGCCGCGGCCTGCACGTGTACGTGCGCATCGCGCCCGAGCACGGGTTCAAGGACGTCCGCCGGGCGGCCCTGGCCTTCGCCCGCGAGGTCGAGCGCCGCGCCCCGCAGGACGTGACCACCACGTGGTGGCGCAAGGACCGTGACCCCGCGGCGCTGTTCGTCGACTACAACCAGAACGCCCGCGACCACACGATGGCGGCGGCCTACTCGGTGCGGGGGTTCCCCGACGCCACGGTGTCGACCCCCATCACCTGGGACGAGATCGACGACGTCGATCCCCACGACTGCACCATGAGCACCGTGCCGGCCCGGTTCGCGGCCCTGGGCGATCTGCACGCCGGCATCGACGCCGCCGTCTACCGGCATCGACCCGTTGCTCGAGTGGGCCGCGCGGGACGAGCGCGACGGCGCACCACCCCCCGACGAGGACGACGAGCCCTGACCCGACGTGACGAACGTCGCACGAACAGGACGGCTGTCGAGGAACCGGAGCCGACTCAGCGCCGTATCCGCGCAACATGAACGCCACGCATCGCCTGCTCGCCCGCATCGGATCGGCCGGCGGTGTGCTCGGCGGCCTCCTCATCGCCTGCACCCCTCCGCAGGAGGCGCAGACCGTCACCCCCGCCACTGATCCGGCCACCACGACGACGAGCACACCGCCGCTCGTCCGCGGTGAGCCCATCCGGGAGTGGTCGTTCTCGCGAGTTCCGCGGCGACGCGCTGGATCGGGTCGAGGTCGACGCCGACATCCAGGTCGGTGACGTGCTGCACGAGCTGCACGACTTCGGGCCGACCTTCCGCGACACGGACGTCTTCGATCCCGACGGCACGTCGCTTCCGTCGGACGGCATCGCCACCGGCCAGATCGCCTCCACCGAGGACGGCCGCACCTTCTGGGTGGGAGCCGAAGCGCCCGGCGGCAACGCCAACGTCGCCGAGGAGCCGATCGGCGGGCAGGCCGACCTCGAGCAGACGCAGAGCTTCATCAAGCGCGTGCCGGACGCGTCGCTTTCGGTCACGCTGTCGGCCGCGTTCATCGAGACGACCGACCTCAACGACATCCTGCAGCGGACCTGCCCCGAGATCCACGCCGACGGCCTGCGCTGCGACCTCATCAAGGGCCAGCTCTTCTTCGAGGTCGAGGCTTTCACCGTGCCGCCGGCGCCGGACATCATCCCCTTCCGGACGTTCTTCCACGTGGCCGGCGGCGCCACGGTGACCGGCTTCGCCGAGAACTGGGACAGCGAGGTCTGGAACCCCCGGTTCTCCCGGGTCCCCCTGTGGGACGTCGAGGACTTCGACTTCGTGATCGACAACCTCGACGGGCACCGCGAGGCGCTCGTCCTCATGACCCTGCGGGAGCCCCAGACCTACGACGTGGACCTGTCCTCGGTCGACGTCGGTGAGGCCTTCACGCTCCAGTCCTCCATCGACGCCACCACGTACAACCGCATCGCGAGAGGGCCGAGCGAGTTCGGCACCTCTGCCAGCGCCTTTCTGAGGGACCCGTTGGGCGGCACCGGCGGATCGAACGTCACGTTCAACGGCCTGGAGCCGACCGACGTGCCCGACCTGCCGCGTCCGGCGGAGGAGCCCGTCGAGCCGGCGCCGTGCCAGTCCATCCCCAGCCCCGATCCCGCAGCCGGCGTGCTGCAGTTCGAGGCCGACAGCTTCGCGGTCAGCGAAGCCAGCCCGACGCCGACGGTCATCGTGACCCGGACGGGTGGGACCAGCGGGGCTGTCACCGCCACGGTCAGCACGAGCGACGGCACGGCCGTGGCCGGGACCGACTACACCGCCGTGAACGCGTCGGTCTTCTTCGCCGACGGGGACGACGTCCCTCGGCGGGTCGAGGTGCCGATCCTGCAGGACTCTGTCGGCGGCGAGCCGGACGCCACGGTCGACCTCACCCTCTCCGACCCCGGCGGTTGCGCGGCCCTGGGCACGCCGGCCTCCGCCGTGCTGACGATCCGTGACGACGACCCCGCGCCCCCGCCGGTCCTCGACTTCGGTCTCGATCCCACGTTCGGGGACGGGGGCAAGGCGACCACCACCGCCTTCGGCGGCGACCGGTCGGCCATGGCCGTGCAGCCCGACGGCAAGATCGTGATGGTGGGCGGGACGTTCGCGGACTTCGTCGTCGCCCGGTTCGACCCCGACGGCTCGCCCGACGAGACCTTCGACGCCGACGGCCTTGTCACCACCGACATCAGCGGCGGCTTCGCCCAGGAAGAAGCCCTCGGCGTCGCCATCCAGTCCGACGGCCGGATCGTGGTGGCTGGTTATACCGACCGGGACGACATCGCCCTCGCCCGCTACGACGACGACGGCAGCCTCGACGAGAGCTTCGGCGACCAGGGCATCGTGACCGGCGCGGTCGCCGGCATCGCCAACGACGTCACCATCCAACCCGACGGCAAGATCGTCGTGGCCGGCACCCGTTCCCGCAATGATCCGGCCGGTATCGACTTCGGCGACATCGTCGTCGCCCGCTTCCTCGACAACGGCACCCCTGATCCGAGCTTCGGCCTCGGCGGCCAGCTCACCACCGACGTCGGCCAGGTCACCAACGAGGCCCAGAACGTCGTGGTCCAGCCGGACGACGCCATCGTCGTGAGCGGCTCGAGCCGCAACCCCGGCAGCAACGGCGTCGGCATCGATCATCACACCGACGTCGTCCGCTACCTGTCCGACGGCCAGCCCGACGGCAGCTTCGGGACCGGGGGAGAGGTGACGCTGGCGGACACGTTGGCCGGCAACGATCTCGTGCTCCAGCCCGACGGCCCGCTGGTGCTGGTCGGCACCGAGGACGCCGCGGTCCCGCCGGCGCTGCCCAGCAGCACCACCGAGCTCCTCGTCGTCCGCCTGGAAGCCGACGGCGATCCCGATCCCGACTTCGGCACGGACGGTTTCGCCGACCTCGGCATCAGCGGCCAGGGCGACACCGCCAACGCGGCCGCCCTGCAGGCGGACGGCAGCATCGTGGTGGCCGGGACGGCCCAGAGCATCAACCCGAACTTCGCCGTCGCCCGGTTCACCGCCGGCGGGGAGGTCGACGAATCCTTCGGTGACGGTGGCTTCTTCACCATCGACTTCTTCGGCTTCACCGACATCGGCGAGAACGTCGCCGTGCTGGACGACGGGAAGATCGTGGTCAGCGGCCTCGCCCGGGACAACGTCGACGGCTACGGGATCGCCCGGCTCGCGCCCGTTGCCGGCCGATCCCACCGGCTGACCCGCCTGCTACGGCTGCCGGCCGATCCAGGCGACCAGGCGATCGGTGTCGGACGCGGTCGGCGCCACGAACACCACCGGGCCGAACGGGCGGCCAGGGCCGCGGAGCTCCTCGCCGATGTCCTTCGCCGCCTCCCAGCGCCAAGGCGCACAGCTCGGGCTCGATCTCGGTCGGCTGGCCCGTCGCCTTGGCGAGGTCCCAACCGTGCACGATGGTCTCGACGGTGTGCATGGCGAGGGCGAACTCGCCCGGCACCTCGCCGATGGGCAGCCGCGCCGCCCGCTCCACGCGCAGCCGGGTCGTGCCAGGCCGCGGACACGGCGGCGGCAGAGGCGCGGTACGCGGGCGCGGCGTCGTCACCGGCGAACGAGGCCATGACCGGACGGGACTCGATGGGCTCACCCTGGGCCACCAGCACGAAGCGGTCGTTGCCGGCGATCATGTGGCCGAGGAGCATGCGAACGTCGAACTCGGCGCACGGCGTCGGCAGGGCGAGCTGGTCGGGTCGGACCGCGGCGACGATGGCCTCGGTCACATCGAGGGCGTGGTCGTGGGCCTTGACGAGGTCCATCAGTCGTCCCCTCCGGTCCGGGCGTCCGGACCCGGGTCGCCGCCGGCCGCCCGCAGCGCGAGGCGGTCGAGGTAGTGCGTCCACCCCTGGGTGTGTTGCTCGACGGCGTTGTCGTCGGGCAGGCCGCGATGGACGAGGCGAAGGCGGGTCTTGGCGCCCTCGGGGTGCAGCGTGATCTCCACGGTGGTCGAACCCGGCGTGATCGGGTTGCCCTCCTGCTCCCAGCCGAAGGTGAACACCAACCGTTCCTTCGGCACCACCTCCACGAACTCACCCGCGGACTGGAACTCGCCGGCGACGAGCACCCGGTAGATGCCCCCGGGCCGCGGGTCGAGCTCGACCTTCGTCCCCTCCCACTCGACGTGCCTGTCCGCCTCGGTGAGGAAGGGCCAGATCGTCTCCGGGGTGGCGTCGATCATGATCTCCCGTACCAGGTCAGCCATCAGCGCTTCTCCTTGTCTCGTTGCGCGGCCTCGGCGACGTCTCGCAGTCGCTCCAGCCCACTCGTCCAGTAGTCGTCGAGGAAGTCGCGGAGCTTCTTCATCTCGTCGTGGCGGGCGACGTACAGCCGCCGGGTGCCGTCGCGCCGCTCGCTCACCAGCCCGGCCTCCTTGAGGACGCCGAGGTGCTGGGAGATGGCCGAACGCGTGACCTCGGCGAAGTGATCCGCGATGTCAGTTGCCGGCCGCTCCTGCGACCACACCAGGCGGAGGATCTCCCGCCGCCGAGGCTCGGCCAAGGCCTTGAGCGCTGCGTCCACAGAGGCAGAGATTAAGCAGACACTTACGTAAGTGTCAACTGAATCATGCGGGCACGAGCCGTTCATGTCGTCCGATTCGGCGCATGTCGCCAGATCTGACGCCATGAACGATGCGAGCGACGGCGTTGGCGGCCGCGCCCCGGGCGCCGGCCGACGGTGCGCCTGCAACCACGCTCTACTGTCCCGGCGATGGATGCCAAGGAGCGGATCGGCTTCGCCGGGATGGGCACGATGGGCGCGGCGATGGCGGCCAACCTCGCTCGGGCCGGGTTCCCTCTGACGGTGTGGAACCGCACCCCGGGCCGGACGGGCGCGCTGCTCGACCTCGGTGCCAGCGAGGCCAGCGGCCCGGCTGCGCTGGCGGCGGCCAGCGACGTCGTCGTCACGTGCGTGCGCGACTCCCCCGACGTCGAGGCCGTCGTGTTCGGTCCCGACGGGCTGGCGGAAGGCTTCCGGCCCGGCTCGCTGCTCGTCGACTGCTCCACCATCAGTCCCGTCGCGGCGCGGAACATCGCGGCCCGGCTGGACGAGACGCGGCGTGCGCATGCTCGATGCCCCGGTCTCGGGTGGCTCGGAGGGTGCGGTGAACGGGACCCTCACGATCATGGTCGGCGGCGAGGCCGACGACCTCGAGCGGGCCCGGCCCGTGCTGGAGGCCATGGGGAAGACCATCACCCACCTCGGTCCGGTCGGCTCGGGCCAGGTCACCAAGGCCGTCAACCAGGTGATCCTGGCCGGCACCTACCTGGGGGTCGCCGAGGGCATCGTGCTGGCCCTGAAGTCCGGGGTCGATCCGCAGCAGGTCGTCGCCGCGCTCCTCGGCGGCGCGGCGGGGAGCTGGGTGCTCCAGAACCGCAGCGGCCGCATGATCGACGACGACTACCCGCTCGGCTTCAAGCTCGAGCTCCACCGCAAGGATCTCGCCATCGCCCTCGACCTGGCCCGCGACGCCGGGGCGGCGCTGCCGGTCGCGGCCCTCGCGGCCAGCCTGGAGGATGGGCTCATCGCCCAGGGTCACGGCGAGGACGACAACTCGGCCCTCGCCCGGGCCGTGCGACAGCTCTCCGGATTGTGAGGAGGGCGGTGTCTAGCCCGGAGGCGGGAGGATCTGGATGCCGTGGGCGGCGGCGAGCTCGATGACACGACCGACATCGGGCTCGACGGGCTGAGGCAGCGTGAGGTCAGCCGCCGGTTCTCCGAGCGCGGCCACGAACTGCTCGAACCCGGCCGGCGCGAGGATCAGCAGGGTCCGGCCCGGGCCTGCGTCCGACACGCTGAAACCGTGGGGGACGTCCCTGGGCAGGAACACGAGTGCACCCGGGCCGGCGCGCCATCGGCTGTCGCCGCAGAACCCCTCGAACTCGCCCTCGAGGATGTAGAAGGCCTCGTCGGCGCCCGCGTGGATGTGTGGTGGCGGGGCGAAGCCGGCCGGCACGCGATGGTCGACGATCGTGAGTCCACCGTGGGTGTGCTCGCCCTCGACCTTGTTGATGGTGAGCGTGTTGAGGAACCAGAAGGCGTTGCCTTCGTCCTCGGTCAGCACGAAGCTGGAGGTGGCGCTCTCCGCAGGTTCGCCGCTCACGTGTCCCTCCCGGTCGGTGGCACGGACGCCCGACGAGCATCGCCCGGACCCCCTGCCTGGTCGGCGCGGATCACCGACGCTGGTGCCAAGCTTTGCACTCGGGCGGGCAGGGCCCGGACGGTTGGCGTCAGCGCAAGATGTGAGCCGGCCTGGCGGCGGTCGGTCGCGGAACGCGGAGCCGGCGGGCCAGGATCGCCGCCGACGAGACCGTCCCGATCGCGGCGTAGAGCACGATCGGCACGTCCGAGTGGGTGAGCCCGTAGGCACCCCAGAGCACGGCCTCGATGAGGCTCAAGGTCCACGTGTGCAGCGCGATGCCCGTCGGCTCGCGCACGCGGAACGCGGACCAGATGCACGGCGCCACCTGGACGCCATAGGCGATGCCCAGCAGGGCGCCCAAGGCGGCCCAACCGCCGACCGCCGTGACCAGCGTCAGCACTGCCGCCCAGCCGGCACCGACCACGACCGCACGGCCGGGTCGACCGCCGGTCCTGCAGATCGCTCCGGCCAGCGCGACGTTCGTGACGACCATCAGGACCGGCTCCGCCGCCGCCGACCACAGCCCGACCTCGGTCACGTAGACGAGCCAGGCTGCCTCACTGACAGCGCCGATGGCCGGTCCGGCGAGCGAGACGCCGGCCAGGTCGCGGGTGCTGCGGAGCCGGCGGAGCTGCGGGAGCGCCGACGTCGCGGCCAGCGCGGTCGCCACCCAGGCCACGAGCTCGCCACCGATGTCCACACCCGGGGTACGCGCCCGCGGCCCGCCCGAGTTCGTGATCGGCGGTGTGGCATGACGCACACGAGCGGCGCGAACCGCGCGCCGCTCGCAGCCGTACGTTCACCACGCCGTCAGTGCGTGTGGCCCTCGGTCCCGGGGCAGAGCACCGTGGGGTTCCAGTCCTCGTGGGCGCCGGTCGGGTTGGGCTTCCAGGCCCAGGCATGGAGCTCGTAGAAGGTGGGGATGCCGTAGCGGTTCGGCTCCTCGACCACGTTGAACTCCTGGCCGAACAGCTCGGGCGGCGCGGGGTTGGCGGCGTCCCACTCGGCCTTGAAGACGACGTACTCGACGCCGAGGAGCTCCAGCTTGCCGCCCGGGCGCACCTCGTACATGAGGGCTTCGGGTTTCCGGGCGTCGACCGCGGTGTCCCCGACGAGGCCGGCGTTGACGAAGTGGATGCCCATCGAGCCGGCCAGGGGCTCGTGCACGCAACCGAAGAACTGCACGTACCCGGCGGCCGTCGCCTTGTCGACGTCCTTGTAGGCGCTGGTGGCCCGGCGGACCTGGTTCAGCGGATCGTTGTCGGCGCTACCGGCCGTCGCTGCCGGCACCACCACGGCAGCGACGGCCGCGGTCCCAGCGGCGATGGCACCGGCGGTGAGCCAGCGTGCCCGGCGCACGTCACGCGCTCCCGTTGCGGGCGGTCATCGGATCGATGACGACCCGCACCTCGCGGACAGTGTCGACCGGGAAACCGCCGCAGTCCCCGTGCTCGCGGACTGCTGCTTCGTCCTCGGCCAGGTAGACGCAGAAGATGGCGTCGTCCGTCACGAAGCTCTGCACCCACTGGGCGCGAGGAGCCATGCCGGCGAGGACCTCGTTCGACTTCTGGGCGATGGCCCGGAGCTCGTCGGCCGAGAGGCGCCCGGCGCCGGGGAGGGTCCGTTCGATGAGGTATCGGTTCATGGTCTGTGTCATGCCGGCGACGGTACGGACGCCCAGCCAGCAGCACATGGGGCAGGTGCCCCATCGGCCTCACCCATCGTCGCCCACGGCCCCGGCGCGTCAGGCGGGAGCGAACCCCAGGCGCACCGCGGCCGCCGCGGCCTCCGTCCGTGACGTCACGCCCAGCTTGGCCAGGATGTTCGAGACGTGGTGCTCGGCCGTCTTGCGGCTGATGTAGAGCGTCGACGCGATCTGCGGGTTGGTGAAGCCGGCCGCCACCAGCTTGAGCACCTCCACCTCCCGCTCGCTGAGTCCGGACGGGCCGGTCGTCGTGACCGGCCTCGCTCGGCACCCGCACCCCCAGCTCCCGCAGGCGGTGGCCACCCGGTCCGCCATCGGCCGTGCGCCGAGCCGTTCGAACGTGGCCAGCGCCTCCCGGAGCGAGGTCGTGTCGCCGCTGTCGGCCAGCGCGCTCGCCGTCTCGTACGGGCAACCCATGCGCCGGAAGCCCGCCGCCGCGCCCGCCCAGTCGCCGGCCAGCCAAGAGGCGAACGGCTCGGCCGCCTCGTCGACGGGCACGACCGCGCCGTGACCGGCCCGTTGCAGCCACAGCCCCATCTCGCCGACGGCGATCCGGTGCCGGCAGCGACGGGCCAGCTCGAGCGTCTCCTCCAGCAGGGCGACGTGCGGACCGATGTCGCCGGCCAGCCAGCCGGCCTCGGCGCGAGCCACCGCCACCGGCCACAGGCGCTGCAGATGGCCCGACTGCCGGGCCAGCACCAGGCCTCGTCGAGCGGCGGCCAGACGTCGTCGTCGCCTCGCCGCGCCCGGAGCCAGCCGAGCGTCGTGAGCCCCACCATCGAGGCGATCAGCACCGTCCGCGAGCCGGCCACGGCGTCGCGGACGTGCGCCTCCGCCTCCTCCCACTGACCGAGGTCGAAGCGGCAGCGACCCAGCCACGCGAGGGAGTAGCGACGGTTGAACTCGTAGTTGTGCTCGGTGTTCCAGCTCACCGCGTCGATCAGCGCCGGCACGGCCTCGTCATAGCGGCGCATCTCGCCGCACCCGCTGCCGATCTGCCCGAGCCCGAGCGACACCACCGCGCCGAAGTCGTGACGGCGCCCGACGTCGATGCCCTCCGCGCACGCGGTCCAGGCCCTCGAAGCGACCGTCCATGACGTCGGCGATCCCGTACTCGATGAGTGCCCTGCCCAGCAGCATCTTGTCGTCGAGCTCGGTCGCCGAGCGCGACGGCCCGCTCGCCCCACATCGCCGCCGCGTCACGGTCGCGGGCCAGCATGTTGAACGACGTCATGCGGACGTACACGCTCAGCAGCTCCGGGCCCGGGCGGGTACCGCTCGAGGAGGGCGCACGCCCGCTCCTCCATGGCGATGCCTGCCTCCGTGTCCCCCGTGACGAGCAGCATGTAGCCGAGCGACGCTCATCGCCGCCGCCTGCCGGCGGTCGTCGCCGACCGTGTGCCAGTGGTCGACCGCCTCCTGCGCCAGCGCGACGCCTTCGTTGGCGCGGGCCACGTCACGAGCGTCGACGCCAGCGTCACCTTCAGCGTGGCCAGCTCGTCGTCCGTGAGAGCGTGACCGACGGCCAGCGCCCGCTCGCCGTGGCGGGCGGCTTCGCGGTGGGCGGTCCGGCTGGCGGCACGCAGGCTGGCCTCCATGGCGGAGCGGGCCAGGGCCACGTCGTCGCCCGCCGCCTCGGCGTGGTGGGCGATGCGCGCGGGATCGGCGCCCGCGTGGTCGGCGAGCGCGGCGACGGCGCGCTGGTGGAGGGCCCGGCGCCGCTCGTCCGGCAGGTCGAGCTCGACGGCCATGCGCGCCAGTTCGTGACGGAAGGCGTAGGTCCCGTCCTCGGCAACGAGCACGCCACTGCCGAGGCAGGCGTCGATCGCCCCGGGCGCGGGGTCGCACAGCGGCTCCACCAGCCACGGTTCGGCCCGCCCGGGCACGATGGCGACGGCGTCGAGCACGTCCCGCGCCGATGGTGGGAGCCGGCTCACCCTGCGCGAGCACGGCCAGCCGGACGCTCGTCGGCACGGCGGTCGCCGGCGCGGCCAGCGCCTCGGTCACGAAGAACGGGTTGCCGCCGGTGAGCCGGTGGACCTCCTCCGCCGGCGCGCCGGTGTCCGCCGCCAGCTCCCGGACCGCCTCGAGCGACAGGGGCTGCAGCCCGAGCCAGACGGCGCCGCTGGCCGACGCGAGATCGCCGAGCACGAGCCGCAGCGGGTGCTCGGCCGTGACCTCGTCCTCCCGGTACGTCACGACGAGGAGCAGCGGGAGGTCGACCGCCCGCCGGCCGAGCAGCGCGATGAGCTCGATCGTGGTGTCGTCGGCCCAGTGCGCGTCCTCGATGACGGCGAGGGTCGGCGGGCCGTCCCGCAGCGCGCCGAGCAGCGTCGCCAGCAGCATGTCGCGGTCCGCCGTCGTGTCGAGACCGAGCGCCGACGCCACCTCCAGGAACGGGCCGAGCACCCGGGGGGTCTGCAGCGCGTCGCACCGGCCGACGGCCACCCGGACCGCCGGCGGCGCCGCGCGGGCCAGCTCGCTGACGAGGGCCGACTTGCCGATGCCGGCCTCACCGCCGACGAACGCGGTGCGGCCGTGGCCGGCGACGGCTTCGATCAGCCAACCGTGGAGCCGGGCCAGCTCGCTGTCCCGCTCGAGGAGGCGCCCCATCGCCGGAAGTCATACACCCGCTGTCGCGAACCCTGCGGCGAGGCGAGCGCGTCAGCCGTGGACGGTGACCGTGCCGCGGTCGCCGTCGACCGTCAGCAGCACGCCGTCGGGGATGGTGGTCGACGCGCCGGTCACGCTCACCACGGCGGGTATGCCCAGCTCGCGGGACACGATGGCGGCGTGGCTCATCTGCGCGCCCACGTCGACCACGACGCCGGCCACGGCGAGGAAGAGCGGCGTCCAGGACGGATCGGTGATGGGCGCCACCAGGATCTCGTCCGGCTGGAGGTCGCCGGGCTCGGCCGGATCCGTGACGACCCGGGCCCGACCGGTGGCCGTGCCGGAGCACACGCCCAGCCCGGTGAGCGTGCGCGGTGTCCGGTCCGGCTTCAGCTCGTCGGCCCGCCGGGCCCAGGTGCGCGGATCGGGGATCTCGCCCTCGAACCAGAACGGTGGGATGCGGGCCTGCAGGTAGTCCCGCCGGGCCCGCCGCTCGGTGATCACCTCGGCGAAGGCGGCTGGATCGTCCAGGGCGTCGGGCAGCTCGGACAGCAGCAGGAGGAAGAAGTCGTCGTGGGGGAGACCGCTGCGGCGGCCGAGCTCCGCCAACGCCTGGCGCATCGGCCAGAGCAGGCGGACGAGCGCCGCCTTCGTCGCCTCCCGGTTCGCCTCGCCGACCGTCGCCGCCCGCAACGCCCGGTCGAACATCGGTCGCTTCGGCCGCGGGAGGCCGGCACGGACCTTGGCGACCACCGCCTCCCGCTCGGCGACGGTCGACGCCCGACCGGGTGCGCGGTCGGCCGGTGCGTGCCGCAGGCGGTCGATCTGGGCCAGCGCGATACCGGGGTCGGTGCCCCACGTCGCCGACGCCAGCTCCCACTCCTCCGGCCCTCGTGCCCCGTGGCGTTGCCGGAACGAGTCCAGCGCGGTGACGAAGCCGGTCGCCGAGAGGGTCAGCCCGCAGGCGGGCGTCGAGGTCCTTGGTGCCGGCGTCGAACAGCTCCGTGAGCGTGGCGTCCTGCGCGACCATCCGGCCGAGCTGCCAGAGGTCGGCCGCCGGTTCGGCCGACTCGATCGTGCCCAGCCCGGCCGTCAACCGGTTGATGAGCCCGTCACCGCCCTGCGCCGCCACCAGCCGCTCCAGCATCGCCCGACCCACGCCGGCCGCGAACCCGGCGCTGATCAGCTCGTACATCAGCCGGTCGAGGTGCGCGCGGTCACGATGGACGACGGCCAGCAGCTCGGCGTCGGACGCGGTCGGAATGGCCGGCGCCTTCGCGACCGCGTCGTCGACGAGGCGCCGGACCTCGGTGAGCCGGCGGTCGTCCGGGCGCAGGACCCGGGGGGCGATGAACCGCATCGTGCGCAGGGCGGCTCGTGGGCTGCGGTCCCCGGGCCCGCGGCGGCTCGGCGGCGCACCGGTCAGGCCGAACAGCTGCTGGTCGACGTCGGCCGCGGTCAGCCCCGGCGTCCGTGCCGCCGCGGAGCGGGCGAGCGACACGTTGGCGTAGAGGTATCCGGCGAACATCCCGACGACCGAGAACGTCAGCCCGTCGAACTCGCGGAGCTGCTCCGGCGTGGCGAGCCCGGCGTCGATCGAGAGCCGGCGCTGGCCCTCCGAGAACGGCTCGGCGACGATCGAGCCGGTGAGCGGGCTCACGACGTTGGGGTAGACCTCGCCGGCGTTGCCGCGGCACAGCAACGGGAAGCGCTCGCTCACGCGGTGCTCGTTCGGGAACCACCGCCCGTCGGGATAGGGCTCGATCGTGTCGCTCACGGGTCGGTCGTCACCACCTCACCAGCAGTCACGACGAACCTACGCTGCGAGGAGGCCGATGACGGGAGGACGATGGGTGTGAACGAGGAGCTCGACGAGAACCTGGCCATCGCCAACCGCTTCTTCGACGGTCTCCTGGCCGGTGATCTCGATGAGCTCCAGGCTGCCTGCGCGCCAGGGTCCGTGCTGTGGATCAACCTCACCGAGCAGGAACGCGCCCTCGAGGCCTCGCTGCCCGGGTTCGCACGGCTCCGGGGCATGGTGCCCGACCTGCGCCTGGACGCGGTGCGGCGGCGCGGAGTGCCCGGCGGGTTCGTGGAGCAGCACGTCCTGACCGGAACGATGCCGAGCGGCGACACCCTCCGCGTCGTGGGCTGCTTCATCGGCACGGTCGGGGACGGGCGGATCACGCGGCTCGAGGAGTACGTCGACGGAGCTCAGGCCGGCGCGCTGAGCGCGCTGCTGAAGAGCGTCTGACCGGCGGCGCTCGTCAGTCCGTCACCGCGACGATCACCTCGATCTCGACGGCGATGTCGAAGGGGAGCTCGGCGAGGCCGACCGCGGAGCGGGCCCCTCGCCCGGCGTCCCCGAACACCTCGACCATGAGATCCGAGAACCCGTTGATGACCTGCGGTGTGGTGTTGAAGCCGGGCGCGCAGTTCACCATGCCCAGCGTCTTGACCAACCGCCGGACCCGGTCCAGGTCGCCGAGCTCGCGGCGCAGCGCAGCCAGGATCTGCAGCCCGGTCAGGCGCGCCGCCTCCTGCGCCTGAGCGAGGTCGAGGTCGCGGCCCACCTTTCCGACGACGAACGTGCCGTCGGATCGCACCGGCCCCATGCCGGACAGGAACAGCAGACCCTCCACCTGCACGGCCGGGACGTAGGTACCGGCGGGTGGGAAGGGCTCGGGGAGCTCGATGCCGAGCTCGTCCAGGCGGGCGTCGATCGTCACCCGGCGACCCTACGACCCGCTCAGAGCGTGTCGGGGAGCCCGAGGATCGGGAACGAGGCCGGTCCGAACGTCGTGATCTCGGCGATCTCCCGGCCGCGCACGCGGAGGACATCGAGCTTGAAGGGCCGGTAGACCGTGTCGCCATCGCGCCGCAGGTAGGTGCCGGTGGCAGGCATGCGGTTGACCTGCGTCGGCAGCAACCGCCAGTCGCCGTCCCGATCCGGGCCGAAGGCCCGCACCAGGAGCGGCGCGATGGAGTCGACGCCGTCGTACAGGAAGGGCATCGGCGGCATGGTGATGCGGATGTCCCGGGCCGCGATGGCCACCGCCGCCGCGGCGTCGCAGCGCTCGTGAGCGTCGATGTATTGCGCGAGCGCCAGGCGCTCCTCGGCGCTCAGCTCACCGGCCGCCGGCGCCCGCCAGTCCGAGCGCTCGGCGGGGAGGTGCTCCTGCATCGTGGTCCGCGCCCGCTGCAACGCGCTGTTCGCCGCGGCGACGCTCGTGTCGAGCAGGTGCGCGGTGTCGGCCGCCGGCCACCCGAGAACGTCCCTGGCGATGAGCGCGGCCCGCTGCCGGGGCGGCAAGGCCTGGAGGGCGGCGATGAACGTGAGCTCGATCGTCTCCCGACGCACGACGGCGGCGTCGGGCTCGTCGTCGCGCGGCGCCAGCTCATCCAGCAACGGGTCCGGGTAGGGCTGGAGCCACGGCACTTCGGCGAACGAGCGCACGTGCACGGCCCGCCGGCCGCGGGCCCGCAACAGGTCGAGGCAGACGTTGGTGGCGATGCGGTACAGCCACGGGCGGTACTGCACCTCGCCTTCGAGGCGCTCGCGGCTGCGCCAGGCGCGCAGGAACGTCTCCTGCACGGCGTCCTCGGCGTCGTCGAACGACGACAGCATCCGGTAGCAGTGGACGTGGAGCTCGCGGCGGTGGCGGCTCGTCAGGTCGGCGAAGGCCCGTTCGTCGGCCCGGGCGTCACCCGAGGCGATGGTGAGGGGCACTGAAGGCGACGCGCTCATCGGTCCGGGTTCTGGTACTTCACCTCCTGCAGCAACCAGCCGTTGCCGTCAGGGTCGTTGAAGGTGGCGAAGGAGCGGTAGTCACGGCGTTCCGGATCGACACCGGGCGTCTGGCCCTCGGGCCCGAAGTTGAAGGGCTCGCTGACCTCGATCCCCTTGCCCACGAGGTCCGCCCGCGCCGTCTCGATGTCGGTGACGACGAGGTGCAGCCCCTGTGCCGTCCCAGGAGGCGACGACGTCATCCCCTTCCCGATCGTGATCGAGCACTCCGAGCCCGGCGGGGTCAGCTGCACCACGCGGAACTCCTCGCTGACCTCGTGGTCGACGTCCAGGCGGAAGCCGGCCTGCTCGTAGAAGGCCTTGGCCCGGTCGACGTCCGTCACCGGAAGGATCACGTTCTCGAGCTTCATGTCCACGATGTCCACTCCTTGTTCGGTTGCGGTGACACGTTCAACGTCGGCGGCGGGAAGAACTCATCGGTCCCGCGATGATGACCCAGCCGCGGCCGGGTCAGTCGGGGAAGGGCGCCAGCGCTCCGGCGGCCATGACCCGGCCGGGGAGGTCATGGCCGACCAGCTCCGCCAGCTGCGCGCCGATGGCCAGCAGCCGGTCGAGGTCGATCCCGGTGTCGTGGCCGAGCTCCTCGAGGAGCAGCACGAGGTCCTCGGTGGCCAGGTTGCCGCCCGCTCCCGGTGCGAACGGCGACCCGCCCAGGCCACCGACGGCGGTGTCGAAGCGGCGGATGCCGAGGGCCAGCGCCGCGTGGGCGTTGGTCGAGCGCGGTGCCCCGGGTGTCGTGCAGGTGCAGGCCGACGTCCGGTCCGACCAGATCGACCACCGCGTTGATGCGGCGAGGGCTGGCCGTGCCGGTGGTGTCCGCCAGGGTGACCCTGTCGACTCCCGCCGCCCGCACCGTCTCCACGACAGCAGCGACCGACCGGGCCGAGACATCGTCGAAGGGCGAGCCGAAGCAGCACGACACGACGGCATCGACGAGCACGGGCGGCGCGGCCGCCGCCCGGATGCCGGCCAGCTGTTCCAGCGACTGGGCCACGGGCATCCCCACGTTCTTGGCGCTGTAGCCCTCGCTGGCCGACACCGTCACCGTGAGCTGCCGGATGCCGCTGGCCAGGGCGAGCTCGGCACCGCGCACGTTGGGGACCAGGGCCCACCACTGCGGCTCGCCGGGATCGTCGAGGGCCCCGACGACGTCGGCGGCGCCCGCCATCGCGGGCACGGCCTTGGGAGAGACGAACGACGCCACCTCGATCTCGGGTAGACCGGCAGCCCTCAACGCCTGCACGAGCGCAGCCCGCTCGGCGGGCGGGCAAGGCCGCTCGCCCTGCAGCCCGTCGCGTGGCCCGCAGTCCCGGATGACCACTCGCTCCATGTTGCCAATCACCTTAACGCTAGACTAAGTTCGATGTCGATGGACGCCCCGGTCCTCGCGTCGCGCGCCGCCGCGGCCGGCGAGCAGTTCAGCCGCAACGAGGACGCCCAGCGACAGCTCGTCGAGCAGCTCCGGTCTCGCCTGGCCGAGGCCGCGCTGGGCGGCTCGCCCGCTTCCCGCCAGCGCCACAGCTCCCGCGGCAAGCTGCTGCCGCGTGACCGGGTGGACGGGCTGCTCGATCCCGGCTCGCCGCTGCTGGAGCTGTCGCCCCTCGCCGCTCACGGCATGTACGGCGGCGATGTCCCGGGTGCAGGCATCATCACCGGTGTCGGCCTGGTGGCCGGTCGGCGGTGCGTCGTCGTGGCCAACGACGCCACGGTCAAGGGCGGCACCTACCACCCGATCACCGTCAAGAAGCACCTGCGGGCCCAGGAGGTGGCGGCCGAGAACCGGCTCCCCTGCATCTACCTGGTGGACTCCGGCGGGGCATTCCTGCCCGCGCAGGACGAGGTCTTCCCCGATCGCGAGCACTTCGGTCGCATCTTCTACAACCAGGCCCGACTGTCGGCGCTCGGCATCCCGCAGGTGGCGGCGGTGCTCGGTTCGTGCACCGCCGGGGGTGCCTACGTGCCGGCCATGTGCGACGAGTCGGTGATCGTGCGCGACCAGGGCACGATCTTCCTCGGCGGCCCGCCGCTGGTGAAGGCCGCGACCGGCGAGGTCGTCACCGCCGAGGAGCTCGGAGGAGGCGTGCTGCACTCCAGCGTCTCCGGTGTCACCGACCACCTGGCCGAGGACGACCACCACGCGCTGGAGATCGTGCGCAGCATCATCGCCACCACCCCGCCCTCGCCCGCCCCTCCGTGGGAGGTGCTGCCCGCCGAGGAGCCGGCGGTCGATCCCGCCCAGCTCTACGGCGTCGTCCCGGTCGACGAGCGGACGCCGTACGACGTGCGCGAGATCATCGCCCGCGTGGTGGACGGCAGCCGCTTCCACGAGTTCAAGCACGACTTCGGTGCCACCCTCGTGACCGGCTTCGCCCGCATCTGGGGTCACCCGGTCGGCATCGTGGCCAACAACGGTGTGCTGTTCTCCGAGTCCGCCATGAAGGGCGCGCACTTCATCGAGCTCTGCGACCAGCGTGCCGTGCCGTTGCTCTTCCTGCAGAACATCACCGGCTTCATGGTCGGGCGCGACTACGAGGCGGGGGGCATCGCCAAGCACGGAGCGAAGATGGTGACCGCGGTGGCCTGTGCGCGCGTCCCGAAGCTGACCGTCGTGATCGGCGGCTCGTACGGAGCGGGCAACTACAGCATGTGCGGCCGGGCCTACTCGCCCCGCTTCCTCTGGATGTGGCCGAACGCCCACATCTCCGTCATGGGCGGCGAGCAGGCGGCCTCGGTCCTCGCGACGGTGCGCGGCGACCAGCTCGAGGCCGCCGGGACACCGTGGTCGGCGGACGACGAGGAGGCGTTCAAGTCCCCGATCCGCGAGCAGTACGAGCGCCAGGGCAACGCCTACTACTCGACGGCGCGGCTCTGGGACGACGGCATCATCGACCCCCTCGACACCCGCCGCGTGGTCGGGCTGGCGCTGGCCGTGGCGGGACAGGCGCCACTCCCGCCGGTAGCCCACGGCGTGTTCCGGATGTGACGGCCATGTCGTGGGACCGCGCCGCGCCGGACGGCCTCGAACCACCGTTCACCACCGTGCTCGTGGCCAACCGGGGCGAGATCGCGGTCCGCATCATCCGGACCTTGCGGGCCATGGGCATCCGCTCCGCGGCCGTTCACAGCGACGCCGACTCGGATGCACGCCACGTCCGCGACGCTGACGTCGCCGTCCGCCTGGGCCCGGCGCCGGCCGCCGACAGCTACCTCCGCGTCGACCGCGTGATCGAGGCCGCCCTGGCCGTGAAGGCCGAGGCTCTCCACCCCGGGTACGGGTTCCTGTCCGAGAACCCCGCCCTTCCCGCGGCCTGCGCCGAAGCCGGGATCGTGTTCGTCGGTCCGCCCGCGTCCGCCATCGAGGCCATGGGCGACAAGATCCGGGCCAAGGCCATGATGGCCGCGGCCGGCGTTCGGGTCGTGCCCGGTGCCGGCGACGCCGGGATGACCGACGACGACCTGGTCGCGGCGGCCCGCGCCGTCGGCTTCCCGCTGCTCATCAAGCCGTCGGCCGGGGGAGGAGGGAAGGGCATGCGCCTGGTCGAGTCACCGTCGGCGCTGCCGGACGAGCTCGCGGCGGCGCGCCGCGAGGCCCTCGGCGCGTTCGGCGACGACACCCTGCTGCTCGAGCGCTTCGTCGCCCGCCCGCGCCACGTCGAGGTGCAGGTCCTGGCCGACACCCACGGTCACGTCGTCCACCTGGGCGAGCGGGAGTGCAGCCTGCAGCGGCGGCACCAGAAGATCGTCGAGGAGGCGCCGTCCCCGCTGCTCGACGACGCGCAGCGCGCCGCGCTCGGCGCGCAGGCCGTCGCCGCGGCGCGGGCGTGCGGCTACGTCAACGCCGGCACCGTCGAGTTCATCGTGTCCGGTGTGGACCCCGCTGACGCCTTCTTCATGGAGATGAACACCCGCCTCCAGGTCGAGCACCCGGTGACCGAGCTGGTCTGGGGGGTCGACCTGGTGGAGCTCCAGCTCCGTGTCGCGGCGGGGGAGCCGCTGCCGTTCACGCAGACCGAGCTCCGTCCGTCCGGCCACGCCATCGAGGCCAGGGTGTACGCCGAGGATCCGGCGGCGGGCTTCCTGCCCTCCAGCGGCACGATCCTGCGGTTGGTGGAGCCGAGCGGTCCGGACGTCCGGGTCGACTCCGGGCTGCTGGAGGGCGCCGAGATCGGGACCACCTACGACCCGCTGCTGGCCAAGGTGATCACCGGGGGCGCCGACCGCGACGAGGCCCGCCGCCGCCTCGACGACGCGCTCGCCAGGACGACCGTGCTCGGTGTGGCGACCAACGTGGGCTTCATCCGGGATCTGCTGGCCGACGAGGACGTGCGGGCCGGGCACCTCGACACCGGACTGGTGGAGCGGGTGGCGCCGGCGCTGACCGCCGCCGGTCCGCCGCCGGCCGCCGTGTTGGCCGCCGCCGTGGCGACCGTGGCTCCGGCGATGCACCAGGGCCAGGCCGACCCGTGGGCGCTCCGGGACGGGTGGCGACTGGGCCAGCACGCGTGGGCGAGGTGGACGGCGACCTGCGGGCGGTCGCCACGTCGAGGTCGACCTGCGGCTGGTCGGTGACCGGGTGCAGCAGCGCATGGGAGACGACGTCGTCGACGTGCGCTGGCGGCGGGCCGACGATGGTCTGCTCGAGCTGGCAGGGCGGCCGTTCGCTGTCGCCCGCGAGGGGCGCACGGTGTGGATCGGCTCGGCCGGCTCGGCGTGGAGCTTCACGGAGCCGCTGCCGCGCCGACCGGCCGGCATCGCGGGCTCCGGCCCCTCGGGAGGCACGGTGACCAGTCCCATGCCCGGCGTCGTCGTCACCGTTCACGTGGCGCCCGGGGCCGAGGTGGCCGAGCGGCAGCCCGTCGTGTCCGTCGAGGCCATGAAGATGGAGCACGCAGTGCTGGCACCCTTCGATGCGGTGGTGAGCGAGGTGTTGGTGGTGCCCGGTCAGCGGGTGGCGCTCGACGAGCCGCTCGCCGTCCTGGCCCGCCGGCGGGACCCCGCTGGCAACGACGACGACCCCGCTGGCAACGATGACGATGAGGAGTCGGGATGATGTTCGAGCTCTCGGAGGACCACGAGGCGTTCCGGAAGGTGGTGCGGGACTTCGCCGAGCGGGAGCTGGCACCCCATGTGGCCGCGTGGGACGAGGAACACCACTTCCCGGTCGAGGCGGTGCTGGCCATGGGCGAGCTCGGGCTGTTCGGGCTGGTCTTCCCCGAGGAGTGGGGTGGCGGCGGGGGTGACTTCGCGTCCCTGTGCGTGGCCATCGAGGAGATCGGCCGGGTCGACCAGTCGCTCGGCATCACGCTGTCGGCGGGCGTCGGGCTGGGCGCGAACCCCATCTACCGCTTCGGGGACGACGAGCAGAAGCAGCGCTGGTTGCCCGACCTGGTCGCCGGCCGTGCGCTCGGCGCCTTCGGCCTCACCGAGCCCGGTGGCGGCAGCGACGCCGGTGCCACCGCCACCCGGGCCCGCCGCGACGGCGACCACTGGGTGCTGGACGGGGCCAAGGCCTTCATCACCAACTGCGGGACGCCCATCACGTCGGTGATCACGGTGACGGCCCGCACCGACGACGGCATCTCGTCGTTCGTCATCGAAGCCGGCACGCCCGGTCTCGTCGTCGAGCCGCCGTACCGGAAGCTCGGCTGGCACGCCAGCGACACCCACGGGCTGGCGCTGGACGGCTGCCGCGTCCCGGCGAACCACCTGCTCGGTCAGCCCGGTGCCGGCTTCCGCAACTTCCTCTCCATCCTCGACGACGGCCGGGTCGCGATCTCCGCGCTCGCCCTCGGCTGCGCCCGGGCCTGTCTCGAGCAATCGGTCGAGTACGCCAAGGAGCGCCATGCCTTCGGGCGGCCGATCGGCGCCAACCAGGCCATCGCCTTCGCGCTGGCCGACCTGGCCGTGGCCGTCGAGAACGCGACGAACCTCACCTACAAGGCGGCGTGGCTGCGGGATCAGGGCCGCCCGATCGGCGAGGCCGCCGCCATGGCCAAGCTCTACTCCACGGAGGCCGCGGTGTCGGCCACCAGGGTGGCGACGCAGGTCTTCGGCGGAGCGGGCTTCATCGAGGAGACGCCCGTCGCCCGGTTCTACCGGGACGCCAAGATCCTCGAGATCGGCGAGGGCACGAGCGAGATCCAGCGACTGGTGCTGGCTCGGGGTCTGGGCCTGCCGGTCGTGTAGTCGGCGGCGGGCGGGGTCGCTCAGCCGACCTGGCGCCCGTCGACGCCGTCGCCGGCCGAGCCGATGGCCGCCCGGGCCATGCGCAACAGGAGCTGGCGCATGGCGCCGTGGCCGAGGCGGGCGCTGTAGGGCGTCGAGTTCATGAGGCCGAGCGCGGCGTGGGTGGCGGCGCGGGCGGTCGTCCGGTCGAGCGAGGCGTCGAGGCCGGTGAGGACGTCGACCCACTGCTCGACGTACTCGCCCTGGAGCTGACGGACCCGGCGGCGGTCGGCCTCGGGGGCGTGGACGAGCTCCCGGAAGTGGACCGTGATCAGGGCCGTGCGGCTGAGCGAGAACGCGATGTGGAACTGCAGCAGCTGATCCAGGGCCTCCGCGGGATCGGCGGCCTGGGCGACGCGGGCCTTCCCGCCGGCCAGGAGTTGCTCGCTGATGGCGACCAGGATCTCCCCGAGCAACTCTTCCTTGCCGCTGAAGTGGTGATAGAGCGCGGGGCCGGAGACGCCGACGGCGGCACCGATGTCGTCGACCGTGACCCGGTGGAACCCGCGTTCGGCGAACAGCTCGGCGGCGACGTCCAGGAGTTGCTGCCGACGATCGCGCGCCACCGGACGAGTGTACGGGCGCCTCAGGCGGCGTCGACGGGACGCCCGAACGACAGGAGCTGCACACCGCCGGGGCTCCAGTCCCGCTCGGGCTGGCGCACGTAGCCGAGCCGCTCGTAGAAGCGGTGGACGGTCGTGTAGCTGGCCTCGCTGCAGAGCACGATCCGCTCCATGCCCTGCTCGCGGGCATGGGTGTGGGCGGCGTCCATGAGGGCCGCCGCGATGCCTCGACGGCGAGCGGCGGGGGCCACCGCCAGCATCCTGACCTCGATCTCACTCTGTCCTGCCGTCTCGGCGTACGGCGTGCCCGGCGGCGCCAGGGTGACCGTCCCCACCAGCTCCCCGTCCGCCTCGGCGACGAGCACCGTCGCGTCGCGCACCCGGCGGGCACCGTCGCGGAGGTCGGCCTCGAGTTCCGGCCCGCCGACGCCGTCGAAGTAGCCGTCCTCGCGGTAGGCGAGCACGCACAGGTCGCCGACCGCGTCGGCGTCGGCATCGACTGCCGGCCGGATGGTCGGCGTCACAGACGGTCGAACAGCGTCGGCGGCGCGACCGCCGCGCCCTCGATGACCAGCATCCGCCGCTTGGTCTCGGCGCCACCGCCGGCCGAGAAGCCGCCGAGCGCGCCGTCCGCAGCCACGACGCGGTGGCAGGGCACGATGATCGGGAACGGATTGCGGGCCATGGCCTGGCCGACGGCGCGGGCGTCGCCGACCGCGCCGGCCCGCGCCGCGACGTCCCCGTAGGTCAGGGTCTCCCCGGGCGGGATGGCCCGGGCGACGGCGTAGACGCGGCGGTCGGCGTCGGACAGCCCTTCGTCGACCAGGTCGACGCCGGACAGGTCGACGGACTCACCGTCGAGCAGCGCCACGATGCGGTCGATGACGTCTTGGATCGGCGCCGGCGGTGTCCGCTCGGGCCCGGGCGCCCGCCGCCGGAGACGAGCCAGGGTCCGGACATCGTCGTGCTCGGGGAGCTGCACGGCGACGATCCGGCCGTCGGCCCAGGCGATCCCACACCGCCCGATGGCGGTGTCGAACAGCGAGCAGCCCTCGACCGTCACGCCTCCAGGCTAGGTCCGGCTGGGTCCGGGAGCAGGCCCCACTGTCGGCACGCCGGGGCCTGGGTCAGGCCACGACCTCCACGACCGGGTCCCAGCCGGCGAGGTCGTCGAGGCGGGCGTCGTTGGAGAACATCTCCACCGGGGGCACGTCGCTCAACCCGAGGCGCCGCTGGATGCGCCGGACGTCCAGCTCCTGGTTCCACTCGATGAGGCACACCACGAGGCCGCCGGCCCCGGCCCGCGCCGTGCGGCCGGAGCGGTGGAGGTACGCCTTGTGGTCCTCCGGCGGGTCGTAGTGGATGACCGTGTTCACGTCGTCGACGTGGATGCCACGAGCGGCGACGTCCGTGGCCACCAGCACCGGGCGGCTGCCGTCGGCGAACTGGGCCAGGGCCTTCTCGCGCTGGCGCTGTTGAAGGTCGCCATGGATGGCCGAGGCCTTCACGCCGAGATCGACGAGCTCGCGGCACACCCTGTCGCACATGCGCTTGGTCCGGCAGAAGACGAGCGTGCGGCCGTTGGCCCGGCCCAGGCGGGCGGCCACCTTGGCCTTGTCCATCTGATGGACCTTGAGGAAACGGTGGGTCATGGCCTCGACGGTCGGCGAGCCGTTGTCGACGGCGTGCATCACGGGGTCGACCATGCGTCGGGCCAGGCGGGCGACGGCGCCGTCGAGCGTGGCCGAGAAGAGCATCATCTGGATGTCCTGGGGGACGTGGCGCAAGATCCACTCGACGGGCGGCAGGAAGCCGAGGTCGGCCATGCGGTCGGCTTCGTCGACGGCGACGACACGGACGCCCTCGAGGCCGACGGCGCCGCGCCGCATGAGGTCGATCAGACGGCCCGGCGTGGCGACGAGCACGTCGACGCCGCGGCGCAACTCCTTGATCTGCGGATCCATCGGCGCGCCGCCGTACACGACGCCGACGCGCCGGCCGACCGCGGCACCGAGTGGTTGCAGCTCGGCCGTGATCTGGGCCGCCAGCTCACGGGTGGGCGCCAGGACGAGGCCGGCCGGCTGCCGGGAACTGCCCTGGCCCGCACGGACGAGCATCGGGATGCCGAAGGCGATCGTCTTGCCGGAGCCGGTCTCGGCCTTGCCGGTGACGTCGCGACCGGCGAGGGCATCGCTCATCGTGAGTGCCTGGATGGGGAAGGGGGTGATGATGCCCTGGGCGCGGAGCGCGGTGACGATGGCGTCAGGCACCCCGAGGGCTTCGAAGGTCTGCATGGGTGTGTGCTGCTCTCTGGTCAGACGTGTGATCCGCCCCGACGGGACGGTGGGAGCCCGAGTGGCCCCACGGAAATGCCGCAGCGTCGTTCCTAACCGCAGCTCCACCGCACACGATGCACCGCCACCAGGAACCCGCCGGAGCGGAAGGTGGTCGGCACCCGTGTCGGGATCATGCTAGCTGGACGGGAGGCCGTTCGCTCGGATCGTGGAGGAGACGCGCCACCGCCCGCCCGCGACGTTCATGGTCGTTCCGGCCGCAACTAGTGCGGTGGCGTCGGCCATGAACGGTCGGGGGACTGGGCGGCCGGCGGCCGTGCTGGGAGCCGGGTGGCGCCGTGCTGCTGGGCGCCGCGTGGACAGCTCCCGCCTGCTAGGAGTGGAGCCGTGGGGTCCGGCTTCCACCTGTGGTGGCAGGGGGTGCCGTCCGACGAGCCGGTGATCTCCTGTTCGGTCGTGCTGGAGGTGCTGGTCCCGCCGGCCGTCCCCGCGCTGTACTTCTGGGCCCTCCAGGCGTCGTTCCTCGACGGTACGGGCCGCTCGTACGGCGCCGC
The DNA here is from genome assembly GCA_963813375.1 of uncultured Acidimicrobiales bacterium. Classification (GTDB taxonomy): domain Bacteria; phylum Actinomycetota; class Acidimicrobiia; order Acidimicrobiales; family Ilumatobacteraceae; genus DASTFY01. The sequence goes on along the minus strand of CAWEYT010000002.1, from coordinate 335,228 downwards.
GCACACGGGCCTCCAGTGGAACCCCCGGCACCCGGGCGGCCGGGCGGTCAACTGGGGCGGCTACGCGCAGGCGGCCGACGTCAGCTCCGTGCTCGACGGCAGCGACTCGACCCTCGACGGCATCCCAGGTGATCGCAACACCCGCAACTTCGCGTGGCTGGCGGGAGTCCCGTACCGCTTCACCATCCACCCCGGAGTGGCGGGGTGGGCGGCCACGGTGACCGACCTGGTCACGGGGTCCGGCGTCGCCATTCGCGAGCTCTACGCGAGCGGCGACCGTCTCGGGGGCTTCGTGATGTGGAGCGAGCTCTTCTGTCGCGGGACCGATCCGTCCTCCGTGGTGCGATGGTCACAGCCCCAGGCCGTCACGGTCTCGGGCCGTGTGGTCGTGCCCCGCAGCCTCCATGCCACGTTCCCCGACGGACGGGAGTGGCGGGATCTCGACGTGGTCGTGGACGACGTCGGCGTGCAGCAGGTCACCGCGACCCGCCGGACGCTGCGAGGTGGCGTGGTGCCGCTGCGCCTCGATGCGACCCGGCCGCCCTGACGCGGCCGGCGTCAGGCCACCGGCGTCTGGATCGTGATCCAGTCGCGAGCGGTGAGGTAGGGCTGGAAGGCGTCGTTGATGGTCATCCAGTCCTCGTGTGTCTTCGGCCGGCGGAGCTCGTACAGGCTGGGGAACTCGCGCCAGCCCAGCACCAACTCCCAGAGGCGCAGCGCCGCCGGGCCGGTCGGTGCGGGGACGACGACAGGGCCGAAGAGACAGGTGTCGTCGAAGAAGAGGGTCGGCACCCCGAAGCCGCCGGCGGCGACCACGCGCTCGTGATCCGACAGCACCTCGTCGTGCGTCGTCGGGTCCGCGATGGCCTCGTCCACCAGAGCGGGATCGAGACCCACCTCCGCCAGAACCGCCCGCGCGCCCTCGGGCGTGTGCGGCTTACGGCCCTCGACGTGCAACCAGCGGCCGGCCACGTCGTAGAACCGGTCGACGTCGTCCATGGAGTGACGCCGCAACAGCGCGGCGATGCGCAACAGCGACCAGCCGTACGACCACGGTCGCTCCCACGGATGCTTCTTCCCCTCCTGCCGGTTGATCTCCTCGAGGCTGAAGAACCGCCACGAGATGGTGAGCCCGGTCTGGCGGCGGACCTCCCGGATCCACACCGCGCTCTGGTAGGCCCACGGGCACATCACGTCGAAGTGGAAGTCGACCTGCTCGCCTCCGGCTGTCGCGTCACTCATGTGGTTCCTTCCGTCGATGGTCGACCGGCCGAATCGGCTCGCCGTCGGGGATCGCTGCTAGCCTGCCCGGCGGTGGTCGTCCCATGCAGACCACCCTCTGCACCCCCCAGATCAGGAGTACTCGACGAGTACGCGGGTGCATCCGAAGCGTGGAAAGAAAGTAGTTAATGCAATGGCAGTCGGCACCGTGAAGTGGTTCAACGCTGACAAGGGGTACGGATTCATCGCACCCGACGGCGGCGGCAACGACCTCTTCGTTCACATCTCAGCGATCGTCGACGCCGGCCCCCGCGGGCTGGCCGAAGGTCAGAAGGTCGAGTTCGAGGAGGGACCGGGCCGCAAGGGCCCGCAGGCCACCAACGTCCGCCCGATCTGATCGGGATCATCAGCTAGACGAGCCGCTGCGGGTGCCGGCCCACGGCCGCGCACCTGCACCGGCGGTCCGCCCGCCGCTGATCCGGGAGCGACCTCCCGGAACTTCCAGGGGAGGGAGCGCGCATGCAGCGTCGTCGCCTCGGTCGCACCGGCCATGAGTCGTCCGTCGCCATCCTCGGCGCGGCCGCGTTCTCGCGAAGCTCCGCCGACGAGGCCGAGCGGGCCTTCCATGCGGCGTTGGCCGCCGGGGTCAACCACATCGACATCGCGCCGGCGTACGGGGAGGCCGAGGTGCTCGTCGGTCCTCACATCCCGCCGGCTCGGGACCGGCTGTTCGTGGCCGGCAAGAGCGATCGGTCGAACCCGGACGGTGTCCGCGCCCACCTGGAGCGGACACTCGATCGGCTGGGCTGCGATCACCTCGACCTCTACCAGCTCCACGGCGTCACGGACCTGGGGGTGCTGGAGGGGAGAGCGGGCGCGGCCGAGGTCATCCTCGCCGCGCGTGACGAGGGCCTGACGCGCTTCGTCGGGATCACCGGTCACGACCTCGGCACCCCGCGGGCCCAGCTCGAGGCGCTGCGCCGCTACGACCTCGACACGGTCATGTTCCCCGTGTACCCGCGGGTGTGGGCTGACCCTGTCTACCGCGCCGACGCCGAGGCGCTGCTGGAGGAGTGCGCGGCCCGGGACGTAGGGGTCATGGCCATCAAGGCGGTGGCCCGCCGCCCGTGGGGCGACGCCGAGCTGACGGCCACCACGTGGTACGAGCCCCACACCGACCCCACGGCCATCGGGCGGGGTGTGCGCTTCGCGCTGTCGACGCCGGGCGTGCACGCCTTCTGCACCCCGGGTGACCTCGGGCTGCTACCCCTCGCCTTGGAGGCCGCCGAGCAGGTGGCGGACTTGCTCGACGCCGCCGGCCGGCAGGGCCTCATGGACTCGGCGGCCGCCGACGACCTGATCTTCCCGCTGGTCGAGAAGTTCCGGCGCTGACGCCGACCGCGTCAGGTCGACGACTGAGCGGCCATCACCCGGGCGATGGTGGCCGACGACGCTGAGCGGACCCTCGTGACCAGGCGCAGGCGGGACAGGGACCAGATCAGCCACTTGCTGGGGTCGTACTGCCACCAGCCGATGCCGTTGCGATAGTCGAACGGGAACCGGTGGTGGAAGCTGTGGTAGCCCTCGCCGAAGGTCACCAGGGCCGTGACCAGGCTGTCCCGGGCCGAGACGGATGGGTCGTACCGCTTGCGGCCGACCAGGTGGGCCAGCGAGTTCACGCAGAACGTGGCCTGGAGCAGGATGGCGCCCCGGAGCACGCCTGCCACCAGCAGCCCGCCCCAGGGGTCGCCCCACAGCGAGGCGATCGCGGTGGGCAGCACGAGGCCGAGCCCGATGGCGAAGACGGCGTAGTACCGGTCCTGCAGGCGCAGGCTTCGCACGGCGTAGAGGTCGGTGAGGCTGCTCACGTCGGCCGAGCACTCCCGGCGGTAGAACAACCATCCCATGTGGGCCCACCACACGCCCTTGGTGATGGCGTGGGGATCGCCGGGGCCGTCCGTGTCGGCGTGGTGGGCGCGGTGGTCGGCGCTCCAGGACAGCGCCGAGTTCTGGAAGGTGGACGCGCCCCACGCCAGGAAGAACCAGCGCACCGGGGCTGACGCCCGGTAGGTGCGGTGGGCGAACAGTCGGTGGTAGCCGGCGGTGATCGACAGCCCACCGAGCACGTACATGCCGGCGGCCAGCGCCAGGGTGGGCAGCGAGGGGTTGAGGATGAGGTACACGAGGCCGATCAGCGCGCCGAGGTGGATGACGCCCAGCCCGGTCACGGTCCCCCAGGAGATCCCCGGCGGGACGGTGCTCGGGGCGGCGTCGACGGTGCTCCGGCTGGTCGTGAGGGCGGCGGTCATCGTGGCCGGACCTCGGGTCGGGCGGCGCGCCGCTGAGTAGGAACGGAGGCCACCGAGTGCATCGGTCGAGTCTAGGGGCTCGGGGCCGGCAGCCGGCGGTCCGGCCAGCCGTCGGGCAAGGTGTCCAAGGTCTTTCCGAAGGGCTGCGCGCACCGGAGACCTGGCCTCGGCGGCCGTCTTGTAGCGTGGCCGCCGTGCCGAGCCTCGTGAGGTGGCTACCTCCAGCGTGAGTGTCACCCAGGTCAACGTCAGCGTGCCCGGGACCCACCTCATGGCCGGCCTGCTCGGGCACCGCGACGAGCACCTCCGCCTCATCGAGGCGTCGTTCCCGGACACGGACATCTTCGTGCGCGGCACGGAGATCGCGGTGCAGGGCGGAGAGGCCGAGCAGGTGGCGCACCTGTTCGAGGAGCTCGTCGTCCTGCTGGAGCGCGGTCAACCGCTCGACGCCGCCAGCGTGACGCGGTCGATCGACATGATGCGCTCGGCCGAGCGCCCGAGCGAGGTCCTCACCCACGAGGTGCTGCGGAGCTCGCGGGGACGATCGGTCCGGCCGAAGACCGCCGGGCAGAAGCGCTACATCGATGCCATCCGCAACAACGTCATCACCTTCGGCATCGGCCCGGCCGGCACGGGCAAGAGTTGGTTGGCCGTCGCCATGGCCGTCCAGGCCCTGCAGGCCAAGGAGGTCCAGCGCATCATCCTCACCCGGCCGGCGGTGGAGGCCGGCGAACGGCTGGGCTTCCTGCCGGGTGATCTCATGGCCAAGGTCGATCCGTACCTGCGGCCGCTCTACGACGCGCTCTACGACATGATCGAGCCCGAGGGCGCGCAGCGCCTGCTGGAGCGTCAGACGGTGGAGGTGGCGCCGCTGGCCTTCATGCGGGGTCGGACGCTCAACAACAGCTTCATCATCCTCGACGAGGCGCAGAACACCTCGCCCGAGCAGATGAAGATGTTCTTGACCCGGATCGGGTTCGGCTCGAAGGTGGTCGTCACGGGTGACGTGACCCAGGTGGACGTCCAGGGCGGGCGCAGTGGTCTCATCGGGCTGGAACGGATCCTGACCGGCATCGACGGGCTGGCCTTCGTCCACCTGAGCCAGGCCGACGTCGTGCGCCACCAGATCGTGGCCGACATCGTCGCCGCCTACGAGAAGGCGACCGACGATGGCGGGTGATCCGGCCCGTCCCGATCTCGGTCGTCGCTCCCGGGTCGGTGGCGACGGTGACCTCGAGGTCTTCGTGGCCGACGAGCAGGCCCAGGTGCCGGTGGACACGGCGCGCTGGGGCCGGCTGGCCGAAGGGGTGCTGCTGGCCGAGGGTGTCCGCGGCCACGCCGAGCTCAGCCTGCTGTTCGTGAGCGCGGACGACATCGCGGTCCTGAACGAGGAGTTCCTCGGCACGCCCGCTCCCACCGACGTGCTGGCCTTCCCGATCGACGGTGAGCTGGTCGAGGTCGACGACGGCCCCGGGCCCCACCGACGTGGCCCGGATCGCCCCCCGGCCGATCCTGGTGACCTGCCGCTGCTCCTGGGCGACGTGGTCGTGTGCCCCAGCGTGGCTGCCGCGCAGGCGGCCAACCACGCCGGCACGGTCGACGACGAGCTGGCGCTGCTGGTGGTCCACGGCGTGCTGCACGTGCTCGGGCACGACCACGCCGAGGCCGAGGAGCGGGCCCGCATGAGGGCGAGGGAGATCGACCTGCTGCAGGCCCTCCACTGGAACGGACCGGCGCCGGCCGGCTTCAGCCAGGACGGGTCCTGATGCGCCAGGACGAGCGCTGATGATCGGCATCGAGCTGACGACGACGGACGTCTGGACGCTGGTCGCCATCGTCCTGCTGATCGTGGCGCTGGCCTTCCTGGCCATGGCCGAGACGGCGCTCAACCGCATCAGCAAGGTGAAGGCGCAGGCGATGGCCGACGCCACGGGCAGTCGTTCGACGCGGGCGCTCGCCAGCCTGGCCAGCCAACCCGAGCGCTTCCTGAACGCGCTGCTCGTGACGGTGACGATCTGCCAGACCGCGCAGGCCTTCCTGACGTCGATCCTGGCCGCCCGCCTGTTCGGGACGGTCGGGGTGATCGTCGCTTTCATCCTCAACGTCATCGTCTTCTTCGTCCTCGCCGAGGCCGTGCCGAAGACCTACGCCGTGCTCCATCCCGAGCGGGCCGCGCTCGATCAGCACGCCGGTCACCGCGGCGCTCGTCCGCTTCCCGCCGCTGCAGCTGATCTCCAAGGGCCTGATCGGCCTGACGAACGTGATCCTCCCTGGCCGCGGCCTCAAGCAGGGACCGTTCGTGTCGGAGCAGGAGCTGCTCGGGATCGTGGAGGCCGCGGCGGAGGACGAGGTGATCGAGCGGGAGGAGCGCGAGCTCATCGAGTCCATCATCGAGTTCGGCGACACCGTGGCGCGCGAGGTCATGGTGCCGCGGCCCGACATGGTTCTGATCCCCACCGACGCGACCGTCAGCGGTGCGCTCGACATCGCCATCGAGCACGGCTTCAGCCGGCTGCCGGTGATGGGCACGGGCGAGGACGAAGTGATCGGTCTCGGACACGCCAAGGATCTGATGCGCGCCGAGCGGGACGGGCGAGGAGACGAACCGGCGGCCTCGGTGGCCCGCCCTGTCCGCTTCATCCCCGAGAACAAGTCGCTCAGCCGCCTGATGCGCGAGATGCAGGCCGAGAAGTTCCACCTGGTCATCGTCCTGGACGAGTACGGCGACATCGCCGGCATGGTCACGCTGGAGGACTGCCTGGAGGAGCTGGTCGGCGAGATCGTCGACGAGTTCGACCGCGAGGACCGTGAGGTGGTGCACCTGCCCGACGGCTCGTACGTCGTCGACGGTGGGATGAGCATCGGTGACCTGAACGACCTCCTCGAGATCGCGCTGCCGGACGACGACTGGGACACGATCGCCGGGTTCGTGTTCAGCACCCTCGGGCACGTGCCCGTGAAGGGTGAGGCCGTCGAGTCGAACGGCTGGCGGTTCGCCGCCGAGGAGCTCGACGGTCACCGCATCCGGCGCGTGCGGGTCTCGGTCGGGCCGGGCCGTCACGCGGTCGGGGACAGCCGCGGGCACGACCGCGACGGCAATCACGGTCCCGCCGGCGACGACGACGCGGCGGCCGGCGCGCCGGGCGACGCCGCGGCCACAGGCTGATCCCGCGCGCCATGCGCTCGGGTTTCGTGACGCTCGCCGGGCGTCCCAACGTCGGCAAGTCGACGCTGTTGAACGCGCTCGTCGGCCAGAAGGTGAGCATCGTGTCGGACAAGCCGCAGACGACGCGCACCCAGGTGCGGGCCGTCGTGAACCGGCCGGACTTGCAGCTCGTGTTCGTCGACACGCCCGGGATCCACAAGCCGGTCACGGCGCTCGGTGAACGGCTCAACGCGACCGCCCTCGACGCCCTCGACGACATCGACGTGTACTGCCTCGTGCTCGACGCCACCCAGCCCTTCGGGCGGGGCGACCGCTTCGTCGCGGCTCGTCTGCCCGCCGACCGCACGGTGGTCGTCGTCAGCAAGATCGATCTGGCCTCTCGTCAGCAGGTGCTGCGCCAGCTGACATCGGCGGCCGAGCTGGAAGCGTCGGCGTACTTCCCGGTCTCGTCGGTGACGGGCGAGGGCGTGGCGGAGCTGCTCGACCACCTCGCGGACCGCCTTCCCGAAGGCCCGGCCTACTTCCCCCCGGAGGTGGTCAGCGACGTCCCCGAGGCCGCCTGGGTGGCCGAGCTGGTGCGCGAGCAGCTCCTGGCGGCGACCCACGAGGAGCTGCCGTACTCGATCGCCACCAGGGTGACGGAATGGGAGTGGCCGCGCATCCGGGTGGAGATCGTGGTGGAGCGGGAGAGCCAGAAGGGGATGGTCATCGGCAAGGGCGGGTCCGTGCTCAAGGCCGTGGGGACCGCGGTGCGGGCGGCCCTCCCCGAGGGCGCCTACCTCGAGCTGCACGTCACGGTCGACAAGGATTGGCAGCGGCGTCCCGACCGCATCACCCGCCTGGGGTACTGATCGGTGCCGTGAGCGGGCGACCGTAAACGCTTGCAGATGAAACCGTCATGAAAACGTCACAAATGTGTCGCCGGACGCGGACAGACAGCGGGAAGGCTGCGGACCCGCACCGCCTCCGGGACCCCCACCGGTTGGCGAAGGAGGCCGTCGATGTCCGATTTCGTGCTGCAGATCACCGGTGCCGGCGAGGCGATCACCCTGGAGCCGATCGGGTGTGTGGACCGGCAGGGAGCACAGACCCTGCTCGAGGCGCTGGAATCCGTGCAGGCGGCCCGGCCGACACCGCTGCTCGAGATCCGCACGGACGGCATCACCGGCTACACCGCTGACGCAGCCGAGCTGCTGGCCCGCAACGAGATTCCCGTCCTCGCGCTGGCCAGCTGACAGCCGCGCGTCGTCGCGGTTGCCCCAGTCCGGGTCAGTCGGACGGTTCGAGGAGGGTCAGGTAGTCGTCGCGTGAGACCGACTGGTCGGCCTGCTGCGGCGCGGAGCCGTCGCCCCGCGGCACGGACACCGCGTTGCCGTCGACGGTGAAGCGCACGCGACCGATGCCCGGGCCCCGGTCGGTCAGCGTCATGACGAGCTGACCGGCGGCCAGCTGTTGCTCGGTCGGCGACGGGAGGAGCTGCTGGAACCCCGGCGACAGGTCGACCGTGGCTGTCCCGCCGCGGATGGCGATGCCGAGCACGGACACGGCGGAGGCGGGCACCGCGGTGCGCAGGCGCGCTTGGCGCTCATCGCGGGTCGGCACCTCCTGGAGCTCGCTGATCACCTCGGAGAGGCCGGCGTCCAGGGCGGTTGGGCGGTCGACGGGCACCAGTCGATCGTCGCGGACCAGGTAGACGCGAGCGGTCTCCACAGGAACAGTCGTCGCCGTCGACGTGGGCGTGGTGCGGGGCACGGTCGAGCTGGTGGTCGTGGTCGACGTCGAGGTCGCGCTCAGCCCGAACGGGATCCGATCCTCTCCGACTGTGCGGGGGGTGTCCTCGGGTGACACGCCGCACGCCCAGGCGCCCGCGCCCACCACGCCGATCACACCGAGCACGGCGAGGGCCTTCTGGACGCGGCGGACGGGCGCCACCGAAGCACTCACGCGCGCACCGCGGGGAGCGACACGACGAATCGGGCCCCGCCGCCACGCCGGTCCTCGACCCACGCCCTCCCGCCCATGGCCGTCGCGTGCTCGCTCACCAGCGCCAGTCCCAGCCCCGTGCCCACCCGGCGGCGGGCCTCCGTCCCCCGGTAGAAGCGCTCGAAGATGTGGTCCCGCTCGTTCGGCGGCACGCCCGGACCGGAGTCCTCGACCACCAGGCGCAAGGTGTTGCGGTTGCCGTCTTCGAGGGCGATGCGGGCCGGCCCGTCGGCGTGGTTCCGGGCGTTGTCGAGCAGGTTGACGACGATGCGCTCCAGGCGGCGCTTGTCGAGCAGCACCGTGATCTCGGACCGCCGGCAGGCGTCGTACGGCACCTCGCCGTAGCCGTAGCGGGTGGCGATGCGCTTGACCGCGTCCGCGGGCACCACCGGTTCCTGGTGGGACTCGTCGACTCCGGCGTCGAGCCGGGACAGCTCGAGGAGATCGAGCACCATCTGGTCGAAGCGGTGGACCTGGTTGACGACCACGTCGAGCGCCTGCTGGCTGCGGTCGGGCAGTTCGTCGCGCCGGCCGTCGAGCACCTCGACGGCGGCCGAGAGCGCGGTGATGGGGGAGCGCAGCTCGTGGCTGACGTCGGACGCGAACCGCGCCTCGCGCTCGATGCGGTCCTGGACGGCGTCGGCCATGTCGTTGAACGAGCTGACGAGCCGGTCGAGGTCCGGGTCGCGCTCTGGGTCGAGTCTGGTGTCCAGCCCGCCCGAGGCGAGCTCGCTGGCGGCGTCCGCCACCCGCGACACGGGACGGAGCAGCCGGCGGCTGGCCGACCATCCGACGGTGGCGGCGAGCACCGCGGCCGCCGCGCTCCCGAGGACGAGCGACCCGCCGACCACCCGGAGGCTCCGGGTGAGAGGGGCCAGCGGGAACACCTCGAAGTACTGGACGTCGAACTCGGCGACGTCGACGCCGACCGCCAGGTACGGCTGGCCGTTGAAGATGAAACGTTGTCGGCCTGTGTCGCCGTCGAGGACGTCACCGACCAGGGCCTCCGGCAGTTGGGTGAAGTTGAGCTGGGCGTTCGGCGTGTAGAACCAGCGGTCGTCGCTGTTGAAGTGGTAGAGGCCGGCGCCGCCGCTGTCCGGCCGGACCTGGCGCATCACCTCGTTGACCGGCGTCAGCCCGCCCCGCAGCAGGTCCCGTACGAGGCTGGCGTTGAAGAACGCCTGCTGCACGGCGACCTCGTCGCGCTGGTTCGAGAGCTGGCGCCGGGCCAGGGAGTAGGTGAGGACGGCGAGCGCGGTGGCCAGGAGGAGCCCGGCGAGGGAGAACAGGACGGTGACGCGGGCCCGCATGCCCAGCTTCCGCCGGCGAGGACGGCGGGTGCTGGACACTCGACCAGCCTGGCGCACCAGCGCCGGTCGTACCACTGCACCCGCCGTCATCACCGAACCCCACAGCGCACCTACCGGTGGGACGCCAGGGGGAGGAAGGCATCCCACCGGGCGGCACGCGCCCCTCATGATGGAAGGGGTGTGTGACGGGTTCCTGGTCGGATTGTGCGCGTTCGGTAACAATGGCGCCCCGGTACCGTGGGAGATGATCCGCCTGACGGCGCCGCCGGGTCCGCTCCGACGGGCCCTCCACCCGCCCTACTGATCGTCGCGCCGCTTCCGTTGTCCATTCCCCACCCGCCAGGAACCCTGTGAACCGCCTGCTCTTCATCGAGGACGACGACGAGATCCGCCTCGCCATCCGTCTCGCCCTGGAAGACGAGGGCTACCAGGTGGACGAGGCGCGGGACGGTCGCACCGGCCTGGCCCTGTTCGACCGCCACGAGCCCGATCTGGTTCTGCTCGACCTGCGGCTCCCCGACATGGTCGGCTTCGACGTCTGCCGCACCATCCGCAGCCGCAGCATCGTGCCCATCGTGATCGTGACGGCGCAGATGGACACCGTGGACCTCGTGGCAGGGCTGGAGGCGGGCGCCGACGACTACGTCACGAAGCCCGTCGTCATCAAGGAGCTGGCCGCGCGCATCAGGGCTCTGCTGCGACGGGTTCAGCTGCAGGAGTCAGCCCCGCCCAAGCCGATGATCTTCGGCGACGTCGAGATCCGCCGGGAGCAAGGTGTCGTCCTGAAGGCGGGCGAGCCGCTGGCGCTGACCAAGACCGAGTTCCTCCTGCTGTGCGAGTTCGCCGACCACGCCGACATGGTGCTCTCCCGGGACCAGCTGCTCGAACGGGTGTGGGGCTACGACTACCTGGGCGACTCCCGGCTGGTGGACGCCCACGTCCGCCGGTTGAGGGTGAAGGTGGAGGACCAGCCCGAGGAGCCGACGCTGATCCTGACCGTGCGCGGCATCGGCTACCGCCTCCACGTGCCCGGCGCCTGACGGCGGACCGACGCTCCTGGGCGGCCCGGCGAACCGGGCACCTCAGGCCGTGATCTCGCGCAGGAAGGCCTCGACCTCCTCCCGGTGCCGGGTGCGCTGCATCGGTGGGAGGGCCCGCACGATGTCCCAGCGATAGCCGGCGCGAGCGAGGCGCGGGTCGAGCACGGCGAAGACGCCCCGGTCGGTGGCGGTGCGGATGAGCCGCCCGCCGGCCTGGGCCAGGAGTGTGGCCGCGCGCGGTAGGTCGATGCCCCGGAAGGCCTCGGGGCCGAGCTCCTGCCGCCGGGCCTTGAGCAGTGGCTCGTCGGGGCGGGGGAACGGGAGCCGGTCGATGGTGACCAGGGACAGGGTCGGCCCGGGCACGTCGATCCCCTGGAACAGCCCGGCCGTGGCGAACAGGCACGAGGTCTCCTCCTGGGTGAACCGCGCGAGGAGGGCCGGCTTGGGCAGGTCGTCCTGCGTGAGCACGTCGAACGGCAGGCGCCGGCGCAGCTCCTCAGCCGCCTCCGCCATGGCCCGGCGGCTCGTGAAGAGCGCCAGCGTCCGTCCGCCCGCCGCCGTGATGAGGGCCTCGAGTTCGTCATGGACGCCGGCCTGGTGGCCGGGCTGGCGAGGGTCCGGGAGGTGGGTGGCGCAGTAGAGGAGGGCGTGGGTGGCGTAGTCGAACGGGCTGCCGACGTCGAGCAGCTCCGTGCCCTCGAACGGCAGGCCCACGCGCTGGGGAAGGTTCAGCGGCACGGTGGCCGTGGTGAGGACGGCCGTCCGCCGCGACCACACGCCTTCGCTGAGCACGGGGGCCACGTCGAGGGGCGCCACCTCCAACCGGGGGTGGTCGGGGCGACCGCCCACCCAGGTCACGTAGCCGTCCGGGAGCGAGAGCGCGGCGTCGATGGCCTCGGCCATCGTGGCGGCCGCCTTCTGCGCCCGGACCCGCCGCTGGTCCGCCTCGTCCAGGCTGGTCTGGATGGTTCGGAGCGCGGCCAGCAGGCGATCGACAGTCAGGCGGCCCGCAGCGAGCGCGTCCCCGATGGGATCCGGGAGCGGGGCCGGGAGCAGCTCGCCCACGTACGGGGTGAGGGCCTCGGACAGCCCGGTGCCGGCGTCGGCCACCGCACCGAGGAGCTCGGGCTCGGCCACGATGCGCCGGGCCAACCGCGCCAGGTTGGCGAAGCGCCCCGCGCTGAGGGAGAGGCCCGTCGTGTCGGACGTGATGTCCTCCAACTGGTGCGCCTCGTCGATGACGACCACCTCGTGCTCGGGCAGGATCGCACCGTCCGACCCGACGTCCAGGCCGTAGAGGTGGGTGTTGACGACCACGACGTCGGCGGCCATGGCCCTCCGGCGGGCGCCCTCCGCGAAGCACGGCTCGCCGAGCGGGCAGCGCGTGGCGCCCGGGCACTCCTCGCTCGTGACGCTGACCGACGCCCACGCCCGTTCGCTCGGGTTCCAGTCCAGCTCCGCCCGGTCGCCCGTGGACGTGGTGGCGGCCCACGTGGCCAGCCGCTCCACCTCCCGGCGCGAGACCGGCGCCAGGTCCTCCAGCTCCAGCTGCCCGGCGCCCGGGTCCCGCGCCTCGCGCACCCGCTGCAAGCAGAGGTAGTTGCTCCTGCCCTTCAGCACGGCCCAGCTGAACTCGACCCCGAGGTGCTCGGCCACGAACGGGAGGTCCTTGGTGGCGAGCTGGTCCTGCAGGGCCTTGGTCGCGGTGGCGACGACCGTGGTGCGGCCGGAGAGGATGGCGGGGACGAGATAGGCCAACGACTTGCCGGTGCCGGTTCCGGCCTGGACCACGAGGTGGTGACCCTCGTCGATGGCCCGCGCCGCGGCCTCCGCCATGTCGGCTTGGCCGCTCCGGGTCTCGCCCTGCGGGAGCGCGGCGGTGACCCTCGCCAGCGCCCGGACAGCATCGTCCGCCGGCCCTGCCGTCGGGTGCCGGCCCGTCCCGCGCTGGCCCGTCCCTCCGCCCATCGCGCGCAACCTACCCGGGGGGTGCGTCAGGGTCTGCCCGGACGCCGGCCAGGCCCGCCCGGTGGAGCGGTCGGCGGGTAACGTCGCTGCGTGGGTCGTGTCACCGAGGTTCGCGTCGGCGACGCACATGTGACGGCGGCCGACGGGCTCGACCGGACCCGCATCCCGGCGCACGTCGCCTGCGTGATGGACGGCAACGGGCGCTGGGCCACCAAGAGGGGGTTGAAGCGGACGGACGGGCACGCAGCCGGGGAGGAGGCGCTGTTCGACACCGTCGAGGGAGCGCTGGACCTGGGGGTCCGGTGGTTGACCGTGTACGCCTTCTCGACCGAGAACTGGCGCCGGCCCATCGACGAGGTCCGCTTCCTGATGCGCTTCAACCGGGACATCCTCCTGCGCCGACGCGACGAGCTCCACGAACGCGGTGTCCGCGTCCGCTTCGCGGGCGTCGCGACTGGCGGGTGCCGCGACGGCTGCTCACCGAGCAGGACGAGACGATCGCGCTGACCGCCGGCAACCGTCGCCTGACGCTGACCTTCGCCTTCAACTACGGAGGCCGGGCGGAGATCGTCGATGCCGTCCGGGCGCTGGTGGCCGGCGGGGCGTCGGCCAACGACGTCACCGAGAAGGCCATTGCCCGCCACCTCTACTTCCCCGACATGCCGGATCCGGATCTGGTCGTGCGCACGTCCGGCGAGTTCCGGATCTCCAACTTCCTGCTCTGGGAGCTGGCCTACAGCGAGCTGGTGTTCACCGAGGTGCTGTGGCCGGACTTCCGCCGGGAGCACCTGGCCGACGCCATCCGCGAGTACCAGCACCGCGAGCGCCGTTTCGGCGGGGTGGACCAGTGACCGGCCGCGCGGGGGCCACGTGAGCCTCTACCGCGACCGGGCCGTGGTGGTGCGCACGCACAAGCTGGGGGAGGCCGACCGGATCGTGGTCCTGCTCACGGAGGAGCACGGCAAGGTCCGGGCGGTCGCCAAGGGAGTGCGGAAGACGAAGAGCCGCTTCGGCGGTCGGTTGGAGCCGCTCACCCACGTGAGCCTGCTCCTGTACCAGGGCCGCGAGCTCGACATCGTCAGCCAGGCCGAGACCATCGACCCCACCCGCCCGCTCATGGACGACCTCGACCGCCTCACTCAGGGTCTGGCCCTGCTGGAGGCCGTCGACCGCCTCACGCCCGACCGCGAGCCCGTTCCCCACCTCTATCGCATGCTGGTCGGGGCCCTGCGGACGCTGGCGACCGGGTCCTCGGAGCTGGTGGTGCCGGCCTTCTTCTGGAAGGTCCTGGCGGCCGAGGGCGTGCGGCCGGAGCTCGAGCGCTGCGTGCGCTGTGGCACGGCCGGCCCGCTGGTGGCCTTCGACCTCCACGAGGGTGGAGCGCTGTGCCGGGGCTGCCGTCAGGGCGTTCCGCTCTCGCCGGGCGCCCTCGCCCTGCTCCGCCAGATCCTGGGCGGCGAGCTCAACGCCGCGCTGGCCGCGGAGCGCTCACAGGCCCACCACGAGGTGACGGTGCTGGCCACGCGGGCCATGGAGCACCACCTGGAGCGCGGCCTGCGCGCCGTCGCGCTGCTCGAGCGGCACTGAGCGCCGCTCGGCGCGGCTCAGAAGGCCGGGCGTGAGAGCGTGCAGCCCGTGACGTCGCTGCCGCGCGGCCAGGCCGGCGGCGTCGTTGGCGGCGATGGTGCCGGACTCCGAGGCCGCCGGGACCAGGCGCCTCCCGACCCGCTCGTACACCAGGCGGGTCGTGTCGAAGCCGTTCGCGGCGGGCGTGGCCACCGTTCCCTCCACGTGACCCGTCACGCCATCGTTCACGCAACTCAGCCCGGACAGGGTGCCCGTACGGCTGACCAGGTAGACGAAGGGGGCGCCCTGGGAGAACACGAAGGGCTCGATGCAGCCGGTCTTGATCATGAACCCGTAGATGCCGACGAGGCGCTTGCCGTCGCCGGCCGAGGTGACGGCCAGGATCTCCTGGGGCATGCCCGGCGTCTGCGATCCGACGGCCAGGTCCACCTGGGCGGACCCGACGGCCACCGCGCCCTTGCCGTAGCCGAGCACGAAGTCGTCGGTCACGCCCTTGCCGGTGCGCAGGTGGAGGTGCGTGCCGTCCGGGGCGTCGTAGAGCCAGACCACGTCCTCCCGATTGTCCGCGTCGACGTCGAGGAAGGTGGCCTGGAGGCCCAGCGCGCCGGCGGGCGGGTCCGGGGTTCCGGCACAGTTCTGCCTTCCCCGGGTTTCTGGCCCTGTCGCCACCGATGGCGGTGACGAGGCTGCGGTCGGTGTTGGGGTTGCGGGCGGCGCGGCGGTGGTCGTCGTGGCCGGAGCCACGGTGGTGGTGGTCGTCGAGGGAGCTGCGGTCGTGGCCGTGACCTCCACCGTGGAGGTCGTTGCGTCCGCAACAGAACTGGCGAGGGCGCTCGCGCCATTCGCCGAATCGTCCGATCCGCCACTCGAACAGGCCGCGACCAGGGACGCTGCGGTGACGACCGTCAGGACGAGCCGCCGTCTTCCCATCTGAATTCCTTCCGCCTCGTTCGCTCGGACCGGACCCGCCCCCGCCCGCACGGCATGCCGCCGCCGGACCTCACCAAGCGTAACGGTGGGTCTCCCGGAGGAGGCTCCGCGTAGCCTGGCCCCTCTATGCCTGCCCGGGACCTGGACCAGCTCGTCAACCTCTGCAAGCGGCGGGGCTTCGTCTACCCCTCGGCCGAGATCTACGGCGGCTTCCGTTCCTCGTACGACTACGGGCCCCTCGGGGCGCTCATGCTGCGCAACGTCAAGGACGCCTGGATCCGCACGATGGTCCAGCTCCGGGACGACATCGTCCTCATCGACGCCGCCATCCTCGGCCCGCCGGCGGTCTGGGAGGCGTCCGGCCACCTGGCCAACTTCGCCGATCCCCTCGTCGACTGCCGCGTGTGCAAGAGCCGCTTCCGGGAGGACCACCTGGAAGACCCCAACGTGTGCCCGAACTGCGGAGCCAGGGACAGCCTGACCGACGCCAGGTCCTTCAACCTCATGTTCAAGACCCACGCCGGCCCGGTCGAGGGCGAGGGCACCGAGGTCTACCTGCGCCCCGAGACGGCGCAGGGCATGTTCGTGAACTTCGCCAACGTGCTCCAGACCAGCCGCAAGAAGCCGCCCTTCGGCATCGCCCAGGTCGGCAAGAGCTTCCGCAACGAGATCACGCCGGCGAACTTCATCTTCCGCACGAGGGAGTTCGAGCAGATGGAGCTCGAGTTCTTCGTGCCGCCCGAGGACGGGCCCCGCTGGTACGAGTACTGGTGCACCGAGCGCATGGCCTGGTACGCCGACCTGGGCGTCCCCGCGGAGATGCTCCGCCTCCGGCCGCACGACGACGACGAGCTGTCCCACTACTCGGCCGGCACCGCCGACGTCGAGTTCCTGTTCCCCTGGGGTTGGGGCGAGCTGGAGGGGATCGCCCAGCGCACGGACTACGACCTCACCCAGCACGCCAAGCACTCCGGCGAGAAGCTCGAGTACTTCGATCAGGCCTCCGGCCGCCGGTACGTCCCCTATGTCGTCGAGCCGGCGGCCGGGGCCACGAGGACCATGGCCGCGTGCCTGCTCGCCGCCTACGACGAGGACGAGGTGGGTGGCGAGGCCCGCACGGTCCTGCGCCTCCATCCCCGGCTGGCTCCATACAAGGTGGCGGTGCTCCCGCTCTCCAAGAAGGAATCGCTGGCCCCCCTGGCGCAGGACGTGCGCCGCCGCCTGGCCGAGCGCTGGCTCGTCGACTTCGACGACACCCAGTCGATCGGCCGTCGCTACCGGCGCCAGGACGAGATCGGCACGCCCTACTGCGTGACGGTGGACTTCGACTCGCTCGAGGACGACGCCGTCACCATCCGCGAGCGCGACACCACCGAGCAGGTGCGGGTCCCGATCGAGGGCCTGGTCGGCGAGCTCTCCGACCGCCTCGGCCTCTGACCTCCGATTGCCCGGGCCTCCGGCCCGCCTCGGCCTCTGACCGCCGCCGTCCCGTTCATGGCCGATCTGGCCGGACCTATTGCGGCGAGATCGGCCGCAAGCGGTCGAGGAGGGCGGCCAGGTCCGGGTCGTCGCGCAGCGCGGCCTCGCTGATCCCGCCGCTGAGGGCCAGGCGCAGCCAGCCGACCGCGTCGTCGTCGTAGCCGAGGAGTGCCAGTGCCCTCGCCACCTGGTGGGCGATGGAGCCGCTCGGGTGCGCGCGATACAAGGTCGCGCCGTACGAGGCGGCCCGACGCAGCTCGCCGACCTGCTCCAGGACCGAGATGAGGACCTGGCCGCCGTAGCGGTTGGCGGTCGGGAGCTCCTCGGGCAGCAGGTCGACGAGCGCCCGCAGCTGGTCGAGGCTCGGGCCCCGTGGAGGGAGCCAGTCGGTCCGGCTGTCCTCCAGGGAGGTGATCAGGATGGCGCGGGCCTGGTCCGGGCGGCGGGCCTGGAGCTGCTGGTGGGCGAGGAACCAGGGCGACGGGCGCACGCCGGGCGGGAACAGCCCGGGCCGGCCCGACGCCCAGGCCTGCGCCTCGGCGCCGTGGGCCGCGGCCAGGAGCCGGCCGTCGACGGCGTCGTCGTCCTCGCCGGAGCGCCGCTGACGCAGCTCGTGCACATTGCTGACGGCGATGAGGGCGACGATGAGGATCGACGGTCGCCAGATCGGATACACCACGACGGCCACGAACCCGGCTGCGGCCAGTGCCAGCGAGACGTACATCATCGTGATGCGGCCCCGCCCGGGCGCCACGCGATCCACGCCCAACGAGGCGATGGTCCCGCCGTCCAGCGGGAGGGCCGGGATGAGGTTGACGAGCCCGATCACCGGGCCGGCCCACCAGATGGCGTAGCGGGCCGGGGTCTCGGCCACGGAGTCGATCGACAGCGGGTCCGCACCCATGGCCAGGAGCACGACGACGCCGAGCAGGATCTCGACCGCAGGTCCGGCCACGGCGATGAGCGCCCGCTCCCAGCGGGCCAGCGGCCGCGCCGGCACGTACGACGCGTAGCCGTAGAGCAGGTCGAGGGCGATCGATGCGGTGGCACCGAACCGTCTCGCCATCCAGGCGTGACCGAGCTCGTGGATGAGGGTGAAGGCGGCCAGCGCGCCCGCCAGCCACGGGCCGAGCGACCCTCCATAGAGGAAGGCGATGAGGGCGATGATGACGACGAAGCCGGGCCGGATCGTCACCGGGAAGCCGAACAGCTGGAAGCGGGCACCCTCGACCATGTTCCCGTCATCGTACGGGCGGGCGGCGTCCGGCGCGCGGCCTCGACGGGCGGCCGACGAGCCTCCGTCGCGGGGTCGGGACGGCTGAAGCGCCGCGTCCGACAGTCAGTAGGCTCGCTCGCCGTGCCCCACGTCTACGCCTTCGATCACAAGCACCGTCGCCCACCGATGGAGATGAAGGACCTCCTCGGCGGCAAGGGCGCCAACCTCGCGGAGATGACGAGCGTGCTGAAGCTCCCGGTCCCCAACGGGTTCACCATCACGACGGACGCCTGCCGGGCGTACATGCGCGGCGGATGGCCGGCCGGCCTCGACGCCGAGATCGACAAGCACGTGACGGTGCTGGAGCGCACGATGGGCCGCAAGCTGGGTGACCCTCACGACCCGCTGCTCGTGTCCGTGCGCTCGGGCGCGAAGTTCTCGATGCCCGGGATGATGGACACCGTCCTCAACCTGGGGCTCAACGACCGCAGCGTGAAGGGCCTGGCCAAGGTCACCTCGGACGAGCGCTTCGCCTACGACAGCTACCGGCGCTTCATCGCCATGTACGGCCGGATCGTGCTCGGGCTCGACGGCGAGCCCTTCGAGCGCGAGCTCGAGGAAGCCAAGCGCCACGCCAAGGCGAGGATGGATGCCGACATCCCCTCCGCCGGCCTGAAGGAGCTGTGCGAGCTGTACAAGGCCATCGTCAAGGCGGAGTCGGGCCGGCCGTTCCCGCAGGATCCGCGCCGCCAGCTCAGGGGCGCCATCGAAGCGGTGTTCAAGAGCTGGAACGGCGCGCGCGCCATCGCCTACCGGGTACGGGAGCGGATCAGCCACGACCTGGGCACGGCCGTCAACGTCCAGGCGATGGTGTTCGGCAACCGTGACGACAACTCGGGGACCGGCGTGGGCTTCACCCGCAACGCCGCCACCGGCGACAACCGGCCCTATGGCGACTTCCTGGTCAACGCCCAGGGCGAGGACGTGGTGGCCGGCATCCGGAACACCGAGGACCTCAACGCCATGGCGCGGAAGTTCCCCACCATCCACGCCGAGCTGCTGGAGATCTTCACCCGGCTCGAGAAGCACTACCGGGACATGTGCGACACCGAGTTCACCATCGACCAGGGCAAGCTCTGGATGCTGCAGACCCGGGTGGGCAAGCGGACCGGCGCCGCCGCGCTGCGCATGGCCGTCGACATGACGAGGGGGAGCGGCCGGGGCAAGGACCGTTGGAAGATCTCCCGCCGCGAGGCCCTGATGCGGGTCACCGCCGACCACCTCGACCAGGTGCTGCACCCGCACTTCGCCGGGAAGACGGCGGCGATCGCGAAGGGCCTGGGTGCTTCGCCGGGCGCGGCCGTCGGCAAGGTGTACTTCACGGCGGACGACGCCGCCGACGCCGCCGACCGGGGCGAGCAGGTCATCCTCGTCCGCAGCGAGACCAGCCCCGAGGACGTCCACGGGATGATGGTCTCCGAGGGCATCCTCACCGCACGCGGAGGCCTGGTGTCGCACGCCGCGGTCGTGGCGCGTGGGTGGGGCACGCCTGCGGTCGTCGGCGCCGAGGCCATCAAGATCGAGGGCAAGCAGTTCACGGTCGGGGATGCCGTCGTCAAGGAGGGCGACATCATCTCCCTCGACGGCACCACGGGCGAGATCATCCTGGGCGAGCTCCGGCTGGCCGCCGCCGAGCCGCCGCCGGAGTTCCTGACCATCCTGAGCTGGGCCGACGACGTCCGGCGGGGCAAGCTCAAGGTCCGGGCCAACGCCGACAACGGACCCGATGCGGCCAACGCGCGCGGCTTCGGCGCGGAGGGCATCGGGCTGTGCCGGACCGAGCACATGTTCCTCGGGGAGGACCGGCTGCCGGTCGTGCGACGCATGATCCTCGCTCAGGACGCCGCCGAGGAGGCCGAGGCGCTCGAGGAGCTGCGCCGCGTCCAGAAGGCCGACTTCATGGACATCCTGGACGCCATGGACGGGCTGCCCGTCACCGTCCGCCTGCTGGACCCACCGCTGCACGAGTTCCTGCCCCGGCTCGACGAGCTCGAGGTCAAGGCGGCCACCACCGGCCTCGATGCCGAAGAGGACGCGCTCCTCAAGGCCGCCAAGAGCTGGCACGAGTTCAACCCGATGCTCGGGACCCGCGGGGTGCGCCTCGGGGTCGTCAAGCCGGGGCTCTACGCCATGCAGGTGCGAGCGCTGCTGGAGGCGGCCACCGAGCTGCGGGCGCAGGGGAAGAACCCGATCGTCGAAGTGATGATCCCGCTGACCGTCAGCCGTGAGGAGATGCACGAGGCCCGGGGCTGGGTCGAGGAGGCGATCGCGGAGACGACGAAGGGGCTGCGCAAGAAGCCCGAGGTCACCATCGGCACGATGATCGAGACGCCGCGGGCCGCGTTGCGCGCCGATGAGATCGCCGAGGAGTCGGACTTCTTCTCGTTCGGCACGAACGACCTGACCCAGATGACGTTCGGCTTCAGCCGCGACGACGTCGAGAGCCGCATGATGCCGGCCTACCTGGAGCTCGGCCTGCTCAAGCGCAACCCGTTCGAGACCATCGACGCGTCCGGGGTGGGCGAGCTCGTGAAGTTGGGCGCGGCGCGCGGTCGTTCCGCTCGCAAGAGCCTCAAGCTCGGGGTGTGCGGAGAGCACGGCGGCGATCCCGAGTCGATCGCCCTCTTCTACGACGCCGGCCTCGACTACGTGAGCTGCTCGCCCTACCGCGTGCCCATCGCCCGACTGGCGGCGGCGCAGGCGGTCATCGGGGCGGGCTCCTCGGACACGCGGTGACGGGCATGGGTCAGGGCGTGGGCTGACTCGTGCCGGCAGTGTTCGCGTCGGCGGGCGCGGCGGAGTTCGTCGACATCGACGTCCCCGCGTGGATGTGGCTGGCGCTGCTGGCCTTCATCGTCGTGCTCCTGCTCGTGGACCTCCTGGTGTTCCACCGGGAGGCCCACGAGGTGTCGACCCGCGAGGCGGCCATCGAGTCGGCGGTCTGGATCGGCATCGGTGTCGCGTTCACGTTCGTCATGTGGGGTCTGTTCGGCGGCGGGGCGGCGGGCGAGTACCTCTCCGGCTACCTGATCGAGAAGAGCCTCAGCATCGACAACGTGTTCGTGTGGGCCCTGATCCTCACGTACTTCGTGGTGCCCCGGATGTACCAGCACCGCGTGCTCTTCTGGGGCGTGTTCGGCGCGCTCGTGCTGCGGGCCATCTTCATCTTCGCCGGCATCGCCGCCATCCAGCGCTTCGAGTGGGTGCTGCTGCTCTTCGGGGCCTTCCTGCTGTTCACGGCCGTCCGGCTGGTGCGTTCGGACGACGAGGTCGTCGATCCCGAGCGCAGCCACGTGCTCAGGTTGGTGCGGCGCGTGGTGCCGTCGACCAACCAGTACGACGGCGCCAAGCTGTTCACGCGGATCGACGGCCGCCGCCTGGCCACGCCGCTGTTCGCGGTGCTGTTGCTGGTCGAGGCCACGGACGTGGTGTTCGCGGTCGACTCCGTGCCCGCCGTCCTCGCCGTCAGCCGCGAGCAGTTCATCGTGTTCTCGTCCAACGCCTTCGCCATCCTCGGGCTGCGGGCGCTGTACTTCCTGCTGGCCGGCATGCACGCCCGCTTCGCCTACCTCCAGCAGGGCCTGGCGGCGATCCTCGCCTTCGTCGGGATCAAGATGATCATCCAGCGCTGGTACCACATCGAGACGTGGGTGTCCCTCACGTTCATCGCCGTGGTGCTGGTCATCTCGATCATCGCGTCGTTGCGCGTCGAGCGTCGGGCCTCGGTCGGTGCGTCGGAGGGTGAGCGACCGCCGCCCTCCCAGGAGCGCTGAAGGCCCCCGGTAGGGTCGGCCGGACCATGGCCATCGTCGAGGAGGACATCGAGCGGGTCCGATCCGCCGTCTCCCTGGTCGACGTCGTGTCCCCCTACGTGCAGCTCAAGCGGGTGGGCCGCAACCACGTCGGGCTCTGCCCCTTCCACGCCGAGCGGTCCGGATCGTTCAACGTGCGCGACGAGGTCGGGCGCTACCACTGCTTCGGCTGCGGCGCGTCGGGCGACGTCTTCCGCTTCGTGCAGGAGATGGAGCACGTCGACTTCGTGGCCGCGGTCGAGCAGCTGGCCGCCAAGGCGGGGGTGACGCTCCGCTACACGAGCGGCGGGGAGGGCCGCGACCGGCAGCGGCGCAAGTCGTTGCTCGAGGCGATGGAGGCCGCCGTCGACTGGTACCACCAGCGCCTCCTGAGCGGGGCCGATGCCCGGCCGGCGCGCGACTACCTGCGCAGCCGGGGCATCGACGGCACGGTGGCGCGGCAGTTCCGCCTGGGGTGGGCGCCCGACGAGTGGGATGCGCTCGCGAGCGGTCTCGGTGCGCCCGAGCGCGTGCTGCGTGACACCGGCCTGGCCTTCGTGAACCGTCGGGACCGATTGCAGGACACGTTCCGCGCCCGGCTGCTGTTCCCGATCTTCAACGAGACCGGAGACGCCGTGGCCTTCGGGGGTCGGGTGCTGCCGGGAAGCGCCGATCCAGCCAAGTACAAGAACTCGCCGGAGACGGCCATCTACAGCAAGTCGCGGGTGCTGTACGGGCTCAACTGGGCCAAGAGCGAGATCGTCAAGTCGGACCGTGTGGTGGTGTGCGAGGGCTACACGGACGTGATCGGCTTCCACCGCGCCGGCGTGCCGATCGCCGTCGCCACGTGCGGGACGGCGCTGACGGCAGAGCACGTGCGCCTGCTCAAGCGGTTCGCCGGCCGGGTGGTGCTGGCCTTCGACGCCGACGCCGCGGGCCAGGGAGCGGCCGAGCGCTTCTACGAGTGGGAGCGACAGTTCGACGTGACGGTCCAGGTGGCCCGCTTGCCGCGGGGCAAGGATCCCGGCGAGCTGGCGGGCGAGGATCCCGCCGCGCTGCGAGCTGCCGTCGACGAAGCCGAGCCGTTCCTGGGCTTTCGCGTCGGGCGGGTGCTGCGCGCCGGAGGCCGGGTCGTGACGCCGGAGGCCCGGGCGAAGCTGGCCAACGCGGCCATGGCGGTCGTCAACGAGCACCCCGACGTCAACGTCCGCAAGCTGTATGCCGGCCAGGTGGCGCAGCACACCGGGCTGCCGGTGGCCGATCTCGTGCGCGTCGCCGAGCGCCGGGCGCGGGAGGTCGAGGTACGGGCGGCACCGGCCCGACCGGCCTTCCGGGAGAACGCGGAGTTCGTGGTGCTGGCGCTGCTCATCCAGCGGTGGGACGAGGTGGCGCCCTGGTTGGTGGAACCGCTGTTCGCGGACGAGTCGAACCTGGGCGCGTTCCGCGCGCTGGCCGACGCTGACGGTGACGTCCACAAGGCCATCGAGAAGGCTGATCCCGAGGTGCGGGACCTCCTCGAGCGGCTCAGCGTGGCCGACGTCGACGCCGACTCGCGCGCTGAGCTGCGCAACCTGGTCGGTGCGGCCTGCCGCCGTGAGCTGGACGTCCTGCGGTTGGAGCGCGACCTCAGCCGCAACGCCGAACTGGTGTCGACGCGCCGCCTCGTGGAGCAGCTCGATGATCCCGAAGCCGGCTGGGAGGCCGCGGGGCAGTTGCTACGCTGGCTGACGGGACGCCGGGAGGTGCTCCGGGAGGAGAGTGGGTGACCGATCCGCAGACCGAGCACGTCGCCGCACCCCTGCTGGAGCGAGCAGAGGTCGAGCGGGCGGTGATGGAGCGGACGTCGGTGCCGCCCATCCTCCCCCCGATCGACCAGATCGCCCCCCGCGAGTGGGCGGCACTGCTCGCTGAGGGCATGGTCACCGGGACGGTGTCGGCGGACGACGTCGCGCGGGTGATGGCGGAGGTCGAGCTGACCGAGGACGTCATCGCCGCGGTGCGCGCCGGGTTGGCGAAGGCGGGCATCCTGGTCGACGAGGAGGTCGAGCTCGAGGACGTCACACCCACGAAAGGCCTGGCCCGCCCGGAGGCCGGCAACGGCGACCGCGCCCGCTGGTTACGCCGGCGCAGCGCCTCCCTCGGCTCGGAGCGCAGTGGCGACGGTGGCACGTCGGACACCGTGCGGCTGTACCTCAAGGAGATCGGGCGGGTCAGCCTGCTGACCGGCGAGGACGAGCGGGAGCTGGCTCAGCGCATCGAGGCCGGGCAGCTCGCGCTGGAGCGGATGGCCACGTCCGAGGTCGAGCTGCCGGCGTGGGAGCGCCGCCGCCTCCAGCGCCTGGTGGGCGACGGGGAGGTCGCCCGCGCCCAGCTCATCCAGGCCAACCTCCGGCTCGTGGTCTCGATCGCCAAGCGCTACGTGGGCCGCGGGATGCTCCTGCTGGACCTGGTGCAGGAGGGCAACCTCGGCCTGATGCGGGCCGTCGAGAAGTTCGACCACACGAAGGGCTTCAAGTTCTCGACCTACGCCACGTGGTGGATCCGCCAGGCGATCACCCGGGCCATCGCCGACCAGTCCCGCACCATCCGCATCCCGGTCCACATGGTCGAGAACATGAACCGGGTGCTGCGCATCCAGCGGCAGATGGCCCAGGAGCTGGAGCGTGAGCCCACGCTGGACGAGCTGGCCACCCGCACGGGGTTGACCATCGACCGGCTGCGGGAGATCCAGCGCATCGCTCTCGATCCGCTGTCGCTCGACTCGCCGGTGGGGGAGGAGGACGACTCCAACCTGGCCGACTTCATCGAGGACTCGGCCGCCGACGCCCCGGCCGAGGTGGCCACGCGCCGGATGCTGACCGAGGCCGTCGAGGAGGCGCTCGGCGAGCTGTCGCCGCGGGAACAGGAGGTCGTGCGACTCCGCTTCGGGCTGGTCGACGGCCAGGCTCGCACGCTCGAGGAGGTCGGCCGGGAGTTCGGCGTGACACGGGAGCGCATCCGCCAGATCGAGGCCAAGACGCTGGCCAAGCTCCGCCACCCGCAGCGCAGCCAGAAGCTCAAGGAGTTCCTGGAGGACGAGTAGCGCTTTGGCTCAGTCGAGGCGCAGCAGCGCCCTCCGGCTGGTGGC
Organism: uncultured Acidimicrobiales bacterium; assembly: GCA_963813375.1. GTDB lineage: Bacteria > Actinomycetota > Acidimicrobiia > Acidimicrobiales > Ilumatobacteraceae > DASTFY01. The sequence goes on along the minus strand of CAWEYT010000002.1, from coordinate 310,041 downwards.
AGCGATCCAGTCCTCGATGTGGTCGATGGTCCAGCCGTAGCTGTCCAGGAGGACGAGGGCGCACCGGACGTCGGAGATCGCGGCCAGGGTGTCGGCGGCGTCCGCCGGCGACACGCGTTCGTCCAGCGCCCCGAGATCCCGGAGGTGCTCGATCGTCTGGCGGGCCCCGAGCATGTGCCGCCGCTGCCCCTCATCGAGCGGAGGCCGGAGATCCGGCTCCGACGCGGCTCCGCTGACGAGTGCTCGGATGATGTCGCCGCAGTGCTCGAGGATCGATCGTGTGACGCGGGCCTGGGTCGCCGCGACCTCTCCACGGGTCGGTGGAGGCGGCGGCGCGGCGCGCCAACTCGGCGATGCCCGCTTCGGTGTCGATGAGGTCGTTCAACCGGGCGACCAGCGCCTGCTTCGACCCGACGCTGTCGTACACGGTCTGCGCAGAGACGCCCGCCGCGGCGGCGATGTCGCGCACGCTCGTGCGGGCGTAGCCACGCTCGCCGAAGAGGCGGCGTGCCGCCCTCAGGATCTCGTCCTGCGTGAGCTGCGCTCGGCGTTCCCGCAACGTGGGGCCGTCCTGGTCAGGGCGTGGAGTCGTCACTTGACACTCGTTCCAGTCAGTGTATGATTGATCTAATCATTGGAACATCCGCCAGACTACCTGAAGGAGCCCCACATGCACACCATTGCCACGTCAGACCTGGAGAAGAGCGGCGCCCCGTCACACGAGGATGCGGCTCTGATCGCCGCGTCTGCGTTCGATCAACTCGCCGCGGCGTGGAACCGTGCTGACGGAGCAGCGTTCGGCGCGTTGTTCGCCGAGGAGACCGACTTCGTCAACATCCGGGGCGAGCACCACCGCGGCGGCCGCACGATGGTCTCGCAGTCGCACCAGGCGATCTTCGACACCATCTACGCGGGCAGCACCGTGCAGTACCGAGTCGAGGTTGCCCGCACGTTGACGCCGAATTCCGTCCTCGCCGTCGTCACGTCCACGCTCGTCGCCCCCTCGGGCCCCCTCCAGGGGACCAACCAGTCCCGCATCTCCGCCACCTTCGTCCGCGAGGGCGACGACTGGCGCATCACGGCCTTTCACAACACGCTCGTCCTCGTCGCCGGCTGACGCGCACGACCATCGGGAATGTTGGGACTGTCCGATCTGTTGTGTAACCGGGCGTGATGGTCATGGTCAGCTGGCGGCCTGGATGCGGTCGCCGTAGTGGATGGTCAGTGCGTTCAGGATCTGCTTCCAGCCGTTGATCTTGCCGGTCGGGTTGGATCGGTTGGTCCTCCTTTCGGTGGCGACGAGGTAGAGCACCTTCAACGCCGCCTGCTCGGTCGGGAAGTGGCCGCGGTGACGGACCGCCTTGCGGAACCGGGCGTTGAGGCTCTCGATGGCGTTGGTCGTGTAGACGATCGTGCGCAGCTCGATGGGGAACTCGAGGAATGGCACGAACTCGGCCCAGGCCCGTTCCCAGGTGGCGATCATCGCCGGGTAGCGGTCCCGCCACGTGTCGGCGAACTCGGCGAAGCGGGCTTCGGCGGCCTCGACGGTGGGGGCGGTGTAGATCTCGCGCATCTCCCGGCACACCTGGCCCCAGTGCTTCTTCGACGTGTAGCGCAGGCTCGAGCGCACCAGGTGCACGACGCACAGTCTGCACGTCGGCCAGCGGCCAGGTGGCCCGGATCGACTCGGGCAGGCCCTTCAGCCCGTCGCAGCAGACGATGAAGCGTGTCCTGGATGCCGCGGTTGCGTAGCTCGGTCAGCACCGTCATCCAGAACTTGGCGCCCTCGCCGCCGGTGGGCCCGACCCACATCCCCAACACGTCGCGCTCGCCGTCCATGTTGACGCCCATCGCCACGTAGATCGGCCGGTTGGCGACCTGGCCGTCGCGGATCTTGACCACGATGGCGTCGATCAAGATCACCGGGTAGACCCGGTCCAGCGGCCGGTTCTGCCAGGCGATGAGATCCTCGACGATGGCGTCGGTGATCCTCGAGATCGTGTCCCGGGAGATCTCGGTGTCGTAGATCTCGGCCAGGTGGGCCTGGATGTCACCGGTGGTCATCCCCTTCGCGTACAGCGAGATCACGTTGCCGGTGAGCCCGTCCAGGCGGCGCTGCCCCTTGCGGCACGGTGACCGGATCGAAGCTGGCGTTGCGATCCCGCGGGCACGCGCAGCTCGACCTTGCCGATCTCGGTCGTCACCGTCTTGGGGTACGACCCGTTGCGGCTGTTGCCCGCAGCCGCGGCCCTCCACCGCGTGAGGCTCGTAGCCGAGATGCTCGGTCATCTCGACCTCCAGCCCGGTCTGCAGCACCTGACGGACCAGCGCCGTCAACAGCCCGTCGTCGCCGGTCAGCTCGACACCCTCGGCGCGGGCCCGCGCGACCAGCTCCGCGGCCCACTCCCGCATCGCCGGCTCATCACCCACCAACGGGACGATAGGAGGCACCGTCGAGCTCGGCTTCGGCCGGCATCGCCGCCGTCGAGTGTGTCGTTGTCGTGGTCATCGGACGTGATCCTCTCCAGCCCACGGCACTCAGCCGCGGACCCTCAGATCACGCCCGGTTACACACACCCGTCGGACACGTGTCGCACCCCTCTGCTGGGATCCCGGCATGGGGTACGGCGGCAAGGTGGCGGAGCAAGAACGGGCGCGGCAACTGCGGGCACAGTCGTGGACGCTGGCCGAGATCGCGGCGGAGCTGGGCGTGGCGAGGAGCTCGGTCTCGCTGTGGGTCCGTGACGTCGAGTTCGTTCCTGGCGCGGCGAGGCCATTGGTCCTCGGCGGCCGAGCTCGCTCATGGTGGCCAAGCAGCGCGAGGTCGAGGAGCTCCGAAGGGTAGGGCTGGAGGCGATCGGCCGTCCGTCAGAGAAGATTCCTGGTCGCCGGTGTTGCGCTGTACGCGGCGAGGGCGCCAAGCGGGATGGAGCGTGAAGTTCGCCGAACACCGACCCGCGGATGATCCTCTTCTTCGTGACCTGGTTGCGTCGGTTCTTCGCCGTCGACGAGTCCCGTCTCCGGATTCGGCTCTACCTGCACGACGGGCTGGACATCGATAGGGCCGTCGCGTTCTGGGCGGCGAGACCGGCGATACCGGTAGCTCAGTTCACAAAGCCGTACCGCGCCGTGCCTGACCTGTCGTCCGGCGGAGCGAAGCATGTGATGGGCTGCCCGGCCGTCGTCTACGTGCAGTCGCACCCATCGCCGTGTGCTGGCCTCGTCGCGGCGCTATTGTCGACTGGCCTGCCTTCCGGGGTAGCTCAGTTGGCAGAGCGGCGGCCTGTTAAGCCGTTTGTCGTGGGTTCGAGCCCCACCCCCGGAGCCACGCTGGCCCGTCGTCGGACGGGCCGTGACGCGTCGGGCCAGTAGCTCAGTGGTCAGAGCAGGGGACTCATAATCCCTCGGTCGCAGGTTCGATCCCTGCCTGGCCCACCCTGTTGTATGTGTTACTTCGGCTGATGCTCGACTTTCGGGCGTCGGCTGATGGTTGACACTGTTGTCGGTTGATGCTTGACAGCTGTTTCGGCTGATTCTTGACACTCGTTCCCATGAGGGAGATGAGTGTGAGCGAGCAGCGGTATCAGGCGGTGTTGGCGGTGATCGCCGAGGGGTGCACGGTGACGGAGGTGGCGGCCCGGTTGGGGGTGTCGCGTCAGACGTTGCATGCGTGGTTGGCGAAGTACGAAGCCGGCGGGTTCGACAACCTGGGTGATGGGTCGCATCGGCCGAGGTCGTGTCCGCATCAGATGCCGGCCGAGGTCGAGGTGGCGTTGGCGGAGTTGCGCCGGGCGCATCCGTCGTGGGGTCCGCGGCGGTTGGTGTTCGAGCTCGCCAAGCGTGGTGTGGAGCCGGTGCCGTCGGAGTCGGGGGTGTATCGGGCGTTGGTGCGGTTGAACCTGATCGATCCCGACGCGCGTCGGCCGCGGGACCGTAAGTGGAAGCGGTGGGAACGTGGCGCGCCGATGGAGTTGTGGCAGATGGACGTGGTCGGCGGGTTCGTGCTGGCGGACGGCACGAAGGCCAAGGCGTTCACCGGGGTCGATGATCACTCCAGGTTCTGTGTGTCGGCGTGGTTGATGCCGCGTGAGTCGTCGCGCCAGGTGTGTGACGGGTTGGCGTTGGCGATGCGCCGGTGGGGTGTCCCCGGCGAGATCCTGACCGACAACGGCAAGGTGTTCACCGGCCGGTTCAACCAGCCGCCGGTTGAGGTGTTGTTCGATCGGATCTGCCGGGAGAACGGGATCACGCACCGCTTGACCCAGCCCCGTTCGCCGACCACGACCGGCAAGATCGAGCGTTTCCATCGCAGCCTGCGCACCGAGTTCCGCACCGACCGGGTGTTCACGGACCTGGCCGCCGCGCAGGCCGAGCTCGACGAGTGGGTGGCCGACTACAACGAGCAACCGGCCGCACCAAGCGATCGGGATGGTCCCGCCGGCCGAGCGGTTCGGTCAGCATCCGACGGCAACGGTGACGCCGCTCGCGGACGCGGCGCAGCGGCCCGCCGTCGCGCGGCGACGGCGATCTGGGTCGCTCGTCGGGCAAGCACGGTCGGGGTCGTCACGCGTCGACTGGCAGCAAGTCAGCGTCGGGATCGCCGCCGCCGGCCGCAACATCGACGTGTGGGTCACCGACGACGTCCTACAGTTCTTCGACGGCGACCACCTGCTGCGCACCGAGCAACGCATCAACCACGGCCCAGTCCGCAAGAAGCGAGCCTCCATACCCACCAGGTCACGCCGGCCAAACCTAACCAACCAGTGTCAACGATCAACCGAACACCGATCCGTCAACCCTCAACCGAAGCCCGCAGGCCCACCCTGTGATGTCGCGAGACATCGAGCAGGTCGAGACGATGGAAGCCCGAGCGAGGAGCGCGCATGCGCTCGGCGACTCGCCCGTCGCGTGCTGATCGTCATCGTCCAGGTTGAGTCTCGGGAGCCGACTGCTCTTGTTCGAGCTGGTGGAGGGGAGCGAGATCGAAGAGCTGGTACCACTGGGTCTGCTCAACTTCGCCGGCGTGGCCTCGTCGAGGGAGCGCTGCTGGCGACGGCGGTGAGACGTCGCTGCGGTGATCACGTCGAGGGGTGGTTGCCTCGAGAAGGTTGCACGATGTCGTAGCTGTCCTACTCCGTCACGACGTCGGACATGCTGGCTCTGTAGGCGGCCATCAGTTCCCGCTGCTCTCGCTTCGGCACCTTGTAGAAGTCGAGGGCGCGGCCGATCTCCGCCCCAACTTCGGCGAACTCTTTGGCCGTGAGATTGAACTCCGCGTGAGCTTCGGTGAGCGGCAAGCCGGTGTACTCAAAGGGTCCGCCGGCCGCTGCTGCGATCCACAGCGTGCGACCGAACTTGAGACCCGGCAGCCGCGCTTCCGCCTCCGTCCTGTTCCACGCCCTGAGCGCACGGTTCCTGTTGAGAATCGGGTTTCTTGAGGATCTCGTCGCTGAAGCGGTTGACGACCAAGGCGATCCCGAAGTAGCCGCCCAAGCGGTCGTACAGACTCGCCCCCGTGCGAGTCGTCTCCGGCGCTCCACTTGCCTCGGCGCTCGTCTGAAACAGTCCCAGCGCCGCCGCACTCGCGACGGCCCCCGCGCCCTTGGCCAATGCTCGTCGATCCATTCGTCTGTCCATCTCGTCCTCACCTTCGTGTTGCGTGTGAGGTCTCCCGGGCACAACGGCGACTGTTGCGCCGTCGCTGCCGCACCGTCGGCCTGATCTGGTGGCACGTGTCGACGCGGGCACCCCGACGCCCGGACCTGTTATTAACGACAGTACTCGTTGGTGTTATCTCGAGGCAAGACTCGTCCGACGGTCAACCCAGAAGCGCCATTCGAGACGGAATCGACGTGGCGATGTGGCCGTGTCGGCGCTCACGCTATGCAGTGACGACGACGCAGCACCGCTCCGCCGACGGCGACAGGACCGCATGGAGGGACCGTGACTGCGTTCCGGCCAGAACACCGTCGACGAATGCCAGGTTCATCTGGCAGATGATCTCCGGTCGTGCTTGGGCGACGTGACGAAAGGGGCAGTTGCGAAGAACCACATCGCCGCCCGAGGCGACCGGCTCATAGCCGATGACGCTAAGTGCAGTCAGCACCCGACTGCCGCCCTTGTTTGCCCGCGCCAGCCTTCCAACCTGACGGCCGTACTCGGCGGCAGTGTCGGCGAGCGACTCCAGCGGCGGATCAAGGGAACCTGCCTCCAAGGCCTCGGCCAGGATTTCGGCGGCGAGGTCGTAACGTCGAGGCGGGATCGACACCTCGAGCTCGAGGCCGGTCGGGCAGTACCGCTTCGCCGGATGACCAGCACCGACCGACCTTTCGTCGCGTGCGTAGGTCGCCTCGAGAAAACCCTCAGAGAGAAGCTTCTCCAAGTGGAAGGCGGCCAGCCTCACCGAGATTCCCACCTCATCGGCGACTTCGGCGCGGGTGAGTGGGCGGCCCCCGGTGCGCACGGCAAGGTAGGCCGCCCGTCGTACCGGATCGTCCAGGACGCAAAGCCGAAGAATTGTCTCGTTGAGGTCGTGGCGCACGGTCTAGCAATACCACCTCACCGCACCCGCGAGCGGTGCTGATCGGCCCAACTTGCCAAACGAGGAACGCTCCCCATCAGCCACGTGCGCTTGTGACCTGACCGTATGCCGGTCAGACGCCTGTCATCCAAGAATCCATTGGTCTGCCCCATCCAGCAATCACATCCCTGCCTGGCCCACCCGACCTGCCCACAGGCCACCAGGCCCGAGCCCCGCTCGACTGCGTACGCTACGCGGGTTGTTCCGTTGGCGACGCGGACGCGCCGCAGCGACGGACCGCGAGGCACAAGGAGCGACGCTCGTCGTGACCGGGATCGAGGACGGGGCGAGCGACCGGGCGGATCCATCGACCCGGGGCGAGGCTGTCGGCCCGAGCCCTGAGGTGACGGCCAACGCGGCCGGGCCCGAGGGCCGTGCACCGGTCGACTCCGGTACGTCGGACCTGGATGACGGCCCGAGGGAAGGAGATCCTGCAAGTAGCGGTCTCTGTGGTGCTGTTGGTCCTCATCTTCAGGTATGTGTTCCGGCAGTTCGCCGACATCTCCGCAGTCTGGGATGCCATCCAGATGCTCACCTGGCGCGAGATCGCCGTCTTGGTGCTCGCCACGGCGTGGAGCCTCTTCACCTCCTGGATCGTCGTCGTCCTCGCCACTCCCGGCCTCACCTATCCGCAGGCGGCCGTGATGACGCAATCCACCACGGCGGTCGCCAACTCGGTGCCGGTCGGTGGTCTCGTGTCGGTCGGGCTCACCTACGCGATGCTCACCACTTGGGGATTCTCGAAGGCCAGGAGCACCGTCTCGGTCGTCGTGACCGGCATTTGGAACAACTTCGTGAAACTGGCGGCTCCGATCCTGGCCCTCGCCCTCTTGGCGATCGAGGGGCAGCCAGAGGGAGGGAGGATGGCGGCGGGCATCGCCGGTTTGGCCGGGCTCGTCGGCGCGATCGTGCTCTTCGCCCTCATCCTGCGCAGCGAGGAATTCGCGGCCACGGTGGGAACCGTGACCGGCCGGTGGGCATCGGCAATGCTGCGCTTCGTCGGGCGCGGACCCGTGATGGGTTGGGACCGTGCCGTGGTCAGGTTCCGCCGCCAGGTCATCGGTCTGGTACAGCACCGCTGGGTGCCGCTGACCCTGGCCACCCTTCTGAGCCACGCCTCGCTCTACCTCGTGCTCGTCGTGTCCCTTCGCGTCTTGGGGGTGTCGGACGATGACGTCGGATGGGCGCAGGTGCTGGTCGTCTTCGCGTTCGCTCGGCTGCTGACCGCCCTCCCGCTCACGCCGGGAGGAGTCGGTGTGGTCGAGCTGGCGCTCATCGAGGGGCTGACTCGGGCGGGTGGCGACGACCCCCCGGTCGTGGCGGCCGTGCTCCTCTTCCGGCTGCTCACCTACGTGCTTCCCATCGCCCTCGGCCTGGGTGCGTACATCTTCTGGCGGCGCAACCGCTCGTGGCGCGACTCGGCGCCACCCCTGCCCTGGTCGATCGAGCCCGCGACGGCCCGCGAGGCCTGATCGATCCGGCGCTCATCGGCCGCCCTACGCCGACGAGCCCGGAGCGCGGGTTCCCGCCTTCGGCGATCTCAGACGTCAGCCCTCGATGAGCGTGCCGTCCGGGGCGACCACGAACCAGACGCCACCCTGACCCTGGCCGTTCGTGTCCCCGGCCGCCGCGTCGCCCGAGAACGTGTACAGCGGCCAGTCTCCGGCCTTGAGCTGGTAGGTCTCGTCCGGACCCTCGACGACGGAGAAGACGGCGGGGTCGAGGCCAGCGGGCAGCTCCTCCGAGGTCGTGGTCACGGCCGGCCATGCCTCCGCGCACGCGTCGGTGCAGGTCGACGTGCCCGCGCTGTCGTTCTTGAAGCCGTAGACGGTCACGCCGTCCGCGTCGGTCAGGATCTGACCGAGCGGGCTGTCTGCCACGACGATGGGTGCCGCGCCCGAGGCCGCCGTCCCGCCGGCCGCCGTCGTGGCCGCCTCGCCGGCGGCTGAGGTGGCCGGCGCCACCGTCGTGTCGCTGCCGTCGTCGTCGCTACTGCCGCAAGCGGTGATGAGCGCCACGCTCGCTGCGATGCCGAAGACCAGATGTCGAGTCCTCATCGTTGCCTCCTCCTAGGTGGGCCCCGACGGAGGTACGCACGGACCGGCCCGAACGGTTCGCGGCCAAACGACCAACGGACATGTCCGAGTCGATCTCAGGCAGGAGGAGTCGTCGGGGGTGCACTCGCGATCGTTCGGCGGCGTGGGTGATGTCGCGCCGCTGATGCCGGTCTTGGCGGCGGTGCGTGAGCAGGCGGACCACGGCTCCGATGACGACGAGGTCCAGGAGCATCTGGATGCTGACGCTGATGCGGGCGAGGTTGCCCTCCGGGGTGATGTCCCCGAAGCCCACGGTGGAGAAGACGGTGATGACCAGGTAGAGCGCACCGGTGTGGTCGAGCGGCTCGCTGAAGTGGGTGGTCGAGGCTTGGGAGAGCGACAGGTAGAGGATGGCGAAGACCACGAGGAACAGAGGTATGGCCACGCCCAGCGCCCGGACGGCGCGCAACCCCGGAAACTCGGCGCGTGTCACCCGGCGTAGCGACCCGGCGAAGACGAGGACGAACACGACGGTGGCGAGAACGAACCTCGCCAGAGCCTGAGCGCTGGTGCGATCGGTGAACGGGATCAGGTAATAGATCCCGAACAGCAGCGCCCAGGTGAGGACCACTTCCACGATGGTCCTGGCGATCATGCGGCGCCGTCGGCTCCGGTCGAGCTCGGCAAGCCGGGGGCCGCTCGTCCGCTGACTCGGCTCCGCCTCGTGCTTCTGGTCGACGTCCGGGTTGGGTCCTGCGGGACTCATGGGCATCCGGTGATGTTGTCACCAGGCGCGACGTGGTAGTTCACGGGCGTATCGGCTACCGGGCGGGCTCGACCTCGCCGACGCGCCAGGACTTGTCGAAGAACGGCGCCAGCGGGCTGTACAGCCGGAGGACGACGAACCAGCCCTTGCCTGGCATCGATCTGGATCCAGTTGCCGTCAGGTACGCCGGCAGGCTGCTCGGGGCCGATGTGGACGGTGGTCGAACCGTCCGGGTTCGCCGTGGCCGCTGGGGTCGGATAGCTCTGGCTGCCCGCCCGGGGGTACCGCTGCGGGGTCGCGAGCAGCGAGCGGGTCTGGTTGTCGTAGAGCGTGAGCGACCAGAACCTGGCCTCGGGGATGTCGGGCGGCAGCGTGACCGTGTACGTCGTGGCCCCGTCGAAGTAGGCGCCGTTCGAGTCCATGAAGGCGGCGAGGTACTGGCTGCCGATGCCGGTGAGACGCATGGCCATGGCCGGCGTGATCCCGGTGTAGCCGTAGAAGAACAGGGTTCGCAGGTCGTGCTTGCGGGCGCCGGTGGGCGGGAACGGCTTGATGCCCTCGGGTGTCACCAGCGGGACCGGCGTCTCGAACTGGTAGCCACCGTTGAAGAGCATGTTGGTCCAGGCGGAGTCCGGGTAGAAGTAGACGTCTTCCTCGCCGCGGGAGTCGAACATGAGCGCCCGCGACGTCGCGTTGCCGACGGTGGCGGCCTCCTCGAGGATCCTTCGCATGCGGTCGTCGGGCGCGAAGGGCTTGCCCTTGACGATGCCGAGCTCCGCGAGGTGTCCGACGATCTCAGGGTCACCGGACTCGGCGGGTTCGTCCTGGAGCAGTGCGTGCACGGTCTCGAAGAACCGGGCGTCAGTCGGTGGGATCGTGTTGAACGCCGTGCCTGTTCCCTCGACGAAGGTCGTGGCCGGCACCTCGGCGGGCGCGGCGAACGGAACGGCCCCGGTGAGGAGCGTGCCGACGCTGGTGCCCGCCCCGCCGGGCGTGTACGGGTAGATCTTGAGGGTGGACTTGATGGTCGCCACCGTGGGTGCGGGATCGCTGTCCTCCATGAAGGACCGGCCCAGCATCAACACCCGGTTCGTGCGGGAACGCCCGACGAAGAAGCCGCCCTCCGGCACGACACCGTCGTAGCCGGGGGGCAGGAGCAGGAACTTGCCGCCCGCGCCGCGGTCCGGCCCCGGGAACCCGAAGTCGATGATCCACTTGAACCACATGTCGTCGAAGGTGCCCAACGCCATCGGCGGGGTCTCGACCACCATCGGCCCGTCGGACAGGTCCACGAAGGCGAGGTAGTAGACGGTGTCGCAGTTCGCGGTCAGGAACAACGACGACGAATCCATCAGCTCCGAGAAGATCAACACCGAGTTGTCCTTCACCCCGATGCCGTGGAACCCCTGACGGATCGCTTGGGTCGAGGCCCCGGGGAACGCGGTCAGGAATGCGTTGAGGCCGTGCACGTAGTCGAGGTGGTCGTACAGGGTCTCGACCGACTTCCTCGCCGGGGCACCATCGGTGAACTCCAACGGACCGAGCCGACTGTCGACCTGATCCGGCGTCGACAGCGATGCCAGCACGTCCGCAGCCACTTCCGTCATGTCCGAACCTCTCTCGATGGCCTGCGACCGTGTCGGCAGGCAGCCTGTCGCGTCATTCCCAGCCAACACGCCTCCTCGGCGCGGCGCATCACCAAGTCCGTGTGATTCGCGGCGGAGATGCGGTGGACGTCGCAGGCCTCGGTCGCCGGGGACCTGGGGATGGAGAGTGCGGCGGCACGGCGGGTCTAGGCTCTCCGCCGTGTCTGAGGGGCCTCAGGGGACGGCGCTGTCGCTCGCGACCCTCGACGAGTTCCTGCTCGACGCCAAGCTCTCTGTTCCCCCGCCTCGCCCGGATGCGGTGAGCCGCCCCCAGCTCATCTCGACGGCTCGGTCGAGCGATTGCAGGGTGGTCGGCCTCTCCGCGCCGGCGGGCTATGGCAAGACGACGTTGCTGGTCGAGTGGGCGCTCGCGGAGGATCGCCGCGTCGCGTGGGTGTCCCTCGACCGCTTCGACGATGATCCCGCCCTCCTGCTCACGTTGCTGGCGTCGGCGTACGCACGGGTGTCGCCGGGCAACGCCGATCTGGTCGCCGACGTGGCCGGCCTCGGTATGTCGGTGCTGGGACGCGCTGCGCCCCGCCTCGCGGGGGTGTTCGGGGCCAGCCCCGATCCGTTCGTCCTCATGTTGGACGACCTTCACGAAGTGCAGTCGCCGGACTGTCACGATGTGTTGAGCGTGCTCATGTCGGGGATCCCTCGAGGTTCGCAGCTGGTCGCGGCGAGTCGTTCCGAGCAGCCTCACCTGCCCCGTCTGCGAGCTTCCGGGGACGCACTGGCGTTCGTGGCGACCGATCTGGCGCTCGACGCGGCCGGTGCCGAGCAGATCTTCTCGCGGGCGAACGTCAGCCTCACCCGCGAGCAGGCGGACACGGTCACGGCACGGACCGAAGGCTGGCCGGTCGGCCTCTACCTTGCTGCGCTGATCGCCGGCGACAGCCCCGGGGCGGGGTTGTCGATCTCCGGTGACGACCGGTACGTGGCCGACTATCTGTACCGCGAGGCCCTGAGTCAGCTTCCCGAGGGCGATCAGCGGTTCCTGCGGCGCACGGCCGTGCTCGATCACCTGTGTGCGCCGCTGTGTGATGCGCTGCTCGGTGAAGCCGGCGCGCAGGAGCGGCTGCGCCGCCTCGAGGCCAGGAGCTCGTTCCTCGTCCCACTGGATCGCCGGCGGGAGTGGTACCGCTATCACGGACTGTTCCGGGAGTTCCTGCTCGGTGAGCTCGGCCGAGTCGAGCCCGACGTGGTCGCCAAGCTGCACCTGCGAGCCGCCGACTGGTACGAGTCCAATGGGTCTCCCGCCATGGCCGTCGAGCACCTGCTGCACACGACTGAGCAGGACCGATGCGTCCAACTGGTGGCGGCGTTGGTCCTGCCGACCTACCAGGCCGGGCAGATGTCAACCGTGCAGCGTTGGCTCGCGGCGCTCGGCGACGAAGCCGTCGAGCAGTATCCCCCGCTCGCCGTGCTGGCGGGCTACATGGCGCTGTTCACCGGGCAGACGCATGAAGCGCAACGATGGGCGGCGACCGTCGACGCCGCCTCGTTCGACCTGGTGCCGGCGGACGGCACAGCATCGTTCGACTCGGCGCGGGCGATGTATCGAGCGGTCATGTGTTCCGCCGGTCCCGCGCAGATGCTGGCCGACGCCAGCTTCGCGGTCGACCAGGAGCCCCCGTGGAGCCCATGGCGCGACACGGCGCTCTGCTTCCTCGCCGAGGCGCATCTGCTCACCGGGGATGTTGACCAGGCCGCGGCCCTGTTCGCTGAGGCGTCCGCCCTGGCCGCGACGATGTCCAATACCGACACACTGGTCGACAGCGAGGCCGAACTCGCCGTGTTGGCGATGGATCGCGGACACTGGGCGGAGGCGGCCGACCGCCTGAAGCTCGCGCTGGCCGCCGTCGATGAGCACGGGATGCAGGACTATCCCACCAGTGTCCTCGCCTTCGCCGGCGCAGCCCGGCTTGCCGTTCACCGAGGGGACCTGAAGGAGGCCAACCGCCAGCTCACTCAGGCGATGCGAGCCCGGCCGTCGTGCACCGTGGCGCTGCCATGGCTCGCCGTGCGGGTACGGCTGCAGCTCGCCAAGGTCTACTGGTCCATCGCCGACCACACGGCCAGCGCGTCACCTGATGCATGAGATCGACGACGTCCTGCTCCACCAGCCGGCACTCGGCACCCTCGTCGACGAGGTCTCGGAGTTCCGCCAGCTCGTCACCTCGAGCGCCCAGGCGGGAGCGACCGGCCCGTCACCCCTCACCCCGGCTGAGCTGCGCCTCCTCCCGTACCTGCAGACCCATCTCACGATTCGCGACATCGCGGACCGGCTGTTCGTGTCCCGCAACACCGTCAACTCCCAGGTGAGCTCGATCTATCGAAAGCTGGGAGTCTCCTCGCGCAACGAAGCGGTAGCAGCAAGCGACGGCGTCAGGTCTGCTCGGCGGGTAGCGGTCTCACCCGGCGGAGTGGGGTTCGAAGGCGTCGTCGGTGTCGTAGCCGAGCGCCATCGCCAGCTTCGGGGCGGCCGCGACCACGCGCGGGAGCCCGACGACGGGCATGACACCGAACAGCACGTCGACGATCTCAGCGGCTGTTGCCCCCGCACTCACCGCAGCATCGGCCTGCGCCCCGTACGAGGGATCAGCGCCACCGACAGCCACCAGAGCGGCCAGGCGGACCAGCGCCAGCGTCTTCGGGTCGAGCTCCCCGCACCCGGCACCAGCCCCGTCAGGGTCGTCGTCGGCAAGGCGGGCGTCGTTGATGGCCAGACGGCGCAGTCTTTCCGTGTAGTCCACAGGCGCCTCACCTTTCCGTGCGGCGCTCGACCAGGACCTCGAGGACACCATCCGGTCGCCGAGCGCCCGGCGACCCGTCCAGCTGTTCGAGCCATGGCTCCCAGCCATCATCTCCGGAGCAGACACCGAGCGCATCACACAGATCGGGTGAATCGATCGCATCGCGATCGGGCGCGATTTCACCTGTTCTGTGTGACGACTGGCCCCCCTCGACGCCTGATGATCGACCGGCAGCGCTACCTGAACTCACCACCGACGACATCGAAGCGTCAAGGAGTCACACGATCCACGCCATGGCTACCTCGGGCACACGCAGCACCGACGGGCGCGATCGGATCTCGGGGCTTCGGACGCGGTTGCAACGTCTCCTCCTCTGGCGGGTGTGGGAGCGCATGCTGGAGATCGAGTTCATCGATCGCAGCGTGGCGCTGGCCGGGAAGGCGTTCGTCTCGTTCTTCCCGCTGGTGATCGTCGTCGCGGCGTTCGCCCCCGAGCGCATCCGCACGTCGATCATCACCGCCGTCACCGCCCGGCTCGGAATCCGCGGCGACGCGCTCGCACTGGCCAGGGAAGCGTTCGCGTCATCGAACGACGTCCGGCAGGCGACGGGGCTGCTCGGGCTCGTCCTCACCATCTTCTTCGCCAGCTCGTTCACGACTGCCTTGCAGCGGGTGTATCTCCGAGTGTGGCGGCGGCCGCCCGGCCGCGGAGTGACGGTCTATTGGCGGGGCTTGGTCTGCCTGCTGCTCGTCCTGCTCGGGACGGCGCTCCTCGGCGGTCTGAGCGGCGCGCTCCACGGTTGGCTCGGGGTCGGGCTGGTGGCCGTTGCGTGCCTGGCCGGTACGTCAGCGCTGTGGTGGTTCACCACGTGGTTCCTCCTGCTGGGGGAGGTGCGGGCGCGGGTCCTCCTCCCGACCGGAGTGATCACCAGCATCGTGACGGCGCTGTTTGCAGTCTCCGCCACGGTCTGGATGCCCGAGGTGGTGACCAGCAACCAAGCTCAGTTCGGCTTCTTCGGTGTCGCCCTCGCCCTGGTGACGTGGTTCTCCGGTGCCGCCATCTGCATCCTGCTTTCCGCGTGCGCCGGAGCGGTCTTCGCGGAAGACCCCGGGAAGATCGGCACGTTCATCCGCGGCGGCGAATCCGCGACCTTGACCCCCGGTGCTCGCCCTTCGCTCTCGCCACCCGCTCGCGAGCTCAGCCTGCGCGACGCGTTTCAGAGCACGGACGATTCGTGACCGCTGCCGGAATCAACACACAGGAGGCCGATGTCCCATGACCAGCACCAACGATCCGGCGGCGCAGCCCGACCCGGGCGGTCGCGGCGACTCGACAGCCGGGGGCGATACGGAGCCAGGCGACCGCACGGTGCGTCCGACCCGGGTTCCCAAGCTCGGGATCTGGGCCTGGTGCTTCGTCGGCGTCGTGATCGCGGCGGTCATCGTGGCCATCGTGCTGGGCGCGGTGAGCGAGATCGTGCTCCCGATGACGTTCGCCGCCGTGCTGGCCATCATCTTCAAGCCCCTGTGCGGAATCCTCCAACGAAAGGGCTTGAAGCCCCCTCTCGCGGCCGGCCTGATCGTCCTCGGTCTGATCGCCTTGATGCTCGTCGTGTTCGTCGCCACCGTCCGGGGCGTGACCGCGCAAGCAGACGAGATCGGCTCCGTGACCGACGCCGCGGTGGAGAAGGCCGCGGAGCAGCTCGACGCCGCCGGTGTCGACCAGGCCGCGCTGGAGGACGCCCGGGCGGCCACCGAGGAATCGGCCCCCATGATCGCGGAGGGCTTCCTCGCCAAGGTGGTCGAGGGCGTCGGCAGCATCATCGGCCTGGCCAGCGGCATCATCCTGGGCGCGCTGATCATGTACTACCTGCTCAAGGACGGCAGCGGTTTCCGACGCGCCGTCGTGGGAGCGTTCAACCCGTCGCTGCGCGGCGACATGGACGGCTTCATCGGTGACAGCTGCCGGATCCTGCGCGACTACGGGAAGGGCCGCAGCGTCATGTCCGCCGTCGTCTCGGTGGTCATCGGGCTCGCCGCCCTGCTGATGGGGCTCCCGCTCGTGTTCACCATCATGGTGGTCAACTTCATCGGCGGCTACATCCCCTACATCGGCGCCTTCCTCGGTGGCGGGCTGGCCGTGATCGTCGCCCTCGGCGACGGCGGGCTCCCCCAGGCCGCCGTCATGCTCGTCGTCGTGCTCGCCTCCAACCTGCTGCTCGAGAACTTCGTCGAGCCCAAGGTCATGGGCACCAGCCTCGACATCCACCCCCTCGTCGTGCTGGTCGTCACCGCACTGGGCGGCCTCGTCGGAGGCATCGTCGGGCTCCTCCTCGCCGTACCCGCCTACGTGATCGCCCGCGACGCCATCAGGCGCTTCCGGTCGAGAGGCCTCGTCGAGATGGTCACCGACCGCGCCCAGCCGACGGTGGACCGCCTGCTCGACTGACCGTTCGTCAGTGGCTCCGGAACGGACCGGAGCCACTGAGACGACGCGGTCATGTGGGATTCATGCAGACCGCGGGATGGTTGAGGCGTCGGCGCCGTCAGGCCGCCTTGAGCTCTCGGCCGTGCACGACGAGGGCGTAGAGGATGAGGATGTCGACGGCGATGGCGATGAGCGACCAGAAGGGGTAGAGCGTGGTCCAGCTGAACTGGGCGATGAGGTTGAGCGCGACGAGGATGATGCCGATGACTCGGGCGAACGTGGAGCCCTTCATCAACAGCACGCCGATGCCGACGAGCAGGATCCCGGAGATGAGATGGATCCAACCCCACGTGGTGATGTCGAACGTCAAGACCGCTCCGTTCAGCGTGACCCAGTAGGCCTCGTCACGGAACAACGCCGCGAGCCCCTGAATCGCGTTCAGGGCGCCGATGATCATCATGAAGATGGCGGCGAACATGATCCACCCAACCCACCCCGTGGTCGGTCGGTCGTTCGACGAGGCGTACTCATCGGATGTTGACATCTTGTCCTCCTGACCCGGGCCGGCGTAGTCCGGCCACGGAGATGGGCATGGTTGCAGTGGCGCGCCCGTCAGGGCGTGCCACACGACGATGATCCGCTGCCGAGCTGCCCGCGGTCGTCACACAGAACAGGTGAAATCGACTCGCGGGCCGGAGCGGCGCCGGGCCGGATGCCATCGCCGTTTCACCCGATGTGTGTGATGCAGGGCGTTGTCGGCCCGGCCGACAATGTGTCCGACCGGCGACGAACCTTGAGCAGGAGGATGCAATCATGACCATCGGACCCATCCAGGCGTTCGTGATCGGCTTTCCGGACAACGACCTGTTCGAGGGTCGGATCGCGGAGGAGCTCGCACGTCTCAGCGATGTCGGACAGATTCGGATCGTCGATGCCGTGTTCGTGGTGCGCGACGGCGACGACATGGCGATGCTGAGCGTGTCCGATCTCGATGACGACCAGCGAGCCGAGCTGCGCGCCGCGGTCGGCGCTCTGGTCGGGCTGGGTATCGGTGGCGCCGAAGGTGCTGAGGCCGGCGCCGACCTCGGTGCTTCCGTCGACGACGACGCACCGACGGTCGGCGGAGGTGGTCGGCGCTGAGCTCCTCGCCGGGCTACCCGACGGCAGCTCGGCGCTCGTGCTGGCGATCGAGCATCTCTGGGCGATCCCGCTCCGCGATGCTGTGCGCGACGCCGGGGGCATCGTGATCGGCCACAACTCGCTCACCCCGGAGCAGTTGATCGCGTTCGGCATGGACGTCGGCGACGAGGTCGTGGCCGAGCTGGCCGCTGACGAGGCGGCGGCCGACAGCCAGGAGTAGTTCCCGTCGCCCGGTGTAGCGTCAAGCGCGATCCGCACTCGGGTGGATGCGCTCAACGATGGAGGTTTCTTCGATGAAGCGCAGTGACACCTCGTCCCGGATGGTCCTACGGGTCGTCGCCCTCTTGGCGATGGGCGCCCTGGTGGCGGCATGTGGTTCCGACGACTCGTCGTCGACGTCAGATTCCACGAGCGCGACGAGCCCGGCTGCGACCTCGACGGCCGACTCCACGTCGGATGAGACATCGGCTGCACCGTCGGGTGATGTCTGCGCAGATCGGGAAGCGTTGCGCGACTCCGTCGCGGCACTGGCGGACGTTGACCTTGTCGCGGAGGGGACCAACGGTGCCAAATCGGCGATCAGCGCCGTGAAGGACGATCTCGCGGCTTTGCGTAGCTCCGCCGGCTCCGAGCTCGAGCCAGAGGTGCAGGCAGTCCAAGACGCCGTCGACGACCTGGAGACCGCAGTCGGGAACCTCGACTCAGGGGGCGCAAGCCAGGCTGTCACGGCCGTGTCGGACCTGGTGACGTCGGCGGGGACGTTGTTCGACTCGCTGGAGGACGGGGCGTGTGGCGAAGGCACCACGGCGACGACGTGACCCTCACCGGGCGGGCATCGAGTACCGGGGATGCGCCTCAGATCATGACGATGCGAGACGAGGTCGTTGCTGCGGTACGGACCCGCACACCGGTGGACGATCGCGAGAAGGTTGCCATCGAGGAGTTCCTTGCCGCGCTCGAACGCTTGGGTGAGGACCCGTTCGACGAATTTGCCCACCCCGTGCACGTGACCGCATCAGCGCTGATCGTCGGTCGGCGCGGGTTGGTGCTGCACCGCCACAAGGTGCTGGGCACGTGGGTTCCCCCTGGCGGACACATCGACCGTGGCGAGACGCCCTGGGAGGCAGCCGTCCGCGAAGCTCACGAGGAAACCGGCCTCCATGTCTGGCTTCCCGACGAGACGCCGAATCTCGTCCACGTCGATGTCCACGCGGGCCCTCGTGGCCACACCCACCTGGATCTGCGCTACCTCCTCGAGGGAGACGACGCCGATCCAGCGCCGCCGCCGGGGGAGAGCCAGGAGGTCGTCTGGTGCTCCTGGTCCGAGGCACTGAGGCTTGCCGCACCATCCGTCACCGGCATCGTCTCCCACCTGGCGACACGGCTCGGATCACACTGATTGGGTGATGACGACCACCACCGCTCGAACGATGCTCGGGTCATGAAGATGGAGGCTCTGACATGAGGACTGCGAACGGGGAGGCGGCAGCGGCCATCGTCCAAGAAGCGCTCGAGGAGGCGGTCGGGAGATCCTCCAAGAAATGGGCCCTCGTCGTCGTTGCGTTGGTGGTCGGGGCGCTGTCCGCGTTCTGGTGGATGCGCCGAGCCCGCTCGATCGAGTTGCCGAGCGCGTCGGCCGACGCCGAGTTGGCAGGGCAGACATGAGCACGGAGCGCACTGCGGCTGCCTCGGGAGGTCAGCGCGCCTTGGCCTGGGTGTCCATCGGTGTGCGGGCTCCTGCTCACGGTGATCCTCGTGGTGTTCACGGTGCGCAGCCTTCCCGAGCTTGCCGGGGTGGTCGTCGGTGTCGCCGTCGCCGCTGCCGGCGGGTGGTGGCTGATCACCGAGCGTCCGCCTCGACGCTGGATCGGGCTCGGGGGGCTGGTCGTCGGTCTGGTGATCGTCGTCGCCGCGGTGATCGCTGCCGCGGACGGTGACCGGCCGCTGGTCAACGCGGCGTTGGTGCTGATCCTGTTCGCGGTGACCATCGGATCAGCGCGATCTGGCCATGGTGCGGCACCTGCACGCGGAGGATGCCCTCCAGCCGCATGCCGTCGCGCGTCCCCGTCATCCGGTGCTCATCTGCAACCCGTGGTCCGGCGGGGGGAAGGTCCAGAAGTTCGGTCTCGTCGAACTGGCCAATGAGCTCGGCGTCGAGACCGTGATGCTCGACCACGGACTCGACCTCGAGCAGCTCGCACGTGACGCCATCGCGAGGGGAGCGGACTGCCTCGGGATGGCGGGAGGAGACGGCTCACAGGCCCTCGTGGCGTCGATCGCGGTCGAATGCGGAGTCCCGTTCGTCTGCGTCACGGCGGGCACCCGGAACCACTTCGCCCAGGACCTCGGTCTCGACCGCGAGGATCCACGCACCAGCGTCCACGCGTTTCGGGACGCAGTCGAACGGCGGATCGACTACGCCACCGTCAACGATCGGTTCTTCGTCAACAACGTGTCGCTCGGCGTCTACGCGACGCTCGTGCAGGAGGACGGCTATCGCGACGCGAAGGTGGAGACGACCAAGGCCCTGCTGCCGGAGCTGTTGGGGAACACCGACAAGCCCTTCGACCTCCAGTTCACGACCCCGGACGGCACCGAGATCGACGGCGCCTTCGTCATCCAGATCTCCAACAACCCGTACGCGATCGAATCCTCCTTCGACGCCGGGCAACGACGCCGCATCGACACCGGCGAGCTCGGTGTCATCGCACTCACCGGAGCGACCGGGAAGGACGCCGCAGGAGTCCTGGCCCTGGCCGCCGTCGGTCAACGAAACCGCAGCCGCAACTGGCACGAGTTCACCGGCGAGACCTTCGAGGTCCGTTCGCGATCGGGCACCGCCTTTGCCGGCGTCGACGGCGAGGCACTCGAGATGCAGACCCCGATGGAGTTCCGGATCTACCCCGGTGGTCTTCGTCTCCTGGTGCCCGAAGGGAACCTGGACGCGGCGCGGCGACGACGCGCCCGCAACGTCAGTCTCCGCGAGCTGCTCGAAGTCGCAAGGGGATGATCATGAAGTTCCGTATCGCCGCGAGCCTTCACGCACTTGAGGGCAATGTCATGGGGAGGTCATGGTGAAGAAGATCGAGCATCCGACGGTGGAGGAGCGCAGAGCACGGGGCAAGGCTGCCCGAGATCGTGCGGCCCCGTCGGGTCATGCCGGTTGGGTGCCGGCTGATGATCGGCCGGATCCGGTGGCGCTGCTCGAGGAGCAGAACGCCACCCGTGAGCCGGACCTGGTCCCGGTGCGGCATGGCCGCATGATGGTGTCGCCGTTCACGTTCTACCGAGGCGCGGCCAAGATCATGGCGGCTGATCTGAAGGACACGCCGACGGCCGGGCTGGACGCGCAGCTGTGCGGGGATGCGCACCTGTCGAACTTCGGAGGCTTCGCGTCACCCGAGCGGGTGTTGCTGTTCGACCTCAACGACTTCGACGAGACGCTCCCGGGCCCGTTCGAGTACGACGTGAAGCGCATGGCGGCCAGCTTCACGATCGCGGCCCGCAACAACGGCTTCACCGAAGCGGAGGGGCGGGCGGCCTCGCTGGCATCAGCGGCGGAGTATCGCGAAGCGATGTTGCGGTTCGCCGAGATGGGCATGATGGACATCTGGTACTCGAAGGTCTCGGCTCAGGACGTGCTCGATGCCGTCAACGCCGCCGCCCGCTCCTTGAAGGGCGCGGACAAGAAGCAGGCCAAGACGCTCCACAAGAATGCGACGAAGCTGGCAGCCAAGGCCCACACCCGTGACAGCACCCAAGCCTTGTCGAAGCTGGCCGAGATCGTCGACGGCCGCTACCGGATCATCAGCCAACCACCGGTGATCGTCCCCTCGCGAGACATGCCGGCGCAATACGGCCTCTCGGTGCAAGAGATCGAACACGTGGTCCACGAGCAGTTCCGCGAGTACCGGGCCACCCTGCGGGACGATCGACGTCACCTGTTGGAGCGCTTCGAAGTGATCGACATCGCCCGCAAGGTGGTCGGCGTGGGCAGCGTCGGCACCCGGGCCTTCATCGTGTTGTTGCAGGGCCGTGACCAGCAGGACCCCCTGTTCCTGCAGGTCAAGGAAGCGACCGCGTCGGTGCTGGAGGATCATCTGCCCAAGAGCCGTTACCGCCAGCCCGGTGAGCGTGTCGTGCAGGGCCAGCGGATGATGCAGGCCGCCAGCGACATCTACCTGGGCTGGTCCAAGGGCGCCCAGGACAACCGGTACCTGTACTGGCGGCAGCTGCGCGACATGAAGGTCTCAGCAACCGTCGAGACGATGGGACCGGGCACGCTCGCCGGGTACGCCCGCTTCTGCGCCCAGACCTTGGCCCGCGCCCACGCCCGCTCCGGCGACCCCGTGGCCATCGCCGCCTACCTCGGCAAGAAGGACCTCTTCGACCAGTCCATCGCCGACTTCTCGCAGCGCTACGCCGACCAGAACGACCGGGACTACGCGGCGTTCTGTGACGCCATCAAGTCGGGCCGCCTCCAAGCCATCGAAGGCGCCTGAGCGTCATGCATCGAGGCCATCCGGCGTCCGTGTGGCAGCGCTGCCACAGGGGCGTCGCTGGCCGAGTGAGGAAGTGAGATGAGCTGGCGTACGAGGTTCCGTCGGCGCATAGGCCTGGTCGAGAACCTCTGGGCCCTGCCGGTCCTCGGAGCGGTGCTCGGCGCGATCCTCGGCTTGATCGTCTCGGTCGTCGACGAGCACCTCGGGGCGCCGTCTTTGTGGCAGTACACGCCGTCGACGGCGAGCGCGGTCCTGACCTCGATCGTCGGTGCGACGGCCGCGCTCACCGGCTTCGTCGTCACCGTGACCGTTCTCCTCGTGCAGATGGCGACCGGGACGTTCTCGGCGCGCATCCTGCGTCTCTGGTACCGCGACCCGCTGCTGAAGGCGACGCTGGCGGTTCTCGTCGGCACCCTGACGTTCTCGTTCGCCGTGCTACGGCGGATCGAGGACGACTCCGTCCCGGACCTCGGCGTGACCCTGTCGGCGTTGGCCGTGTCGCTGTGCCTGCTGGTCTTCATCGTCTTCTTCGATCGGTCCATCCGCCGGCTCAGGCCGGTGTCGGTCGCCGCGGACGTCGCACGCGCGCGCTCGCTCGTCGTTCGAGCAGACTGTCCGCCTCGCCGACCGGCCGGACATCCGGTGGGACTACGGCGCGACACGCGCTGATCCCACGCTCGTCGTGCGAGCCAGCAGCGGCGGCGCCATCCAGGCTGTGGATCCCGACGGGCTCGTCGGCTGGACTCGCGAGCATGGAGCCGAGCTCGTGCTACCGCACCCTGTCGGCGACTTCGTGCAGACAGGAGAGGTGCTGGTACTCGTCTACGGAGGTGAGCCCGGCCCGCGAGCCGCAGCGGAACTCGAGGGGATGATCGCGCTCGACGAGGAGCGCACCTTCGACCAGGACCCTGCGTTCGCATTGCGGATGATGGTCGACATGGCCAACCGGGCCCTTTCGCCCGCGGTGAACGATCCCACGACCGCCGTGCAGGTCCTCGACCACATCGGAGAGGTCCTCGGCGATATCGGGCGGACCGATCTCGACGCGTCGCACGCGGCTCGGCGGCGCCGACCCGCCGGCCTCGGTCGTGATGGTGACTCGGCGTTGGGAGGACTTCGTGACCCTCGGGCTCACGGAGATCCGCGAGTTCGGGGCAACCTCGGTGCAGATCATGCGACGACTCCGAGCACTGCTCGAGGAGCTTCTCGAGACGGTACGACCCGAGCACCGACCGCCGGTCGAAGAAGAGCTCCGCCGTCTCGACGCCACCGTCGCCGCCGTCTGGCGCGACTCGGTCGACCTCGATCGTGCGAGCGAAGCCGACCGCCAGGGGATCGGTGGCTTGGCGCACAGCTCGGCGTCAGTCCGTCCGTAGGACAGCCGCGGGTCGGAGGCGGACTGCTCGGGCCGCGGGCACGGCCGACGCGGCGTTGGCGATGACGAGCAGCACGATGGTGATGAGGGCGAGCTGGGCCAGCGGCGCCATCGGGCGGGACACGACCGAGAGCTCCTCGGCGATTCGATTCCAGGCCGCGCGCCCGAGCACGACGCCGAGCGGGATGCCGATCGCACACGCAGCCAGTGCGAGCACCGAAGCGTGGACGGCCACCGCCCCTCCCGACTGACCCCTGGTGAAGCCCATGGCGCGGAGCACGGCGACGTCGCGCCGGTGTCCGGCGACGGAGACGAGCAGCACGTGGGCGACGGCCGCGGCGACGAGCGCGAGCAACCCGACGAGGAGCAGAACGGGCACCAGGCGGATCCGGCCGAGCCCGACCACGCCGTGTCGATCGGACGTCTCGAAGGCGTCGTAGCTCCCGAGTGCCTCCTCGACGGCATTGAAGGTGCGCAGCTGATCGGCACCGTCCGCGTAGCGGACCACGATGACCTGCAAGCCCGCGAGATCGGACGCGCCCAGGGTCGCGAACGTCGAGGCGACAGTGGCCGCCCCCGTGCCGGGCGCGAAGCTGATGAACCACGGCGAGGCCAGCACGACCTCGCCGACCACTCGCCCAGGGACGGATGGGCCGTCCCCTGCAATCGAGAGGTCGACCTCGTCGCCGATCCGCAAGCCCAGCGCCCTGAGCGTCTCGGCACCAAGGGCCACCTCCCCGAGGGCACGCGGCGCCCGGCCGCGCCGGATCGCCGGTCGGATCGAGCCGTCGTCGTCGAAGATCTGCGTGTCAACAGGTTGACCATCGAGGTGGAGCCGCTCCTGGTACGGAGAGCCGGAGGACGCCCAACCGGTGGTCGCCGCCGCTGCCACACCCGGAACAGCACCCACGACCGAGAGGGCGGCGTCCATGTGCGCTGGCCATTCGTCATCCTTGATGTCGTCGCCATGCAGCGGTAGGAAGGCCGCCTGCCATGTTGCCCCAGCGAGGTCGCGCCGCCGGACGAGATGATCGAAGCTGAAGAGAGTCACGGCCGTGGCGGCCAGCACGATGACGACGACCACAAGTGAGACGAGCGACACGCGAGCCGGCTCTCCCTGACCGGTGCCGCCCGGGAGAGAGAACTTGAGCCCGACCAGGACAGCGGGTCGCCGCGAAGGCAAGGCGATGACCTTGCGCGCATGGCTCCGCCGACGATTCAGCCAACGGTCGTACACGGCCGCGGCTGCACCGAGCATCATCACCGCCATCGTCGTGACGGTTGCGCCGGCAGCCAGCACGACCGCATCGGCGTGAAGTCCGACGTCGGGATCTGCCACCCACGCGATGCCGACCGGGAACAATGGCGACATCAAGATGGCCACGACAGTGCCAAGGGCGGCTCCGGCCAACCCGGCCATCGCGCCGCGCAGCAGGCCTAGGCGGATTGCGTCGGGTCTGCCAATGCCGAGCGCCGACAGCGCGATGCGTTCGTCTTCGCCCTCCGCGCCCGCCTGACGCCTGAGCACCTGACCGACCACCACCAAGCCGACCGCGGCCACGACGATCCCCAGCAACTGGAGTGCGGTGGTCTCGACACGCACCGTCCGTTCGATCCCGCTCGTCACATCCGAGGACTCGTCGACGTCGAGCGCGAACTCGAGTGAGCCGACGAACGCTTCCACCTCTTGTCGCGTGGTCCCGGGCCGGAGCTTCACCAGCACCGAGTCGTTCACGGCCCGCACCACGTCGGGAGCGGCCTGTGCGAAGGCCGGGGTGAGCAGCAAGGAGCCTCCTTGCGGCCCGCTGGCCGACGGGAACTCGCCCGGCGCGGCGTGGATGCCGACGATGCGAACCGTCCTGGCGCGCTGACGAGGAGGTCACGGCCGGCGTCGTCGACCGCCAGCAGTTGGAGCTCGTCGCCCACGCTCAAGCCGAATCGCTCGGCGACGAGGAAGCTGAGGCTGACCTCGTCCGGCTCGCTCGGTACGGGCAGCCGGCCGTGCAGCACCTTGGCGCGCGGGAGAACCCGGCCGATCCGGCCGTCCCTGTCGACCGCGGTCTGGAAGGCGAGGAAGCTGGGCCGGGTGCCATCCGCCAGCTCGACCACGACGTTGGCGAAGCCGAATCGCGCACTGCTGAGCACGAACGGTGCCGCCTGCACCTGGTCGAGAACCTTGTCGGCGTCCTCATCCGTCGTGCATTCGCAGCCGCCGACGATGATCTCGGCGTCGTTCGCCCACACGAGGAATCGCCCGTAGGCGGTGCTCGACCGACGTGCGCCGGCGGTGGCCGCCATCGCCACGCCTGCTGCGAGCGCGATCACCACCACGAGCAGCACGAACCCGGCTGGCCGCCGCCGCAGCTCCGAACGAAGCCGGAGTCGGGATGCAGTCCAACCCGTACTCATGCCCACCATCGTCGTCGCCCTCGTCCGATCCGCACAGGGTGTCTGGCTCCCCTGTCCACGGTCGTGCCATCACCACCCCGTGCCGCTGACGGGTCCGCGGTCATGGAGCGGTCGGGTGGAGACCGTCCGTCTCGGTCTCCTGGAGTCGAGCACTACGGTTGGATGGGGGAGTCGTCGAACGGGGGCAGGCATGACGACCTACGAGGAGGCGCTGAGCACGCTCGATCGCGAGCTGCAAGGCGTGGCGGACACGTTCGCCGACCTGACGGACGCGGAGTGGCAGGCGCCGACGCTGCTCGAGCCATTCGATGCGGACCGGCCACACTGGACGGTCTTCGAGCTGGCCGGGCACCTCACGATCTCGATCGGCCTGACGAGCATGTTGATCGCGGATCAGCAGGACGGTCAGCCCGGACGGGACCAGGTGAGCTTCTTCATCTTCCCGCGTTCGGAGGTGGCGCCCACCGTCTACGACTATGCGTACACGATGGTCGAGGGCAGGGCGCCGGGCGACATGCCCGGTGTCCTGCGTGACACCTTCTCCAAGGCGATCAGCGAGTCACAGGCCCTCCCCGCCGGCACCGTCGGCTCGGGCTACTACGCGCTCATGCGCCTGGATGAGTTCGTGTCGAGCCGCATCGTCGAGGCAGTGGTGCACGGGATCGACCTCACGGACGCCACCGGGCGGAAGTCCATCGCGACGCCCGAGGGTGTCGCTTTCACGGCTGCGCTGTTCGACGAGCTGCTGGCCAGGCGCACGGTCGCCGGGCGACCCGCCGACCTCGCCGACGACCTCGCATGGGTGCGAGCCGGGTCCGGGCGGTCACCCCATCCCGATCCGCGGCTCCCGCTCCTCGGATAGGGGCCAAGGGGCAACTGCTTCCCGATGACACGACCACGCGGGTCGGGGTCAGCGGCGGCTCGTGAGGTCTGAGATCCCCATGACCTCGATCGCCTCTGTGGAGCGCTCGAGGCGTTCGGCCGGCATCGCCGCGCCGGTGCCGTCCGCGAGGCGGGTCATCATCTCGAAGTTGGCGGCGACGGCGGCGGCGTCGATCATGAAGGCTTCGTCGGTCTCGGCGACGAGCGCGGCCCTCGCGTCCGCGAGCTCGACGTCGTCCGTGCCGCCGCACGCGCCGGCGAAGCGGAGCAGGGCGTCGCCGTGCTCGAGCAGGACACCTGGCTGCCCGGCCGCGACGGCGGCGAGATCGAGATCCTGGCCGGTTTCGGTGCTGCTCCAACTGAGCATGCTGGCGTGGGCGGTCACTCAATAGAAGCAGTCGCGCAGCCTCGTCAGCCGAGCGGCGACCAGCTCCATCTGGGCTCGCGACAGGCCGCCCGGCCGGCGCGACCAGTCGGGCTGCACCATCGCCGCCACCGGCATGTACTGCGCATCGGCCATGCGCCAGGTGTTGTGCTGCTCGTCCGGTACCGCGGTGTACGCCTGGACGACGGCCGCCACCTCGTCGGCTGGTTCGGCCACTGGTACCCAGTTGAACCGGGGCTGGGCGAGACGCTCCGGTCGCCGCTCCGTCGGCTCACCGCCGACGGGCTCCGGCAACGGCGGCACGGGAACGTCGATGTTGCGACAGAAGTGGGCCGACGGCGGCGACCGTCGACACGATCGCGCACAGCTCGACGTAGGGCAGCTCGCCGATCTCTCCGGCTGCGGCGCGGTACACGTCCATGGTCATGGTGCCGGCGTGTCGGGCGATCCGGTACGCGACGTCGTGCGCCGCCCTCGGCGCGACGAGGTCGGGGCCGAGACGGTCTGTCGTGGTCACGCACACCCACGGCGGCAACGGATCGGGGTCGGCGATGGCCTGCAGAGCAGTCGTGGCCAGCTCGACCCGGTGCGCGCCGGTCCACCATGTACCCGGTGCTGCGATGTGCTCCCACGCCAGCCGATGGGCGTGGGACAGGTCTTCCCGCACGAGCATGATCCCGACTCAACCTCCCCCAGCGAACTGATTGGCGGCGACCAGGATGGGCTCGCCGTCATCGGCAACGCGGCGTGCGCACACCACCGCGGGCGGCCTGCCGCGGACCTCCGCGTCGACGGCGGAATCGCTCCACGCTGGTCAGCGCTCGCCCACCTGACGTGCGGCCGCTTCGACGCGTGCGCAGTACTCCTCCCACCAGGCCGCGTCGCCCGGCGCCATGTTGTCCGCCTCGGCGCGATGGCCCGCCGACCCGTCGATCAACTCCCGCACGATGTCGGCATGGCCGGCATGACGGTGGGTCTCGGCGATCATGTGCACCAGCACACGGTGCAGGGTCGGCCGGTCGCGACCCTCCGGCCACCAGGGCACGTGCCCCACGGCTTCGAGGTCCAGGGCCTCGATCGTGGCGTCGGAGTGAGTCCAGGCCCGGTGGTAGAGGCCGACGATCTCCTCGCGTGACTCGTCTGGCGTGGCCCACAGGTCGGCGTTCGGTTCGGCATCCTCCACGAACCAGGGGAGCGGGATGCCGGACGGCCGCCCGAACACGTCCCCGAAGTACTCGAGCTCGACGCTGGCCAGGTGCTTGACCAGACCGAGCAGGTTGGTCCCGGTGGCCGTCATCGGACGGCGGATGTCGTACTCGGAGAGCCCGTCGAGCTTCCACAGCACGGCCTCCCGGGCCACCTGCAGGTATCGGTGAAGGTCCTCCTTCGCGTTCGGGTCGCTCATGGCCGCCTCAACCCGCCCGGCGTCGTTGGAGCCAGAGGGCGCCGATGATCGTCTTCGCGTCTGCGATGGTGCCGTCGGCGACCATGGCGAGCAGATCGTCGATGCTCACGGCCACGATCTCGATGGACTCGCCCTCCGACGCAAGCCCACCACCGTCGCTCACGCGCTCGTCGGCACCGACCTCCGTGGAATAGAGGAGGATCCGCTCGCTCGAACCGCCGGGCGAGACGTAGAAGGTGGCGATCGGTTCGAGGCGGCCCGCTTCGTAGCCGAGCTCCTCGATCAGCTCGCGACGCAGAGCATCGACCGGGTCCTCGTCCTCCTCGACGATTCCTGCCGGCAGCTCGAGGAGATAGCCGGGCCCCTTCGCCATCGTCGGGTAGCGGAACTGACGGGTGAGCAGGATGGCGCCGTCCTCTCGGCGCTCGACCACCGCCGCCACAGAATCACCCCGCTCGAGCGACAGGCGACGCTGGACCTCCCCACCGACCCGCACCGTCGCCTCGTCGACCTTGAGGAAGTCGTCCAGCACGCGGCGGCGCGAGATGAGCTCGACGTCCTCGTCCATGGCCGGATCGATCATGACACGCGGCTGCGCGGCCGGCGCGATCGTGCCGGGGACGGATCATGTCGCCGGGGTCCGACGAGCGGGCCGGGGCGGCCGGAATGCCGCCAGCTCGTCCGCCACCTTGAGGGCGGCCTTCCCCTCGCCATCCGGGAGGAGTCGGCTGAGATCGCGGTAGTTGTCGATGACCGAGCTGCGGTTCCTCAGCGTTGACCGCACCCGGAAGGCCCGCACGAACTCCTCGATCAGCTGCGCGCGGCGTCCGTCGTCCGACAGCTCTCCAGCGGTCACGATCGTGGTGGCGAGGATGTCGGCCAGCTCCGCCCGTTCCCAGTAGTCGCCGCTGTCGCGGGAACGGAGGTCCTGCTCCTTGTCCCACCGTCCCAGGTACGTGGCTCGGAGCGTCTTGGTGCCGCGTGGCCAATCGAGGGCATAGGCCATCAGCAGCGTCAGGGAGCCGTGGTACACGTTCAGGCGCGACACCGGGCCCCGCTCGACCGCGCCGCGGTAGGCGGCCATCGAGCGCCTCAGCTCCAACGCCCGAGCTGGATCGTCCCCGGCGAGCGTGCTGGCCCGCTTCTTGTGGAGGCTTCCGCGGATGGCGTGCCACTCGGGCGAGTCGTCGAGGGCGCGGAGGCTGTCGAGGCGGGCTTCGGCGCGGGCGAAGAGCGAACGCGGGTCGTCCGCGACCCGATCCTCGCCGTCCTCGAACGGCAACGGTCCCTCCTCGTCGCGCTCCTTCTGCGCCGCGAAGCGAGCTTCGATGTTCGAGTACTGCCGGTAGGCGTCGATCGTCTGCACACCGCGCGCGGCCGTCACGTCGTCAGGGATGGCCTTCCGGTACGCCAGCACGGCACGCTCGAACGCGCCGGCCTCCCCGTAGGCCAGGGCGAGCGCCAGCCAGACCTCGGTGCTGCTCGCGAACCGCGCCGCGGCCTCGCGCTGGAGCTCACGGATGTGGCTCACCACCTCCGTCACATGGTCGCTGTCGACCGCATCGCCGGCCCGCTTCTCCACGGCCTTGAGCTCGTTGATCAGATGACGAGGCGAGTAGATGGTGTGTGAACGCCGCACCTGCCGCCGGTCCGTCCGCAGCTGGAAGTCCGGGTCCCCGTAGCACTGGTAGGCCGCCCAGGTGTTCGTCTGGCCGTCGTCGAACGCGGCCGCGCGCGCCTCCTTGACGGCCTCCCCGAAGGTCTGACCGGCGAGCATGGACCGGTAGAACCGATCGGCGAACTTCCCCGCCTGGCGGTCGTTGACCGCCCAACCGGCGGCCACGACAGCGGCCACGCCGGACTTCAGCAACTCGAGGGCCAGGCTGGCGGCCAGGTGGGCGTAGTGCGAGCGCTCCGCCTTGTTGCCGGATTCGTCGTCGATGCGACCGATGTGGCAGCAGTTGAGGAAGACGAGGTCAGGGGCGACCAGGCGCTGCCGGAACTGCACCGGCCCGAGGACTTCGTCGGCACTGATGACCACCCCGTTGCGGTCAGGGCTCTTGGACTCCTCATCGAAGCGTCCGTGCGCCGCGATGTGGATGATCCGGTAGTGCTGCCGGAAGAACTCGTCGAGCACGCCTGCGGCCTGATCGGCGCTCGGCTGCGCGCTGTCGTCGAAGATGCACCTGCGGTTGACGTCGAACCCGGCTTCGCCGAGCGCCTCGGCGACGAGCGTCGCCTCCTGGACGGCGCCGGGCAGACGGGGCAGGAGGCTGGGTGGGTCCCCGATGACGAGCGTGTGGTCGGTCACGGCGCGCAGGACCTTGCGGGGAGCGTCGAGCGAACGTGGCTTGAGTTGCCGCAGGAGTCCGGCGCGCAGCGCGAGCGGCCGGCTGCTCCGACCCGTGGTGTCCCGGCCGGTGATCATCTCCCACGGGATCCACGCCGTCGACTCGTCGACGAGCAGGTGCAGGTTGTCGAGGGTCTCCAGCTCGAGCTTGGCTTCGTTCGGGAGCAGCAACTCGAAGAGCGTGTTGTTGGTCTGCGGGTCGGCGTGCTGATCCTGGATGGCGGTGCGTACGTGGCGGTCGATCTGGCTGAGCACGACATCCACCTCGAGGTTGCTGGCCTGTGCCCGCCGGCCCATGGAGACGTACTTGAGCTTGCGCACCGCGTCCGTCGGCGGGTCGGCGAGGTTGTCGTCCTCCTTGTGGTGCTCGGCGAACTCGAGCATCAGCCGCGGCCACGGCGCGCCCGACTCGTCGTAGCCGTGGCTTCCCGGCCGTCCGCCGGCCCGGGACTCGATCGTCGTGTCGATCTCGATCGGCACCTCCAGCGTCTTCAGCTCCGCGGAGTCATCCAGCCGTTCGAGCGCCATCGCCGCTTCAAGCGCTCGGGCCTCGGACAGCTCGATGATCTCGAGCTCGTGGACCCTGACCTTGTCGCGGAGGTTGGCGCTCGCGCCGCGACGCCGCGAATCGTGGCCAGGATGGACGTGACGATGGTCAGCCCGTAGCGCCCGGGTGTGCCGACGAGCACAGCGGCCACGCCGATGTCGAGATGCTCGGGCGACTGGCGCTTCGCGGCCAGCGCGTAGTCCGACGTCCCGCGTTCCACCGCCCGAGCCAGAAGATCGGGCGTGAGCGACCCGAACTCGCCGAGGCCGAGCAGGATGGCACCGACGGGGTAGACGTTCTCGGGGGCGCGGAGGTAGCGGGCGGTGCCGGCGTCGTCCGGGTACAGCCCGGCGTCGTACAGCTCGGTGAGCGCACCCCCGAACCGCTCGTCGATGTAGCCGAGCGCTCCGTCGATCGGGATGCCCTTGTACCGGCCGGCGGCCACGGGATACCGGGACTGCTCGAGGCTCCCGTGGACGATGCGGACTCGCACGGGCGGGAGCGCGCCCCGTGACTCCCCGGTCAAGCCGAGGTAGATCTCGCTGGCCCGGAGGAGCCTCGCTCCGCGGTCCAGGCCACCTGTTCCGCCTCGATCGCCGGCGGCGAAGTCGCGCTCGAGTTCGGACGCCTTCAGCCAGACCTCGGGCTCGGGGGTCCCCGAGTCCCTCGCGGTGGTGGGGGCGTCAGGGAGCAGCGCGGTCTCGCCTGTCTCCAGCAGGTCGTCGAGCGCGGCGAGGACGCCACGATCGCTGATGAGCGCACCGTGGTCCGAGTCGGCGTAGAAGACGTTCAGCTCGGAGAGGCCCTCGTGGCCGAAGTAGTGGGGAACGCGGCCATCCCCCCTTCTCGTCACGCCGAACCTGAGCTGGTTGTCGCTGTCCACCCGGACGCGGTACGGCGTGGTCTGGTTGTCGCCGGCTACGTAGACCATGCGGCCCACCCTGCCGTCCTTGTTGGCTTCGTGGAAGGCGAGCGCAGCGGACAGACCGGTCGTGAAGGCGGAAGACTTCCGCTTCGCCCAGGCCGCCGGCTGGTAGAGCAGCGAGTGTTCGGCCTCCGTGGTGCCGGGGAGGAGGCGTTCGGGCGAGGGGAACAGCTCGAGCACGCCGGGGAAGGAGGCGATCGTGTCCAGGATCTCCTCCTCGTCGTGGAAGACGTCGGCCAGCGCCAGCGCCCGGACGACTCGCTCCTCGCCCCACACGGCGAGCGGCATGGCGAAGGATCCCCAGTTCGGGGTACCGAGCTGCACGAAGCGACCGGTGCCGCGGGCCCACTCCGCACGGTGCTGGATCAGGAACGCGCGGGCGACCAGGCCACCCATGGAATGGCCGACGAAGTGGACGGGTCGGTCTCCTCCGATGGCGACGCCCTTGTCCTCGAGGTATGCGGCCAGATCACGCGCGCTCGCGGCGATCGGAAGGCGCCAGTCGTACGGGACCGGGAGGACGTCCCAGGACCGATCGAGCTGCGCGAGCAGCGGGGTGTACTGGCGTACGAGCCCGGTGACCTCGACGTCCATCGGCTCCTCGACGTCGAGCCGCAGGTCGGTGAACCGTCCTCGCAGCAGGTGCCACGGGCTGAACCACACCTCGCGACCGTTCTTCGTCGTTGTCAACCGTGAGCCCATCACGCCGGGCAGGACGACCACGGTCCCACGCTTGATCGACGGCCCGGAGCCGCGCGTCCCGGTGGGAAGTGGGCCCCCGACGAGCTCGGAGACGAGCCCGACCTTGTCGCTCCCGAGCACCGTGATGGCGCGCCGCATGGCGGTCATGTCACCGGTCGCCATCGCGTCATCCAGCTCGGCGGCGGGATCGGTCAGGCCCGCCTGGACATCGTCGACCTTGGTGACGTCCACCGCCGGGTCGAGCCATCGTGCGAGACAGGACGTGACCTGCGGTTCGGTCCAGAACTGGCTGTGGCCGACGCCGAAGCTCGAGTCGAGGACCAGTCGACGACCGACTGGGATGTGGAACTGGTCGCGGCGGAGGTAGGTCGACCGGGTCGGCACGAGGAGGTCGTTGTCCGCCCCGAGGAAGACCCCGTCCATCACCAGGTCGCGAAGGCGCAGGAGGGCGCCCTGGTTCGCGCGCGGCTCGAACGCCGAGGCGATGGCCCGCTGCACGGGTTCCGGCTGCGCATCGCCGTTGAGCTCGGTGAGGTCGTGGTTGCCGGGCTTCATCGCCGCGATGCCAGGAAGCTCCGCCGCCGGCTGGAGGACCCACTCCCGCAACACCTCGAGCACGATGCCGACGACCTCGGTGACCGGGTTGTCCGGAATGAACCCGATGACGTTGGTCGCCACACTGAGGAACTGGCCCAGGTGGTCGGCGTCGGCCAGGGGGGTCCCGCCGTTCGGCGTGGCGACGTGGACGATCGAGCGGATGGTCACGCCTTCGGGCGCGTTGGCGGCGAACTCCCTGGCGACCAGGCCCCCGCGCGAGTGGGCGACGATGTCGACGTTGTCCAGCCGGAAGGAGCCGAGCAGCTCGGCCAGTTCCTCGGCGTTCTCCCTCGGCGAAGCGCCGAGCGTCGGATGATCGAACGCGATGACGCGGCCGTCGTAGCGCCGCTCGAGGAGCTTCATGAAGTCGGTTGGGAAGCGGAAGCAACTGTGGCTGGAGCTGATCACCCCGTGCAGCAGGAGCAGCGCCGACGGCCCCGACGAGAACGTCACCTTGCTGCGGGCGTCGGGCTTCTGTCGGAACCCGTCGCTCAGGAAGGTCCGCAGACCGGGCGGGCGGGCTCGGTCCTCGATGGCGCGCACGGCCAGCCGGAACCCGGCGTTCGCCGCCTTGCGGCCGCCGAGCACTCCGATCACCCGGATGGCGAGCGCGGCCGCTCTGAAGCTGAGGCCGCGGTCGTGGCCACCGTAGGAGGCCAGGCTGTCCCCGAGGGGGATCTCGAAGTGGTTCACCGTGCCGTCGGCCGGGAGGACGAAGCGAAGCAGCCCGTCCTCCTCGACGACGGCGATCTGGGCGATCTCGTCGGGCCCCAGCGCCGGGCCGTCGATGAAGAGCCGCGGCTCCTCGTCCTTCCGCCTGACCGGTTCGCCACCCCGTGACGGGTCCCAGCCGGGCCAGGACGGATGCACCGTGAGCTCTGCCCGCACCGCCAACGTGGCCGAACCGTCCGTCAGCTCTCCGACGCTGCGCAGCACGGTGTCCAACGCGGCCTCGGCGCGTCCGCCGTCGCGGTCGGCGGGCAGGCCCATCTGCACGTCGCCGCCGAAGCCCTCGGCCCGGATGCCGACACCCGCGACCGTGGCCGTTCCGGTGGAGATCGTGGTCATGGCCCTCCCCTCACGCTCACCCGGCCAGAAATCCTGGCACCCCTGAGTACACGGCGGGTCCGCCGGGCCGCATCCGACCGTGGCCGGGGCCGTGGGCGATACTCGGACACGTGGACCGCCCCACCACCGCCGGACGGGCCACGAGCGCCCGTGGTGTCGCCTGGGCGACCGCCAGCGCGTGCGCCTTCTCCTTGTCGGCGGTGGTCGGCAAGGACCTCCTCGGCTCGCTCGGTGTGGCGTCGCTGCTGTTCTGGCGCTTCCTCCTGGCGTCGGGCGTCCTCTGGGCGATCCTCGCCGTCCGGCGCCGCCGGGGAGGGCCCGACCCGTTCGCGGCGCCGTGGCCCCGGCTCGTGGGCCTCGGCGGGCTCTTCGGCGTCATGACGCTGGTCGGGTTCGCGGCGCTCGACCGGCTCGATGCCTCGATCTACATCGTCATCTTCTACGTGTACCCCGCGCTCGTCGTGCTGGGATCGATGGTCCTCGGCCATCGCGTCGATCGCGTCACGGCGCTGGCGCTCGGGCTCGTCACGGCCGGCGTCGTGTTGACCGTGCCGGAGGCGCTCACGGCCACCGACGTCGGCCTGACCGGCGTCGTGCTGGCCCTCGTCCAGGCGGTCCTCTTCGCCGTGTACATGGTGCTCCACGGGCACTTCGTCCCGGCCACCGTCGACAGCCTCGTGATCGCGACCTGGAACACGGTCGGGGCGGGGCTGGTGGTCACCCCCTTCGCCTTCGCCGGAGGGCTGATCAGCCCGCGCTCATCGGGTCTCGTGCTCGAGGTGATCCTCTTCGCGCTCATCCCGACGGTGGCTGCCACCACCTTCCTCCTGCACTCGCTGGGCAGCATCGTGCCTCGCGTGGTGGCGATGATCATGACCCTCGAGGTGGCGCTGGCCATCGTGTGGTCCGTGCTCTTCCTCGGCGAGAAGGTCGGGTGGATCGAATGGCTCGGCGCGCTGGTGGTGATCGCCGGCGTGCTGCTCGCGCAACGTCCCGGCTCGGCAGGCCCCGTGCCGCCGGACGAGCCCGCGCTTCCTCATGCGGCGTAGAGGCGGACCTCGTCGGCCACCCGTTCGATCAGCTCGAGGGTGGTGCGGAGGTCCGGGTGGCGGACGACGATCACACCGTCGGAGAGCACCGTGGCCCGCCAGTCCCGCCGCGGCTGGCCGAGGTCGACCAGGTCGATGTTGACGATGTGCTCGCCCATGGTGGCCATGACGTGGTCGAGCCCCTCGATGCCCACGATCCGACCCTGCCCGTGCGCACGGAGGATGGCCTGTCCGGAGTTGTACCGGCGCTCGATCGGCTGGCTGAACGTGCCGTGGCAGACCGCCTCCGCCCATCCCCGGAACAGGTCGATGTCGCAGGCGTAGTTCATGAGGTCGGTCAGCCGGCCGCCGGGAGCGCGGGCGCCGATCTCGCCGAACACGACCTCGCCGTCCCCCTTCCGGTACCACTCCATGTGGGTGAAACCGCTCGTGAAGCCCATGGCCTGGATGACCGCTTCGCCCATGGCGCGGCCGCCGGCCAGGTCCGGCGCGTCGAGATCGCGGCAGCGCGAACACCTGCTGCGTGGTCCGCTCCACCTGCTTCCCGACGAGCGGGCGGGGGCGGTACCAGCAGATGTTGTCGAAGGCGATGCGGCCCGCGGCGCAGACCGTGTCGTACGTCAGCTCCTCGCCGTCGATGAACTCCTCGACGCTGACCTCGGGGATGTGACCGAGCCGGCCCAGCGCATCCTCCAAGTCGGCGTCGTCCTCGATGCGGTACGTGTCGAGGGATCCGGCGCCCGCGATGGGCTTGATGATGAGTGGATAGCCGATGCGCTCAGCAGCCTCCCGGCACCCGGCGACGGTCGTGCTCCGTTCGGACCGCGGGGTGCGGATGCCGGCCGCCTCGAGCACCTCCTTCATGCGGCCCTTGTCCCGGAACGGCACCGTCTGCTCGACCGTGAGGCCCGGCACGCCGATGGCCTCGCGCAGGCGCGCGGCGACGAGCATGGTCGGCTCCCACAGAGATTCGACGAGGTCGACGTTGTGGCCGCGCAGGGCGTCGAGCATGGTGGCCAGCGCGCCGTCCTCGTCCGCCCATGTCGGGATCTGGATGTAGGCGGTGAGGGCGTGGCGGGCCACGTCCGGCAGCTCGTGCTGCGGCTGGTCGCCGACACCGATGACCCGCGCCCCGACGTCGGCCAGGCCGCGCGTGAACAGGGGCATCTCGCCGGGGTAGCCGGTGCCGATGAGGACGACATCCATCAGGCGGTCTCCACGTGGATGGTGGTGATGAGCTCGGCGAGGGCGGCCTCGACGCGCGCCGTGTCGGGATGGCGCACGATGATGTGCCCGTCACCCTCGTAGGTGTCCGCCACTGGTCGTCCGGCCTCGGGAACCTTGGCCTCGACGACGATCGACCGGGTGCTCTCGCTCACCCGGTCCAGCCCGTGGACGGCCCGGATGGTGTGTCCCGCACCCTGGGCGCGGAGGTAGGCGGCGCCGACCGCGTACTGGCGGGGTGGAGGTTCGAACACGTCGTGCACGGCGAAGCGGGCCCACGTCGCGTAGAGGTCCGTGTCGTGCGCCCACGACATCAGCGTCATGAACTGCGCGCCGGGCGGGCGGGCACCCACCTCGGAGATGGCGACCGACCCGTCTGGCCGGCGGAACCACTCCATGTGGGAGAAGCCCGTGTGCAGGCCGAGGGCCCGCACGGCGCGGACCGCGACGTCGGTGATCTGGAGGAACGGCTCCTCGTCGATGTGGCGGGGGAGCAGGACGCACCACTGGATCCATGGGTTCTCCAGGACGCTCAGCGGGGTCGGCAGGTAGCGCCCGATCGAGTGCCACGCCAACTGCCCGTCGATCAGCGCGCTGTCGAAGGAGTGCTCGTCGCCGACCAGGAACTCCTCCAGCATGGCGGGATCATCGTCCGAGAGCCGGGCCGTCGACAGCCAGCGGTCGAGCTGCGCCTGGTCCTCGACGCGGAACGTGCCCCGGGCTCCTGCTCCGGCCAGCGGCTTGACGACGAAGGGCAGGCCGCACTCGGCGGCGAACGCGACGGCATCCGCCGCCGTCGTCGCCCGGCGGTGGCGCGCGCACGGGATGCCCGCCTCGTCGAACGCGGTCTTCATGGCCGCCTTGTCCCGGAACCGGTGGGCCACCTGCGCCGTCATGCCGGGGATGCCGAGGCGCTCGCGGACTTCAGCCAGCGGCACCTGCAGGTTCTCGAGGATGGCCAGCAGGCGGTCGACGCCGCCCAGGTGCTGGCCGAGCCGCGCCACGCCGGCCGCCAACTGGTCCGGGTCCAGGCAGTCGTCCAGGCGCCAGTGCCCGGCCAGCCGCTCCCGCACGGACTCCGGGAAGCGCTCCTGGGGGTCCGTGCTGATGAGCCCCACCCGCGTCTCGGGCACCTGTGCTACGGCGGAGACGAAGCGGGTGGTGGCGTCGAGGGCGTACGGCGCAACGAAGACGACGTTGGCCATCGGCGGCGCACGGTAACACCGGAGGGCAGCCTCCGACGCGAGCCGTGGGGAGGCGAGCGCGGACGGCGGGGATGGCGATGCCCGGCCACGCCTCCAGGGGCGAAAGCGCGACGGCGGGGGCGGAACGCCGACAGAATGTCCGGGTGCACGTCGTGTTCGTCGAGCCGAGCTTCCCCGACAACCAGAAGCAGTTCGTGCGCGGCCTGCACGCGGTCGGGGCGACGGTGGTCGGCGTCGGTGAGCGTCCGAAGGACTGGCTGGACGACGACGTCAAGCAGTGGCTCAGCCACTACGAGCAGATCCCGTCGGTGACGGACGAGGGACGTCTGGCCGAAGCCGTCCAGTGGGTGCAGCAACGGGTTCCCGTCGAGCGGCTGGAAGCGACCATCGAGGCCCACGTGATGCCCGCGGCCCGGGTCCGTGAGGCGCTCGGCATCCCCGGCACGTCGGTGCAGACGGCCTTCCTGTGCCGCGACAAGCCGGCCATGAAGGAAGCCCTTCGCGTGGCCGGCATCCCCTGCGCCCGATCCATCGGTGCCACCTCCGGGGGACAGATCCGGTCCTTCGCCGCTGAAGTGGGCTTCCCGCTGATCCTGAAGCCACCGGCCGGCGCCGGCGCGTCGGGCGCCGAGCGCGTCGACGGCCCGGACGAGCTCGAGGAGGCCATCGGGCGCAGCCACGTCGACCACGGCGTCGCCGTGGCCGTGGAGGAGTTCGTCGAGGGCCACGAGGGCTTCTACGACACCATCACCATCGACGGTCAGGTGGTGCACGAGTTCGTCACCCACTACTACCCGAACGTCCTCGAGGCGATGCGGACGCGGTGGATCTCACCGCAGTTCGTCACCACCAACCGGCTCGACGACGAGGGTTATGGCGAGCTGAAGCAGATGGGCCGCGCGGTGGTCGAGGCGCTGGGCATACAGACCTCGGCCACCCACATGGAGTGGTTCTTCGGGCCGAAGGGGCTGCGCTTCTCGGAGATCGGGTGCCGGCCGCCAGGGGTGCGGGCCTGGGACCTCTACGCCGCCGCCAACGACCTCGACATCTACCGCGAGTGGGCGATGGCCGTCGTCCACGGCCGTCCCTCGCAGCAGCCGTCCCGCCGCTACTCGGCCGGCATGATCGCCCTCCGGCCCGACCACGACGGCGTCATCGCCGGCTACGAGGGTGTGGACGAACTGCAAGCGCGGTACGGGGACTCGGTGATCGACACCCACCTGCCCTCGCCGGGCACGGCCACGCAACCGGTTGAGGCCGGATACATGGCCAACGCCTGGGTGCGACTGCGCCATCCGGACTACGACACACTGCGCGAGATGCTCGACGACGTCGGACGGACGCTCCAGGTGAGGGCGTCGTGACCGGCTCAGTCGTCCGCGACCTCGCCGAGCGGGGTGAGCTGACCGGCGACGCGGTGGCCTCGCTCATCGAAGCCGGCCCTTGTCCGCTCGTCGAGCCTGACTCGTGCACGTTCTTCTACAGGGGCGGGGCCGAGACGGTGCGCCTCCAGCACTTCGGCGTCGGACTCCCGGCCGATCTCCGGTTCACCCGGGTCGAGGGCACGGAGCTGTGGTACCTGGTGCTCGACCTCCCCCCCGGCACGCGCCTCGAGTACAAGCTGGAGGTGACGGAGGAGGGGACGACGGGCGCTCAGATGATCGAGGACCCGCTGAACCCGCACACCGCCCGCAACCCGTTCGGCGCCAACTCCGTCTGCCTGGCGTCCGGGTACGAGGAGCCGGCATGGGCGGCGTTCGATCCGGCGGCGCCTGAGGGCGTGCTCAAGAGCCACGCCATGTGGAGCGAGGCGTTCGGCCGGCCCGCCAGCACGACCCTCTACCTCCCGCCGGGCTTCGACCCGGCCGGTGGCGCTCGCTATCCGCTCCTCGTCGTCCACGACGGCGGCGACTACCTCCAGTACGCCGAGCTCAAGATCATCCTCGACAACCTGATCCATCGCGGGCTCGCTCCCGAGCTCGTCGTCGCCTTCAGCCACCCCGGCCAGCGGTTGGTCGAGTACGCGGACGATCCTCGCCACGCCCGCTTCCTCACCGAGGAGCTGCTGCCCGAACTGGAGTCCGAGCTGCCGTTGCTGGCTGAGCCTCGCGGGCGGGCCCTGATGGGGGCCAGCTTCGGCGCCGTCGCTGCGCTGTCGGTCGCCTCCCGCTCTCCGGGGACGTACGGCCGGCTGCTCCTCCAGTCAGGGTCGTTCGCCCGGTCAGACGGTCGCTGCGCGACGCGGGACGGGTCGCTGTGGCAGCCGGTCATCGGGTTCGTCGACCGTTTCGTGTCGGCGCCCGTGGCGGCCAGCGAGCGGGTCTACGCGAGCTGCGGCGTCTACGAGTCGTTGATCTGTGAGAACCGGGCCCTGCTGCCGTCGCTCACCTCGACGGGCATGGACGTATGGATGGTCGAGGCCCTCGACGGTCACAACTGGGTCAGTTGGAGGGACCGGCTGGGCGAGGCCCTGCGCTGGCTCTTCCCGGCCGACTGAGCGACCCTCCCGAGCCGCTCGGAGCGGCTGGTACGTTGCCGCCCTGATGGCGCCCGGGGGAAACGGTGGGCCGGCACACCGCCGGCCGGAGCGGGGCAGGATGGCCAGTGGCTGACCGCACGAGCCTCATCGGTCTCTCTCTCGGCGCGGACCTGTGCTGGCCGATCTGCTTCGAGGAGGTGCTGCGCCGCCTCGATCTGGCGCTCCCCGTCGACGGCGACGTCGTGCGCTTCGAGGTCGAGCGGGTGACCATCGAGCCGTTCGACCTGCGGCAACCGTGCCGCTATGACCTCGTGGTCGACCGCCTGACCCACTGGTACGGCACCAGCAGGGAGTGGATCAAGAAGGCCGTGATCATGGACGGCCTCTACGTGTTCAACAACCCGTGGGCCATCCAGGCCATGGAGAAGCACACGTCCTACTGCGCCATGATGCGGTTGGGCATGCCGATCCCGGACACCTGGATGGTGCCGCCCAAGAGCTACGAGCCGCGGCCGGACCTCGACATCACCCTGCAGCGGTACGCCCGGCTGTTCGACCTGGACGAGGTGGGCGCGGCCGTCGGCTACCCGTCCTTCGTCAAGCCGTACGACGGCGGTGGCTGGGCCGGCGTGCGGCGGATCGACGACGCCGCGGCGCTCCGCCAGGCCTATGACGAGAGCGGCACCTATCTGTTGCACCTGCAACGGGCTGTCGATCCTCACGACCTGTTCGTGCGGTGCATCGGCTTCGGACCCCAGACGAGGCTCATCCGCTACGACCCGTCGGCGCCCCTGCACGACCGGTACACGATGGACGACGGCCAAGTGCCCGACGACCAGCGGGCAGAGCTGGTGGACACCACCCTCACGATCAACTCGTTCTTCGGGTGGGAGTTCAACTCCTGCGAGGCCCTGCGCCAGGACGGTGTCTGGCATCCGATCGACTTCGCCAACGCCTGCCCCGACTCCCAGGTGACCTCGCTCCACTACCACTTCCCGTGGCTCGTCGGTGCGAACTTGCGGTGGTCCATCTTCTGCGCCGCGACCAGGCGGCCGATGCCGGTCAACCACGACTGGACGCCCTACTTCGAGATCGCCTCCACGGAGGCGCCCTACCGGGACAAGCTGGCCGCGTACGCCGCTCTGGCGCGGGAGCGGCTGCAGGCCGACGAGTTCGAGGCCTTCTGCGCGGAGCACCTGTCGCACCTGGACGGCGTCGTCTGGGAGTTCTTCTCGACCGACGTGGCCCGCGACGCGGTGCGCCAGAAGGTGGCGGCGCTGTTCCCGGCCCACGAGGTCGAGCAGTTCACCGACCTGTTCTGGGATCGCATCCAGCAGTGGCGCCAGGACGCACGGCCCGCACCGGTCGGCCCCGGATGACGATGACCGCCACCAAGCTGTCGACGTCGTGGTGGTCGAGCCGGCTCGAGCGCGAGGTGGCGGTCGCCCGGTGGGGCACCTTCGGCACGCCGGTGCTGGTCTTCCCGACGGCCGGCGGTGACGCCGAGGAGATCGAGCGCTTCCACGTCGTTGACGCCTGCGGGGCACTGCTGGCCGAGGGTCGGGTGAAGCTGTACTCCTGCGACAGCGCCAACGGCCGGGCCCTCCTGACGGGAGAGGGGAGCGTCCGTCATCGGGAGTGGCTGCTGCGCCAGTTCCTCGAGTACGTCCGTCACGAGCTCGTTCCCGCCATCCGGTCGGACTGCCAGAGCGATCACATCGAGATCCTCACCGCAGGTTCGTCCATCGGCGCCTACAACGCGCTCGCCTGCCTGTGCCGCTTCCCGGACGTGTTCCGGGCGGCCATCTGCATGAGCGGGACGTACGAGTTGCGCCGCTTCCTGCCGGGCGAGGTGGGTGAGGACCTGTCGTGGTCGTCGCCGCTCGAATTCGTCCCGCACATGGACGGCCACGCGTTGGACGCCCTGCGGCGGCGGTTCGCCGTGCTGGCCAGCGGCGAAGGGGCCAACGAGGACGTCGGCGAGTCGTGGCGGATGGCCGATGTGCTGGGCTCCCGCGGCATCCCCAACCGCGTCGATGCCTGGGGGGCGGAGTGGCCCCACGACTGGCAGACCTGGCGAGCCATGCTGCCGGGCTACCTGGACGAGCTCCTGTGAGCGCGGGGCTCCTGTGACCGCGCGGGGAGGCTGAGGACGTGGGCTTCCAGACGGCGACGGGCCTGCAGGACCGCCGGGTGGCGATCCGCTGGATGCTGCAGGACCTGCGGGCGCTGGAACAGCTCCTGGAGGACCGGGCCTTCGAGGCCGGAGTGCACCGCATCGGCGCCGAGCAGGAGATGTTCCTGGTCGACGCGTCGTGGCAGCCGGCACCCGGGGCGCTCGACGTCCTGGCCGCCCTCACCGACACCCACTTCACCACCGAGGTCGGCGCCTTCAACCTGGAGCTCAACCTCGATCCGCAGGAGTTCACCGGGGATTGCCTGAGCCTCGTGCAGGCGCAGCTCGAGGAGCTCCTGGCCATCGGCCGGGCCTGCGCCAACGCCGTCGGGCTGGAGGTGGTGCTGGCCGGGATCCTGCCCACCATCCGCAAGGGCGACCTGCGGATGGAGAACATGGTGCCCAACCCCCGCTACCTGGCCCTCAACCGGGCGCTCATGGATCTGCGGGGCGAGGACTACGAGCTCCACATCAAGGGGACCGACGAGCTCCGGGTCCGGCAGGACTCCGTCATGGCCGAGGCGTGCAACGCCAGCTTCCAGGTCCACCTGCAGGTCTCGCAAGACGAGTTCGCCAACCTCTACAACGTGGCGCAGCTCTTGGCAGGCCCTGTCCTTGCATGTGCAACCAACTCGCCTTTGCTGTTCGGCAAGCGGCTGTGGGCGGAGACCCGCATCGCCCTCTTCGAGCAGTCGGTGGATGTCCGGCGGCCCGGCCCGCACCTGCGGGAGCGCAGCCCCCGGGTGACGTTCGGGAGCGGTTGGGTGCAGGACTCCGTGGCCGAGCTCTACCGCGAGGACATCTCCCGGCACCGGCCCGTGCTGGCCCCCGACGACTACGACGACCCGTTCGAGGCGATGGCCGACGGCCGGGTGCCGGAGCTGGAGGCGTTGCGCCTCCACACCGGCACCGTGTGGCGGTGGAACCGCGCCTGCTACGGGGTGGCCGGAGGGGTGCCCCACCTGCGCATCGAGAACCGGGTCCTGCCGTCAGGGCCGACGGTCACCGACGAGGTGGCGAACGCCGCACTCTGGCTCGGCCTGATGCGGGCGGTGGGGACGAAGCACCACGACGTGAGCCGGCTCCTCGAGTTCGAGCAGGCCAGGGCCAACCTGGTGGCCGCGGCCCGGCAGGGTCTCGGCGCCCAGCTCACCTGGCTCGACGGTCAGGAGCGCGACGCGACGTCGCTCGCGCTCGACCACCTGCTGCCGTTGGCCGCGGAGGGTCTGGACGAAGTGGGCGTGAGCGCGCACGACCGCGACCGGTACCTGGAGGTGGTCGAGCGGCGGGTGCGGTCGGGACACACGGGCTCCCGCTGGCTGCTGTCCTCCCTTTCCGGTCTGCGGGCGCAGGGGTCGGAGGGGCAGCGCCTCAACAGCGTCACCGCGGCCATGGTCGCGCGGCAGAAGGGCGGTGCGCCGGTGGCGGAATGGACCGCCGCCAGCATCGACGAAGGCGGCGGCTGGCGTCACAACTTCGTGACCATCGAGCAGCTCATGACCACCGACCTCGTCACGGTCTCGGCCGACGACCCCGTCGAGCTCGCCGCCAACCTCATGGACTGGCACCGCATCCGGCAGGTGCTGGTGGAGGACGCCGGACACCACCTGGTCGGCCTCGTCTCGTACCGCACCATCCTCCGTCTGCTGGCCCGGGGCACCTCGCGGGACGGGCTGGGCGAAGTGCTGGTCGGGGACGTGATGCGGCGGGACCCGGTGTGCGTCCCCCCGGACGTGGCCCCGCTGCGGGCGCTGGAGATCATGCGCTCGTTCGGGATCGGGGCCCTTCCGGTCGTCCAGGACGGCCAACTGGTGGGCCTCATCACCGAGCACGACTTCATGAACGTGGCCGGCGTGCTCCTGCTCCAGCAGCTCTCCGAACCCCACCCGTAGGCGGGCCGGGCGGCGGTACGGTGGCCTTGATGAGCGAGCCGCTGTCGCTGGCCCGCCGGGACCGGATGGGTCTGTGTGACCTGCTGGACGAGCTCGGCCCTGACGCGCCGACCTTGTGCGAAGGCTGGTCGACGAGGGACCTGGCCGCCCACCTCGTGGCCCGTGACCGGCGGCCGGACAGCGTGCCGGGGCTGGTCTTCGACCCGCTCAACGGCTGGTCCGA
The DNA here is from genome assembly GCA_963813375.1 of uncultured Acidimicrobiales bacterium. GTDB lineage: Bacteria > Actinomycetota > Acidimicrobiia > Acidimicrobiales > Ilumatobacteraceae > DASTFY01. The sequence goes on along the minus strand of CAWEYT010000002.1, from coordinate 265,295 downwards.
GCGAGTTCGTCTCGGAGAGGCGGCGCGACCGTACGCGGAGCTCGTCGGACGCCTTCGGTCGGGGCCGCCGCGCTGGTCGCCGCTCGCCCTTGCGAAGCTCGAACGGTTGGGCAACTCGCACGAGTTCTTCGTGCACTTCGAGGACGTACGCCGGGCCGAGCCCGGCTGGACCGCCCGGGCGCTCGACGACGAGGCGGAAGCGGACCTGTGGAAGGCGCTGGGTTGGTTCCGTCACCGGGCGTTCAAGTCGGCGCCGGTCGGCGTCATCCTCTGCCGGCCGGACGGCTCCTCGCTGCGCGCCTCCGACGGTGAGCCGACGGTCACGATCACCGGGCCGCCAGGAGAGCTGATGCTCTACGCGTTCGGTCGTGAGAGCCACGCGCTGGTCGACCTCGAGGGACCGGCCGAGGCCGTGAGCGCGCTCGAGGCGACCGAACGGACCTGGTAGGGGCCGCGGTAGCGTGCGCCGCCGGGGGTGACCGAACCGATGAACTGGAACGCATTCATCACCTGCGCGATCACGGGATCGGGCGACACGGTGGGCCGCAGCCCGCACGTCCCCGTCACGCCGGAGCAGATCGCGCAGTCGGCCATCGACGCCGCCGAGGCCGGGGCGGCCGTGGTTCACATCCACGTGCGAGACCCCGAGACGGGCCGCGGCGCCAGGGACCCCCAGCTCTACAAGGGCGTGGTCGACCTCATCAGGACGTCGGGGGTGGACGTGGTCCTGAACCTCACGGCCGGCATGGGTGGGGACCTGGTGCTCGGCGGGGACGAGACCCCGCTCCCGCCGGCCGAGGACGGCACGGACCTCGCCGGGGCGACGGAGCGCCTGGCGCATGTCGAGCTGCTCCTGCCCGAGATCTGCACCCTCGACTGCGGGTCCATGAACTTCGCGTCCGGCGGCGACTACATCATGGTGAACACCCCTGGTGTGTTGCGGACCATGGCCAAGCGGGTCCAGGAGTTGGGCGTGCGGCCGGAACTGGAGGTGTTCGACACCGGTCACCTGGTGCAGGTCAAGGAGCTGTTGGCCGACGGCCTCCTCCACGATCCCGTGCTCGTGCAGCTCTGCATGGGCATCGCCTATGGCGCCCCCGACGACCCGGGAACGCTCATGGCCATGGTGAACCAGCTCCCACCGGGCTCCGTGTTCTCCGCCTTCTCGATCAGCCGGATGCAGCTCCCCTACGTGGCCATGGCCGTCCTGGCCGGGGGGAACGTCCGGGTGGGCCTGGAGGACAACCTGTACCTGAGCCGGGGAGAGCTGGCCACCAACGCCGACCTCGTCGTCCGCGCCCGCTCGATCCTCGAGGCGATGAACGTGCGCGTGCTGACGGCGGCCGACGTGCGCTCGCTGCTCGAGCTCAAGCGCCCCGGGTGACGGCGGGGTGAGCCCGGTCCCCGGGCTGCGCTCCGTCGGCTTGCTCGGGGGCGGCGTCATCGGCGGCGGTTGGGCAGCCCGCTTCGCGCTCAACGGCGTCGACCTCAAGGTGTTCGACCCGGACCCGGATGCGCCGCGCAAGCTGGAGGAGGTCCTGGCCAACGCCCGGCGGGCCTGCCGGCGGCTCACCATGGCACCGCTGCCGCCGGAGGGCGAGGTTCGCTTCGTGGCGTCGGCGCAGGACGCCGCCGACGGCGTGGACCTCGTGCAGGAGAGCGCGCCCGAGCGCCTCGACCTCAAGCAGGCGCTCCTGGCCGCGGCCGCGGAGGCGGCCCCGGCGTCCGTCGTCATTGCCTCGTCCACATCGGGACTCCTGCCGACCGCGCTGCAGGCGGGCATGGCCCACCCCGAACGACTCGTCGTGGGCCATCCGTTCAACCCCGTCTACCTCCTCCCGCTGGTCGAGGTCGTGGGCGGTGCGCAGACGTCACCGGCGGCGGTGGAGCGGGCGGCCGCCGCCTACCGCGCCGTCGGCATGCGCCCGCTGGTCCTGTCCGCCGAGATCGACGGCTTCGTCGCCGATCGCCTGCTCGAAGCCCTCTGGCGGGAGGCGCTGTGGCTGGTGGACGGAGGCGTCGCCACCGTCGAGGAGATCGACGATGCGATCCGCTTCGGCGCCGGGCTCCGCTGGAGCTTCATGGGGACCTTCCTGACCTACCGCATCGCCGGCGGAGAGGCCGGAATGCGTCACTTCATGGCTCAGTTCGGCCCCGCGCTGCAGTGGCCGTGGAGCCGGCTGGTCGACGTCCCCGAGCTGACGGACGAGTTGCTCGATCGCATCGTCACGCAGTCCGATGACCAGGCCGCCGGGCGGACGGTGCGGGAGCTCGAGGCGCTGCGGGACGACGCGCTGGTCGCGGTGCTGCAAGGCCTGCGCGGCGTCGGGGTCGGGGCGGGTCAGGTGCTCGACGACTACGAACGCGCGCTGTTCGAGCGAGCCGGTGTCGGCCGGCAGGAGCTGGTCGACGGCCGGCCGCTTCGGGTGGTCGATCGGATCGTGCCGACGGAGTGGGTGGACTACAACGGCCACATGAACGACAGCCGGTACCTGGAGCTGTCGAGCAACGGCGTCGACGCGTTCATGCGCTTCGTGGGCATCGATGCCGCTTACCTGGCCTCGGGCCGCTCGTACTTCACGGTCGAGAGCCACCTGACCTACGTCGAGCAGTGCCGCGCCGGTGACCCGGTGCACGTCGACCTGGCTCTCCTCGGACACGACGAGAAGCGGATGCACGTGTTCACCTGGATCCGTCGTCACGCCGACGGCGACGACGATGACGTGCTGCTGGGGACGGCTGAGCACCTGCTCCTGCACGTGGACACGGCGGCGGAGAAGGCGTCGGCCGCCGACCCCGCCGTGCTGGCCGCCCTCGAGCGCGTCGCCGGTCGCGCACGCCACGATCGCCCGTCCGCCGGCGGCCGGCCGGCACGTCGGGCAGCCCCGCTCGCGCTAGCACCGATCAGCTGCGGGTCGCGGCCTCGCTGTCCCAGGTCGTCGCGGTCACGCCGCGCTCGGCGCAGCACCGCCTTCTCTACCTTCTCGGTCGGTGTCCGCGGGAGCTGGTCGACGAGATCCACGTAGCGCGGGACCATGTGGCGGGCCATCCGCTCCCGGCAGAAGCCGATCAGGTCGACCGGGTCGAGCACGGCGCCGGGACGGGGCACGACGGTCACCATCACGTCGTCCTCCGTGAGCTCGCTGGGGACGCCGAACGCCGCGGCGTCCAGCACTTGCGGATGCAACTTCACCACCTCCTCGACCTCGAAGGCGGAAATGTTCTCGCCCCGCCGGCGGATCGAGTCTGTACGGCGGCCGACGTAGTAGAACCAGCCGTCCTCGTCGCGCCGCACGAGATCGCCGGTGTGGAACCACAGGTTGCGCCGTGACTCGATCGTGGCCTCGGGGCGGCCGTAGTAGCCGTCCGCCATCAGCGAGGGCTCGAGCGGGCGGACCACGAGCTCGCCCACCGTCCCCGGCGGGACCTCGATGTCCTGTTCGTCGAACACCCTCACGTCATAGGGCGGGATGGCCCGCCCGCAGCTCCCCGGGCGGCGAGGCTGGTCGAGAGGTTGGTAGATCGGCACGCCGGCGTCGGTCGAGCCGTAGGCCTCGACCAGGCGCACGTCGAAGCGGACCTCGAACTCGGGCGCGAACTCGGGCAGCGGCACGCCCCAGCCCAGGCGGGCGGGGTTGTCCGCGTCGTCCGCCGCCGGCGGCCGCTTGTGGAGCATCGTCAGGGTCGCGCCCATGAAGTCGAAGACCGTCGCGCCGAACACCCGCACCTCGTCCCAGAAGCCGGAGGCCGAGAACCGCTCGCCGATCGCCGCCGTCGTGCCCAGCACCAGCGCGGGGACGACGGTGAGCACGGTGGCGTCGAGGTGGAAGAGGGGGAACGGGCAGTAGAGCACGTCGTCCGTGCGCAGCCCGAAGTGCTCGATCATGAGCTGCGCCTGGCGGACGGCGTAGCGGTGGGAGAGCACGCAGCCCTTCGACGGCCCCGTCGTGCCCGAGGTGAAGATGATCATGGCCGGGTCCGCCATCCCGTGCGCCGGTGGTGGCGGCTCCGCGCCGTGCCCGGCACCGTGACCAGCCAGCCGGGCCGCAGTGACGATCTCGAGCGGCGAGAGGTCGGCTGGCCCGGCGTCGCCGCCGAACATCACGGCCCTGCGAAGGGTCGGGAGCTCACCCACCACCGGACCGACCGAGGCGGCGAGGCCCGTGTCGACCACCAGCAGGTCGGCACCGGTGAGGTTCAGCGCGTGCGCCAGCGCCGGGCCGCGGAACGCGGTGTTGAGCAGGGTCGGCACGGCCCCGAGGCGATCGAGCGCGAACCAGGTGATGACGATGTCGGGCCCGTTCGGCATGAGGACGGGAACCAGATCGCCCCGCCCGACACCCTCGGCGGCCAGACCCGCGGCGAGCGCCGACACCCGGCGGTCTGCCTCGGCGAACGTGAGGTCGCCAGAGCGGAAGCGCAACCAGGGAACGTCCGGCCGGTCGGCGGCCCGGTCGCGAAGCAGCTGGTCGAGGGTCGGGACGAGCACGACGGCGACACTAGGTTCGCCGGCGTGTCCGCGAACCTGGCCTACGAGACCGTCCGCAGCGATCTGGGCGAGGACGGCGTCCGGACGATCGCGCTCCACCGGCCGGAGCGATTGAACGCCATGAACCGCCAACTGATCGACGACGTCGCCCGGGCCTTCGACGACGCCAACGCGGACGACGGGACGCGTGCCATCGTGTTCACGGGCACGGGTCGCGCGTTCTGCGCTGGTGACGACCGCAAGGAGCACGTGCACCCGTCCGGCGAGGCGGAGGCTCGGGACCTGGTCGAGGCCATCCAGCGGGCGACCGAGGCCGTCGTGTTCGGTGCCAAGCCCGTCGTGGGCGCCATCAACGGGTGGGCGGTCGGCGGTGGCTTCGAGTGGGCCATCAACTGCGACTTCCCGATCTGGGCGGACAGCGCCCGAGGTTTCTTCCCCGAGGTGTCGCTCGGCATCTTCGTCACGGGCGCGGTGACGTCGCTGCTGCCGGCGCTGGTCGGGCTCAACACGGCTCGCGAGATGCTGCTCCTCGGCCAGACCTACGACGCCGACGAGCTCCTGCGGCTCGGCGTGGCGTGGCGCGTCGTGCCGGCCGCAGACCTCATGGACGAGGCCCGGTCGGTCGCGGCCCGGTTGTCCGAGCTGCCGCCGCCGGCCGTGGCTCGCATGAAGCGGGCGCTCAACGCGGGGGCGGTCACGGACCTACGTGCCGCGCTGGCCGTCGAGACCGAGGCGACCGTCGCCGGGATGCTCGACCCCGACACGACCCGCCGCATGCAGCACGGCTTCTAACCCGATGGCGCAGTACGACTACATCATCGTCGGCGGTGGTTCGGCGGGGTGCGTGCTGGCCAACCGCCTGAGCGCCGATCGGTCGACCCGGGTCCTCGTGCTCGAGGCCGGCCGGCCCGACTCGTTGTGGGACGTCTACATCCACATGCCCGCTGCACTCTCGTTCCCGATCGGGAACCGGTTCTACGACTGGCAGTACGAGTCCGAGCCCGAGCCCCACATGGGCGACCGGCGGATCTACCACGCCAGAGGCAAGGTGCTCGGCGGGTCCAGCAGCATCAACGGGATGATCTTCCAGCGGGGCAACCCGATGGACTACGAGCGCTGGTCTGCCGACCCCGGCATGGAGACCTGGGACTACGCCCACTGCCTGCCGTACTTCAAGCGCATGGAGACCTGCCTGGAAGGCGGGGACGACTACCGCGGGACCGCAGGACCCCTGGTGATGGAGCGGGGCCCGGCCTCGACGCCGCTGTTCGAGGCCTTCTTCCAGGCCGTCCAGCAGGCCGGCTACCCGCTGACGGACGACGTGAACGGGTACCAGCAGGAGGGTTTCGCCCGCTTCGACCGCAACCTGCACCGGGGCCGGCGCCTGAGCGCGGCACGGGCCTACCTGCACCCGGTCGAGGACCGGCCCAACCTGGAGATCGTGTGCCGGGCTCAGGTCGATCGCATTCTCTTCGAGGGCCGACGTGCCGTCGGGGTCGAGTACCGGACACGTTCGGCATTGCGTCGCGGTGCCGGGACCCGGCATCGCGCGCGTGGGCGGCGAGATCATCTGCTGCGGCGGTGCCATCAACTCGCCTGCCCTCCTGCAGCTCTCAGGCGTGGGCGATGCCGGGATGCTGAGGTCCCTCGGGATCGACGTGACCGCCGACCTGCCGGGGGTGGGGGAGAACCTGCAGGACCACTTGGAGGTCTACATCCAGCACGCCTGCCGCCAGCCGGTGTCGATGGCCCCGGCCCTCAAGTGGCGCAACCGTCCCTGGATCGGCTTCCAGTGGCTGTTTCTCCGGAGGGGTCCAGGAGCGACGAACCACTTCGAGGCCGGCGGCTTCATCCGCAGCAACGACGACGTCGCCTACCCGAACGTGATGTTCCACTTCCTCCCTATCGCCGTCCGCTACGACGGCACCGCGCCCGGTGGCGGGCACGGGTACCAGGTCCACGTCGGCCCCATGTACTCCGACGCCAGGGGTTCGGTGAGGATCACGACCGACGATCCCGACGTCCATCCGGCGCTGCGCTTCAACTACCTGTCGACGGACCAGGACCGCCGCGAGTGGGTGGAGGTGGTCCGGGCGGCGCGGACCATCCTGGCCCAGCCCGCGTTCGCCCCCTTCGACGACGGCGAGCTCTCGCCCGGTCCGGCGGTCGGGACCGACGAGCAGGTCCTGGAGTGGGTGGCCCGGGACGGCGAGACCGCCCTCCACCCGTCCTGCACCTGCGCCATGGGCACCGGTCCCATGAGCGTCGTCGACCCGCTCACGATGGCCGTGCACGGGGTCGACGGCCTCCGCGTGGTCGATGCCTCGGCCATGCCCTACGTCACCAACGGCAACATCTACGCCCCCGTGATGATGCTGGCCGAGAAGGCCGCGGACCTCATCACCGGCACCACCCCTCGCGCCGCGAGCACGTGCCCTATTACCGCCACCAATCCAAACCCCTCCCCGATTGACGCGTACCGGTCGGTGTGGCCGCACTGTATCACGTGTGATACAGTGACCTCATGGCGGACGTCTCGATCCGGGACCTTCGAAACCACGGCGGTGAGGTCGTGGAACGAGCCCAGCGAGGCGAACGGCTGACGATCACGCGGGCTGGCAAGCCGGTCGCCCAGCTCGTCGCGCTCCGACCCGCGCCCCTCCCACTCGACGAGCTCATCCGTCGTTGGGCACGGCTGCCACGCGTGGATCCCTCGCAGCTTCGAACCGACATCGACGCCGTCATCGACGCCTCCGTGTAACCATGGCTCAGGGGATCCTCGACACCAGCACGCTCATCCTGCTGGGACGGATGACGGCGACTGATGCCCTCCCGAGCGAGCCGCTCATCACCTCGATCACTCTCGCCGAGCTGTCCGTCGGTCCACTCGTGGCGTCCACGAACGAGGAGCGAGCAGCCCGCCAAGCTCACCTCCAGCAGGCCGAGGCCGACTTCGACCCGCTGCCGTTCGATGCCGCCGCGGCACGGAGCTTCGGACAGGTCGCGGCGTCACTGCGGCGAGCGGGCCGGAAGCGAGCGGCGCGGGCCTATGACGCCATGATCGCCGCCATCTGCATCGCCAACGACCTGCCGATCCACACCTGCAATCCCGAGGACTTCGCCGGCATCGCAGGGCTCGTGCTCGTGGACGTCCCGCACCCGGACCACTGACGCGTGGCTAGAGGCCGTTGCGACGGTGGTCCGGTACCTGGGTCCACCCTGGCTGGCTTCGGCGCTCTCCCTAGCGACTCGATCACATCCGCTCGCTCGGCCGACGCGTCGGCTCGTCGACCGGACGTCTCGATCGGTGTCAGCGTCGGCTCGACCCTTCCGGCGGCGACACCGGCTCGTCGCTCACTGGCGTGATCTCTGACGTCGTCACGCCGGCCCCCGGCTTCAGGAATTCGTGAAGGTGGCGAACGTCATCGGTCTCCACGACCAGGAAGGTGGTGTGCTGGGGAAAGGCGAGCCAGTAGCCCCGGATCTTGACGTCCGAGTACCCCTCGTCAAACAGGGATTTCGAGCCGCCCCTGCCATAGGGGCAGTCCTGGGGTGCGTGGGACTGCTTGATGTGGAAGAGCATGCGTTCGACCTGCCTTCGTGAGGTCCAGGCGGCTGACTCTAGGCTTCGCCGCCGATGAGCCTGCGTCCCGCCGGTGGCGGTGCCGAAACGGAGGGTTCTCAGGGGGAGGGGCTTTGGCCCTCCCCCTGCAATGGGTAGACGATCGTCTTGAGCTCGGTGAGCTGTTCGAGGACGGTGGCGCCGCCGACGCGGCCCCGGCCGCTCACGCTGCCGGCGCGGCCGCCGAAGGGCAGGTGGCTCTCCCAGTAGTTGGTCGAGGCGTTGATGTTGACCCAACCGCAGCGGGCGGACTCCGCGAACCGCAGCCCACGGGCAAGGTCCGATGTGAACACCGAGGTCAGGAGCCCGTACGGCGAAGAGTTGACCAGGGCCAGTGCCTCGGCGTCGTCGGCCACCTCGACCACGGGCGCCACCGGTCCGAACGTCTCCTCGCGGGCGACGAGCATCGCCGGCGAGACGGCGTCGAGCACGGTGGGCTCCCAGAACAGATCGGTGGGAAACCCGGCGGCCCGCTGCCCGCCGGCCACCAGTCGTGCCCCGGCCGCGACGGCCTCCGCAACGTGCTCGTCCATCTTGGCCGCCACGCCGTCGTTGTTGAGCGGGCCCATCGTCGTGCCGTCGGCGAACGGGTCGCCCAGCCGCACCCGATCGACCACGGCGGCCTCCAGCCGCTCGACGAGCTCGCTCCGCACGCGCCGGTGCACGAGGATCCGCTCGCCGGCTGTGCAGCTCTGCCCGGCGCACAGGTAGGCCGCTTCGAGAATGCCGTCGACGGCGGCCGCGAGGTCGGCATCGTCCAGCACCACGAGCGGCCCGTTGCCGCCCAGCTCGAGGATCTGGGCCTTGCCCGCCGACCGGGCGGCGACCGATCGGCCGGTCGCCACGGAGCCGATGAAGGCGACGGCGTCCACGCCGGGATGGCCGGCGAGCGCGTCGCCGGCCACAGCACCGACACCGTTCAGGAAGTTCAGCACTCCCGGGGGCAGGCCCGTCTCGCCGTCCGCCAGCACCGAGGCCAACACGGCCGAACATGCCGCCGTGGTCGGCGCGGCCAACCACACCACCGTGTTGCCGGCGGCCAGCGCGGGTGCGAACAGCTCGGCGGCCATCGTGTAGGGCCAGTTCCAGGGCACGATGATCCCGGCGACGCCGAGCGGCACGCGCTGGAGCAGCACCCGCCGTCCGGGGTCGACCGACGGCGGGACGCGGCCCTCGAGGCGCACGCCGTCCTCGGCCGCCATGCGCAGGTAGACCTCGAGCTCGGCCACCTCGTCGGCGGACTCGGCGAGCGGCTTGCCCTGGTCGGCGCTGAGCACCCGGACCAGGTCGTCCTGCCGGTCGGCCACCGCGTCGGCCATGCGGCGAAGGACACGACCCCGCTCGAACGCGCCCACCGCCGCCCACCCCGGCGCGGCCGCGCGAGCGGCGGCCACGGCGGCGTCGACATCAGCGGGGCCGGCCATCGCCACCGTCGCGATGACCTCGCCCGTGGAAGGCGACGAAGCCTGGGCCGTCCGGCCGTCAGCGGCCGGGACCCAGGCTCCGTCGATGAGCAGCCCGTGGTCGGGCCGCTCGCCGACCTGCGTCAAGAGGGCAGCCAGGCCTGCCAGACGTCTGGGTTGGCGTCCACCCACTGCTTCGCGGCGTCGGCCGCGCTCATGCCCTCGCCGTCGATCAAAGCGGCGATCTCGTTCTGCTGCTCGGTGGTGAGCTGCAGGTTGGAGAGCACCTGGAACGAGTTCGGTGCCTTCTCCTCCAGCTTGTCGCTGAAGGCCTTGTACAGCTTGTCGACCGGGTAGTCGCAGGCGTACTTGCCATCGGGGGGTTGGCGGCAGCCGAGGCAGTGCACTCCTCCGTGACACTCCGGCAGCTTGACCTCGGTCAGGTCGACCTGTGACTGGAGCCAGTGCGGCTGCCAGAACTGGAGGAGCAGCGGCGTCTGGTCGGCTTCGGCGTTCTGGATGGCGGTGATCAGTGCCGCCTCGGACCCCGCGGTCACGAACTTCAGCGGCAGCTCGAGGTTCTCGATGATCTGCTCGTCGTAGCTGACGTAGCTGGGATCACCCATGAGGAACTGGCCGAGGTCACCGGACTCCGCGGTCTTGAACAGGCCGGCCAGCTCGGGATCCTCGAACCCCTCCCAGGTGGCCAGCTCCGGGTGCTCCTCGACGACGAACGTCGGCACGTACCAGCCGATCTTGGCGTCCGGGCCGAGCAGGCCACCGTCGACGATGCCCTGGTTGCCGGTGATGTAGGTCTCGTAGTCGGCGGCGTGGCCCGACGGCCAGATCTCCAGGACGCCGTCCAGGGTGTCGCCCTTGGAGATCGCCGGCCACATGGCGTTCTCGTCGATCTCGACCAGTTCGACGGTGCCCAGCCCGGCGCATTGCTCGATGACGACCTTGGCCACGTTGGGGTTGACGGCCGAGCCCGTCCACGGGTTGACGGCCAGGCGCACGGTCTCGTCGCCGCCGCTGCTCTCGCACGCCGCGGCGGAACCTCCCGTCGTCTCCTCCGAGCCGCCCGTCGTCTCCTCGGACCCGCCCGCGGTGTCGGCGCTGCCTCCACCGTCGTCGTCGCTGCCGCACCCGGCGGCCACCATAGAAAGGGCCAGCGCGGCGGCCAGCCCGAATCGCACTCTGCGTCTCATCTCAGAACTCCCCCTTGTCAACGAACGGCCGAGGTCGGCCGGCGAGGCCGACCCCAAGCCTGGGTGATGCGGTCGAGAACGACCGCCAACAGCACGATGCAGATCCCGGCCGCCAGGCCGGTCCCCAACTCGTACTGACTCTTCGTGAGGCCCTTCACCGCGGCCAGTCCCAGCGCCCCCGACCCCACCAGGCCGGCCACGATCACCATCGAGAGGCTCATCATGATCACCTGGTTGACGCCGAGCATGATGCTGGGAACGGCGAGCGGCACCTGCACCTTCCACAGTACCTGCCGGGGTGTGGCGCCGTAGGCGACCGCGGCCTCCACGGTCTGGGCCGGCACCTGGCGGATGCCGAGGCTGGTCAGCCGGATGCCGACCGGGACGGCGTAGATCACGGACGCCACCAGCCCGGGCACACGTCCTACGTTGAACAGCGCGATCACGGGGATCAGGTAGACGAAGGCCGGCAGCACCTGGGCCGCGTCGAGGAAGGGTCGCAGGGCCCGGTCGACGGTGTCGGACCGGCCGGCGAGGATGCCGATGGGCACGGCGATCACGACCGCGAGGGCCACCGCCACGATGACCTGGCTGAGCGTGTCCATGGCCTCGGGCCAGAAGCGCAGGCCGCCGATGGCCAGGAGGCTCCCGACGGAGATGAGGGCGACCCGGCGGCCGGCCGTGCACCAGGCCAGCGCGCCCACACCGGCGGTGATGATCCACCACGGCGTGTCGGCCAGGAACTGGCGGAGCGGCTCCAGCATCCTCACGACCAGGAAGTCGCTGACGGCCGACGTGCCCCCGATGACCGGAACGCCGGTCCGCACGTTCCCCTGGAGCCACTTCACCGCGTCGTTGACCGGTTCCCGCAGCGAGAACGTCCAACCCTCCGGGAACTGGTCGGCACCGGCCAGCCAGCCGGCGACGACGGCCGCCGCGACGATGGCCACGCCGATGAGCAGCTCGCGCCGCTTCACCGCCGGATCCCGGCGGGCGTGGACGCGCCGTTCGGCCAGGGACCGACCGCTCGAGATCCGGTCGAGGATGACCGCCACCAGCACGATGGCCAGCCCGGCGTCGAGGGCCAGGCCGACGTCGATCTTCTCCAGTCCGTTGAGGACGGACTGGCCCAGGCCGGGCGAGCCGACCAGCGCGGCGATGACGACGACGCCGAAGGCCATCATGATCACCTGGTTGACGCCGAGGAGGATGGCCGGTCGGGCCAGCGGCCACTGGATCTTCCCGAGCACCTGGCGGTCGGTGGCGCCGTTGGCCTCGCCCACCTCGATCAGCCCCACCGGCACCGCCCTGATCCCGTGGGCGGTGAGGCGCACGGCCGGCGCCAGGGCGAAGATGACGGTGGCGATGACGGCGGCCGGGGCACCGATGTCGAACAGCAGCACCGTGAACAGGAGGTAGCAGTAGGCCGGCATGGTCTGCGCGGCGTCCAGGAACCCTCGCAGCGCGCCGTCGACCTTCGGGTGCAGCCCCGACAGGATCCCGAGCGGGACACCGATGAGCAGCGCGATCGCGACGGCGACCATCATGAGCGCCATCGTCTGGACGGCTTCCTCCCAGACCCCGAGCACGCCGATGGCGACGAGGCAGCCGACGCTCACGAGGGCCACCCGCCAGCCCGCGGCCCGGTAGGCGATGAAGGTGGTGGCGGCGAAGATCCCGGGCCACCCCAGCAGCTCGAGGAGGTCTTCGGCCCAGCGCACCATGGCCTCCAGCAGGTCCGTGATGGGCTGCAGGACACCCGAGAAGAACCAGTGGTCGCCACGGTTCTCGATGATCCAGGCCTTGGCCGAGTCGACGGCGGGAGCGACGCGGAAGTCCCACCACGACGGGAAGGGATCCCCGAGGACCACGACGATCGCCCCGAAGGCGGCGATGGCGACGAGCACCGGCGCGACGCGGCGCCAGTTGACGCCGGCGCCGGTCGTGACCGGCAGGCCCGGCGCGGGGAGTGGGCGCGGGTGCGGTCGTCGCGGTCATGCGGGGTCGGTCCCGTTGCCGGGCCCACCGGCCAGCGCGGTGAGGACACGGGCGCGGTCGATGGTCCCGACCACCGCTCCCGACTCGTCGAGCACGGGCAGCGGATCGGGCTGCTCGGCGACCCGGCGCACGAGCTCGGCCAGGAGCGTCCCGGTGACGACCGATGGCCCCACGACGGCGCCGTCGGCCAGCGGCGGTCCCATGATGTCCTCGGCCCGCAGGACCTGGGCGCGCTGCACGTCCCGGGTGAACTCGCGGACGTAGCCGTCGGCCGGCCGCGCGACCACCTCGGCGGGCGTGCCGACCTGGACGAACCGGCCGTCCTTCATGATGGCGATGCGGTCCCCGAGCTTGAGCGCCTCCGCGAGGTCGTGGGTGATGAAGACGGTGGTCTTGCCCAGCTCGCGTTGCAACCGGACGACCTCGTCCTGCATGTCCCGCCGGATGAGCGGGTCGAGCGCCGAGAACGGCTCGTCGAAGAGCAGGATCTCGGGGTCGTTGGCCAGCGCCCGGGCCAGGCCGACCCGCTGCTGCATGCCGCCGCTGAGCTGGTCCGGGTAGGAGTCGCCGAGGCCGCCCAGGCCGACCAGGTCCAGCATGTCGTTGGCCCGCTGCAGCCGGGTGGCCTTGTCCTTGCGCTGGACCTCCAGACCGAAGGCCACGTTGTCGAGCAGCCGGCGGTGGGGGAGCAGGCCGAAGTGCTGGAAGACCATGCTCATCTTCGTGCGCCGCAGCTCGCGGAGCCGCTCGGGGCTGGCGGCGGTCACGTCCTCGCCGTCGATCAGCACCTGGCCGGCCGTGGGCTCGACCAGCCGGGACAGGCAACGCACCAGCGTGGACTTGCCCGAGCCGGAGAGACCCATGACGACGAAGAGCTCACCGTCGCCCACGGAGAACGAGACGTCGCGCACGGCCAGCACGTTGCCGAGCCGGGACAGCTCGGCCCGGGTCTGGTCGGCGAGGACGGATCCGACGACGCGGTCACCCCTCGGACCGAAGACCTTCCACACCCCGCGGCACTCCAGGACCGGCGGTGCCGATGGCGCATCCGCGTCCGCCGTCGCCGGTCCTCGCTCGGCTGCCTCGTTCTGTGCGGCGGCCGCCAGGTCCACAGGTCTCCCTCTCCAGCCCTGCGCTCAGTCTTGCATTGCTCAGGCCGCGGGGGCGCCGTCGGGCTGTCGCCGGCGGAGCTCGTCGATCACGGCCGGGAGCACCACGTGAAGGTCGCCGATGACGGCGTAGTCGGCCTTGGTGACCATGGGAGCGTCGCGGTCGGTGTTGATGGCCAGCACCCGCTTGGCCGCCATCATCCCGACCCAGTGCTGGATGGCGCCGGAGATGCCGCAGGCGATGTACAGCTCCGGCGCGATGCGCTTGCCGGTCTGACCGACCTGGTCGGAGTGCGGCCGCCAGCCGTTGTTGGTGACGACGCGGGAGCAGCCGACGGCAGCGCCGAGCAGGCCGGCCAGCTCCTCCAGGATGGCGAAGCCGTCGGCCGAGCCCACGCCCCGCCCGCCGCTCACCACGACCGCGGCGCCGGTCAGGGTGGTGCCGGCGACGGTCGCGGTCTCCCGCTCGACGATGCGGGTCCGTCCGGCGGCGGGTCCGAGCTCGGGTGTCAGCACCTCGACGGTTGGTGGGGTCGAGGCCCCGTCCTCGGCCGGTTCGGCGGCCGGGAAGGCATGAGCGGCGGCGCTCAGGATGAGGACGGGGGCCTCCACCGTGGCCTGTTCCAGCAGGCTGCCACCCCACCGGACGCGGGTGACGGTGCATCCCTCGTCGGTGAGCTCGATCTCCGTGACGTTGGCGGCGAACGGAAGGTCCTCGATGGCGGCCACGTGGGCGAGCACCTCGTTGCCTCGATCGGTCCCGACGGCCACGACCGCTCGGGCGCCGACCGCCCGCGCTACCGCCGCGAGCGCGTCACCCCAGGCTTCCGGGGCGTAGTCGTCGAGAGCCGGGTGGCGCACGAGCCGCACCGTCTGCGCGCCGCGGGCGCTCACGTCGGCGGCGAGGGGCTCCGCGTCGTCGCCGATGAGCACGGCCTCGACGGGCGCCGATCCCAGCTCCTCCGCCACCGCCCGGGCCAGCGTGAGGGCCTGGTAGGCGGTCTCGGCGGGCACGCCGCGGTCGTGCTCGATGAGGACGAGGACGGGGCCGGTCATGCCAGCCCCAGCTCCTGGAGCAGGTCCACGACGGCGGGGGCGGCCTCCGCGCCCGTGCCGAGGAGCGTCGTCTCCGTGACCTGCTCCACCGGCAGGACGAACCCGAGCGTGCGCTGCCCACCGGCGGTGCGGCGGCCGGCTGCTCCGCGACCTCGGCCTTCTTGGAGCGGAGACGCCCGGGCAGCGTCGGGATAGCGGGGCAGGTTGAGCCCCTCCTTGACGCCGAGCAGCGCGGGCAGCTCGAGCCGGTACACCTCGAGGCCGTCGCCATTCTCGCGACGAGCGATCACCTGGCGCGCGTCGGCGTCGACCTCGATGCCCTTGATCCCGGTGACGACCGGGCGTCCCAGGGCCCTGGCCACGCGGATGCCCACCTGGAACCCGCCCGCATCGGCCGACTCGTTGCCGAACAGGATCAGATCGAAGGTCCCGCCGGACTCCTCCTCGGCGCTGATGGCGGCCACCAGCGCGCGGGCGGTGGCCTGCGCGTCGGGGTCCGGGCCGTCGACGGCCACGAGGACGGCCCGGTCGACCCCGACCGAGACGGCGTAGCGGAGCTGCTCGTCGGCCTCGGGCGGGCCGAGGGTCAGGACGGTGCTGGACCCGCCGTGCTGCTCCACGAGGCGGATCGCCTCCTCGACCGCGCACTCCTCGTGCGGGCTGGTCGTGAAGCCCAGGTTCTTCGTGTCGATGCCCTGGCCGTCCGGCGTCAGCGTGATGCGGGCGCCCGGCGCCGGGACCCGCTTGACGCAGGCCAGGACCCGCAGGCCGTCAGCCATCGGTGGTCAGCGCTTCATCCGGGCGTCGTCGGGATCGAACAGCGGGGTGCTGCCGGCCACGGCCACCCGTACGGGGAACTGGTCGGCCATGTACATCACCCGCAGCTCGGTCCCGACCACCGCCTGCTCGGGTGGGAGGTAGGCCAGCAGCAGGTACTTCCCCACGGACGGACCGGCGCCGGCCGAGGTCACGTACGAGGGCCGGCCCTTGCGATCCACGATGCGCTCGCCGTCCAGGGTGAGGATGGGCTCGCTGCCCGTCATGTACCGCCGGACGCCGTCGCTGGCGGCGACATGGTCCTCGACGGTGAGGGTGCACAGCACGGCCGCCGGCTCCTCCTCGCGGGCTGCCAGGTAGGCCTCCTTGCCGATGAAGTCGGCGGACTTGACCTTGGGGCGGGCCAGGCCGGCCTCGACCGGGTTGTACTCGCTGCCCAGCTCCGCGCCCATCAGCCGGTAGCCCTTCTCCAGGCGACCGCTCGTGCCGTACACACCGGCGCCGACAGCGACGACGCCGTGGTCCTGGCCCGCCGCCCACAGCGCGTCCCAGACGGCGAGGCCGTTCTCCATGGGGACGTAGATCTCCCAGCCCAGCTCGCCGACATAGGAGATGCGGAAGAGGCGCACGGGCAGCGAGCCGAACAGCACCTCCTGGGTGGTGCCGTAGGGGAAGGCGCCGTCCGAGAGGTCGGCGTCCGTCACCGCGGTCACGAGGTCCCGGGCCTTCGGCCCCCACACGCCGATCGTGCACAGCGCCGACGTGCGGTCGACGAAGCTGACCGATCCGTCGGCCGGCAGATGGGTGCGGAACCAGTGCTCGTCCCGGGGTCCGTCGAAGGCCCCGGTCACGACCCTGAAGGACGTCTCGCCGAGACGCATGATCGTGAGGTCGCTGCGGAAGCCGCCGTGCTGGTCGAGCAGCGGCGTGTACACCGATCGTCCGACGGCGACGTCGCAGTTGTTGACGGTGAGGCCCTGCAGGTAGTCGAGTGCCGCGGGGCCGGTGATGTCGAACACGACGAACGGGGCCAGGTCCACCATGCCGACCCGCTCCCGCATGGCCAGGTGCTCGGCGCTGCTGATCGGCGACCACCAGCGGGCGTCCCACTCCGCCGGCCGGTCCTCGACCCCGTACTCGTCGACGAGCGCCGCGTTCGACGTGTACCAGTGCGGGCGCTCCCACCCGCCGGCCTGGAAGTAGACGGCGCCGAGCGCCTCCGTCCGTGCGTGGTACGGCGCGCAACGCAGGTTGCGCTCGGACGCCCATTGCTCCCGGGGGTGCACGATGCCGTAGGTCTTGTTGAAGTGCTCGGCGCAGCGCGCCCGCACGTGGTGGTCGTTGCGGGCGTACGGGTAGAAGCGGGCGATGTCCGACTGGTGGGGATCGATCTCCGGGACCCCGTGCGTCATCCACTCGGCCAGCAGCCGGCCGGCTCCGGGGCCCTCCTTGATCCACACCGCGGCGGCCGACCACAGGTTGCGGACCTCGGGCGTCTCGCCGAGCAGCGGGAACCCGTCGGGGGTGAGCGACAGGAGGCCGTTGATGGCGTACTTGATCTCTGCCGTCGACAGCAGGTCGGGCATGAGGTCGAGCGCGTCCTCGAGCTGGGGGTCGAAGTCCTCGGCCGTGAACGGGCAGCTCGGTGGGGGAGAGCCGGGACTCCTGGATCGACGGGATGTCCTCCACCCGGTGGAAGATCGGACGGTGGGCGTACGAGCCCACCTCCATCGAGCCGGCGGTCTGGCGCTCGTACATGAACACGTCCATGTCCCGCACGATCGGGTAGCCGACCTCGTTGCCGGTCGCCTCGAGGATGGGGATGGGGCCGACGTCGATCATCTGGTGCACGGCCGGCGTGAGCGGGATGTGGGCGCCGGCCATCTCGGCGATCCGGGGGCTCCACACGCCGCAGGCGATGACCACGTACTCCGTGTCGATCCGCCCCTGGTCGGTGACGACGGCCCGCACGCGGCCGCCGTCGGTCTCGATGTCCAGCACCTCGACGCCGGCGAAGCTGGCCAGTGCCCCCTTGGCCTGAGCGCGCTCCCGGAACAGGGTGCCGGCCTGCAGCGAGTCCACCACCGAGACGCTGGGCGTGTAGAAGCCGCCGAGGACGATGGACTCGTCCACGAACGGGACGAGTTCGAACACCTCCTTGGGCGAGACGAGCCACGCGTCGATGCCCCAGGCCGTGGCCGACGTGACGCGGCGGCGGAACTCCTCCAGTCGCTGCGGCTCCCGGGCGATCTCGACCCCGCCGCAGGCCGTGTTGAGCCCCATCTCGATGTACTGGCGCTGGCTGTCCAGCGTGAGCAGCGCCATCTCCTTGTTGTGGTCGACCGGGAAGATGAAGTTCGAGGCGTGGCCGGTCGAGCCGCCGGGGTTGGGGAGCGGGCCCTTGTCGATCTGCACGATGTCCCGCCAGCCCAGGTCGGCCAGGTGCCCGACCACGGAGTTCCCGACGATGCCGGCGCCGATGACGACGACGTTGGCGCTGTCCGGCAGATCGCTCACGGTTGGCGGTCCCCTCACTCGTCCTGGGCTGGTCTGGCCGCGCTGGCCGGACGGACGCTAGCGCGCGGTCAGGGCGGGGTCACGATGCGGGACAGTCCCGCATCGTGGGCGCCCTGTCACTTCTCCCGCACAAATCGCGCCGGCCGGCCCTTCGCGGGTCACCTGCCGCGATTTGTGCGTCGCAGACGACATCCGGCGGCCCGGTCCCGTTCATCCGGGCTCGTCGGGCATCTCGTCCTTGCGGCGGGTGACGAAGTCCCGCAGCTCCTCGTCGATCGCGTCGTCGATGGGCGGAGGCTCGTACTCGGCCAGCGTCCGCTTCCACAGCGCGTTGGCCCGTTGGGCGGCGTCGAGGCTGCCCTCCTCCAGCCATTGCTCGTAGCTGGCGTTGTCGGCCACGCTCGAGCGGTAGAACGCCGTCTCGAAGTTGGCCAGCGTGTGGGCGGTGCCCAGGAAGTGCTGCCCGGGTCCGTTCTCGATGATGGCGTCGAGACCCTGCCCGTTGACGGAGAGGTCGACGCCCTTCACGAACGTGTGGACCATGCCGAGCTGGTCGTTGTCGAGGACGAACTTCTCGTAGCCGATGGCCAGGCCGCCCTCCAACCATCCGGCCGCGTGCAGGACGAAGTTGACCCCGCCGAGGATCGTCGGCTGCAGCGTGTTCGCCGACTCGTAGGCCGCCTGCGCGTCGGGGAGCTTGGACGCGGTCAGCGAGCCCCCTGAACGGAAGGGCACGCCGAGGCGCCGGGCGAGCTGCGCCACGACGTAGAGGACGAGGGCCGGCTCGGGCGTGCCGAAGGTCGGCGCGCCGGTCTGCATCGACATCGAGGACGCGAACGACCCGAAGATCACGGGCGCCCCCGGCTTGACGAGCTGCACGAAGGTCATGCCGGCGAGCGCCTCGGCCAGCGTCTGGGCGGCCACCGCGGCGGTGGTGGTCGGGGCCATGGCTCCCGCGAGGATGAACGGCGTGATGAGGCAGGCCTGGTCGTTCGACGCGTAAGCCTGCGCCGCCGCGAGCATCGTGGCGTCCCACACGAGCGGGCTCGACGCGTTGATCAGGCTCGTCATCACCGTGCGGCCGGCCAGATCACCACCGAAGCCGATGCGGGCCAGCTCCACGGAGTCCTCGGCCCGGCTGCCCGCGGTGACCGAGCCCATGAACGGCTTGTCGCTGTAGCGCAGGTGCGCGTACACCATGTCCAGGTGCCGCTTGTTGACCGGCACGTCGACGGGCTCGCACACCGTCCCGCCGGAGTGGTGCAGGTAGGGCGATGCGTAGGTGAGCTTCACGAAGTTCTCGAAGTCGGCCAGCGTGGCGTAGCGCCGGCCCTGGTCGAGGTCGTGCACGAAGGGGGAGCCGTAGTTGGGCGCCAGCACGGTGGCGTCCCCTCCGATCTGCACCGAGCGGGCCGAGTTGCGGGCGTGCTGGGTGTACACGGAAGGTGCAGAGGAGGACACGATGCTCCGGCACATGCCGCGGGGGAAGCGCACCCGCTCGCCGTCGACATCGGCGCCGGCGTCGCCCAACAGCCGGAGCGCGTCCGGGTAGTCGCGGAAGATCACCCCGACCTGTTCGAGGATGGTGTCGGCGTTCTGCTCGATGAGCTCGGCGCTCTCGGCGCTCAGCACCTCGACCGGTGACAGCGTGCGGGTGAGGAACGGCACGGTCTCCGTGTGGGCGGCCAGCCGGGCAGCCTGGCGGGCGGCCCGACCGCCACCGCGGCGTGGCGAGACATCGGTCATGCGGACTCCTCCTCGGATCGTGCATCGGCTCGTGCACCGGCTCGCGCGCCGCCGCGGCGGCGCCGGACGGGGGCGGCGGGACCGGCCGCTTGGCGGGGCGGCAGTGGCAGCACCTCAGCCAGGTGCACGTAGGGGTCGGTGGCGTGGGGGAAGGCCAGCGAGGCCACGAAGTGCTCCTGGAACCGGGGCTCGATGGCCGTCTCCACCTTGGTGACCGTGCGGGCGACCTGGGCGACCTCCGCCCGTGCCTCGGCAGACAGGAGCGCCCGCACTGCCCCCGAGCCGGCGGCGTTGCCGGCCGAGCGCACACGGTCCGGCGGGCAGTCCGGGAGCAGACCGATGGCCAGCGCGTAGAGCGGATCGATGTGGCTGCCGAAGGCCCCGGCCAGCCGCACCGAGCCGACGTCAGTCAGGCTCTCCAGCCCGGCGTGGTCCATCAGCAGGCGTACGCCGGCCTGCAGCGCGGCCTTGGCGAGTTGGATGGCGCGGACGTCGGCCTGGGTGATCCGGAGCGCCGGTCGATCGCCCTGCCGCGTCGCGCAGCACGTACGCGAACACGCGTCCGTCCGGGACGACCCGCGGGGTGCGATCGGCCAGCGCACCGTCGATGGCACCGTCGGCGTCGAGGACGCCGGACAGGAACAGCTCGGCGACGACCTCGATGATCCCCGAGCCGCACACCCCTGTGACCCCGGCCGGCGGCAGGCTCGCCTCGAAGGCGGGATCATCCGACCAGACCTCGCTGCCGACGACGCGATAGCGGGGCTCCAGCGTGTCGCGGTCGATGCGCACCCGCTCGATGGCCCCGGGTGTCGCCCGCTGGCCGCACGAGATCTGGGCGCCTTCCAGCGCGGGGCCGGTCGGGCTGGAGGCGGCCAGCAGCCAACTCCGGCACCCGAGCACGATCTCGGCGTTGGTCCCGACGTCGACCAGGAGTTGCACGTCGTCGCTGCGGTGCGGTCCTTCGGCGAGGATCGCCGCCGACGCGTCGGCGCCGACGTGCCCGGCGATGCAGGGGAGCAGGTGCAGCCGGGCACGCGGGCATCCGATGCCGATGTCCATGGCCCGTGCGTCCACGGGGAGGTCGGTGGCCAGCGCGAACGGCGCCGTCCCGAGCGGCGTGGGGTCGATGCCGAGCAGGAGGTGGTGCATGATCGGGTTGCCCACCGCGACCACGTCGAGCACGTCCGCCCGCTCGACCCCGGCCGTCTCCGTGAGCTCGCCGACCAGCTCGTCGACCGCCTGCTGCACCGCCGCCGTGAGCTGTTCCCGACCTCCAGGGTTCATCATGACGTACGAGACGCGGCTCATCAGGTCCTCGCCGAAACGGATCTGCGGGTTCATCGCTCCCGCCGTGGCCAGCACCTCGCCGCTGCCGAGCTCGCAGAGGTGGCCGGCGATGGTGGTCGAGCCGACATCGACGGCGATGCCGTAGACCCGGTCGACGAAGCCAGGCCAGACCGCCGTGACCGTGTCGCCGCCGTGGACGGCGACGGTGACGGCGCGTCCGCCATCAGCGAGCGCCGGCTGCAGGTCGGGCAGCAGGCCCGCGTCGACCGCCAGGCTCCGTGAGCGACCACTGCTCGTCCAGCGCGTCGAGCAGGAGCTGCAGGTCGCTGCGTCCCTCACCGAGATCGGCGGCCGCCACCTCGAGGTAGTGGAGCCGGACCACCGGGTCCACGACGAGGCCTTCGAGGTCGACCGACTTTCGCACCACCGGCCGGTGGACCTGGCTCTCCGGCGGCACGTCGAGGACGACGTCGCCGACGATCTGGGCCGCGCAGCCGAGCCGGCTCCCGGCGTCGAGCGGGCGTCGGCCGTGGTAGTCGTGCTCCGTCGACCCCGGGGATGACAGGTGGTCAGGGGAGGAGGTCAGCGCGTGCTTGGCGAACTCGCCGAAGGCCGGTCGCACCTGGCACCGGCCGCAGATCCCTCGACCTCCGCACACCGAGTCCAGGTCGACGCCCAGCTGGCGGGCGGCGTCGAGCACGGTGGTGCCGGCGGGCACGTTCCCTCGGCGGCCGGACGGCACGAAGACGACGACGGGCCCCGACACGGATTCGGCGGTTTCGGTCATGAGGGGGACGTGCTGTCCGGGTCCCACCCACCCGCGGCGATCAGCGACTTCAGGCGGTCGGGCGGGAAGGCGGCGTCGAGGCGGTCCGCCTCCGTGCGAGCCGCCTCCGAGCGCGTCACCGTCGATGGGGAAGGAGCGCCGCCGCCACTCGGCCACGTGCTCGTGCGAGGTCTTCTTGCCGGCGACGCGGGTCGCCCGCTCGACGGCGCGCTGGAAGCGGGCGGGGAGGAGCACCTGGTGACGCTCGTGACCGTCGCGGGCGTTGACCTGGGCCGGGATGTCCCGCCACGAGATCACCACCACCTCGGCCCGGTTGCGGGGCATCGGCGCTCCTCCTCTCGCGGGCTCGTCCCGCATCGCGGGACGCGACTGTATCGTGGCACGCTCCACCCCCTCCGCTGCCGCGGGTCGCCGGCGTGCCCGCATGTCACGCGGCCGCCGCCGGACGGGTTACCGTGCGGCACGCACGATCCAATGCAAACGGGGAGGACCGAGATGCGTGCATCACGTCAACGACTGCGTGCCTTCGGCGCGCTCATGGTGGCCGCAGGACTGCTGGCCGCCGGATGCGGGAGTGACGACGACTCCGGTGGTGGGGACACCACGGCAGCCGCCGCTCCCGCGGAGACCTCCGCCGCCGGCGGCGACACCACCGCGGCTGGAGGGGACACCACCGCAGCCGCCAGCGGCGACCTGGCCGCCCTCGTGGAGGCCGCGACCGAGGAGGGCAAGGTCAACCTGATCGCCCTGCCCGACAGCTGGGCCAACTACAAGGGCATCCTGCAGAGCTTCCGGGACAAGTACCCGGGCATCGAGAACCCGGTGGCGACGCCTGACGCCTCGTCGGCCGACGAGATCACCGCGGTCAAGACGCTGGCCGGCCAGGCCGACATGCCCGACTCCATCGACGTCGGTCCTCCGTTCGCCATCCAGGCCATCGACGAGGGCCTCTGGGAGCCGTATCAAGGCCAGCACGTGGGACGAGGTCCCGGACGCGCTGAAGGATCCCGACGGCAACTGGGTCGGCGCCTACTACGGCATCATGGCCATCGGCACCAACACGACCATCGTGGACAACCCGCCGAAGACCTTCGCCGACCTGAAGAACCCGACTACAAGGGCCAGGTCGGCCTCAATGGCGATCCTCGGGAAGCCGGCGCGGCCTTTGCCGCCGTGATGGCGGCCTCGCTGGCCAACGGGGGCAGCTTCGACGACATCATGCCGGGGATCCAGTTCTTCGCCGATCTCAAGAAGCCGGGCAACCTCGTCCCCGGCGACGTCCCGCCGACGAGTCGACGTCCTGTGCCGGCGAGACGCCGATCAATCTCGACTGGACGTACAACTGGCCCGGCCTGCAGCACCAACTGGAAGAGGCGGGCATCACCTCCGAGGTCGTCGTCCCGACCGACGGGGTGTATGGCTCGTACTACGCCCAGGGCGTGGTGAAGGACTCGCCGCACCCCAACGCCGCCAAGCTGTGGGTGGAGCACATCCTCTCGGACGAGGGAGCGCTGGGCTACCTCGAGGGTGGCGCCATCCCGGCCCGGTACGCCGCTCTGCTGGCGGCCGGCAAGGTCAGCGAGGACATCAGCCAGAACCTGCCCGATGCCGAACTGATCCAGTCCATCGAGTTCCCGACTGCGGAGCAGATCGAGGCGGCCAACGCCGCGCTCGTCGAGAACTGGGGCCCCATGGTTGCCGACGCCTAGTCGCGCTGCGTCGATCCCGTGACGGTCCCATCCGTCACCGTCGAGGACTTCGGCCGTCGAACCTGCCGCGGGCGGCCACTCCGAACAGGTGGTCGCCCGCCGGCGCAACTCGGGCTGGCTCGGGCTGCTCCCGTTCCTCGCCTACCTCGGCCTGTTCCTCGTCTGGCCCACCATCACGGTCTTCACCCAGGCGCTTCGAGGGCGAGAGCGGCGCCAGTACGTCCGCGCTCACGGAGGCCCTGACCGGGCAGTATCAGAAGTCCTTCATCGCGTCGCTCAAGCTGTCGATGGTGACGGCGCTGCTCGGCGCGCTCGATCGGCGTCCTGCTGGCCTACGCCGCGGCGACGCTGCGGCGGCCGAAATGGCTGCGCTGCGGCGTCACCGCCTTCAGCGGCGTGGCCGCCAACTTCGGCGGTATCCCGCTGGCGTTCGCGTTCATCGCCGCCTTGGGCACCCAAGGCCTGATGACGAAGATCCTGAAGTCCGGCGGGCTCGACCTCCAAGACCAAGGGTTCACCGTCCACTCCTTCTGGGGCCTCGTCATCGTCTACCTGTACTTCCAGATCCCGCTGATGGTGCTGGTCACCTTCCCGGCCATCGACGGGCTCAAGCCGGCGTGGCGGGAGGCGGCGGCCAACCTCGGCGCCACCGCCGTGGGGCTACTGGCGCCGGGTCGGGCTCCCCGTCCTGGCGCCGTCGATCCTGGGTGGCATCCTGCTGCTGTTCGCCAACGCCTTCAGCGCCTATGCCACCGCGTACGCCCTGACCGGCGGCAGTTCGAGCCTGGTGACGATCCAGATCCGGTTCTTCCTCCAGGGCAACACCATCACCGGAAAGGGCCAGCTCGGGTACGCCCTGGCGGCGTGGATGATCATCATCATGGGCGTGTCCATGACCGGCTACCTGCTGCTGCGGAGGAGGGCGGAGCGATGGCGGCG
Organism: uncultured Acidimicrobiales bacterium; assembly: GCA_963813375.1. Lineage (GTDB taxonomy): Bacteria > Actinomycetota > Acidimicrobiia > Acidimicrobiales > Ilumatobacteraceae > DASTFY01. Next base: position 240,645 of record CAWEYT010000002.1, on the reverse strand, counting down.
CGCGTGAGCGCTCGCCGCCGCAAGCCCGGCCAGGCGCGGCACACCGGTCGGCTCCGTCGATCGTGCTGCTGGCCTGCGCGGTGTACTTCTTCCTCCCGCTCCTGGCCATGGCCCGCTTCGCCTTCCAGCGCGTGCCGATGGTCAGGTTCAACTTCTCGACGCTGTTCGACCGTTGGACGCTCGACAGCCTCAACGGTGCGTTCTCGGATCCGCTGTTCCGGCCCGCGCTGATGCTCAGCCTGAAGCTGGCCATCGGCGCCATCGTGGTGACCTTGGGGATCCTGCTCCCGACCGCGCTCTGGGTCCACCTGCGCGTGCCCAGGGCCCGCCCGCTCGTGGAGATCCTGAGCGTCCTTCCCTACGTCGTGCCGCCCATCGCCCTCGTCGTCGGTGTGGCCGGCACGTTCCGAGAGACCGCTCCCTGGTTCCTGAGCTCGGACCTGTCGCTCATCCCCTTCTACTCGGTGCTGGCCATGCCTTTCACCTACCGCGCCCTCGACGCCGGCATCCGGGCCATCGACCTGCGGACCCTGGTCGACGCCTCCCGCAGCCTCGGCGCGGGGTGGCTCACGACGCTGTTCCGCGTGCTGATCCCCAACCTGACGTCCGCCATCATCGGCTCGGCGTTCCTGACCGCCACCGTCGTGCTGGGCGAGTTCACCATCGCCTCGCTGCTGCTCAAGCGGACGCTCCCCACCTACCTCGTGCTGTACCAGAACCAGGAGCCGCAGGGCGGCATGGCGCTGGCGCTGGTGGTCTTCCTCGCCACCGCGCTGTTGCTGGCGCTCTTCATCGCCGTCACCCGCCGGCCAGGGGTCGAGGGCTCTCGTCCGCTGATCTCGGCGAGTCCGCCGTCTTCTAGGAGCGCCATGGCCACCTTGTCCTTCGAAGGCGTGCGCAAGGCGTTCGGGCCGACGGTCGCGCTCGACCACTTCGACCTCGAGGTCGAGGCGGGCGAGCTGGTCAGCCTCCTGGGCCCGAGCGGCTGCGGCAAGACCACCGCGCTGCGCATCGCCGCCGGCTTCGAGTGGCCCGATCAGGGAGTGGTGCGCGTCGGTGGTGTCGACCAGTCCGACACGCCGCCCAACAAGCGCCACATGGGGATGGTGTTCCAGAGCTACAGCCTCTTCCCCAACCTCAACGTCGCCAACAACGTGGCCTTCGGACTGCGCACCCGTGGGATCGGGAAGGCGGACCGCACCCAGCGGGTGGGCGAGATGCTGGATCTGGTCCAGCTGCAGGAGTTCGCCGGCCGCTACCCGCACCAGCTCTCCGGCGGCCAGCAGCAGCGGGTGGCGCTGGCCCGGGCGCTGGCCATCTCACCCACGGTGCTGCTGCTCGACGAGCCGCTCTCGGCGCTGGACGCCAAGGTCCGGCTGCTCCTGCGCGACGAGATCCGCCGCATCCAGACCGAGCTCGGCATCACCACGCTCTTCGTCACCCACGATCAGGAGGAGGCGCTCGGGATCTCCGATCGCATCGGGGTGATGTCCGGCGGCCGGCTGGAGCAGCTGGGGTCCCCGACCGAGATCTACCGCAACCCGGCGAGCGCGTTCGTGGCCCGGTTCGTCGGGAGCATGAACGAGCTCCCGGCCACCATCACCGGCCAGGATCGGGTGGAGGTGGCCGGGGTCACGGTGGCCACGCCGGCCGCGGGGCGGTTCGCCCTCGGTCAGGAGGTGCTCCTCCTCGTGCGTCCCGAGGACGTCGAGGTCAGTCCGCTGGCCCCACCCAACGGCGGTGGCGCCGCCAACGACCAGGGACTGGTCGGCACCGTCTCGGGGCAGACGTTCGCCGGCGCCGCCACGCTCGTGCACGTCCGTGTCGACCTCCTCGACATCCTCATGTCGGCCCACGGCACCAGCACGCGGGCGGCGGAGCTGGTGGCGGGGTCGAGGGTGGCCGTGACGGTGGATGGCGCCCGGGCGCTGTGCGAGGTCCCGGACGCACTGCCGGCCGTCGAAGTCGACGCCTGACCCGCACCGTGGAGTACCGCACCCTCGGCCGTACCGGCATGCACGTCAGCACCTTCTGCCTGGGGACCATGGTGCTCGGCGCGTGGGGCAACCGTGACGAGGACGAGTGCGCCGCCATCGTCCACACCGCGCTCGACGCCGGCGTCAACTTCATCGACACCGCGGACATGTACGCGTTCGGGGAGTCGGAGGAGATCGTCGGCCGGGCCCTCCGCGGCCGCCGGGACTCCGTCATCCTGGCGACGAAGTTCTTCAACGCCATGGGAGAGGACCCGAACCACCGTGGCGCCTCGCGCCGCTGGATCGTGCGGGCCGTCGAGGACAGCCTGCGCCGCCTCGACACCGACTGGATCGACCTGTACCAGATCCACCGGCCCGATCCCGACACCGATCTGGACGAGACGATCGGCGCGCTGTCCGACCTCGTGCACGCCGGGAAGATCCGGGCCTTCGGGACGTCGACGTTCCCTGCGGAACTGCTGGTCGAGGCGCAGTGGGTGGCCGACCGGCGGGGCCACGTCCTCCCGTCGACCGAGCAGCCGCCGTACTCCGTCTTCGCCCGCGGCATCGAGCGGGCGGTGCTGCCGACGTGTGCTCGGTACGGGCTCGGGGTGCTCGTGTGGGCCCCGCTCAACGGCGGGTGGTTGACCGGGAAGTACCGGGACGGTCAGCGGCCGCCGTCGTCGCGGGCCGAGCGCGAACCGGACCACTTCGACTTCGGCAGCAGCGTGCACGACCGCAAGATGGCGCTGGTCGAAGACCTGGCGCAGGTGGCCGATGAGGCGGGGCTGCGTCTGGTCGACCTCGCCCACGCGTTCGTGCTCTCGCACCCGGCGGTGACCTCGGCCATCATCGGGCCCCGCACGCTGAACCAGCTCGAGGACGTCCTCGGCGGCGCGGGCACGCAGGTCCCGGACGAGGTGTGGGACCGGGTGGACGCCCTGGTTCCGCCCGGTCTCACGCTCAACCCGTACGACGACGGGTACGAGGCGCCGGAGCTCGGCGACCCGTCCCTGCGCCGCCGCCGCTGACTGCTGCCCTCAGCGGTGTGACACGGCCGGCGGACCGGCCTCGCCCCCGGCGGCCTCCCGTCGCTGCCAGGCCAGGCCGGCCAGTGCCTCGAACACCACGCGGTGGGCGTTGTTCACGGTGTTGTCGCTCACGTCGTACGCCGGTGCGACCTCCACGACGTCGAGCGCCACCATGTTCGTCCTCATGGCCAGCGCCCGCACCGTGCGCAGCAGGTCGGCGGGGGTGAGACCTCCCGGTTCAGGCGTGCCGGTGCCGGGAGCGAAGCCGGGGTCGAGCACGTCGATGTCGACGCTGACGTAGAGATGCTCGGCTCCGTCGAGGGCCTCGGCGACCGCATCCTCGATGACGGCGGCCATGCCGCGCTCCCACACCTCGTGCATCAGGTGCCAGCGCATCCCTTGACTCTGCATCCACTCGAACGTCTTCTGCGGCGGCCAGTAGCCCCGCAGGCCGACCTGCACGAAGTTGCGGCCCAGCACCGCGCCGGATTCGATGAGGCGCCGCATCGGCGTGCCGTGCGACGCCAGGTTGCCCTCGATGATGTCGGCGGTGTCGGCGTGGGCGTCGAAGTGCACGATGCCGACGTTGCCGAAGCCGAAGTGGTCGGCCACCGCGGTGGCCGCCGGCCAGGTGATGGAGTGGTCACCACCGAGGATGACCGGCACGATCCCCCGGCTGGCGATCTCGCCCACCCGGGCGCGGATGTTGGCGTGGCTGGCTTCGGTCTGCCCGTGCGGGCAGTGGGCGTCGCCGAAATCCACCACCTCGAGCCAGTCGAAGATCTCGATCCCGAGGTCCAAGTGGTAGGTCCCGGGTTCGTAGGCCTGGGCGCGGATGGCCCGCGGTCCGAAGCGGGCGCCCGGGCGGTTCGTGGTGCTGACGTCGAACGGGGCACCGACGACCGCGACGTCCGGGCGCCAGGTGTCGAGCTGCTCGGGTTCGCTGAGGAACGGCCGGTGCCCGAACGTGACCAGCCCGGCGTGAGGCAGATCGAGCTGCTTGCGCATCCCGGGAGGGACGTCGCGCTGGGGATCGGTCACGGCACGATCGGCATTGTGGCCGGCGTCATTCGTCGACGGCGTCGAGGAAGGCGTCGACATTGTCGTCCTCGCCACCGACCAACCAGAGCAGCGCCTGGTCGGTGTCGTCGTCCTCCCACGGCATGACGCCTTCGATCGAGTAGCGGTCGACGGTGATGTCGCCGTCGTCCGGCTCGACGGGCGCGACGACTGCCAGCTCGACCTCCCAGTCCTGCGGGTAGTCCCGCAGGATGTCCAACAGCTCGGTGATGCGCATCAGCCGTGCTCCCCCCGTGACGAAGACGAACTCAAATCTCGTTGTCCCCGAGCCACGCCTCGGCCTGTTCCAGCAGGAAGAGACTCACCTGCCGGCACTTGTCAAGCGTGTCGCAGAGCACGTCCTCACCCAGGTAGACCTGGGCGAGCGAGACGTTGACGCGGGCGACGATGGAGAGGCTGCGTTCGGGCGCATCGGTCACCGAGGGGATGGTGTCGATGGCGGCCACCTCGACAGGGAGCGAGACCCCACCGATGCCGGCGACCTCCGTCGCCAGCACCAGCAGGTCGGGCGGCTCGGGCAGCGGCGGGAGCATCCAGGTGAAGTGCAGGGGGAAGGAGAAGCCGTCCGGCGGCTCGGCGTCGGGGTCCTCGTCGGACGCCATGGCGTCCTCGAACCCGAGCAGGGCGCGGGGATCGATGTCGAGCGCGAGGTGGAGGTCGATGGGCCCCTGGCAGGCCTCCTCCGGATGGAGGTCGACCTCCCAGGTCTGGCGCAGGGAGTACGTCTCGACGAAGTGGCGCTCGTCGTGGACGTGAAAGCCGTGCCCGATGGCGTGGTCCTTCAGGTCGGACACGAACCCGGCCACGTCGATGACTGCCACGCGGTCCCCTCTCTCCTCCGGTCCCTTCGTCGATGGTCGGACCCCAGCCTGCCACTACCGTGAGGGGTCGTGGCGCGGGGGAGTGGCGAACCGACCGGGTCGGCCGCCGCAGACCTGCTCGACGAGGCGGCGGCCGCCATCCGGGCCGCCCTCGGGTCCTTGGACGACTGGGGGTTGGCGGGCACCCGGGCCGGCCAGCACCACTCCGACCTGGCCGCCGACGCGGCCGTGCTGGAAGTGCTGGAGCGGGGCGGCGCAGGGGTGCTGTCGGAGGAGAGCGGCCTGCGGGGCGAGGACCGGTCGCTGCTCGTGGTCGTCGACCCGCTCGACGGGTCCACCAACGCCGCCCACGGCATCCCGTGGTTCGCCACCTCGTTGTGTGCAGTGGACGATGAGGGCCCGCTGGCCGCGTTGGTGGTCAACCTCGTGACCGGGGACCGCTTCGAGGCCCGGCGGGGCGGGGGCGCGATGCGCAACGGCGAGCCCATCGGACCGTCCGGGTGCGGGACCGTCGGTGACGCGCTCGTCGGGTTGTCCGGGTTCCCGCCGAGGTGGCTGGGCTGGCGGCAGTACCGGGCCCTGGGGGCCGCTGCGCTCGACCTGTGCGCCGTCGCCTGCGGCGTGCTCGATGGCTACGTCGACTGCAGCCGCAACGCCCACGGCGTCTGGGACTACCTGGGTGGGCTCTTGGTGTGCCAGGAGGCGGGAGCGCACGTCGTCGACGCGTTCTCCCGGGAGCTCGTGGTGCGGAGCGCCCTGGACAAGCGGACGCCCGTGGCGGCCGCGACACCCGCGCTGCTGGCCGAGCTGGTGGAGGCGCGGGCCTCGTTCTGAGGCGCGTCAGCCGTTCAGCGGAACGCCTCGACGAGCGTGACGATCGCCAGGAGAGCGAACACGACGCTGGCGCCCGTCCGCACCGTGCGCACATGGATCCGCTTGAGGATGGCGGTGCCGCTCGCCGCGGCGATGGCCGCCACCGTCCACAGGGCCAGCAGACCGCCCAGGAACACCGGCACGGGTTGGCCGGTCGAGGCGGCCAGGCTGGCGATGGTGAGCTGGGTGAGGTCGCCCACCTCGGCCAGGAGCAGGGTGGTGAACGCGATGCCGCAGATGCGCACCGGCGAGGTGGCGGCGTGGAGGTGGAGGTCCTCCTTCTCCTGCTCCGGGTCGGCGGCCTCGCCCCGCTGACGCCACAGCACGATCGCGCCGACCGCGAAGAGCGCGGCCACGACCAGCTTGACCGGCCGCTCCGGTAGCCGGGCCAGCAGATCGCCGGCGATCACCGCGATGGTGACGTGCACGAGGAAGGCGGCGGCCGCCCCCAGCCAGACCCAGAACGCCCGGCGGTAGGTGGTGGTGAGCACGAGCGTGGCCACCATCGTCTTGTCCGGCAGCTCGGCCAGGAACACGGCCAGGAACGTCGCCACGAACCGGCCGAGCATCGCCGCAGGTCTAGCCGCTGGTCGTGTCGCGGCGGTCGTTGCAGGCGGAAGCGTTCACCTCTCATGCCGGTTTCCGCAATCTGACGTGCACGCCTCTGAACCGCTCGCCTCCCGTCGCGCTGCGCAGCCCCGGCAGTAGGCTTTCCGCTTCCCGGGCCGGCCTCTCGGCCGCCGTCGGGCGCTTAGCTCAGCTGGCTAGAGCACCTCCCTTACAAGGAGGAGGTCGGGGGTTCGAGCCCCTCAGCGCCCACCGATCTACTAGGAATTTCGCGATCGGAGCCGATCGCCGGGTGGTTCTTGTCAACCATTTGTCAACGGATTGGGTTCGGCGGCGTGCGGGGCTACATACGGCGGAGGGTGGGGAAGCGGGGTTCGGCGTGGCAGGTGATCGTCCACACGCCGCCTGATCCGATGACCGGTCGCGCCCGGCAGATCAGCGCGACCACACACTCGAAGCGGGAGGCCGAGGCGGTCTTGAACCGGCTGCTGGCCGAGGTACGTCATGTCGACGGCTTCGCCCACATCCCCGAGGCGCGCTCGACGAGTACGAAGCAAGACCTCGTAGCGCAGGTTCACGCTCGGTCAGGCGATACGTAGATGACAAGGTCGGTTGCCTGTGGGAGGCACGGACCATGGCAACTCCCGACGAGCCAATCCGGAACGGCAAGATCGTGTCGCTCCACAACTTGTTCACCGACGTCGACGAGATAGACGCCTTCTACAAATAGACCGTCCGCTGCCGGTCTCGCTGAAGCCGACTGGGCGCGCGAAGTATTGCCCCCGCGGTCCTGGGCGCCCCCGCGCTCCTCGCGGTGGCCTGGCGTTCCCGCTCAGTGCGCCGGGAACCCGGGGTGTCGGCGCCCCAAGGCCCCCGCGTCTGGATGGATCGATTCTGCGGCTTATGTCTTCGTCACGGCAGGTGTGATTGTGCAACCTGACCCGCGGCGGAGCCCCAAGGTGTCGAGATCTACGCAGACACTCAGTTCGTCCTGACTGGGGAGTACTCGTCGAGCAGTAGCTGCCCGTCTCTGTCGCGTATCACCGTCACTGTGATGGTCTCCTCGCTGTGCTCCCCGGAGAAGAGGTCGAAGAAGACTGGCGCCGAGATGCTGATCGAGTTCGCTGAGTGAGTGACCTCTGTCGCGTCGAGCGATGACGGGCCTACTACCCGGACGCGGTCCCAGAAGGAGACGAAAGCATCGTAGTCCCCGTATTCCTGCTGGTACCTCGCCGACAGGAGAGCCCAGGCTTCGGGATACTGTCGAGCGCCAGCAGTCCGGAAGTAGTCGATGATGAAATCGGCGGCCTGGTCTCGGCTGACGGACGTCGACGCGGCCACAGGGGGCAGTGCGGCCTCGTCGACGGTCGGTGGAGATGCCGTCAAGGCTGGGGTGGCCAGGGGTGTCGGCGGCGGAGCGACTGCCGCGGGAGCAGCCGTGGTCGTTGTTGGTGTCGTGACGGCTGAGGTTGCCACGGAGGTCTGGGGTCCGGTCGTCGTCTCGCTCACCGACGACGCGTCCGGCGAGCGCTGTTGAGGCCGGAGAAGGACTACTGCCGCCGCGGCTCCGAGAAGCGCCACCACCGCCACCACGATGGCGAGGACCGCCGTGCGCTGCCCGCGAGCTGGCTCGGACGGTTGGGCAACTGGCAGGCCAGCGGCTGGAATGAAGATCGGCGGGTTCGCAGCCGGGCCGTCCGTGAGCCGTCCGACCGGCCCCATCACGGCTCCGGCGACGGGCGGCCCTGGCGCGACAGCCTCGGTCGGGTCACTGATGCGCGCGCCGCTCGGAGGAGCGAGACGCGCCGTGACATCCACGTCACCTGCCCCATCGGTCTGGAGGCTGCGACGCAGATCACGGACCAGACGCGCCGCATCAGTGTCGAAGTCGGGGTCGGCCCGCAACGGGGCCGCGTTGCGGTAGGCGAAGCTCTCCAGATCGGCCGGCAACTGGTCCGGACCGGGCATGGTGGCCTCGTCGACCAGCACGGGAACGATTCCCTTGCCCAGACGTAGCGCCTCCAGGATCTCCATCCGCACGTAGTCGTTGGGTTGGCTGAGACGGTCGAGCTCGAAGTTCGGACCTACGACGACGATGAGCGCGTCAACTCCTTGCAGTGTGGCGTTGATCACCTCTCTGAAGTCGGCTCCGAAACCCACCGAGTCGACGTCGTAGAACACGTTCTCTCTACCGAACTCCCGAGCAAGAACGGCGCGCAACCTTCCGGTCGCATGTCGACTGTCACTCCGTCGATACGAGACGAAGACGCGTATCGTCATGCCCGAATAGTCGCGCGAGCTGCACCGGGACTCCACCAAGATCATTGATTCGTCAACCTTCTTGATCCCCACGGCGCCGTTCTCGTCAGATCCGGCCGCGTCGGGGCGGTCCTATGACGGCCCGCCGGGCGGCGTCGACGCGCCGTGGTGGACGCATGCGAAGTCACCCGCGCAACGACTAGGACCAGACGGACCGCGCGGCGCGTCCCGCGTCGAGGTCGGATCGCGGCTACTCGACAGTGCCGTGCGACCTGCACCCAATTCCGCTCGGCGCCCTGAAGGGCTGCCGTGTCAGCACGAAGGGTGACCCAACGTCATCTCGACCGACCGTGGAGGTGTCACGGAATGGCCGGGGGGTGCGGTCGACCACAGCCGCGACGTGCCCCGTATTCGCGCTCGTTGCGTCGCCGTGGCGGAGCCGCCATCCCACAGGATTGGAGGGACTCGGGTTGGCGACGCGGCGAGCTCGTCGTCCCCCGTGGTCTCCCGAGGAACGACCGCGGCGTTGCCGAGGCGGGTTCTGCCCTTGTCGTCCCGGCGTAGGCTGCGACGACCTCGACGAAGGGGGTAGGACATGGCCGATGAGAGTGCGCTCGCCGTTGCCCGACAGGCGTGGGACCGGTGGGTCGCCGCTGATCTGGAGGGGTTCCTGGCGTTGTGGGCCGCCGATGGGGTTTGGACGATGCAGGGCCATTCGCAGATCTCGGGGACGTGGCAGGGCCCGGACGAGATTGCCAAGGTGGCACAAGCCGCGTTCGAGGTGAGTGGGGGGACCCTGAAGGCCCGCCCCATCGAGTTGGCGGCTGCCGGTGCCGACTCGGTGCTGGGCTATTTTCACGTCGAGGCATCTCGGCCCGACGCCACGCTCGATCAGGATGCCCTCCAGCGTTTCGTGGTGCGGAACGGCAAGATCGCGTCGCTTCACAACTTGTTCACCGACGTTGACGAGGTAGACGCGTTCTACAAGTAGGACGGATCGGTCTCCGGTGTCTCAGCGCGACTTGGTGCGCGAGGCATCCGACGTCACACAGACATCAAACCAACGCCACCCGACCACGGGTGGACGTTGCGGCGCGATGACTCGCCAGACCGCATGGCGTACCGACGCACCGTCTGCCTCGGAATAGGTGGCCAAACGGGGGACACGCCGATCCGCGGTAACGCAGTGCACACTCGGGGCAGTTGTCCCGCCGACCACATCCCGCCGGACCCGGCCGACGACCCCCGGCACAGGACGGTCGCAACTGACGTGCGCGGCCAGGACAGGATGATCGTTGCCGGCGCCGCGCTCGCTCCTCCAGATGGCATGCGGAGCGTCCCATCCGAGATCGCAACCATTCTCCGGCCCGCCCCGTAACGCAGGAGACTGGGTCCGTTCGAGGAGGAGCCAACGATGAGCACGTCGGACACGCCGTCGATCGCCGATGGCAGCACCCCGGAGCGGCAGGCCGCTCGTCTCATCGACGGGTTCGTCTTCACCCAGCTCTGCTACGTCGCGACCGAGCTCGGGGTGTTCGACCAGCTGGCGAGCGGTCCCCGGACAGGCGGCGAGCTGGCCACTGCCCTGGGCGTCCACGCGGACAACCTTCGCCGGGTGCTGCGTGGCCTCGCCGCCGAAGGTGTCCTGACTGAACTGGACAACGGCGCCTTCTCGCTGTCGGCCCTCGGAGAGCTCATGGGCGGCATGCAGGGGGCGGTTCGAGCGCGGGGTGAGCTCTACTACACGGCCGCGACGGGGCTGCTCGACGCGGTCCGGCACGGCGGGTCGGCGTTCGAGCACCACCATGGGCAACCCTTCTTCGAGTACCTGAGCGGCAACCCCGAGCAAGAGGCCGCGTTCCACGCATCGATGGCAACCCGGGCTCGCGCCGAGGCGGCCGCCGTCATCGACGCCTACGACTTCACGACTGCCCGACACGTCGCGGACGTCGGCGGCGGCAACGGCATCCTTCTCGCCGCCATCCTGCAGACCGTGCCTCACCTCACCGGCGTGCTCATGGATCGCAGCGCCGTGATCCCGGACGCGCGAGCACACTTCGACAGCGCCGGCCTGTCCTCGCGGGTTGGCTGCGTGGTCGGCGACTTCTTCGTCGATGTCCCCTCGGATGCCGACACGTATCTGCTGTCGCGGGTGCTCCACGATTGGGACGACCCGGACGCCACCCGGATCCTTCGTACCTGCCGCAACCGCATGCAACCAGGGAGCCGGTTGCTGATCGTCGAAGCGGTCCTGCCCGAGCGAGCCGTCGACAACCCCGCCGTCACGCTCATGGATCTCCACATGCTGTTGCTCCTCGGTGCCCGTGAACGCACCCTCCGCGAGTACTCCGACCTGCTGCGTCAGGTCGACCTCGACGTCAGTCGCCACGTCCCCACGGCGTCACCCGCCGGGCTTGCCGTCATCGAAGCCAGGCCAGGCCGCACGAGGGTGGCTCCGTAACGCGCAATACATGGTTGCGTTTCGCGTCCCGATCCGGCACACTGAAACGCAACCGAAGATTGCGAGTGAGAGGACACAGTCGTGGAGTACGGGACGATCGAGCGTGAGATCGAGATCAATGCCTCGCCGGCGACCGTCTTCGAGGTCATCACCAGCCCTCGGCACCTGAGGGAGTGGTGGCCCGACGAGGCCGTGGTCGAGCCGACCCCGGGCGCGGTGGGCGAGCTCGTGTTCGGCGACCGGTCGTCTGGGGAGGCGCAGATCCCGCAGATCACGGTCGTCGAGGCCGAACCTCCGAGACTGTTCTCGTTCCGATGGGTCTACCCCGAAGGTGAGGACGCGCATGAGGACAACTCTCTGCTCGTCACCTTCGAGCTGGCCGCCCGGGGTGAGGGCACCCTGCTGCGGATGACCGAGAGCGGCTTCCGGGAGAAGGGCTGGGAGGTCGCCGTGCTCGAGCAGCAGTACCGCGAGCACAGTGAGGGCTGGGACTACTTCCTGCCGCGGCTCGCCTCGTATGCGCCCACGGTCGGAGTGGCATCGTGACCGCCGCCATCGACGACGAGCTCTGGTCGGCCGTGGGCGACCCGACCCGGCGCCGGATGCTCGACCTCCTCCTGGTCGACGGCACCGGGACAGCCACCTCGCTGAGCGAGCAGCTCCCCGTCACCCGCCAGGCCGTGGCCAAGCACCTGACCGTGCTCGGCCGAGCAGGCCTCGTCCACGGTGCCGCCGCCGGACGCGAGCGCCGCTACCGCGTCGATGACGCCCAACTCGCCAGGGCCGCCCAGCAGCTCGCCGGCGTCGGCTCCAGCTGGGATGGCCGCCTGCGTCGCATCGCGCGCATCGCCGAGCGGATCGAACGCCAGCAGCAGAACAGGCAATCACCCGAACAACCAACAAGGAGACCGACATGACCGACATCCACCACCGCATCGGCGTCGAGTCGTCGTCCACCGACGACGTCTACGCCGCCCTCACCACCATCGACGGCCTGTCGGGGTGGTGGACGACCGATACGCAGGGCGACCCGGGCCTCGGAGGAAAGATCCTGTTCCGGTTCCCCCAAGGCGGGTTCGACATGGAGGTGATCGAGCTCACTCCCGGCGAGCTGGTCCGCTGGCGGGTCACCGACGGACCGTCGGAGTGGATCGGCACCACCATCGACTGGCGCCTCTCCCGCAGCGACGGGTTCACGATCGTGCGTTTCACCCACGAAGGCTGGGCCGAGCCCGTCGAGTTCCTCTCCCACTGCAGCACCAAGTGGGCGGTGTTCCTGCTCAGTCTCAAGGCCCTGATCGAGACGGGAATCGGGATCGCCCTCCCCGGACGACGTCCGGATCAGCGACTGGCACTGACATGGAGCGACATGACGCCTGACGGCTGGTTCCTGCTGGGAGCTCCGTGGGACTGCTCCGGGACCGGCCGCGGCGAGGCAGCCGCTCCGGACGCGCTGCGTCTCGCCGGAGCCGCGGGACTCGTCGCGGATGACGCCGGGAACGCCGACACGACCATCGAGCCGGGCGAGCGTGATGTGCACACCGGGGTGCTGGCGCTGGAGTCCACGCTTCGAGCGGCGGGAGCTCTGAGCGCGACGCTGGGCGCGGCCATGGCGCAGCGCCCGGGCAGGCGACCTCTCGTGCTCGGAGGTGACTGCAGCATCCTTCTGGGCATCGTCCCTGCACTTCGTCGCCGATCGGGCGCCGTCGGTCTGTGGTTCGTCGACGGCCACCCGGACTACCAGGACGGCACCTCGTCCGACACGGGTGAGACGGCCGACATGGACCTCGCCGTGCTCACCGGCATCGGCGCCGAGACCCTGGTCGCCCTCGACGGCAGCCCACCCCTCGTGGAAGCCAGCGACGTCGTGCTCATCGGCCACCGCACCGAACATCTCGACGCCGCCGCCTCGGCCGAGCTCCAGGCCGTTCCCGCCGACCTGCACCGCATCGACGCAACCGCCGTCATCGCCGACCCGTCCGCCGCGGGAAGACGTGCCGCCGCATTGCTCGCACCATCGGACCGCCCGACCTGGCTCCACCTCGACCTCGATGTGTTGGATCCCACGGTCCTGGACGCCGTCACCTATCCGCAACCCGGCGGTCCAGACTGGGAACAGCTGGCGGCGCTGCTCCACCCGCTGACGGCCGCTCCCGGACTGCTCGGAGTGAGCATCGCCGACCATCGGCCGGACCTCGACCCGACCGGCACTGCCGCGTCCCGGATCCTGGCTCTTCTGGCGTCGGTCTTGCCCTGATGCCTCGACTGCCGCGGTCCGAGTCGTCGACGGCCCCGAAGCCGGCGCTGTGTCACGGGCGGACGCCGCGAGCGGCACGGGCAGCTGACACAAGCGAGCCGACCAGTGGCCGGGGTGGTCTGAGCGGCGACGCCGAGCCGGCTGGCTAGGTTGCCCGGGTGGCTGAGGTCGCGGGCGCCGAGGGCACAGGCCGCGCCGGAGCCGTCGCCTTCGCCGGTGCCGTGGGCGCGCTGGCCGGCGCGGCGCTCAGCGGTCGCCGTGGCCGACGGCCCGCGGTGGCCGGAGCCGCCGCCGGTGCTGTCGCCCTCGGCGTGTCGGAGGCCGTGGCCCGTGCCAGGCAGCGCCCGGGTGAGATCCCGCCCCTGTGGCAGCGGATCGCCGTCAGCTCGGCGATGGCCGCGCCGGCGGGCTGGGTGGCAGGGCGTGTTTTCGGTGCCGGACCGCTCGTCGTCGGCACGGCGGCGGGGACCGTCGCCGGCGCGCTGGGCCTGCGTCCGCAGAAGGTCGCTCTCGGTCCGGTCGTCGGTGCTGCCGTTGGCCTTGTTCTCCGCCGTACGGCAGGTCGGCCCGCCGCGGCGGCGAGCGGCGCGGTCCTGGCGTACCGGCTGGTGTCGGCCGCGCTGTTCCGCGACGCCCAGATGGCGCTCCTGGCCGAGCGCGTCGATGCCGCCGACCTGCCGTTCGTGGTGCCCCTCGAGGCCCGGAGTCGCTACGTCGGCACTGGCTACGTCGAGGAGCTGAGTCGGGTCCTCGGCGGGACCTATGTCGCCGGGGCGCACGACATCGGCATCGTGGCCTCGCTCGACGAGCTGGCCGGACCTGAGTTCGATCCCGATTCGGTCGACCCCAGGGTCCGTGAGTTCTACGAACACACCACCCGGTACACGCTCGACATCGTTCCTCGGTGGAGACCGTGGGTGCGGCCGGGCTACCTCGCCTATCGCACCCTCGTCGCCCGTCCGCTCGGCCAGGCCAACGTCCCGATGAACCAGCGGGAGGCCTTGCGGGGGGTGCACAGCCGCATCGACACGATCACGACGGACCCCGACGCCGGGGTGGCGGTGCGGGGATGGATCCGGTCCTTCGCCGACACCGAGGAACCCATCTATGTCGGGATCTACACGACGTACCGCCACGACGGCCGGGGTTACGTCAGCGTCGGGTTCCCGCTGCCCTCGGCCAGCTTCACGGCCACCCTCGTGCCCCGTTCCCGGCCGGACGGCGGGCTGGTGCTGACCAGCCGCAGCGACCTCGACCATCCCGGCCACTACCTCACCTACATCGACGAAGGGACGAGGGAGCTCACGTCGTTGAGCGTGCACGGATTCGCCGAGGAGCTCGATGTCTACGTCCGCGACGGCGAGCTTCGCGCCGAGCACGCGTTCTGGGTGTTCGGGTTGCCGTTCCTCGTGCTCGACTACCGCATCCGCCCCAAGGAGCTCACCGGTCGCACACCGTGAGCCGGCGCCTGGCGGGTCGGAATGAAGCAGGCCGCAGGAGTGTGATGCTGTGGGCATGGCACACGTGAACGGGATTGGTGGCTTCTTCTTCACGGCGCAGGATCCCGACCTGTTGAGCCGCTGGTACGCGGACCACTTCGGCGTCTTGGCGCCACCGCAGAGCTACGACGCGGCCGTCTGGGAGCAGGCGGCGGGCCCCACCGTCTTCGCACCGTTCGGTCCCGAGCAGGCCGAGAGCCCTTACCTCGGCGCGCACGGCTGGGGCATCAACCTGCGCGTCGACGATCTCGACACCCTGGTCGACCAGCTCCGGAACGACGGCATCGACGTCTCGGTCGACTCCGAGAGCTACCCGAACGGACGGTTCGCGCAGCTCTACGACCCCGAGGGCAACGCTGTTCAGCTCTGGGAGCCGTCCGCGCGATGAGTTCGTCGTGGCGGTGTCGTCCTTGACGGGGAACAGTCCGACGCACGGAAGGGCAGATCATGCCGACCACGACCATCACCACCATCCGCACCGTCGCCATCCCGGCGGCGGATCAGGATCGCAGCGTGGCGTTCTTCGTCGAGAAGCTGGGCTTCGAGACGTTGATGGATGCCGAGCTCGCCGAGGGCTTCCGCTGGGTCGAGGTGGCGGCGCCCGGCTCGCCCGTGTCCGTGGCCATCGTGACCGCGTCGGACGAGTTGCCGGCCGGCGTCGACACGGGCATCCGCTTCGTCACGACGGACGCGACGGCTGAGCACGCGTCGATGACGGACCAGGGCGTCGACGTCGGTGAGCTGCTCGCCTGGCCGGGCGTGCCGCTGATGTTCTCGTTCAAGGACATCGACGGCAACACCTTCTACCTCTCCGAACCGGGCTGACGGGGCGGCCCGACGGGGCATGTCCGCGGTCGCAACTGGTGGTTGACAGCGACTAACCGTTCGTGTCTACTAACGGTTAGTGACTGCTAACGATCATGCGCCTAACCATCATGTGGAGGCACTCAAGGTCTTCGGGGACGATACGAGGCGGCTCATCGTCGAGCGGCTGGCCGAGGGGCCGCTGCCCGTCGGGGTCCTCGCCCGCGACCTGCCGGTGAGCCGGTCGGCGGTCTCCCAGCACCTCAAGGTCCTGAAGGATGCGCACCTCGTGGTCGATCGCGCCGAGGGGACTCGTCGCGTGTACCAGCTCGACCAGGCCGGCCTCGAGCTCCTGCGCAGCTACCTCGATCTGCTCTGGGCCCGCGCCCTCGAAGGGTTCCAGGAAGCCGCTGGCGGATCCGGCTCCAGACGCCAGGCCCGTGCCGCCGACACCCGTCCACGAAGGAAGGGACAACGATGATCGATCACTACGCGACCAGTGTCCGGCGCTCCGTCGAGGTCGACGCGGCCGTCGACCGGGCGTTCGAGGTCTTCGTCCACATGACGGCCTGGTGGCCACGCGAGCACCGGGTGGTCGCCGCCGATCTGCGGGACGTGGTCATCGAGCCGGCCGTCGGCGGACGCTGCTACCAGGTCGGGACCGACGGCGCCGAGTGCGACTGGGGCCGGGTGCAGGCATGGGATCCACCCCGCCGTCTGCAGATCGCGTGGCACCTCGATCGCCGCTTCGAGTTCGACCCGGACCCGAGCCGGGCGAGCGAGGTCGACGTGACGTTCACGCCGCTCGGCGAGGACCGCACCCGGGTCGACCTCGAGCACCGGGCGTTCGACCGCCACGGGCCCGACGGCGACGCGATCCGGATCTCGGTCGGGGGCTCGGACGGATGGGGATACATCCTCGACTGCTACCGGAAGGACCTCGTAGCGGCCCGCCCGTCGCCTGGCAAGCTCTGACGCGCACCGCACGAACGGGGCTGCCGATCGTCCGCGGGACGCCCGGGGCCGTGTTAGACCGCAGCCATGACGACCCTTCGTGAGATGTGGGCATCGGGACAACCGACCCTCGGCGGCTGGCTGGGCATCCCGTCACCGATCAGTGCCGAGGCCGCGGCTCGGGCCGGCTTCGACTACGTGTGCGTGGACAACCAACACGGCGTCGTGGAGTACTCCGCCGCCGCAGCGATGGTGCAGGGCATCCTCCTTGGGGCCTCGCGTCCGGTCTCGCGAGTCCCCTGGAACGAGCCAGGCATCATCGGCAAGCTCCTCGATGCGGGCGTCGAGGGGATCATCGTGCCCATGGTCAACTCGGCCGAGGAGGCGACGGCCGTCGTCCAGGCCTGCCGCTACGCGCCGGTCGGGGCCCGCAGCTTCGGGCCGATCCTCGCGGGTCTGCGGAACGGCTCGTACGCCAAGGAGGCCAACGACACCGTGGCCACCATCCCCATGGTCGAGACCGTGCAGGCGCTCCAGCACCTCGACGACATCCTGTCCGTCCCCGGGGTCGATGCGGTCTACGTCGGTCCGGCCGATCTCTCCCTCAGCCTCGGGCTGCCACCGGGCAACAACGACGACCGGTCCGAGTTCACCGAGGCGCTGGAGGCCATCGTGGCCGGTTGCCGACGTCATGGTGTCGTGGCCGGCATCCACGCCTCGGGCGCGCTGGCCGAGCGGCGCCTGGAGCAGGGCTTCCTCATGGTCACCGTCTCGAACGATCTGCTGTCGATGCGGACCCGCATGGCCGACGAGCTGGCACAGGGTCGGGGCGCGGCAGAGTCCTCGGCGGCCACGGCACCGACCACGGGGGAACCAGCGACGAAAGCCGTCTACTGACCGGCTCGGCTCAGCCCGCCGACGGTGTGCGCGGCGGGGGGAACCCTGTCGGCAGTCCCTTGGCGGCCAGCTGGAAGAGGGGAAAGCTGCCCGGGAGCCCGCGCAGGCGGTAGTCACCGAGGCTGCGGAAGCGCACCCCGGAGGGCCCGAGGCTGCGTACGGCCTCCCGGGTATCACCCGAGACGACGATCTGGCCGCCGTGCGCGGCACCGCAGATGCGTGATGCGGTGTGGACCGGCAGGCCGATGTAGTTGTCGTCCGTGGTGGTCGGGTAGCCGCTGTGGATGCCGGCCCGTACCCGGACCTCGACCCCGTCGGGCCATGAGCACTCCCGCAGCTCACGCTGGACGGCGATGGCGGCGTCGATGGCGGCCGCCGGCGACTCGAAGACCGCGAAGAACTCGTCCGCTCTCGTCTCGACCACCTTCCCGCCCCGGGTGGTGGCCGCCTTCCTGAGCATGGCCCACAGGCGGTCGATCACGGTCCGGTAGCGGGGCCCGAGCTGCTGCACGAGGGCGGTGGAGCCCTCGACATCGGTCATCAGCATGGTGACGAAGCCGGACGGGAGCGGCACGGGCTGGCGGGCCCGCCGCCGCCCCACCTCCCGCTCGGACTCGAGCTGGCCGGTGATGAACCCGACGGGCACGATGCCGAACCGCTTGGCGGCGTTGAGCAGCCGCTTGCGGGCGGCCTCCCGCGCCGCCTCGTCCTCGAAGGTCACCTGGTTGAAGCGGGCCAGCGCGTTGCGGACGTGGGCCTCGTCGTGGATGGGCAGCCGCCGGCGCCCGTGGGAGTCCACGTAGGCGAAGGCGCTGCGGGGCAGGCCGGCGCGGTCGGTAGGGGCGAGACGTGCCACCGGGCGACGATAACAACGGGGTGCTACAGGGTGGCCCGTGCCGTGCGCCGCGGGCTCGGCCCGGCGGGCCGCCCGTCCAGCCCACTGCGGTCAGGTCGAGAGGTGCCAGCGGTGCGGTGCGATCAGCTTCTGGACCGCGTCCGGGCCCCACGAGCCGACGGCGTACGGCTGGACCGCGGGCGGATCGTCGAGCAGCGGCATCGAGATCTCCCACAGCCGTTCGATCCCGTCGGACCGGGTGAAGAGCGCCTGGTCCCCGAGCATGGCCTCCAGGATCAGCCGCTCGTAGCCCTCCAAGTCGTTGGCGGCACAGAACGAATCCTCGTACTCGAAGGTCATCTGCGCCGAGCCCAGACGCATGGTCGGACCAGGCTCCTTGGCCTGGAAGCGGACGGCGATCGAGCCGGGATCGGCGAAGTCGATCACCAGCTCGTTGCCGTCCCCATCGGCGTTCCGCTTCGCCGCGCCCTCTGACGGGAACATCCGCAGCGTCGGCTTCCGCAGCCCGAGCGTGATGACCGAACGTTGCGCCGCCAGCGCCTTGCCTGTGCGGAGGTAGAACGGCACTCCGGCCCACCGCCAGTTGTCGACCTCGGCCCTCAGCGCCACGAACGTCTCGGTGTCGGACCGGGGACGGACGCCCGGTTCCTTGCGGTAGCCGTGGTACTGCCCGCGCACGACCTGGCGCACGTCGAGCGGGTGCAGGGACTCGAACACCTTGATCTTCTCGTCCCGCAGCGGCTTGGCGGCCAGCGACGTCGGCGGCTCCATGGCCACGAACCCGAGCACCTGGAACAGGTGCGTCACCACCATGTCCCGGAACGCGCCCGTCCCCTCGTAGAACGCCGCCCGACCCTCGATGGTGAGGCTCTCCGGGACATCGATCTGCACGTAGCGGACGTGGTCCCGGTTCCAGATGGGTTCGAACAGGCCGTTGGCGAATCGGAGGGCGAGGATGTTGTCGACCGACTCCTTCCCCAGGAAGTGGTCGATGCGGAAGACCTGCGACTCGTCGAACGCGGCGTGCACGGTGGCGTTGAGGGCCCGGGCCGAGGCCAGATCGGTGCCGAAGGGCTTCTCGACGATGACCCGCGCCCGGTCGGCGAGCCCCGTGCGGCCGAGCAGGCGGATCATCGAGCTGAAGGCCACGGGCGGGATGGCGAGGTGGTAGAGCCGGCGAGGTCGCCGGCCGATCTCGTCCTCCGCCTTGGCCACGGCGGTGAGCAACGGCGCGGCGTCGTCGGAGTCGGCGGTGGCGAACGACAGCAGGCTGGCGAAGCTCTTCCACGCCTCGCCCGTGGGCTTCACCCGACCGAACTGGCGGACGGCGTCGCGGGCGTGGGCGCGGAACTGGGCGTCCGTCATGGCGTACGCCGCGGGGGCCGATCCGATGATCCGGTAGCGCCGGGGAGGAGGCCGGCCGATGCGAGGTGGAACAGCCCTGGCAGCAGCTTGCGCTTGGCCAGGTCGCCGGTGGCCCCGAACATCACGATGACGTGGTCGTCCGGCCGGGCGAGACCGCCGACGCGCCGCCGACGCGCTCGTCGTCCCACGCGACGAGGTCGCGGTCCTCCTCGCGCCCCTGGCCGCCGGGCTCATGACGCCTCCTCCCCTGCGGCGGTGTCGCACAGGACGAGGGATCGCGCGGCCACGACCCGACCGCCGGGGACGGAGGGGTCACCGGCGAGGACCTGGGCGAGCGGGCGTCGCTTGTCGGCGCCGGTCACCAGCCACAGGAGCTGGTCGGCGCGGGCGAGGGCCGGATAGGTGAGGGTCATGCGGCGGTGCTCCTGGTAGGGGGCGGTCAGCGCGACGAGACGATCGGTGACCTCGAGGACGGGGTCGCCGGGCACGAGCGAGGCCGTGTGCCCGTCCGGTCCGAGACCGAGGTGGACGAGATCGAAGCGATCAGGCAGCAGATCGGCGTACGAGGCAGCCGCGGCGTCGAGGTCCGCGGCGTCGACGGGCATGGCGCGCACCTCGGCCGGTGCGTCGCCCAGGCTCTCCCGCAGGTGGGTGAGGTTCCGGGCCGGGTCCCCGTCGGGGGCCACCCGCTCGTCCACCTGGTACAGCACGACCTGGGACCAGGGCATGTCCTCGCCGGCCAGCTCCGCGAACATCTGCCAGGGGGTGTGGCCACCGCTCACCGCGAAGTGGAACCGGCCGTGCTCCTCGACCGCGGCCCGCGCCCGCCGGGCGACGAAGTCCGCCCCGGCCCGGGCTACTTCGGCCGGGCCGGCGAGCACCTCGACGTCGGAGTGCACCGTCAGGCCTTCTCCGCCGGCTTCTCCGCATGCCCTCCGAACTCCGCCCGCATGGCCGAGAGGAGCTTGTCCGCGAAGTCGCCCTCGCCCCGGGACTGGAAGCGCTCGTACAGCGCGGTGGTGATGACCCCGGCGGGCACGCCGGTGTCGACGGCGGCGGCGACCGTCCAGCGACCTTCCCCGGAGTCCGACACCCGCCCGGCGAAGTCGTCGAGCTTCGGTGAGCGGGCCAGCGCGTCGGCGGTGAGGTCGACGAGCCACGACCCCACGACGGAGCCCCGCCGCCAGACCTCCGCCACCTCCGCCACGTCGATCTCGAAGCGGTAGGCCCAGGGGTCCCGGAGCGGCGTGGTCTCCGCGTCGACGGGACGGTCCTGACTGCCTTCGTTGGCGTGGGCGATGATGTTGAGCCCCTCCGCGATGGCCGCCATCATCCCGTACTCGATCCCGTTGTGGACCATCTTCACGAAGTGGCCCGCGCCGCTCGGCCCACAGTGCAGGTAGCCGTCCTGGGCCGTGCCGTCGGTGCGGGTGCGGCCGGGGGTCGGTTCGGCGCTGCCGGCGCCCGGCGCGATGGTCTTGAAGATCGGCCCGAGCCGTTCGACCGGTTCGGCCTCGCCGCCGATCATGAGGCAGTAGCCGCGCTCCAGGCCCCACACGCCGCCACTGGTTCCGCAGTCGACGTAGTGGAGTCCGCTCGCCTTCAGCGCCTCCGCCCTGGTGATGTCGTCGCGGTAGTAGGAGTTGCCACCGTCGATGACGATGTCGTCCGGCCTGCAGCAGGCCCCGACAGCTGGTCGAGCGTCGGCTGCACCACGGCGGCGGGGACCATGATCCAGATCGCCCGGGGCGTGTCGAGCTTCTCCACGAACTCCGTCCAGCGAGGTCGACCCGGTGGCGCCTTCGCCGACCAGCTCCGCCACCGCGGGCGGGTGGATGTCGTAGACGACGCAGCGGTGGCCGTCGCGCATGAGGCGGCGGACCAGGTTGGCGCCCATCCGTCCCAGGCCGATCATCCCGAGCTGCATGGGCCGGTCGGTCGTCATCGTGTGGTCTCCTCGCTGCGCTTCAGACGGCGGTAGTGGCGGATGAGGGCGTTGGTGGACGAGTCGTGGCGCAGGTCGGGCTCCTCGTCGCTCGTCGAGCTCGGGGATGATCGCCACCGCGAGCACCTTGCCCAGCTCGACCCCCCACTGGTCGAAGGAGTCGATGCCCCAGATGGCCCCCTGCGTGAACACGCTGTGCTCGTAGAGCGCGACGAGCGCGCCGAGGACGAACGGGGTCAGCTGCTCGGCCAGGATGACGTTCGTGGGGCGATTGCCCTCCATGACCCGGTGGGGCACGACGGCGTCCGGCGTCCCTTCGGCCCGCACCTCCTCCTGGGTCTTGCCGAAGGCGAGGGCCTGGGCCTGCGCGAACACGTTGGACGACAGGATGTCGTGGTGCTCGCCGAGCGGGTTCAGCGTCTTGCCGAAGCCGATCAGGTCGACCGGGATCAGCCGCGTGCCCTGGTGGATGAGCTGGTAGAAGCTGTGCTGGCCGTTGGTGCCCGGCTCGCCCCAGTAGATGGCCCCGGTGTCGTAGTCGACGTGCGTCCCGTCGAGGGTGACGTGCTTGCCGTTGGACTCCATCGTGAGCTGTTGGAGGTAGGCGGGGAAGCGCTTCAGGTACTGCTCGTAGGGCATGACGCCGATGGTCTGGGCCCCGAAGAAGTCGCCGTACCACACCGCCAGCAGCCCCATCAGCACGGGCAGGTTCTCCCCGAGCGGCGTCGGTGCGGAAGTGCTCGTCCATGGCGTGGAAGCCGGCCAGCATCTCCCCGAACGCGTCCGGGCCGACGGCCAGCATCGTGGACAGCCCGATGGCCGAGTCCATCGAGTAGCGGCCACCGACCCAGTCCCAGAAGCCGAACATGTTGGCGGTGTCGATGCCGAACGCCGCCACCTTGTCAGCGTTCGTTGAAACCGCAACGAAGTGCTTCGCCACCGCGGCCTCGTCGCCGAGTTGGCCCACCGCCCAGTCACGCGCCGAATGGGCGTTGGTCAGCGTCTCCAGGGTCCCGAACGTCTTGGACGAGATGATGAACAAGGTCTCGTCCGCCGCCAGATCGCGCGTGGCCTCCACGAAGTCGGTGGAGTCGACGTTGGACACGAACCGGAAGTTCATGTCACGCCGGCTGTAGTGGCGCAGCGCCTCGTAGGCCATGACCGGGCCGAGGTCGCTGCCGCCGATGCCGACGTTGACCACGTTTCGGATGGGCTTGCCGGTGTGGCCCTTCCACTCTCCCGAACGGACGCGCTCGGCGAAGGCCGACATGCGATCGAGGACCTCGTGCACCTCGGCGACGACGTCCACGCCGTCGACCATCAGTGTCGTCCCCTTCGGCATGCGGAGGGCCACGTGCAGGACGGAACGGTCCTCCGACACGTTGATGCGGTCCCCGCGGAACATGGCGTCCCGGTGGTCGGCGACGTGCGACTCCGCGGCCAGTTGCAGGAGCAACCGCATCGTCTCGTCGGTGACGCGGTTCTTCGAGTAGTCGAGGTACAGGCCGACGGCCTCCGCCCGGAGGCGTTCACCGCGGTCCGGATCCTCGGCGAAGAGGTCCCGCAGGTGCCGCCCGGCGATCGCCTGGTGGTGGGCCTGCAGCGCGGCCCACGCCGGGCGCTCGCGCAGTGGCAGAAGGTCGGTCATCGTCCCTCCGTCCTGACCACTTCCAGACACTCGCGGGCGACGTCGGCGACACGGTCGGGCGTGAACCCGAAGCGCGTCAGCAGGTGCTTGAGCGGCGCCGAGGCGCCGAAGGTGTGCATGCCGACGACGGCACCCGCGTCGCCCACGTAGCGGTCCCAACCGAAGGTCGATGCCTGCTCGATGCCCACCCGTGCCTTCACCGCGGGCGGGAGCACCTCGTCCTGGTACGCGCGCGGCTGGCGGTCGAACAGCTCCCAGCACGGCATGCTCACCACCCGTGTCCGGATGCCCTCGGCCTGCAACTCCTCACGAGCGGCGACCGCGAGCTGCACCTCGGATCCGGTGGCGAGCAGCACCACGTCCGGCTCGCCGCCGCTGGCGTCGACCAGGACGTAGGCGCCCTTCGCCACACCCTCCGCGGACCCCATCGACGAGCGGTCGAACGTCGGGAGGGCCTGGCGGGACAGGACCACGGCCACGGGCTCGTGCCGCAGCGGCGCCACCACGCGCCAGGTCTCGACCACCTCGTTGGCGTCGGCCGGGCGGAACACCAACAGCCCCGGCATGGCTCGCAGCGAGGCGAGCTGCTCCACGGGTTGGTGCGTCGGACCGTCCTCGCCGACACCGATCGAGTCGTGGGTGAAGATGTGGATGACCGGGATCTCCATCAGCGCCGACAGGCGGATGGCCCCCCGGGCATAGTCCGAGAAGATCAGGAAGCCCGACCAGTAGGGCCGTACCTTCGTCAGCGCCATGCCGTTGGCGATGGCCGCGGACGTGTGCTCCCGGATGCCGAGGTGGAGGTTTCGTCCGCCACGGTTCCCCGGCTGGAAGCTCCCGGCGCCGTCGAAGGTGAGCGTCGTCTTCGTCGACGGCGAGAGGTCTGCCGATCCGCCCATCAACCAGGGCAACTGCTCCGCCAGCGCGTTCAGCATCCGACCGGACGAATCCCGCGTGGCCAGACCCTTCGCGTCGGCCGGGAAGGCGACGAGCCCGCGGTCCCAGCCCTCGGGCAGCTCACGGCGTTGGATCTGGTCGAGCTCGGCGGCGAGGTCCGGATGATCGACCCGGTAGGCCTCGACCTGGGCCTCCCAGGCCTCGCGGGCGGCCTTCCCCCGTGCCGCCAGCCCGTCCGCGAACGCGCCGTACACCTCCTCCGGTGCGAAGAAGTCGACGTCCTCCGGCAGGCCCAGGAAGCGCTTGGCGGCCCGCACACCCTCGGGTCCGAAGGGCTCGCCGTGGGCCTTGGGCGTGTCCTCGACCGGGGAGCCGTAGCCGATGTGGCTGTGGACCAGCAGGAGCGTCGGGCGCTCGTGCTCCGCCTTGGCCGACCGCAAGGCGCGACCCACCTCGTCGAGGTCGTTGGCGTCGGCCACCTCGACCACGTACCACCCGTAGGCCAGGAAGCGGGCGGCGACGTCCTCCGTGAAGGTGATGTCGGTGTGACCCTCGATCGTCACCCGGTTGGAGTCGTAGATCCAGCACAGGTTGGCCAGCTGCTGGTGACCCGCGAAGGAGGCCGCCTCCGAGGAGATGCCCTCCATCATGCAGCCGTCACCCGCCAGCGCGTAGACGTCGAAGTCGAACAGCGTGTACCCGTCCCGGTTGTAGCGCGAGGCCAGCCACTGGCCGGCCAGCGCCATGCCGACCGACGTGGCGACTCCCTGGCCGAGCGGGCCGGTGGTCGTCTCCACCCCGCTCGTCCACCGGTACTCCGGGTGGCCCGGGCAGCGGGAGCCCAACTGGCGGAACGTCTTGATGTCGTCGAGCGAGACGGCCGGCCGGCCGAGCACCTCGTAGTCGGGATCGACCGCCCGCACCCCGCTCAGGTGCAGGAGTGACCACAGCAGCGCGGACGCATGCCCCTCGGACAGCACGAAGCGGTCGCGGTTGGGCCAGATGGGATCACTGGGGTCGAAGCGGAGGACCCGTTGCCAGAGCTCGTAGGCCACGGGCGCGATGCCCATCGGGGTCCCCGGATGGCCGGACTCGGCCTTCTGGATGGCGTCCATGCACAGGCCGCGGATGGTGTTGACGGCCAGTTCGTCCAACTCGCTGGCAGGCACGTGGTCTCCTGGGTCCCTCGGCACGGCCCGGCGCTCGGGCCGCTGGACCCTATCCTCCGGCGGTGGCGCCAGAGGCCGGGGCGAACAGGGCGGCGCCGACGATGCCGGCGTCGTTGTGGAGCTGCGCCGGGACCACCTCGGTGCGGAGCTTGATGTGGGGGAGGAACTTGCCGGACTTCTTGCTCACCCCGCCCCCGAGGATGATGAGCTGCGGCCAGAGCAGCCGATCGACGAGGGCCAGGTACTGCTCGACGCGGTGGGCCCACGACTTCCAGGACAGGTCGTCCTCCACCCGGATCGACTCCGCGGCCCAGTCCTCGGCGTCCGCGCCGTGCAGCGGGAGGTGGCCGAGCTCGGTGTTCGGGACCAGCTCGCCGTTCACGAACACCGCACTGCCGATCCCGGTGCCGAGCGTGATGACCACGACCACGCCGTGGTGGTCCCGGCCGGCGCCGAAGCGGACCTCGGCGATGCCCGCGGCATCGGCGTCGTTGACCACGCCGACCGGGCGGCCGGTGGCCTTCTGGAACAAGGCTGTCGGCGTCGACGCCGAGCCACTCCTGGTCGATGTTGGCGGCGGTGTGGATCACGCCGTCCAGCACGACGGAGGGCATCGTGACCCCGACAGGCCCCGGTTCCCCGATCTGATCCAGGAGCTCGACGACGACCTCGGCCACGCGGGGAGGGGTCGCAGGCTGGGGGGTGGGGATCCGCACCCGCTCGGTGGCCATCGCGCCGGCCTGCACGTCGACCACCGCGCCCTTGATGCCGGTGCCTCCGATGTCGACTCCGATCGAGCGGGCTCTGCCCTCCGGCCATGGTCATGCCTCCTTGCCGGCCCGGCAGGGATCAGCGGGAGGGCAACGGCACCGGCCCACCTCGATCGCCCGTCGAGCTCGTGCGAACGCCCGGCCACATGGTCGCTGCCGAGCCCCGGCAGCGAAGCATGCCGCTCCGTGCATTGTCAACGACCGCGGAGGAGGTCGGCGACGGCCTCGGCGATCGCCACGGTCGTGAGGTGGGTGTTGGCTCGGGGCACGTCGGGCATGACGGAGGCGTCGCAGACGCGCAGCCCGCGGTAGCCGAGGACCCGGCACTCGAGGTCCACCACGGCGGCGGGATCGCCCGGGGTTCCCATGCGGCAGGTGCCGACGGCGTGCACGTAGTCGTTGACGCCACTGGACAGCCAGGCGTCGACGGCGGCGTCGGTGCTGAGGGTCTCGAGCGGCGTGCCCGCGGCGTCGACGGACTCGACGACGGAGGCAAGGGCCCGATGGCGGAGGACCTCGACGACGCGGGAGGTCGCCTCCCGCAGCCGGACGAGATCGCGCTGGTCCGACAGCATGCGGAACTCGACGATGGGATCCTGGAGCGGATCGGTGGAGGCAAGGCGCACCTCTCCTCGGGAGAAGGAACGCATCGCCGCGACGAGGACGCGACCGCCGGCGCGGTCGTCGTCCGATCCGCTGACTGCGGAGAGCCACAGGACCTGCATGTCGTTGTCGCCGGCCTCGGCGAGCCCGGACGAGTAGCGCAGCATCGACGTGAGCACCGAAGCGTCGCCTGGCGGGAGTCGCCCCGCAGGGGTCAGCGCCAGCTCGAAGCCGGGCGTGGCGGGATGGTCGACGAGGTTGGCGCCGACGGGAAGGCCGGTCGCCGGTCCGATGCCGGACCGCAGGAGGATGGCGGGTGAGTGGATGGCCCCGGCGCTCAGGATCACCTCGTCCGCCTCGAACCGCTCACCGCCGGCCGTCAGCACCCCGACGGCCCGGTCGCCTTCGAGCAGCACGCGGTCCACGAGGGTGTCGCCCCTGACGTCGAGGTTGGACCGGGCGCGGGCGGGCTCCAGATAGGCGTCGTTGGTCGAGACTCGCCGGCCGTCGCGGGCAGTCAGGGCGATCCGGCTGACCCCGGTGGCGCCCGCCGCGTGGTAGTCGTCCTCGATCGGATGGCCCAGGTCGGCCAGTGCCGACCGCAGCGCGTCGTCGAGCGGCCCGAGGCGGTCGGGCGGGATGCGGGCGAGCGGGATGGGACCGCCCCGGCCGTGGAGCCCGTCGCCGCCGTAGTCGAGGTCGTCCTCCACCTGCAGGAAGCGGGGGAGCAGTTCGGCCCACCCCCAGCCCGGGCACCCGAGCGGTCCCGCCCAACGGTCGTAGTCCTCGGGCGTGCCGCGCAGCGCGACGAGCCCGTTGACCGCCGAGGACCCGCCGACGCCGCGGCCCGCGCGGGTAGAGGCTGGGAGCTTGGCCGGACGTTCGGGTGGCGAGGAGATCCGGCCAGAGGCGGCCGGGCTCCGCCAGCGCGGCGATGAAGTTCAGCCCGTGGATGGATGGTGGCGTCGCTTCGCTCGTGTGGTCCGGTCCGGCCTCCAGCAGCAGGACGCGGCGGTCCGGGTCTTCGGACAGCCGGGCCGCCAGGACGGCACCGGCCGACCCCGCCCCGACGATCACGACGTCGGCCATCCCCGCCCCACTCCGAACGGTCACCGCCGGCACCCTACGACGGCGACGGTCAGGCCAACGGGAGAAGCCCTGTCCCCGGTCTCGCGGAGCTCCGTTGCGGAATTCGCAACCACGCTCCGCGAGACATGGTGGGCGTCAGGTGTCGAGGCGGGCCATGAGGGCTTCACCGCGGGGCGAGAGGCGGTAGCCGATCTCCAGGCTCTCGGTGAGGCCGAGCGCCTTCAGCTTGCGAACGTCGGTCTTGAACGGCTGGATCTCGCGCCCGACCATGGCCGCCAGGTCACCGGCCCGCCGCCCGGGGTGGGAGGCGATGAGCTCGAGGGTCGTCCTCGTCCACGGTCCGTGGCTCGACGCCCGATCCAGTCGTTCCAGCCGGCGGGCCAGCTCGTCGACATCGGCAGGCCCCAGCGATGCGTCCTCGCGCAGCGCGAGGCGCGGGTCCTCGCCGGCGTGATGGAAGGCGACGCGGTACAGGTGGCCGGCTTCCGGGCCGCGCAGTTGCCCGAGGAGCTCCTCACGGTCGGCGAAGCCGGCTCGGCGGGCATCGTCGTCGGTGATGTCGGCCGGCTCGATCTCGGTCACGTCCTCCACCTCGACCACGCCGGCCGGCGTCACGTAGCGGCCCTGCCCCTTCACCTGCGGCCGGGACCAGCGGCGGAACGTCAGCGTGATCGAGCCGTCGGCGAGGCCCGGCCAGAACCGCTGCTTGAACAGCACCGCTAGCCCACTAGGGCAGGACGCCGACGTGCGAGAGCGCCAGGCGGAGGAGGCGGTCGTGCCCGCCCGTCATCTCGGTGCGTACGTGGTCCGAGACGGCCTCGACCGGCGTGAGCCAGGCCAGGTCGAGCGCATCCTGCGAGGGCCGGCAGTCGCCGTCCACCGGTACCACGTAGGCCAGGCTCACGGCGTGCTGGCGAGGATCGTGGAAGCCCGTGACCGTGGGGTCGGGGAAGTACTCGACCACGGTGAAGGGGGCCAGGCTCGGGGGCAGGCGGGGGAGGGCGACCGGTCCCAGGTCCTTCTCGAGGTTGCGGATCAGGGCGTCCCGAATCCGCTCCCGGTAGAGCACGCGCCCTGAGATGACCGTGCGGCTGATCGTCCCGTCGGCGGCCACGCGCAGGAGCAGGCCGACGCGGGTGACCTCGCCGCGCTGGTCGAGGCGCACGGGGATGGCGTCCACGTAGACGATCGGCATCTCCCCGCGCACGCTCTCGAGGCCCTCGGGGCTGAGCCACCCGGTCCTCGTCTCGGTGCCGTCGGTCACGAGCCTGGATCATTGCAGCCGCCGGCCCCGCACCCGGCGTGCACCGGGCTGCCAGGCTCCGGAGGGTGCCCGGCGTTAGGCTCGCCGCCATGTACGTCGAGCTGCCGGAACTCGCCGAGCGGGGATACGTCGTGCTGGACCGGTGCGACCTGGACGTCCCGCCGGACGAGTACGAGTCGTTGGAGTACCGGGACTGGAAGAGCGGCGGGGACACCAACTTCGCTCCTATCGCGTCCGCGTACGGCGCCATCGAGTGTGCCGGCTTCTGGGACCACGGCAAGCCGGACAAGGGCGGGATCTGGACGACCAACGCCGAGCGCTGCCCGACTCTCGTCGAGTGGGCCAACAGGAGCGGTGCGGACTTCGGCCGTGTCCGCACGATCAAGCTGGAGCCCAACGAGATGGCGCGACGTCGAGCGCTGGCTGCACCTGGACGACAACAACCGTCTGAACCCCGCCGGCACGGGCTGGGTGGTGCGGGCGTGGCTGCAGCTCACGGACCATCCGGACAGCTACATGATCCTGCGGTCCCGCAAGGACGACCGCGACGGCGAGGTGCGCATCCACCTCCCGCAGGGCGCCCAGTTCGTCGTGGACTCCGAGCGCTGGTACCACGGCGTGTACCACCCCGGCCCCGGCCCCCGCTATGCGCTCATCGTGAGCCTGGAGAGCGGCCCGGAGCTGGCGGCCTGGATCGAGGGCCAACGGGCCAAGGTCCCCGCCCCAGCCTGACCGCGCCGTCAGGTCCCGGCCAGCTCGGCGACCACCGGCGCGAACGCGTCGACGTCCGCGGCGCCGACGAAGATGTAGGAGAAGCCCCACCGCTCGCGGCGTGCTCGCAGGTCGTCGGCGATCTGCGCGGGCGTGCCGACGCAGGCGAAGGGCATCTCCAGCAGCTCCTCGGCCGTGATGCCCATGAAGCCCGCCGTCGACTCGGCCACCCCGCGGCGGTCATCCGTGACGTTGACGATGAAGGCCCGTACGTTGAGCTCGACGTCGCCGATGCGGTCGCCGGCCCCGTCCCGGACCGCGGCGACCTTGGCGTCCACCCGGGCCGGGACCATGTCGGCCATCGCCGCCGCATCGACCGTTCCCGACGTGATCGTGGGGTTGATGCCGACGATGTCGGCCTCCTGCCCGGCGATGCGCAGCATGCGCGGGCCGCCGGCGCCGATGAGGATCGGTGGCCACGGCCGCTGCACCGGCAGGGGGCGACCCTCGTGGCCGTCGATGCGGTAGTGCGCACCTTCGAAGGTGAACGGCTCGCCGGAGAGGACGCCCTTGATCACGGCCAGCCCCTCCACGAAGCGATCGACCCGCACCCTGGGAGGGTCGTACGGCAGCCCGGCCTGCTCGTAGTCGCTCCGCATCCAGCCGGCGCCGATGCCGATCTCCACCCGACCCTCCGACAGGACGTCGAGCGTGGCGAGCTCCTTGGCGAGGACCAGCGGATGCTTGTAGTCGTTGTCGAAGACCAGCGCCCCGACCCGGAGCGTGTCGGTCACCGCGGCCGCGGTGGCCAGCGCGGGCATCGGCGCCAGCTGGTCGTCGAAGTGGTCGGGCATGGACAACGTGCTGTAGCCGTGTCCCTCGACTCGGCGGGCCAGCTCCACCCAGTCCCGGGCGGCGGCGGCTTTGGAGGCCTGCACGCCGAAGCGGAACGGTCGCGGGGCGGTGCTGCCGCCGCGAACGGAGGGGTCGGGAAGGTCGGCGGGGCGGCCGTCGGCAGGGTTGTCTCCAGGAGCCATCGCGGGTGAGGTTACCGACGCCTCAGGGGACGCCCCGGCCCAGCGTGGCGGCGGTGTGCCTGCCCGCTCCCGGCGGTCGCGGGCCGATAGCCTCGCGCCTCGTGTTCCGACTGGTCCGCTTCCTCGCTGTGCTGGCCGCGGCGTCGATCGGCGTGACCGGTGTCGTGGTGGCGGCCGCACCCCAGGTGAACCGGATCCTCAACGCGCACGAAGAGGTCCCGCTCACCCTGCCGGAAATCGTGGCCCAGCCCAGCCGGTCGTTCGTCTACGACAGCACGGGGCTGAACGTCACGGACATCTTCAAGGTCGAGAACCGGGAGCCCTTCAAGCTCGACCGTGTGCCCGAGCCCGTGACGGCGGCGATCCTGGCCGTCGAGGATGCGGACTTCTGGAAGCACGACGGCGTCAGTGGGCGCAGCATCCTGCGGGCGCTCATGGCCAACGTCGGCTCCGGGTCCGTGGAGCAGGGTGGTTCGACCATCACGCAGCAGGTCGTCAAGAACCTCATCATGAGCCCGACCACGGAGCGCACGATCCAGACCAAGGTGATCGAAGCCGTGGTGGCTCGTCGCCTCGAGAAGAAGA
Source organism: uncultured Acidimicrobiales bacterium (assembly GCA_963813375.1). Classification (GTDB taxonomy): domain Bacteria; phylum Actinomycetota; class Acidimicrobiia; order Acidimicrobiales; family Ilumatobacteraceae; genus DASTFY01. The sequence continues at coordinate 209,227 of CAWEYT010000002.1, read as the reverse complement.
TGGGCAAGCCCTACGTCCTCGAGCAGTACCTCAACGCGGTGTACTTCGGGAACAACGCCTACGGCCTGCAGTCGGCGGCGGAGGTCTACTTCGGCAAGAACGTCGAGCAGCTCACGATGGTCGAGGGCGCGTTCCTCGGCGGCATGATCCGCAACCCGACCGACTACGACCCCTTCGTGCGGCCGGAGCGGGCCCGCTATCGCCTGCGCCAGGCGCTGGACCGGCTCGTCGCCGTGGAGCGGCTCGACGCTGCTGAGGCCGAGCTGCAGGCCTCGGGGTTCGTTCTCCCGCAGGCACCGCAGCGCCTGCCGCAGCTGGCCGTCGCCCGCTCGTACTTCACCGAGGAGGTCAAGGACTACCTCCTCAACGACTCGACGATCCTCGGCGCCACCTACCAGGAGCGGTACAACAAGCTGTTCAGGGGCGGGTTGCGCATCTACACCACCGAGGACCTCTACCTCGAGGCGTTCGCCCGTGACGCCCGCAACCAGGTGATGCCTCAGACCTCCATCGGGATCGATGCCGCGGTGGTCAGTCTCAACACGAAGACGGGCGGCGTCGTCGCCATGCGGGGTGGTCCCGACTTCGCGCAGAGCCAGGTCAACCTCACCAAGCGGGGCCGTCAGACTGGTTCCGCCTTCAAGTTCGTGATCCTGACGGCTGCCCTTGCCGCGGGCGCGGAGCCGCAGGACGTCATCAACGGGCAGGCGCCCTGCAGCCTTCCCAACCCGGGGGATCCCGAGCACCCCTTCGAGATCGGGAGCAACGACGAGCGGGTGGCCAGCCGGGGCGTGGCGCAGCTGACGGTCCAGACGTGGTCGTCCATCAACTGCGCGTTCGGCCGCTTGGCGCAGGCCGTGGGCCTGAACCGCGTCGTCGACTTCGCCCACAAGCTCGGGATCAAGGGGACGCTCAACAACTACCCGTCACTGGCCACCGGTAACAACGAGGTGTCGCCCCTGGACATGGCATCGGCCTTCCAGACCGTCGCCAACCAGGGCGTCCACCTGGAGCCGTACTACGTCGAGAAGATCCTGGCCGCCGACGGGTCGGTCATCTACCAGCACCAGCCCCAGCCGGTGCAGGTCATCTCGCCGGACGTGGCCAACAACGCCATCGACATCATGCGGGGCGTGCTCGACGAGGGGCACCGGCCGCAAGGGACGCCTGAACGGGGACCGTCCCGCCGCCGGGAAGACCGGTACCCAGGCCTTCAACACGAACGCCTGGTTCGTCGGTGCCACGCCGCAGTTCACCACCGCGGTGTGGGTGGGCGACCCCAAGGCCCAGACCCGCATGCGGGGGATCCCGGAGTTCTCCGCCAATGGCGTCAACCCCGTGCACGGCGGCGACTATCCGGTGGAGATCTGGAAGTACTTCATGGACGCCACGCATGCGTTCGTCCCCCCCGAGGACTGGCCGGTCCCCGCGCCGACCCGTGGGCCGCGCCGCATCTTCATCCCGGGGGAGGAGTGCGTCTTCCGGGGGCGCGCGGTGCCCGTGGTGGTGGATCCGGCGGCGCCCGTCGACCCCGCTGCGCCGCCCGCCCCGGCCGTGTCGTACAACATCGACCTGAAGGCGACGGGCAGCGCCGATCCCACCCGACCTCCTGGACATGGCCTGGCCGCTGAGCTCGGTGCCCGCCGGCACGCCCGTGTTCAACTGCCGCCGCGGCCCGCCACGGCCGCCCCCACCACCCGCCGCACCCGCTCCGGCGGCACCCGCTCCGTGACCGACGCGCAGGGGCCAGCCGAAACGCTGCTCGCGCTCCAGGATCTCGACACCACCATCACGCAGCTCCTGCACCAGCGGGCGCATCTCCCGGAGCGGGCCGCGGAGGCGACGGAGCGGGCCGCGGTCGGGTCGGCAACGAAGAAGCTGGCCGTGGTGGCCGAGCGGCGACAGGCCATCGCCGACGCGCAGACGGGTCTGGAGCGGTCCTTGCGGGAGCTCGATGCCCGTGCCGCCGACCTGGCGGCCAAGCTGCCACGAACCATGGTGGTCCGTGAGGCCGAGGCCCTCATGGCTGAGCAGCAGACCGTGCGGGACCGGGTCAGCGCCGTGGCGGACGAGGAGCTGGTGCTCCTCGAGGAGGACGAAGCGCTCGACGGCGAGGAGTCCGCGCATCGCTCGGAGCTCGCGGCGGCCGAGGAGCGGCTCGCCGCGGCCGTCGAGGCGCGAGAGAAGGCCGAAGCCGTGATCGACGCCGAGCTGGCGGAGCGACGAGCGGAGCGCGACCGGGAGGCCACGCCGCTGTCGGCCGATCTGCTCGCCCGCTACGACCGGCTGCGCGCCCACCACGACGGTGTGGCCGTGGCGCGGCTGGTGGGAGGTCGGTGCGACGGCTGCCACCTGGCCCTCGCCCAGGCCGCGCTCGAACGGATCCGCACCGCGCCGCCCGACGAGGTCGTCGAGTGCGAGGAGTGCGGCCGGCTCCTGGCCCGCTGATCGAGCCCGGGCATGGTCCTCTGGTTCGCCGGTACGGCCGTGCTGACCGTCTGGTTGGTCTTCCGCGACCCGAGCTTCGACTACCGGCTGGTCATCGTCGGCGCGCTGCTCCCTGACCTGGTCGACGCAGCCTTCGGCGGGTCGGCAGTGGCGCACTCGGTGGTCGGGAGCGTCGTGCTCCTCGGGGTGGTCATGGTGGCGACGATCGGCCGCCGGTCGCTCCGGCGTCATCTGATCGCCCTACCGATCGGCACCTTCCTCCACCTGGTGTTCGACGGCGCGTTCACGCGCACGCAGGCGTTCTGGTGGCCGTTCGCCGGTGGGTCCCTGGCCGAGCAGCCCTTGCCGGTCGTCGAACGGGGCGGCTGGAACCTGTTGCTCGAACTGGTGGGCCTCGGCATCCTGGCCTGGGCCTGGCGGCGTTTCGGCCTGCGGGATCCGGCCCGCCGCCGGACGTTCATGCGCACCGGCCGGCTCGACCCGACGCTCGTGTCCTGAGCCGTTCCCGTGGCGGCCCGGTGTGTGCTCAACTTCGGGGGTGCTGCTCCTCGTCCGCCACGGCCGGACCGACGTCAATGCGCGCGGGCTGCTGCAGGGCCGCATGGACTTTCCCCTGGACGAGGTCGGCATGGTGCAGGCCGCCGAGGTGGCGAAGGCGCTGGCGACGCCGGACCTCGTGATCTCCAGCCCGTTGTTGCGGGCGCGGGAGACGGCCGAAGCGTTCGGCCGGCCGGTCGAGATCGATGAGCGCTGGATCGAGCTCGACTACGGCGAACTGGACGGGCTGCCTGTGGCGTCGGTGGGCGTCGATGTGTGGAGGAAGTGGCGGGCTGACCTGGGGTTCGCTCCGCCGGGCGGCGAGTCGATCCAGGCGATGGCCGAGCGGGTTCTCGCGGCCTGCGAGGAGCTCCTCGCTGCCGCCGCCGACGAGGACATCGTCGTGGTCAGCCACGTCTCACCGATCAAGGCCGCCGTCACCTGGGCGCTCGGCGTGAGCACCCAGACCGGTTGGCGGACGCACCTCGATGCGGCGTCGATCACCCGGGTCGTCTGCGGCCCGCACGGTCCCGTGTTGCGGAGCTTCAACGAGACAGGACACCTGAGCAACGTCGCCCGGTCCGGTCCGACTCTCGGGCTAGGGCTGCCGCTGTCTGGCCGGTGGCCGGCGCGTCAGCGCTCGGTCCGGCCCGCGCCGTGCGGCCTACCGGTACCGGTGGCGCATGGAGGCGAACCGGCTGGGCTCGCCGAGATCGTCGAACCTGGACGCAGGCTTGGGGCGTCCGGTGAAGAGCCCGTTCATAGCTACGAACGCTGCGAACGTGGCGGCAGTCACGACGGCGGTGGTCCGGCTGAACATTCGGTTCTCCCTGATGCCCGCTGGTTGACCTTGCCCGCTAGCCGTGACCGTACCACCGCCCTCGGAAGGCAAACACCCGGGTGCCGGGCTTTGGCCGATTCCTCGTCGCGGCGTCACGCTCCGCGGCGTACTGGGTGGTAGTGCGGCCCCGGATGGCCACAGACCGCGGCCCGTGCAGGATGAGCGAATAGTCGTCTGGTCCGCGCGGTTGTTGCGGGCGCACCGACCCTGCGTCCGCCCGGAGCCGTTCATGGCCCATCATCCGTCGACTGTCGCGGTGCGGGCGGCCATGAACGGTGAGGGCGCCGCTCGACCCCAGACGGCCGCCGGGAGACAGAGGTCTAACGTGGGCCTCGGCGTCGGGGCGCGCCCTTCCGGGGTTGCTCCTCGAGGCCGGGGGCGAGGCCGAGACGATGCCGAGGACGACGACGCCAAACGGGACTGGCCGGTCCACCGGGCTGTCGCTTGCCGCCATCCTGCTCGTGATGGCGTGCTTCGCCGCGATGCTGCTGCTGCACCTCGTGCGCACCGATCTCGATCCGGTGCGTCAGGTGATGAGCGAGTACGCCAACGGGCGCTTCGGCTGGTTCATGACCGTTGCCTTCTATGCCATCGGGCTGGCCTGTGTCGCGCTGGCTCTGCGCCTGGGCCGTGCAGTCGTCCGTCGTCCGTTGTCCGTCGTGGTCCGCGTCCTGCTCGGCCTCGGCGGGGTTGGACTGATCCTGGCGGGCATCTTCGAGGTCGAGCGGCCCGCCGTGCCGGACACCATCGAGGAGATCATCCACAGCAACGCGACGCTGACGGCGTTCACGTTGATCATCGCGGCGATGCTGCTGTTCGCGGTGCTCTGCCGATGGGACACGAGGTGGTACGCCTTCCGCACCATCGCCACCGTGCTGGCGATCATCGCCGCGGCGGCCGGCGCGTTCAGCCCGTTTGCCGGGCAGACGACGTGGAGCGGTCTGGCCCAGCGCATCCTGGGAGCGACGGTGGTGGCATGGCTGCTGCTCTGCGCGCTCCACATCCGCTTCAACGGTCTGCGCCGGTCCCGACTCGTCGGTGATGACGTGACCACCGGGGAGGCCTTGGCGCGCGACGAGGAGGCCCGCTGACAGCCGGACTGCGCCTTGTCGGCATCGGTCTGCTGCTCCTGACCTTCGTCGGCCTGGCGCTGCTCCATCGTCCTGCGGCCGGACCTCAGTCCCGTCAGTGATCGCCTCAGCGAGTACGCCAACGGCTCCTACGGCCCGATCATGACTGCTTCGTTCATCACGCTCGGCGCCGGCACGATCGCGCTCGGGCTGGCGATGGCCTCGACCGGCACGGCAGGGGGATGGTCGCGGTTGGTTCCGCTCGCGACCGTCGTGGCCGGGTGCGGCCTGATCGTTTCCGGCCTCTTCCCCACGGACCCAACGGGGGCGCCCACCAGGACCGAGACGATCCACAGTGTGGCGTCCGGCTTGGCCAGCCTGGCGCTCATCGGCGCGGCAGTGGCGTGGGCTCTCCTGCCCCGAGCTCGCCAGCCTCGCAAACCGATCAGCCCGGCCGACGTCCTCGCCGGTCTGGCATTGGGGCTCGGCGCGATCAGTCCTTTCCTTCACGGGTCGAGGTGGACAGGTCTGAGCCAGCGACTCCTCTGGCTGACGCTGATGGTCTGGCTCTTCGTGACTGCATGGCAGCTCCGCCCAGCGGCATCGCAAAGCGAGCGCGCCCAGACGCGTGCGTAATGTTCACCGGTGATGGCGCGACGTGTCGGCGATGCCGTTGATCGAGGTGATGTCGACGAGCTGCGGCGGGTGCTCCGGGAAGATCCGTCGCTGGTGACGGCGCTTGTCGAGGCCCCGGACATCGAGCCGACCTCGCCCTTGACCTACGTCGGGATGGCGCGCTTCTACGGTTACGCAGTGCACGGCCGGACCGGTGAGCTGGCCCGTGTCCTGCTCGAGGCGGGCGCCGACAAGGATGACGAAGCCAAGAACGGAAGCCCGCTGATCTGCGCGGCGAGCCACGGTGATGCCGACGTCGTTCGGGTGCTGTTGGACGCCGGTGCGGACGTCGAGCTGACAGACAACCCGCCGGAGACCGCCTTGCGGCTGGCCGCCGCCTTCGGCCAGCCCGAGGTGGTGGATCTCCTGATCGCCGCCGGAGCTCGGCCGCGATCGGTGATCGAAGCCGCCGGCTCGGGCGATCTGTCGGGATGGGAGGTCGCCGCGCTGTCGGAGTTCGATCGGGCGTGCGCGTTGCGGGCCGCGGCCGTCAACGAGCGGCTCGGCATCATCGATGAACTGCTCGGCGCCGGCACTCCGATCGACGCCGAGGTGGACGGTCATCCGGCCATCTTCTGGGCCGACGAGCAGGGTCGGACCGCCGCCGTCGCGCACCTGCAGGCGAGGGGCGCAGCGAGCGGTTATCGCTCCTCCTACGTCACGTGGATCTTCCAGGTGTTCCGGTACTTCACGCCGACGTCGAGGTCGCGCGGAACCGGACCCGCGGTCCCGTGGTAGCCGGGCACGAAGGTGATGATCTCGGATTCAAGTGTCAAGGTGTGGTCGCCCTTGTGCAACGGAGGCTGGAAGAGCGTCAGCCCTTGCACGAAGTTCGCCTGTGTCGAGCCGTAGCTGGTCGGCTCTGGATAGACGATGGGAGGACGGAAGCGCTGCGGTGAAACGTACCAATGGTTCAGGTTGTTGACCCGCGAATCGATGATCGTTCGACCGTCGATCATGACCTTGACCCGGGAGTGGGTGAACACGGACCGGTCGAGGGGAGGATCGGGTTGCCAGCCGTTGTTGTACGACTCCCCGTACCACGCCGCGATCGGCAGGACGAACGGAGTCTTGCGACCGAGGGTCACGTCCAGCGAGCCGACCAGCACGGCCGGATCGGTCGACACACCCGTCCCGCTGACCAGTTCGCCCGCAGGGATCGGCATGAGCCTGACGTGACCGACGGTGTCGTCGGTGTTTCCGCTGAGGAGTCGCTCGAAGTAGATGCGGGTCCACGCCGCGAGACTGCGGCCGGAACCGTCATGAGCAACTGCCGTTCCGACGCCGAAGCTCATCGCCATCAATGCCAGCGCGATGAGCGCGGCGATACGCCGTTTCCAACCCATCTCGTGCCCCTCCCAGTTTCAGCCGACGGTCCTCCGCCGGTGGCTCCAGCGTGAGCCTCATCCCGGCAGTTGTCCAGAGTTAGGAAGGAAATCGGTCGTCTCCGACCACCGTACGCGTTCGCGTAAACCGGGGCTGGCCGGTCACTCCATTGCGGGCTGGCTCGGGCTAGGGCCGTCGCGGGAGAGGGTCTACCCCACACCAGACAAGTCGACAGTTGGCCGCGTGATGTGAGGCCTGCTCGGAGGTCAGTCGTGAAGTGAGGCGATCCGGCCGATGCTCGGCGGGACGTGACCGTCGAACACGTCTAGCCAGGTCGACGCAGCCGCTGCTGGCCCGTTGGTGCGCTCGACGGCGAGCCATCGGTGTGATCCGTCCACGAACCGCTCGAGGGCCTCGGAGCAGCGCCGTTGGAACTCCTCGGCGCCCCACTCCTCGATCCGCCGGCTGACCTCGGTGGGGGCGAAGAAGAGGAGCGGTGTCGGTCCCTTGGCGACCTCGGCCATGGGCGAGTCGTGGTGGCTCTTCCCGATGATCATCGAGTACTTGAGGTTGTCGCCGAGTCGCTCGTGCACGGCTGTGAGGGTGGGCCCGTCTCCCGAGATGTCCACCGACACGGCGGCGACCTCGGGCAGCGAAGCGACGTCGTCGTAGGTGAGCACATCGGTGTACCAGCCGAGGGACTGTACGAAGTCGACGTTGCCCGGCGACGTGAGTCCGACCACCCGGTCGAGGCCGCGCTCGGCTGCGCATTGTGCGAAGCCGATCGCGGTCTTGGCCGAGGCCGAGAGGACGATGACGGCGTCGGCTCCGTGGTAGTCGGCGTCGGCGAAGAAGGTGTCGGCGAGGAAGCCGGTGAGGAACAGGCCCCGCAGCAGCGCGTGGCGGTCCTCGGCGTCTCCGAGCTCGTCCCCGGACGCGCCGGACGGGTACATCGGGTCGTGGGTGGTCTCCACGTAGCGGCGGTAGACGGGAGCATGTGCCTGGCGGTGGTCGCCGTCGTCGCGGAGTCCTTCGGCGGTGGCGCTCACGGTGAGGTCGACGAAGCGGGCCATCGGGAACCAGCCGTAGTAACGACCGCCGGTGGCGACGTCGGGATGAGTGGACTCGACGACGTCGGCCCAGCCCATGGCCGGTACCCGGCCCCATGCCGGGTCGCCGGTCGGGAAGAAGTCCCAGTAGCCGAGCATGTCGCCGAGCACCGCGTAGGTGATGTTGTTGGCGGTCACCGCGAACCGGTCGACCCGCAGCCGCACCTGGCTCGGGCCGAGCGGCTCGAGCTCGGACTCGACCAGGCGCGTCTCGCCGCATCGGGCGCGGTCGACCTCGAGCACTGCGTTGGCGGTCATGACGCGGCGCCGACGAGCTCGACGAGCTCGGCGCGCGATGGTCCCGGTGCCGGCTCCTGAGGCGACTTGGCCACCGCGAGCACCTTCTCGAGCACGCCCGGTCGGGCGAGGACCTCGATGGCTCGGGAGAACAGGGCGATGATCTCGACGGAGCCGCGGAGCAACTCGGGATCGCTCTGGCCGGCCGCCGGCAGCGCCTTGGCGATCGCCCAACCGGGGTCCTCCGTCTCGTAGGGCACGCCGGCGATCTGAGCGTCGATCTCGTGGAGTCGGTGGCGATCGAACCAGAGGGTGTCCCGGTACAGCGGCTCGACCCGCTCGACGGTGATCTCGTGCCAGGCGTTGGCGAACGCCACGGGATCGTCGAGGCCGTGATCACGGACGAGGTCGCGGAGAGCCTGGGCGTGGATGAGGCCGATCGTCGCGCCGCGGCCGACCGACGGGTTCGTGCACGCCCACGAGTCCGCGATCGCAGCCACGCCGGTGGCGACGGGCCGCCCGTCGACGACGAAGCTGCGATGGCGATCCTCGATCTTCGCGATGATCTGGATGTCGGTGATCGGATCGCCGTCGAGCCAGTGCGCGAGCAGGGGATAGCTGGCGATGGCCCGCTCCCACACCTCGACGTTCCTGACGGCCCGCAAAGGCGCGTCATGCGATGAGGCGACGATCCCCATCCCCCAGGTCCCGTTGTCAGCAGGCAGCGTCAGCACCGAGATCGAGTCGTAGTGCTGCAGCAGCGGCCCGAACGCGGGCGGCTGCGAACCGTCGTGCGAACGGAAGTGACGGCCGTAGTACACGAAGCCCGAGTCCTCCATCTCCTCCTCGGGCGCCACGGCACCGATCGCCGCCAGCAGCGAGGGGAGCGGTGACCGCCGACCAGTGGCGTCGACCACGAGGTCGGCGCGGATCTCCTCGCCGGAGTCGGTGACCACGCCCACCACGTGGGGCACGCCCTCGAGGACGGGCTCGCCGGTCAACAGCCCCTTCACCGCCACGCCCCGACGGATGGTCAGGTTCGGTGTGGCTGCGGCGGTACGGGCGAAGGCGGCCTCGACCATGGGTCGCCGTCCCGTCAACGCCTCGAAGCGCTCGTCGCCGTCGCGGAAACCTCCCGTCACGGACTCGGGAGCCAGCGCGATCGGGTTGTAGCGAAGCACACCGTCCGCGTCGAGTGCCTCGACGGCCTCCGGCAGCTCGGCCTCGGCTATCTCACGAAAGCGCGGCAAGAAGAAGTGGATCATGCGGAACTGGTTGATCCCCTTCCGTTCCCACGTGTCCCACGCCTCGTCGCCCGAGGCCGGAGGAGGCGCAGGGTCGCGCTCCAGCACCGTCACCTCATGGCCATCGCGGGCCAGCAACATGGCGGTCGACAGACCGCCCATGCCTCCGCCCATCACAAGAATGCTCGCCATGGTCCCGTACCCCCTACCGTTCCCACGAACGACAGGCGACGCTACCTCGGACCTCCCCGACACGGCGTCGCCTCGCGAGTGGTCCACCTGCCAGGCGGCACTGCAACGCGAGTACTTCGAACTCGCCCGTGGCGGCCCGGATGGGGCATCGCCCGCTGCACTCATGCACAACACCTCGGCCCGGTAGTGACGACGAGTGAGCCTGTAAGCGGGGTTCTGTCCGGCGCCTGGTGGCGCCTGGGTGGCCATCCATCTCAGCGGCCTACCCGGGGGTCGCCCTCGCGGGCGGGCGGGTCACCCGTGCCCCCTGCTCGGCCTTGCTCCCGGTGGGGTTGATCGAGCCGCCCGGGTCGCCCCGGACGCTGGTGCGCTCTTGCCGCACCGTTTCACCCTTGCCTGTGACCTCCGGTCACCCGGCGGTCCATCGGCGGTCTGTTCTCTGTGACACTGTCCGTCAGGTCGCCCCGACCTGGCTCACGCCAGCACCGTGCCCTGTGGAGCCCCGACTTTCCTCGACCCGGTCGATGCCGAGCCGCGGCCACCCGGCCCACTCGTCGTCGCCGCCAGTCTAGGAGCGGCGCGGTCTACTCGTAGATGTACGAGTTGGGACCCGGGCGTCTGCCAGGTCAGGCTCTCGCCGCCCAGCACGACCTCGACCGCAGCGAGTGACGCGAACGCGCCCGGCACCTGCGAGACAGGCAGGGGCGCGGCCACCGTCGGGCCGGTGTCGGGCGCGGTGTTGGCGGTCGCCCCGGGGCCGGTGTCCAGTGGGGCCGAGCCCGACGCCGCCTCGGCCTGGGCCGCGGTCTCCGCGCCGATCACCGTGAAGCCCTCGATCCGGCTGACGATCACGGCGGCGTTGCGGTTCTCGGCGCCGCTGATCCCACCCATGAGGCCACGGGCGTCCCAGTCGATCATGTTGGGAACGAAGCCCTGCAGCGTGGAGGCGATCAGGGACTCGTAGGCGTTCGCGTAGCGGAGCACGTCCATGGGGTCGTCGCCGCCGGCGGCGATGGCCTCGATGGCAGGCCCGACGACGGTCGCATCGATGAAGGGGTTCGGCTCCTCGAACCCTTCACCGCCGACGGACTCGGCCGCCTCGGTGAGAAGGCCGAGCTGCTCGATGTGGCGGTCGCGCACGAACGCCAGCAGCTCCTCGTCCTCCGGCGACAGCACGCCGAGCTCCAGGAGCGTGCCGTAGGACTCGATGCCGCTGCACACCACCGACGACGACGTCCGCAGGTAGACGGCGTCGTTGACCGGGGGCTGCTGCACGCTGGCCGGCGGCACCACCTCGCCGCTCACCGGGATGGCCTCGTCCTCCTGTGCGCAGGCCACGAGCGCGGCAGCCAGCGTGGCCGCGGCCCCGCCGGCCACGAGGAAGCGGCGACGGTCGATGGAGACGCCAGGCGAGGACGGGCTGCCGGCGTCGGACGCCATCGGAACTCCTGGGAACGGCTCGGGAGTGGTCATCACGCGATCGGATACTGCGCCGGGGTGAGCAACTCGGCGCCGGGCTCCTCGCCCTCGAGGATCGGGAGCAGCTCCTCGGTCGACAGGTCGACGGCCTGGCCCAGCACGACGGATTGGCGGGCCTCGATCGGCTGGATGGAGGCGATGAGCGTGAGCCCGTCGGTGCCCCGCAGCCGTTCGAGTAGCTGCGTGTTGGTGGCGGCCAGCGAACTCTCCAGGTCGTAGGCGGCCCGGAGGATGGCCGGCTCGCTGCGGGCGCCGAAGGCCGGGGTGCGTTCCTCGACCAGGGTGCGGTTGGGGACGCCCGGCGCCTGTCGGCCCAGCAGAGCACCGATCTGCTCGCCATAGGCCTGGTGATGGCGACGGAACACCGTCGCCTCCAGGCTGATCTCCTCGCTGAGCACGGGGATGGCCTGGCCGTACAGCTCGGCGGCGGCGAACTCGAGGCTCTGTGCGAAGCCGAGCAGTTCGATGTCGGCTTCCGTCGGCTGCTTGGGCGGCGCGGTCGTCGTCGGGGCCGGCTCGGTCTCGGGCGGGGGCGCTGCCGTGTCGTCAGTGCCGCCAGGCCCGGTGGTGTCGGTCTGAGCTGCGGCCGGACCGGCCACTGCCGAGGCCACGGCACCCCCGGCGAAAGCGGCCAAGGCCGTCAGCGCCAGGCGGCGGGGGACCGGACTCGGGCAGCAGTCGTCGGTCGGCACGCAGCAACTCTCCTCTGGTGGTTCGGGACGACCCCGGTGGTGCAACGGACGGCACAGCCTTCCCGTCCGGGGCTGGGCGGGGCAACTCTAGAAGTCCAGCGAGGACAGGTCGGGCATCCAGCCGGCGGCCCGCTCGACCGCCGACGCCCACCGCTCCCGGTCGAGCGGAGACCCTGGTTCGACCACGGCGCGGGGACGCCACGAACCGGCGATGTCGTCGAGGCTGCTCCACATCGACGTGGCCAGCCCGGCCAGGAGGCCGGCGCCGAGCGTGGTCGCCTCCAGCACGGGCGACACCTCGACCGTCCGCTGGGTGGCGTCGGCCAGCGCTTGGACGAACGTCGGGTTGGCGCTCATGCCACCGTCGACCCGGAGGGTCTCGATCGTGAGTCCCGTGTCCGCCTCCGCCGCATCGACGAGATCCGCACCGCGCTGCGCGATCCCTTCCAACACCGCCCGCACCAGTTGGGGCCGCCCTGTTCCCCGGGTGAGGCCGAGCAGCGTGCCGCGGGCCCCGAAGTCCCAGCGGGGTGTGCCCAGACCGAGGAGGGCCGGGACGTACACCACGCCGCCCGTGTCGTCGCACGCAGCTCGCCACGGTGTGGCTCTCGGCGGCGTCCGCGAGCACCCCGAGGTCCTCGACCAACCACTCGACGTTGGTCCCGGCCGAGAGCATCACCGCCTCCGCGCCCCATGTGAGCTCGCCGCCCCGGCTCCAGGCCACGATCGGGAACGTGCCGTGCGGATGGCGCTGGGCGCTCGCCGGAGCCGAGGGCCCGGTGCAGGTGTCGAGCATGCCGCCGGTTCCGAAGGTCACCTTCGTCCGCCCCGGATGGACGCAGCCCTGACCGACGAGCGAGCCCTGTTGGTCGCCGATGATCGCGGCGATCGGAGGCTCGCCGTCGATGGCGACCGCCTCACCCACCGCGCCGCAGGAGTCGACGATCTCCGGCAGCAACGACCGCGGGATGCGCAGCGCGTCGAGCACTCGGTCCGACCAGTCCTGCGCGGTCTCGTCCAGCAGCCCGGTCACCGCGGCGTTCGTGTGATCCGTCACGTGGAGCCGGCCCCCGGACAGCGTCCACGCGATCCAGGTGTCGACGGTCCCGAAGCACAGGTCCCGGCTGCGCTCGGGATCGTGGGTGTTGAGCAGCGCGGCGAGCTTGGTGGCGGACTGGTTGGGGGCCAGCCGGATGCCGTGCTCGGAGGCGATCGTCAGGCAGTCGAACACGGTGCGGAGGTCCTGCCAGCCGATGGCCGGGGCGACCGGCGCTCCGGTCTGGCGATCCCACAGCACCGTCGAGGCCCGCTGGTTGGTGATCCCGACGGCGTCCACCGGACCTCCGGCTGCCCGCGCCGCCCCGGCGACGTCGAGGACGGCGGCCGCCAGCTCGGCGGCGTCGAACTCGACCAGACCCGGGAAGGGTGTCGAAGGCGGCAGGGCGCGGTAATGGACGTCGGTCACCTCGGCATCGGCCCTCACGAGGCCGGCCCGCACGCCGCTCGTGCCCACATCGATGACGAGCACGGTCACCGGCGAGCCGCCCGTTGGGAGAGCAGGGCGCTCCCGACCAGGCCTCCCACCATCCCCGCCATCAGCGAGAGCAGGAGGCTGGAGGTCACCCGGCTCCAGCTGATCGAGTCGCCCCGCACCAACCGGATCAGGATCCCCACCGTCTGGACGGCCACGAAGACGCCGACGGCGGTGACGACGCCGTGGGTGAGCGGGAAGCCGCGGTCCTGGCGGGACGCTGCCACCGCCGCGCCGGCCACGAGGCCGGCCAGCACGACGACCACCAGCACCCACAGCCAGTCCGGCTGGTCCGGCCGGTCGCTCAGCACGCGACCCACGACACCGGCCGGGACCGCGACGACGGCGGCCACCAGGGCGCCTTCGCGCAGCGCTCTCGGATCCAGGCGCTCGTTCACGGCCACGCCGCAAGCGCGGGTCCGCCGAACCCGAGCTTGCCGGGGTTGAGGATGCCGGTGGGATCCAGCGCGGCCTTCACCATCGGCCAGCACGTCCTGCCCAGGGCCGAGTGCCTCGGCCACGAACCGGTCCCGGTTGAGACCGACCCCGTGGTGGTGGCTCAGGTTCCCTCCTGCCGCCAGCACGGCGCGGGTCCCGGCGTCCCACAGCGCGACGTAGGTCGCTTCGATCTCGTCGGCCGGGGGAGTGGCGGCGAAGGTGAAGTACAGGCAGGCGCCGTCCAGGTAGCTGTGCGAGAGGTGGGCGCTGGCCACCCGGGCGTGGGGGACGGCCAGCAGCGCGGCGGTGGCCTCCCGGTAGATCCCCGGGAGCCGGCTCCACGGCCCGGCGATCTCGAGGGTGTCGACCACGAAGCCCTTCCGGGTGAGGGCCTCGAGGGCCGACACGTCGTTGCGGTGCTCCAGCCAACGCTCCACCAACGCCTCGTCGAGCGAGGTGGCCGCCGCGCACTCGTCGGCCACGATCGCCATCGTGGCGTCGGCGAGACCGGGATCGGCCTCGTCCAGCACGAGGAGCACGGCGAGCGAGCCGTCGGTGCCGTGGCTGCGTTGCGATTCGATCGGGTCGTACAGCCGGAGAACGGCAGGGGTGGCGCCGCGCCGCAGGATGCGCCGGCAGGCCTCCACGCCCGCGTCCCACGAGGCGAAGCCGTACGCCGCCCGTCGCTCGGCGGACGGGAGGGGATGCACGCGAAGGCGGGCCCCGGTGATGATCCCCAGCGTGCCTTCGGACCCGACGAAGAGCTGCGTCAGGTCCGGGCCGACCGCGGCCCGCGGCGCGCCACCGGTGGACACCAGGCGACCGTCGGCGAGGACGACGTCGAGGCCGACCACCATGTCCTCGATCTTGCCGTAGCGGGTGGAGTACTGACCCGCTCCCCGGCAGGCCAGCCATCCGCCGACGGTGGAGATGTCCATCGACTGGGGCCAGTGCCCGAGGGTGAGGCCCCGCGCCCGCAGGTCGGCTTCGAGGTCGGGCCCGAAGGTGCCGGGCAGGACGTCGGCCGTGAGGCTCTCGTCGTCCACGGCCACCACGCCGGCGATCGCGGTGAGATCCAGCAGCACCCCGCCGTACCGGGGGACGCTGGCGCCGCACACGCCGCTGCGGCCACCGGCCGCGGTGACCGGCACATCGTGCTCGTGGCACACGCGGAGCACCGCGGCGACCTCTTGCGCGTCAGTCGGCCGGCACACCACCGACGCCAGGGCACCCACCTGCCCGGCCAGCGCCCAGTGCATCGCCAGCGGCCACCAGTCCCGGCTGGCCTCGGCCCTCGCTGCCGGTTCGCTCGTCGTGTCCGGGCAGGCGGCGGCGAGCGCCTCCCGCACCGCCGGAGCGAGCGGCGCCGGCTCCGCGAGGCGGGATCGCACGTCCGCGACCGGCGCCGGCGAACCCGATGGGCGGGGTGGGCGTCGTCACTCAGGCTCCGAACGCCGCGTCCAGCGCCTGGTCGCTGGCATCGCGGCCGGCCGCAGCTTCGTGCTCGACCGAACGACGGTAGGCAGCGGCCTCCCGCTCCACGTCCGCGTCGCTCCAGCCGAGCTCGGGAGCGAGCAGACGAGCCACCCTGGCCGCGGACTGCGCGGTCGCGGCCCGATCGAGCAGGCGGGCCCGCGTGCGGCGGGACAGCACGTCGTCCACCGAGCGGGCCATCTCGTGACGGGCCGCGTAGACCGCCTCCGCGGCGACGTACGGCAAGCCGGTCACCAGCGGCTCGGCCAGCGAGGCGTCCTCCGTGATGAGCGCCTCGATCTCGCTCTCCAAGGTGCCGTAGCGGCGGAGCAGGTGGGCCCGTCGGTCGTCACCGGCCGGCTCCTCGTAGCCGTCGGCGCCCAGCAGAGCCAGGCGCTTGGTCTTCGATCGTCCGCGGCGGTCCAGCCGGTGCATGGCGAGGTCGACCGTGTCCGCCGCCATGCGGCGGTAGGTCGTGAGCTTCCCGCCGGTCACGCTGATCAACCCGCTGGGCGACGCCGCGACCTGGTGCAGGCGGGACAGGTCGGCCGTCCTGCCTGACTCGGCCCGCTTGACGAGCGGTCGCAGCCCGGCCCAGGTCCCGGTGACATCGGCCTCGGTCACGCCGGTCGTCACCGAGTGGTTGAGCGCCCGCAGCACGTAGGCCACGTCCTCCTGCGTGCATTGCGGATCGTCGATCGAGCCGCGGTAGTCAGTGTCGGTGGTGCCGACGTAGGTGTGGGCCCCCCACGGGACGACGAAGAGGCTCCGCTTGTCCTTCGGGACCGGGATCACGACGGCGATGTCGTTCTGCACCTTGTCCCACGGGATCGTGAGGTGCACGCCCTTCGCGGGCCGGATGGAGTCCGGGTGCACGCCTTCGTCGAGCGCGCGCACCTCGTCGGACCAGACCCCGGCCGCGTTGACCACGACGCGGGCGCGCACGTCGAGCTCCTGCCCGTCGACCGCGACTCGGACCCCGTCGACGCGCTCGCCGTCCTTGTGGAAGCCCACCACGGCGGCGCCGTTCAGCACCACCGCGCCGTGAGCCGCTGCGGTCCGGGCCACGGTCAAGCAGAGGCGGGCGTCGTCGGTGCGAGCGTCGTAGTAGAGGTAGGCCGACGCGAGTCGATCGGCCGGCATCGTCGGCATGTGCGCGAGCGCCGCGTCCTTCTTGAGCCGGCGGTGCAGCTTGCCGATCCGGGCCCCACCCGTGAGGTCGTACATCCACAGGGCCGAGCCGAAGGCCCGTGCGATCTTGGGGTTCATCACCCCGTCCTTGGTCAGGATGGGGATCATGAACGGCAGGACGCGCACGAGGTGCGGGGCGTTGCGCCGGAGCCGCTGACGCTCGGCGAGGGCCTCGTACACCAGCCGGACGTCGCCCTGCTGCAGGTAGCGCAACCCGCCGTGGATGAGCTTGGAGCTCTTGGACGACGTGCCGGACGCGAAGTCCTGCCGCTCGACGAGCGCGGTCCGCAGGCCGCGGCTGGCGGCGTCGAGCGCCGTCCCCACCCCGGTGATGCCACCGCCGATCACCAGCACGTCGAACTGCTCGTCGGCCAGACGCG
Organism: uncultured Acidimicrobiales bacterium; assembly: GCA_963813375.1. Lineage (GTDB taxonomy): Bacteria > Actinomycetota > Acidimicrobiia > Acidimicrobiales > Ilumatobacteraceae > DASTFY01. The sequence continues at coordinate 192,364 of CAWEYT010000002.1, read as the reverse complement.
CCCGCATCGTCGCCCGGTCGAATGAGGCCATCGCGGCCAGTGTAGAGAGCGACCACGATCGGGCCAGCGCCGGTACCGCTGTCCGGCGCCGGCCGGGGTACGTTGCCGGCGAACCCCACCGCGCGACGAGGCGGCCCGCGATTGACCATCACCTACGACCCCCATCACCCCCAGTACCTCGACGACGCCGACCTCCGCGAGGAGCTGACACGGGTCTTCGACACCTGTCACGGGTGCCGCTTGTGCACGCAGCTCTGCAGCGCGTTCCCGACGATGTTCGAACTCATCGACCACCACCACGACCAGAACGCGGCCGGTCTGACCCGGGCGCAGCAGGATCAGGTCGTCGACGAGTGCTTCCAGTGCAAGCTCTGCTACGTCAAATGCCCGTACACCCCGGGTCGGAGCGAGCGGGCCATCGACTTCCCGCGCCTGATGCTGCGGGCCGATGCCACCAAGCACGCGGCCGGCGAGGTCGGCAGGCGGGCCGCGGTGACCACGAACCTCCTGGCCCGCACCGACCTGATGGGCAAGCTCGGCACGAGGACGGCCGTTGTCGCCAACGTCGCTACGGCCAAGCCCGGCTCCGTCGTCCGCAAGGTGATGGAGAAGGCGACCGGCATCTCGAGCGTCCGGCTGCTGCCGCCGTTCGCCCGCCAGCGGTTCACGACGTGGTACCGCAACCGTCCGCGGGTGCGCCTGACGGGCCGGCAGGGCAAGGTGGCGATCTTCCCGACCTGTCTCGTCGAGTACCACAACCCCGGCATCGGCCACGATCTGGTGAAGGTCTACGAGCGCAACGGCGTCGAGTGCGCGCTCGTGGACGGCGCCTCGTGCTGCGGGGCGCCGTGGCTGCACAGCGGGGATGTCGACCGCTTCACGAAGGTCGCCGTCAGGAACGTCAAGGCGCTGGCGGCGGCCGTGAGGGCCGGCAACGACGTGGTGGTGCCCCAGCCCACGTGCAGCTACGTGCTGCGGAAGGACTACCTGGACTACGTCGGGGGCACGGACGCCGAGGTGGTTGCCGCCCACACCTACGACGCCTGCGAGTACCTCATGCGGGTGCACAAGGGCGACGGCACCGGGCTGGACACGCAGTTCCGGGGGGACGTGCCGGCCGAGATCGCCTACCACGCCCCGTGCCACCTGCGAGCCCAGAACATCGGCTTGAGGAGCCGCGATCTGCTGAAGCTGACCGGGGCGAGGGTCAAGGTCGTGCAGCAGTGCTCCGGCATCGACGGCCTGTGGGGACTGCGGGCCGAGAACGACACCCTCTCGATCGCCGTCGCCCAGTTGCTGGCGGCCGAGCTCGAGAAGACCGGCGGCGACGTCGTGGCCGGCGACTGCCACCTCGCCAACACCGCCATCACCGAGCAGACCGGCCGCGTCCCGCAGCATCCCTTGCAGGTGCTGGCCCGGGCCTACGGGATCGCCCCGGAACCGATCCCGTGACCGGCTGGACCTCGACCTCCACTGCCGTCGTCCGGGCCGGGCCCACCGCGCCGTCAGCCAGGGTTCACGGGTTTGCCACAGAAAGGTCTGGTCAGAGGCACTATCCGCCCCTACGATGCGCCTGCTTCGGTATCCGATCCACTCACTTCTCGACTCGCCTTGGGGGGCGACCCGTGCCGGTAAAGAAATCGACTGGCGGCAGCTGGGGGCGTGCCGGGGTCTCGACCCGGGCATCTTCTACCCCGAGACCGACGAAGAGGCGGAGAGCGCGAAAGCGGTGTGTGGGGCCTGTGGCGTCCGCACGGCCTGCCTGGAACACGCGCTCCAACGCCGTGAGAAGCAGGGCGTGTGGGGCGGCTGCACCGAACGCGAACGGCGGAGGATCATCCGCCAGCGCCGCCGGTCGGCCTGACCCCGGCTCGCGCCACCGCTCCTCGATGACCCAGCTCGCCGATCTCGGCGGCTGGCCCGCGGTCCTCCAGCAGTTGGTGGGCGGGCGCGATCTCCCGTCGGGCACGGCGCGGGCGGCCATGGACCAGGTGCTCACCGGCGACGCCACCCCGGCCCAGCTCGCCGCCTTCGTCGTGGCGCTGCGGGTGAAGGGCGAGACGGTCGACGAGCTGAACGGGATGCTGGACGCCATGCTGGCGGCGGCCAACCTCGTCACCCTCCCCGCCGGCCTCCTGGACCGGGCCGTCGACGTGGTCGGCACGGGTGGCGACCGCAGCCACAGCATCAACGTGTCGACATTGGCCGCCCTGGTGGCGGCCGGCGCCGGGGTGCCCGTGTGCAAGCACGGCAACCGGGCGGCGTCCTCCCAGTGCGGAGCGGCCGACCTGCTGGAGGCCCTCGGGGTGGCGATCGAGCTGTCACCAGCGGCCGTCGCCCGGTGCGTGGAAGAAGCGGGGATCGGCTTCTGTCTGGCGCCCCGGTTCCATCCCGCCCTCCGCCACGCCGGGCCGTCCCGGCGCGAGATGGGCATCCCGACCGCTTTCAACATCCTGGGTCCGCTGGCCAACCCGGCCCGGGTGCGCCGGATGCTGCTGGGCGTCGCCGACCCGTCCATGGCCGAGCGGATGCTGTCCGTGCTCCAGGCCCATGGCGCGACCCACGTCCTGCTGGTGCACGGCCACGACGGCCTGGACGAGCTCACCACCACCGGCCCCTCGACCGCCCTGGAGCTGCGCGATGGGACGGTCACCCGCACGACGGTCGATCCGGACGTGCTCGGGCTGGCCCTCGCGCCGCCCGAGGCTCTTCGGGGTGGGGACCCGGCGACCAACGCCTCCCTGGCCCGGCGGGTGCTGGACGGCGAGCGCGGGGCACACCGTGACATCGTCGTGCTGAACGCCGGCGCCGCGCTGCTGGTGGGCGGTGCGGTCGAGGACCTGGCGGCCGGCGTGGCCAAGGCGGCCACCTCCATCGACGACGGCCGGGCGGCGGCCGCGCTGGAGCGGCTGCGGGCGGTGTCCGCCGCGGCATCGGTAGCGGTCGCCGAAGGTGATCTGCCAGGCTGATCCGTCGTGATCGTTCGGGTGCCCGCGTCGTCGGCCAACCTCGGCCCCGGCTTCGACACCCTTGGTCTGGCCGTCGGGTTGTACCTCGAGCTGGGCTTTGACCTGCCACCTTCGGGGACTGCGGACGAGCCGGGCCAACCTGAGGACGAAGGTCATCCGGGCGTACGGGCCTTCCGCCACCTCGGCGGGACAGGACCGGTGTGGATCCGCTCGCGCATCCCGATGGGCCGTGGCCTGGGCTTCAGCGGCTCGGCCCGGGTGGCCGGCCTCGTGGCGGCGCTGGCGCAGCAGCGCGGACCGGGCTTCACCCCGCTCGACGAGGCCGAGCAGCTCCTGCACGTGGCCACCGCCCTCGAGGGCCACGCCGACAACATCGCGCCCTCCATCTTCGGCGGCGTCGTCGCCTCCGCGGGGGGCCACGCCGTGCGGGTGCCAATGCCCTTCGAGCCGGCGGTCGTCGTGTGGGTGCCGCCGTCCACCACCTCGACCGATCAGTCCCGCGCCGCGCTCTGCAGCTCCGTGCCTTTCGTGGACGCGGTGTTCAACGTGGGCCGTACGGCGCTCCTGGTGGCGGCGCTCGCCACCGGCGACGTCCATGCCCTGCGGACCGCGACCGAGGACCGGCTCCACCAGGACCAGCGCTTCGAGCACGCGCCCGGCTCCCGCCGCGCGCTGGAGGTGGCGCTGGAGGCCGGGGCGTGGTGCGGGTGGCTGTCCGGTTCCGGTCCGACCATCGCCACGATGTGCGCCCCGGAGGACGCGGAGGGCCTGGCCGGCGCGCTCCCGCCCGAGGGGCACACGAAGATCCTGGCCATCGACCTGGCCGGCGCCGTCATCGAGCGCTGAGGGCATCTCAGGCCACCAGCCGCTTCGGCGGCGCGAGGGGCTGGCCGGGGGAGAAGGTCGGGATGGACGGCCATGCGGAGGCGAGGACACCGTCGCACGACTCCAGCCGGACGCGGTGGGCTTCGCGGTCCAGCCAGGTGGCGACCGTGACCAGCTCCAGCGCCACCTCGGGACGGAACGGCCGCGGGCCGTCACAGGCCGGGCCGTCCCGTGGCGGGGTGACGTCGAACGGCAAGGAACCCTGGCCGGCGAGCTCCTCGCCCGATGCGACGAGGATGCCGTCCATCAGCTCCGCGGTGACGCCACCCGGCAGGCGCAGCCGCACCCGACCGGACTCGGCGAGGGCGCGGAGCCCGCGCTGGCGCCGCAGGGCGGCCGCCAGCGCGCCGGCCCGGTCGCGGACGAGCGCGGCCTCCTCGTAGCGACGAGCGTCGGCCAGCTCCGCCAGGCGCTGACGGAGCGGGTCGAGCAGCGTGGCCGGCCGGACGGTCAGCCCCTCGACCACCAGGTCCACCGTGGCGGCGTAGGCGGCCGGGTCGGTGCGGCCGGAGCACGGGCAATGGGCCACGCCGAGTTGGGCGGGCAGGCACGGATCGACACGGACGGGGAGTGCCCGCCGGGGACCGAGGCGTTCGGTGCAGCGCCGTAGCGGCACGGCGGTGTGGATGGCCTCGACAACGGCGGCGGCCTGCCGGGGCGTCGGCAACGGCCCGAGGTAGAGCGAGCCGTCGGCCCGTGGCTCCCGCACCACCTTGAGCCGGGGGAAGGCCTCGGCGAGGGTGAGGGCCACGAACGCCGCGGACCGCCACTGCGTGCCCTGACGGTTGTAACGGGGCCGGAGGCGGTGGATGAGCCGCGCCTCGACGACCGCGGCCTCCAGCGTCGAGCCCGCGACCTGGTGACGGACGGCGACCGTCTCCCGCAGGAGGTTGCCGATCTTGCGGCGGTCGTCACCCGAGAAGTACGAGCGCACCCGCTGGCGCAGGTTGGCCGCCTTGCCCACGTAGAGCGGCACGCCACGCCCGTCCACGAACCAGTAGACGCCGGGCGTCCGGGGCAGGGTGGTGGTGAGGCGGAGCTTGGCGGCCTGGGGATGCCCGGCCAGCCGGGGCAGGACGAGGAGGTCGTCCAGCCCGAGCACCCCCCAGGCCGCCGCCCGCTCGAGCAGCAGGTGCAAGAGGTCGGCGGTGGCCAGTGCGTCCTCCAGCGCGCGGTGCGACGGGCGGTGGTCCAGGCGGAAGCGTTCCGACAGCGTGCCCAACCGGCAGTTCGGCACCTCGTCCCGCACGAGCCGCCGCGCCAGGGCCGCGGTGTCGACGAAGCTGTTGGCCAGCCGATCCCAACCGGCTGCGCTCAGGGCGGCGTTGAGGAAGCCGATGTCGAAGCGGACGTTGTGCCCGACGAGCACCGAGCCACCGACGAACTCCACGAGGGCGGGCAGCACGCCCGAGATGCGAGGGGCCACGGTGACCATCGCCTCGGTGATCCCGGTCAGCACCGTGATGGCGGGCGGGATGGCGCTCCCGGGGTTGACGAGCGTGTGGAACGTGCCCAGGCACTCCCCACCTCGGAGCTTGACGGCGCCGATCTCCGTGATGGCATGCTCGGTGGGCGAGCCACCGGTGGTCTCCAGGTCGACCACGCAGAACGTCACCTGGGCCAGCGGTGTCCCGAGTTCGTCGAACGAGCGCTGCACAATCGGAACCCTAGCGAACACCTGTTCGAGCCGGCAAGGATCCTCGGGCTCAGGCGCGCTGGTCGAGCCCGGCGTCTCCCGGGAGGCGGAGGGCCCCGTCGGTACGATGCTCCGAGTGGACGTGCCCGATGAGGTGCTGCGGCCGGGCCTCGAGCTGGCCTTCGTGGTGGCGGTCCTCGGCACGCGCCAGCGTCCTCCGATCCCCGCTCCGCCCTCGCTGAAGCCCTTCCTGCGGTTCCAGAAGCTGCCGCCGGCCGCGCTCGTGCCCGTGCGCAAGGCGGTCGAGGAGGACGAGGCCTACCGGTCCCGGGTGGCGAACGTCGCTACCGAGAACACGGTGGACCGCCCGTCCTGGCTCTGGTTGCACCGGCCGGAGGCCTGGGAGGCCGAACTGGAGTCCGCGCTCCGCGAGACCGCGCCCGAGCAGCCGGCCGACACGGCCGGCGGGCCGGCAGCCCGCCGGCTCGAGGCCACCGAGGCCAAGCTGCGTCGGGTCAGCGCGGAGCTGGCCGTCCTCCGTGACGAGGTGACGCGGGCCCAGGCCGGTCGTGAGAAGGCGGAGGCCGAGGCCAGCAAGGCCCAGGCCCGCCAGGCCGAGCTCGAGCGCGCTGCGGAACGGGCGCGGCAACGGTCGGAGCAGGCCTCGGCCGATCTGGTGGTGTCCCGAGCCGAGGCGGAGGCGGTGGCGGCCGAGAACGAGGCGCTCCTGGCCCGGGTGGCCCGAGCTAGAGGCTGAGCTGGATACCGGGCTGGGCGCGGCGCTCGGACGGCGCAGGTCCGGGCGGCGCGGCTCCGGAGACCCAGCCGACGCCTGCGGATGCGGACGATGCGGCGGCGGCCCCGGCGACGCCAGCCGGCGACGCGCCGGCCTGGCCCCGCAGGGCCCACGAGGCGCTCGACGGCGCCGCCACCGCCGCCGCGTCCCTGGCGGCGTCGCTCTCCGAGCTCGCAGCCTCGCTGGCCGGCGGCGAGCCCCCGGAGCCCACGTCGGCACCGGCTCGGCGGTGGTGCCGAATCGCCCACCGGCTCGTCCTGCGGAGACGAGCGCCTACGCATCTCGTCGGCGGCCCTTGCGCGTCCCGCGCGGCATGCACCTCGGCACGCCCGAGGCCGATTCCTGGCTGCTGACCGAGGCCGAGGCGGCCGTGGTCGTGGATGGCTACAACGTGGCCAAGCTGGGCTGGCCCGACGCCGTGCTCGTCGACCAGCGCGAGCGGCTGCTCGACGTGCTGGACGACCTGACGGCGCGCTACGGCACAACCGTCGAGGTGGTGTTCGACGGGGCCGACGTCGGGCCCGTTCGCCCTGGACGCCGGCGCCGGGTGGCGGTGCGTTTCTCGCCCCCGACCGTGTCGGCGGACGACGTCATCCGGGAGTTGGTGGCCGCGTTCCCAGCCGCCGACCCCATCGTCGTCGTCACCAACGACCGGGCGGTCGCCCACGACGTCCGGGCCGCCGGCGCCAACGTCGTCAGCTCTGACGGCCTCCTCGCCGTCGCCCGCCGCTGATCGCCCACCGCGCATTTCCAACAGAGATGTCGCTGTGACACGGTCGCACCGCGCTCTCGGACAGCTCTGTTCGGTTGGCGCGCTCGGGGGCCGGCGGCGCGGCGGCGCTGTCAGCGCTCGGCGTCGCCGGAGCGGTACTCCGTCGTGAGCTCGTCGAGGCGGGCCTTGAGGTCCGGCTCCAGGGGCGAGCGGGCGGCCCGGACGGCGTCGGCCAACTGCTCGGGCCTGCTGGCGCCGAGGATCGGACTGGTGATCACCGGGTTGGCCAGCACCCAACCGACGGCCAGCTCGGCCATCGAGCGGCCGGCGTCGTCAGCGATCTGGTGCAGGGCGTCGACCGTGGCGAACTCGCGGTCGTGCCAGTAGCGATCGGTGTAGCGCTCGGCCGCGTTGCCGAGGGTGAACCGGGTCCCCTCCGTCGGTCCGCCCTCCCGGCGGTGCTTGCCTGTCAGCAGGCCGCCGGCCAGCGGGTTGTAGGGGATGACGGCCACCTGCTCCTCCGCGCACAGCGGGAGCAGCTCGCGCTCGGGTTGGCGGAACAGGAGGTTGTACCGGGGCTGCAGCGACTCGAACCGGGCCACGCCGAGCACCTCGCTGCGACCGAGCGCCCGTGCCAGTTGGTAGGCGAGGAGGTTGGAGATGCCGGCGTAGCGCACCTTGCCCGCGTGGACCAGGTCGTCGAGGGCGAGCAGTGACTCGTCGATCGGGGTGTGCCGGTCCCAGGCGTGGAGCTGGTACAGGTCGACGTGGTCGGTGCGGAGCCGGCGCAACGAGGCGTCGATGGCCCGCATGATGTTCTGCCTCGAGTTGCCGCGGTCCCATGGGGACGGCCCGGTCGGGTAGTGGCACTTGGTGGCGACCACGAAGCGGTCGCGCCGCCCGGAGAGCCAGCTTCCGACGATCTCCTCCGTCCGACCGACCGCGTCCGGTGGGGCGCCGAGCGGGTACGCATCGGCGGTGTCGATGAAGGTGATCCCGTCCTCGGCCGCGGCGTCGAGGATGGCGTGCGACGCCGACTCGTCGCACTGGTAGCCGAAGGTCATCGTGCCGAGGCACAGGCGCGACACGCGCAGCCCCGTACGACCGAAGCGGACGTGGTCCATGGGGCACGACCGTACCGTTCACGGAGGGCGCGCCAGCACCGCACGCGCGAGGTTGTCCACAGAGCGTGACCTGGGCTTTACCGCGGGCTGTGGTGACCGTCGGCACAATTTGACCACGCTACGCGGTCAGTCTTCGACCGGGCGCGTGCAGGTTGTGACGGTTCGGTGTCGATCGGGCGGAATCACCGTCATCCGCGTCCTCAAACACGAAGAGGGGAGTCATAACTGTCGCACGTTCCCCGCCAGGAGGAGATCATGACCCGCACCAAGCGCACCGTGAGTCGAGTCGCCGGAGTGGCGTTGGCGCTGACCGGCGCCGCCGCCTTCATGGCTGCCGGCCAGGCCAGCGCGAACGACCGGGCGGTCGTCGTCTCGTGCACCGATTCGACCACCGGGACCTGGACGGTTTCGGTGACCTTCAGCGCCATCGAGGTTCGCGAGGACCACCCGGTCGAGGTCACCCTCGGTTCCGAGTCGGCCACGCTCACCGAGCCCGGCCCCAACGGGACGGTGACGCTCCAGCAGACCTTCGGCCAGGACCAGAGCTCGGCCACGCTGATCTGGTCGGTCGTCCGCATGGACTACCAGAACATGGGCAAGCTCAACCTCGACCGGCCGGCCGAGTGCGAGCCGCCGACGACGGAGGCCCCGCCGTCCAGTGAGGCCCCGCCGTCCAGCGAGGCGCCCACCACGGTGCCGGTGACGGTCCTCAACTCGCAGGCCACGCCCGCTCCGAGCGTGCAGAACTTCTCGCAGGCCCTGCCCGAGACCGGGCGGCCGACCGTGCCCCTCCTCGCGCTGGGCACCGGCGCCGTCCTCGGTGGGATCGGCCTGGTGGCCGCCGCCCGCCGGCGTCCCGAGCAGGCGTAGGCAACGAGAGCACGCACCCCCGTCGGGCCTCCGCCCGGTGCTGCCCCCCGGCACCGGGACCGTCCCGACAACCATCGGGTGGCGGGAAAGCCGCGGGCCGGACCAGGGGCGGCTGGTCCGGCCCGCAGGCTGTTGTCCCGGAGTCGGTACCGTGGCGGCGCATGGCCGTGACACCCGGGGGCGGGCCCTCCGCCGACTCGCCCGAGGCTCCTGCGGCCGACGAAGCGCCCGAGGCCGACCCGGCCGCTGACGGCGGGCCGGTCGAGACGGCCTGGGATGCCGATGTGGTCCTGTCCGACGGGGGGACGGTCCACGTACGGCCAGTCCATCATTCGGACCGGGAGCGGTGGCGGACGTTCCACGCCGGTCTGAGCACCGAGTCGGTCTACTACCGCTACTTCTCCCCGAAGCCCCGGCTCAGCACAGCCGAACTGACCCGCTTCACCACGGTCGACATGGGCGACCGTGCGGCCCTCGTGGCCATGCTCGGGGACGACATCATCGCCGATGCCCGCTACGACCGTTGGGCCGGCAAGGACGAGGCCGAAGTCGCGTTCGTGGTCGCCGACGAGCACCACGGCCGGGGGATCAGCACCCTGCTGCTCGAGCACCTGGCGGCCATCGCCCGGCTGAACGGCATCGTCCGGTTCACGGCCGAGGTCCTGGCCGACAACCGCGCCATGCTGACCGTCTTCGCCAAGGCCGGCTGGCCGCTCACCCGCGAGCTCGACAGCGGGATCATCGACGTCGTGTTCGACATCGTGCCGACGCCCGACTACCTGAACACCGTCGAGCGCCGTGAGCAGCGGGCCGAGAGTCGCTCGATGGCCCGCCTGCTGCACCCCCGTTCGGTGGCCGTCGTGGGCGCGTCCGACAAGCCTTCCTCGGTCGGGCGGGTGCTCATGCAGAACCTCATGGGCAGCGGCTTCCCGGGACCGATCTACGCCGTCAACCCGGCCCACCAGCAGGTGGCCAACATGCCGTGCCACCCCAACCTGCAGGCCATCCCGGACGACGTGGCCCTCGCTCTCGTCGCCGTGCCGCCGGACCAGCTGGACTCCGTGCTCGACGACGCCATCGCCAAGAACGTGCGGGGTCTGATCATCGTGACCTCGGACCTCCCCGAGCCGGACGATGGCGGCCCCTCGTTCGCCCGCCGTCTGGTGACAAGGGCACGTGGCAACGGGATGCGGATCATCGGACCGGCCAGCATGGGCGTGCTCTCGACTTGTGGTGACGTGCCACTGCGGGCGGTGCTGGCGCCGACGGACGTGCGGCGGGGCGGGGTGTCGATCTCGCTGCAGTCCGGACCGCTGGGCATCGGCCTGCTGGAGCTGGCCTCCCGCCTCGGGATCGGGCTCGCCACCTTCGTCTCCCTCGGTGACCGGGCCGACGTCAGCGGCAACGACCTCCTGCAGTACTGGGAGGACGATCCCGCCACGAAGGTGGTCCTCCTCTACACCGAGACCTTCGGGAACCCGCGCAAGTTCGCCCGCATCGCCCGGCGGCTGACCCGGACCAAGCCGGTCGTGGCCGTGCGCGCCGGCGGGTCCGCCGATCCGACCACCGAGGCTCTCTACGAGCAGGCCGGGGTCATCAGGGTGCGCACCGTGCGGGAGCTGTTCGACACCGCTCGCGTGCTCGACGGGCCGCCCCTGCCGCGTGGCGACCGGATCGTGGTCGTCTCCAACGCCTCCAGCCCGGCGCTGCTGGCCCTCGACGCCGCCCGCGTGGAGGGCCTGCGTCCAGCCGAGCTCGGCGTCGACACCGTGAGCGAGGTCCTGGAGGCGCTGCCCGTCGGCGCCAGCCTGGCCGGAGGCGTGCTGCAGCTCACCCATCGCGCCATGCCGGCTGACTACGCCTACGCCGTCGAGCAGCTGGAGGCCTCGCCCGACGTCGACGCGCTGCTCGTGATCTTCGCCCCACCGTTGCCGGACCTCGTGGCGCTCCCCACCGACGCGCTGGTCGAGATCGAGCGGGGGCTGACCAAGCCCGTCGTGGCTGTCATGGTGGGCATGGACGACGGACCGCTGGCGCCGGGCTCGCGGGTGCCAGTCTTCGCCTTCCCCGAACCGGCCGTCGGCGCGCTCGGTCGCATCGCCCGGTGGGTACGGCGCCAGGCGGAGGTGCCTGCTGGCGAGCTGCGCCGTCCCGACGGCCTCGATGTCGATGGGGCCCGCGCCGTCATCGAGCGCGCACTCGCGGCGCGGCCGTCGGGGACGATGCTGCCGCTGTCGGAGGCCGAGGCGCTGCTGCGGGCCTACGGGGTTTCGGTGTCCGCCGGCCGGGCCGTGACCTCGGAGGAGCAGGCGGCGGCCGCCGCCGTCGAGCTCGGGTTCCCGGTGGCCCTCAAGGCCGGGGGCATGGTCCGGCGCGGTCGAAGCGAACGGGCGGGCGTCGCGCTCGACCTCCACGACACGGTCGGAGGTGCGCCGCGCGTGGCAGGGGATGGAAGAGGAGCTCGGCCCGGCGGCGCTGGTGGAGGTCGTGGTCCAGGCCATGGCGCCGCCGGGTGCCGAGCTGCGCGTCGCCGTCGAACCCCACCCGGCCCTCGGTCCGGTCCTCACCTTCGGTCTCGGTGGGGTCCTCGCCGACGCCATCGGTGACCGCGTCCCGCGGCTGGTGCCGTTCGCCCCTGGCGAGGCGGCCGCGATGGTCGCAGCATCGAGGGCCAGCCGGGCGATCGCGAGCGACGAGCGGGCGGTGAGCGGCGTCATCGACCTCCTGGAGCGTGTCGCCTGCCTCGTCGACGACCACCCGGAGCTCCACACCCTCGTGATCAACCCCGCCCTCGCCTCGACGGACGGGGCCTGGGTGGTCGACGTGACCGCGCACGTCCGACCCGCTCCTGTCCACGTCGATCCTGTCCGCCGGCTCGTTTAACGTCGCCCCTGTGCCTGATCCGACACGCGCCGTCGTGTTCCCGACCTGCCTCGTCGAGCAGCTGCGCCCGTCGCTGACTGGCGACTGCGTCGCGCTCGTGGCCGCTGCGGACGGCACCCCGCCGGAGCTGGCCGTGGGGGCGACCTGCTGTGGCCAGCCCGCGTGGAACGCCGGGTTCGCGACAGCCGCCCGCCGGGTGGCCCGGCGGACCCTGCGAGCCCTGCGCGGTCGGGAGGGACCGGTCGTCGTCCCGTCGGGCTCCTGCGCCACGATGATGGGACACCACTGGCCAGAGCTGTTCGCCGGCACCGCCGACGAGGGCAGCGCCCGCGAGGTGGCGGCGCGGGTGGTCGAGCTGTCGACCTACCTCGACAGGCGGGATGGTGAACCCGCGGCGGTCCCGGCCTCCGGGTCGGTGGTGGCCGTGCACGACAGCTGCCACGGCCTGCGGGAGCTGGGCGTGAAGGACCAGCCTCGACGCCTGCTGGCCGACGTCGGGATCAGCGTGACCGAGACCGCCGGGGCCGAGCGCTGCTGTGGGTTCGGGGGAACCTTCTGCGTGAAGCTCCCGGCCGTCTCCGTAGCGATGGCCGACGACAAGCTCGACGAGTGGTCGGAGGCGGGCGTGACCACGGTGGTCGGGGGCGACCTGTCCTGCCTCGTCCACCTCGAGGGCCGGGCCCGGCGGCGTTCGTTGCCCATGGTGTTCCGCCACCTGGCCGAAGTGCTGCGGCCGTGACCGCGGTGGAGACCGCTCCGGTCTCGTTCCTCTCCCGGGCCGAGCGTGACATGCGGGACGATCGCCTCCGCGCCGCGGTCCGCAACGCCACCACGCTGATGGCGGGGAGTCGCGGGCTGGCGCTGGACGGGCTGGCGGATCCGGATGCGCTGCGCACCGCCGCTCGCTCCCTGCGGGCCGGCGTGCTGGCGGAACTGCCCGCCGTCCTCGACGAGTGGTCGACGCGTCTCGAGGCCCTCGGCGGGCACGTCCACTGGGCCGCCGACGGCGCCGAAGCCACCGCGATCGTGCGGGCGCTCGTGCGCCGCCACGGCACCCCCCTCGTGGCCAAGGGCAAGTCGATGGCCAGCGAGGAGATCCACCTCAACGAGGTGCTCGAAGCCGACGGCTGCCAGGTGATCGAGACGGACCTGGGCGAGTTCATCATCCAGCTGGCCGGCGAGACGCCGTCGCACATCATCGCCCCCGCCATCCACCACGACCGCTACACCGTCGCCGAGCTGTTCACCGAGGACGCCGGGCAGCCGATCGAAGCCGACATCACGGCGGAGGCCAGCTACGCCCAGGCGCGGCTGCGGGCCAGCTTCCTCGCCGCCGGGGTCGGGCTCTCCGGCGTCAACTTCGCGGTCGCCGACACCGGCTCCATCTGCCTGGTCGAGAACGAGGGCAACGGTCGCATGTGCACCTCCGTGCCCGACGTGCACATCGCCATCATGGGCATGGAGCGGATCGTGCGGGACTGGGCCGAGCTCGATCTGATGCTCGGGCTGCTGGCCCGCTCAGCGACGGGCCAGGCCCTGTCCGTCTACACCAACATCATCACCGGCCCGCGGCGGGAGGGTGATGTCGACGGCCCGCGTGAGGTGCACGTGGTCGTGCTGGACAACGGACGGTCACAGGTGCTCGGCACGAAGTTCCAGGAGGCGCTGCACTGCATCCGCTGCGGGGCCTGCCTCAACGTCTGCCCGGTCTACCGGCAGGTGGGCGGTCACGCCTACGGGTCCGTCTACGCGGGACCCATCGGCGCGGTGCTGACGCCCTTGCTGCGGCCCGATGACCACGCCGCCCGCGAGCTCGCCGAGGCCTCCACGCTGTGCGGCGCGTGCTGGGAGGCCTGCCCCGTCCGCATCCCGCTGCACGACCTCCTGCTCGACCTGCGCCGGCGTGACGCGGCCGCCGACGGTGGTTGGGTGCGACGGGCGGGGTTCGGCGCCTGGTCGTGGGCCTGGAGCACCCGGGCCGGCTTCGCCGTCACGTCCGCCGCCGGTCGGGTCGGGCGTGGGCTGGCCCGCCGACCGGCCATCGGGCGACGGCTGCCGGGTTGGGCCGGGGCCTGGGGACGGGACCGGGAGGTGCCGTGACCACGACCGGGACCGCGGCCGGCACCGCCAAGGCGACCTTCCTGGCGCGTCTCCGGACGGCCATCGGGCCGGGGGCACCCGCGCCCCAGCGGCCGTTCGCCGCCGTGGAGCGCCCGCCGGACGTGGTGCCGGTCTGGTCCTCTCCCACGGCGCCACTGGTCGAGCGCTGGGTCTCCGCCTTCGCGGCCCTGGGAGGTCACGTCCACCGCACCGGGCCGGACGGTGTCGGCGCGGCCGTCGCCGCCGCCACCGCCGGGCGCGGTCCGGTGCTGGTCGACGAACGATTCGGCCGGCGAATCGACGGCGAATCGCCGGACGAGCAGGCGTGGATGGCAGCGTGGATGCGCTGGCCCGACTGCGGGCTGGAGGCGGCGGCCACCGCCATGGTGGGCGTGGTCGAGGCGACGGCGGGCATCGCCGCCACGGGCACGATCGTGGTCGACAGCGACCGGACGGGACGCCTGGTCAGCCTGCTGCCCCGGGTCGGCGTGTTCGTGCTGCGGGAAGCCGACATCGTGGCCCTCACCGGCGACGTCCTCCGCACGCACGCCGAGCGCTGGCCCGACGGACCTCCCACCAACGTCGTGCTCCTGACCGGCCCGTCCCGGTCGGGCGACATCGAGATGAGACTCGTGGTGGGGGTCCACGGCCCCGGCGAGGTCCACGCCGTCCTCGTCGGCTAGCTCGACCCGTCCGGCCTGTGTCACGAGTGGTGGTCGCCGAGCGCGCCCAGACGTGACACAAGCGCTCAGGCGGCGCGGGGGCTGGGCTCCCGGGGCAGCCCGAGCGTGCGCTCACCGAGGATGTTGCGCATCACGTTCGACGTCCCGCCCATGATCGTGTAGCCCGGCGCGTAGACCAGGCCCTGCACGAGCGGATCCCACAGCGTGGCTTCGGGGCCCATCACCCGGGCGACGAACTGCGCCACGTTCCACTCGTGCTCGGTGCAGAAGCACTTGGTGGCGGCGCTGAAGCCTCCCGGCGCCTGGCCGAGCACCTCCCGCAGGACCAGCAGCCGCCCGAGCCGGTAGCCGGTCTCGAGGGCGGCGATCTCCTGGCGGACGAGCGGGTCGGTCCGGTCGGCCCGCTCGAGCGCGTGCTCGTAGAGCGCCCGGTTGGACACCAGCCGGTCGATGCCACCCCGCTCGTGCTCGAGCTGGCGCATCGTCTGCTTGAAGGCCGCGCCCTCGACCCCGACGAGGTTGGTCACGGGCACCCGCACGTCGGTGTAGAAGACCTCGCAGAAGTGCCGGTTGGTCGTCATGTCCTGGATGGGCCGGACCTCGATGCCGGGCGTGTCCATGGGCACGATCACCTCGCTGATGCCCGCGTGGGGTGGGCCCTCGGTCGACGTGCGGCAGATCAGGTAGCAGTAGTCGGCGACCTCGCCGAAGCTGGTCCAGATCTTCTGCCCGTTGATCACGAAGTCGTCGCCGTCCCGGACGGCCCGGGTCTTGAGGGCGGCCAGGTCGGAGCCGGCCTCGGGCTCGCTCATGCCGATGCACCACGTGGTCTCGCCCGACAGGATGCGAGGCAGGAACTCCCCGACCTGCTCGGGGGTGCCGTAGGTGATCAGCGTGGGACCCATCTGGCGGTCCGCGAACCACGACGCGGCGATCGGGGCACCGAGCGAGATCATCTCCTCGGCCACGATCAACCGCTCGATGGGCGGGCGGCCGCCGCCCCCGTGCTCCACCGGCCACGTCATCCCGATCCAGCCGTGGGCCGCCAGCTCGCGCGAGAACTCGCGGGAGAAGCCGTTGATCCAGGCGTCGTTGTGGCGGCCGTAGCGGGCCACCGCCTCCTCGGCCACCTTGCGGGCCCGGGCCCGCAGCTCCACCTGCTCCGTGGTCCACGCGAAGTCCACGGGCCGATGGTACGGGTCGCCGCTACCCTTGGGCACGTGACGAGCTGAGCCCGGTCCCCACCCCGTCCGCTTCGGATCGATCGGAGCCCCGTGCCTGCTTCCCTCGTCGCCCACGACCTGGCCGTCACCATCGGCCGTGTCACCGTCCTCGACGGCGTCAGCCTCACCATCACGCCCGGCCACCGCTACGGCCTCATCGGCCCGAACGGCGTGGGCAAGTCCACGCTGCTGCGCGTGCTGGCCGGCGTGCTGCGACCGGACCGCGGCGCCGTGGTGCGCCAGCCCCCGCGCGCCACGGTGGGCCTCCTCGACCAGGAACCCGAGCGCCGTGACGGCGAGACCGTCGGCGCGTTCCTCGCCCGGCGCACCGGCGTCGCCGATGCCACGGCCGAGCTGGAGGCGGCCACGATCGCGCTGGCCTCGACCGCCTCCGCCAGCGACGTCCGAGGCGAGAGCGAGCGTGTCATCGCGGAGCGCTACGACGCCGCACTCCACCGCTGGCTGACCCTCGGCGCGGCCGAGCACGAGGCCAGGGCGGAGGAGGTGCTGGCCTCGCTCGGGCTCGCTCCCACCATCGTCGACCAGCCCATGACCACGCTCTCCGGCGGACAGGCGGCCAAGGCCTCCCTCGCCTCGCTGCTCCTCGCCGGGCACGACGTCGTGCTCCTCGACGAGCCGACCAACGACCTCGACCTCGCCGGCCTCGACCGGTTGGAGGCCTGGGTGCTGGAGCAGGAGCGGGCGCTGGTCCTCGTGAGCCACGACCGGGCGTTCCTCGAGCGCACCATCACCGATGTGATCGAGCTGGACGAGCACACGCGGCGGGCGTCGACGTTCGGCGGCGGCTGGCTCGCCTACCAGGAGGAGAAGGCCACCGCCCGCCGCCATGCGGAGGAGGCCTACGACACCTACACGGCCCGGCGCGACACGCTCGTGAGCCGGGCCCGGCGGGAGCGCCAGTGGTCGACGACGGGCTACAACCGGGCCAAGCGCGATCCCTCCGAGAACGACAAGAACATCCGCCACTTCCGGATGGAGAGCAGCGAGAACCTGGCCGCCAAGGCCCGGCGCACGGAGCAGGCCCTCGCCCGACTGGAGGTGGTGGACAAGCCCTGGGAACCGTGGGACCTGCGCCTGAGCATCAACCAGACCGAGCGGAGCGGGGAGCGGGTGGCCGTGCTGGAGGGCGCCGTCGTGTGCCGGGGGGAGTTCACGCTCGGCCCGATCGACGTGACGATCGGCCGGGCCGAGCGGGTCGGCATCGTGGGCGCCAACGGCAGCGGCAAGACGACGCTGCTGGACGCGCTGCTGGGTCGGGTCGAGCTGGCTGCGGGAACGCGGTCCCTCGGCCCGGGCGTCGTGGTGGGAGAGGTGGAGCAGGCCCGCCGGCGGCTGGTCCCGAGTCCGAACTGGCCAGCACGCTGCTCGACGCCGTCCTGGCCGCCACCGGCAGCACGATCTCGGAGGCCCGCAGCCTGCTGGCCAAGTTCGGCCTCGGGGCCGAGGACGTGGGGCGCCCGACGGCCACGCTGTCGGCCGGCGAGCGCACCCGCGCCGTCCTCGCCCTGCTGATGGCCCAGGGCGTCAACTGCCTCGTCCTCGACGAGCCGACCAACCACCTCGACCTCGCCGCCATCGAGCAACTCGAGCAGGCGGTCGCCGGCTTCCCCGGCACGCTCCTGCTGGTCAGCCACGACCGCCGGCTCCTGGAGGCGGTGGCGCTCACACGGGTCCTGCGCCTGGAGGATGGCCGGCTCGTCGGGGACGAGGCCACGTAGCCCGACGGGCTACCGTCCACCAGTCCCATACAAGTCGCTCCCGGAGTCCCGCCCATGACGAAGATCAAGGTCCAGAACCCTGTCGTCGAGCTCGACGGCGACGAGATGACGCGCATCATCTGGCAGTTCATCAAGGACCGCTTGATCCTCCCGTACCTGGACGTGGAGCTCCTCTACTTCGACCTCGGCGTCGAGCATCGCGACGCCACCGACGACCAGGTCACCATCGACGCCGCCAACGCCATCAAGGAGCACGGCGTCGGCGTCAAGTGCGCCACGATCACGCCGGACGAGGCCAGGGTGGAGGAGTTCGGCCTCAAGCAGATGTGGAAGTCGCCCAACGGCACGATCCGCAACATCCTGGGCGGCGTGGTGTTCCGCGAGCCCATCATCTGCTCCAACATCCCTCGCCTCGTCCCCGGCTGGACCAAGCCGATCGTCATCGGCCGTCACGCCCACGGTGACCAGTACCGGGCGTCGGACTTCCGGGTACCGGGGCCGGGGACGGTCACCATCTCGCTGGACTCCGGATGACGGTGGTGAGCCCATCGAGCTCGCAGGTGGCCAAGTTCACCGGGGGCGGTGTCGCCCTCGGCATGTACAACTTCGACGACTCGATCAGGGACTTCGCCCGCGCCTGCCTCAACTACGGGTTGAAGCGCAACTACCCCGTCTACCTGTCGACGAAGAACACGATCCTCAAGGTCTACGACGGGCGGTTCAAGGACCTGTTCCAAGAGGTGTTCGACGCCGAGTTCAGGGCCGACTTCGACGCCAAGGGCCTCACCTACGAGCATCGCCTCATCGACGACATGGTCGCGGCCGCCCTCAAGTGGGAGGGCGGGTACCTGTGGGCGTGCAAGAACTACGACGGCGACGTGCAGTCGGACACCGTGGCCCAGGGCTTCGGTTCGCTCGGGCTGATGACGAGCGTGCTCATGACCCCGGACGGCCGCACCGTCGAGGCCGAGGCCGCCCACGGCACGGTCACCCGCCACTACCGCGCCCACCAGCGGGGCGAGGCCACGTCCACCAACCCGATCGCCTCGATCTTCGCGTGGACCCGGGGGCTGGCCCACCGGGGCGTGCTCGACGGGACGCCCGAGCTCACGGCCTTCGCCGACACGCTGGAGGCCGTGTGCGTGGACGCCGTCGAGTCCGGGGACATGACCAAGGACTTGGCCATCCTCATCAGCAAGGACCAGCCGTACCTCACGACGGAGGAGTTCCTGGCCGCGCTCGACGAGCGGCTGCAGGCGAAGATGTCGTGAGTGGGGTCGTGGCGCCAGGGTGACCCTCCTGAGTCGCTGTGTGAGTCGCGGTGTGAGTCGCCGTCGGGCGGCTCGAAGGTGACCGGCGTCGTCGAGTCACCGTCGGCCGGGGCAGATCAGGCGCAGCGGGACGCGGTCCAGCGCCGCACGATGCGGACGCTGGCGGGGATGCAGGCCGCCGGCAACGCGGCCATCGCCTCCGTCGTGGCGGTCTCGTCCCTCCTGGCGTCGGACCTGCTCGGCGGCGACACGCTGGCCGGCTTCGGCGGCGCCACGCTCACGGCCGGTGCGGCGTTCATCGCCGTCCCCCTGGCCCAGCACATGCGCCGCCACGGTCGGCGGCCAGGGCTCGTCGTCGCCTACGCCTTCGCGGTCGTCGGCTGCCTCGCCGCGGCGGTCGCCGGTCAGGTCGGTTGGTTCCCCCTGTTCCTGCTGGGGACCTTCCTCATCGGCACCGGCCAGGGCGCCAACCTGGCGGGACGGTACGCCGCGGCCGACCTCGCTCGTCCGGAGCACCGTGCCCGCGCCATCTCCGTCGTGGTGTGGACCGGGACGATCGGTGCGGTGCTCGGGCCCACGCTGGCGACCGTCGAGAAGAACGCCGCCGGCAGCGCCGGCTTCAACCGCCTGATCGGCCCACTGCTGTTCGGCGGGGCGTACTTCCTCGTGGCGGGCATGCTCGTGTGGGTGTTCATGCGTCCGGATCCGCTCGTGGTGGCGGGCGGGTTGGCGCCGTCCGACGAGCCCAGGGTGCGGCGCGTCGCCCAGGCACGCGGCGCGTTCGGCGTCATCCGGCGTTCCGCCGGCGCCCGGCTCGGTCTGCTGGCGATGGTGGTCTCGCAGACCTCGATGGTCGCCGTGATGACGATGACGCCACTGCACATGAAGGACCACGGGCAGTCGGACCTCTCGGCGCTGGTCATCGCCCTGCACATCGTGGGCATGTACGGGCTGGCGCCCCTGGTCGGCATCGCCGCCGACCGGGTCGGGCGCACGCGGGTCATCCAAGGCGGCGCGGCGATCCTCGGACTCGGGACGATGGTCTCGGTGCTCGCGGGCTACCACCCCGCGCTCATCTTCGTCGGGCTGTTCCTGCTCGGCCTGGGGTGGAGCTGCGGCCTGATCGGCGGGAGCACGCTGCTCACCGAGTCTGTCCCGGTGGCGGACCGCGTCGCGGTGCAGGGCAGCGCCGACCTGGTCATGGGGGTGTGCGGCGCGCTCGGCGCGATCGCCAGCGGGATCATCAAGGCCGAGCTCGGCTTCCACATGCTGGCCAACGCGGCCACGATCGCCGCGGCCGTCCTCCTCGCGGCGGCGTTGGGGGCGCGCCGCCGGGTGGCCCGCTTGGCGTGAGGCCTCTGTCAGACTGGGGCGATGTCCGAAGAAGAGATGGTGGAGAACATCCAGCAGGCCTTGCGCGACCAGGGGATCGACGACGAGGTCGATCGCCGCGGGCCAGTTCATGCCCCGGGGACGGACCGGCAAGGCCTTCCTGGGAGGTTTCATCGGCAGCGAGGTCGGCGGGGATCTCGGGGGCAACCTCGGATCCGCGGTCGGTCTGGCCGCCGGGTACATGGCTGGCGCGCACGCGTCCGACAGCGGGTCGGGCCTGCCGCCCTACATGCTCCTCGGCGTGTCCGCCACCCAGGTGTACGGGTTCGCCGGCCGGAGCAGGCGCGAGGAACCGACGGATCTCGTCTTCCAGGTCCCACGCGAGGGGTTGACGGTCAAGGTGCACGCCCGGGTCAACGTGCGCATCCTCGAGCTGATCGACGAAGCCACGGACTCGCGCATCGAGCTCGAGGGCAACCGCATCCCGCTCACCCACTCCAAGGACGTCATCCACGCGCTCGTCTGCCACCCGTCGGACGTTCCGGCCAGCTGACGAGATCCGGCCGTGCGCGCGGTCGTCCTGCACTCCTACGGAGGTCCCGAGGTCCTGACGCTCGAGGAGGTCCCCGATCCGCAGATCGGGCCGGAGGAGGTGCTCGTCGACGTCCGGGCGACCGCGCTGAACCGGGCCGACCTCCTGCAGCGGATGGGGCTCTACCCCAGCCCGGCCTGGGAAGCCGCGGAGATCCCCGGCCTCGAGCTGGCCGGCGTGGTCGCGGCAACCGGGCAGAGGGTGACGATGTGGCAGCCGGGCGACCCCGTGATGGGCATCGTGTCGGGTGGCGCCTATGCCGAACGCGTCGCCGTGCACGAACGCCAGCTCATGGCCGTGCCCGCATCGGTGCCCCTGGCTGACGCCGCGGCCATCCCCGAGGTCTTCCTCACCGCGTGGGACGCACTCGTCGTCCAGGGCGGGCTGACCAGCGGCCGGTGGGCGCTCGTCCACGCCGGCGCGTCGGGCGTCGGCACCGCGGCCATCCAGATCGCCAAGGCGATCGGTGCCCGCATCGCGGTCACGACCTCGACGGCGAAGGTGGCCGCCTGCCTCGACCTGGGCGCCGATGCCGCCATCGACTACACGACGACGGACTTCGTCGACGAGGTCCGGGCGGTCACCGGCGGGCAGGGGCCGGACGTGGTCCTCGACGTGGTCGGTGGCGACTATCTCGACCGCAACCTCCAAGCCGTGGCGGTGAAAGGGCGGATCGTCCAGGTCGGCCTCATGGCCGGCGGGGCGACGTCCGTGAACATCGGGGCGCTGCTGCCCAAGCGGGTCAGCCTGATCGGCACGGTGCTGCGTGCCCGCCCGATCGAGGAGAAGATCGCGGTGACGCGGCGGTTCGCGGCGGAGGTGCTGCCGCTGTTCGACGGCGCCGGCCTGCGGCCCGTGATCGACTCCCGCTACCCGCTGGACCGCGTCGCGGACGCGCACCGCCACATGGAGTCCAACGCCAACGTCGGCAAGATCCTCCTCGACGTCGCCTGACCCGCCGCCCGGCAGCGTCAGCCCAGCGGCCAGCGCGGCCCGACGCTCCACTGGCCGGCGTCGTCCTCCACCAGCAGCGTGAGCTCCCACACGAAGGTCGTGATGGGCAGCGCCGAGGCGAGCGCAGTCGACAGCTCGTCGGCGTCCTCGGGCGACACCCCTTCGCCGACGTGAGGTGGGGGATGGGGTCGGGGATCGTGCCCTCGTAGGGCGGGCGGTCCGGGAACCAGTGGGCCACCGTGGACAGCAGCGCGGCGAAGGTCTCGGTCGGCTCCGGTGCCAGCCACACCACCTCGCCCGGGAACCGTCCCACCGCCGCGAACCGGGCCTCGAACGGCGCGAACCCACGGCAGATCCGCGCCACCTGCTCAGACGTCGTCACATCGACCGGGGAGCGGAAGGGGAACAGCACCGTGACGTGGGCCGGGACCCCGCGGGCCGCGTTGGCGTCGTGGCGGAGGCGGTCGTCCCCGATGGCCACGTCGGCCTCGGGCACCAGGACGACGAGCGCCGTTCGACCTCCGTGGCACGATCCGGGCCGGCTGGTGCCTCAGCCCTGGCTGAAGACGAGCAGGAACTCGAGCAGGCCGTTGTCCGCGGTGGTCGCGGGCCCGAAGCTGGGGTTGGGGATGCCCCAGTCGGCGAACACGATCGGGATCGAACCGTCCACCTCGATGTTCCCGCCGTTCAGCCGGGCCTGCACGTCGAAGGTCACCGGCAGGGTGGTGCCGCGCAGGGTCAGGTCACCCGTGGCGCTCGCGGTGATGGTCTCGCCCTCGGCAGGGATCGTGCCCAGCTCGATGGGCTGGGTCAGCGTGAAGGTGGACGTCGGGAAGTTGTCGGTGTCCATGATGCGGCCCCGGAACTGGTTGTCCCGGTTGCCGGAGTCGCTCTCCACCGTCGTCATGTCCACGGTGAACTCGCCTGCCTCGACGGCGGTGCCGGCCACGGACAGGGATCCCGTGACCGCGTTGGTGCGGCCGACGCCCTCGGTGTCCTGTCCGAACAGCGTCTCCTTCACCCGGTAGCCGAGGACGGACTCGGGGGTCGCCGTCCACGTCCCGTCGATGCCCGAAGCCTCCGCCGCCGCAGCGGCCGTCGTGGTCGCGGCAGCGGCCGCTGTCGATTCAGAGGCCGCCACCGTGGTCGGCGCGTCCGTCGCGGGGGCGTCTGTCGCCGCGGCCTCTTCATCGCGCTCTTCGAAGCTGAGCTCCTCCGGCGCGTCGTCCTTGATGAGGTTGATGTAGACCCACGTCCCTCCGACGACGAGGATCACCAGCGCCACGATGGCGCCACCGATCCACAGGGCCAGCTTGCGCCCCCGGCCCGTGTTCGACGTTTCGGTCATGGTCCACTCCTCCGATCAGCGTGCGCCCCGCCGGGTCCATGGTGGCGCGCCGGGCTGGGGCATGTCTCCGCGGACCCTGGGAGAACGCTGGGAGGGCGCCGGGGGCCGGCGCCCCGGGGAAACGGCCCCTGGGGGAGACAGCCCCCGGGAAATCAGCAGGGTCAGGTCCGCTGGTCGAGGGGCACGTAGTCCCGCAGGCCGGTGCCGGTGTAGGCCTGGCGGGGACGGGCGATCTTCTGCTCCTTGTCGCCGAGCAGCTCGACCCAGTGGGCGAGCCAGCCGGACGTGCGCGGGATGGCGAAGAGCACGGTGAACATGTCCACCGGGAAGTCCATCGCCTGGTAGATGAGCCCGGAGTAGAAGTCGACGTTCGGGTAGAGCTTGCGCGACTTGAAGTAGTCGTCGTTGAGCGCCGCCTCCTCGAGCTTGAGGGCGATGTCGAGCAGCGGGTTCTTGCCCGTCACGTCGAACACGTCGTAGGCGGTCTGCTTGATGATCGTGGCCCGCGGGTCGTAGTTCTTGTAGACGCGGTGGCCGAAGCCCATGAGGCGGCCCTTGCCGGCCTTCACGTCATCGATGAAGCCGGGGACGTTCTCCACGGAACCGATCTCGCCCAGCATCCGGACGACGGCCTCGTTGGCCCCGCCGTGCAGCGGTCCGTAGAGCGCCGATGCCGCCGCCGAGCAGGCGATGAACGGATCGGCGTGCGCGGAGCCGACGACGCGCATGGCCGTCGTGCCGCAGTTCTGCTCGTGGTCGGCGTGCAGGATGAACAGGACGTCGAGGGCCCGGGCCAGCACCGGCGGCACCTCGTAGTCGTCTCCCACCTTGAACATCATGTTGAGGAAGTTCTCCGTGTACGACAGGGAGTTGTCGGGGAACACGGTCGGCATGCCGACGCTGAAGCGGTGGCAGTAGGCGGCCAGGGTGGGCGTCTTGGCGATGAGCCGGAGGACCTGCTTGTCGCGGGTGGCGGCGTCGAAGATGTCCTTGGCCTCGGGGTAGTAGGTCGACAGCGCGGCGAGGCCGGACACGAACATGCCCATCGGATGCGCGTCGTAGTGGAAGCCCTCCATGAACCGCTTCCGTACGTTGTCGTGGAGGAAGGTGTGGTGGATGACCTGGTAGCTCCACGACTTGAGCTGCTCGGCGTCCGGGAGCTCGCCGTTGAGGAGGAGGTAGGCCACCTCGACGTAGCTCGAGTGCTCGGCCAACTGCTCGATGGGGTAGCCCCGGTAGCGCAGGATGCCGGCGTCGCCGTCCAGGAAGGTGACCGCCGACGCGCACGCCGCGGTCGACAGGTACGCGGGGTCGTACATGCGCAGGTCCGGATCGAGCTCCCGCAGCGCCGACGACGGGAACACGCCGTCGTCGATGGGCACCGTGATCTGCTTGCCCGTCCGGTCGTCGATGATGGTGATGCTGTCTGGCACCTGAACCGTCCCTTCCGCGGGATACGACCGCAGGTTAGATCAGGGCATCACCGAGGGTCATCGGCGAGCCGGCCCCTGCTGGCAGCGCGTCAGATTGGTGACAGGCGGGCGCGGACGTGGAACCGGGGCGCGCCGCCGACGTCGGTGAGCTCCTGTCCGGTCAGCGCGTTGACCCCGGTCCCGCCGGGGAAGTCGCCGTTCCACCAGTTGCTCAGCAGGACGGCGGTGCCCGGCAGCACGTCGTCGCTGCGCTGGACGGGCACGGTCAGCGAACCGTGCTCCGAGCGCAGGCAGGCCAGCTCGCCGTCGACCAGCGCGCGGGCGTCGGCGTCGACCGGCGCCACCAGCAGCGACGGCTCCCCGGCCATGACACGCAGCCGCTGGTGGTTCACCGCGGTCGAGTTGAGGAAGTGGTGGGACTTGGGCGTGAGCACGAGCAGTGGCTCCGCCGGGCCCCCGGGCGGGGGAGAGCCGGCGGAGGGTGCCGGTCCGTCGGGCGCGTCCGGCAGGGGGTCGAGCCCCATGCGGGCCATGGCCTCGGAGCGCAGCATGACCTTGGTCCGGGCATCCTCGGCGGGCCGGACCTTCACCCAGCCCTGCTCGTGCAGTCGAGCGACGGTGTCGGCGTCGTAGCCGTCGAGGTAGGTGGCGAGGAGAACGTCATCGCTGTCGGCCAGCGCCGGGTGGTCGAGGCCGAGGGCGGCCGCCATCATCCGGAAGATCTCCGTGTTCGGCCGGGACTGTCCGCGGGGCTCGATGGCCGGCCGGTTCAGCGTGAGGTAGCGGTGGCCCCACGACTTCACGACGTCCAGGTGCTCGAGCTGGGTGGTGGCCGGCAGCACGACGTCGGCGTAGCGGGCGGTGTCGGTCATGAACTGCTCGAGGACGACGGTGAAGAGGTCCTCGCGGGCCAAGCCCGCGAGCGACCGCGCCAGAGTCGGGGCACACGACGGCGGGGTTCGTGTTGGCGATGCACAGGGCGGCCACGGGCCCCTGGTCGTCGTAGGTGCCGGCCAGCGCTCGGCCGAGCTGGACCTGGTTGACGACCCGGGTCGGCGCGCCCGGAGGGCGCAGGTCCGGCCGCTCCATGGCGCTGCCCCGACCGGGGAAGGTGTTGGCGCTGTGCACGTGCGCGCCGCCGCTCGGGTGGCGCCACGCTCCGGTGACGGCGGGAAGGCAGAGGATGGCCCGGAAGGCCTGCCCGGCGTCGGCGTGGCGCTGGGCTCCGGGGCCGAGCTTGATGAACGAGGATCTCGCCTCGGCGAAGCGCGACGCGAGATCGGTGATGACGGACTCGGCGAGGCCGGTGGCGGCGGCCGCCCGCTCGACCGGCCACTCGGCCGCCCGCGCCCGCAGCTCGTCGGCGCCGGTGGTCCGCTCGGCCAGGAAGTCGGTGTCCTCCCAGCCCTTGGCGAAGATCACGTGGAGCAGGCCGAGCGCCGAGCGCGCCGTCGCTGCCCGGTCGTGGAGCCAGGTGGATGTCGGACGCCCGGGCCGTCTTCGTGCGGACCGGATCGATGCAGACGATGGTGGCGCCGCGCTTGCGCGCCTGCAGGAAGTACGGCCAGAAGTGCAGGTGGGTCGACACCATGTTGGCGCCCCAGGCCACGACGAGGTCGGCCTCGGCGACGGACTCGATGTCCGTGGCCGGCCACCCGGCCGGGTAGGTCAGTCCCCATGCCCAGGCACCCGCGGACAGGCAGATCGTGCCGTCCATCTGGGCCGTCCCGAGAGCGTTGAACAGCCGGCGGTCCATGGACGAGCCCTGCAGCTCGCCCATCGTCCCCAGGTACCAGTACGGCAGGACGGAGAGTGGGCCGTGTTCGTCGATGGCCCGCGAGAGGCCGTCGCGGACCGCACCGAGCGCCTCGTCCCACGACGCCTCGCGGAACTGGCCGGCGCCCTTGGCTCCCGTGCGGATCAGCGGGCTGGAGCAGCCGGTCCGGGTGGTAGGTCCGTTCCTCGTAGCGCTGCATCTTCACGCACAGGTGCCCGGCCGTGACCGGGTGGTCCTTCACACCGTGGACGCCCGTGGCGACGCCGTCGGTCACCGTGACCGTCCATGCGCACGTGTCGGGGCAGTCGTGGGGACAGGCGCCGGGGACATGGACGGTCGTCATCGCAGGCTCCTCACCTTCACAGCGGAGAGTTGTCGTGCTTGCGCGGTCGGAGCTGCTCGCGCTTGGAGACGAGGAGGCGCAGGGCACGGGTGATCTCCTGCCGGGTCTCGTCGGGCTCTATCACGGCGTCGACGTACCCGCGCTCGGCGGCGACGTAGGGGTTGAGCAGCCGCTCGTCGTAGTCCTGCTCGAACGCGGCCCGCTGCTCGTCCGAGGCGCCGCGCTGCAGGATCGCCGCCGCCTGGCCGGCGCCCATCACCGCCAACTCCGCCCCGGGCCACGCCAGGCAGACGTCGTTGCCCATGCGCTTGGAATCCATGACGATGTACGCCCCGCCGTAGCTCTTGCGCAGGATGATGCAGACGCGGGGGACCGTCGCCCGGCCGTAGGCGAACACGAGCTGCGCGCCGTGGCGGATCATCCCCCGCCACTCGAGGTCCTTGCCGGGGTAGAAGCCGGGGGTGTCGACGAGCGTCACGATGGGCAGGTTGAAGGCGTCGCAGAAGGCGACGAACCGGGCGCCCTTCTGGGAGGCGGGGATGTCGAGGGTGCCGGCGATGGCGAGCGGCTGGTTGGCCAGCACGCCGACCGGCCGGCCGTCGAAGGTGGCGAGGGCGGTGACGACGTTCGGCGCCCACCGGCTCCGCATCTCGACGAAGTGGCCGTCGTCGACCAGGGCACCGATGATGTCCCGGACGTCGTAGCTCCCCGTGGCGGTCGTGGGCAGGATGTCGACGACCTCGGGCGTGAGCCGGTCGGGCGGGTCGGTCGTCGCCACGCGTGGTGGTTCCTCGTCGGTGTGGGATGGCAGGTACGACAGGAGGTCGGCCACCGCCTGCTGGGCCGCGACCGCGTCGTGCGCCACCAGCGTCGCCGCGCCGCTGTGGCGGGCGTGGATGGTCGCGCCGCCGAGCTCGTCGTTGTCGATGGTGACGCCGGTGAACTCGGCCACCATCGAGGGGCCCGACACGAAGGCGTACGCCTCCTCGGTCATGATCACGAAGTCCGCCAGCCCGATGAGGAGCGCCGGGCCGGACACCGCCGGACCGTCCAGCACGATGATGACGGGAACGATCCCGGAGCAGTCGGCGATGGCGCGGGCCGCCTGACCCCATCCGTGCAGGGCGGCCATGCCCTCGAGGATGTCGGCTCCGCTCGACGCGATCGAGGCGACGAGGGGGATGCGCTGGTCCCTGGCCGTCCGTGCCGCCTCGGCGAGGGTGGCGGATGCCGTCGACGAGAGCGCGCCTCGCCGTTCCGAGGCGTCCATCCGGGCCACCACCACCGGGCGGCCGTCGATGTGCTCGACCGCCGCCCGCACCGCCCCAGGCGCCTGGGCCCGCAGAGCGACCGACGCCTGGGCCATCGCCTCGCAGGCTACAGCGGCTCCTGCGCCAGCACCGGCGGCTCGCCGTCGCCCCGCGTGGCTTGGACCCTGACACCGCGCTGCTTGGGACCCTTGACGCCGATGACCTCCTGCAGCACGTCGGCGACGGCTCGCGCGGATGCGCTCAGCATGGCGCGCCGCCGGCGGGCCATGCCGACCTGGCGGAGCGCGAGGTCGGTGATGGGGATGCGGGCGAAGTCGCCCTTGAGCCAGCCCGGCACGGCGGTGGTCGGCACGATGGTCGAGCCGTAGCCCTCGAAGGCGAGCGAGGCCATGAGCCGCACGCCGTCGATCTCGGCCTGTGGCCGCAGCGTCACCCCTGCCCGCCGGGCCTCGGCGTCCAGGTCCCGGCGCAGCGCGGTGCCGGGAGGGGGGAGCACGAGAGGGTGGTCGGAGAGCTCCGAGAACCTCACCTCGGTCCTGCCGTAGAGCGGGCTGGCCGCGGTGGCCAGCAGGACGAGCTCCTCCGTGAACAGCAGCGACGTGTCGATCTCTGGATCCTCGACCGGCAGGTTGACCACCGCCAGGTCGAGCCCTCCCCCGACCACGAGGGGGACGAGCGACGTGGTGCTGGCCTCGAGGATGACGACTTGGACCTTCGGGTGGGCGGCGTGGACGGCGCCGAGGAGCTGGGGGACGAGCCAGCGGGCGGTCGTGCCGATCACCCCGAGCCGGGCCTCGCCGGCCACCTCCTGGCCCATCGAGGCGGCATCCGCGGTGAGCGCCTCCAGCTCGCGCTGGATCCGCCGCGCCCGTGCCACGACCACGACACCCTCGGGGGTGAGCCGGCCCTTGGTCCGGTCGACCAGGACCACCCCGAGCTCACGCTCGAGGTGGGCGATGTGGGCCGAGACGTTGGACTGCACGGTGTAGAGCGCCCGGGCGGCAGCCGAGAACGAGCCGTGGTCGTCGACCGCCACCAGGGCTGCGAGCTGGCGCAGGTCCATCGGCGACATCGTACGGGCCCCATCGGTAGGAACGATGGCCGGTATCACCGGCTGCAGGTTGAAAGATGCCGCGCGATCGTGCATACTTTCACTAACTCGAAGCGAGGTTCCCCCAACCCCGCTCGATAGGAGCTCGAGTCCGAGGCCCCCCCAGCTTCGCGAGCTTCTCGGTCGAGAGGCGCCGCTCCCCCAGCGGCGCCTTTCCCGTTTTCGGTTACGGTCACCGCCCATGGCCGCGCGCAACGATCGACGGTCCAACCGCTCCGCGGCCTTCTTCGATCTCGATCGCACTCTGCTCTCGGGCGGGAGCGGCATGGTCTTCTCGGAGGCCATGCGGTCGGCCGGCCTCATCACCCGTGCCATCCCGGGCGAGCGCATGGTCTACGGCCTGTTCAGCCGGGTGGGGGAGAACCTGCCGGCCATGATGCTGGCCCGCCAGGCCGCCACCATGGCGCGGGGGCGCTCGAGGGCAGCCGTGAAGGCTGCTGCGGAGGCGGCCGCTGACGTCCTCAGCGGCATGATCCAGCCGTTCGCCGGGCCGATCATCGAGCAGCACAAGGCGGCTGGGCGCAAGCTGGTCATGGCCACCACGACGCCGGTCGACCTGGTGCGCCCGCTGGCCGAGCGCCTCGGCTTCGACGACGTGGTCGCCACCACCTACGGCGTCAACGCCGACGACACGTACGACGGCTCGATCGTCGGGCCCTTCGTGTGGGCCAACGGCAAGCTGGAGGCCGTCCGGGAGTGGGCCGATCGCCACGACATCGACATGGCCGAGAGCTACGCCTACTCCGACAGCGTGTACGACACGCCGCTGCTCTCGTCCGTCGGGCACCCCGTTGCCGTCAACCCGGATCCGCGGATGCTGTTCATGGCGCTGGCCCGTCGCTGGCCGGTCGTGCACCTCGACGTTCCGCCCGGCGTGCCCAAGCTGCCGGTGCTGGACCTCGAGCCCCAGCAGCTGGCCCTGGCGCTCACGCGGCCGTCGACCATCCCGTTCGCACGGTGGGACATCGACGGGGTGCACAACATCCCGGCCGCCGGCCCGGCCATCCTCGTGGCCAACCACCGCTCGTACTTCGACGCCTCCGCGGTCGCGATGGTCGTGGCCCGCAGCGGGCGGACCGTGCGCTTCCTCGGCAAGAAGGAGGTGTTCGACGCGCCCATCGTCGGCCAGATCGCGAAGGCGATGGGTGGCATCCGCGTCGAGCGGGCTTCCGGCTCGGACGAGCCGCTGCGCCACGCGGCGGACGCCCTCGAGGCCGGCCAGATGGTGGCGCTGATGCCCGAGGGCACCATCCCGCGGGGCAAGGCGTTCTTCGATCCCGTGCTCCAAGGACGCTGGGGCGCCGCCCGCCTGGCCACCATGACCCACGCCCCGGTGATCCCCATCGGAGTGTGGGGGACGGAGAAGGTGTGGCCCAGGTCCGCCCGTTTGCCCAACATCCTCAACGTGACCAACCCGCCGACCGTGCGGCTCCGCGTCGGCCCCGCGGTGACGCTCAAGTACCGCAGCGTCGACGCCGACACCAAGCGGATCATGAAGGCCATCGTCGCCCTCCTTCCCGCCGAGGCCCGGGAGCACCGCGAACCGACGCGGGAGGAGCTGCTCCGTACGTTCCCACCCGGCTACAAGGGCGACCCCGAGAAGGAGACCACCCGCCGGCCGGGGACCGACTGATCGGCCCAGCTGATCGGAGCAGCTGATCGGCGGTGGAACCCGACGCCCGTTCCCGTCGTCCAAGCCGGCGACGATGGGAAGGGCACGGCCCCACCCGCGGTCGCCCGCCGGCGCCTCCGATCGACACGCCGCCCGCGGCCGAGCAGGAGGAGCGTCAGCCCGAGCCCGTCGGCTGACCGGCGGACAGCGGCGGACCGTCGAACCGATCGATCGTCGCGAACTCCTCCACCGGTCGGCGCCGCAGACGCGTCGGCTGGTGGACGGGTACGCCGAGGAACAGCATCCCGGCCAGGGCGTGGGTGTCCGGGAGCCCCACGACGGGTCGGGCCTCGGCCTCGACCCTCGTGATCAAGGTCGTGAGGACGCCTCCCAGTCCGCGGGCTCGGGCGGCGAGCAGGATGTTGTGGCAGAACGGGTAGATCGACGCGCCACCGACGATCGACGGTCGCCCGGTGTCCTTGTCGATGACGGCGAGCGCCCGGAGGTCGACGCCGACCACGAGGACGACAGGGACCGTCTCGATGCCGTCGAGCAGCGGATTCGGCTGACGTTCGGCGCGAGCGGCCTCCAGGTCGGCCGCCGTCGGCCGCACGGCGCTGAACGCCGTCTCGCCCAGGCGGATCTGGGCCGTGTATTCGCTCCACACCGGCCCCATGAGGTCGGCGAGTCGTCGTCGCACCGCCGGGTCCGACACCACGACGACGTGCCACCCCTGGCGGTTGGACCCGCTCGGGGCAAAGCGGGCGTCGTCGAGGATCGCGACGATGGTTGCATCCGCAACCACGTCGTCGGTGAAGTCTCGGACCGCGCCAGTTGTCCGCATGGCCTCGGAGACCTCCATGTCAGTCCCCGACCGTCCCGTCGACCAGCTCGCGGAGCAGGTCGGCGTGGCCGTTGTGGCGGGCGTACTCCTCGATCATGTGGATCATGATCCAGCGCAGGTCGACGGTCTCCCCGCGCCGGGTGGTGCCGGCGACCTCGAGGGAGGGAGCGGCGGCCTCGATGGCGCGGGCGGCGTCGCACTCCGCGTGCCACGTGGCCAGGTCGGTCGCCCAGTCGGCGTCCTCGATGAGCTCGAAGTCGCCGTCCGGGTGCTGGTCGTCGTCGTAGTAGAGGGGCGGCGTCTCCTGGCCGTCGAGCACGCGGCGGAACCAGTGCCGCTCCACCTCGGCCATGTGGCGGACGAGGCCCTGGAGGCTGAGCAGCGAGCTGGCGACCGGCCGGGCGATGAGGCCCGCGCGGTCGAGCCCTGCGCACTTCACCTCCAGCGTGCCGCGGTGGTAGTCGAGCCACTCCCGCAGGGCCGGGCGCTCCGCCGATTCGAACGGTGGGTCGACCCGCAGGGGTGTCGAGGGGTCCGAGGGGTCGGGATCGGGCGGCGGAGGCATCGCCTGGACGCTACCGACCGACGCCGGGGCACTCGTCCGGACGCTCGTGAGGTGCTGGCTACGGTCCCCGCGATGACCGCCGACTCCTTCTCGGAGCTCCGCCAGCCGATCCAGGTCGGCACGATGGCCCTCGACCACCGGATCGTGGTGCCGCCGCACGGCGGCGGCGCCGGCGCGCTGCTCGGGACCACGGCGCAGTTCGAGCAGCACTGCGCCCACTGGCTGGCCAAGGTCGAGGGAGGCGTCCAGTGGATCGGCGGCGGCCCGACCTTCGTGCGCAACCCGCTGCCGCCCGGCTTCGAGCCGACCGGCATCGGGGCCCACGGGCCCGGGTTCTTCCGCCACCCGGACTTCGTGCCCCGGCTGGGCACGTTCGCCGATCGCGTGCACGCAGCCGGCGGCTTCCTCTCCGTCCAGATGGTGCTGCAGGGCGGCATGCCGCTGGCGCCCTCGCACGAGCCGAGCGGCTACTACGACCACCGCATCCCCCATGCCGTCGACCTCGACGAGATCGCCTGGCTCGTGCACGAGTACGGCCAGTCGGCGGCGCTCGCCGCCGAGGCGGGGGTCGACGCCATCGAGCTCCATGCCAACCACGACGACCTGCTCCAGTGGTTCCTCTCGCCGCTCACGAACCACCGCACCGATGGCTACGGCGGCGACCCGGAGGCTCGGCGGCGCTTCCTGCGCGAGGTCGTGGAGTCGATCCGGGGCCACGTCGGGCGGCCGATCACCCTCGGCCTGCGCCTCTGCCTCGACGAGATGATCGACGGCGGCTACGGACTGGACGAGTGCCAGCGGGTGATGGCCGCCTTCACCGCGGAGGGGACCGTCGACTACTTCAGCCTCGATGTCGGCAGCAACTGGGGGGCGCCCAGCTACATCCCGCCGGGTTCGTACCCCGAGGCCGCGTGGGCGCCGTTGTGCGGGCAGGCGCGGCAGGCCACCGACCGGCCGGTCGTCTACGCCGGCCGGGTCGTCAAGCCGGAGACCGCGGCCGCCGTGATCGCCCGTGGTGACGCCGACCTGGTGGCGATGGCCCGGGCGATCATGGCCGACCCGCAGCTGGTGGCGAAGTCGGCGAGCGGCCGGCGGGAGTTGATCCGCCCGTGCATCGGGCTGAACGAGTGCATTCACCGGCAGACCGTCGAGGGCCTCATCTACGGCTGTGCGGTCAACCCTCGGGCCGGCCGCGAGGCCGAGGAGGACCTGGCGCCGTCCGCCCGGCCCCGGCGGATCCTCGTGATCGGCGGCGGCCCGGCGGGGATGGAGGTGGCGGCGCTGGCGGCCGAGGTCGGTCACGACGTCGCGCTGTGGGAGCGCGACGATCACCTCGGGGGCCAGTTCGCCATCGCCGCCCGGGCGCGGATGAACGGCACGTTCTCCGACTGGATCACCTGGCAGGGCGAGCGTCTCGCCCGGGCCGGTGTCGACGTCGCGCTGGGCCGCGAGGCGACGGCCGAGGACGTCGTCGCAGCCAGGGCTGACACCGTCGTGGTGGCCACCGGCGCGCGGCCCCGCCCGCTGACCGTGCCCGGTGCCGACCACGAGCGCGTCGTGCAGGGCACGGACGTGCTCGCCGGTGCGGCGTCGGTCGGACCACGCGTGCTGGTGGTCGCCGAAGACGACCGCCCCGCGCCCGTCGCGGTGGCCGACCACCTGGCCGCTGGCGGGCACGACGTGACGCTGGTCTTCCAGACGCCCGCCCTGGCTCCGCTGGTCGGCAAGTACTCGATGGGCGCGCTGCTGGCCCGCCTCGACGGCGGCGGTGTGCAGCTCGTGCCGCTGACCCGGGTGGTCGGCATGGAGCTGCCGCACGTCGAGCTGGCCCACGCCTACAGCGGTCGCCGCTGGTCGGCCGGGCCGTTCGACAGCGTCGTGCTGTCGTGCGGCGCCGTGCCGGTCGACGGGCTGTACCACGAGCTGAAGGGGTCGCATCCCGACGTCCACCTGCTGGGGGACGCCTACGCACCCCGCCGCGTCGTCTTCGCCACCCGCCAGGCGTGGGACCTGGTGCGCTCCCTCGGCTGACTCCCGGGATCGTTCTGGTCAGAGTTCCGCGCCGCCCGGCGGGCCAGTTTCGATGACCGGAACGGGTGATCACAGCGGGTCGAAGGTGATGTGCAGCTCGGTGAGGGCCCGGAGCCAGAACCCGCGGAAGTGGGTGAAGTCGTTGCGGTCGGGCGTGAAGCGGAGGTTCGACATCCTGGCCAACACCAGCTCCACGGCGATGCGCTGCTCGAGCTTGGTCAGGCCCTCGCCTGGGCAGCGGTGCTCGCCGGCCGCGAAGGCCACATGGCGGCTGGCGTTGGCGCGGTCGAGATCCAGCGCGTCGGGCTCGGTGAACATCTCGGGATCGCGGTTGGCGGCGCCGTACCGCAGGTGGATGGACGAGCCCTTCGGGATCGTCACCCCGCCGATCTCCACGTCCTTGGCGACACCCCGCCACAGCCCCTGTGTGGGCGATTCGAGGCGCAGCACCTCGTCGACGAAACGGGGGAGAAGGCGGGGCTCGTCGCGGCAGGCGCTGCTCGACGTCGGGATGGCTGGTCAGCAGCCACACCGCCGACGTGATGGCGAACGTCGTCGTCTCGTTGCCACCGGTGTAGAGGTGGTCGACCATGTTGATGATCTCGCCCTCCGTGAGTGGACGCTCGCCCTGCTGGGGGTCGTCGAAGGTCGCCTCGGCGAAGCGGGACAGCACGTCGTCCTGCGGCTCCCGCCGCCGCTCCTGCAGGTGCTCCCAGATGTAGCGCTGGAAGGCCACCCCCTGCTCGGCCACGTACATCTCCTGCTCTGGCGTGAGCCCCCGAGCGAAGGGCATGGCCCAGGCCTCGGACCACCGCTTGAGGGTGGGGACGTCGTCCAGCGGGAAGCCGAGCAGCGTCCACAGCCCTGATCATCATGTGGGTCATGGTCGGGCGGGCCACCAGTCGGCCACGACGTCGCCACCGAAGCGGGCGTGATAGCTGGCCGCCAGCTCCGACGCACCCACTGGCAACGGGCCGGTGTCGCTCGGCACGGCCTCGCACGCATCGGGCACCGGGTCCAGCCACTCGACGTGCATGGACTCGGTCACGTCCCGCAGCGCGGGAGCGGCGATCTCGTGGTGCTCGCTCGTCTGGTGGACGAGGAACGCGTCGAAGCTGTCGAACGACGCCAGCGCGTAGTACGTCGAGGGCTCGGCGGCTCGCCAGTACTCGTAGCGTCGCACGCCGCTTCTCGCGATCGTGCGTCTGCCGGTGGAGCTCGGCGACGATGCGCTCGAACTCCGCCTCACGGCCGGGGTGGATGCGGATGTGGGCCAGAAAGGTCGCCATCGCGTCCTCAGCCCCCGGCCGCCACCCGCTGCTTCACGATGTTGAGCGCCGACCCGGCCCGGAACCACCCGATCTGCTCCTCGCTGAACGTCTGGTTGCCGAGGAAGTCGATGGTCGTCCCGTCAGGCTTCACGATCTGGCACCGCACCGGCTGGTCCGGGGTGAGGTCGGCCAGGCCAAGCACGTTGATGCGGTCGTCCTCGCCGATCAGGTCGTACGTGGCGGGATCGGCGAAGGTCAGCGGCACCAGACCCTGCTTCTTGAGGTTGGTCTCGTGGATGCGGGCGAAGCTGCGGGCGAAGATGACCTTGCCGTTGCGGAACCGTGGCTCCATGGCGGCGTGCTCGCGGCTCGAGCCCTCGCCGTAGTTCTCGTCGCCGATCGCGCACCAGGCGATGCCGGCCTCGGCGTAACGCCGGGCGATCTCCGGGTAGGCGCGGGTCTCGCCGTCGGTCTGGTCCTTGCCCTCGCCCGTGCCGCCGGTGAACGCGTTGACCGCGCCGAGGAAGAGGTTGCCCGAGATGTTCTCCAGGTGGCCTCGGTAGCGCAGCCACTTGCCGGCGGCGGAGATGTGGTCGGTGGTGCACTTGCCCTGCGCCTTCATCAGGACCACGAGGCCGAGGTAGTCCTGGCCGTCCCACGGGGCGAAGGGTTCGAGCAGTTGGAGGCGTTCCGAGCTCGGATCGACCACGACGGCGACGTCGCTCCCCTCGGCGGGCGGGGCGATGAAGCCGCTGTCGCCGGGGTCGAACCCCTTGTCGGGGAGGACCTCGCCGACCGGTGCCTCGAGCCGCACCTCGTCGCCGCGGTCGTTGGTCAGGGTGTCGGTCGTGGGGTCGAAGGCCAGCGTTCCTGCCAGGGCCAGCGCCACCACCGTGTCCGGCGACGTCACGAACGACAGCGTGTTGGCGTTGCCGTCGTTGCGCTTCGGGAAGTTGCGGTTGTAGCTGTTGACGATGGTGTTGAGCTGGCCCGGTTCCAGGTCCGTCCGCTCCCACTGGCCGATGCACGGCCCGCAGGCGTTGGCCAGCACTTCGGCGCCGATGGCTTCGAGGTCCGCCAGCAGGCCGTCACGCTCGATCGTCGCCCGCACCTGCTCCGAGCCCGGCGTGACGAGAAGCTGCGTGCGGGCCTTGAGCCCGTGGGCGGCCGCCTGCCGAGCGATGGACGCGGCGCGGGTGATGTCCTCGTACGAGGAGTTGGTGCACGAACCGATGAGGGCCGACGAGATGGGCAAGGGCCAGTCGTTGGCCTCCGCAGCCGCGGTCACGTCCGCACCCACGCGATGCGCGCGGTCGGGGGAGTGGGGGCCGTTGATGAGCGGCTTGAGGGTGTCGAGGTCGATCTCGACCAGCTCGTCGTACAGGGCGCCGTCGTCGGGGCGAAGGTGCTCGGCCACGCGGTCGGCCTCGTCGGCGATGGCCTCCCGGCCCGTGGCCTTGAGGTACATGGCCATGTTCTGGTCGTAGGGGAAGATCGAGCAGGTGGCGCCGATCTCCGCCCCCATGTTGCAGATGGTCGCCTTGCCGGTCGCGGAGATGCTGTCGGCGCCGGGACCGTGGTACTCGACGATGGCACCGGTGCCGCCGGCCACCGTGAGCACCCGGGCCACCTCGAGGATCACGTCCTTGGGCGATGACCAGCCCGACAGCGTGCCGGTCAACCGGACGCCGATCACCTTGGGCCAGCGGACGTTGAACGGGAAGCCGGTCATGACGTCCACCGCGTCGGCTCCGCCCACGCCGATGGCCACCATCCCCAGCCCGCCGGCGTTGGGCGTGTGGCTGTCGGTGCCGATCATCATCCCGCCCGGGAAGGCGTAGTTCTCCAGCACGACCTGGTGGATGATCCCGCTCCCCGGCTTCCAGAACCCGATGCCGTACTTGCCGCTGACCGTGCGGAGGAACTCGTACACCTCCGAGTTGATGTCGAGCGCGAAGCCGAGGTCGATGTCAGCGCCGGCCTTGGCCAGGATGAGGTGGTCACAGTGCACGGTCGAGGGGACGGCCACCTCGGGGAGACCGGCCGTCATGAACTGCAGGAGGGCCATCTGGGCGGTGGCGTCCTGCATCGCCACCCGGTCGGGACGGAAGTCGGCGTAGCTGCGCCCCCGCTCCATCTCCTGGCCCTCGGGGTCGACCAGGTGGTTGACGAGGATCTTCTCGGCCAGCGTCAGTGGCCGCCCCAACCGGCGGCCTGCGGTGGCGACCCGGTCCGGGAGCGAGGCGTAGACCTGCTGGACGAGCTCGATGGGCGTGCCTGCGGTGACGGCCATGGGTCGGACCCCCTCGGGCGGTGGAGCGTATGTATACAAGTATGATACAAGTTCGCACGGACGGCGTCCAGTGTCAGCCATGGTCGCGCACCGCGTGCAGGGTCCTTGCCGCCGGGCCCGGATGGAGGCGAGCATGAGGCGAGTGCGAACCATCCGCTACCGCGAGATCGCCGACGCGTTGCGGGAGCGGGTGGTGGCCGGCGAGTTCCCGGCCGGGCGGCTCCTCCCGAGCGAGGCCGCGCTCTCGGCGACCTACGAGGCCAGCCGGGTGACCATCCGCCGCGCCCTGGAACAGCTCAGGGAGGAGGGCCTGGTCGACGCCCGTCAGGGCTTCGGCTGGTTCGTGGCCACGCGCGCCCATCCGCCAGAGCTTGGGCCGTCTGGCGACGCTCGAAGACCAACTCGCGGCGTCGGGCATCCGGCCCGATCGACAGATCCTCGACTTCGCCTTCGTCACCGCAGACGACCGGACCAGGACGCTGCTCGGCACCTCCCAGGTGCTGCGGGTGCGCCGGCTCAACCTGGCCGACGGCGAGCCGTTCGCCATCGTCACCGTCTGGTGCCCGGCCAGCCTCGGCCAGCACCTGTCGCGCGCGGACGTGGAGCGGTCGCCGTTCTACGAACTGCTGCCGGTGCGACTCGGCGGCGCCAGCCAGAGCATCGGCGCCGATGCCGCCTCGACCGACGACGCCCGCCTGCTGGACATCCCGCCCGGATCTCCGGTGCTGCGCTGCGAGCGGGTCACCCGCACCGAGGAGGGCGAGCCCGTGCTTGTCTCGGTGCACCTCTTCCCTGCGTATCGCACCGAGTTCGTCGTCGACATGCCCCGCACGGAGCCGTCGATCGCGCCGACCGGGTTGCGCCTGGTCGAGTGAGGACGCTCAGTCGACGCTGGCCGAGGCCGTTATCAGGATCACCAGGCCGACCAGTAGGAGCGCGAGGAACACGGTCCCGATGATGCCCAGGATGTAGCCGGCCTGCGCCATCCCCCGGCCGCCGAGCGAACCCTGCGAGGCGTCGATCTCCTTCATGGTGTTGCGGCCGACCACCAGGGCGAACGGCGCCACCACCTGGCAGGTCACCACCCCCAGGATCCCGAGCACCAGGGCCACGACGGCGCGCGGGTGGTCCTGGACGGGGCGGTAGGGGACCGCGGCAGGCTGGGGAGCCGGCGCCGGCGGAGGAGGGGGTGGCGGAGGAGGAGGAGGAGGTGGAGTGGTGCTCATCGTGCACCGCCGGCCGGGCCCGGACGGACCGCATCGCCCGAATGGGCCCGAAGGCCTCTACGGTCAGCCGGACCCGGCCTGACGGTCATCCCTTGCCGCTGACCTTGTCGGCGGCCTCCTTGGCCTTGGCTTCGGCGTTGCCGGCGACGTCCTTGGCCTTGGCCCCGGCGTCCCCGGCGACGTCCTTCGCCTTGGCCTCTGCGTCATCGGCCAGGCCCTTGGCCTTGGCCGTGACGTCGCCGCCGGCCTTCTTGGCGTCCCCGGCGACGTCCTTGGCCTTGGCTTCGGCATCTCCGGCGATGTCCTTGGCCTTGTCGGCCGCGTCGCCGCCGGCCTTCCTGGTGTCACCGGCGACGTCCTTCGCCGCATCAGTAGCGTCGTCCGCGCCACCCTTGACCTTCGAGGACACGTCGCCGGCGACGCCCTTCACCTTCTCGGCGACGTCGGCGGCCACCACCTTGGCCTTGTCCCACGCCTTTCGAGCGAGGTCGGTCGCCTTCTCCCAGGCCGTCCCCGCCGCTTCCTTGGCCTTGTCCACAGTGCTGCTGTCGTTGGTGTTGCTCACGGGCGATCCCTCCTGAGTCGGGAAGGGGCCAGTCTGGCACCATCCGCTGACCAGGTCGGACAGCGGTCCGCCGGTCCGGGACCGGTTCCATGGCCGGCGGTGATCGCGCCATGATCGGGTGCTGTGGACCACTTCCGGCGCACCAACCTCGACACCTGGGAGGAGCGAGCGCCAGCCCACGCCGCCTCACCCGACTACCACGTGGAGGAGTTGGTCTCCGACGACGCCTTCGTCTCGGAGGTCATCGAGTTCGACCTGCCCCGCCTGGGAGACATCGCCGGCCTCGACGTGGTGCACCTCCAGTGCCACATCGGGACCGACACGGTCTCCCTGGCCAAGCTGGGAGCCCGCGTGACCGGGCTGGACTTCTCGGCCGCGGCCCTCGCTCAGGCTCGCGACCTGGCCGAGCGGGTCGGCGTCGACGTGCGCTTCGTGGAGTCCGAGTTGTACGCAGCGCCCTTGGCGCTCGGCGCCTCCTACGACCTCGTCTACACCGGCGTCGGCGCCCTCAACTGGTTGCCGGACATCACGGCGTGGGCAGGGGTGGTCGCCACGCTGCTGCGCCCGGGCGGGCGGCTGCACCTCCGTGAGGGGCACCCGATGTTGTGGACGATGGCCGACCCGCGGCCCGACGGCCTGCTCGTCGTCGAGTACCCCTACCGCGAGACGGCCGAGCCGGCGATGTTCGACGAGCCCGGCACCTACGTCCGGACCGATCAGGAGTTCACCCACAACCGCACCTACGAGTGGAACCACGGATTGGGCGAGATCGTCACCGCGCTCCTCGGGGCCGGCCTCCGCCTGACGAGGCTGGAGGAGCACGACTCCGTCCCCTGGGACGCGCTCCCCGGGATGATGGACGCTCTGCCGGGAGGCGAGTTCCGCCTCCGGGATCGGCCCGAACGCCTTCCGCACAGCTACACGCTGCAAGCCGTCAAGGACGCCTGACGAACCGCGCTTTCCGAACGGAGATGTCGCGAAGTGCCACCCGCGCTCGCCTTTCCGACAGCTCTGTTCGGATGGTGACACTCTGCGAGACTCGGGCCATGTCCGATCGCGTCACGATCTCCATCGACGGCGGGGTGGCGGACGTCCGCCTCAACCGGCCCGACAAGCGCAACGCGCTCGACGGCGCCATGTTCCTCGCCATCGCGGAGGCCGGCGATCGGCTGAAGACCGAGCCGGGCCTGCGTTGCGTCGTCCTCTCCGGGGAGGGGGCGTCGTTCTGCGCCGGGCTCGACTTCGGCTCGTTCCAGCAGATGGCCGAGAGCGACGGCTCCGATGAGGGTGCGGGGTCCGAACAGCGGTCGGGGAGCCCGGCCACGATCGAGGAGGGCCGCATCACCCACCTCGGGCAGCAGGTGGCCTGGGTGTGGCAGGAGGTCCCGGTCCCCGTCATCGCCGCCGTCCACGGACACGCACTCGGCGGCGGGATCCAGATCGCGCTGGGCGCCGACATCCGCATCGTCCACCCGGAGGCGCAGCTCTCGGTGCGGGAGGTGCACTGGGGACTGGTGCCGGACATGACGGGCACCCTCACGCTCACCCGCCTCGTCCGGCCCGACGTGGCCAAGGAGCTGACGTTCACGGGGCGGATGGTGACGGGCCGCGAGGCGCTCACCCTCGGCCTGGCGACCCGGCTGTCAGAGACGCCCCGGGAGGATGCGCTGGCACTGGCCAGGGAGATCGCGGGCCGCAGCCCGCACGCCGTCCGGGGGGTCAAGGCGCTCTTCAACCGGATCCTGTCCGATGACGCTGCGGCTCAGTTCGCGCAGGAGCGGGCGGTCATCGGCACGCTCATCGCCAGCCCCAACCAGATCGAGGCCGTGATGGCCAACTTCGAGAAGCGCCCACCGGTCTTCACCGACCCCACGCCCTGACCCGCCCCGATCAGGCGGTGCCGGCCGTCAGGCAGTGTTGCGGGCGAGCCGCCCGATGACGTAGGCGAAGCAACCGACGGCGACGAGGAGCAGTCCAGCGGCGTAGGCC
This sequence comes from uncultured Acidimicrobiales bacterium, assembly GCA_963813375.1. Lineage (GTDB taxonomy): Bacteria > Actinomycetota > Acidimicrobiia > Acidimicrobiales > Ilumatobacteraceae > DASTFY01. Next base: position 150,916 of record CAWEYT010000002.1, on the reverse strand, counting down.
CCTCGCGTGGCAGCCGGCCCGGTCACCGGGATCGTTGAGATGACCGACGGGGCGACGCTCGGGCTGGTCGTCGGCGTGGTCGGCGTCACCGTCGTCGAGGTCGTCGACCTCGTCGTCGTGGTCGTCGGTCGTCCGTGGTGGTGGTCGTCGGTGCCGTGGTCGTCGTCGGTGCCGTGGTGGTGGTTGTCGGTGCCGTCGTGGTGGTGGTCGGTGCCGTCGTGGTGGTCGGGTGGTGGTCGGTGCCGTCGTGGTGGTTGTCGGTGCCGTCGTGGTCGTGGTGGGCGCCGTGGTGGTGGTTGTCGTCGTCTGGTGGTGGTCGTCTGGTGGTGGTCGTCGTGGTCGGTGTCGTGAACTCGGCCGATGCGGACGCGTTGGCGGTCACCCGTGACGGACTGAGCGAGGATCAGGCTCTGGGCGTCGTTGACGCCGGCGATGTTCCCGCTGTAGAGGTAGACGTTCCCGCTCGGGACGTCGGCCACTGGCGACCGCGGTCAGCGTGGCGCTGCCGGCCGCAGTGGCGCTGAGCCAGATCTCGTGTCCCGCTGGGCACGACGGTGGCGCCGTTGGCGATCGGTGTCGTCCCGGCGGCGTCGGCGAACATGCTGGCCCCGGTGGCGGTCACCCGTGGCTCCGGCGGGATCTTGGTCACCACGACGTAGGGCCCGACGAGCGTGCCCACGTCGCCCGTGGTCGACGCCGGCGGCGTGATCGTGCAGCGACGGTGGCGTGGGAGCGGGCAGGGCGTCTGGACGCCGGACGGCGTTCACGATCGACGCCACGGCGGCCGCGAGCGGGTCGCTGGGGGCGAGGACGTAGTTGTCGCTGAAGTACCAGATGGCCGCCTGGACCGCGGCGGCCTGGGCGGCCGCGTTGACCACCCCGGGGGAGCCGATGGCAGGCTGATCGGTGTTCGGGTAGTAGCTGGTCCAAGCAGCAGTTCCACGAAGCCGACGTTGTTGACGTTCGCTTCGTCCCAGGTGCCGAGGTTGTAGCCGTAGCCGATGTCTGTTGGGGTGAGGATGTTGATGCAGTACATCTGCAGGCTGCCGGGACTGGCGAAGATGACCCCGGCGAAGCCCTCGTTGAGGGGCGTGAACCCCGCGGTCGGCGGCGGGTAGGCCACGCCGGGGTCGGAGACGGAGCCGAGCGGGCCCGATGAAGCCGCGTCACCCCCTGTCCGGGCCCGAGTCCGGACAGCGTGATCTCCGGCGGCGGGGCGCCGGCGCGGGCGGCGCCGGGCAGCGTCGGGTCGGGCGTCGCACCGACCGGGTCGACCGGCCCGACCGTGAGCAGCGCGGCCCCCGCCGCGGCCGCCAATCCGGCGATGGTCGCCACGAGGACGGGCCAGCGGACACGACGGCGCGAATGATGGCCGTCCGACTGCTGCACATCGGTCACTGCCGAAGTCTTGTCACGCCCGCGCGCGCTGATCGCGAACCGTTCGGCCGACTCCGACGTACCTCCGGCTGACGGGTCAGGGGGACCCGGCAGGGGAAGGAGCACTCATGCGTGGTACCCGTTTCCTCGTGGCCACCGCAGCGGCCGCTGTCCTGATCGTCGGCGCGGCCACGGTCGGCGGAGCGACATCGGCGGCGGACGGCACAACGGACGCAGAGGCCGAAGAGCACGGGTTCTCCCGGCTGTTCGGTGCGTTGATGACCGGCGCGGCGGAGGTGCCCGGACCAGGTGACCCGGATGGGGCCGGAATGGCGGTCATCCGGATCAACCTCCCGGCCGGGCGCATCTGCGTCCTGGGCTTCGACACGAACCAGATCGACGACCCGACCCTGTTCCACATCCACGTGGGCGACGCCACGGTCGCCGGACCGGTCGTGGTCGATTTCACGCACCTGCTGCCGTCGGGCATCGGCTGCGTGAAGGCGGGGGGCAAGCTGGCCAGGGCCATCGTCCAGAACCCCGCCGGCTACTACTTCAACGCCCACAACCCGGCCTTCATGGGCGGTGCTGTGCGGGGCACCCTCGTCAGCCTCTGAGCGGCCCGCAAACCACATCGCCGACAGTGGGACGGCTCCGCTAGAGTCGTCCCACTGTCGGGCCAGCGCCGTCCCGGCATCCACCCAGCCGATCCCCCTGGGGATCCCGACTTCGTGGATGAGGATGATGCGCTCGAGCCAACCGGGGCCCTCCGGGCTCTACGACCCGCGGTTCGAACACGACGCCTGCGGTGTTTCGTTCGTGGTCGACATCAAGGGGCGTGCCACCAGGCGCATCGTCGAGCTCGCGGTGGGCGCGTTGTGCAACCTGGAGCACCGGGGGGCCACGGGCGCCGAGCACGACACCGGCGACGGCGCCGGCATCCTCCTCCAGATCCCCGACCGCTTCCTGCGGGAAGTGCTCGGCTTCGAGCTCCCGCCGGCCGGTCACTACGCCGTCGGAACCTGCTTCCTCCCCGAGGACGACGTCGAGCGGGAGAAGGCCGTCGCCGCCATCGAGGCCCTCGTGGCCGAGGAGGGCCTCACCACGCTGGGCTGGCGTGACGTCCCGGTCGATCCGGACGTGCTCGGGGCGACCAGCCGCCAGGTCATGCCGGTCTTCCGCCAGCTCTTCGTCGGCGATCCGGCGGGCTCGTCGGGGATCGACCTCGACCGGCGCATCTACCCCCTGCGCAAGCGCATCGAGCACGAGGCCGGTCCGAACGAGGGCGGCAGCCCGTACTTCCCGTCGCTGTCCGCCCGCACCCTGATCTACAAGGGCATGCTGACCACCCCGCAGCTGGCCGCGTTCTACCCGGACCTGCGTGACGAGCGGGTGGAGTCCGCCCTCGCCCTGGTGCACAGCCGCTTCTCGACCAACACCTTCCCGTCGTGGCCGCTCGCCCACCCCTACCGCTTCATCGCCCACAACGGCGAGATCAACACCGTCCAGGGAAACCGGAACTGGATGCGGGCCCGGGAGGCGCTCCTGACCACCGACGTGATCCCGGGCGACCTCAGCCGGGCCTACCCGATCTGCACGCCCGGCGCGTCGGACTCGGCCAGCTTCGACGAGGTCCTCGAGCTGCTGCACCTGGGCGGCCGGTCGCTGCCCCACGCCGTGCTGATGATGATCCCCGAAGCGTGGGAGCACCACGAGCAGATGGATCCGGCCAAGCGGGCCTTCTACCGGTTCCACGCGTCGCTCATGGAGCCGTGGGACGGCCCGGCCTCGGTCGCCTTCACGGACGGCACGGTGATCGGCGCCGTCCTGGACCGCAACGGCCTGCGTCCCAGTCGCTACTGGGTCACCGACGACGACCTGGTGATCATGGCCTCCGAGGTCGGCGTCGTCGACGTCGATCAGGCCCACGTGGTCAAGAAGGGGCGGCTGCAGCCGGGGAGGATGCTGCTGGTCGACACCGCGCAGGGCCGCATCGTGGACGACGAGGAGATCAAGGCCGAGCTGGCGGGCGAGCACCCCTACGAGGACTGGCTGCACGCGGGGATCGTCCACCTGGGTCGCCTGCCCGACCGCGAGCACGTCGTCTACAGCCACGACAGCGTGCGCCGGCGCCAGCAGGTGTTCGGCTACACGCACGAAGAGCTCAAGATCATCATCGCCCCGATGGCCAAGGCCGGGTACGAGCCCATCGGCTCGATGGGCACGGACACGCCCATCGCCGTGCTGTCGGAACGCCCGCGGCTGCTGTTCGACTACTTCCAGCAGCTCTTCGCCCAGGTGACCAACCCGCCCCTCGACGCCATCCGCGAGGAGCTGGTCACCGCGCTCGGCTCGACCGTCGGTCCCGAGGGCAACCTCCTGCAGCCGGGCCCTGCGAGCTGCCGTCAGGTGATCCTGCCGTTCCCGATCATCAGCAACGACGATCTGGCCAAGATCATCCACATCAACCTGGACGGTGACCTGGCCGGCTTCAAGTCCGTCGTCGTCTCCGGCCTGTACCGGGTGGCCGGCGGTGGGTTGGCCCTCAAGCGCGCCCTCGACAGCGTGCGCACCCAGGTCAGCCAGGCCATCCAGGACGGGGCCCGCATCATCGTCCTGTCGGATCGCAACGCCGACGAGGTGTACGCGCCCATCCCGTCGCTGCTCCTGACGAGCGCCGTGCACCACCACCTGATCCGGGAGAAGACCCGCACCCAGGTCGGCCTCGTCATCGAGACGGGCGATGCCCGGGAGGTGCACCACATGGCGCTCCTCATCGGGTACGGCGCCGGCGCCATCAACCCGTACCTGGCCTTCGAGTCCATCGAGGACATGGTCTCCTTGGACGGCGGCAAGGGCGCGCACGGGCTCGGCGGGGCCGACCCCGAGACGGCCGTGGCCAGCTACATCAAGGCCTGCGGCAAGGGCGTGCTGAAGGTCATGTCGAAGATGGGCGTGTCGACGGTGGCCAGCTACACCGGCGCGCAGATCTTCGAGGCCATCGGGCTCGGGCAGGACCTCGTGGACGAGTACTTCACCGGGACGGTGTCGCGCCTGGGCGGCATCGGCCTCGACGAGGTGGCCGCGGAGGTCGCGGCCCGTCACGCCACGGCCCATCCGAAGCGACCCGAGGAGCGGGTCCATCGCAGCCTGGACCTCGGCGGCGAGTACCAGTGGCGACGCGAGGGCGAGTACCACCTGTTCAACCCCGAGACCGTGTTCAGGCTCCAGCACGCCACCCGGGCCGCCCGCTACGACATCTTCAAGCAGTACACCGGCCTCGTGGACGACCAGTCCCGGCGGCTGGCCACGCTCCGGGGGCTGTTCGCGCTGCGGACCGGTGCGGCCGCCGTGCGGGAACCGGTGCCGATCGACGAGGTCGAGCCCGTCGCTTCCATCGTGAAGCGCTTCTCGACCGGCGCCATGAGCTACGGCTCGATCTCCGCCGAGGCCCACGAGACCCTGGCCATCGCCATGAACCGCCTCGGCGGCAAGAGCAACACGGGCGAGGGCGGTGAGGATGCCGAGCGCTACGTGCCGCTCCCGAACGGCGACTCCAGGCGCTCGGCCATCAAGCAGGTGGCGTCGGGCCGCTTCGGTGTGACGAGCGAGTACCTGGTCAACGCCGACGACCTGCAGATCAAGATGGCCCAGGGCGCGAAACCCGGCGAAGGCGGCCAGCTTCCCGGCCACAAGGTGTATCCGTGGATCGCGAAGACGCGGTACTCGACGCCCGGCGTGGGTCTGATCTCCCCGCCCCCGCACCACGACATCTACTCCATCGAGGACCTCAAGCAACTCATCCACGACCTCAAGAACTCCAACCCCCGCGCCCGCGTGCACGTGAAGCTGGTGGCCGAGGTGGGCGTGGGGACGGTGGCGGCCGGCGTGAGCAAGGCCAAGGCCGACGTGGTCCTCATCTCGGGCCACGACGGTGGGACGGGCGCGTCCCCTCTCACGTCGCTGAAGCACGCCGGTGCGCCCTGGGAGCTCGGCCTGGCCGAGACGCAGCAGACCCTGCTCCTGAACGGCCTCCGGGACCGGATCGTGGTCCAGACGGACGGCCAGCTCAAGACCGGTCGCGACGTCGTGATCGCCGCCCTGCTGGGCGCCGAGGAGTTCGGCTTCGCCACCGCGCCGCTCGTCGTCAGCGGTTGCGTGATGATGCGGGTCTGCCATCTGGACACGTGCCCGGTCGGGGTGGCGACGCAGAACCCGGAGCTGCGCAAGCGCTTCACCGGTCAGCCGGAGTTCGTCGTCACCTTCTTCGAGTTCATCGCTCAGGAGGTGCGCGAGCTGCTGGCCGAGCTGGGCTTCCGCAGCCTGGAGGAGGCCATCGGCCATGTGGAGGCGCTCGACGTCCGGGCCGCCGTCGACCACTGGAAGGCGCACGGGCTCGACCTGTCGCCCATCCTGGCCCCACCGCAGAACCCGTACGAGCAGACGCGGCACCACTCGGTGGAGCAGGACCACGGCCTCGACCGGGCCTTGGACCAGGAGCTCATCGCCCGGTGCCGGCCGGCGCTCGAGGACGGGCGGCCCGTGGCCTTCGAGCTCCCCGTCCGCAACGTCAACCGCACCGTCGGAACGCTCCTCGGCTCCGAGGTGAGCCGGGCCTGGGGAGGCGAGGGCCTGCCCGACGGCACCATCTCCATCCACCTGCGGGGTTCGGCCGGCCAGAGCTTCGGGGCCTTCGTGCCGCGCGGCGTCACGCTGCGCCTGGAGGGCGACGCCAACGACTACGTCGGCAAGGGCCTGTCCGGGGGGCGGCTCATCCTCCATCCCGACCGGCACGCGCCCTTCGCCGCCGAGGACAACATCATCGCCGGCAACGTCATCGCCTACGGCGCCACCGGTGGCGAGCTGTTCCTGCGGGGCGTCGTCGGGGAGCGGTTCTGCGTCCGCAACTCAGGGGCCACCGCGGTCGTCGAAGGTGTGGGTGACCACGGGTGCGAGTACATGACGGGCGGCCGGGTCGTGGTGCTGGGCCCGACCGGTCGCAACTTCGGTGCCGGCATGTCCGGCGGGGTGGCCTACGTGTACGACCCCGACGGGACGTTCCCGGCGCTCGTGAACTACGAGATGGTCGAGCTCGAGCACCTGGACGACGAGGACCTGGCGATCGTGCGCACGCTGGTGGAAGCCCACGCCGATCACACCAGCTCCGCCGTCGCCGCCCACCTGCTGTCCGCGTGGAGCATCGAGTCGTCCCACTTCCGCAAGGTGATGCCGAAGGACTACCGCCGCGTGCTGACCGTGCTGAGGGAGGCCGAGCGGGAGGGGCTGGACGAACGGGCGACGATGGTGCGAGTGATGGAGGCGTCTCATGGGTGAGGCGACGGGGTTCCTCACCTGGGCCCGAGAGACGCCGACCCGGCGACCGGTCCCGGTCCGCCTGAAGGACTGGCGGGAGGTCTACGAACCGTTCCCGGCCGAGCAGGTCGAGCTCCAGGCCGGCCGCTGCATGGACTGCGGCATTCCCTTCTGCAACAACGGCTGCCCCCTCGGCAACCTCATCCCGGACTGGAACGACCTCGTCTACCGGGACCTGTGGCGCGACGCCATCGAACGGCTGCACGCCACCAACAACTTCCCCGAGTTCACCGGGCGACTCTGCCCGGCGCCGTGCGAGACGGCCTGCGTGCTCGGCATCAACGCCGACCCCGTCACCATCAAGCAGGTCGAGGTCGAGATCATCGACCGGGCCTGGGCCGAGGGTTGGGTCACGCCCAGGCCGTCCTCGGTGATCACCGGCAAGCGGGTGGCGGTCATCGGCTCCGGGCCCGCGGGGCTCGCCGCCGCCCAGCAGCTCACCCGGGCGGGGCACGACGTCGTCGTGCTCGAGCGCGCCGACCGCATCGGGGGCCTGCTGCGCTACGGCATCCCCGAGTTCAAGATGGAGAAGCGCCACCTCGACCGCCGGCTGGCCCAGATGAGGGCCGAGGGCACGGAGTTCCGCACGGGAGCTGCGGTCGGGACCGACGTCGACGTCGACATCCTGCTCGGCTCCTACGACGCCGTCGTGCTGGCCTGCGGCGCCACCGCATGGCGCGATCTGCCCATCCCCGGGCGCGAGCTCGACGGGGTCCACCAGGCGATGGAGTACCTGCCGTGGAGCAACCGGGTGCAGGAGGGCGACCTCGACGCGCCGCCCATCACCGCCGACGGCAAGCACGTCATCATCATCGGGGGCGGGGACACGGGCGCCGACTGCCTGGGCACGGCCCACCGTCAGGGAGCGGCGAGCGTGACCCAGCTGGAGATCCTGCCCCGGCCACCGGACAGCCGGACCGCGGGGAACCCCTGGCCCCAGTGGAGCCTCATCTACCGCACGACGTCCGCCCACGAGGAGGGTGGTGAACGGCTGTTCAGCGTGAACACCGAGTGCTTCGTCGACGACGGCACCGGGCGGGTCGGGGCCCTGCGCCTCCACGAGGTGGAGCTGATCGACGGGCGATTCGAGAGGATCGAAGGCACGGACCGCGAGATCCCGGCGCAACTCGTGTTGCTGGCCATGGGGTTCGTCGGCCCGGAGAAGGGGTCCTGGCTCGACCAGATGGGTGTGGCCGTCGACGAGCGGGGCAACGTCGCCGCGTCGGGAGGACTTCATGACCAACGTCCCCGGGGTCTTCGCCGCCGGCGACATGGGCCGCGGCCAGAGCCTCATCGTGTGGGCGATCGCCGAGGGCAGGGCCTGCGCGGCCGGCGTCGACCGCTGGCTGATGGGGGAGACGAGCCTGCCGGCGCCGATCCTGCCCACGACCAGGCCGCTCACGTAGGGCCCTCATGTCGGCAAGGGTGGCGCGCCACCCCCGGGTCGGTCGCTGATCGTAGGCTGGCGCCCATGGAGACGCAGTCGGACGGGCGCGGGGCCCGGTTGGCGCGCCCGCTGGTGGTGGCGCTCGGCCTCGGCCTGGCGTTGCTGCCCGCGGCCTGCGGCGGCCTCAGCGGTGGGGGAGGCGACTCGGCCGAGGAGGACCCCTCGGCCACGACCGTCTTCCGGACGATCACGGTCGAGTTCACGACCAGCACGAGCGCCCCGCCGGACGCTGGAGGTACGGCAAGCCCGGACAGCGCGGTGACGCTGAGCCCCAACGTCTACGAGGTGCAGGCCGGCGACTACTGGTACGGCATCGCCAAGAAGCTCAACGTCGACGTCAACGCCCTGTGGGCGGCCAACAACGCGGACGGGGACACGTTCCTGTCGCCCGGGCAGCGCCTCGCCGTCCCGCAGCCCGGTGACAGCGCCACCGGTGGGCTGACTCCGCCGGCGGCCGGGGGCGACGCCGGGACGGCCACTCCCGCCGAGTCGACGCCCACCCTCGCCCCCGGCTCGGCCCCGGGCAGCTACCAGATCGTGGCCGGCGACTACTGGATCGGCATCGCCCAGAAGCTGAACGTCTCGCTCAACGCGCTGCTGTCGGCGAACGGCGCCACGACGGACACCGTCCTCCACCCCGGCGGCTACCTCAAGATCCCCGAGCAGGGCTGAACCCGGATCCGGCCGCCGCCGCGAGCGGCATGACGAGGATCAGGCACGGGTTGTCCGGTCCCCAGAGTTCTCGCAGCTCCTCGAGGGGGATGAACCCGATGGCCTCGTAGAACGCCCGCGTCCGTTCGTACTCGGGAGAGTCGCCGGACGGACCGAACGTCTTGACCTGCAGGAGCTCGACACCGTCCGAGCGGAGCGCCTCGGCCACGTGGTCGACCAGCCGGCGGCCGATGCCCTGCCGGTGCCGGTCCGCGGGGACGGCGAGGAGATCGATCTCGGCCGCCAGCGGGTTGTGGCGACGCACGACGCAGGCGCCCACGACCTCACCGCCGTCGAGGGCCACCGTCGTCGGCAGGGTTCGGGCGTGCTCGACGTAGTCCAGGAGCGACTGCTCGATGCCGAACCAGTCGGGCAGGCCGCGCAGCAACTGCTCGATCTCCTCCGGCCACTGCCGGCCGCTGACCAGCTCGATGTCCAAGGCTCGTGCGGGTGTGGTGCGGACCTCAGACGAAGCTGAAGCGCGCGCCGCAGAGGTCGAGGATGGTGCCGGCGCGATCGCGGTCGGCGCTGACGACATCGAAGGAGTCCACGCCCTCGGCCCGCTCACCCTCGGGCGCGAACTGGATGGTGGCATCGTCGAGCTTCACCGTCGTCGGATCGGCCAGTGGGGCGTCGAGCACCTCGGACCACCGAGCCGCCATGGCTTCGGGATCGCGGGCACCGACGGTCACGCCGGCGACACCGGACACGACGTCGGTGTGCACGTGGTCCCGCCAGGCCGGCCCTGCCCACCGCCAGTCGTCCCAGTTCGTGGTCTCGTCCATGGAGACGATGGCTCCGCCGACGTCCTTGGGGTGCAGGTGGGTGCCCCGGATGTCCGTGAGGTCGCCCTGCCACACCGTCCGCACCCCGAGACCGGCCAGCCGGGCCCGGCGCCGGTCCAGATCGTCGCACTGCACCATCACCATGTAGCCACCGGCGCCGCCCCGGCGTTCCAGCAGCCGGCCGGCCGTCGTGCCCTCCTGCACCGGTGCCACGATCTCGAGGAACTGGTGACCGATCGGGAACAGCACGTTCTCCAGGCCGAAGTCGGCCACTGCCGGGATCGTGGTAGCAGGGCTCGATGCCCAGGCCGTCCCGCACCTCCTCGAGTGCCGGCCCGAGCTCGGGAGCGACCAGGACCACCTGCCGCAACCGCAGTGCCATTTCCGCAGGCTAGGCCACCCCCCAAGCGTTCATGGCGGCGAATCCGGCGACAGACTGCAGCCAGGAACGACGGCCATCGAACGGTTTCGGCGGCTGGGCTGCGCCGGCCGCTCGACGTCCGGCGAGCGAGCCGCCATCGGTCGAAGTCGAGTTTGGGCCAGCGGCGCTTGTGGCGGCGGCGGAGGCCGGCCATGCCGCGGTTGCGATGCTCGGACAGGGCCCAGGCCCGCCGCCAGCCCGTGTGCTCGGGGCCGGTCAGTGACGGGCTGGTGCCGCGGGCCGATCGCTGGCGGGCGGACCACCAGTCGGTCAGCGTCTCGTCGCCGAGGACCGTCACGGCGTGCTCGATCCGCTCGTTGTAGCGCCGGGTGCTCTCGCCGTCCTCGGGCCACAGGGGCGAGCCGAACGTGACGGTGGTCCGGCCGGGCTTGGGCCGCTTCATGCCCTTGCCGAGGATCGATCCGGTGCCCTCGATGAACACCGGCACGACGGCGGCGCCGGTCCGGCTGGAGAGGTAGGCGGCGCCGCCCTTGAAGGGCTGGCCCCAGCCGTCGGGGGACCGGCCTCCCTCGGGGAACAGCACCAGGCTCCAGCCGTCCTCGATCAGCTCCCGAGCCAGGTCCGCGGTCTGCCGGCCGGCGACGTTGCGGGCGACCGGGAACGCGTTGAGCACCAGAGCCGACGCCGCGCTCGTGACGTGGGTGGTGAAGAAGTAGTCGGCCGCCGCCCCCACGACGAGCTGTCCCCGCCACGGCTCCGGGATGGCGGTGATGGCGAGTGGCGTGTCGAGATGGCTGTGGTGGTTGGGGGTGAAGATGACGGCCGGCGGGTCCCCGCCCTTCTTGGAGGTGCCCTTCTTGGAGGTGTCGAGGGCGCGCAGATCGGCCAGCCGGTCGGCGCCCCGGACCTCCGGCGCGGCCAGCGTGCGCACGGCCAGACGCAGCGGCCCGTTGATGATGATCGAACGGGCGATCCGCGCCGGGCGGCGGCGGGCCCAGTCGGTCTCGTAGTCGGCGCCGAGCGTCGGCTTGCTCGGCGGCACCACCACGCCGCGGGGGACGGTCGGGCGGCGGTACGGGAAGCCGACCGACGCGTTGAGCCGGCTGATCTTGACCGTGGTCCGCCGGACGCCGCGCACGGCGCGATCGGCGGCCTTGCGGGCCTTGAGCGGTGCCGGCAGGCCGGCGGCGCGGGACGGCACGAGCCCTCGGGCCTACTGCACGTCCGCCAGCAGGAGCGGCGGCGTGTGCAGATGGGTGATGGTCGGGTGACGGCCGACGGTGTCGGTGGCCATCTCCAGCGCGTCGTCCATGGTGGAGGCGGGGGTGAAACCGAGGCGCCGCACCGCCCGTGGGTTGCCGCCGACGATGATCACCCTCCCCGCGTGCTGCATGCCGTGCGCTCCCCAGTACCACATGTAGAAGGGGTGGACGCCGTGGTAGGCGTAGCTGGTCCGGTAGAGGTGCCGGTACCACTCGTCCTCGGCGAACTGCTTCTCGTAGCGAGCCTCGATCTCGAGTGGGTCGGTGGTGTCGGCCAGCACCTGCTCGAAGAAGTCGATGTAGCTCGGGTGGTGCACCGGGTGGAAGTCCCAGTACGTGGGGTGGGTCATGATCACGACACCGCCCTCGCGCACGAGCGGCTTGCCCCGGTAGAAGTTGAAGTAGTACCCGAGGCCGGTGCACATCACCAGGATCGGGTTCATGATCGAGTCCACGTTGTACGGGCAGATGTAGGGGATGCCCATCGTGAGGATGTCGGTCTGCCCCTCCACCGGCACCAGTTGTTGCTGATGCACCCGTTCCGTCGTCAACTGATGGACGGCGTCGACGGCACCCGCGGTCACCCCGGTCATCTGGTGGGGTGACTCCATCGACTGGAAGATCTTGCGCCTCATCCGCTCCGGTGTGCGCTTCAGGGCCTTCGTCGTGGCGAGGTAGGTGCCGCGATCCCGCGGCGACCACTCCCACTCCCGCTTGGCCAGGAACGCGAACGGGTCGGGGAAGATGTCGGTGTTGAGCGTGGTCTCGATCTGGAAGACCTTCACCCCGGCGTCCAGGATGACCTGGCCCATGCGCCAGTTCGAGTGGTGCAGCTCGCTGCGGTGGCGGTCCATGAACGACCGGGACTGCTGCATGGTCGCCACGTTGTGGTGGTGGCGGAGGCTGCGGTACGAGGCGAGGCCCGTGGCGGTCGACTTCCAGCCGCCGTCCATGGCGACCAGGTTGATGTTGACGTAGACGAGCAGGTCGCTCTCGGCGGCCCGCTTGTTGATCTCCACCTCCTCGCCCTGCGGTGTCGAACCGAGGTAGGCGAGGTTGTCGGGGTCCTCGGCGTCGTGGTTGTAGAGGCGGCCGCTGGGGGCGAAGGCGTCGTACACGCGATCGCCGACGGCGTGCCGGAGCTCGGCCTCGGTCATGCGACGGTGGAGGGCGAGGGCGGCGATGATGTGGACGTCGTCGACCCCCGCCTCGGCGGCCAGGTCGAGCACCGCCTCGATCACCCGCTGGCGCACGTCCGGCCGCCGCATCTTGGGCAGCGGCAGGCTGACGTCGTCGAAGGCGATGGTCAGCTTCATGCCCGGGAAGAGCAGCGCGGGGAGCGGGTCCGAGTCGACGGGGTCGAGCAGGGCGCGGCGGATGGTGCCGTCGACGTCCTTGACGGGGTCGAGCGGCTCGGGGGCGTAGACCACCCGGGTCCGCCCGGCAGGGAGGCGCTCGAGGCTGAAGCCCTCACCCCGCCAGAACAGGAGCGGCGGGGTCGAGCGATCGACCTCGAGGACGAAGCCTGGTCTGGGCATCAGCGAATCCGCTCCTTCTCCTCGCGGAGGTCGAAGGCGACCTTGACGGCACCCCGCCGGCCGGCAGAGGCGGCGTGAGCGATGGCGTCCCGGTAGTCGCGCAATGGGTAGGTCGCCGTGACGAGGCGACCCAGGTCGGCGGCCTGCACCAGATCGAGGGCGAGGTCGAAGGTGCGGCGCGGCTCGCCACCGGTCGCGGCCGTCGGCCGCTCCAGCCCGTAGGCGTAGGCGCCCACCAGCGCCGACTCACGGTGCCAGAGCGTGGTCAGCTCCAACTTCACCTGGTTCGGCATGCCGACCACGACCACGGTCCCCTTCGGTCGCACGATGGCCAGCGACTGGGCGAGCGAGTCGGAATCGCCGACGCAGTCCAGGACGACGTCGGCACCGCCGGTGAGCTGGTCCCGGTAGGCCAGGCTCTGGGTGAGGCGGCGGACGACGCGGGGGAGCGCCCCGGGCTCGCACACCTGATCGGCGCCGAGCGCGCGGGCCAGCTGCATCTGATGGGGGTAGCGGGCGGCGGTGATGATCGTGCCCGTCGGGGTCAGGTGGCGGAGGGCGGCGATGGTCAGCAGCCCGAGCGTCCCCGCGCCGAGCACGACCACGGTGTCGCCCTCCGTGACGGGGTGGCGCAGGGCGGCGTGGACCGCGCAGGCGGTCGGCTCGACCATCACCGCGGCCTCGTCGCTCATGCCGTCCGGGACGGTGTGGAGCTGGCTGGGATGGGCGACCATGTGCGTGCTCCAGCCCCCACCGGTGTCGCAGCAGTAGCCGGTCTGCAGGCCGGGCGACAGATCGCCGAAGGCCAGCCGCTCGCAGCCGCCCAGATCCCCGCGGGCGCAGGCCACGCACGGCGGATCGATGCCGCGCGCCACACAGCCCAGCACCGGCTCCAGCACGACGCGCCGGTCATCGTCGGTGTCGGCCACCACCTCGTGGCCGGGCGTGAAGGGGAAGCTCACGATGGGCTCGAAGTAGCGGCTGGCCGTCCCGTCGACGGTGGCCAGGTCGCTGCCGCAGATGCCGGAGAGGCGCGGCCGGAGGCGCACCCACTCCGGTCCGGGCAGGTCCGGCGGATCGACGTCGTCCAGGCTGAGCGGGCCGTAGGTGGCGCCCGCGCCCGGGGCGAGCGATCCGGCGACGCGCGCGGCGGCGAAGCGGGCCAGGCTGCGCTCGACCCGCAGCGCCTTCATCGTCCGGAGCCCTTCATCGTCCAGACCCCTTCATCTTCCGGAACGAGCGCTGGCCCGTCGCTCGCGGGCCGACAGCAGGGGACCGATGGGCAGCAGCGGTCGCGGCCCGCCGGGCGACTTCGACCACTGCTCGACCAGCCATCCCCGCTTGCGGGCGATGGCGGCCAGGCGTGTCTCCGGGTTCACCGCCACGGGGAAGCCGACGGCCTCCAGCATGGGAAGGTCCGAGGTCGAGTCGGCGTAGGCCACGCTCTCCTCCAGCCGGCACCCCTCGGCCTCGCAGTAGTCGGCCAGGATCTGGGCCCGGGTCTCGCCCGTCGGCGGCACGGCGGTCAGCTCGCCCGTGTAGGTCCCGTCGGCCTTGGTCGTCATCTCGGCGGCGATGATCTCGTCGAACAGCGGAGCCAGCGGCTTGACCACGAAGTCCAGCGCCCCCGTGATGAGCACGGTGCGGTGGCCGAGCGCTCGGTGCTCACGCACCCGCCGGATGGCGGCCGGGAAGCTCTTGGTCATGATCAGCGCGGACAGGAGCTCGACGGCGTCGGTGTCGAGCTGCGCCACGGGCGCGTCCTCGTAGCGCCGGTAGAAGAAGCGCAGGAAGTCGCTGCGGTCCTTGCGGTCCAGGGCCAGCAGGCTCGGGATCTCGGCCGAGGTCCGCAGCGCGAAGCGGGTCCGCTCGGCCCGGTCCAGCCGTCGCGTCGCCAGCCAGGAGTAGCTCTCGACCACGTTGCTGGCGATGAGCGTGTTCTCCAGGTCGAACGCGGCCACCTGACGATCAGGCGACAGCACGTTGCGGCGCAGGCGCTCGGCCCGGTCGATTCGGGTCTTGCCGGGTGTGGTCTTGACCCTGGCGTGCTCGATGACGGAGGGCAGGTGGACCTCGGTGATGTAGTGGGGCCAGTCGATCACGCGGGGATCGAAGTTGAAGGCGGCACGATCCTCCGGGGGCAGCGCGTCGCTCAGCGCCAGCAGGTGGTCGACCCCGTAGATGGCCTCGCACTCCGCGTACAGGCCGTACAGCTCGACGTACTCGAGCGCCCGCTCGACCTCCAGGCGCTTCTCCTCCAACCGGGCCGACCACTCCGCTTGCTGCCCGCGCAGGGGGAGCGCCTGCAGCACCTTCTCGGTCTTCGTGAGCACCGCCTTGGCCCGGTTGAGCTGACCTTGCACACGGCCGCGGCCGGGGAAGCTCCAGTCCGGCACGACGATGGGCTGGCCCTCGGCGTCGTACAGCGGGTGCTCACGGAACCAGGCCGTCGTGTTGTCGACCATCACGCGGTACTTGAGGGGGTTGGCGGATCCTGACGCCACCTGGGTGATGGGCGCCGCCCGCTCGGGACCGACCGCGGCGACGGCGATGATCGCGGCGACGACGAGGTCGACGGGGATGACGTCGACCGTGCCCTCGGGGACACCGGGGAACTCCTTCAGCAGCCCGCGGGCGAAGGAGATGATGACCGGCTCGGCCATGCGGAAGCCGCGGATCCAGCCCGGGCGCGGCTCCGCCAGCGCGGACTCGATGATCGACGGCCGGACGATCGAGACGGGCACGTCGCCCTTGCTCTCCGCCAGGGCCTGCTCACCGAGCGCCTTCGTGTAGGCGTAGGCGTCGGGCCAGCCGACGCTCGCCGCTCGTGACCGGCCGGCCTCGACGAGGCGGTCCGTGACCCACCGCCCGCGCCGCTGCTCGGTCTTGGCGGCCAGGGCCGGTGCGCCCGCCGCGCCCAGCTCGGTCCGTGCCTCGGCCCGGAAGCGGGCCAGCATCTCGGGGCGCCGGCTCTCCGCTTCGGCGTCGGAGCGCAGGCGGCGGGCCGCGGCCACCTCTTCCTTCCAGCTCAGCCCGATGTCGAACGGCCCGGCCGCCACCGGTTCCTCGGGAGCCCGGCCCCGCCGGTTGCCGGCGACGTAGCACGTGGACACGGCGACGAGGTGGGGCGCCACGCCGAGCTCGTGCAGGAGCGTCACGATGCGGGTCGGCCCGAGCAGGTTGACCTCCACCGCGCTGTCGAGAGGGGAGTCGAAGGCGACGGTCGCCGCCGAGTGGATGACGATGTCGCACCCGGCGAGCGTGGCCCTGTCGGCCTCGTCGAGGCCGAGGCCGTCGGCGCCCACGTCCCCGGCGATCGTGTGCACCCGACGCTCGGTCATCTCGTCGAATCCCGGGCCCGCCCAGCGACTCGCGGAGCCGGTTGAAGGCGTCGTTGCGGAGGATCTCCCGCTTGACGCGCTGCGCGGCGGAGGTCCGGCGTCCGGGCCGCACCAGCAGGACCAGCTCGCAGTCCGGCACCTGCCGGAGCAGCCGCTCGACGAGGGCCGTGCCGACGAACCCGGTGGATCCCGTGATGGCGATCCGCTTGCCGGCCAGTGCGTCCGCGATCACGGGTGGCGACTCCGGCTCACACCCGGTTGTCTACCATTTGGTAGAGAGCGAGGAAAGGGGGAGGTGGATGGAGCCCCGGAACCGGCCGACGCGCCAACGGATCCTGGACGCCGCCCTGGACCAGTTCGGCCTCCGGGGGTTCGAGGCCGCCTCGCTGGACGACATCGCGGCCGAGGTCGGCGTCGCCAAGCAAACCGTCCTCTACTGGTTCCCGTCCAAGGACCATCTGCTCGGCGCCGTCCTGCAGCACACGGCCGACGAGCTCGCCGTCAGCATCGAGGCGGCCGTGCGGGCGGCGCCCGACGAGCCGCTGGCCCGTGTGGACGCGGTCGTGAAGGCCGTGTTCCGTCCCGCCGTGCGGCGCCCCGCCCTGCTCGGTCTGGTCCGGGAGGTCAGTCGCCTCGCTCCACCCCAGTCCGACCAGCTGCTGATGCGGGTGCGTCCTCTCGTGGACGCCGCGGCCACCTATGTCGGTCGGGAGATGGACGCCGGCCGATTGCGGCAAGGCGACCCGCGGCTCGTGCTGTCCCTCGCCTACGCGACCGTGGCCGGCATCGCCACCGAGCCCGAGGCCCTGCGCGCCGTCGGCTGGCAACCGTCGGTGGCCGGGATCCGCCGGCTGCGTTCCGAGCTCCTCGCCTTCCTGCGGGCCGCGCTGGCGCCCTGACCGCCCGTGACGCGTGAGCACGACGCGGTGGGGCGCATGTCCGATCTGGCGCACAAATCGCGCCGGACGACCATCGGACGGTCGCCAGCCGCGATTTGTGCGAGGAGAGTGACCGCAGGGGTCCGGCCGACCGCCTTCGGGCTACCGTCGCCGAAGTGACGGCTGGGACGGATGGGGTGACCGACACCGCCCCGACCGCCCCGGCGCCGCGAGCGTCGGCATGGGCGCCGCTGCGCCACCGCGTCTTCCTCGGCCTGTTCATCGCCCAGATCGCGTCGAACGTCGGCTCGATGATGCAGAACGTCGGCGCGGCGTGGCTGATGGGCGACCTCTCGGCCTCGCCCACGCTGGTCGCCCTCGTCCAGACCGCGACGCTGCTGCCCGTCTTCCTGATCGGCCTGCCGGCGGGCGCGCTGGCCGACATCTTCGATCGGCGCCACCTCCTCATCGCCGCCCAGACCTGGATGCTGGTCACCGCCGTGCTGCTGGCGACCCTGACCTTCGCCGATCTGGTCACGCCGCTGTCGCTGCTGTTCCTGACCTTCTGCCTCGGACTGGGCGGCGCGCTCACGCTGCCGGCGTGGCAGGCCATCCAGCCCGAGTTGGTGCCGAGGGCCGAGTTCCCGCAGGCCATCGCCCTCGGCGCCCTCACCTTCAACCTCGGCCGCGCGGTCGGCCCGGCGTTCGGCGGCATCGTCGTCGCCGCCGCCGGACCGTCGTGGGTGTTCCTGATCAACGCCGTGTCGTTCCTCGCCGTGGTGGGCGTGTTGCTGCGCTGGCGGCGCCCCGCCGCGGTGTCGACCCTGCCGGCGGAGACCATGGCGGGGGCGATGCGGGCCGGTCTGCGCTTCGGCGCCAACTCCTCGGCCCTCCGCCACGTCCTGATCCGCGCCGCGGTCTTCGTGCTCCCGGCCGGCGCCGTCCTCAGCCTCCTGCCGGTGATCGCCCGGGACCGGCTGGGGCTGGGCTCTGGCGGCTACGGCCTCCTCCTCGCGGCCTTCGGCATCGGCGCGGCACTGGCCGCCGTCCTGCGGCCGCGGATCGACGCCGTCCTCAGCGCGGACCGGATGCTGGCCGTCGGGACGGGGATCATCACCGTCCTGCTCCTGGTCGACGGCCTGGCCACCAACCCGTGGGTGGTGGGCGCGGCGCTCTTCTTCGGTGGCGGTGCCTGGACGCTGGTCTTCACCACGATGAGCGTCGCCGCGCAGGCTGCGCTCCCGGCCTGGGTGCGGGCGCGGGGCATGGGCCTGTTCAGCCTGGTGACCGTGGGCGGCCTCGCCCTCGGCAGCGCGGCCTGGGGCATCGTGGCCAGCTTCAGCGTCGTCACGGCGGAAGTCGCGGCCGCGATCGGCATGGCCATCGGGCCGTTGGCGACGCGGCGGTGGCGGATCAGCGCGCCGCAGCACCTGGACCTGACGCCGGCGCCGAGCGACGACCCGATCGTCTTGCTCGTGCCCCGCCCCACCGACGGCCCGGTGCTCGTCACCGTCAGGTACGAGGTGCCGGAGGCCGACCTCCACGAGTTCACCGCGGCCATGCGCCGGGTCGAGCGCCAGCGGCGGCGCACCGGTGCCCGCCGGTGGGGCCTGTACCGCGATCTGGCCGCGCCGGACCTCGTGCTGGAGCTGTTCGTGGTCGAGTCGTGGGCCGAGCACCTCCGACAGCACGACCGGCGGACGGCGACGGATCTCGCCGCGCTGGATCTCGTGCGTCCGTTCGTGAAGGGCGACGTGGCCGTCAGCCACTACGTCTCGGCGTACGGCCTCGGGGACGCGGAACAGCCCTGACGGACGCTCGCCGGCCGGCCTCGCCCCCGGGCCAGGCGGTGTCCTTCAGCGCTTGGTGTTGCGCCGCCGGCGGGCGTGGCGGTCGAGGGCCAGGCGCACCAACTCGTCGATCAACTCCGGGTACGACAACCCGCTGGCCTGCCACAGCTTCGGGTACATCGAGATGGGCGTGAAGCCCGGGATGGTGTTGGCTTCGTTGCAGAGGAAACCTCGCCCGCGCTCCTCGTAGAAGAAGTCGATGCGGGCCATGCCCTCGCACCTGAGCGCCGAGAACACCTGGACGGCCAACCGGCGGACCTCGGTCTGCTCGTGCTCGTCGAGCGGGGCGGGGACCAGCAGGCGGGCGCCGTCGTCGAGGTACTTGTCCTCGTAGTCGTAGAACTCGTGGCCGGGGACGATCTCACCCGGGACCGACGCCCGCGGTATCTCGTTGCCGAGCACGGCGACCTCGATCTCGCGACCGGCGACCGCCTCCTCCACCACCACCCGGTCGTCGTAGGCCAGCGCCACCCGGATGCCGTCGGCCACCTCCTGGACGGTCCGCGCCTTCGTCACGCCGACCGACGACCCCATGTTGCAGGGCTTGAGGAACAGGGGGAGGCCGAGCCGGGCCGCGACCGTCTCTGCCGTGTGCGGTCCGATCTCGTGCTCGGCCAGCCCGAGCCAGCGGGCCTGCTCGATGCCGTGGTGGGCCAGCACCTGCTTCGCCATGGCCTTGTCCATGGCCAGCGCGGAGCCGAGCACGCCGCTGCCGACGTACGGCACATCCGCCAGCTCGAGGAGACCCTGGACGGTCCCGTCCTCGCCGAGCGGGCCGTGCAGGAGCGGGAGCACCACCGTCCGGCCCTCGGCCTGGGACGCCGACAGCACGGGCACCGCCGACGTCGCCGCGCCCTCCACCGCCAGACCGTCGGTCAGGGCGGCATCGCCACCCGCGGCCAGCTCGGCCATCGCGCCGGCGGCCAGCTGCCAGTCGCCGTCCCGGGTGATGCCCACCGCGGTGACCCGGTAACGAGCCGGGTCGATGGCCCGCAGGACGTGGGCCGCGGTCACCCGGGAGACGTCGTGCTCGGCGGACTGGCCGCCGAACAACACCACCAGGTTCAGGCGTTCCTCGACGTTCTCCGGGCCGGGCACCCCTGGATGGTACGACCGCGCCCGGTACCGTCACCGTCATGCTGTTCTCGGCCCGATCGGCGGCCGAGTCGTGCGGAGGGCGCGCTCGTCGGCGACGACGTCCGCCTCGACGGCGCATCGTTCGATTCCCGGGCGCTGCGACCCGGTGAGCTGTTCGTCCCCATCGTGGCCGCCCGCGACGGTCACGACTTCATCCCCGCTGCGGTCGCCGCCGGCGCTCCCGCCTACCTGACCGCCGGGCCCGATCGTCGACACGGCGACCGCCATCGTCGTGCCCGATACCGCCGACGCGCTCACGGCACTCGGCCGGTGGGCCCGAGACCGCCTGGCGCCGGGTGTCGGCCCACGGGTGGTGGGCATCACGGGCTCCGTCGGGCAAGACGTCGGTGAAGGACCTGGCGGCGGCGACGGTCGCAGCCCGCTGGCGGGTGGCCGCCAACCCGCGATCGTTCAACAACGAGCAGGGGCTGCCCATCACGTTGCTCGGCGCCCCCGACGACTCGGAGGCGCTCATCCTCGAGATGGGCATGCGAGGCCCGGGTGAGATCCGCCGGCTGTGCGAAGTGGCCCGGCCCTCGATCGGCGTCGTCACGCTGGTGGCGCCGGCCCACACCGCGCGAGTCGGCGGCATCGACGGCGTGGCCCGCGCCAAGGCCGAGCTGATCGAGGCGCTGCCCGCGGACGGGGTGGCCGTCCTCAACGCGGGCGACCCCAGGGTCATGGCCATGGCCGACCGCACCGCGGCGCGCCTGCTTGACCTTCGGGGGCCCGGACTCCGGCGCCGACGTCGTCGTCACCGAGCTCCGGCTGGACGATCGCGCCCGCGCCTCGTTCACCGCCCGCTCGCCATGGGGCAGCGCCGCCGTCACCCTCGCGGTGCCGGGCGCCCACATGGCCACGAACGCCGCCGCGGCGCTGGCCGTCGCCCTGGCTTGCGACGTGCCGCTCGAAGCGGCGGCCGCTCGCCTCGGCGATGCGGGCCTCTCGCCGTGGCGGATGGAGCTGGGCCGCTCGCGGGCCGGCGTGATCGTCCTCAACGACGCCTACAACGCCAACCCGACGTCCATGCGGGCGGCGCTCGACGCCCTGGCCGCGCTCCCGGTCGGACGCCGCATCGCCGTGCTCGGGCTCATGGCCGAGCTCGACGATCCCGAACCTGCTCACCGTGACATCGCCCATGCCGCGGTCACCTTGGGCATCGAGGTCGTCGTCGTGGGGACCGAGCTGTACGGCGTGGCGCCGGTGGACGATCCTCTCGAGGTGCTGGAGGGTCTGGGCGAGGGCGACGCCGTGCTCGTCAAGGGTTCGCGGGTGGCCGGCCTCGAGGTCGTCGCCGCCCGGTTGCTCGAACGCTGACCGCCCCCTCTTCCGCTTGTGTCACGTCTGGGAGCCGTCGGCGGCCCTGGCGTGACACAGGCGAGTGACACAGCCGGTCAGGCGAGGACGAGGTCGGCGTAGAGCGGCAGCACCTCGGCCGGGCCCGAGACCAGCATCGTCGTGAGGCACGTCTCCTTCCAGCGGGCCAGCTCGCCGCGGATCTTGTCGAGCGGACCGACCAGCGCCACGTCCTCCACCATGGCCAGCGGTACCGAAGCGGCCGCCTCGGCCTTCTTGCCCTCGAGGTAGAGGTCCTGGATGTGGAGCGCCTCGGCTTCCCACCCCATGCGGGCGAAGACCTCGAAGTGGAAGTTGACTCCTCGCGCGCCCATGCCCCCTGCGTAGAGGGCGACGAACGGTCGCACCATGTCGGCGCAGCGTTCGGCGTCCTCGCCGGGCACGATGAACATCGTCGACACCACCTCGAAGCGGTCGGCCTTACCCTGCTCGCCGCTGGCCGCGAAGCCCTCGGCCAGGCAGGTTCGATAGTGGGCGTCGTCCTTGGGAGAGAAGAACAGCGGCAGCCAGCCGTCGGTGATCTCGGCCGCCAAGGCCACGTTCTTCGGGCCCTCGGCGCCCAGGAAGATCGGGAGGTCCGTGCGGTACGGGTGGATGGTGCTCTTCAGCGGCTTGCCGAGACCCGTCCCGCCGGCCAGCGGCATCTGGTACTGCTCGCCGGAGAACTCGACCGGCTTCTCCCTGGCCACGATCTCGCGCACGATCTGCACGTACTCGCGCGTGCGGGCCAACGGCTTCGGGTAGGGCTGGCCGTACCAGCCCTCGACGACCTGGGGGCCAGACGCGCCGAGGCCGAGGATCACCCGCCCGTTCGACAGGTGGTCGAGCGTCATCGCCGCCATCGCCGTGGCCGCAGGCGTCCGAGCGGACATCTGCACGATCCCTGTGCCGAGCTTGATCCTCGACGTGGCCGCGCCCCACCAGGCCAGCGGGGTCAGGGCGTCGGAGCCGTAGGCCTCCGCCGTCCACACGGAGTCGAAGCCGAGTCGTTCGGCCTCGAGCACCGCCGCCGCGGCGCCCGCCGGCGGTCCGCTCCCCCAGTAGCCCGTGCTGTAACCGATCTTCATCGCGGCACCGTAACCCCGCCGCGCTCAGCCGCCGAGGGCTCCAAGAGCCGTGAGCGGATCGGCGGCCGGGAGGCCCAGGAACTCGGCCACCGGACCGTTCGTCACTTGCCCTCCGACGGTGTTGACCCCGTGGATGAGCGCCGGGTCCGTGTGACAGGCCTGCTGCGGACCGTGCACCGCGACCTCCAGGATGTAGGGCAGGGTGGCGTTGGTCAGCGCGTAGGTGGACGTGTACGGCACCGCGCCCGGCATGTTCCCGACCGCGTAGTGGATGACCCCATGACGCTCGTAGACGGGATCGTTGTGGGTGGTCTCGTGGGTGGTCTCGATGCAGCCGCCCTGGTCGACGGCGACGTCGACGATCACCGCGCCGGGGAGCATCGAGCGGACCATGTCCTCGCTCACGACGACCGGCGCACGGCCACCGGCCACGAGCACGGCGCCGATCACCAGGTCCGCTTCGGCCACGGTGCGCTCCACCGTGCCCCGGTTCGAGGCCAACGTCATGATGCGGCCCTTGTTGATCTGGTCCACCCAGCGCAGCCGGTCGAGGTTCTTGTCGAGGAGGAGCACCTCGGCTTCCATGCCCGCCGCGATCCAGGCCGCGTTCCACCCGACGTTCCCGGCGCCGAGCACCACCACGCGCGCCGGACGGACCCCGGGCGCACCCCCCATCAGCACGCCCCGGCCGCCCTTGTGCCGCTCCAGGAACTGGGCGCCCATCTGCGGCGCCAGCCGGCCCGCCACCTCGGACATCGGGGCGAGCAGGGGCAGCGAGCCATCGGGCTTCTCGACCGTCTCGTAGGCGATGCCGGTGGCGCCCGCGCTCAGGAGCGCCTTGGCCACCTCCGGATAGGCCGCGAGGTGGAGGTAGGTGAACAGCGTGAGGTCCGAGCGCAGGTACGTCAGCTCCTCACCCTGCGGCTCCTTCACCTTGACGACCATCTGCTGCGACCACGCATCCGCCGCGGTGGGGACGATCGTCGCCCCGGCCCGCTCGAAGTCGGCATCCGGCACGGCGGAGTCCACGCCCGCGCCGGCCTCGACGAACACCTCGACACCGTGGCGTTCGAGCTCGCGCACGCCGTCGGGGGTCAGCGCCACCCGATGCTCGGCTGTCTTGGTCTCCTTCGGCACCCCGACCGTGAGGGCTCCTGCTGCTGTCATCGGCGGCTGTCCTCCCGTTGCTCGTGAGATCCCGTGACGATCGCGGCGACGATCGCGGCGGCCGTCAGTGGGCACCCCATGCGTAGGTCTGCTTGACGAGGCTGAGGTAGATGAACGTCTCGGTCGAGCGCACGGCGGGGACCGAGCGGATGCGATTGGTCAGGGCGAGGAGCGCGGCGTCGTCCTCGGCCACCACCTCGCACAGCACGTCGAACGAGCCCGCCGTGATGACGAGGTAGTCGATGTCGGCGAAGGCCTCGAGCTCCTCGGCCACCGCGCTGGTGTCGCCCTCGACGCGCAGGCCGATGAGGGCCATGCGGCGCAAGCCCAAGGAGAGCGGGTCGGTCACGGCGACGACCTGCATGGCACCTGTGTCGATGAGCCGCTGCACCCGCTGGCGGACGGCGGCCTCCGACAGGCCGACGGCGGAGGCCAACCGGGTGTACGGGAGGCGGCCGTCGCGCTGGAGCTGCTCGATGATCGCCCGGTCGGTGTCGTCGAGGCTGTGCCCGTCGTGGCTGGGCCCGTTGTGCCTGGGCCCGTTGGGGCTGGGACCGTTGCGCCGTGGGGACGAGCGTCGAGGCGGGTCAGCGCTCATCGCCACGGACTCTCGCGCCGCGACCGGCCGCCCGGCAAGGAATCCGTTCCCGGCGCCGCCAGCAGCCGACGAATCCGTGGTCGCCCCGCTCCGAGGGTGGTCGCGGGGCGTCGCGGAGGCTTGCCCGGGCGCGCGCGGCGAGCGCTAGCGTCCGGCTTCACATGCCAAGTACCGCCCGCCATCCGAGCCGCAACCCTCCCCGCATTGCGCTGGCTCCGAAGGGCGCTCCCGAGTGGCTGCAGACCGCCATCATCGAGGGCGGCGGTCATCTGGTCCCGCTGGACAAGGCGGAAGCGCTCATCTGGGCCAACCCCCGTGACCCCGCCGGGCTGGCCGATGCCCTCCACGACGCCTCGGATCTTCGCTGGATCCAGCTGCCGTTCGCCGGGGTCGAGGAGTACGTGCACCTCATCGACGACGAGCGCCTGTGGACCTGCGGCAAGGGGGTCTACGCGGAGCCGGTCGCCGAGCTGGCGCTGACGCTGGCCGTGGCCGGGCTTCGGGGTCTCGGCACGTACGCCCGCGCCGAGAAGTGGGAGGAACCGCACGGGCGCAACCTCCTCGGCGGACGGGTCACGATCCTCGGCGGCGGTGGGATCACCGAGTCGCTGCTCCGGCTGCTCCAGCCCTACGGCTGCCACGTCACCGTGGTCCGCAACCGGGTGCAACCGATGGACGGCGCCGACGACGTGCTCGAGGCCGACCGGTACTACGACGCCCTCTCCGGTGCCGACGCCGTGTTCCTCGCGCTCGCGCTCACGCCCGAGACGAGCGGGATCATCAGCGCCGACGAGCTGTCCTTGATGGAGCGCCACGCCTGGCTCATCAACGTGGCGCGCGGTGCCCACGTCGTGACGGACGACCTCGTCGTCGCGCTGCGTTCGGGCACCATCGGGGGAGCGGGTCTCGACGTCACGGACCCCGAGCCCCTCCCGCCGGGCCATCCGCTCTTCAGCCTGCCGAACTGCCTCGTCACGCCGCACGTCGGCAACACCCCCGAGATGGCGAAGCCGCTGCTGGCCGCCCGCATCACCGCCAACGTCCGCCGCTTCGCCGAGGGCGAGGAGTTGCTCGGGCCGGTGGAGCCCGAGCTCGGCTACTGAGCGGGCAGCCGGGT
This sequence comes from uncultured Acidimicrobiales bacterium, assembly GCA_963813375.1. Classification (GTDB taxonomy): domain Bacteria; phylum Actinomycetota; class Acidimicrobiia; order Acidimicrobiales; family Ilumatobacteraceae; genus DASTFY01. The sequence continues at coordinate 125,530 of CAWEYT010000002.1, read as the reverse complement.
GGAAGACCCGCCGGCGGTGCCCTCGCCCGCCTTCCCGCCGCTCGACGCCGGCAAGCTCGTCGGGCTCCTGGCCGATGACGACCGGCGACGCGTCGTGGCCGCGCTGGTACTCGGCGCGGTCGACACCGAGGCGGTGGTGGCGGCCTCGTCACTCACGCTGGCCCGCGCCGGCCGGGCCCTTGCCCGCCTCGAGGACGCGGGGCTCGTCGAGCGGTCGAGCGACGGCACGCTCGTGCTCCTGGAGCAGGCGTTCGCCGCCGCGGCGCGAACCGATCAGGGTGCCGGTCGGGAGCGTGGCGAGTCCGCAGGGAGGGCCGGACCGGCAGGGCCCGTCGGGCTGACCGACGAAGCCACACTGGTCCTGAGCAGGTTCGTTCGGGACGGACGGCTGGTGTCGATCCCGAGCAGCCGGTCGAAGCGCCTCGTCGTCCTCGAGCTCCTGGCTCAGGAGTTCGAGCCCGGCCGCCGCTACAGCGAGTCGATGGTCAACCTCATGCTGGGGCGTTGGCACCCGGACACCGCCGCCCTGCGCCGCTACCTGGTCGACGAGGAGTTCCTCGACCGCGCCGCGGGGGAGTACTGGCGGGCCGGCGGGCCGGTGCCGCTCTGAGCATCGGGGCCAGCGGCCGGTCTACGGTCCCGGCATCGCCACGTTGTACGAGCGTCTCGGGGTCGGTCCGGGTGCCAGCCAGGCGGAGATACGCGCCGCCTACCGGCGCCTGGCCCAGCGTGTCCACCCTGACCGGGGCGGGCCGGGCTCCGAGGCCGCCATGGCGGCCGTCAACGAGGCGTGGCGGGTGCTCGGCGATCCGGGTCGCCGGGCGAACTACGACGCCTCACTGCGGCCACCCGCGGTCGTCGTCGGTGCGCCGGCCGCGACGGTGCGACCGGCACCGCCGACCGAACGCGACGACAGGGACGAGGGCCGCTCGTTCTTCGCCGTCGCCCTGCCGTGGGCGCTCGTGTTGGCGGTGCTCGGCGGCATCTTCCTCTTCACCGCGTATGCCCGAGGAGGGTTGGGCGGTGGGTCCGGCACGACCGTGCCCGGGGAGAGCGTGGACGGCGTGGTCGGCATCGGCTCGTGCGTCGTGCTCGATGCCCAGGCGCGTGCCGTCGAGACGAGCTGTGGCGGACCGCACGTCGGCGTGACGGAAGCCATCGTCGCCGCCCACGCGCCGTGCCCGCTCGGGACCGAAGGCTTCTACAGCCTGGACGGTGTCCGCCTGGTCTGCATCAGCCGGGACTGACCACGAGCCGGACGCCGAGGTTGGCCTCGGGAGGCACCTCGACCGTTCCGTCCCCCGCCGGGACGGCGCCCACCAGCTCCTCGGGACGCAGGGTGGTGAACGCGAGGTGGTGGAGCCGGCCCGGCCGATCGCCGATCCAGTCCCGGAGCGGGCCGGCCGCGATCGGCGTCAGCAGCCGCACCACACCTCCGCTCGACCAGCCGAGATCCACCCAAGCCCGCCCGCCGTCATCCTCGTCGGCCAGCGGGACCCCGCCCAGGAGGTCCTGGAAGAGCTGACGCGCCCGACCGGGGTCGGACACAGCATGGGCCACGTGGTCGAGCCGGGCAGGGCGATCGGTGCGTGGCATCGGCAGGTCGTCCGGGCGGGGTTCGTGCTCCCATTCCCCGTCGGACTGCGCGAGCTGCACGACGATCCCGCACGCCGCCTTGGGGTGCACGAAGGCCTCCATCCAGCGGGGATCGTCGAGGTTCACCCCCACCAGCGGGAAGCCGGCTGCCTCAGTGGCGGCGATAGCTGCCTCGAGGTCCGGGACCTTGAACGTCAGGTGGTGTGGCCCGGGCCCGGTGCGGTCGAGAAAGCGGCGCAGGAAGTCGTTCTCCTCGACCCGCCGCGGCTCGAGGCCCTCGAGCTTCATGCCGTTGGCGTAGACGACCTGCGCCGAGTAGAAGCCCGCGGTCTCGCCGCCGCCGAGCCACTCGCCGCCGAGCTCACCGGCGTAGCGCGGCCACAGGTCGTCCGCCCGCTCGGCCGCCACGGCCACGTGGTCGAGCACCGCGCCGATGCCGTTCGTGTCGCTCACGGGGGTGATCGTGCCCGCGGCGCGGACCGTCGGGCGAATCTGGTGATCGCACCCGCGATCTGTCGGCCGTGTCACGTCCGGTGTCCGCCGAAGCGCCCAACCGTGACACAAGCGATGGAGCCGGGCAGCTGGGCTCGGGCCCCCAAGGAGCGGGCGAGGCCTCGGTGGTAGCGTGTCCGGCCGCTGAGGGCGATTAGCTCAGTTGGAAGAGCGCCACGTTCACACCGTGGAGGTCATGGGATCGAGGCCCGTATCGCCCACTCACGGTGCCGGATGGCCAGTGCTTCTTGGCGGTGCGATACCCGCAGGCCGTCGCCGCCGCACCGCCTCGCGCCCGGCGATCGCAGAGGAAGAATGGACCGCCATGGAGATCGGTCTGTTCGCCATCAACTACGGCACGTGCGCGGACCCCGAGGCGGCAGTCCGCGTCGCCCAGCACGCGGAGGCGGCCGGCTTCGACTCCGTGTGGACGGGAGAGCACCTGGTCCTCCCGACGACGCCACCCGAGGGCTTCACCATCCCGTCGACGCTCCCGTTCCTCGACACGGTCGTCGCACTGACCCTCGTCGCCTCCCACACCACGACGATCAGGGTGGCCAGCGGGATCATCGAGCTCCCACTTCATCACCCCGTCTCCCTCGCCAAGCAGTTGGCCAGCATCGACCAGGTCGCCCGCGGCCGCCTGATCGTCGGGATCGGCGCCGGCTATCTCGAGCCTGAGTTCGCGGCGATGGGAGTCGGGCTGGACGAGCGCGGCGGCCGCATGGATGAGCACCTCGATGCCATGCGGGCGCTCTGGACGATGCGGGAGCCCGAGTTCCACGGCCGCTACGTCGACTTCGCCGGCATCGACGCCTTCCCGCGGCCCACCACGGCCGGCGGGCCGCCCATCGTGGTCGGCGGCGTGAGCACCCCGGCCCGGCGGCGGGCGGTCATGAAGGCCGACGGCTGGTACGTGTTCAACGCGAACCGCGAGCGGGCGCGGGAGGCGATCGACGCCATCCGAGCCGACCTCGACCGCTACGAGCGCCCGGCCGAGCTCGGCCCGCTGGAGCTGACGATCACCCCCGCCGGCCGCTTCGACGCCGAGGCAGCCGACTTCTACGAGGAGCTGGGAGTCGATCGTCTGGTGCTGCTGCCGCGGCCCGACTCGCCCGGCGTGAGCCGCCACGAGCCGGTGTCAGCCGACGGCATTCTCCGCATGATCGACTCCGTGGCCGAGACGGTGCTCGGGCGGTAGCGCGGGTCGGGACTTTGCGCCCTTGCCGCCCAAGGCCGGCGGGTGTCCCATTGGACCATGGCCGATGATCTCCATGTCCACCACTGCCCGTACTGCGAGCTCGGCTTCCGGCTGGCCAACGAGGTCAAGGACCACGTCGTGCACGACCATCCCGAGCATGCCGCCGCTTTCGCCCTGGTCGAGGTGCACGAGCTTCCCTCGTGACGCTGGCGGGACCTTCGGCACTGGTCAGCGTGGCCAGCCGCGCTCACGCTCGTCCCATGGATGCCACCGAGTACGCCACCAGTCCGGAATCCGAGGTGTGGGTCGAGGACCTCGAGCCCGAGGTCTGCTGGCGTCTCCTGGCGCGCCGCCCCGTGGGCCGCGTCGGGTTCACCAGCGACCGGATCCCCATCGTCCTCCCGGTCAACCACTACGTCGACGGAACCAGCATCGTGTTCCGCACCGGGCGCAGCGCACTGCTGGAGACGCTCCGTCACGGCGCCCGCGTCTGCTTCGAGATGGACGAGGTCGACGCCCTCTTCGAGACCGGCTGGAGCGTGCTCGTCAAGGGCCGCGCCGCCGAGGTGACCGATCCGGTCGAGCTGGACGACGTCACGCGCCTGCCGTTGCGCCCATGGGCGCCCGGGGCGAAGGACCACTGGATCCGCATCGAGTCCAAAGAGGTGACCGGTCGATCGATCAGCCGCCGCCGGCACGAGAGCGAAGGTCACCTCATCCCCTACATGCCGCCCGACTGACCTCCTGACGGGACCGCTCGGCGCGTCTCCATTGACGGCGGGACCGAGGGAATCCGTGGCGTTCGCGGGAAATGACCGCGGGATCCTTGCCCGGCGGGCACTGCTCATGGGAAAGTGCGCGGGCGTCGGGACGTCTGGTTGTCCCGAGGGGAACGCCGAATGGCGTCCTCCGCCGAGAAGGGGGAGCCGCTCTGAACGAACAACCTGCGCCTGACGCTGCGGCGGACGTCATCACGCTGGACCACGTCCAGAAGGTCTTCGGTTCCTTCACCGCCGTCCACGACGCCAACTTCTCCATCCGGACCGGCGAGTTCTTCTCGCTGCTCGGTCCATCCGGGTGCGGCAAGACGACCATCTTGCGGATGATCGCCGGGTTCGAGCAGCCGTCGTACGGTCGCGTGCTCCTCGACGGCAACGACGTCTCCAGGACGCCGCCCTACAAGCGGCACGTCAACACGGTGTTCCAGCAGTACGCCCTGTTCCCGCACATGTCGGTGTTCGACAACGTGGCTTTCGGACCCCGGAGCCGCAAGGACAAGGATTCCCAGCTGGACCAACGGGTCAACGAGATGCTCGAGGTGGTCCGGCTCGGCGAGTTCTCCCACCGCCGGCCATCGCAGCTCTCGGGCGGGCAGCAGCAGCGGGTCGCGCTGGCACGCGCCCTGGTGAACCTGCCGAGCGCCCTTCTCCTCGACGAGCCGCTCGCCGCGCTCGACCTCAAGCTGCGTCAGGCGATGCAGCTCGAGCTCAAGCGCATCCAGCGCGAGGTCGGCATCACGTTCGTCTTCGTCACCCACGACCAGGAGGAGGCCTTGACGATGAGCGACCGCATCGCGGTCCTCAGCCAGGGCAAGGTCGAGCAGATCGGCACCCCGGAGGAGATCTACGACGCTCCGGCCAGCGTGTTCGTCGCCGGCTTCATCGGCACCGCCAACCTGCTCCCCGGCACCGTCGCCGCGTCGGAGCCCGACCACGTCGGCATCTCGCTGCCGTCCGGGGCGACCATCCGCTGCCGGAGCGATCAGCTCCCGATGCCCGTCGGGTCCAACGCCACCGTGATGCTCCGACCGGAGCGCCTCCACGTGTCGGCGACCCAACCCGAGAGCGATTCTCTCTCGGCGACGGTCACTGACCTGATCTTCCAGGGGCCGACCCAGCGGGTCATCCTGTGCACGGACGACGGCGCCGAGATCGTCACCCACCTCGACGCCAGAGATCACACGAGCGGCCGGCCCGGAGACCGTCTGTGGCTGACGTGGAAGCCCGGCGGTGCCTACGGCCTGCAGGGTCACCCGGCCCACGCCGGCGCCACCACGACCGACGTCGACCAGATCGAGGCCTCGCTATGAGCACGCCGCGCCGCCGCCCAGCACGCCGCCCGGCTCCGGTACGGGGCTTGTCGCGCCGTGACTTCCTGGTCCGGTCCGGTCTCGTCGGCGTGTCGGCCATGGGCCTTCCGGCACTGCTGGCTGCCTGCAGCGAGCCGAGCGGAGGCACCGTCGACGAGCCGAAGACCACATTCGACAACTGGCCGGAGTACATCGACGGCGAGACCGTGTCCGCCTTCCAGGACGACACCGGCATCGAGATGAACTACCTCGAGGGGTTCAACGACAACAACGAGTACTTCGCCAAGATCGTCCCGTCGCTGTCGCGGGGGAAGCGCATCGTCGCCGACGTCCTCGCGCCGACGTTCTGGCTGGCCGGCCGGCTCATGACCCTCGACTGGGTGCAGAAGCTCCCTCTGGATCTCATCCCCAACCGCACCAACCTGCGCGACGACCTCGTCAACCCGACCTGGGATCCCACGGGCGAGTACACGCTCCCCTACCAGACGGGGATGACCGGACTCGCGTACAACGTCAGCACGACCGGGCGGGAGCTCGGCAGCGTGAACGACCTGTTCGACCCGGCCTTCAACGGACGCATCGGCATGCTGACCGAGATGCGGGACACCATGGGCCTGGTGATGCTCGGCCTGGGCATCGACCCCTCGACGGTCACGTCCTACGCGGAGGCCGAGCCGGCCTTCGAGAAGTTGGAGCAGGCCAAGAACGACGGCCAGATCCGCGCCTTCACCGGCAACGACTACCTCGACGACCTGTCGACCGGGAACTTCGCCTGCTGCGTCGGCTGGTCGGGCGACGTCCTCCAGCTCACCAAGGACAACCCGGACGTGCGCTTCCTCATCCCCGAGGAGGGCGGCATGCGGTGGGCGGACACGATGGTCTGGGTGAAGGGCTCCAACCGGCGCGACGCCGTCGCGGCGTGGATGGACTACCTCTACGACCCGGCCAACGCGGCGCGGGTCACCTACGAGGTGCAGTACATGACGCCGGTGAAGGGGGTCCAGGACGCCTTGCTCGCCATGGGTGAGGAGGACGCTGCGCTCCTCGCCGAGGATCCGTTGCTGTTCCCGCCCCCGGAGACGGCGGATCGTCTGCGGTCCTTCGCCAACCTCCCTGGCGAGGAGGAAGAGCTGTACGACGAGAAGTTCTCCGAGATCACGGGGGCCTGACGTGTCCGTGACGACCGCCCCGCCGCCCCGCCCGCCGGTCAAGCGCGCGGACGGCATCCGCCGGAGGACGGCCGCCCATCCGGACCGAGTAGGCCTCGGCGCGCTGATCCTCGCCGGCATCGCCGTGATCGCCATCGGCGCCGGGTGGGTCACCGGTGCGGGGGCGGTCGTCGTGGCGATCATCGCCATCGCCATCGTCATGGGCTTCATCGTCGCCGCCCTGCTGGCCGACTCGGAGACCCGACGCAAGCTGGCCCCCTACGGGCTCCTCAAGCCCGGGATCCTCTGGCTCTGCCTCTTCTTCCTGGCGCCGTTGTGGTCGCTCCTGATCATGTCGCTCTCGGAGAAGGAGACCCGCTTCGACTTCAGCCCGGACTTCGCCTGGCACTTCCAGAACTACTCCGACGCGTTCAGCGACTTCGCCCCGCAGTTCCAGCGGGCCTTCCTCTACTCCGCCATCGCCACCATCCTGACCATCCTCATCGGGTACCCGATCGCCTACGTGATCGCGTTCCGCGGCGGTCGCTTCCGGGGCCTGCTGCTGGGCCTCGTGGTGGTGCCGTTCTTCACCTCGTACCTCATCCGGACCATCGCCTGGCAGTCGCTCCTCGCCGACCAGGGCCCTGTGGTGAGGACGTTGGACAACCTCGGCCTGGTCGGCCTGTTCGAGTCGCTGCGGATCATGGACGACGGTCGCCTGCTGAACACGCCGGCCGCGGTGATCGGCGGGCTCACCTACAACTTCCTGCCGTTCATGATCCTGCCCATCTACGTGAGCCTGGAGAAGGTCGATCCCCGCCTCGTCGACGCCGCGAAGGACCTGTACTCGACGACGGTCAGGGCGTTCTTCAAGGTGGTGTTCCCGCTCTCGCTGCCGGGCGTCTTCGCCGGCAGCCTCCTGGTGTTCATCCCTGCGGCGGGTGACTTCGTCAACGCCGAGTTCCTGGGCGGACCGAACACCACGATGATCGGCAACTCGATCCAGGACCAGTTCCTCAACCAGAACAACTACCCACTGGCGGCAGCGATGTCGTTCGTCCTGATGCTCATCATCACGGTCGGCGTGCTCATCTACACCCGGCTCCTCGGCACGGAGGAGCTCGCCTGATGGCCGCCCCCACCACCAGCGCAGGCAAGGTCGGCCGCTGGGCCCTCAACGTCTACGCCGCCCTCGGGTTCATCTACCTGTTCGCGCCGATCTTCATGATCGTGCTGTTCTCGTTCAACAAGCCCGCCGGCGAGTTCAACATCGTGTGGCAGGAGTTCACCTTCGACAACTGGAAGGAGCCCTTCGCCGAGCAGGAGCTGACCGACGCGCTGATCGTCAGCCTGAAGGTGGCCCTCGTGGCCACCGTGATCGCCACCGTGCTCGGCTCGCTCATCGCCATCGCCCTGAGCCGATACACGTTCAGCGGTCGACAGGGCATCGACCTCCTCTTGATCCTGCCGCTCACGGCGCCCGAGATCGTCATGGGTTCGTCGCTCTCCACCCTGTTCTTCGGGCGCAACGCGACGTTCGGCTTCTGGACGGTCGTGATCGCCCACGTGATGTTCCAGGTGGCGTTCGTGGCCCTGACGGTGCGGGCGCGCATCCGCGGGTTCGACTGGACGCTCGAGCAGGCGGCTCAGGATCTCGGCGCATCCCCGTTGCGCACGTTCTGGAAGATCACCTTCCCCCTGATCCTGCCCGGCATCGCGGCCGGCGCGCTGCTGGCGTTCGCGCTCTCGCTCGACGACTTCATCATCACGTTCTTCAACGCCGGGTCGCTGCTCACGTTCCCGCTGCAGATCTTCGGCGCCTCCCGCGTGAAGCTGCCGCCCCAGATCAACGTGCTGGCCACCATGATCCTGGTGACGAGCATCGCCCTCATGGCCGTGGGAGCGGTCCTCGGCGCCCGTCGCCAGCGCCGCTACAGCTGAGCCCGATGCCCGCGTGACGCGGGCCTGATGTCCCGGGCGCGGCCCGGGCCCAAGAGAGGACCGCAGACCGATGCCCGCGGGACGGCGGTCATCGGACGATGGGCTGCGTGTCCGCGCGCGTGCCGCCCGTCGATGAACGCCAGGAGCGGCGGCTGTCACCCGGCGTCGAGCTCGTGTGGTACGTCGTCGCCGCGGTCACCTACATCGCCGCCGGCAGCGTGCACAAGACCCTCCTCACCTGGCTCGTCGGCCCGGCCTGGGTGGTGGCCACGCTGTGGTTCGGGCCCGTGGTGCTCGACGCGGCGCTGGGCGCCGTCGGCGTGGTCCGGCGCCGGGGGCCGCCGTGAGCTGGGCCGCCCACCAGTTCGAGGTCTACCTGGTGCACGGCCACCTCCCACGCCGGATGCGGGGAGGCGTCAGCTTCTGGGCGGTGGCGGCGGGCGACTTCCTCCCTGACTTCCTCTCGAAGTTCTGGGTCTATGGCGTCACCATCGGCGGACGGCACTACGGCGCGTCCGTCCCGCACCAGTGGCACAGGGGCTGGCCGGGCATGGGCGTCACGCACACGGTCGCCTTCGCCCTGGCGGTCGCCGCGCTCGTGTGGTTGTGGAGACGGAACCGTGCGGTGACCGTGGGCATCGCGCTGGGCTGCGTCGTGCACGTGGTGGCCGACATCGGCGACACCGCCGGCGTCATGCTGCTGTTCCCGTTCAGCACGGCGTCGTTCACGTTGCACCTGTGGGCCTACGGCGCGACGGCGCACGGTGGGAAGTACCTGGACGCCGCGGCGTACTACAGCAGCTTCGGCATGGTCGCCGACGTCGTGTGGCTGCTCGCGCTGCTCCTCCTGTCGTGGCGGGCGCTCACCAGGGACCACTGGCGCGCCGAGGTCGTCCCCGCCGAGCCCCGCCTGTGGCGCCGGCTCGGCACGGTCATGCCCGAGCGGGCGTTGCTGGCCCTCTACCGCGGACTGTTCTTCTTCGGCCTGTGCCGGATGATCGCCTGGACCCTGTGGGCGCGTGTCCTGGCCGACCCCGATGCGGTCGGCCCGCTCGACCTGTCCGCCGGGGGACCGTGGTGGATCGAAGCCCGGTCGCTCCGGCCCGTGCCGACGTGGCTCGTGCTCCCGGTCGTCGCGCTCGTGCTCGTCGGGGTGTACGCGGCGGCCATCGCGCTCTGGGAGCCGATGGGCCGCGCCGAGGCCCGGTTCCGCGCCCGCCGAGCCGGTGCGAGGTCAGGCCGCAGGATCCCGGATCGGCGACCGACGCCCGATTAGCGTTCGGCCGTGGCCCAGCAGTGCGAGCGTCCGGCGTGTGCTGAGCCGGCGGTCGTGGCCTACGGCTTCGACCCCGCTCGGGCCATCGCCTGGCTGGAGCCCTACGTCCCGGGCGAGGCCGGGGACAGAGGGGCCGGTGCCCACCAGGGTCGCCTGTGCCGCCGGCACGCCGACGCCATGGCGGTGCCGCAAGGGTGGTGGCTGGAGGATCGGCGCTCCGCCGAGCAGCTCTTCGTCGCCACGCCCACGACGCAGGAGCGCCCGGCCCGCCGGCCGGCTCGCCCGACCCGGACCGTCGCCGAGGTGGTGCCCCTCCCGCTCCCGACGTCTGACGTCCCTGCAGCACCGGACGACGGGGTCATCACTGCGGTAGCGGCCGAGGTGGACACGGTCGACGACACCGCCCCCACACCGTGGACGCCGACGTTCGTGGTCGACGACGACCTCGACGGTCTGCTCAACGCCAGCTCCCCGCTCCTCAGCCGGGCGTTCGGCCAGGTGAAGGGGTCTGGGACGCGCCAGCGCGCTCCCGGGGCCTGACCGCACCGCGACCGTCCCCGGGAGCGCGACCACGCCGGCGTCCCGCGTGTCAGCCGGCGCAGTTCTCCTCGACCCAGGCCGTGAACTTGCCGGTGCGGGTCTCGACCCGCGCCTGGGCCTCGGTGATCCGCTCGATGCGACGGTCGATGCGGGTGACCAGCTTCGCCGCCCCCGCCTCCTCGGCGGCAGCCCGGGCGTCCTGGGCCAGGCTCAGCCGATCCTGGAGCAGGCCGGCACGCCGGCTCAGCAGGTCGGCGACGCGGTCCTGGTTGGCGCACACGAACGCCTTCCGGGCCTCCTTGGCCGCGGGGGCCTCGGGGTTCGGTGAGGGCTCGGTCTGCGCAGCCGCCGCAGTCACCCCACCGGCGGTGGTGGCCACGGCCAGGGCCAGGCCGGCGAGCAAGGAACGGGTCTTCATCGTGGATGGCTCCTCGGTGTCGGGCGGGACAGGACGGAGTGTGGCGGGCACCTGTGAGCGGCGTGTGATGACCGCGTGAGGGGATGCCTCCTCGGCCGCGCGATCCGTGCCCGCCATACTGCGTCCGTGGATCTGACTGCCTCGATGGAGGCGCCCTGCCCGCCCGAGGAGCTCTTCGCCTGGGTCGACGATCTGAGCCGCTATCCGTCCTGGCTGGGCATCGTCGAGCGCGCCATGCCGTTGCCGCCGAACAGCGGGGGAGACGACGAGTTGCCGGCGTGGTCGGTCGACCTGCGCGGCCGGCTCGGTCCGTTCGCCCGCTCCAAGCGCCTCCGCATGGTCAGGACGGACTTGGTGGTGCCGTCTCTGGCCGTGTTCGAGCGCCGGGAGACCGACGAGCGCCACCACTCCTACTGGATGCTCCGGGCCGAGGTGAGCCAGCGCCCGGCGGGCAGCGCCCTGCTGATGCGGCTGCACTACGGCGGCGCGCTGTGGGGGCCGGTCGTCGAGCGGCTGCTGGCCGAGGAGGTCGACCAGGGCCGTACCCGCCTGCTCGACCTCGTTCGTACGGCCTGACGATCCGGAGCGTGCTGCTGCCGGCCCGGTTCAGCGCGCCCAGGCCGCCATCCGGCCGTCGGGCCGGCGTTCGACGGCGAGCGGGAGCCCGAACGCGTCGGTGAGCACCTCGCCGGTGAGCGTGTCGTCCAGAGGACCCATGGCGACCACCTCACCCTCCCGGAGCACGAGCAGGTGGTCGAAACCCGGCGGGATCTCCTCCACGTGGTGCGTCACCATCACGGTCGGCGGCGCGGTGGGGTCTCGGGCGAGCTCGCTGAGGGCGGTCACCGTCGCCTCCCGGCCGCCGAGGTCCAGGCGGGCCGTGGGCTCGTCGAGCAGCAGGAGGCCGGGCTCGGTGAGAAGGGCGCGGGCCAGCAGCACCCGCTGGCGCTCGCCCGAGGAGAGCGTGCCGATGGTGCGGTCGGCGTAGCCCTCGACACCCATGCGGGCCAGGGCCTTCATGGCCGCGGCGCGATCGTCGTCCGTGTACCGGTGCCACCAGGGCTCCAGCGCGGCGTACCGCGCCGTCATCACCGTGTCGAGGGCGCTGAGCTGCGGTCGGAGCTGATCCGCCAGGGCTGCCGACGCGAAGCCGATCCGTTGCCGGACGGTGCGGACGTCGCAGCGCCCGAGGGTCTCGCCGAGCACCTCGACCGTGCCGCTGCTGGGGTGCAGGTACAACCCCGCGATCTGGATGAGCGTCGTCTTGCCGCTGCCGTTGGCGCCCAGGATGATCCAGCGCTCGCTGCCTCCGACCTGCCAGGTGAGGGGAGCGAGGATGGTCCGGCCCTCACGGACCAGGCGGACCCCGGTCAGACGGAGAGGGGTCGGGCGGAGGGGCTGGCGGAGGGGCGGCACGGCCCGGAAACGGTACCGGTCGTGGTGGGGTACTGTCGGGGAGCGCACGCGGAGTCGGGGCTGCCGTGGGGGAGCGCGTTCCCGGCGTGACTGTAAAGAAACCGCAACAATCGGTAGCCTCACGGCCCGTCATGCCCCTCCGTCGCGCCCTCGTGGCCGTGCTTGCCACGGTGCTCGCCCTCTGCGCGCTGCTCGCCACGGTGGCGCCCGCGCCGCTCGGCGGGGTGAGTCAGGCGGTCGCACAGTCGGCCGATGAGGATCAGCGCGCCGCGCAGCGGGCGGCACGCGAGATCCTGAAGGCGCGCCAGCAGGCCGATGCCGCCGCCCAGGCGTTCGCCGACGCCGAGTCGGAAGTGGCGCGGACCGAGGACGAGCTGGCCAGGGTCGCCGCACAGCAGGCGGTCGTCGAGGCCCAGGCCGCGCAGCTGCGGGAATCGGTGCAACAGCTCGCCGTCCTGCGCTACGTGCAGGGCGGGGTCGACACCGGTGGGTTCATCCTGGGCGGCGGCGTGGGCGACCAGCTCCAGGCCGACCAGTACGCGGAGATCGCCTCCCAGGCCAGCGCGCAGGACGTCGAGGCGTACGAGGCGACTCTGGAGGATCTCGAACGGGCGAGGGCGCTTCTCGAGACGGCCAAGCGCCAGTCCCAGGAGGCGGCGGAGAACCTGGCCGCACTGCGCAAGCAGCTCGAGAAGAAGATCGTGGCGCTGCAGCGGGCGGAGGAGAAGCGCAAGAAGGACGCCGCCGTGCGACGGGCGCTCGAGGCGGCCATGGCCGAACGGCGCCGGCAGGCTCGGGCGGCCGCCATCAAGGCGGCAGCCGAGCAGGCCGCCCGCGCGGCGTCGTCCGGCGGCGGGGGCGGCGGCAGTTCGGCACCGGCTCGCATCTACGTGGGCTCGGGCATGTACTGCCCGCTGGCCGGGTCGTTCAGCTTCGTGGACACGTGGGGTGCGGCCCGCAGTGGTGGCCGGCGTCACCAGGGCGTCGACCTGATCAGCCCGCGGGGCACGCCTTCGGTGGCGGTGGTCTCCGGGTCGATCCGCATCTCCCGCAACCGCCTGGGGGGCAACGCGCTGTGGCTGAACGGGTCGGACGGCAACACCTACTACTACGCCCACTTCGACCGCTACGGGAACACGGGGACCGTCAACGCCGGTGACGTGATCGGCTACGTGGGCGACACCGGCAACGCCCGTGGCACGCCTCACCTGCACTTCGAGATCCATCCCGGCGGGGGGTCGGCCGTCAACCCGTACCCCGCGACACGCGCCGCCTGCGGGTGAGCACCTCACGGGCGGACGTGGCCGACGGCCTCGCCACCGTGCTCGGTGGGGCTCGCATCGTCGACCTGCAGCAACTGTCCGGCGGCGCGTCGCGTGAGACCTGGTCGTTCGTGGCCCGGGCCGACGACGGCCACGACGAGCCGTTGATCCTGCAACGACAGCGACCGGGCAGCGAGCGCGACATGGCGATCGAGGTCGCCGTGCTCCGCGTCGCGCGGGGCGCGGGCGTGCCCGTGGCCGAGGTGGTGGCCAGTGGCCCCGGCGAGGACGCCCTCGGTGCCGCCTACATGGTGGTGCGGCGCGTGGACGGAGAGACGATCGCCCGCAAGATCCTGAGGGACGAGCAGTTCGCCGGGGCCCGCGCCGTCCTGCCGGGTCAGCTCGGCAGGGCATTGGCAGCGCTCCACGCGGTGCCGGTCGACGCTGTTCCGGAGCTGACGTCACTGGACCAGGTGCAGCAGTACCGCGAGGTGCTCGACCTCCTGGGCGAGCCCCACCCCGCGTTCGAGCTGGCCTTCCGCTGGCTCGCCGAGCGCAGGCCGCCACCGGCCGGGGAGGCCATCGTGCACGGGGACTTCCGGCTCGGCAACGTGATCGTGGACGGCGACGGCCTGGCTGCGGTGCTGGACTGGGAGCTGGCCCACATCGGCGACCCGATGGAGGACCTCGGTTGGCTGTGCGTCAAGGCCTGGCGCTTCGGTGGCCGCGGACCCGTCGCCGGTCTGGGCGGGTACGAGGACCTGTTCGGTGCCTACAGCGAGGCGTCGGGCCGGCCAGTGGATCCCGAGGTCGTCCGGTGGTGGGAGGTGCTGGGCACCCTGAAGTGGGGGATCATGTGCATCATGCAGGCCAACGCCCACCTCACCGGCGCCTCCCGCAGCCACGAGCTGGCGGCGATCGGCCGGCGGGTGTGCGAGAACGAGCACGATCTGCTCGCACTCATGGGGTGAGGGCGGCGTGAGCGACCCGAGCGAGCCCCATCTCACGGCGCGTCGTCCGCCGCACGACGCGCCCACCGCGGCCGAGCTGGTGGAGGCCGTCCGGGAGTGGCTGGAGCGGGACGTCGCTCCGGACGCCGACGGTCGCCTGCGGTTCCACGCCCGGGTGGCCGTCAACGTGCTCGCCATCGTGGAGCGAGAGCTCGTGCTCGGGCCGGCCCAGGCCGTGGCCCACGCCGAGCGCCTCTCATCGCTGGGTGTGGCCGACGACGCCGAGCTGGCCCGGCGCATCCGGTCGGGAGAGCTGGACGACCGGCTGGACGAGGTGAAGGCCGTCGTCGCGGCGGCGGTGCGGGACAAGCTGGCCGTGGCCAACCCCCGCTACCTCGACACCCCGTGACCGGCGTGTGCCAGGCTGCGCGCATGCCTGAGACCAGCCTCCCGGTCGAACACCTGTTCACGATCACCGCCACCATGGAGACGGCGGGCATGATCGCCAACGGTCCGCAGGGGACACGGATCATCATGGGAGTCACCGGCGGCACCTTCGAAGGTCCCGCGGCTCAAGGGCACCATCAAGGGTCCCGGGGGCGACTGGGTCACCCTCCGGGCCGATGGCTCAGGCCGCCTCGACGTCCGTCTCCTCCTGGAGACCGAGGATGGTGCTCTGATCCTCATGCAGTACAACGGAATCTTCACCGACGGGGCGACCCGCATCCGCTCCGCCCCGTTGTTCGAGACCGGCGACGAGCGCTACGCCTGGATCAACAGCGTGCAGGCGGTCGGCTTGGGCAGCATTGGCGACGGTGACGTCACGTACGACGTGTACCAGGTGCTGTGATCGTGACCGGCTGGCCGGCCGCGAGCTGACCGCAGGCCGCGTCGATGTCGGTCCCGCGGTTGCGGCGGACGGTGGCATTGACGCCGCGGGCGGCGAGCAGCTGGCGGAACAGCTGCACGCCCGCCGGTGACGTGCCCTGCGTCGGCCAGCCGGGGGTCGGGTTGAGGGGGATGAGGTTCACGTGCGGCGCCAGCGGGAGGCCGTGGCAGAGGCCGGCCAGCTCGTCGGCGTCGCTGACACGGTCGTTGACACCGGCGATCAACGCCCACTCGATGCTCAGCCGCCGTCCCTTTGCCTCGAGATAGCGCGGCGCACGCGGCCATGAGGGTGTCCAACGGGTAGCGCCGGTTCACCGGCACCAGCTCGTCGCGGAGCACGTCGTTGGCGGCATGCAATGACACCGCGAGGTTGACCGGCAGCGCGGCGGCCGCCAGGCGGTCGATCCCCGGGACGATGCCAACGGTGGAGATCGTGAGGTGGCGGGCCGACAGACCGAGGTCGTCGTGGAGCCGCTCGACCGCAGCCCAGACCCGGTCGAGGTTGGCCAGCGGCTCGCCCATGCCCATGAAGACCACGTTGGACAGCCGCCGCCCTGCGGAGCGGGCCTCCCGCGCCGCCTCGACCACCTGCTCGACGATCTCACCCACCGCCAGGTGCCGGCTGAAGCCGGCCTGGCCCGTGGCGCAGAACCCGCAGGCCATGGCGCATCCGGCTTGCGTGGAGACGCAGACCGTCGCCCGTTCGGGATAGAGCATGAGGACCGACTCGACGAGGACATCGTCGGCGAGGCGCCACAGCGCCTTGCGGGTCGTGCCGCCGTCGCCGAGCTGCTCGGTGACCGGGGTGAGCGCCTTCGGCAGCTGGCCGGCCAGATCCTCGCGGAGGGAGCGGGGGAGGGTGGTGAGGTCCTCGAGGGGCGAGAGCGCCGCGTACAGGCCGTCCCACACCTGGTCCACGCGGTAGCGGGGCTGGTCGGCGAGGAGATCGCCCAGCTCGTCCCGCGTGATGCCGTACCGGGAGCGTGTCGCCAGCGGCCCTGTGACGGAAGGGGTCGTGGAAGGGGCCACGGAAGGGGTCACGCCCGGATGTCGCCGGTGTAGGCCCGGTCGGTGCGGTGCACGATGAACCCGAGCGAGTCGTAGAGCGAGACGGCGGCCGTGTTGTCCGTGTCCACGTACAACATGCCGATCGTGATCCCGCCGCGGGCCAGGTGATCCAGCCCTGCCACCGTGAGCTTCCGGCCCAGGCCCAGCCCGTGGAAGTCGGGATCGACGGCGATGACGTAGATCTCGCCCAGGGGCGGCTCGTGCTCGGCATGGACCTTCGTCCAGCAGAAGCCGGCCAGCCTGCCTTCCCGCTCGTGGAGGAGGAAGCCGTCGGGGTCGAACCAGGGCTCCTTCTCCCGGGCGCGGAGCGTGTCGACGTCCCAACCTCCCTGTTCGGGGTGCGACTGGAAGGCCCGGTTGTTGACCTCGAGCCAGGCGCGCTCGTCCTGGCCGACCCGGAAGGGGCGGGTAGGGAGCTCGACCGTGTCGTCGAGGGTTGGGACGTCGAGGGGAAGCGGGCGGCGCATCTGCAGGAGGGTCCGGCCCGGGGCGAGGCCGATCTCCCTGGCCAGGGCGTCGTGCGCGGCGGTGGGCTCGAACACCCACCAGTGGACGTGGCCACCGCCGCCGTCCGCGATCACGCTGACCGCGGCGTCGAGCAGCTCCGGACCGATCGTCGCCATCTCGTACCGGTGATGGGGGTCGACCACCAGCTCCAGGGCCCACGAGTTGTTGCCCCTGGAGACCTGGGCGTAGGCCACGGGGTGGTCGTGCCCGGGCTCCCACGCGACGAGGCCGGCGAACCCCGGCCGGCCTCCCTCGACCAGGTCCAGCCAGGCGTGGTCGTCGAGCGGGCGGTGGCCGTCGGCCCGCTCGGCGGCCGCCAGAAGGCCCGAGACCTCGGCGATGTCGCTGGTCGTCATCTGACGCTTGATCTCCAGGCACCGCACGGACCCGGAGGCTATCGGGGGCGATCCGACCACCTCCTCCCACGGTGGCCCGCCTGCCCGCCCGTCGGAGGAGGAGCAGGAGGTCGTCGGACAGGGAGCACGTAGCCTGCGGCTCCGATGCCCGCGCCCGCCACGTCCGACGGTGGCGCGTGCCGGCCGCGGTCCCCCAAGGGCCGGGCCCGGGAGGTGGCGAGGCGACTGGCGCTCGAGTACCCGGAGGCCCGCTGCGAGCTCGACCACGAGAACCCGTTCCAGCTGCTGGCCGCCACCATCCTCTCGGCGCAGACGACGGACGTCCGCGTGAACATGGTGACCCCGACGCTGTTCGCTCGGTACCCGACCCCGGAGGCGCTGGCCGCCGCCTCCCTCCCGGAGCTCGAGGAGATCGTCCGCTCGACGGGCTTCTACGCCAACAAGTCCCGCAGCCTGCTCGGCATGGCGCAGGCGCTGGTCGAGCGCTTCGACGGGCAGGTCCCCACCCGGCTGGAGGACCTCGTCACCCTGCCTGGCGTGGGCCGCAAGACCGGCAACGTGGTGCGCAGCGTGGCCTTCGACCTGCCCGGCCTCCCGGTCGACACCCACGTCGGGCGATTGAGCCGCCGCCTCGGGCTCACGACCGACCACGACCCCGTCAAGGTCGAACGGACGTTGAACTCCTATCTGCCGGCGGCCGAGCGGGGCCGGTTCAGCCTCCGGATGATCCTCCACGGCCGCCGGGTGTGCGATGCCCGTTCGCCTCGCTGCGAGGTCTGTGTGCTGGCGGACATCTGCCCGTCGTCCCGGGTGCCCACGGTCCGGGGCCGGCGCCGCCGACCCGGAGGGCCGTAGACGAGCGAAGATCAAAGACCTGAGAACCGCAGAAAGTGGTGAGAGGGCTTGCACGCTTGGTTGTATGCGGTACGATTTCTCCCACCAACCAGGTTCCCGCCACCTGGTTTGAGAGCGATGCCGGGATCCGCCGCCTGGCGTCGCGGCAGAGCGACGGCCCCGCGAGGGGCCGTCGCCGCCGTTTTGGCCCTCTGTTCACCTTGCGTCAGCCCAGCATCTTCTCCGCCCGCGCCAGCTGGCGGCCCGCGCTGCGCAGCGAGCGCTCGGCCTCGAAGAGGGCGCGCCCCATGTCCTCCCGGGACATGGCGTCCGAGTCCCGGGCGAGGCCGAGGACCCGGGCCTGGAGCTCCTCGACCAGGGTCCGGATGGTGGTGAGCTCGGCGGCGTGACGGGCCATGCCGGCAGTCTCACACCATCGGTCGGCCGCCAACCCTTTCGGTCGCCTCCGGGTGCCGTCGGTAGCCTCCGGAGCGCCGATGCTCTCGCGCCTCGATCTCCGCGCTGCCACCACCGGTGGGCCTCTGCCCGCGACCTCACGCGCGCTCGCGGCGTTGCTGCCGAGGCCCCTTCTCGACGAGGGCGGTCCCGTCGGTGCGGTCCGGGAGATCCTGACGCAGGTGCGCCGCGGCGGCGACCAAGCCGTGCTCGCCCTCACCGAGCGGTTCGACGGCGTGCGCCTCGACGAGCTGGCCGTGCCCGCCGCCGAAGTGGCGGCCGCCCTGACCCGCATCCCCGGCGAGCTGCGCGAGGCGCTGGACGTCGCGGCCGCCCACATCGAGACGTACCACCGGGCGCACCTCCCGGCCGCGGCCTCCCTGCGCCAGGCCGGGGTGGAGATCCGATCGCGGACGGTGCCGGTCGACCGCGCCGGCTGCTATGTCCCCGGTGGGCGGGCCCGCTACCCCTCGACCGTGCTCATGACGGCGATCGTCGCCAAGGTGGCGGGCGTCCCCGAGGTCGTCCTCGCCACACCTCCGGGCGCCGACGGCCGCATCCCGGACTCCACGCTGGCCGCGGCCGCGCTGGCCGAGGTCGACACGGTCTACCGGATGGGCGGGGCCCAGGCGATCGCCGCGATGGCGTACGGCACGGAGACGATCGACCCGGTCGACGTCATCGTCGGGCCCGGCAACGCCTACGTCGCGATCGCCAAGCGCGAGGTCGCGCAGGAGGGTCTCGTCGGTGTGCCGTCCTCGTTCGCCGGTCCCAGCGAGGTCGTCGTGGTCGCCGACGGATCGGTCGCCGCGGACTTCGCGGCCATCGACGTCATCGTCCAGGCCGAGCACGGCCCGGATGGGCTGGCCTGGCTGATCTCGTGGGAGCCCGAGGTCGTCGACGCCGTCGACGCCGCCGTCGAGCGCCTCGTGGCGGGCAACCCGCGCCGGCGCGACATCGAGGCGACCTTCGCCGAGGGCGGGTACGCGGTCCTCGTCGACTCGCCGGCCGACGCCATCGCGGTCAGCAACGCCATTGCTCCGGAACACCTCGAGTTGATGGTCGCCGATCCCGAGGCGCTCCTGCCGCTCGTGCGCCACGCCGGAGCGGTCTTCACCGGCGCGTGGTCGCCGGCGAGTGTCGGCGACTACGTCGCCGGACCATCGCACGTCCTGCCCACGTTCGGATCGGCTCGCTTCGGTGAGGCGCTCACCGTGTCGGACTTCACGAAGCAGGTGCACGTCGTTCATGTCGATGAACAGGGGCTGCGGTTGCTCGGCGTGCACGTCGTGACGCTGGCCGAGGAAGAGGGCCTCCCCGCCCATGCGGACTCCATCCGCCTCCGCCTGGGGGTCGGGACGTGACCCGGGTGCCGGTGCGGGACGACCTACAGGCTCTCGAGGGCTACCACTCGCCGCAGGTGTCGGTCGCGGTCAGGCTCAACACGAACGAGTCGCCGGAGCCGCCGCCCGCGGCCTGGCGCGACGCGCTGGCCGCCGAGCTGTCGCGGGTCGAGTGGCACCGCTATCCGGACCGGACGGCTCGGGACCTGCGGGAGGCCATCGGCGCCCTGCACGGCGTCCCGGCCGAGCAGGTCTTCGCCGCCAATGGGTCCAACGAGGTCCTCCAGACCCTGCTGCTCACGTTCGCCGGACCGGGGCGGGCCGTGGCGACGTTCGAGCCGACCTACCAGTTGCACGCGCACATCGCGCGGCTCACCGGCGCCACCGTGGTGGAGGGCGAGCGGCGGGCGGACTTCACGCTCGACCTGACGGCGGCGACGCGACTGCTCGCCGAAGCCCGTCCCGCCGTGACGTTCCTGTGCTCGCCCAACAACCCGACCGGCCTGGTCGAGCCCGAGACCACGGTGCGGGCGCTGCTCGACGAGGTGCCCGGGCTGCTGGTGGTCGATGAGGCCTACGCCCAGTTCGCCCCCTGGTCGGCGCTGTCCCTGGTCGAGGAGGAGCGCCCGCTCGTCGTGACCCGCACCTTCTCCAAGACGTGGTCGATGGCGGCCGCCCGCCTCGGCTACCTGGTCGGTCCGGCCTGGCTGGTCACCGAGCTGGAGAAGGTCGCGCTCCCGTACCACCTCGACGTCACCAAGCAGATCGGCGGGCGCCTGGCCCTGCGCTTCGTGGGAGAGATGGAGACCCGGGTCAAGCAGGTGGTGGCCGAGCGGGAGCGGATCATGGGCGGGCTGCGAGAGCTGCCCGTCGACACGTGGCCGTCGGGCGCCAACTTCGTCCTCTTCCGGCCCCGGGAACGGGACGGCCGGGCCGTGTGGAAGGACCTGCTCGATCGCTCGGTGCTGGTCCGGGACTGCTCGGGCTGGCCGCGCCTGTCCGGCTGCCTGCGGGTCACCGTGGGGACCCCCACCGAGAACGATGCCTTCCTCGGTGCGCTCGGCGACGTGCTGGCGTCAGACGGAGGACGATCGGCGTGACGGGCCGTTCGGCGGCGCGACAGCGCGTCACGAAGGAGACGGCCATCGAGCTCTTCCTCGACCTCGACGGTCGGGGCGACACGGCCATCAGCACGGGCTTGCCCTTCTACGACCACATGCTCGATCAGCTCGGTCGCCACGGCGGTTTCGACCTGACGGTGAAGGCCGAGGGTGATCTGCACATCGACAGCCACCACACGGTCGAGGACGTCGCCATCGCCCTGGGCGAGACGTTCCGGGAGGCGCTCGGTGACAAGACCGGTGTCCGCCGCTTCGCCAGCGGTCTGTACCCGCTCGACGAGGCCCTGGTGGAGGTGGCGCTGGACCTCTCCGGGCGGCCCTTCGTGGTGTGGGAGGTCGAGCTGCCCGGAGTGCCTGCCGCTCGGCAACCCGCCGTTCGATCCCCAGCTGGCCGAGCACGCCGTGCACAGCTTCGCGACGGCCGCCGGCATCACTCTGCACGTGACGCTGCGTCGGGGCCGCAACGTCCACCACATCATCGAAGCGACGTTCAAGGGGCTGGCGCGGTGCCTGCGCGACGCGGTGCGCGTCGAGGGCGGCGGGGTGCCATCGACCAAGGGCGTGCTGTGACGAGCGCGGGCAGGCCGCGCCCGCTGATCGCGGTGCTGGACTACGGCATCGGCAACCTGCGCTCGGCGGAGAAGGCGCTGACCCACGTCGGGGCCGACGCCAGGCTCACGGCCGACCCCGGGCTCATCGCCGACGCCGACGCCGTCGTCCTGCCTGGCGTGGGCGCGTTCGGCCGTTGCATGGCCGCGCTGCGCGGCGCAGGGCTGGAGGAATCCGCTCTCGCTGCCGTCTCCTCCGGCCGGCCGTTCCTCGGCATCTGCATCGGCATGCAGATGCTCTTCGAGTCGTCGGAGGAGGACCCCGCCGTGGCCGGGCTCGGGGTGCTCCCAGGGCGGGTCATGTGGATCCCGCCCGGCGTGAAGCGCCCACAGATGCAGTGGAACCGGCTCGACCTGCGCGCGCCCGGGGAGCCCCTCTTCGCCGGGCTGGACGATCGCCCGTGGGTGTACTTCGTCCACTCGCTCCACGGGGTGCCCGACGACCCCGCCGACGTCGTGGCCACGTGTGAGTACGGCAGCACGCTCAACGCCGCCTTCCGCCGCGACAACGTCTTCGCCGTGCAGTTCCACCCGGAGAAGTCGGGGCGCGACGGCCTCGCCCTCCTGGCCAACTTCGCCGCGGTGGCCGCCGGCGCCCTCACGACCTGACGGGCCGGCCATGGATCTCTACCCCGCCATCGACCTCCGGGCCGGCCGCGCCGTGCGCCTCCTGCGCGGCGACTACGACCAGGAGACGGTGTACGGGGACGACCCCGTCGCGATGGCCACGGGCTTCGCGGATGCCGGCGCCTCCTGGATCCACGTCGTCGACCTCGACGCGGCGCGCAGCGGGGATCCGGTCAACCGCCCCGTCGTGGAAGCCGTGGTGGCGGCCGTCGCGGGGCGAGCCCGCGTGCAGACCGGTGGCGGCGTGCGCAGCGAGGCCGACGCCCGGATGCTGGCCGAGGCCGGAGTGGCCAGGGTGGTGATGGGTTCGGCCGCGCTCGAGGCGCCGGAGCTCGTCGACGCGGTGGCGGCGGTCGTGCCAGTGGCGGTCGGGCTCGACCACCGCGGTGGGGAGCTGGCCGTGCACGGGTGGACCGAGGGGAGCGGCCGCCGGCTGACCGACGTGCTCGGCGACTTCCCGGCCGCCGAGGCGTTCGTCGTCACGGACATCACCCGTGACGGCACGTTGACCGGACCCGGACCGCGAGGGTCTGGCCGCGTGGCGGCCGCGGCACCGTGCCCGGTCATCGCGTCGGGCGGCGTGTCGTCGCTGGAGGACCTGGAGGCCCTGGCCACGGTGCCCGGGCTGTCCGGGGTCATCGTCGGGAAGGCCATCTACGAGGGACGGTTCGACGTGGCGGCCGGGCTGCGCGCTCTGGCCAGCACGCGGTCATGAGGTCGCCGTGAGGGTCGCCCGCGTGATCCCGTGCCTCGACGTGACGGCCGGCCGGGTCGTGAAGGGTGTCAACTTCGTGGGCCTGCGCGACGCCGGTGACCCGGTGGAGCTGGCGGCCCGCTACGACGCCGAGGGCGCGGACGAACTGGTCTTCCTCGACATCACGGCGTCGTCCGACGGCCGTGACACCATGGTCGACGTCGTGGCCCGCACGGCCGAGCAGGTGTTCATCCCGTTCACGGTCGGCGGCGGCATCCGCGGGGTCGAGGATGCGCGCCTCATGCTGCGGTCGGGCGCCGACAAGGTCAGCGTGAACACCTCGGCGGTGCAGCGGCCCGAGCTGATCGGCGAGATCAGCGGCGAGTTCGGAGCCCAGTGCGTCGTGTGCGCCATCGACGCGCGGCGGGTGGCCGGCACCGGGCGGACCTGGGAGGTGTTCGTGCACGGCGGCCGGACGCCGACGGGCCAGGACGCCCTCGCGTGGGCGGTGGAGGCCGAACGGCGGGGCGCGGGAGAGATCCTCCTCACCTCCATGGACCGTGACGGCACCAAGGCCGGCTACGACCTCGAGCTCACCCGCGCCGTCGCCGGAGCGGTCGGCATCCCGGTGATCGCCAGTGGCGGCGTCGGCACGCTGGAGCACCTCGTCGAGGGGGTGCGCGACGGTGGCGCGGACGCAGTGCTCGCCGCCTCGATCTTCCACTTCGCCGAGCACGAGATCGCGGCGGCCAAGGCGCTGATGGCCGCGGCCGGCATCGAAGTGCGTCCGGTCTGACGCCATCAGGCGGTACCGTCGCCTGCCGTGGCCCCTACCCATGAGCTCGGCCCGGACGAGAAGCTCCCCATCCAGATGCTGAACGACCGCCTGCTGGTGCGCATCCCACGCGAGGACGGCGAGCGCCGCTCCTCAGGGGGCATCCTCATCCCGGCAACCGCCCAGGTGGCCAAGCGCCTGGTGTGGGCCGAGGTCGTGGGCAAGGGGCAGAACGTCCGCACGGTCCAGCTCGGTGATCGCGTGCTGTTCAGCCCGGACGACCGGTATGAGGTGGAGGTCCAAGGTGAGGACTACCTCATCCTCCGCGAGCGCGACATCCACGCCGTGGCGGCGTCGCGGGTGGAGGGTTCGACGGGGTTGTACCTGTGATCGTCGCCACCCCTGACCAGCTCGACGCCGTCGTGTTCGACGCCGACGGCCTCGTGCCGGCCATCGTCCAGGAGGCGGGCACCGGGCAGGTCCTGATGATGGCGTGGATGAGCCCGGAGTCGCTGCGGCTGACGCTGGAGGAGGGCCGGACCGTGTTCTGGTCCCGCAGCCGCCAGGAGCTGTGGCGCAAGGGCGACACCTCGGGCGAGGTCCAGCGGGTGCGCGAGGCCCTCTACGACTGCGACGGCGACGCGCTGCTGTTCGTGGTCGATCAGGAGGGTCAGGGCGCCTGCCACACCGGCGCCCACTCGTGCTTCTTCCGCGCCTTCGGGGGCTGACCGCCGGTGGTGGCGCTGCGCATCCGCCCCACGCGTGAGGAGTTCGCCCGCCTGGCCGCCAGCCACACGGTCGTCCCCGTCTGGACCGAGCTGCTGGCCGACCTCGAGACGCCGGTGGCCGCGTACGCCAAGGTCGTCGGTGACGGTGCCGGGTTCCTCCTGGAGTCCGTGGAGCACGGCGAGCGGTGGAGCCGGTTCTCGTTCGTCGGGCGGGCGCCGGTGGCGACGCTCGTGCTGCGGGACGGCAGGGTCGAGGTGGACGGCGCGCTGCCGGCCGAAGTGCCCCGCGACAGGGGCATCCTCGCCGCGCTCGAGGTGGTGCTGGACCGCTACCGGGCGCCTCGTCTTCCGGACCTCCCGCCCTTGCAGAGCGGTGTGGTCGGCTACCTGGGGTACGACGTGGTGCGGGAGATCGAGCACCTGCCCGCGGTGCCCCCGGACGATCGGGGCCTGCCGGACGCGGTGATGAGCGTCATCGGCTCCCTGGTCGCCTTCGACCACTGGCGCCAGCGGGCCTACCTCATCGACAGCGTGCCCGTCCTGGGTCTGGACGCCGCCGAGCTGGATGCCGCCTACGACGGTGCCACCCGCCGGGTGGAGGCGCTGTCGGCCGACCTGGCCCGGCCGTTGAGCTACTCGGCCGTCGCGCCCCCGGAACCGGGCGAGCCACTCCCGACGGTCCGCTCCACCATGCCCGGTGGCCTGTACCAGCACGCGGTCGAGGTGGCCAAGGACCACATCCGCGCCGGCGACATCTTCCAGGTGGTGCTGGCCCAGCGGTACGACCTGGAGCTCGATGCCGACCCGTACGACGTGTACCGGGTGCTGCGGCAGGTCAACCCCAGCCCGTACATGTACTTCCTGCGCCATCCGGAGATCACGATCGTCGGGTCGTCCCCCGAACCGATGGTGCAGCTCCTCGAGGGTCGGGTGATCTCGCGGCCCATCGCCGGGACCCGCCGCCGGGGGCGGACCGACGAGGACGACCGGCGCCTGGCCGGCGAGCTGCGGGAGAACCCCAAGGAGGTGGCCGAGCACATCATGCTGGTCGACCTGGCCCGCAACGACGTCGGCCGCATCGCCCGCTTCGGGACCATGCACGTGGACGAGCTGCTGACGCTCGAGCGCTACAGCCACGTGATGCACCTCACCTCTCAGGTGTCCGGCGACCTGGTCGACGGGCGTGGTCCCATCGACGTCCTGCGCGCCACGCTGCCCGCCGGCACCGTGAGCGGCGCGCCGAAGGTGCGGGCCATGGAGATCATCGACGACCTCGAGCCGGTGAAGCGGGGGCCCTACGCCGGTGTCGTCGGCTACGTCGACTTCTCCGGGAAACCTGGACACGGCCATCGCCATCAGGACCATGTTCGTGGGCCCCCACGGCGCGTCCCTGCAGGCGGGCGCCGGCATCGTGGCCGACTCCATCCCTGACGACGAGGACCTCGAGTGCCGGAACAAGGCCGCTGCACTCCTCGCCGCGGTGCCGGCGGCGCGGCGGATGACGCTCAAGCGGGCCGAGGACGGGACGCCCGCGTGACCGAGCCCTTCTGGTGCGCGACGACCCGGGACGCCGTCCGGGTGACGGGCCGTGACGCGCTGTCCTACCTGCAGTCACAGCTCAGCCAGGATCTGGAACGGCTGGCCGTGGGTGCATCTGCGTGGTCGTTGCTCCTGCAACCGAACGGCCGGCTCGACGCGCTGTTGCGCCTCCGCCGGCTCGGCGACGAGGAGCTGGTGATCGACGTCGACCCCGGATGGGGGGAAGCCGTGCTGGCGCGCCTCCAGCGCTTCCGCATCCGCGTCGCCGCGGAGCTCGAGCTCGCCGAGGTCGAGGTCGTCGCCGTGCGCGGCGAGGGGCTGGCTCTGCCGCCCGGCGCCGTGCCCGCGTGGTGGGGCGATGAGTGCGGGTTCGACGCTGTTCGAGGGCGAGGCTGGTTCGCCGGCGGGGGTCGGCCCCGGCGATGCGTCTGCACTCGAGGCCGCCCGCGTCGCGGCCGGTTGGCCGGCCATGGGGCGCGAGATCACCGAGCACACCATCCCGGCTGAGCTCGGCCCGCTCCTCGACCTGGCCGTCAGCTTCACCAAGGGGTGCTACCCCGGCCAGGAGCTGGTCGAGCGCATGCACTCGCGTGGCGCGTCGGCGCCCCGGCTCGGTCCGGCGGCTGGAATCGACGGGCGGGCCGCTGTCGATCGGCGACCCGGTCACGATCGAAGGTCGGGAGGTCGGCACCGTCACCAGCGCCGCGGGCACGTCGGCTCTCGCCCTCCTGGGTCGCGCCGTCGACGTGGGTGCCGAGGTCTCGGTCGGCGACACGACCGCGACGGTCCACGCGCTCCACTGACCCGGCCGAGTCCGCCCGGACTTGTGACATCGGCCACGCCCGGCGAATCGCCGGCGATTCGGCGGACGAGCGACGCCAGACCGCGTCTCGCGGAGTTGAGTAGCGGAATCCGCAACGCAGCTCCGCGAGACCTGGTGGGGGCCGTCGTCTTAGGTCGTCGGCAGCGTGACGGCGAGGCGCGCCCCTCCAGTGGGTGCGCTGGTCGCCTCGACCGTGCCGCCCATGGCCTCGACCAACTGGCGGACGATGGCCAGCCCCAGGCCGGACCCGCTCTCACGCCGGCTGGGCCGGTGGGCCGAGACGTAGAGCCGCTCGAAGACGTGCGGCAGGTCCTCGGGAGCGATGCCCGGGCCGTCGTCCTCGACCCAGATCGTCGCGGTGCCCTCCCCGTCCGTCTTGAACACCCACCACGATCTCTCGCGGCTCGCGAACCTGCCGGGCGTTCTCCAGGAGGTTGGCGATCACCTGGTCGAGGCGCTCCGGATCGGCGCGCACGGGCACGACCGCCGACCCGTCCGGACCCGCGCTCGCCACCGTCACCTGCAGCCCGAGCCGCTCCGCCTCGGGTGCCGCGGCGGCCACGGCCGCCCGGGCTGCGGCCACGAGGTCGACCTCGGCGACCACCAGCGAGAAGGTCCGTGCGTCGAGGCGGGCCAGGTCCAACAGGTCGCCGACCAACCGTTCGAGCCGGCGGGCTTCCCGCCCGATGACCCCCGCGGCCCGGTGGACGTCGGTCGCCGTCCCGTCGCCGATGGCCTCGGCGTAACCGCGGATGGACGTCAACGGGGTGCGCAGGTCGTGGGAGACGGACAGGAGGAACTGCTGCTCGAGCCCCTTCGAGCGTTCCAACGTCGCCGCCATCGAGTTCACGGACTGCGCCAGTTCGACCAGTTCGTCCGACGTCCGGCCCGCCGGGACGGGCACCCTGGCGTCGAGCTCGCCGGCCGCGATGCGGCGCGCCGCCTCGTCCGCCTGCCTTACCGGCCGAGCCATGCGCCGGCCGACCAGCACCGCGACCATTGCGCCGACCAGCAGCGTGAGGAAGCTGGCCAGCAGGAACCATCCAGCGGCGTCGGCTACACCAGATCCGGCGTGACGGGTCACGACGGTGACGATGGTGCGCGACCCGACCAGCGCGGGATCGGCTACCCAGACGAGGTCGCCGCGGCGCCCGCTGACGGTCTCGCCGGCGGCCAACGTGGCCGGGTCGAGGTCCTCCTCGGGAACACCCTCGGGAGGGCTGCCTGTGAGCCGCCCGGCGCGCGTGAGGAGCATCAGCTCGATGCCGTCCAGGCGCAACGCGCGGCGGAAGCTCCTGATCGTGGCCGGACGAGCCGGCGCACCGGTTCCGGGTCGCTCCTGGAGCCCGTCGTTGATCGAGGCCGCCAGCTCCCGGAGGTCCCGCTCGGTCGTCGCCCGCGCCTCGACCGTGGCGAAGACCAGGGTCGTGCCCCCGACGAGGAGCAGGGTGGCGGCCACGGTGGCGACGATCAGGAGCACGAGCCGGCGGGTCATGGATCCGGCCAGCGTGCAGGGGAGGTGTGAGCGATCTGTGAGCCGGATCGTGTGAGGGGGCCCGTCATCCCAGGCGGTAGCCGACGCCCCACACGGTCGTCAGGGGCAGGTCGTCGCCCAGCTTGCGGCGGAGCTGGCGGACGTGGACATCGACCGTGCGCTCGTCCCCGTACCAGTCCGCGCCCCAGGCACCGTCCAGCAGCTGCTGGCGGGACAGCGCCAGTCCCTGGTTGGCGGCCAGGAAGGCCAGGAGGTCGAACTCCTGGTTGGCCAGCGCCACGGGCGTCGCGGCCACCCTGACCTCCCGCCGGGCGAGGTCCACCTCGATCCCGTCGCCCACCTCGATGACGCTCGGGCTCCGGTCGGCGGCTCTTCGGGGCGCCCCGGCGCAGGATCGCCTTCACCCGGGCGACGACCTCGCGGGGCGAGAACGGCTTCACGACATAGTCGTCGGCGCCCAGCTCCAGGCCGAGCACGCGATCGATCTCGCCGTCCCGGGCCGTGAGGAACAGGATGGGCAGGCTGCTGTCGGCGCGGATGCGTCGGCACACCTCCAGCCCGTCGATGCCGGGCAGGCCGATGTCGAGCACGACGAGCACCGGCCGCTGCTGCGCGACGAGCTCCAACCCCCGCTCACCCGTCGGCGCCTGCAGCACCCGGAAGCCGGCCTGGCGGAGGTAGAGGTCCAGCAGGTCGGCGATCGCGGGATCGTCCTCGACGACCAGTACTGTCTGCTCGGGGACCGTCTGGTCGGAGGGCACAGCTCATGGTGCCATGAGGGCCCACCGGTACAGTGCCCGCAGTGGCCACCTACCTGGACCGCATCCTCGAGGCGCATCGGTCCCGGGCCGCATCCGACCCGCGACCACTCCGAGCCCTCGTCGAGTCCGCGGGCCGATGCCCACCGGCGCGACCGTTCGCCGCCTCGCTGCGGCACGCCGGCGGGGCAAGCGGCCCCGGCGCGCTGGCGGTGATCGCCGAGATCAAGCGCCGCTCGCCGTCCAAAGGCCCCCTCAATCCCGACCTCGACCCCGAGGTGGTGGCCAGGGCATACGAGGAAGGGGGCGCGGCGGCGCTGTCCGTGCTGACCGACCGGGAGTTCTTCGGCGGTTCACCGGCCGACCTGGCCGCCGCTCGCGACGCCACCACCCTGCCGGTCCTGCGCAAGGACTTCACCGTCAGCGCGCTCGACGTCTGCGACGCCCGGCTGATGGGTGCCGACTGCGTCCTGCTGATCGTCGCCGCGCTGACCCAGCCGGAGTTGCGGCAGCTCCACCGGCTCACGCGCGAGGTCGGTCTGGACGCCCTCGTCGAGGTGCACGACGAAGCGGAGCTGGATCGGGCGCTGGCGGTCGGCGCCGACCTCATCGGCGTCAACCAGCGGGACCTGGTCACGTTCGAAGTGGACCACCGTCGAGCGGCCCGTATGGCGCCCCTCATCCCGGACGGCGTGTTGCGGGTGGCGGAGTCCGGCGTGCGCGGAGCAGCCGACGCCTTGGAATTGCACGACGCCGGGTACCACGCCGTTCTGGTAGGAGAGGGGTTGGTGACGGCCCCGGATCCCGCGTCCGCCGTCCGGGGGATGGTTCAGATGACAGAGCTGACAGGAGGCTCGTGATGCGCTTCAACCTCGCGGCCGAGAAGATGCCGACGGCGTGGTTCAACGCCCTTCCCCGGCTGCCCGAGCCGCTCCAGCCGCCGTTGCACCCCGCGACGCGGGAGCCGGTCGGCCCGGATGACCTCGCTCCGCTGTTCCCCATGGCGTTGATCGAGCAGGAGATGACGGGCGCGCCCTGGGTCGACATCCCGGGGGAGGTCCTCGACGTCCTGCGCCTGTGGCGGCCGACCCCGCTCGTGCGCGCCCACCGGCTGGAGCGGGCCCTCGGCACGCCGGCCCGCATCTACTACAAGGACGAGTCGGGCAGCCCCGCCGGGTCGCACAAGCCGAACACCGCCGTGCCGCAGGCCTTCTACAACAAGCAGGCGGGCATTGCCCGGCTGACGACCGAGACCGGCGCCGGCCAGTGGGGCACGGCGCTGGCGTTCGCCTGCACCCAGTACGACCTCGAGTGCAAGGTGTACATGGTCCGGACGAGCTTCGAGACGAAGCCCTACCGCCGGGTGATCATGGAGACCTGGGGCGCGGAGTGCGTCCCCTCACCCGTCGACGATCCGTCCTCGCCGGGCTCGCTCGGGCTGGCCATCTCCGACGCCGTGCGAGACGCCGTCAGCCGCGAGGACACGCACTACTCGCTGGGCTCGGTGCTCAACCATGTCCTGCTGCACCAGACGGTCATCGGGCTGGAGGCCCGCGAGCAGCTGGCCATGGCCGGCGAGACCCGTCCGGACGTCGTCATCGCGCCGTGCGGCGGCGGATCCAACCTGGGCGGCCTGGCCCTGCCGTTCCTGGAGGACGCGGACGTGCGGTTGGTGGCGGTGGAGCCGTCGAGCTGCCCCACGCTGACGGAAGGCCGCTTCGAGTACGACTTCGGCGACACCGCGGGCATGACCCCGCTGATGCCGATGTACACGCTCGGCCACGACTTCATGCCGCCGAGCATCCATGCGGGCGGCCTCCGATACCACGGGGATTCGCCGATCATCAGCCTGCTGGTCAAGACCGGCCGCATGGAGGCCATCGCCTATCCGCAGGGCAAGGTGTTCGAAGCCGCGAAGCTCTTCGCCAACGCCGAGGGCAGGGTGGCGGCGCCCGAGGCCGGGCACGGCATCCGGGCCGCCATCGACGAGGCCCTGGCGGCCAAGGAGACCGGCGAGGAGAAGGTCATCCTCTTCAACTACTGCGGCCACGGCTTCCTCGATCTCCAGGCGTACGACGACTTCAACCACGGCCGCCTGGTCGACGCCTGACGGAGTGAGGGGGCGACGACCGGGGTGTTCATCAAGATCTGCGGGATCACGAACGAGGACGACGCGCTGCTGGCCGTGGCGCTCGGCGCCGACGCGGTCGGGTTCGTGTTCGCGCCGTCGCCCCGCCAGATCGCCCCGCAGCGGGTCTTCGACATCACGCGCCGGCTGCCGCCCGAGATCTTGACCGTCGGCGTCTTCCGCGACGAGGTCCCGTCCCGCGTCGCCGAGCTCGTGCGGGCGTCGGGGGTGAAGGCCGCGCAGCTACACGGGCACGAGACCCCGGAGGTCACCCGGGCCGTCAAGGAGCAGGTGCGCTTCGTCATCCAGGCGTTCCCGGCCGGCTCGTCCGGCCTGGCGCGGGCGGCCGAGCACGGCGCCGACGTCATCCTGGTCGATTCGCCGAGCCCGGGCTCGGGGCTCGTGTTCGACTGGGGCCTGGTCGACGAGGCGCCCCAGGATGCGCGCATCCTGCTGGCCGGCGGGCTCACGCCGGAGAACGTGACCACAGCCATCTACCGGGTCGGGCCGTGGGGAGTGGACGTCTCGACCGGGGTCGAGAAGGAGCCCGGTCGCAAGGATCCTGTGAAGCTGAAGGCGTTCATCGAGGCCGCGAGGTCCGCGGCGCCGACGCCCTACCGGGGCCCGGACCAGTTGCCCTACGACTGGGCCGACGAGTGATCCTGGAGGAACCGGTCGAGGGACGCTTCGGCGACTTCGGCGGCCGTTTCGTCCCCGAGACCCTGGTGCCGGCCTGCGAGGAGCTGGAGGCGGCGTTCCGTGCAGCGTGGGTCGATCCCGGCTTCCGCGCCGAGCTCGCCGCCGCGCTGCGCGACTACGCGGGCCGGCCGTCGCCGCTGACCGAGTGCCACAACCTGGGCTCGCGCCTCGGCCTGCGGCTCCTGCTCAAGCGGGAGGACCTGAACCACACGGGCTCCCACAAGATCAACAACGTGCTCGGCCAGGCGCTGCTGGCTCAGCGCATGGGCAAGACCCGGCTGGTGGCCGAGACGGGGGCCGGCCAGCACGGTGTCGCCACGGCGACCGCCGCCGCGCTCTTGGGCATGGAGTGCAAGGTCTACATGGGCGCGGTCGACGTCGACCGCCAGGCGCTCAACGTCTTCCGCATGCGCCTGCTCGGCTCGGAGGTCGAGTCCGTGCAGTCGGGGAGCCGCACGCTGAAGGACGCCGTGAACGAGGCCATGCGGGACTGGGTGGCGACCGTGGGCGACACCCACTACTGCCTCGGCTCGGTCATGGGCCCGCATCCGTATCCGTGGATGGTGCGCGAGTTCCACCGCGTGCTCGGCGAAGAGGCGCGCGCCCAGTGCCACGAGCGGCTCGGAGGTCCTCCGGACGTCGTCGTGGCCTGTGTCGGCGGTGGCTCCAACGCCATGGGCATCTTCTCCGGCTTCGTCGACACGCCGGCCGCGCTGGTCGGTGTGGAGCCGGCCGGCGGCGCGGCCATCGGGCGCGGCGTGCCCGGAGTGGTCCACGGCATGAAGAGCTACCTGATGCAGGACGAGGACGGGCAGGTGCTGGAGGCCCAGTCGATCTCGGCCGGGCTCGACTATCCCGGTGTGGGTCCCGAGCACAGCTACCTGGCCAGCATCGGCCGGGCCCGCTACGAAGCGGTGACCGACGCCGAGGTCGTCGAGGCCTTCCAGCTCCTCTCGCGGAGCGAGGGCATCATCCCTGCGCTGGAGCCGGCCCACGCCATCGCGTGGGTGGCCCGCGCCGCACCGGAGCTCCAGGGGCGGACCGTGCTCGTCAACCTGTCCGGACGGGGCGACAAGGACGTCGCCCAGATGATGGACCTGCTGGCGCCGTGACGTCCGCGGAGAACGGTCGGTTGGAGTCGACGTTGCGGGCGCATCGCGAGGCCGGGCGCAAGCTGCTCGTCCCGTACGTCACCGGGGGGCTGGCGGGCTGGCGCGAGGCGATCGGCGCAGCCGCCGCCGCGGGTGCCGATGCGGTCGAGGTCGGCATCCCGTTCTCCGACCCGGTCATGGACGGCCCGATCATCCAGGAGGCGTCGCAACGGGCGCTGGCGGCCGGCGTCACCCCGAGCGGCGTGCTCGAGGAACTGGCCGAGCTGGACGCCGGCATCCCGGTCGCCGTCATGACGTACTACAACCCGGTCTTCCGGGCCGGCCACGATCGCTTCGCGGGCGCCCTGCGTCGGGCCGGTGTGAGCGGCGCCATCGTGCCCGACCTGCCGCTCGAGGAATCGGGTCCGTGGTGCGAGGCGGCGGATGCGGCCGGCATCGAGACCGTCATGCTGGCGGCGCCGACCGCGCCCGACGAGCGCCTGCCCCGGATCTGCGAGCGGGCGCGGGGCTTCGTCTACTCCGTCGGCCTGCTCGGGGTGACCGGTGAGCGCTCCAGCCTGGCGGCCACCGCCACCGATCTCGCGGGGCGGCTCAAGTCGATCACCGACCGGCCTGTCCTGGTGGGCGTGGGCGTGTCGAACGCCGCGCAGGCGCAGGAGGCGTCGCGGGTGGCGGATGGCGTGATCCAGGGCGCTTCCGTCGTCCGCCGCCTGATGGACGGCGGGCCCGAGGCAGTCGGGGAGTACGTGGCCGAGGTCCGAGCGGCCCTGGACGAGATTGCGGCCGAGATTGCGGCCGAGATTTCGTACTAAATCTTCATCCGGTCAGCGTCCCCGGACCGTAGACGGGGCGAGAGGGCGGACGACCGCCCCGCCCCGGAGTCCCGGGGACGGACCCCATGAAGGAGATCACTCATGACCACTCGCGCCCGTCTGGCCCTCGTGCTCCCGGTGGCGGCTCTCGTCCTCGCCGCCGCGGCGTGTGGCAGCGACGACGACTCCGGCGCCGATACGGTGCCGATGCGACCGCCGCGGCCGAAGCGCCGGCCACCGAGCACGACCCCGATGAGTGAGGCGCCGATGAGCGAGGCGCCGGGCAGCGACGCCGCGGCGGCCGGGACCATCGTCGACGTCGCCTCGTCGAACCCGGACTTCTCGACGCTGGTGACCGCGGTGCAGGCCGCCGGGCTGGCCGAGACGCTCTCGGGTGAGGGCCCGTTCACGGTCTTCGCCCCGACGAACGAGGCCTTCGCCGCCGTGCCCGCGGAGGTGCTCGACAAGCTCCTGGCTGACAAGGAGGCGCTGACCAAGGTGCTCACCTACCACGTGGTGCCCGGCCAGGTGATGGCCGCCGACGTGACGCCCGGGGACGTGACCACCGTCGAGGGTTCGCCGGCGACCATCAGCGACGACGCCGGCACGCTCAAGATCGGCGACGCCACGATCGTGGCCACCGACGTCGCCGCGTCGAACGGCGTCATCCACGTGATCGACGCCGTGCTGGTCCCGCCGACCGTCGACCTCAACGCTCTCTGAGCCTGGGCACGCCGACCACCGCGAGGGGGCCGACGGGCCTCCTCGCGGCGGCGCGGCGCCGGTACCGTCTGACCCCGTGTCCCTCGACCACTGCGACCTCTGCGAGGCCGCTCGCATCACCCCCTGGTTCCATGAGGACGAGCTGTGCTGGATCGCCGAGTGCGAGATCTGCGCCGTCCCCATGGTCGTCTGGCGGAGCCACGACCCCGATCCGCCGGCCGACGTGAAGGCCGAGCTCCACGCCCGGCTGGCCGCCGTCGTCGAGGCCCACTTCGAGTTCGACCACTACGTCGACGACAACATGCGCAACATCCCGGACCACTACCACGCCCACGCCCGACCCCGCGGCGGTTTCTTCGGTCACGGCCTGCGCCGGCGCTGATGCCACGGAGCGCATCGCTCGACCCACCACCGGTGGTGAGGCGTATGACGATCCGTTGACGAGCCGCCGCAACCGCAGGATGACCCTCCCGCAGGGGACCCCGCGGGTGCTAACACATCAGCACAGGAAGCACAGCAATGTGCCAGCGGGAACCACCGGGGTGGGTGTTTGGGCGGGACGAGCACCTACCCCGGGTTTGGTACGGGGCTACGGTCGAGGCCCATGCTCACCCCCGGCGATCCGGCTCCCGCGTTCTCCCTCCCCGATCAGGACGGCACCGTGCGCACGCTGTCCGAGTTCGAGGGGCGACCGGTCCTCGTCTACTTCTATCCCCGAGCGGACACGCCCGGTTGCACGACCCAGGCCTGCGGGCTCCGTGACATCGCCGCCGACGTGGGCGACGCCGCGATCATCGGCATCAGCCCGGACAAGCCTTCGGCGCAGAAGCGCTTCGACGCCAAGTACTCCCTGGGCTTCCCGCTCCTGTCCGATCCCGACCACGCCGTGGCGGAGACCTATGACGTGTGGCGGGAGAAGAAGATGTACGGGCGCACCAGCATGGGCATCCTGCGCTCGGCGTTCCTCATCGACGGCAAGGGCAAGGTGCAGGAGGCCTGGTACAAGATCAGCCCGAAGGACACACCGACCAACCTGCTCGCCGCGCGTTGAGGCGATGAGCGAGCGAGCGGTCCATGTCACGGTGCAGTGTCCGCCGCAGGCGACAGCTCACTGGTGCACCTGGCTCCGGGCTTCCCCGAGCCGGCGGCGGTGCTGCCGCACCGGCCGCCGTTCCTGTTCGTGGACGAGGTGGTCGAGCTGGTGCCCGGGGAGCGGGTGGTCGCCCGCTGGCACCTGACCGGCGACGAGTGGTTCTTCGCCGGTCACTTCCCCGGCCGGCCCACCCTGCCCGGCGTCCTGATGTGCGAGGCCATCGCCCAGGCGGGCGCACTGGCGGTGCTCCTCGACGACCGCTACGCCGGGAAGCTGCCGCTGTTCGGAGGCTTGGACGGGGCGCGCTTCCGGCGCCAGGTCGGCCCCGGTGACACGCTGACCCTCGAGGTCGAGTTCGGGCGGATGTCGGCCCGGGCCGGCAAGGGCTCGGGCCGGGCCCGTCTGGGGGACCAGGTGGCCTGCGAGTGCGAGCTCATGTTCGTCCTCGTCGACGCCTGAAACCACCGCCCGCGTCGAACATGACAGTTCGGTTACAGCGCGCTACGGTGCGCGGCAGCGGGCCCCGACGACGGGGAGAAGGCGATGGGGAACCGGCGGCGTTCGATGAGGCGACCGTTCGGCGCGGTAGCCGCAGGGTTGATGGCAGTGGTCGCCGCGGCGTGCGTGCCGCCCGGAGGGTCCGGGCCGAAGCTGCCGCCGGGGACGCCCGGTGGGGCCGTGTCGTGCCCGATGCTGCCGGCCGACAACATCTGGAACACGCGGGTCGACACGCTCCCGCTCGATCCGTCCTCGGCGGCCTACGTGGCCACCATCGGCGCCACCGCCACGATGCACGCCGACTTCGGCTCCGGGCTGTGGAACGGCGGGCCGATCGGCATCCCGTACGTCGTCGTGAACGCCGGCCAGCCCAAGGTGGCGGTCCAGTTCCGGGTGCCGCGAGAGAGCGATCCGGGGCCGTACCCGATCCCGCCCAACGCGCCGATCGAGGGAGGGTCCGGTTCCACCGGCGATCGCCACGTCCTCGTCGTCGACAAGGGCACGTGCCGGCTCTATGAGTTGTTCAGCGCCTACCCGAACGGCGATGGAAGCTGGCGGGCCTACGCGGGCGCGGTGTTCGATCTGCGATCGAATGCGCTCCGGCCGGACACCTGGACGTCGGCCGACGCCGCCGGCTTCCCGATCCTGCCCGGGCTGGTGCGCTACGACGAGGTCGCGTCCGGCGTCATCCGCCACGCCATCCGCTTCACCGCGCCCCAGACACGTGATGCCCACGTGTGGCCGGCCACGCACGACGCCTCGTCACTGACCGGTGCGCAGTACCCGCCGATGGGGCAGCGCTTCCGGCTCAAGGCCAGCTTCGACGAGAGCTCGTACTCGCCCCAGGTGCGGGTGATCCTGCGGGCCATGAAGACCTACGGCATCGTGCTGGCCGACAACGGGTCGCCCTGGTTCATCAGCGGCGCGCCGGACGCCCGCTGGAACAACACCGTGCTCCACGAACTGCACCGTGTCCCGGGCTCGGCCTTCGAGGCTGTCGACGTCCGCAGCCTCCAACTCGCGCCCCGCTCGGGCCAGGCCCGCCAGCCCTGACCTGACCCGACGCCCGCGAGCGGGTCAGGCGGGACCGGGGCCGATGATCACGGTCCCGTTGTGGCCGCCGAAGCCGAAGCTGTTCGAGATGGTCGGCCCCGGCTCCCACGGGCGTGGTTCGCCGACCACGACGTCGGCGGTGATGGCCGGATCGACCTCGGTCGTGCCCGCGGTCGGCGGGATGAGGGCCTTCTCGAACGACAGGAGGACCGCGGCGGCCTCCAGCGCCCCTGCCCCTCCGAGCGCGTGCCCGGTGACGCCCTTGATCGACGTCATCGGCGGCCCGGGGCTGCCGAACACCTTGGCCACCGCCTCGGCCTCGGCGGCGTCGTTGAGCGGCGTGGAAGTCCCGTGAGCGTTGATCTGCCGGATGTCGGCGGGGGTCAGTTCGGCGTCGGCCAGTGCCTGCTCGATGCAGGCGACGGCGCCGCTGCCCCCGGGGGACGGCGCGGTGATGTGGTAGGCGTCGGCCGTGCTGCCCGCGCCCAGCACCTCGCCGACGATGGTGGCGCCCCGCTCGACCGCGCGGTCCCACTCCTCGAGGACGAGCATGGCCGCGCCCTCACCGAGGACGAAGCCGTCGCGGGTGGTGTCGAACGGCTTGCTGGTGCCCGACGTGGACAGCGCGGTCATGTTGGCGAAGCCGGCCAGCGCCGTGATCGTGTCGGCCGACTCCGCGCCACCGCTCACGACGACGTCGCAACGGTCCCAGGCGATCTGGCGGGCGCCGTAGCCCAGCGCGTGGGTCGATGCGGCACACGCCGTGCAGATGGTCTCGCACGGTCCCTGGAAGCCGTAGCGCAGCGAGATCGCGGCGCCGCAGGCGTTGGCCATCATCATCGGCACGAGGAAGGGCGACACCCGCCGCTCGCCCTTCTCCATCCGCACCTCGACCTGGCCCTCCAGCGTGTGGAGCCCACCGACACCGGTGCCGACGATGACGCCGATGCGGCTGGGGTCGGCGCCTGTGTCACCGGCCTGCGCGAGCGCCTCGGCCGCCGCCGCCAGTCGCGAACTGCTGGACGCGGTCGGCGCGGCGGGCCTCCTTGGGGTTGTCGAACCAAGGGCTCGGGTCCCAATCGGCCAGCCGCGTGGAGGTCCCGCCGGTGGTGCCCGGACCGAGGAGACCCTGCCAGAAGGCCTCCTTGCCGACGCCACACGGCGCGAGCACGCCGTAGCCGGTGATGGCGACGCGGCGGCCGCCGCGGCCCCTCATCCGATCTTGGCCACGACCAGGTCGTAGGCCTGGCCGACGGTCTCGATCCCCTCCAGGTCCTCCTCCGGCACCTCGATGTTGAACTCCTCCTCGAGGGCCATGACGAGCTCGACCAGATCCAGGCTGTCGGCGTCGAGGTCGTCACCGAACTTGGCCTCGGGCACCACCTTGCCGGCGTCCACGGAGAGCACCTCGACGGCGCAGTTGCGGAATCGGCCAAACAGCTCTTCGTCCACGGGAACTCCTTGTGAGGGATGGTCGGGATCAGTGTCCCATGCCCAGGCCGCCATCGACAGGGATGACGGCGCCGGTGATGTACCCGGCCTCGGGCGAGGCCAGGAAGGCGACGGTGGCGGCGACCTCATCGGTGGTGCCGCACCGACCGAGCGGGACGGCGGCCGTCAGCTCGGCCAGGCGCTTGTCGCTCAGCGCCGTGATCATGTCGGTCGTGATGGGACCTGGGGCCACGACGTTGACGGTGATGCCCCGGGACGCCAGCTCGCGGGCCAGCGATCGGGCCAGGCCGACGAGGCCGGCCTTCGACGCGGCGTAGTTCGCCTGGCCGGCCGAGCCCAGGAGCGCCGCGACGGACGACATGAAGATCATCCGGCCCTTGCGGGCCCGCAACATGCCCTGCGTCGCCCGCTTGGCGACCCGGTACGCGGCGGTGAGGTTGGCGTCGATGACCGAGGTGAAGTCGTCCTCGCTCATCCGCAACAGCAGCCCGTCGTTGGTGACGCCGGCGTTCGACACCAGCACCTCGACCGGGCCGTACTGCTCCTCGACCGTCTTGAAGGCCGCCTCCACCGACTCACCGGATGTGACGTCGCAGGCGACGCCGAACACGTCGTCAGGCGCGGGTGAGGACAGGTAGGTGACGGCGACCTTGTCGCCCTGGTCGGCGAAACGACGAGCGCAGGCCAGACCGATGCCGCGCGACCCTCCGGTCACGAGGACGACCCGACTCACGCGTGCACGCCTCCCCAACGGAGGACCGCGCTGGCCGCCGTCATGCCGGCCCCGAAGCCGACCAGCAGGAGGAGGTCACCCTCCTTGACGCGGCCGTTCTCCAGGGCGTCGACGAGAGCCAGCGGGATGGAGGCTGACGACGTGTTGCCGGTGGTCTGGAGCACCGTCGCCGCCTTCTCCAGCGGAATGCCGAGGCGCTGGCAGGCCGCGTCGATGATGCGGATGTTGGCCTGGTGGGGGACGACCAGCGCGATGTCATCGGCCGTCACTCCTGCGTGGGCCATGGCCTTCTCTCCGGAGTCGACCATGATGCGCACGGCCCTGCGGAAGACCTCTCGACCGTCCATCTTCAGGTAGCCGCCGATCTCGGCGTAGAGGAAGCGCTCGGCGGTGCCGTCGGCGTCGAGGTCCCACCCGAGGAGCTGGCCCGGTCCGTCACTCCGCTCGAGGACGACGGCGCCCGAGCCGTCGGCGAAGAGGATGGCCGTGTTGCGGTCCTCCCAGTCGGTGATGCGGGCGAGGGTGTCGGTGCCGACCAGCAAGACCTTGTCCGAGCCCATGGTGATCAGCCCGTGGGCGAGGACCAGCCCGTAGACGAAACCGGAGCAGGCGGCGTTGATGTCGAAGGCGCCACAGCGCAGGCCGAGCTCGGTCTGCACCGACGGCGCGGTGGCGGGGACAGCCCGGTCGGGCGTCGTCGTGGCGAGGACCAGCGCATCGATCTGACCAGGCTCGAGCCCCGCCATCTCGATGGCCCTGCGCCCGGATTCGGCCGACAGTCCGGCCGTGGTGCCGCCGACGCGCCGCTCGTGGATGCCGGTGCGCTCGCGGATCCACTCGTCGCTGGTGTCCATCATCCCGGCCAGGTCGTCGTTGGTCAGGACCTTGGGCGGGAGCGCGGCGCCCCAACCGGTGATGACGGCGCCGGCCACGCCGGGCGGGATGGTGGGCATCAGCTCGTCCTCAGCCAGGCGATGGGCTGGCGGGCGGTCACCCGCTCGCCGCTCATGGCGATGTAGCTCTGCAGCACGCCGTCGAAGGGCGAGCGCACCTCCTGGTCGGCCACGCGGCCGAGCACCTCGCCGACGCCGATCACACTTCCTCCTTGGAGGTCCCCGACGGGTGTGAAGATCCCGGCGGCGGGGCTCACCACCAGTCGCTCGATGGCCGACAGGTGCTCGCCCTCGTGGGGCACCGGGGTGTTGGCGGCGCGGGCGTCGATGAAGTCGAGCAGCTTGTCGAGCTCGTCGGGCGTGGCGACCGAGAGGGTGCGGGCCGCGTCCACCGTGCGCTTCGTCATGCCGGTGAGCACGCCGCCAGGGCCGAGCTCGACGTAGTCCGTGACGCCCGCGGCGGACAGCGTCAGCAGGCAGTGCTTCCACCGAACCGGGCTGGAGAGCTGCGCGGACAGCAGGCTGGCCCACTCGATGCCCCGGTTGTGCGGGAGCGCGTCGACGTTGGAGACGATCGGCACGTC
Organism: uncultured Acidimicrobiales bacterium; assembly: GCA_963813375.1. Taxonomy (GTDB): domain Bacteria; phylum Actinomycetota; class Acidimicrobiia; order Acidimicrobiales; family Ilumatobacteraceae; genus DASTFY01. Next base: position 84,801 of record CAWEYT010000002.1, on the reverse strand, counting down.
GGTGTCGCGCGGGTTGGCCTCGGCGATGGCCTTGCGCAGGCGGTCCCGCGCCGGGGTCATGTACGGCGTGTGGAACGCACCGGAGACCGGCAGCGGCATGACCTTCTTGGCGCCCAGCTCCTTCGACACCACTCCCGCGGCGCTCACGCCCTCGGCGGATCCGGCGATCACCACCTGGCCGGGCGCGTTGAAGTTGGCCACCCACACGTCGTCATCCGCTCGACGGCAGGCGATCTCGACATCGTCGTCGTCCAGCCCGAGCACGGCGGCCATCGTGCCGGGGTTGTCGACGCCGGCGTCGTGCATCGCCTCGGCCCGCTCGCACACGAGGCGGACGCCGTCGTCGAAGGCGAGGGCTCCGGTGGCCGCGAGCGCGGTGTACTCGCCGAGGCTGTGCCCGGCGCAGAAGCTCGGTTCGAGGCCCATGCGCTCGACCGCGTCGAGCACCATCAGGCTGGTGACGAAGGTGCAGAGCTGCGCGTTGCGGGTGTCCTTCAGCTCGTCCGCGTCGGCGTCGAGCAGCAGGCGGCCGACGTCGCGGTCGGCGTGAGCCGTCGCCTCCTCGACCAGCTCCCAGCTCTCGTGGTCGGCCCACGGCCGACCCATGCCGGGGCGCTGAGAGCCCTGGCCGGGAAACGTGAACGCGAGCATGGTGGTTCGAGGCTAGACCCTTCCCTGTGGGGGTCCTGGCTACCGCGTGGTAGCCAGGGCAGGGTGGTGCCCATCGCCATCCGTGTCACCTGATTCGGCGCCTGCCGCCGATCCGCACGACATCGATCGAGGCCGCTGCGCTTCGTCCGAGCCCTGTGCTGGGATCGCGGTGCTTGACCCGTGGCCCGCCGGTCGTGATCATGCGGCGGTGCGCTCGCCGGTCCGCTGGTTCGTCGGCCCGCCGCCGCACGAGGTCGGCGACGAGCCGGACCCGAGGTTCTCCTACGCGAACGAACGGACCTTCCTCGCCTGGAACCGGACCGCGCTGGCGCTCATCTCGGTGGGCCTGGCCGTCACGAACCTGCTGCCGCCGTTCGATCTGCCGTTCGGGCGGAGGCTGATCGGGCTGCCGCTGATCGCCCTCGGCGCCTTCGTCGCCCTCGCCTCGCTGCGGGAGTGGGCCGCCAACCAGCGCGCCATGCGGCTCGGCCAGCCGCTGCCGGTCGCCCGCCTTCCGTTGCTCGTGAGCGTCGTCATCGGCATCGTGGCCGTCGTGGCCCTGCTGGTGGCGACCGTCAGCACGTCGTGACCGCCCATCGCCACGACCCAGGTGCGCCCGTCGAGCGCACGCGGCTGGCGTGGCAGCGGTCCGGGTTGTCGCTCGTCGCCTGCGGGCTGCTGATCGCCCGGGGCGTTCCCGTCGACGGCGGGGTCGGCGGTCGGCCGTCTCTGGGTGTCGCGGTCCTCCTGTTCGGCCTGGCGGCGTGGGCGGTCGGGCTGCGTCAGGAGCGGGTCCGGGCCAAGCGCATCGGCACCCCTCGCGACGCCGCCGTCCTCTCGGACCTGGCCCCTGTCGCCATCGGGACCTTCCTCATCGGCGTGGCCGGGTTCGCCGTCGGCCTGTTGTTCCCCTCGTAACGACCTTCGTTCCGAGCAGAACGATCAGTCGAACCGCCACTTGCCTGCGGTCTTGAAGCTCTCCCTGCCTGCCCATCCGGCGGATCGCCAGGCGATGACGGACACCGGGTCGACGGTGGTGAGCGGTCCGTACTCCTCAACGGTGTAGGTCCAGTCGTACTTGGCGTCGTAGCGCTCGATCAGCGCTGGGTCCTCGGTGGTCCCGGCCACCGTGCCCTGCATGATGACGACGTCCGTCCCGCTCTCGAGGTGCACGGTGATGTTCCCGTCGGCGGCGAGCTGCCGATTGATGGGCGGGCTGCCGATGCTGAGGTGCAGCCGATGGTCGATCCACAGTCCCCACAGCGGACGAGGATGCGGAGGTCCCGATCCGTTGGCGACGACCCAGTAGATGCCCGCGGCCTCGAGCTGCCCGTCCACCCAGGTCCAGTCGAGGAGCGACACCTCCGTGGGGGAGCCGTAGATCGACAGCGGCTCAGCGGTCGGGGGCTGCAGGTCCGGCACGGCCGCAGTCTCGCGCAGGCCGTTCACAGGCTCCTCGGACCCGCTCCACCAGCCCCGGTACCATGGACGCTCCGACCGGCCCGAGTGGCGGAATGGCAGACGCGGCGGACTCAAAATCCGCTGTCCGCAAGGACGTGTGGGTTCGACTCCCACCTCGGGCACCGTTGTCTCGTGACTGTCGATGTCCGGTCAGTTGCCGGTCTCGTCGACCGGCGCGTGCACCGGCTTCGACTCCGGAGAACCCCGTTGGCGCAGCATGATGCTCAGCACCACGATCGACCCGACGGCGAGGAACTCGCTCTGCCAGTTCTGGAAGCTCTGGAACCAGAACTCGCTGCTCCGCACGAACTCCCACGTCCCGACGGGCTGGGCGCCGTGCGCTTGCTGCTCGGCGCTGTACTCGCGGCGCCCCCCGAGCGCGTGACCCACTAGCGACCCGACGAAGAGCACGACGAACGCCGTGAGGAGGCTGTTCTCGTACAGCTTCAACCAGACGCCGCCGCGCCGTACGGGCCACGGGGCGTCGGGATCGTCACGATGCGATCGCGGATCCTCGTCGTACGGTCCGCCCTCCTCGGGTTTCGATTCGGCTGAGCCCTTCTGGACGAGGAAGGCGGTCAACAGGACGAAGGCGGCCATCTGCAGGAACTCGCTCTCCCAGTTCTCGAACGTGGCCTCGACGAAGTGCCCCGTGGTCAGATACGAGAGGTAGCCGACCGTCGGTTCGCCGTGCTGCTGCTGGTCGGCGTCATAGGACCGCCAGCCCGTCACGCTCTGAGCGACCAGGAACACGGCGAAGAGCCCGAAGCAGGCGAAGGCCAGCTTGCTGTTCCGGATCCAGCTCGAACCACCCCGCGGCCGTGCTTCAGGCTGTGCGGAGGTCGCCACGGGCGGAACGTATCCCGAACTGGGTCCCCGACGGTCCGGTCCTCGGGCGCGTGCGTCGTCAGAGATGCCTCGGCCGGTGGGTGGCGAAACGTCCGGTGCGATCTGGATGGCGGGCGGACTACTGACGCTGCACCTTCATGGGCACCCGGAGCGCTCTTCGGTTGGGCGCTGCGCTGTTAACCCCGCTGGACGCTCACCACGACGTCGTTCGGGCTGGACGGAGTGCCAGCGGGCGTCGTCGAAGGCGATCCGCTCGCCGTCGCGGACGATGGCCAGCGGGAGCTCGCCCGGCGCGGCCTGCACGGGCCCGCCGACCTCGGCGGCGGAGACCGGGCGCTCGGCGATCTCGAGCCCTTGGCCGGCGACGATCAGATCCTCGAGCACCTCGACCGCCCGCGGCTGGACGGTGGCCAGGCCGAGGAGCCGGCCGGCGGACTCGGACGAGATGACGACGTTCTGCGCCCCGGACTCCCGCAACAGGTGCGCGTTCTCGCTGTCCTTTATGGCGGCGACGATCGTCGCCCTCGGGTTCAGCTCACGGGCCGTCAGGGTGATGAGCGTGGCCGTGTCGTCCCGGTTGCAGGTCACGATCACCGCCCGCGCCACCTCGACCATGGCCTCCCGGAGCACCTCGGTGCGGGTCGCGTCGCCGAGGACGGCAGTCAGCCCGTGCGCGCGTGCGTCCTCGGTGGCGTCCGATGCGAGGTCCACGACGACGATCCTCCCGAGTGGCGTCCCGGTGGCGAGCAGTGAGTCGACCGCGCCGCGGCCCTTCGTGCCGTAGCCGGTCACGATCACGTGATCCTTCACTTGACGCCTCCATCGGTGAACGGCCCGAGCGGTGCGGAAGCGCTCGGTGAGCAGCTCGAGGGTGGTGCCCACGAGGACGATCAGGAAGAGGACGCGCAGCGGTGTGACCACGAACGCCGTCCAGGCCCGTGCGGCAGGGGTGACCGGTGCGATGTCGCCGTAGCCGGTCGTGGTGACCGTCACCGTCGAGTAGTAGACCGCGTCGAGGAACGTGATCCCGCCGCCCGCGGCGTCGCTGTAGCCGTCGCCGTCCAGCCACGTGATGAGCGCGATGAACATCACGATCGCCACCGCCAGCCCGATTCGGCGCGCCAGCGACAAGATCGGCGTCACCCTCCGCGCGGGGAAGAGCAGGTCCGGTCGTTGCCGGGGCACGCCGGAACGCTAGGGGAGCGTCGTGTCGCGCGGGCGCACCATGGGCAGCCGCATCACCGGCGGCGACGACGCACCGACTGCCGGTCGTCTCGGCCACCAGGGCTACCATCACCGTCGTGGCCGAGTTCCTCACCGACGTCGAGACGATCCGTGCCCGTGCCCGTGCCGAAGTCGAGAAGGGCCCGATCACCGATGCCTACACAGCGGATCGTGAGCGCGTGATCGAGGTCCTCAACGAAGCGCTGGCGACGGAGATCGTGTGCGTGCTGCGCTACAAGCGCCACTACTACATGGCGTCCGGCATCGACTCCGGGGGCGCGGCGGCGGAGTTCCTGCAGCACGCCAACGAGGAACAGCTCCACGCCGACCAGCTCGCCGCCAGGATCACGCAGCTCCAGGGTGAACCGAACTTCAGCCCCGAGGGCCTGGCGTCACGCGCGCACTCGGAGTACGTCGAAGGCGACAGCCTGGCCGACATGCTCCGCGAGGACCTGGTGGCCGAGCGGGTCGCCATCTCCAGCTACCAGGAGATCATCCGCTGGTTGGGCGACAACGATCCCACCACCCGCGTGATGCTCGAGGGCATCCTCGCCACCGAGGAAGAGCATGCCGACGATCTCCTGAACCTGCTGAAGCATTCCTGACCGCACTCGCCGGGCGACGTATCAAAAGCCCATCTCACGGCTCCTTCTCTTCGTGGCGCGGGGGCGCCACTCGCCAGAAGGAGGCACCCGATGGGTCGTCATTGCTCCTGCAACGAGCCGACGCACGACAGCGACGAGCTCACCTTCGGCGAGGACGGCGAGCTCATCCCGGCTCCCGGTTCGCCCGTTCTGGTGCGACCGCCGTTCTTCGGGCCGTGCCCGATCGGGTCCCTCAACGGCTCCTGGTTCCTCGAAGTGGTGCCGTCGACGATCTTCTCGCCGCTCGTGCGCGGGCCGCTGCGCATCGAGGTGGGGCCGTCGTCGCTGCGTGCGTCCGGGGACATCTACTCCCAGCGCCGGTTCTTCCCGTGGCGGATCGACCCGCTCCCGCCGCTGATCCTGCCGACCCCTGCCCCGAACCCGATCCCGGATGCCGGCGATCAGCCCGCCGGCGGCGCTGCTGACGCCTCGCAGGACCTCGTCGTGTTCCCGACCCCGCCGCCGTGGTACCCGAGCTTCCCGAAGTCGCAGTACTCGTGGTACTTCCGCTCGAACGGGGTCACCTACGTCAACGGGATGCTCACGATCCAGATCGTCCGCCACCTGTGGAACCAGGCCACCCAGGAGTTCGTGTCGACGGACCAGGGCACGCTGACCCTGACGTGCCGCCAGAACCTGATCGCCATCCCCCTGAACCCGCTGCAGATGGAGGGCACGCTGAGCATCGGTGGTTCGGTCTCGACGGTGAAGGCCACCAAGACGTCGTCCTTCTTCCGCGGCTGCCGGGTCGAGGTCGACGCCATGGTGAACCGCACCTTCCCGGCGGCGGCCACGACGGGCTCCGGGGCGATCGTCACGTTCCGCTCCGTCTACGCGTCGGCCGGTTGGGACGTCACGGTCGCCACCGACCAGATCAACATCCCGAACGACGCCAGCCTCACGAACGCGGAGCTCCAGCAGCTCCTGACGACGCACCGCCAGGCGTTCACCGGTGAGGGCTGGCGGCTCTGGTTGCTCGTCGGCTCCACACAGGGGACGCTTTTCGGCGTCATGTTCGACGACGACACTGTTCCGCGTGAGGGTGCCGTCGGCTTCGCGGACGCCACGCTCAACAACGATTCGCGGATCGACCCGACCGCCCAGAACCAGGCGCTCAACAACGTGCCCACCGCCTTCATGCGGACCCTCGTGCACGAGGCCGGCCACGCGTTCAACCTCTTCCACCCGAAGCACGACATCCACATGCCCGCCATCGGAACGGAGATCATGAACCAGACCGGCGACGTCATCGGCTTCGCCAGCTCGACGAACACCTATCCCGGAAACGCCTCGTTCGTGTTCTCCGAGCACGACCGGACGTCGCTGATCCATGCGCCGGATCCGCAGGTCCGGCCGGGCTGGAAGAACTTCGGCTGGGGGCACGGCAGCCTGTCCGCAGGGCTGCCCGCGCCGGTCGACGTCAGCGGGCTCAACACGGGCGACAGCGCCGACGGCCTCGAGCTCACCGTTCGCATGCCTGGCCAGGCCTTCGTCGGCGAGTACCTCACGGCCGAGGTGACGCTCACCAACACGGGCGACAGCCCGCGTCAGGTCACCTCGTTGCTCACGCTGGCCGAGGGTGACCTGGTGTTCCTCCGCACCTCACCCGGTGGCGAGGTCGATCACGTGCTCGACATCGCAGTCGGCTGCGGCCCGCGCCCGCTGGTCCTGCTCCAGCCGGGGGAGTCGATCAGCAACCATGTCCAGGTGTTCTTCACCAACCAGGGCGTCACGTTCACGACGCCGGGCCGCCACACGGTCGTCGCCCAACTCGAGGTGGACGCCGTGACGACGGCGATGTCGGCCCCGATGACGGTCGACGTTCGCATGGCCTCCTCCGAGGACGAGCTCGACATCTCCTCCAAGTCCCTCACCAAGGGCGTGGGGAAGGCGCTGGCGCTCGGCGACTTCGCCTCCGACGAGGCGGCTCGAGCTGTCCTGACGGAGCTGGCGGAATCGCACGCGGACACCGACACCGGCGCCGCGAGCGCGCTCGTGATGGCGAACTCCCTGGCCCGTTCCTTCACCGACTACCGCGCCGAGCGCACGCGCGCGGCTGCGCCTCGGGAGGCGCAACGCTTCCTCGACCTGGCGATCGAGGGCCGGTCGGCGACGCGGGCGGTCGAGCTGGCGGTCACGGTGGCCAGCCCGACCGAGAAGGATGCTCCCGTGGTGGCCAACACGCTCACCCGTCTCCGCCGTGGCCGACCCAAGCCGCGAGCGCGCTCCGCCGCCGCGAACGACTTCGCGGCAGCCGAGCGGATCGCCGAGGACTTCGCCCAGCCTCAGGCCCGCTGAGTGGGCGACGGCGGATCCGTGGCCGGCCTTCGGCTCAGCCTCGCCGCCGCGGCGGAGGAGCTGCCGCTCGACGAGTGCCTGGTCGGCGTGGTGACCCTGGAGGCCGGGGATCAGGCCGTCTCGGTCAGCAGCAGGCTCAACCTGATCGAGGGCGACCTGGTCGTCGACGTCACCGGACCGGCCGGGCACACCGCACGGTGCGCCTGGCCGTGGCCGGTCGACGCCCTGTCCCGCTCGACCGAGCTGGCCCCCGGTCAGCGCCTCCTCGGCGCGGTCCCGCTGCTCGCCACGGACACGAGCGCGCCGCTCTTCCCGGTGGCCGGCGACCACACGCTCGTCGCCTCGTTCGCCGCCACCCCGGACACGACCCTGCGGAGCCCGCCGATCACCGTCCGTCGCACGCCAGCGGGCACCGAGGCTCGCGCCGGCGCGCTTCGCGAGCGGGATGTCTTGCAGAGCCTCCTGAGCGCATCCGTGCTGGGCGACGCCGGGGTCGAGTTGGCGATGCTGGACGAGGCCGACACCGTGACGACCCGGGCTCTGGCCGCGCTGGCCCGGGACCGACTGGCCCAGTTCGTCGAGTCGCTCGACACGGCCGATCACCGGTCGACGGCAGCCGTGGTGACCGCGGTCGCCGCCGTGCTGCCGCCGGGCGTCGCCGACCAGGACCCACGCCGCGCGCCGGTCGACGCCCTGCGCGATCCGGGGACCGACGAGGATCTCCTGTTCCGCGGTCCACAGGCCTGAGGGCCCGACCTGACGCCCCTCTGACGGTCACCTGACGGGCCGCAACTCCCTACGCTCCACCTTCGATGCAACTGGCGGAGCTGGTGCGGGACCTCCCGGTGATCGACCTCCGACCCGGGGACGTTCTCGTCCGGGAAGGGGAGCGCACCAGCTCGCTGTTCGTGCTCGATCACGGCGCGCTGTCGGTCACCCGTGACGGGGTGGCGATAGCGGGGATCGCCACGCCCGGTTCGTTCGTGGGCGAGATCGCGGCCCTCGTCGGAGGCGACCACTCGGCCACGGTCACCGCGATCGCACCGAGCCGGCTGTGGGTGGCTGAGGACGGCGCCACGTTCCTGCGATCCTCGCCGGACATCGCCCTGATGGTCGCCACCGAGGTGGCCCACCGGTTGCAAGGCCTCGTGGCCTACCTGGCCGACCTGAAGCGGCAATACGAGGGGACGCCGGGTCTCGACATGGTCGACGGCGTGCTGATCCGCCTGGCGCAAGAGGCCCGAAGGCCTGCGCAGCCGGGATCCGTCCGGGAACCCGACCCGCTGTACTGACGCGCCAGAACCCGAACCGATCGCCGTGCGCCTCCTCCTCGCCTCTGACCTGCACTACACCCTGCGCCAGCTCGACTGGCTCGTGGAGGCCGCGTCCGAGGTCGATGTCGTCGTCCTCGCGGGCGATCACCTCGACGTGTCGGCCTCGGTGCCGTTGGACACCCAGATCGTCGTGATCGAGACGTACCTGGAGTTGCTCGCCGCCCGCACGACGGTCGTCGCCTGCTCCGGCAACCACGACCTCACGGACGTAGACGTCGGTGGGGAGCGGGCGGCGCCGTGGCTGACCGCGGCCCGCCGCCTCGGCGTGCTGGTGGACGGCGACACCGAGGAGCTGGACGGTGCTCTCATCACCGTCTGCCCATGGTGGGACGGGCCGAAGCAGCGGGAGGCGGTCGCTCGCCAACTGGAGGGGGACTCGGCCCGCCAGCTCCGTCCGTGGATCTGGGTCTACCACTGGCCGCCGGCCGGCTCAGCGACGACGTGGACCGGCCGGACCTTCTACGGCGACGAGGAGCTCTCGGGCTGGATCGATGAGCTCCGTCCGGACGTCGTGCTCTGCGGCCACGTGCATCAACCGCCGTTCCAGGCGGAGGGATCGTGGGTCGACCGCGTCGGCTCGACGTGGGTGTTCAACGCCGGTCGCCAGATCGGCCCGGAGCCGAGCCACGTCGTCGTCGACCTGGAGCGGGGCGTCGCGACCTGGACCTCGCTGCTCGGCGTCGAGCGCCAGGACCTCGCTCGCCAGCCGGACCGTCCCCGCGCACTGTTCTCGTAGCGTCCGGTCACGCGGCCGGCTCAGCCGCCGGTGGATGCGCGCGTGCTCACTAGAGTCGCCGGGCACGAAAAGGGCGAGCGGCCACGCCCCACCGCCCGCCCGCCGCCAGAACGGAGCGATCGTGATCCACCCCAGCCCACTCCCGGACGTGGTCATCCCCGACCGGTTGCTCACCGACTTCGTCCTGGGTCCCGCCGCCAGTAGGGCCGACAAGGCCGCTCTCATCGACGGTCCGACGGGCCGAGTGGTCACCTACGGACAGCTCGACGACGCCGTGCGTCGCCTGGCCGGCGGCCTCGTGGCCCGAGGCTTCGGACCTGGGCAGGTGCTGGCGCTGATGGCGCCCAACCTGCCGGAGTACGCCGTCGTCTTCCACGCCGTGGCTCTGGCCGGCGGCGCGATCACGACGATCAACCCGACCTACACGGAGCGCGAGATCCACCACCAACTGGTGGACGCGGGAGCGTCGCTGCTGGTGACCGTCCCCGCCACCCTGGAGGTGGCCGCAGCGGCGGCCGAAGGAACCGCCGTCACGGCGACCGCGGTCATCGGGTCCGCCGACGGGGTGCCCTCGCTCGAGGAGTGGTACGGCGATCCGCTGGAGGAGCAGGTGCCCGTGTCAGGCGAGACCGTCGTCGTCCTGCCGTACTCGTCGGGCACGACGGGGCTGTCGAAGGGCGTGATGCTCTCGCACCGGAACCTGGTGGCCAACATCGCCCAGATCGTGCCGCCGGGCGACTTCGCCGAGGATGACGTCATCATCGCCGTCCTGCCGTTCTTCCACATCTACGGGATGCAGGTGCTCATGAACACCGGCCTCTCGGTCGGGGCGACGATCGTCACGATGCCGCGCTTCGACCTGCCTCAGTTCCTGCAGCTCCACCAGGACTACGGCATCACGAGGACGTTCGTGGCGCCTCCCATCGTCGTGGCGCTGGCCAAGCACCCTGCGGTCGGGGAGTACGACCTCAGCTCGATCCGCCAGGTGTTCTCCGGGGCGGCGCCGTTGTCGGCCGAGCTGGCCGAGGAGGCGGGCGGACGGCTCGGCTGCGAGGTGGTGCAGGGCTACGGCATGACCGAGGCGTCCCCGGTGTCCCACCTGACCCCGGCGGGTGGCTACAAGCCGGGGTCGGTCGGGGTGACCGTGCCCAACACCGAAACCCGGATCGTCGATCCGCTCACCGGCGAGGACCTGGGCCTCGACCGCGACGGGGAGGTCTGGGTGCGCGGCCCGCAGGTGATGCAGGGCTACCTCAACAACCCCGAGGCCACCGCAGCCACCATCGACGACGATGGCTGGCTGCACACCGGCGACATCGGGCACCTCGACGCTGACGGCCACCTGTACGTCGTCGACCGGCTCAAGGAGCTCATCAAGTACAAGGGGTTCCAGGTGGCGCCAGCCGAGCTGGAGGGGATCCTGCTGACCCATCCGGCGGTCGCCGACGCGGCGGTGATCGGCCTGCCCGACGAGGAGGCCGGCGAGATCCCGGTCGGCTATGTCGTGCTCAAGCCCGACCAGTCGGCGTCGCCCGACGAGATCCAGGAGTTCGTGGCCGGCCAGGTGGCCACCTACAAGCAGCTCGGCTCCGTCGTCCTCATCGACGCCGTACCGAAGTCGCCGTCCGGGAAGATCCTCCGCCGCGTGCTCAAGGATCAGGCCGCCACCACGTAGCGCTCCACCGCGCGCCCAGCGCGGCGACGTCGCCACTTTCTCGTCGTTCTGCGTCATAGCCAGGGCGGACGCCCGTTCCTCAGGTGTGACGATCCTGGCCCCGCCTTCAGCCGACCGGACGGCCGCACCGGCGCTCGCGCCGGGCGCCGAGCGGCCGCGCCTGCGCATCGTCGCCCTCGTGCCCGCCCACGACGAGGCCGCCGGCATCGGCGCCACGATCGAGGCGCTCCTGGCCCAGACCCGACCGCTCGACGACATCGTCGTCATCGGCGACAACTGCACGGACGACACCGTGGCCATCGCCCGGCGGTACCCCGTCACCGTCATCGAGACGGTCCTCAACCAGCACCGCAAGTCCGGTGCGCTGAACATGGCCTGGCGCCGGTTCGCCACCGACGCCGACATCGTCGTCACGGTCGACGCCGACACCGAGCTCGACGCCAACGCCGTGGCGGACTGGGAGGCCGAGTTCCAGGCCGACGAGCACCTCGGTGGCTCCACGGCCAAGTTCACGATGCGCCCCGGCAAGGGGATGCTCCTGCGCTGGCAGCGCTTCGAGTTCGCGGCCTCTGTCGACGTCGCGCTGCGCCGGGGCCGGACGTCGGTGCTGGCGGGCGCCGGCGCGGCCCTGCGCAACGCGGCCCTGCGCAACGTCATGGAGCGGGGTGACCGTGAAGGTCCGTGGACCTACGCCTCGACCGTCGAGGACTTCGAGCTCACGCACCGGCTGCGGGAGCTGGGCTGGGGATGCCGGACCAGCCCGACGATCCGCGCCTTCACCGATCCGATGCCCAGCGTGTCGGCCCTGTGGGGCCAGCGGCTGAAGTGGTCGTCCGGCACCGCCGAGGACCTCATGAGCTTCGGCCTGACGCGACTGACCTTCCTGGCCTGGTGCCAGCAGGCGGCCGGCATGCTCGCCGTCATGACCCGGGTCCTCTGGGTGATGGTGACGATCTGGGCCTTCATGCTCGGGGCCGGCGGGCTTCAACCCGCTCTGGCTGCTGCTCCCCGCCATCACGATCACGCTGTCCGTCAAGCGCGCCCTGCGCATCCCGTACCGGGATTGGCGCGACATCGCCCTCGCCGCCCTCGTGGTGCCCCAGGAGGTCTACTCCTGGCTCCAGGTGGGCTGGTTCGCCTCGTCCTGGTGGCGGGTGCTGGTAGCGCGGGTCGACGCGCCGCCGCCCCGACTACTGGGCCGTCCAATACCGTGCCGAGAGGGGGTGAACACGAATGAACTACTCCTCAACCCTCAGCGCAGGCGCCGCCACCGGCGCCGCCGGAGCGGCCGGCGCCATGCTGCCGGCCACAGGCTTCGGCACTGCGGCCACGTTGCTGCTCGCCCTCAGCCTGATCGGTGCCGGCGCAGCCCTGGTGTCGCTGGTGCGCCGCCCGGCCACCGCGAAGCCCTGACCCGCGGCGCTCTGCGCCCTGATCGACGGCCGGGGGGCGTCCCCCCGCCCCCCGGCCGTCAAACCAACCACCCACCCCGCTTCACGAAGGAAAGAGATGTCCAAGAAGGCCGTCGTGCCCCTGCTCACGGGCGCCACCATCACCCTGCTCGCACTGCCGATCGTCGGCACGCTGCGGGCCAGCGCGCGCGCCGAGGAGCGCTCGGCAGTGGCGGCGGAGCAGAGCTGCGACGCCTACGTGGCCCTCACCTTCGACGACGGCCCGACCCCTCTCACCGGGGAGCTGCTCGAGGTCCTGGCCGACCACGGCGCCCGCGCCACGATGTTCAACGTCGGCACGGCCGTGGAGGAGCACCCGGAGATGGTGCAGGAGCAACTCGATGCCGGCCACGCGGTCGAGAACCACACGCGGACCCACGCCGACCTCACCAAGCTGACGGCCGAGCAGGTCGCCGAGGAGATCACGACGGCCAACGCCGACCTGCGCGACGCCGGCGCCGACCCGCAGTGGTTCCGGCCGCCCTACGGCTACACGGACGAGCGGGTCAAGGCGGCGGTGGCGGCCGCGGGGCTCCAGGAGGTCATCTGGACCACCGACACCTTCGACTGGCAGGAGAGCACCCCGCAGCAGCTGCTCGACCGGGCGCTCGCCGTCGAGCCCGGCGGGATCATCCTCATGCACGACGCCCAGCAGCGCACGATCGACGCCCTGCCCGCCATCCTGGACGGGCTGGCGGACCGGGGCCTGTGCTTCGGCCGGATCGTCCCGGACACCGCCGAGCACTCGCCGCGCGGAGTGGCACGCCAACACCTACAAGGCCGTGGCCGGCCCCTGGGACGACGAGCGCTGAGGGCTGCCGGCCAGGCCGGGTCCGGCGTCCACTGACGCGGTCCACGGCCCACCGCAGGCCTCTGCCTCCCCGTCGCCTGGCCACGGCGGGATGGTGACACCGACGGCAGCCAGTGCCTCGTCGTCGGTGGCCCGGAACTGGAAGGCAGGTGCCGACCGGGATGGACAGCGAGACTCCGGGCGCCAGCTCGACGGTCTCCTCCATGACGTCCGAGCGGCGCCACATCTGACCTCGACCGGAGACGACGTACCAGAGCTCCGACACCGTGCGGTGCCGCACAGCCACGGAGACCGCACCGGCCGCCAGCGTGAAGTGGGCCATCGATGCCTCGGGGAGCGCGGCGAGGATGCGCACGACGGAACCGTCGGCGCGACGACGACGGTGGCAGCTCCGGACCGGACCGTGGCGAACGGAGGCGATGCGTCCATCGACCCAGCCTGACACGCACCCGCGCGGCCCACTCCTGCGAACCGTGAGTCAGCCGCTGGTGGCGCGTTCGGCTCACCGTTGGTCTCACCGGCCGTGCTCGTGGGAGTGTGAGCGAGCGCGCTGGTGGTGGCGCGTTCGGCTCACCGTTCGGGTGGCGAGGTGCGGCTCCGGTGGGCCGCTGCGGTGCGGGCGACGGGTCGGGTCAGCTGGGCGGCGGGGCCCGGTATGCGGTGGCCGCCGGCTTGACCGGGCGGGCCAGCCACAGCGGACGCCGGAGGCCACCCGGTCCCGGCCCGGGACGGGCCTTGGCCAGCCACTCCCGGTAGACCTCGGTCGAGCGGGTGGTGTCCACGACGACGTCCCCGTAGTGATCCCCGGGCTGCGCCGGACCGACCGTCACCCGCTGGAGCCAGCAGTGCATCCCCGACACGGGGTCCGGCTGGACGGGGAAGGTCAGGTTCTGGTGGACGCCGGCGTCCGACCACCACACCCGCTCGGAGTCCGGGTCGTCGGACGCGAAGGGAGCGACGCCCGCCTGCTGGCGCAGCGACCACGGGCCACCGCCCGATCCGGTGCCGGGCCCTTCTGCGCCTGCCGTGTCCGAGCCGTACCGCTGCCCGTCCGGACCGTTGATCGCGACGCGCCCGGACGACCACCGTTGCGCCCCGCGGACGTCGTCGAGCCGCCACCGGCCCATGTGGTGCGAGGCGCCGACCACTCCGGGCCGGATCCCCTCGGTGCGCCAGGCGCGGATGACGAACCAGCCCAGCCGGGTGCTGACACGGACGAGGCCGTCGACCTCGATCTCGAGCTTCTCGGCGTCGCTCGGGTGGATCCAGAGGGGATGGCCGTGGCTGATCTCGTTGAGCCACTTCGAGTTGCCGCCCCGCGTGTGGATCATCGTGGGCAGCCGGAACGTCGGGATCAGGATGCGCTCGCCCGCCCCGAAGTCGAGGTCCTCCCAGTGGACGTGGGACGGGATCCAGGTCGGCAGCGCGTACTCGGGCCATCCCCAGTCGCGCAGCATCTCGGAGTACAGCTCCAGCTTCCGCGACGGGTAGGGAAGCCGGCCCGGACGACGCCGTCGATCTCGACGCCCAGGGAACCGTCGCCGATGAACGGCATGTGGCCGCCGATGTCCTCCAGGTCGTCGTGGCGGCCGGCCGTGCCGGGCACGCGGTAGACGCCGTCGTCCTCCCGCACGCGCGCCGGCGGCGTCCAGCTCCTGCTCCGGGACGAGGCGCTCGTGGAGCTCGTGCTGGTCACCCGGCAACTCGAACGCGCCGTGGCGGCGCATGTACTGGAGCGGGCTGAGCCCTTCTCCGGACGCAGCTTCCGGAAGTCCGGGCACCGAGTAGGTGAACAGGTGCTCGTAGTACTCGTCCACGGAGATGGGCCGGCCCGGGTGCTCCGGTGACTCGAAGTGCCCGCGGATCCCGAGCGATCCGTCAGGGTCGATGTGGAACGCGAGGTCGATCCACCACTCGTTCTCCTCCCAGACCTCCCCGGGATTGACCTGCCAGGTCCGGTCGACGGTCTGACCCTGCTGCTCCGCGAAGACCTTGAACACGGGTTGGCGGAAGCCGATCCAGCGGCCGGCGTGGGTCTCGTACGACGCGACGTCGTGCCGTTCGGCGCCGACACCCATGGGGAGGACGTAGTCCGCGAACCAGGAGGTCTCCGACCAGGACGGGGTCAGGGCGACATGGCAGCCCACGAGCTCCTCGTCGGTCAGGACCTCCAGCCACGAGAACCCGTCCGGGTTCGTCCAGACCGGGTTGTAGACCCGGGTGAAGTAGGTGTCGAGCCGGCCCCGACCCTCCTTCAGGAAGTGGGGGAGGAGCATCGACAGCTCATGGTGGGCCAGCGGGTACTCGGCCGGCCAGGTGATGTCGTTCCACTGGTCGTGGGGATGGACGGGCTTGGGTGGCACCGGGATGAACTTGTTCCAGCCGTTGGGGCTGGTGCCGCCCGCGGTGCCGACCGAGCCCGTGAGCACGTTGAGCAGCCAGAGGCAGCGGGCCGTCTGCCACCCTCCCTCGTTCCCCGCGCCGGATGCCCGCCAGGTGTGGGAGGAGAACCGTCCCAGCGCGGCGCCGATGAGCTCTCCGATGCGGCGGATCTGGCCGGCGTCGAGGCCGCACAGCTGCGCGGCGCGCTCCGGTGTGTACTCGGCGTACAGGTCGAGCAGCGCGGGGCCCACCGATGCGAACTCGCACGGCAGGTCCGGCCTTGTCTCCCGGAGGAACGTCTCCCAGTTCACCCAGCGGCGCACGAACTCCCGGTCCCAGGTCCCGGCCTCGAGCAGCAGGCGGGCCAGCGCCAGCAGGAGCACGGGTTCGGTGCCGGGCCAGGCCGGCAGCCAGTGGTCGACCATGGACGCGGTGTTGGACAGGCGGGGATCGACGCAGATGACCTGCGCGCCTCGCTGCTGCCCTTCGATGATGCGCTGCGCGTGGGGGTTGAAGTAGTGCCCGGCCTCGAGGTGGGCGGAGATGAGGAAGATGACGTCGGCGTTGGCGTGGTCCGGCGAAGGCCGGTCGAACCCCATCCACGCCGCGTAGCCGACCCGGGCCCCAGACGAGCAGATGTTGGTGTGGGAGTTGTGCGCGTCCAGCCCCCACGCGTGGAGGACCCGCTCGATGAAGCTGTCATCGCCCGGCCGGCCGACGTGGTACATGACCTCTCGACCCCGACCCTCGCGGATGGCCGTCCCGATGCGCCCGCCGATCTCGGCCAGCGCCTGGTCCCACGTGATGCGCTGCCACTCGCCCCCGCCGCGCCGGCCCGTCCGCTTGAGCGGGTAGAGGATGCGCTCCGGGTCGTAGACCTGGTTGAGGGTGGCCGGGCCCTTGGCGCAGTTCCTTCCCCGGCTGGCCGGGTGATGGGGGTTGCCCTCGAGGCGGTCGATGCGACCGGTGTCCTTGTCGACGTAGGCCAGCAGGCCGCAGCAGGCCTCGCAGTTGAAGCACGTCGTCGGGATCAGCGAGAAGCGCCGGCGGGTCCGGCGGCCGTGCGCCCACTCCTGGGCGTCGAACTCCTCCCAGTCGTCCCACCGCTCCGGCGGGGGATAGCTCGTCAGGTCCGGCGCGGTCACGAGAGCGGCACCGCCTGGCCGGCCCGCACGAAGGCGTCCTCGTAGGAGTACAGCCCGGCGAGGGCTGCGCCACCCGCGGCGACGGTCACGGCGGCCGCGTCCGCCCCGAGGAGGCCGAGCACGGCCAGCGCCAGCGGGACCGCCATCCCGACCCCGACCGCCACCGCCCAGAACGCGTCGGCGTGGTCGCCTCGCGTCATCGCGGCGAGGGCCAGTTCGACCGCGGCGGTGCCCCGGGACGTGAGCTCGACGGCCAGAAGGGCGAGCAGGCCGGCGGTACCACCGGCGAGCGCCCACAGCAGCGTCGTGGTGACGTCGTCGCCGGCATCGAACAGCGGGGCCAGCACCAGCAGCGCACCGGCGCCCGCGGCCACGGCCTGGGCCAGCAGCACGGGGAGCAGCAGCGGCGTCTGCCACAGGTCCCGCCCCTCGCACTGTCCGAACAGGAAGGCGGTGTAGCCGGCGGACGCCGCGGCCAGCAGGGCGGCCGGCAGCGCCACGGCCTGCACCAGGCCGGGACGGTCGAGCAGCCCGCCCACCAGCCACAACGATGCCAAGACGCCGTAGGCGAGCAGGATGAAGGCGCCCCGCACGAGCCAGGACCGCCATTGCGGCCGGAGGAAGATGAAGTGGAAGCGGCGGGGCTGGCGCAGGTCCGCGACGAGCAGGACGCCGGTCACCGCGGCCAGCACGAGGGCGACGACGGGCGCCGCGATGCCGACGAGGCCCCGCTCGTCCGCATGACCGGTGAGCACCAGCAGCGCTCCGGCCAGCAGCGCTCCCGCCGACACCGCCTTCGTGGCCAGGTAGGCGGCGACCTTGGCCTTCCAGGGCGGAGGGTGCTCGGTGGTGTAGACCGTCGCGGGCCACCACCTCGGCCCTGTCGTGCCGGGATGATCCCCGGCGCAGGGTCGGCCGGGTCGGATGGCCCGACCGGGTGTCGGCCCAGATCATCCCGTCGGGGGCGATCTGCGTACGGAGCGGGTCCAGCGCGGCCTCGTCGGCCCCCTTGTAGAACACCTTCGGCTGGGTGCCCTGGTCGGGAGCCCGCACCATCGTGCCGTGGCGAGCCAGCGTCGTGGCGATGCGCGACGTCGGGTCGTCGAGGTCGCCGGCCACGATCGACTGCGTCGGGCACACGATGACGCAGCTCGGCTCCAGGCCCTGCTCCACGCGGTGGGCGCAGAAGTTGCACTTGTGGGCGGTCTGCGTCTCGGGGTTGATGTAGATGGCGTCGTACGGGCAGGCGTTCATGCAGGACTTGCACCCGATGCACCGCGAGTCGTCGAAGTCGATGATCCCGTCGGCCCGGCGGAACAGCGCCGTCGTCGGGCAGATCGTCACGCACGGCGCGTTGTCACAGTGGTTGCAGCGCAGCACCGAGTAGAAGCGGCGGGCGTCCGGAAAGGTGCCCTTCTCGATGTACTTGACCCAGGTCCGGTTCACCCCGAGCGGTACGTCGTGCTCGGCCTTGCAGGCCACGGTGCAGGCGTGGCAGCCGATGCACGTGTCCTGGTCGATGAGGAAGCCGAAGCGGGTCACGGGACCCGCACCCTACGACCGTGTCGCAGGGACCGCGGGAGGTCAGGCGGGGCCGGTCACCAGGGTCACGGTCGCGCTGCGGGCCGTGCCCGAGGCGTCGGTCCAGTCCACCGTCACCTCGTCTCCGGGCTGTAGACCGTGGAGCCCGGCGCTGAGCCCGTCGCCGGAATCGACCGGCTCGCCGCCGATGCCGGTGATGACATCACCGGTCTGGAGCCCGGCGTCGTCGGCCGGGGTGCCGTCGAGCACGCCGGCGATCACCGCCCCACCGACGCCCGAGGCGGCGTCCGTGTTCGGATCGACCTCGACGCCGAGGAACCCCCGGATCCCGATCTGGACCGTGTCGCTCCCGTCTCCGCTGCGGATCTGCTCGGCGACGGCCTCGGCGGTGTCGATGGCGACCGCGTAGCTCTCGCGCGCCTGGTCGGGGAACCGCCGCCCGCCGTCGGCCGCGGTGCTGATGCCGATGACCTCGCCGTCGGCGTCGAACATCGGTCCTCCGGAGTCTCCCGGGGCGAGGGCGGCGTCGGTCTCGATGAGACCGCTCATCCGGTCGAAGTCACCGGTGCCCGGGTCGCCGACCGTGATGGTCTCGCCGATGCCCGTGACCGTCCCCTCGGAGACGCTGGGCGTGTCGCCGGTGCCAGTGGAGTTGCCGAGGGCGACGATGGAGTCGCCGGGCTCGACGCTCGACGAGTCGCCGAGGGTGACGGTGTCCAGCCCGGACGCGTCCTCGAGTTGGAGCAGCGCCACGTCCCGGGTCTCGTCGCTGCCGAGCACGGTGGCGTCGTAGGTCTCCCCGGTGGAGACGATGGTGACGACGATGCTGCCCGCGCCGTCGATGACATGCGCGTTGGTCAGCACCTGCCCGTCGTCCGTGATGACCATGCCGGTTCCGGCGGCGCGCCCTGCCTCGTACGCCAGGCGGGTGTCGATGTCCACCAGGCCGCGGTAGAGGTCGCTCGTCGCGGATCCGCTGCCCGCCGTCTCAGGAGCGATCGAGACCTGGGGAGCCGCAGGGACGCGGACTGGCCCCTCGCCGCTGTCCCGCAGCAGAGCGGCGGTGGGCACGGCGACCGCGAAGCCGACGGCGGCGGCGCCCACGACGAGGGCCGCTCGAGCCCACCGTCGCGATCGCGCTCGTGCTGGCGTGCCGTAGTCGTCGTCGCCGGCCGGTCCGGCGGGCGGGGTGCCCAGGTAGGGGGAACCGGTCGGCGGGCCCCAGGGGTCCGCCGGCGGAATCGGTCCGTCGCGGTGATCGCCGTACTCGGTCATGGTCCGTCCTCGGGGGGTGGGTTGCCGCCAGTCAACTCCCTGGGTGTAAGAGCGCGCTGGACGAAACGTGAGAACTCCGTGAGGAGATCATACCCCTAGGGGGTATAGTCGACTCATGTCCACGCATCCTGGATACCACGACAGCAAGGACGACGTCCTGAAGCGCCTGCGCCGCATCGAAGGGCAGGTGCGGGGTCTCCAGCGCATGGTCGAGGAGGACACCTACTGCATCGACGTGCTCACCCAGGTAGCCGCAGCCACCAAGGCCCTGCAGAGCGTGGCCGTCGGCCTTCTGGACGAACATCTGCGGCACTGCGTCACGGACGCCGTCGCCCACGGTGGCGACGAAGAGGCCGATCGCCTGGTCACGGAGGCGAGCCGTGCCATCGAACGGCTGGTGAAGAGCTGATGGCCCGCCCGCTGCACGCTCGACGGCCCGGGCCGGCGGTCAAGCTGGCGGCGTTCGCGGTCGTGCTCGCCGCCTCGTTCGGCGTCGGCGCTGCCCTCGGCGCCGCGCTGCCCGATCTGGGCCCGTCGTCCGAACCGCCCCCGTCGGCGCCGCCGGCCGAACCCGCGCCCGACGAGGGGCACCAGCCATGAGCACGCGCTCGCCCGCCGACGGGCATGTCGATCTGACGCTGACCGGCATGACGTGCGCATCCTGCGCCAACCGGATCGAGAAGAGCCTGAACCAGCTCGACGGGGTCTCCGCCACCGTCAACTTCGCCACCGAGAAGGCGGCCGTCGACTTCGATCCCGGTCGTGTGGTGGCCGACGAGCTGGTGGCCGCGGTCGAATCCATCGGCTACGGCGCCCAGCTCCCGCAGCCGGCCAGCCAGTCGGCCGCCGGCGCCGTCCCGGGATCGGACGAGGCGGACGGCGAGCCGGCCGAGCTGGCCGCGCTGCGCCAGCGCCTGGCGATGTCGGTCGCGCTGACCGTACCGGTGCTGTTGATGGCGATGGTCCCGGCGCTGCAGTTCACCAACTGGCAGTGGCTGTCCCTGACGCTCGCCGCGCCGGTGGCCACCTGGGGTGCCTGGCCGTTCCATCGGGCGGCGTGGGCCAACCTCCGCCACGGCGCCGCGACCATGGACACCCTCATCTCGGTCGGTGTCTTGGCCGCCTTCGGCTGGTCGCTGTGGGCGCTCTTCTGGGGCGACGCCGGCACGCCGGGGATGACCATGCCCTTCTCGCTCACGCTGTCCGATGGCGAGGGCAGCGACCAGCTCTACCTCGAGGTGGCTTCGACCGTCACCGTGCTGCTGTTGACCGGCCGGTACCTGGAGGCCCGGGCCAAGCGTCGGGCTGGCGCCGCGCTCCGGGCGCTCCTCGACCTGGGAGCGAAGGACGTGGCCGTGCTCGACGCGGACGGCAGCGAGCGGCGCCGGCCGATCGGGGAGCTCGCCGTCGGCGACCGCTTCGTCGTGCGGCCGGGGGAGAAGGTGGCGACGGACGGGGTCGTCGAGCAGGGCACGTCCGCCGTGGACGAGTCGATGGTCACGGGCGAGAGCGTGCCCGTCGAGGTAGGGCCGGGCGACCATGTGGTGGGCGCGACGGTCAACGCCGGCGGGCGGCTGATCGTGCGGGCGACCCGCGTGGGCGAAGACACCCAGCTGGCGCAGATGGCCCGTCTCGTCGAGCAGGCGCAGACCGGCAAGGCGCCGGTCCAGCGCCTGGCCGATCGCATCTCGGCCGTCTTCGTGCCTGCGGTCCTGGCGCTGGCCGCCGCCACCCTCGGCTTCTGGCTGGCCAACACGGGCGATGCCACCTACGCGTTCACCGCCGCAGTGGCGGTCCTCATCATCGCCTGCCCCTGCGCCCTCGGACTGGCCACGCCGACCGCGCTCATGGTCGGCACCGGCCGGGGGGCGCAGCTCGGCATCCTCATCAAGGGCCCCGAGGTGCTCGAGTCCACCCGCCAGGTCGACACCGTCGTGCTGGACAAGACCGGCACGGTCACGACGGGCGCCATGGCCCTGGTCGACGTCGTCACCGTCGACGGGGTCGAGCGCCACGAGGCCCTCCGGATCGTCGGCGCCCTCGAAGCGGCCTCCGAGCACCCGATCGCCCGGGCGGTGGCGGCCGGCGCCGCCGGCGAGGCTGGTCTGCTCCCCGCCGTCGAGAGCTTCTCCAGCCGGGCCGGGCTCGGAGTGGAGGGAGTGGTCGACGGCCACGCCGTCGTGGCAGGCCGGTCGGCCTTCCTCGCCGATTGGGGCCTGTCGCTCCCGGACGAGCTGGAGCGACGGCGCCATCAGGAGGAGTCATCAGGCCGCACGGTCATCGCCGCCGGCTGGGACGGTCGCGCCACCGCCCTCTTCGTGGTGGCGGACACCGTGAAGGACGGCAGCGCCGAGGCCGTCTCGCGCCTGGTCGACCTCGGGCTGCACCCCGTGCTCCTCACGGGCGACAACCGGGCCACGGCGCGGAGCGTGGCGGCACAGGTCGGCATCGCACCCGACGATGTCGTCGCCGAGGTCCTTCCGGCCGACAAGGTCGACGTGGTGAAGGGGCTCCAGAGCGAGGGTCGGGTCGTGGCCATGGTCGGGGACGGCGTCAACGACGCCGCGGCCCTGGCCCAGGCCGATCTCGGTATCGCCATGGGCACGGGGACGGATGTCGCCATCGAAGCCAGCGACCTCACGTTGGTCCGGGGTGATCTGCGCAGCGCGGCCGACGCCATCCGGCTGGCGCGTCGCACGCTCTCGACCATCAAGGGCAACCTGTTCTGGGCCTTCGCCTACAACGTGGCCGCCCTGCCGATCGCCGCGTCCGGGTACCTCAACCCGATCGTGGCCGGCGCCGCCATGGCCTTCTCGTCGGTCTTCGTCGTCACCAACAGCCTTCGCCTGCGCCGCTTCCAGCCGCTGGCGTGACCGCCCGGCCAGCTGAGGTTCTCAGCCGTCACATGGCGGTGTCGCGAACGGTTCCCGTCAGGGGCTGGCCGCCGGGGTGAAAGGCGAGGCACCGGATGGTGCGGTCCCCGGCGTTCCAGTTCTCCTCCACGGGCCAGAGGTAGCCGAGCTCGAGGATGGACTCGCTGTACGGACGACCGACCCACCGTTCGAACGCCTCCATGCACTCCGTGTCGGCGAGGGCGATCATGGCCTCGTCTCCCGGGAAGTCGGCGTCCGGGTCGGCTGGGTGCTGGACGACTCCGATGACCTCCTCGTCGTGTGCGACGGAGCAGGGCACGACGTTGACGGCCAGCACTGTCGTGGTCTCTTCGGTCACATCCGACCAGCCCGGCGGATCGTCGAAGCAGTCGCCGAGCGCCAGATCCAGCGCCAGCACGCTGTTGCGCGACGCTTCGTCGTCCTCGGACGCCTCGGGCCGCCCTTGACCGTCAGCCGATCCGTTGTCGGCGGCGGCGAAGCCGGCGAAGGCGAAACCGAAAACTGCGGCCGCGAGGACTGGGCCGACCCAGACGGCGTGTTCCCAGGCCGCCGACCGCTTGGGTGCGTTCCCGGTGGCGCGGAGCTCTTGGCTCTCCGTCAGGCGCGTGATGACGACGATGGCCAGCGCGCAGGCGATGATCAGGACGCCGTCGGCCACGCAGGCGGCGATCGCCGACGACTTGGCGGATGAGAGGTCAGCGTCGTCCGCCGATGACAGCGAAAGCAGGCCGCCGAAGATCCAGAGCCCCCACCACACGTGCAGGAGCGGCGTGACCTTGCGCCGGTGCCAGTCGTCGTCGCCTCCGTCCGGACCGCTGGCCCGCCAGACGTCGTCCAAGATCTGCTTCGGTCGCACCAGGTTGAGGAAGGGGACGAACCACCCACCGACGGCCCAGCCTTCGGTGAAGCGCAGTCCTTGGACCCCGAGAGGCTCGAGGTTCCGGTACACGCGATTGGTCCATGCGATGAGGAACCCGACCGCGACGAGGAAGACCACCGCGAAGACCCCGGCCATGACCATGGTCCGGTCGTCGCTGGCCTCGATCTGGGCCAGTCCGACGAGGTTGGCGTCGGCCTGGAGCCGGTCGATCAGCCGGGCCGCCGCGGCATTGGCGGCGGCGTCCGCGCCGGCGACGAGCATGCACGCCAGGAGCAGCCACCGCAGCACGGTGGCCAGGCGCCGGGATGACCGGTAGGGGCGCACGGGAGGAGACAGCAGGAGAGGTGGGAGCGGCAGCGGCGCGTTGGCCGGCGCCGGCCGGGCCCACGTCGGGGCCGCCCGCGTTCGACGGGGGGTGGCAAGGGCGTGCTCATTGGTCCTCCAGGATGAAGCCCTCGACGGGCGCCTTGTAGGGAACGGTCGGTCTCGGCCGTCGCTCATGGCTGCTCAGGCATGCGTTGGGTGATCGGCGTGGGCGCGCGCCCACGGCCAGCGGTCCTGAGTCCCGCGCCCCGGTGGGTTCGCCAACGTCACCGGTCGCGAGCCGGACCTGGCGAGAGGTGGTCCGGACGACGACGGCGATCGTCAGGGCGCCGAAGACCATGTGGCCGACGCCGCACCATGCGAAGAACGAACCGGCCGACTTCTCACCCAGCGGCTCTCGGCCTCGACGCCCAGGAACGGCGTGGGCAGCCAGAGCACGACCCAGAGGAACCACCACCAGTGGAGCAGGCTCGACACCGGCTGCTGCTCCCACGCCTCTGCGGGCCGGGGTTCCGGATCGCCGGCGCGCCAGATGTCGTTGACGATCTGCTTCGGTCGCACGAGGTTGACCAGGGGCACGAACCACCCGCCGAGGGCCCAACCTCGCGGAACCGGGGTTCGTTGAAGCCGAGCGGGCGCAGGTTCCCGTAGAGGCGCCGCGTCCACACGGCCAGGAGTCCGAGTCCGACGACGTCGATCAGTTGGACGGTTCGGCAGAGGGCCGTCCGCCGAGCGTCGACCGCGGCCAGCCGGTCCGGCTGCGACCGGTCCTGGCTTGGCGAGCTCTTGATCGCCACTTCCATCTGGTCGAGGACGGCGATCGTCGCCGCCGCGGCCACGAACATGCCGATGGCCACAGCGACGACGACCACGCGCGCCAACAGGACCGGAGACCGGTAGCCGGGGCCCGCGGGTGGCCGCGGCGGTGGCGGCGTCCCCGGCGGCGGCCACGAAGGACCGGTCATGGCTCGAGCTCCCTCTGCTCGACGGAGGCGACGTCGATCGCCGGCGTCGCCAGACCGAGGGTGATGCGCATCTCCTCGAGGCGGGCTCTGCGCGCTGGACCGGCGCTGTGCCTGCTCGATCTCCAGCATCTGGAGGTCGAGAGGATCCGACGACACGGCCGCCAGCTCCGCCCTGCCCTGGGCCCGAGCGAGCCTGGCTTCGATCTTGCGCTCCACCTCGGCCAGCGTGGGAACCTGGTCGCCGGTCGGCCCGGAGATCTGCTCCAGCGCGGCGTTGATCGACTCCTGCATCTTCGCCTGGTCCAGCGTGGACAGCAGCCGCTCGCGGTCGGTCACGCGCTGGCGGAGCTGCTCGGCGTTCGCGGCCACGGCGGCCTTGGCCCGTTCGGTGGCGAGCGCCGCCTCCCGCAACTGCTGTTCGACCTCGCGGATGTCCTTCTCCCGGTCCAGCACGCGCCCGGCGAAGGCTTCGGCGGCCCGCAGCAGTTCGGCGGCCTTCGTCGGATCGGCCTGGCGCGACTGGGCATCGGCGAGCCGCAGCGCCTGTCGGGCCGAGCCGTCCGCCCGTTCGTGCTCGGCCGCCAAACGCTCGAGCTGCCGCTGCAGGTGCTTCTGGTGGGCGACGACGATGGCCGCCCGCTCGGTGAGCCGGGCATGGTTGGCGCGGGCTTCGCCCAGTGCCTGTGTCAGCTGGATCTTCGGGTCGGCCCGTTCGTCGTGCGCGTCCTCCGCCTTGGCGCCGAGGTAGCGCCACCAGCGGACCACGGCCCGCCACATCGTCGGTCGTCCGGAGCTGGGTTCGGTCACCATGGCGCCACGGTCGCGCCCGGCCCTTACCGACCGGAATGGCGTCGTCGACGCTTCTCGATGCCCGAATGGGCAGCCCGTTGTGACTTCCCGGACAGGCCCCGGCTCTCGCCGAGTTCGGTCAGGTCGGGGAGGAGAGGTCCTTCAGCGTCACGGCGCCGGTCTGGATCGCCTCGTTGGCGAGCCCCACCCGCCGTGACACGCCGGCGTCGGCGCGGAGACCGAACTTGTCGTACAGGCGATCGAGATGCTGCTTCACCGCCGAGTCGGTCACGTAGAGCGCCTCGGCGATGGCGCGCACCGACGAGGGCGCGGTGAAGGCCTGGCCGGAGAGCACCGGACGGCAGAGCTCGACCAGTACCCGCTGCTCGCCGGCCGTGCGCGCTGGGGCGGCCCGCAACGGCTCGGTGGTCACGTCCCCGCGCGCCCCGGGTCCCGCATGACCAGCCGCGTGCGACCGATGATGATCTCGTCCCGGTCGGACAGCGTGCGGGGCGCGAACAACCGCTCGCCGTTGACGCTGGTGCCGTTCGTCGAACCGACGTCGGTCAGGCACCACGCCGGGCCGATGTGCTCGAGCACGGCGTGGACGCGCGAGACGGCGGGATCGTCGGCGATCGGCAGGTCGTTCGTCGAGCTCTTGCCGATGGAGAGCCGCCCCCTCGACTCGTCCAGCACCACCAGATCGTGGCCCGTCGGCCCGAATCGCTCCAACGTCGCCATCGACCCCTCCGCCGGCATCGTAGCCCTGCGCTGTCCGTCGGATCTGGGCCGGGGGTCGTGCTCGCAGGCTGTCCGGCGGGACAGATCGAGCTTCCCTCGCGGGCAGCGAGCTCCGGCGTCGGCGCCATTGGCCAGCCCTGAAACCTCCCGCACGATCTGGGTGTGATCAGTACACTCGGCCGCTCACCGGGAGGGGTGGGGCAAATGGCGGTAGCAGACGTCTCGTCTGCGTCGTCGGGAGCGACGGCCAGCGTGTCGACGCTGCGCCGTTCGGCGCGTCGCCGTCCCACGCTCACCACGCCCGGCTGGTTCCGGCTGGCGGCCGTCGTGCTCGTCGTCGGGCTGGTCGCCCTTGCGATCGTGTCCGTGGGCGTAGCGGTCGGCCGTGGCGATGCCACCGACGCCGTGGTTGACGATGCCACCCCGCTGCTCGTGGGCGCCGAGGAGCTGTATGTCGCGCTGGCCGACGCCGACGCGGCAGCCTCGACCGCCTTCCTCAGCGCCGGTCGAACCCCCGGAGCAGCGGGCCCGGTACCTGGACGACCTGGAGATCGCCGGCGCGCAGCTGGCGCTGATCGCGGCACGCAGCCGCGGGTCAGCGGGGTCCAGCGACGCGGTGGCGAGGATCACTCAGGAGCTGCCGGTCTACGCCGGCCAGGTCGAGTCGGCCCGCACGAGCAATCGGCTGGACCACCCGGTCGGCGCCTCCTACCTGCGCCGGGCGTCCGACTCGATGCGCAACTCGCTGCTCCCCGCGGCCACGGGTATCTACGACGAGGCCGCACGCCGCCTCTACGACGCGTACGACGAGGGCACGTCGACCCGCCACCGGGTCGCGCTGCTGGCGGTCGGCGGAACGGTCCTCGTGCTCCTCGTCGCCGCCCAGGTGCTCGTAGCCCGCCGAACGCGGCGGGTCCTCAACCTCGGTCTGCTTGGAGCGACGGTGATCGTCGCCGCCCTCGGGGCCTGGGCGTTGGTGGCCCTCGATGCGCAGGAGCGTGAGCTCTCCCGTTCGCAGCGCGAGGGCTCCGACCAGCTCATCGTCCTCTCGACGGCTCGCATCCTGGCCCTGCGCTCTCTCAGCGACGAGAACCTCCATCTGATCGAGCGAGGCACCGATCCGGCGCACCGCGAAGACTTCGACCTGGTCACCGCCCGCGTGGGCGGCTCGGGTGGCCTGCTCGACGATGCGATGCAACTCGCCGAGCGCACGAGCCGGACGGCGGCCGTCGAGCACATCCGCCGGCTGTGGGACGACTACCTGGCCGTGAACGGCCAGGTGCGCCAACTCGACGACGCCGACACCGACACCTACCGGCAGGCGGTCCGGCTGGCCGTCAACGACCAGGCCGACGCCGCGGCCCGCCTCGACGCGGCATTGGGCGCGGAGATCGACGTTGCTCGCGTCCGTCTGGACACCGGGGCGGACGCGGCCAGCGGCCACGTCCGGTGGCTGACGGCCTCGGTGCTCGTCGCCATCGCTCTGGCCGCGGTCCTCGTGGTCGCCGGTCTCTGGGTACGGATGAAGGAGTACCGGTGACGGTCCGGAGATGGCTGCCGCGAGGCCGGGCGCTCGTCGCCGTGGCCCTGCCCGTCGTCGCCCTCGCGGCCTGCTCGTCCGCCCGGACGAGCGACGCGGCGCTCGACAGCCTCGAACTGCTGCCACAGCCCCCGACGACCACGGCCGTGACCGAGTCCGAGGCGCCGGGAACCGATTCGGCCTCGAAGGCGAGGTGCGACGCCGAGAAGCTCGCCACCGCCAGCTACCTCCCGGACCGCGCTTCCCCGTGCGGGCGAGATGCCCGCCGGGACGCCGATGCGCGAGATCCAGGATGCCGGCTCGCTCAAGGTCGGCGTCGACGAGACCACCCTGGGCTTCTCGTACCGGAACTCGATCACCGGTGACATCGAGGGCTTCGAGGTCGAGCTCGCGAGAGCGATCGCGGAGCGGATCTTCGGGTCCGACGACCCCGACCTTGTCGAGCTCGTCCCCGTGGACCCTGATCTGAAGACCGACGTCGTTGAGGATGGCACCGTCGACCTCACCGTGAGCGCTGTCACCATGACCTGCGGCCGGTGGGAGGACGTGGCCTTCAGCAGCGAGTACTACACCGCGGCGCAGCAGTTCCTGGTTCGAGGGGATTCGGACATCGAGACGGCGGCAGACCTGGCTGACCGGCGGGTCTGCGTGACCGCGAACTCGTCGTCGGTCGACATCCTGGAGAAGCATCTCCCCGACGCGGTGCTCCACGAGGTGGCGGCTCGGACCGACTGCCTGGTCGCCCTGCAGGAGGGCGAGGTCGATGCCTACTTCGGCCACGACTCGTTCATCTACGGCATGCTCAGCCAGGATCGGACCGTCGAGGTGAGGGACGACATCCTCCCCGACGATGTGGTGGAGTCGCACTACGGGATCGCCGTCTCTCAAGGAGCGGCCCGAGCTCGTGCGGTTCGTCAACGCCGTGCTCGAGGAGCTGCGGACCGACGGCACGTGGGCGGCCCTCCACGACACGTGGTTGGAGGCCGCGCCGCTCGGCATCCCCCACGCCGATCCGCCCGAGCCGCGGACTATCGGGATTGAGATGGACCTCACCGACCTCGACCGTGCGCTCGACCAGCTCCGGAAGGCGACCGATCGCGCCGGTGCGAACCTGCTCGACCTCGACCAGTCGCCCAGCCGGTCGCTCCTCGCCGCCGCCCGCCTCGAAGGCGTCGAGCGCGCAGCGCTGGGCCGAGGCCGAGGAGGCGCTGGCCGGGCTCTTCCAGTCGTACGCCGCGCTGTCCGCTGTCGTCGAGGCCGCCGTGGCCGCCCGAGGATCGGGCTCACTCGTCTCGGCGGCGCGTCGGGCCCAGGTCGAGCAGATCGTGCTGGGGCCTTCCGTCGAGCTGCCCGAGCGCGCCATCCCCATGGCCGAGCGGGACCTGCTGTCCGGGTCCCGGACGATCCACCGCTGCACGCCGGACGAGTTGCTGGCCTCGATGGCCGAGCCGTTCGCGCTCGCCCGGTCGGTGATCGTCACCGCGGCCGAGGCCTGGGAGGCCGGCGGACCGCTCGTGCAATCGGTGCGCACCCGGCTGATGGACGCCTCCGAGGACGGTGACCTCGGGGGAACGACAGCCGAGCGGGCGTCCCTCGAACGGCGGCTGAACGCGCTCGAGCAGGAGCTGTTGGCCGACCCGCTCGCGTTCGATGCCGCCGCCGTCGTCGGCGCTGGGCGCCGAGGTCGATGGCGTGGTCGCGAACGTCGATGACGCCCGCAGGATCCGTGGCGACTTCGAGGCCGAACTGGCGGTCGCCCGCACCGCCCTCGCCTCGCTCGACCGATCGATGACGGCGGTGCTCGGCGCGCACGAGGATGTCCGCGCCCGCCTGACCGACGTGCCACCCGCGCCGGCCATCCCGCTCGAGGTGCTCGGCGGGGAACTGGACCGGGTCGCGACGCTGGCGGCCGAGGGCGCCTGGGTGTCCGTCCAGGCGGAGCTGGCCGACTGGCGCGGGCGCGTCGACCGGTACCAGCACGAGGTGGATCAGCACCGTTCAGAGCTGGACGACCTCCTCGAACGCCGCCGCCGTCTGCGGGGGCGGCTGGACGCCTACACCGCCAAGGCCGCGGCCCTCGGCTGCGTCGAGGACGAGCGCCTCGAACGGGTCCGGCACGACGCCAACGACCTCCTCTACGACGCGCCGATCGATCTCGTCCGCGCGGAGGACGGCCTCCGGCGCTACCAGGAGGCTCTCGACACGATGCTGGGTCAGCGGTCCGGACGGCCGAGATGACGTGCACACGCCCGGGCTGCACGGGCACGATCGTCGACGGCTACTGCGACGACTGCGGCATGGCACCCCGCCCGGAGTCGACGAGCGGCACGGAGGTGCTCGGGGCCGCACCGCCGACGTCATCGTCGGAGACGTCCAGCCGCCGCATGGCCGGGCCAAGTGGCGGGACCTCCGCGACGCGCCGGCACCGGTTGGGTCGCGGGCTGGTCGACGTCCCGACAGTGCCGGCCCGGGACCCGGCGACCGCGATCATGACCGAGGCGCACGTTCCCGAGCAGCGGCGCTTCTGCGGCGAGTGCAACGAGCCGGTCGGCCGCGGTCGGGATGGCGTGCCCGGGCGGGCCGAGGGCTTCTGCCGGAGCTGCGGCCACCCCTTCTCGTTCGTCGCCAAGCTGGCACCCGGGCAGCTCGTGGCCGGGCAGTACGAGGTGGCGGGCTGCCTGGCCCACGGCGGTCTGGGCTGGATCTATCTCGCCAAGGACCGCAAGGTGGCCGACCGCTGGGTCGTGCTCAAAGGGCTGATCAACACCGGCGACGAGGACGCCCTCGCCGCTGCGCTGGCCGAGCGTCGCTTCCTGGCCCAGGTCGAGCACCCGGACATCGTCAAGATCCACAACTTCGTGGAGCACGACGGCGACGGCTACATCGTCATGGAGTACGTCAACGGCTACAGCCTGCGCAGCCTGCTCGAGGCGCGTCGGGCGGCGGCCGGCGATCGCCCGGATCCGCTGCCGGTCGACCAGGCCATCGCCTACATGCTGGAGATCCTGCCCGCGCTCGGGCACCTGCACGATCTCGGTCTCCTGTTCTGCGACTTCAAGCCGGACAACGTGATCCGGACGCCCGACGCGGTGAAGCTCATCGACCTGGGCGGCGTGTATCGCATGGACGACGACACGAGCCCGATCTACGGCACCACCGGCTACCAGGCCCCCGAGATCGCACGGACGGGGCCGACCGTGCCCTCCGACCTGTTCACCGTGGCCCGGACGCTCATGGTGCTGTGCACCGACTTCCGGGGCTACCGCGGGACGTACCGGTACACGCTCCCGCCGGCGGCTGAGGTCCCCCTCTTCGTCGAGCACGACTCGCTCTACCGCTTCCTCGAGCGGGCGACCGCGGCCGATCCCGAGGCCCGGTTCCAGAGCGCCGACGAGATGGCGGCCCAGCTCGACGGCGTGCTCCGGGAGGTCGCGGCGGCGCGACGCGGGTCGCCGACCGCCGGTGCCAGTACGTGCTTCACCGGCGAGACCGGCCGGGCCGCAGCCACTGCGGGCTGGCGCAGCTTGCCGGTGCCGCTCGTCAGCCCCGATGATCCGGACGCCGCAGTCGTCGTGACGCTCGGGGCGATGGAGCCGGAGGCGGTAGTCGACGCGCTCGGGCAACTGGCCGACCGCGGCGTCGAGGTCGAACTGCGGCGGGTGCGGGCCTTGATCGATCTCGGCCGGCTCGACGAGGCGAACGGTGTACTCGACGGGATGGACGCCGCGACGGCTGACGAGGGCGGTCAAGCGGACTGGCGGGTGGGTTGGTATCGAGGCGTGGCCGCCCTTGCCGCAGGGGAGGCGGACGCAGCGGCCCGCGAGGCGCAGGCGGTCTACCGTCATCTGCCCGGTGAACTGGCGCCCAAGCTGGCCCTGGCCCACGCGGCCGAGGCCTCCGGCGACCACATGACAGGCGGCCAGGTGGTTCGACATCGTGAGCGGCGTCGACCCCGGATTGACGTCGTCGGTCTTCGGCCTGGCACGCGCCCGTTGGGCGATGGGTGACCGCAGAGGAGCCGTGGATGCCTACGAACGGATCCCGGAGTCGTCCGGCGCCCACCAGGCCGCTCAGGTCGCGGAGGTCGACCTGCTGCTCGCCCATGACGGTGACGGCGTCGATATGGCCGACGTGCGCCGGGCGGCGGCGATCGTCGAGCGCCTGTCACTTGATCGTGAGCAGCGGGACCGCCTCACGGTCGACATCCTGGAGGCGGCCCACGGGGCGCTGAGCGGCAACGGCACTGCCCACTCCGCGGCCCCGGTCCTCGGGCACGCGCTCACCGACCGTTCCCTGCGCCTGGGGCTCGAAGCGGCGTATCGCGCCGCCGCCCGCCACGCCTCCACGAGCGCGGAACGCATCGCGCTCGTCGACCGGGCCAACCAGGTCCGACCGTGGTCGTGGATGGGGAGCCGTCGATGAACACCGAACTGCTGCTCCGCTGCCCGGTCTGTGGCGCGGCCGGCCTGGCCGGCGAGACGTTCTGCGAAGCGTGCGGCGCGGCCATCGCGGCCGGCCGCGACGCGGCCCGCCACCACGCGGAGATCGACCGCGGGACTGCGGCCGGGGTGACCGACCGAGGTCTGGTGCACCGGCGCAACGACGACGCACTCCACGTCGAGGCGGCCGGAGGATGCGCGGTGCTCGCGGTGTGCGACGGCGTGTCCGCGTCGACGGGTCCCGACGTGGCGGCGCAGGTCGCCGCCGAGCAGCTCGGTCGGGCCACCGGTGAAGCGCTGCGCCGGCGCGAGGAAGACCCTGACCGCGGGTGGGACCCGGTTGGGGTCGTGCGCGAGGCGATCGCCCGGGCCGCGGCCGCCGTCGTCGCCGTCCCCTGGTTGGGGGACGGGAGCCGGGACGCACCGTCCTGCACCGTCGTGCTGGCGGTCTGGGATGGCGCCGACGTGACCGTGGGCTGGCTCGGCGACTCGCGGGCGTACTGGCTGGACGGTGAGGGCTGCCGGCAGCTCACGGTCGACCACTCGTGGGCCGAGGAGCAGGTCAGCTCCGGACGGCTCAGCCGTGAGCTGGCGGAGGTCGACGGGAGAGCGCACGCCATCACTCGCTGGCTCGGCGCGGATGCGCCCGCCGGGCCGTGCCCGATCACCACGCTGCGGCCACTCCGGCCTGGCCGACTCATCGTGTGCACGGACGGGCTCTGGAACTACACGCCCGGGCCCGACGAGCTCGGCCGGCTCGTCGTCGCCCAGGATTCCGCGGCACCGCTGGCCGTGGCGCGGTCCCTCGTCCGCCACGCCGTGTCTCTCGGCGGGCACGACAACGTGACCGTCGCCGTGGCCGACATCGCGCCGCGGTCCACGACCCCCTTGGAGGAAGCATGACGACGTTCGCCGCGCAGACCTTCCAGAACGAGTACCTCCCCGTGGACGGGTCCGAGGTCAACGCCATCGTCACCGTCACGTGCACCGTCGGCGGCGCCGTCGCCGTCGCCGTTCCGCAGCAGCGGGCCGAGGTCATCATCGTCGACGTCTCGGGCTCGATGCTCCACCCGCGCGGCAAGCTGAAGGCGGCGCGGTCCGCGACCATGGCGGCGATCGACTGCCTACCCGACGGGACGCTCTTCGGCATCATCGCCGGCGCCAGCACTGCTCGCAGGGTCTACCCACCGGACGACAAGCTGTTGATGGCTTCCGAGTCGACGCGCGTAGCCGCCAAGAACAGCGTGGCCATGCTCGATGCGATGGGCGGGACGTCCATCGGCCGGTGGCTGATGGAGGCCTACAACTGGCTCGCCGCCTACCCGGACGCCATCCGCCACGTGCTCCTCCTCACCGACGGCCGCAACGAGAGCGATACGCCGAAGTACCTGACGGCCGCCATCGACAGGTGTCGGGGCATGTTCCAGTGCGACTGCCGCGGGGTCGGCACCGACTGGGAGGTCGCCGAGCTGCGGAGGGTGTCGTCGGCGTTGCTCGGCTCCGTCGACATCGTCGCCCGACCCGAGGACCTGGAGGCCGACTTCCGTGCCGTCATGCGCTCAGCGCTGGACCGGGCCGTCGGCGACGTCAAGCTGCGCGTACGGACGCCGCGCGGCTCCGCCGTGACGTTGGTGCAGCAGGTGGCACCGACCGTCGAGGATCTCACGCATCGGGGCGTGCGCGTGGACGAGCTGACGGTCGACTACCCGACCGGAGCGTGGGCCGACGAGCGGCGGGACTACCACCTTCGCATCGACGTCCCACCCGGCGCCCCGGGTGAAGAGATGCTGGCTGGACGGGTCAGCCTGGTGATCGACGGTGAGGCAAAGTCCTCGTCGCAGATCCGGGCGGTGTGGACCGACGACGTGGCGCTGTCGACCCGGATCAATCCCGAGGTCGCGCACTACACGGGCCAGGTCGAGTTGGCGAAGGCCGTCGAGGAGGGCCTCGCCGCGCGCCGAGCCGGCGACGACGCGACGGCCACCTCCCAGCTCGGCCGGGCGGCCCAGCTCGCGGCGGAGAGCGGGAACGACGGCACCCTCAGGCTGCTGGCCGGAGTGGTCGAGATCGAGGATGCGACGACCGGGACGGTCAGGCTCAAGCGCGATGTCGACGCGGCCGACGAGATGGCCCTCGACACCCGCTCCACGAAGACGGTGCGGGTGAGGCCGGAGTGAACGACGGGGAGCCGGACGACGCGGATGGTGAAGGCAGCGCCGAGCTCACGCCGGGCACCGAGCTCCTGGCGTCGAGGCTCCCGCCGTCGCCTCCGAGCGACTGTCCCGTCTGCGGTGCCCCCCGCCCCACCGAGGGCCGCTTCTGCGAACGGTGCGGCTTCGACCTCGCAGCCGCCGTTCCCGCCGCGGCCGAGCGGTGGATCGCCGAGGTCGTGGCCGACCGGGAGCTCTACGACCGCGTCGCACCCGACGGTCTCGTGTTCCCGGAGGGCCGTGACGCCGTCACCCTGGCCGTCGCGGGCCCCGAGCTGCTGATCGGTCGCCGCCACGAGGGTCGCGGCATCGAGCCCGCCATCGACCTGTCCGGCCCGCTGGCCGACCCCGCGGCCTCCCACCGGCACGCCCTGCTGGCCCGGCTGGACGACGGTGGTTGCACGGTCACCGACCTCGGCTCGACCAACGGCACCGAGCTCAACGACGGCGAGGTGACGCTCGAGCCGGGCCAGGCCCACCGGCTGGTCGACGGCGACCGCATCCACGTCGGGGCGTGGACGACCATCACCATCCGGTGCCTGCCGGCGTGAGCCCGGCTCAGCGACGCGCGTCGTCGGTGGCGGCGATCAGGGTGGTCGGACCGTCCTGGCCGGGGATGTCCACGACTTCGAGCTGGTAGCGCTCGGGGGACAGCGTCGCCCGGGCCTCCGCGCCCTCGGGGAACGGAGGCTGCTCGGACGAGAGGCCGAGCTGCGCGGCGAGATCGGCCTGCTGACCGGATGAGGCACCGGGGTTGACCGTGCGCACGAGCACGGCGAACGCGTCCTGGAACTGTGCGTTCTGCTGCGGCTGCTGCGCCTCGTCCTCCAGCGGGAGCCAGGCCAGCACGACGTGGGAGACGAACCCGTCGTCTCGGTCACCGCGGCCAGGCGGAGGTTCCCGCCGAGGTCGGCCACGTTGACCGCACGGTCGAGCACGGTCATGGACGTCCACGAGCTGATGGGCGCCACCGAACTGCCCTGCGCCGTCGAGTTCCAGGCGCTCTGGAGGTCGTCGAGGCTGCCGAACAGCGCGCCCGGCGGCAGACCGGGCTCGGTCGGCGGCGTCTCGGTGTCGGGTGGCTCGGTGTCGGGCGGCTCGGTGGCAGGCGGCTCGGTGTCGGCGGTCGGTTCGGTGGGCAGGCGGCTCGGTAGGTGGCGGCTCGGTCGTGGTGGTGGTCGTCGTCGTGGTGGTCGCCGGCACCGTGGTCGTCGGTCGTGGTGGTCGTCGTCGCCGGGACGGTGGTCGGAGCGACCGGCACGTCGTGGTGGTGGCCGGGACGGTCGTGGTCGTCGCCGCGATCGTCGTCGTGGTCTCGGGGACGGTGGTGGTCGTCTCGGCCTCGGTCGTCGTGGTCTCGGGCAGCGTCACCGGGATGGTGGTCGTGCTCGTCGCCGCCTCCTGGTCGGCCAGCTCCTCGGCCAGCTCCTCCAGGAGCTCCTCGGTCTCCTGCCTCGCTCGCCGAGCTGTCGTCACCCGCCTGGACGATCAGCACGCCCACGAAGACCGCGAGGAGGACGATGGCTACCGGCACGGCGATCTTCACCCAGGCCGGCGAGGCGAGGAAGCGGGCCCAGAGGCCCGTCCCGCCGGACTTCGGGGTGTACGGAGGAAGTCCGGGATCACCAACGTCACTCATGGGAGACAGCCTGCCATCCCGTTGCCGCCCGGTGCCGGCGGACGGCGCGCTACCAGCGCCCTCCCCGCTGGATGAGCTCGAGGAGGAAGGGGTTGGTCATGCGCTCGTGGCCGATGGTGGTCGTCGGCCCGTGCCCGGGCAGCACCTGCGTCTCGTCGTCCAGCGGGAGGATCCGCTCCGCCATCGAGATCATGAGCTGCTCCATCGATCCGCCGGGCAGATCCGTGCGACCGATCGAGCCCGCGAACAGGTGGTCGCCCGAGAACAGCACGGGGGGATGGCCGTCGATCTCCAGCGCGAAGCACACCGAGCCCTGGGTGTGGCCCGGGGTGTGGATGGCCGTGAACGTCATGCCGCAGCCGCGGATGCGCTCGCCGTCGTCGATGCCGTGGATCACCTCCGGCGGGCGGAGGTCGAGCCCTTCGAGGTAAGCGCCGAAGGCGCCGCTGGTGCCGATGGGGTCGAGCAGCATGTGCTTGTCGCCGTCGTGGATGCGCACCTCGATCTCGTCGCCATGCTCCAGCCCGTGCACGAGCGAGCCCACGCCGCCGATGTGATCGATGTGACCGTGGGTGTTGAAGAGCGCGGCCAGGCGGAGGCCGTGGTGCTCCAGCCGGCCGACGATCGCCGCAGGATCAGGCGGTGCGTCGATGAGGACGCACTCCCCGCCCGGGCCGTCCGGCGCGACCAGCCAGCAGTTGGTCTGCGCCAGCCAGAGAGGGAGCCCTTCGATCAGCATGGACACAGCACTACGGGACGGAGGGCCTGCTCGGGCAAGGCGGGACGCAACCGGTAGATGCGGTTGCCGGCCACGACGTCGACGAGGCTGGTAGCGGGTCTCCAGCATCCGGGCCACGTCGCCGTCGGGATCGAAGCCGAGGCCAGCCGCGTCGCCACGACGACGGCGGCCGGCGGATCGGGCCCGGTGATCACTCCTCGAGCGGTCGGCCGCCGCACCTCGGAAGGTTCTCGAGCGGCTCCAACCACATGTGCCGGAAGGCCGAGGCGCGATCGGCGTACCAGTGGATGGCCGCGTTGGTCCACAGCACTGCCACCCGCTCGTCGGGATCGGTGATCGCGGCCACCGCGTCCGCCACCTCGTCGGCCACGACGTATCGGTGGATCCGCCGACGTCAGCTCCGACACCCGGTCGGCCGTTCGGGCGGTGTAGGCGGGGAGCGAGTAGGCCAACGGCACCAGCAACGCCGCCCCGCCCAGCGCCCACGCGGCCGGCGCCCACCGCTCGGCCACCAGATCGATGCCGAGCCCGGCCAGGAGGGCGAGCGGCGCGGCCACCTGCATCCAGTAGTGGGGATGGAAGACGCCGCCCGACGGCGACGCCCACCACCGAAGCGAGCAGCCAGGCGAGCGGCAGCGTCAGGCGGCGGCGTCCGTCGCCGCCGCGACCAGGCCGAGTGACGGCCAGGAGCACGAGCAGCGCCGAGATCGCGGCGGAACGGGCCGAGCGACTCGAAGAACTCGGCACGGTGCGCCTCGTAGGGCCCGTGGATCAGCGAGTCCATCGTGCTGCGATGGCCGACCATCGCGAACCACCACTCGTCGAGCCCCAGGTGGCCAGCCCGTGCACCAGCGCCAGCGACCACGGGCACGGCGGCCGCGCCGGCGAACACGGCGAGATCGGGCACGGGGCTCCGGCGCCGCCGCCAGCAGTCGGCGAGCACGAGCGCCGCCGACCGCCACCAGCCCGTCCACCGCCCCCTGCTTCGTCAGCACGCCGATGCGCGGCCGACCCCGGCCAGTAGCAGCAGGCGGCGGTCGCCCCGGTTCACCGACCACCACGCCCCGAGCGCGACGGCGCTCGCCGTGGCCGCCGTGGCGAGGAGCTCGCCGTTGGCCGTGAAGCCCTCCAGGTGCGGCGCCGGCGACAGCACGGCGAACAGCACGGCGGCCAGCACGGCCGCCCGCCGTCCGGCCAGGGCCCAGGCCGCCGCTCCGACGGCGACCGTGGCGATCGAGGCTGCGGCCATCGCCAGCACCCGCGCCATCGGCCCCCAGCCCGAGGCCGCGACGATGCGATAGGCGACGAGCAGCGCCTGCGGTCGCTCGATCCAGGCGTGATCGCCGTACAGCTGCTCGCCGCGGGACCACAACCGGGCGACCTGCGCGTAGCCGGCCTCGTCGGTGACGAGGGGGACGGTCAGGAAGCGGAGGCGGAGGACCAGCCCGGCGACGACGGCGAGGCCGACGCCGACGAGCGCGGCGCGGCGGCTGAGGGTGCGACGGTCCCCGGCCGCGGTCGATCCGAGTTGAGGGTCGACGCCACTCGCTGGACCGTCGGGTGGCACCGCAGCTCCTCCATGCCAGCCGGGAGCGGCAGGCACCAATTGGGCCACTCGTCCACCGTACCGGGCAGGTTCGGCCGGGCGAGGTTGCACACGGCGTCGTCGAGCTGGGCGAGCACCAGCCGCGTCGGCGCGGCCGAGAGCGCGGCGTACGCGGCGACCACCGTGTCGGGCACGGTGACCGCGTCAGGGGTGAGGGCCTCCAGGCGGGCGAGGATGCGGGAGCCGTCGAAGCGGCGACCCAGGCGACGTACGGCGGCCGAGTCGGCCCCGGTGACGACGCCGGCCGCCGTGGGCAGGTCGTGCGTGGTCAACGCGGTCAAGGTCTCGGGCTCGTACTCGTCCGGGCTCACGTCCTCGAACCAGCCCAGCGTCGTGCCGAGGATGCCGCGTCCTCGCAACTCGGCGCGCACCTCCGGCTCCACCGTGCCCAGATCCTCACCGATGACGAAGGCGCCCTGGCGGCTGGCCTCGACGGCGACGATGTCGAGCATCTCCGGCGCCGGGAACCGGACGTAGGCGCCGCCATCGGGCCCGGCGCCGGGCGGCAGCCAGAACTGGCGGAAGAGGCCCATGACGTGATCGATGCGGAGGCCACCCGCGTGCACGAGCACCGCCCGCACGGCGTCGCGGAACGGCTCGAACCCGGCCGCCCGCAGCTTCCACGGTACGTACGGCGGCAGCCCCCAGTCCTGACCCTCGGGTCCGAGCTCGTCCGGCGGCGCGCCGACCCGGCAGGTCAAGGCCAGCAGGTCCTGGTCGTACCAGGCGTCGAAGCCCCCGGCGTCGAAGCCGACGGCGAGATCCTGGAGCACCGCGACAGGACCCTCCGAGGCGGCTCGCAGCTGCTCGTCCACGAGCCACTGGCACCAGGCGTGGAAGCGCAAGCGGTCCTCGCCTCCGACCGCCAGCGCCTGCTCGGCGACGGCGGCGCCCGCAGGGTGCTTCAGCTCGGCCGGCCAGGTCCACCACGACGGGCCGTGGACCTCGGCCAAGGCGCAATAGCGTGCCCACTGCTCGAGCGCCGGACCCTGCGCGGCCAGCCAGCGACGGAACCGTTCGCCGCCGGCGCCGGGGCCGAGCGCGAGGTAGATCCGCTCGAGCAGCGTCAGCTTGAGGGCCATGACCTCGTTGCGGTCGAGCCGCGCCGCGCCGGTCAGGGCCCGCCCGGCGGCGTCGGCGACGGCGAGATCCTCCGCTACGAGGGTGGCTCCGGGGACGTCGGGCACGCGCAGGTAGAGCACGTTCCGGAAGCGCCGGCTGGCCGGGTAGTAGGGGCTGGGCTGCTGGGGGAGGGTCGGGAGGTTGGCGTGCAACGGGTTGACGAGGACCGCGCCCCCGCCGAGCGATCCGGTCCAGTGGACCAGCTCCCTCAGGTCGCGCAGGTCGCCCGTCCCCCAGGTCCAGTCGGAGTGCAGCGCGTAGAGCTGGGCCGACCAACCCCAGACGCGCGGCGGGTCCGGGCAGGAACGGGGAGCGACGACGAGCCGGGTGGCCGGGCCGCCGTCCGTGGGCAGGAGCTGGTGGTATCCGACGGGGAGGTCCGGCGGGAGCTGGGCCAGGGCCGGGAGCTGCGTGCCGTCCTCCAGCAGCACCTCGCACAGGGACTGCAGATGGTGGGCCTCGCCCTGGCGGATCGACCAGTAGGGCGCCCACGGCGGCGCGTCGCCCTCGGCGCCCATGGCGTCGAGGAGCGCCTGGCGCACCTCGTCGTCCGTGGTGTGCCAGTCGCCGGCGACGTCCCAGTAGCCGTCGGTGACTCCCCAGGCGTCCATCGGACCCCTGTCTACACTGCGCCCGATGGCGAAGTGGCTGGTCGAGCGCCGGCTCTCGGGTGTCGGCCAGCGGTTGCGCTCCCTGCGGGAGGAGCTGGCCATCATCGACGAGCAGCTGGCGCAGCTCGACGACGAGGCCGACGACGCCCGCATCCGCTCGCTCGTCTCGGAGACGCCGCTGGCTGAGCGTGAGCACCACGACGCGGAGCGCCACGCGGCGGCGATGGCGGCCCGCCGGCAGGAGGTGCTGGCGTCGATCGCCGAGCTCGAGCAGCGCCAGGACGCCCTGCTCGACGAGCTGATGGCCTGACGCCGCGTCGCGGCTCCGCCGATCGCGACCGCGCTTCTTGCACGGAGATGTCGGAAAAGCGGGCTGGGATGCGTTCTGCGACATCTCCGTGCGTTGAGTGACATCCGCTGACGGCCGGGTCCAGGTGGCGGGCGGGTCTCTCCGACGCAGGCCCGTGCTTCAATGGTCCCGTGGGACTGCGCGTGCTCATCGCCGAGGACGAGGCCATCATCCGGCTCGACCTCCGGGAGACCCTCGAGGAGGAGGGTTACGAGGTCGTCGCGGAGACGGGGCGGGGCGACGAGGCGATCGAGATGGCCAGGGACCTCCGGCCCGACCTGGCCGTGCTGGACATCGGCATGCCCGGCATGGACGGCTTGACGGCCGCCCGCCTGATGGTCGGCGAGCAGCTCTGCGGCGTGCTCATCCTCACCGCGTTCAGCCAACGTGAGCTCATCGAGCAGGCCCGGGACGCGGGGGCGCTCGCCTACCTCGTGAAGCCGTTCCAGAAGAGCGACCTGGTGCCCGCGCTGGAGCTGGCCCATGCCCGCCACACCGAGCTCCAGGTGCTCGGCGGGGAGGTCCGCTCGCTGGAGGAGCGGCTGGAGGCCCGCAAGCTGATCGACCGGGCCAAGGGCCGGCTGATGGACGTGAACGGCTTGACGGAGGCCGACGCCTTCTCGTTCATCCAGAAGCGGGCCATGAACGACCGGGTCCGGATGAAGGACGTGGCCCAACTCGTGCTCGACGGCGAGCTGCTGCCGTGACCGGTTCTCGTCCGTGACCAAGATCCTCCTCCTCGACGGCAACTCGCTGACCTACCGGGCGTTCTTCGCCCTGCCCACCGACATGGCCACGGCCGGGGGCCAGGTGACGAACGCCGTCTTCGGGTTCACGTCGATGCTGATCAACCTCGTGAAGGACCACCAGCCGGACTCGATCGTCGCCGCGTTCGACCGGCCCGAGAAGACCTTCCGGCACGATGCGGTGCCCACCTACAAGGGCAACCGGGACGAGGCGCCGGACATCCTCCGCCAGCAGATGGGGCTGGTGCGGGAAGTGGTCGACGCGCTCGGCGTCGTCGCCGTCGACCTGGCGGGGTTCGAAGCCGACGACATCATCGCCACGCTGGCCGAGCAGGCCAAGGCCCGTGGGGACGACGTGGTCATCGTCACCGGCGACCGGGACACGTACCAGCTCGTCGAGGACCCGCACGTGAAGGTGCTCTACAACCGGCGGGGCGTTTCGGACTACGCGTTCTACGACGAGGCCGGCATCCAGGAGCGCACGGGGGTCCCGCCGACGCTCTACCCCCAGTACGCGGCGCTGCGGGGGGATCCCAGCGACAACCTCCCGGGCGTGCCGGGGGTGGGGGAGAAGACCGCGGCCAAGCTCATCACCACCTACGGCGGTATCGACGGGATCTACGAGCACCTCGACGCGCAGACCCCCAAGCTGCGGGCATCGCTGGCGGAGCACGAGGAGCGGGTGCGGGAGAACGCCCGGGTCATGGTGCTCCTCCGCGATGTGCCGATCGAGGTCGATCTCGACACCGCGGTGCTGGAGCCGAAGATGGCCGAGGTCAAGCGGCTGTTCGAGTTCCTCGAGTTCCGCTCGCTGCTGGACCGGCTGACCGAGGCGCTGGGCGCCAAGGCGGCTGGTGTCGCGAGCACGTCGGGGCAGGTCGTCGAAGCCGAGGTCGTCCGCGTGGGCGAGGTCGCCGAGGCCGAGTCGTTGCTCGGCAAGCTGGACCGCTTCGACGTGGCGCCCTCGAGATCCGGGGTGGCCGGGCACAGCGGGCTGACGGGCCTGGCCGTCGTGCTCGACGGCGCCGCCGGCGAGGTGGCGTGGCTGCCCGTCGAGGTGGTCACTGCCGGTTCGGTCCTCGCCGCGCTGGCCGACGGCCGGCCGTTCCGGGCCCACCAGTCGAAACCGCTGCTGCGGGCGCTGGCCGCGCTCGGCGACGACGTGCCCGCGCTGGCCATGGACACGGCCATCGCCGCCTACCTGCTCGATCCGGCAGAGACCCGCTACGGCATCGGCGACCTGCTGGAGCGCTACACCGGCGACCGGCTGCCCGAGGACGGCACCCCGGCCGGCCAGCTCGACTTCGCCGAGGAGGGGGTGGACGAGGCCCAGGTCGCGGCCCGCGAGGCGCTGGCCGTCAGCCGGTTGGCGCCGGCACTCCTGGCCGCGTTGGAGGCGCAGGGGATGGCGGCGCTGTACGCCGACATCGAGAACCCGCTCGTGCGGGTGCTGGCCCGCATGGAGGACGCGGGCATCGCGGTCGACCGGGCCGAGCTCGAGGCCCTCAACACCCGCCTGACCGCCGAGTGCCGCCGGCTCGCCGAGCAGCTCCGGGAGGTCGTCGGCCGGGACTTCAACCTCAACTCGCCCATCCAGCTCCGCCAGATCCTGTACGACGAGCGCGGTCTCAGCTCCACCAAGCGCACCAAGACGGGGCTGTCCACCGACGCCGCCACGCTGGAGAAGCTGCGCGACGAGTGGCCCGAGTTCATCGATCCCCTCCTGCAGTACCGGGAGGTGGAGAAGCTGCGCTCCACCTACGGCGAGGGGCTGCTGGCCGAGGTCGCCGCCGACGGCCGGATCCACGCCACGTTCAACCAGACGGTGGCCCGCACCGGCCGCCTGTCGTCGGACCAGCCCAACCTGCACAACATCCCGGTGCGCTCGGAGGAGGGCCGGCAGTTCCGCCGGGCGTTCGTCGCCGCGCCCGGCTGCACGCTCCTCGTGGCGGACTACAACCAGATCGAGCTGCGCTGCATCGCCCACCTGGCCGAGGACCCGGGCCTCGTCGCCGCCTTCACAGCGGGAGAGGACATCCACACCGCCACCGCCTCCCGCGTGTTCGGGGTCGAGCCCGGGGATGTCACGGTGAAGATGCGGTCGACGGCCAAGATGGTCAGCTACGGCCTCGCCTACGGCATGGAGGCCTACGGGCTGGGGCAGCGCCTCAACATCCCGACGGACGAAGCCGCGATCATCCTCAACGCCTACTTCGACGCCTTCCCCAACGTGCGTGCGTACATGGAGCGAACGGTGAAGGAGGCTCGCATGCGGGGCTACACGGAGACCCTCTTCGGGCGCCGCCGCCCCATCCCGGAGCTGTCGAACTCCAACTTCCGCATCCGCCAGGCGGGCGAGCGCCAGGCCATGAACGCAGGCATCCAGGGTCTGGCCGCGGACA
This sequence comes from uncultured Acidimicrobiales bacterium, assembly GCA_963813375.1. GTDB lineage: Bacteria > Actinomycetota > Acidimicrobiia > Acidimicrobiales > Ilumatobacteraceae > DASTFY01. Next base: position 41,327 of record CAWEYT010000002.1, on the reverse strand, counting down.
TCTTCAAGGTCGCGCTCGTCCGGCTCGACCAGGCCCTCGAGGCCGGCGAGTACGGCAGCCGGCTGGTGCTCCAGGTGCACGACGAGGTGCTGCTCGAAGTGCCCGAGGACGAGCAAGCGGTCGTGGTGCCGCTGACGGTGGACACCATGCGGGGTGCAGCCGAGCTCCGGGTCCCGCTGGAGGTCAATGTGGCGTCCGGACCCACGTGGGCCGACGCCAAGGGGTGAGCGCGCCGGAGCCAGACCACTGGTTCGAGCCGGCGGCGAAACGGATGGGTCGCGCCTACCTCCGCTACGCCCACACCAAGGGCACGGTCGCAGGAGGTCGATCACCTCGTCGACGGCGCTGGCGCTGGCGCCGGGGATGCAGGTGCTCGACGTCGGCTGCGGTCCCGGTCGCCATGCCCACGAGCTGGCCCGCAGGGGCATCGCCTGCCACGGGATCGACATCAGCGCCCGCTTCGTCGAGCTGGCTCGTGAAGGCGCGCCGGCAGGCGCCACCTTCGAGCGTGCCGACGCTCGGGTCCTGCCGTACGACGCGGAGTTCGACGCCGTCATCGCGCTGTGCCAGGGCGCGTTCGGCATGTCCCGCGAGCCTGGTGACGACGAGGCGATCATGGCCGGCATGTCCCGGGCCCTGCGTCCCGGCGGGCGCCTGGCGATGACGGCCTTCAACGCGTACTTCGCCGTGCGCTATCACACGAACGCAGACTTCGACGCCGGCACAGGCGTGGTCCATGAGGTGACCGAGATCCACGACGAGCAGGGCGAGCCGGCGTCGATCGACCTGTGGACCGGGTGCTACACGCCGCGGGAGTTGCGCCTGCTGGCCGGGACCGTGGGATTGGTCGTGGAGCACATCAGCTCCGTCGAGCCCGGGGCCTACGGCGACGACCCACCCACGGTCGAGCGCCCCGAGCTGCTGCTCGTCGCCCGGCGGGGGTCCGGGGCTCAGGCGTCCGGCGCGTAGGGGTCGCGCATCGCTGCCGCGCAGGCACCAGGGTTCGCCCGCGCCCACGCGTCGACCTCCGCCGCGGGCGAGGCCGTGCCGCCCCGCTGCCAGGCATCGAGGTACGGCTGCGGCCAGACCACGCCTCGGCGGACCGACCACTCCTTCCCGGGGCACGGCGGCGAGATGCCCAGATGGACATGGCAGGCGCCGGCCCGGCCGGTGCGCCCCATGGTGCCGACCACGGCACCGGCGCCGACCTGCTGTCCCGCGGAGAGGCCCGCGGCCACGGTGTCGAGGTGGGCGAGGTAGTAGCGCACCCCATCCACGCCGATGATGCTGACGTAGCGGCCGCCCCGGTACGCGGGGTTGTCGGTCGCCGGGTCGTAGAGGTCCACGGCGCGCACCTCGAGCACGCGGCCGTCGACGGGCGACACCAGCGGCGTACCGCATCCCGGTGAGGCGAAGATGTCGGCGGCCGGGTAGTCGTGATGGCTGCCCACCCCGCCGTAGCCGACGGTCACGCCGGGCGTGACCGGAACGGTGTAGCGGTATGGCGAGCTCCCGCTGCCCGGAGGCGCGCACGCTGATGCGGCGAGCACGATGACCATCGCCACGAATCCGGTTCGCACATCACCAGTCTGGACGCTGAAGGACCGGACGGGGGCCGGTGGTAGCCTGGGCAACCTTCGTCGCGCCCTCGCGGCCGGCCGAGCGTCCATCCATCACGACTCCTGTCCACCCCGAAAGCGATCCCGTCCTTTGTCCGACATCACCTCCTCCGCCCCCGAAGACGACACGCTGTTCGGCACGTTCGACGACGAGGGCAACTACCTCCCACGCCAGGTCGTCGAGGACGATCTGGGCCAGAGCTTCGAAGACGCCATCGCCGGCACCCTCGTCGACGTCGAAGACGGGCAGATCGTCAACGGGACAGTCGTGAAGATCGACAAGGACGAGGTCCTGCTCGACATCGGCTACAAGTCCGAGGGCGTCATCCCCTCGCGTGAGCTGTCCATCCGCAACGACGTCAACCCGTTCGACGTGGTGAAGATGGGCGAAGAGCTCGAGGCCCTGGTCCTCACGAAGGAGGACAAGGAGGGCCGGCTCCTGCTCTCCAAGAAGCGGGCGCAGTACGAGCGGGCCTGGGGCACGATCGAGAAGATCAAGGAGTCTGAGGGAGTCGTCGAGGGTCCGGTCATCGAGGTCGTCAAGGGCGGCCTCATCATGGACATCGGCCTACGCGGGTTCCTGCCCGCTTCGCTCGTCGAGCTGCGCCGCGTGCGCGACCTGCAGCCGTACGTCGGCCGGATCCTCCAGGCCAAGATCATCGAGCTCGACAAGAACCGCAACAACGTCGTGCTGTCCCGCCGCGGCTACCTCGAGGAGACCCAGAAGGAGCAGCGCGAGGACTTCCTCGCCAACCTCAAGCCGGGTGACGTCCGCACCGGGGTGGTGTCCTCGGTCGTGTCCTTCGGAGCCTTCGTCGACCTCGGCGGCATGGACGGTCTCATCCACGTCTCCGAGCTGTCGTGGAAGCACGTCGATCATCCCGGTTCGGTGGTGTCGGTGGGCGACGAGGTCAGCATCAAGGTGCTCGACGTCGACCACGATCGCGAGCGCATCAGCCTCTCGCTCAAGGCCACCCAGCAGGATCCGTGGCAGGAGTTCGCCGGCAGCCACCGCGTGGGCGAGCTGGTCTACGGCCGGGTCACCAAGCTGGTGCCGTTCGGCGCCTTCGTCCAGGTCGGCGACGGCATCGAGGGTCTCGTCCACATCTCGGAGATGTCGGCGCACCACGTGGAGTCGCCCGAGCAGGTCGTGACGCCCGGCGAGGAGCTGTGGGTCAAGATCATCGACCTCGACCTTGCCCGGCGACGGATCAGCCTGTCGATCAAGCAGGCCGCCGAGGGCGGCGAGCTGGCCGAGGAGTACCGGGAGCACTTCGGGATCGACGAGCAGGGCAACTACACCGTCACCGACGATGCCGAGCGCGAGGCGGCGTGGGCCGAGTACTTCGAGGAGCTCGGTGAGGATGGAGAGGCGCCGCCCGGCGATTCGCTTCCGCCCACCGAGCCGGTTCCGGCAAGCGAGCCGGTTGCCGGCTGACGAGCCGGTTCCGGCCGCCGAGATGTCCGAGGTCCCCGCGGCCGCCGAACCGGAGGCGCCCGGTGAGCGCCGCGGCTGACCCCACCGCTGACCCTGCGGCTGACCCCACCGCTGACCCTGCGGCTGACGGAGCCTGAGCTCCGTCTGAGCGCTCCCATCCGCTCGTGATCCTGGTCGGGTTGACGGGCGGCATCGGTTCGGGGAAGTCGACGGTGTCGGCGCGACTGGCGGCGCGCGGCGCCGTCATCGTCGACGCCGATGCCATCACCCGGGAGCTCCAGCGGCCGGGCCAACCGGTGCTGGCCGCCATCGTCGACCGCTTCAGTCCGGGTGTGCTCCAGCCGGACGGTGAGCTCGACCGCGCCGCGCTGGCGGCTGTCGTGTTCTCGGATCCAGAGGCCCTGAAGGACCTGAACGCCATCGTCCACCCGGCGGTCGGGGTGGAGATCGCGCGGCGCATCGAGGCGGCCGCGGGGACCGACGCCGTGGTCGTGCTCGACATCCCGCTCCTGGCCGAGAACCCCCGCCGGGGTCTGGCCGCGACCATCGTGGTCGACACGCCGGTGGACGTGGCCGTCGAGCGGTTGGTTCGCCTCCGGGGGATGGACGAGGCGGACGCTCGGGCTCGCATCGCCCGCCAGGCCACGCGCGAGGAGCGAGCGGCGGGTGCGGACCGCATCGTCGACAACACCGGCGACCTGGAGGCACTCGAGGCCCAGATCGACGAGCTCTGGGCCTGGCTCCAGACCCTCCCTCCCGCCGGCCGGTAGATCGGGCGGAGCCCAACCGCGGTCTCGCGGAGCACCGTTGCGGAATCCGCAATCGTGCTCCGCGAGACGTCCCACCGCTGGCGCACCTGTCCGAGGCGGCGTGCCAGGATGCCCACCGCGGGCCGCCAAGGGGGCGGCCCAGAAGTGAGGAGCGCGCAGCCCATGCACGAGGTCCGGGGAGTGGTGGCCAAGGCCAAGGGAGAGCCTGTCAGCATCGAGACGGTGCTCGTACCCGACCCTGGCCCGGGGGAGGCGCTCGTCGCCGTGAAGGCCTGCGGGGTCTGCCACACCGACCTGCACTACCGCGAGGGCGGCATCAACGACGACTTCCCCTTCCTGCTGGGACACGAGGCCGCCGGCATCGTCGAGGCGGTCGGGCCCGACGTGGCCGATGTGGCGCCCGGTGACTACGTGATCCTCAACTGGCGGGCCGTGTGCGGGCAGTGCCGGAGCTGCCGCAAGGGCAAGCCCTGGTACTGCTTCTCGACCTTCAACGCCACCCAGAAGATGACGCTCGCCGATGGCACCGTGCTCAGCCCCGCCCTCGGGATCGGCGCCTTCGCCGACAAGACGCTGGTGGCCGCCGGCCAGTGCACCAAGGTCGATCCCAGTGCGCCCGCCACCGCCGCCGGCCTGCTCGGGTGCGGCGTCATGGCCGGCCTCGGCGCCGCCATCAACACCGGTGGGGTCGGGCGTGGGGACTCGGTGGCCGTGTTCGGCTGCGGCGGGGTCGGCAACGCCGCCATCGCCGGGGCTCGTCTGGCCGGCGCCTCCACGATCGTCGCCGTCGACATCGACGATCAGAAGCTGGCCTGGGCCAAGGACTTCGGCGCCACCCACACCGTGAACTCCACGAAGGAGGACCCGGTGGAGGCCATCAAGGCCGCCACCGGCGGCAACGGCGCCGATGTCTGCATCGAGGCCATCGGCCTTCCCCAGACCTACCGGCAGGCGTTCGACGCCCGCGATCTGGCCGGCACCGTCGTCCTGGTCGGCGTCCCCCGCCCCGACATGACCATCGAGCTGCCGTTCATCGAGGTCTTCGGGCGGGGCGGTGCCCTCAAGTCGAGCTGGTACGGCGACTGCCTGCCCAGCCGCGACTTCCCCATGCTCATCGACCTCTACCTGCAGGGCCGGCTCAACCTCGACGGCTTCGTGTCGGAGACCATCGCCCTCGACGAGGTCGAGGAGGCCTTCCACAAGATGGAGCAGGGCGAGGTTCTCCGCTCCGTCGTGGTCATGTAGCACCTGGATGCCGCGCCCAGAATTCAGTGCTGGCCCGAACACAGGTTCGGCCTGTAACACCCCGCCGGTAACATCGATCACGATGTCCGCCGCCTTCACGGTCCACTCCGACTTCGCGCCCGCCGGGGACCAGCCGGCGGCCATCGCCAAGCTGGCGGAGGGGGTGCAGCGGGGCGATCGGTTCCAGACGCTGCTCGGCATCACCGGCTCGGGCAAGAGCGCCACCATCGCCTGGACGATCGAGGCGGTGCAGCGCCCCACGCTCATCCTCGCCCCCAACAAGAGCCTGGCCGCGCAGCTCGCCACCGAGATGAAGGAGTTCTTCCCGGAGAACCGCGTCGAGTACTTCGTCAGCTACTACGACTACTACCAGCCCGAGGCGTACATCGCGTCGAGCGACACGTACATCGAGAAGGACTCGTCCATCAACGACGAGATCGACCGCTTGCGCCACTCGGCGACGGCCGCGCTGCTCACCCGGCGGGACACCATCGTGGTCGCCTCGGTGTCGTGCATCTACGGCATGGGCGACCCCGCCGAGTACCGGGGCCAGCTGCTGGAGCTGCACACCGGCGTCGACTACGACCAGCGGTCGATCCTGCGCCGCCTGGTCGACCTCCAGTACGACCGCAACGACATGACCCTCGGCAGGGGCAAGTTCCGCGTGCGGGGCGACACCATCGAGGTACACCCGGCGTACGACGAGACCGTCCTGCGCGTCGAGATGTTCGGCGACACGGTGGAGAGGCTCACCATCGTCGACCCGCTCACCGGTGAGCAGCTCAACGAGCTGACCGAGGTGATCGTCTTCCCCGCCACGCACTACGTCGCCGGCGACGAGCGCATGCGCAAGGCGATCGTGGGCATCGAGGCCGAGCTCCAGGACCGCTTGGCCTTCTTCGAGCGGGAGGGCAAGCTCCTGGAGGCACAGCGCCTGCGGATGCGCACCCAGTACGACCTCGAGATGATCCAGGAGGTCGGCTACTGCAACGGCATCGAGAACTACTCGATGCACATCGACGGCCGCACGTTCGGCGAGCCGCCGTTCACGCTGCTCGACTACTTCCCGGAGGACTGGCTGCTCGTCATCGACGAGAGCCACGTGGCCGTGCCCCAGCTGCACGGGCAGTACGAGGGGGACCGCAGCCGCAAGGACCAGCTCGTCGAGCACGGCTTCCGACTCCCCAGCGCCCGGGACAACCGCCCGCTGCGGTTCGAGGAGGTCATGGAGCGGCTCAACCAGGTGGTCTTCCTCTCGGCCACGCCCAGCGCGTACGAGCTGCGGGTGAGCGACCAGGTGGTCGAGCAGATCGTGCGGCCGACGGGCCTCGTCGACCCCGAGGTCATCGTCAAGCCGACCAAGGGTCAGATCGACGACCTCATCGAGCAGGTCAACGACCGCGTGATCAAGGGCCACCGCGTGCTGGTCACGACGCTCACCAAGAAGATGGCCGAGGACCTGACGGACTACCTGCTGGAGCAGGGGCTGAGGGTCCGCTACCTGCACTCCAACATCGACACGATCCAACGCATCGAGATCCTGCGGGCGCTGCGGCTGGGCGAGTTCGACGTGCTCGTCGGCATCAACCTGCTGCGGGAGGGGCTCGACCTGCCCGAGGTGTCCCTGGTCGCCATCCTGGACGCCGACAAGGAGGGCTTCCTCCGCTCGCAGACGAGCCTCATCCAGACGATGGGGCGGGCGGCGCGCAACGTCGACGGACAGGTCGTGATGTACGCGGACAAGGTGACGGACTCGATGCAGCACGCCATCGACGAGACGAACCGCCGGCGGGCGCGGCAGGTCGCCTACAACGCCGAGCACGGCATCGATCCGCAGACCATCCGCAAGGCCGTCACGGACATCCTGTCCCTGCTCCGACCGGACGACACCGCGCCGGTCCCCGGTCGGGACCGTCGCCGTCAGCGGGAGCGGGACAAGGTCCGCCGCGACCTGGCCGACATGCCCCAGACCGAGCTGGTGCGGCTCATCCAGACGCTCGAGGACGAGATGCACGATGCCGCCGCGGAGCTGCGCTTCGAGTACGCGGCGCGCCTGCGCGACGAGGTCAACGAGTTGCGGCGGGAGTTGCGCGAGGCGGGCTGAATCTCCCCGTGACGGCCCGCTTGAACGGGCGTACCATCCGTGGGACAAGCGGGAGGGGGCGCAATGGGGGTCGGGCGGAGGCTGTCCGTGGTCCTGCTCGTCGCGGGGTCCGTGCTGGTGGCCGCCGGAGTGGCCGGCGCATCAACCGATCCCGAGGTCGAGCGGGAAGCTCAGGACTCGACGTCGACGACCACGGACGTTCGTGCCGACGACAATCGGCGGCGACGACACGACGACCGCTGGCGACACGACGACCACGAGCATCGCGGCGCCCACGACCACCTCGACCACGACCGCCTCGACTACGATCGACTCGACCACCTCGACCGTGCCGGCGGCTGGTGACGCCGAGCAGCTCCCGACGTTCTATCTGCGGGGCCTGTGCGCCACTCCGACGGCGTTCGTGTTCGCCATGTCCAACCTCGGGGACGTCCCGGTGGACGTGGAGCTCGAGTTCAACGGGCAGCCCTTCGACACCGTGACGCCTCGCCGCCGGCGAGGTCTATGGATTCCGGACGGACGCGCCCGGGACGATGCTGGCGATCCTCCCCGGAGCCACCTTCCAGACCGAGAGCTTCGACGCTCCGTGCCCGGTCGCGCCGGGGAGCATCGGCATGGGTGGGCTGTGCCGGGATGACGTCACCGGCTATCAGTGGTTGCTGGGCAACAGCGCGCCTGATCCCGTTGACGTCGAGGTCCGGCTCGGGGGAGCCGTCGTCGGCACGTTCACCGTCGAGTCCGGTGGGTTCGCGGGCTTCACCACGCCGACGGGGGGCAGGCCGATGCGCTCGTCGCCGGCCAGGTCGTAGCCGAGGCGGCGAGCAACGAGACTCCGTGCGTGCGGGGCCCGGTGTCGTTCTTCGCCGTGTGCTTCGCGCCCGGGCAGGGTTACCGGTGGTTCGTGTCGAACGACCTGGAGCCCGCGGTGACGGTGGAGCTGCGGGTGGGCGGCGTGGTCCAGGCGGTGCTCGACCTGGCGCCCTTCGAGGGGCGGGAGGTCACGACTCCGGCCGGTGGCCTCGGCGAGCTGGTGCTCGACGGCGAGGTCGTCGCGTCCGCCACCAGCTCGAACGTCGTGTGCGACTCGACGATCGGGCTCTTCTCGATCTGCTCGGACGCCGCCTCGGGCACGCTGTGGAGCGTCAGCAACGACGGCGGGGCGCCCGTCGATGTCCGGCTGGTGCTCGACGGGGTCGACGTGGCCACCGTGACCCTCGGCCCCGCAGAGCGAGCGCATCCTCACCACCGCGGTCGGGCGGGACGATGGAGGCGTACGCGGGCGGACAATTGGTGGCCAGCGCCGAGAGGTCTCCCGAACCGTGCGTGACGATCCGAGCCGTGTGCGCGGACCCGGTGGACGGTCAGGTGTGGGAGCTGCTCGCGGCTCGGGCAGTGACGGCCGAGCTGCGGGTCGGCGGCACGACCGTCGCCGTGGTCGATCTGGACCCGTTCGCACCGGTCCAGGTCGTCAGCCAGGAAGCCGGCCTGGGGCAGGTGCTGATCGACGGGATCGTGGTGGACGAGGCGGCACCGACGTCTGATCCGTGCGTCGCCTTCATCCTGCAGTGCTTCGATCCTGCGTTCGGCTACGTGGTCCGAGTCGCGAACCTGCGCGACGTCCCAGCCACCGTGGAGCTCCGCGTGGACGGGGTGCCCGTGGCGAGCGCGGAGCTCGACCCATTCGGCGGCCGCGGAGCTCGTGAGCCCTGTCGCGGGCATGGCGCAGCTGTACCTCGGCGGCAGACCTCGCGTTCGAGGTTCAACTCAACGACGATCCCTGCCTGGAGTCGATTTCCCTGTTCGGAACCTGCTTCTCCGCCAGCGCAGGCGGCTACGGCTGGGAGGTCTTCAACAACGGACATGCTCACTCTGACGGTCGAGTTGCGACTGGATGGGACGCCTTTCACAACGGTCCAGCTAGGTCCCTTCGCAGGCGAGCCTTCAGCAGCACGAGACCGGGGACCATGCAGGCCTTCGTCAACGGCGTGTTCGTGGCCGAGGCCGCGAGCGCGTCCGAGCCGTGCTTCGGGCCGACGACGGTCGCCCCCGCCCAGCTCCCCGGAACCGGTGGTGGTCCCGGCGCGCCACTGACGCTCGGGGTGGCCTGCCTGGCCGTCGGGCTGATCGTCCTGGCCAGCACCCGCCGGCGCGAGGATCGAACACCCGTTCGGAGCTGAGAACTACACTGGACGCCGTGAGATCGGCTCACCCGTTCGAGCGTCGGCGCCCGGACCGTCGTCGGTAGGGTCGAGGCAGATGTCCGACACCATCGTCGTGCGGGGTGCCCGCGAGCACAACCTGAAGAACATCAGCGTCGAACTGCCGCGCGACAAGCTCATCGTGTTCACCGGGCTGTCGGGCTCGGGCAAGTCCTCGCTGGCCTTCGACACCATCTACGCCGAGGGTCAGCGCCGCTACGTCGAGTCGCTGAGCGCCTACGCCCGCCAGTTCCTGGGCCAGATGGACAAGCCGGACGTGGACTTCATCGAAGGCCTCTCGCCGGCCATCTCGATCGACCAGAAGTCGGCGTCCCGCAACCCGCGCTCGACCGTCGGCACCATCACCGAGGTCTACGACTACCTGCGCCTCCTGTGGGCCCGCATCGGCCTCCCGCACTGCCCGGAGCACGGCGTGCGGCTGGAGCGGCAGAGCCCACAGCAGATCGTCGACCGCCTGGCGGAGCTGCCGGACGGCACCCGCTTCCAGGTCCTGGCGCCCGTCGTGCGGGGGCGGAAGGGCGAGTACGAGACCCTGCTGCAGGACCTGTCCGCCCAGGGCTTCGTGCGGGCCCGGATCGATGGCGACACCGTCGACATCTCGGACTTCCTGAAGGACGGCGACCGGCTGGCCCGGTACGAGCAGCACACGATCGAGGTGGTGGTCGACCGCCTGGTGCGCCGTGAGGGCATCGAGCGCCGCTTGACCGACTCGGTCGAGACGGCGCTCAAGCTGGCGGAGGGCGTGGTCGAGATCGAGATCGTCCCCCGGCCCGGAGACGACGGAGCCGAGGGGGAGAGCGAGACGCTCACCTTCAGCCAGCACCTGGCCTGCCCGGTGGGTGGCGAGTCCTACGAGGAGCTGGCCCCCCGCAACTTCTCCTTCAACTCGCCGTACGGCGCCTGCGTGCAGTGCGACGGTCTGGGCACGACGTTCGAGGTGGATCCCGAGCTCGTCGTCCCCAACCCGGACCTCTCGGTCGGCGAAGGTGCCATCTCGCCCTGGAGCACCGCCCGCACCCAGTACTTCAGCCGGATGCTGGAGGCCGTCGCCGACGCCAACGACATCGACATGGCCAAGCCCTGGGGCAAGCTCACCAAGGCGCAGCAACAGGTGCTCCTGTACGGCACCAAGGGCCAGGTCACGGTCAAGTACAAGAACCGCTACGGCCGGGCGCGCCAGTACTCCACCAGCTACGAGGGCATCATCCCGTTCCTCAAGCGCCGGCACGCCGACTCCGAGAGCGACTGGAGCCGGGAGCAGGTCGAGACCTACATGCGGGAGGTCCCGTGCCCCGCCTGCGACGGCGCCCGGCTCAAGCCGTCCTCCTTGGCCGTCACCATCGGCGGCCGGAGCATCTCGGCCGTCTGCGACCTGTCGATCGGGGATTCGGCTGCGTTCCTGCTCGGGCTCGAGCTGACCGAGCGGGAACGGATGATCGCCGAACGGGTGATCAAGGAGATCAACGCCCGCATGAGCTTCCTGCTCGACGTGGGCCTCGACTACCTCACGCTGTCACGGTCGGCCGGCACGCTGGCCGGCGGCGAGGCCCAGCGCATCCGGCTGGCCTCGCAGATCGGGTCCGGGCTGGTCGGTGTCCTCTACGTGCTGGACGAGCCGTCCATCGGGCTGCACCAGCGCGACAACCAGCGCCTCATCGACACGCTCCACCGCCTGCGGGACCTCGGCAACACGGTGCTCGTGGTGGAGCACGACGAGGAGACCATCCGTGGGGCCGACTGGATCGTCGACATCGGACCGGGTGCGGGCGAGCACGGCGGCGCCGTCATCTACTCGGGCGCGGTGCCGGGCATCGTCAAGAAGAAGGACTCGATCACCGGGCAGTACCTGTCCGGGAAGCGGACCATCCCCGTGCCCGCCGTCCGCCGCCCGCCCGCGAGGAGTGGCTCGTCATCCGAGGGGCGCGCGAGCACAACCTCAAGGACATCGACGTCGAGTTGCCGCTGGGCACCTTCATCTCCGTGACCGGGGTCTCGGGCTCGGGGAAGTCGACGCTGGTGCGGGACATCCTGCTCCCCGCCCTCATGCAGAAGATCTACAAGTCCAAGCAGGCGCCCGGCCGCCACAAGACCGTGGACGGCATCGGCTTCCTGGACAAGGTGATCGACATGGACCAGTCGCCCATCGGGCGTACGCCCCGGTCCAACCCCGCCACCTACACGGGCGTGTTCGACCACGTCCGCAAGCTCTTCGCCCAGACGGCCGAGGCCAAGATCCGCGGCTACCTCCCCGGTCGTTTCAGCTTCAACGTGTCCGGCGGCCGGTGCGAGGCGTGCGCAGGCGACGGCACCATCAAGATCGAGATGCACTTCCTGCCCGACGTCTACGTGCCGTGCGAGGTGTGCAAGGGCGCCCGGTACAACCGGGACACCCTGGACATCACGTTCAAGGGCAAGAACATCGCCGAGGTGCTGGACCTGCCGTGCGAGGAGGCGCTGACCTTCTTCGCCAACCAGCCGGTGATCGCCCGCCACATGCAGACCATCGTCGACGTCGGGCTCGGCTACGTGCGGCTGGGGCAGCCGGCGCCGACGCTGTCAGGAGGCGAGGCCCAGCGGGTCAAGCTGTCCAGCGAACTGGCCAAGCGCTCGACCGGGCACACGATCTACCTGCTGGACGAGCCCACGACGGGCCTGCACTTCGAGGACGTGCGTCGGCTGCTCGCCGTGCTGTCGCGCCTCGTCGACCAGGGAAACACGGTGCTGGTGATCGAGCACAACCTGGACGTGATCAAGACCGCGGACTGGCTGATCGACCTCGGCCCGCTGGGCGGTTCGGGCGGCGGCACGATCGTGGCCGAGGGGACCCCGGAGCAGGTCGCCACGGTGGAGGAGAGCTTCACCGGCCAGTTCCTCCGCCGGGTCCTGCCGCCAGGCTGACGCCCGCCGCCGCCGTCGCCCGCCGCCCGGCCGCAAGCCGCCGCAACGCGCTCTTCGAACAGAGATGTCCAATGGCGCGGTTCGACCGCGCCTGCGGACAGGTGTTGATGCGGGGCGCGGTCGAACGGTCGACGGTCGGCCCGATCGCTCGGCGCCCGCAGCCGCTCAGGTGATGGAGAGCATGCGGTCCAGGGCCACCCGGGCCCACTCCGCGGTGTCGTCGTCGACGACGATCCGGTTGACGACGCGACCCTCGACCAGGTTCTCCAGCACCCAGCACAGGTGCGGGGCATCGATCCGGAACATGGTCGAGCACGGGCAGATCAACGGATCCAGCGACACGACCGTCTTGTCCGGCGACTCGTCGTTCAGCCGGTTGACGAGGTGGATCTCCGTGCCGACCCCGATGACCGAGCCGGCCGGCGCCGCCTCCACAGCACGGATGATGAAGTCCGTCGAGCCGACCTGGTCGGCCAGGACGCACACCTCGTGGGCGCACTCGGGGTGGACGACCACGATGCCGTCGTCCGGGTGGGCGGCCCGGAACTCGGCCACGTGTGACGGCTGGAACCGCTGGTGGACCGAGCAGTGGCCCTTCCAGAGCAGGAACGTCGTCGCCTTCAGATCGGCCTCCGACAGCCCGCCCATCTCCAACCTCGGGTTCCAGACCCGCATGTCGTCCAGCGAGTACCCCATGGCCGCCCCGGTGTTCCGACCGAGGTGCTGGTCGGGGAAGAACAGCACCTGCTGCCCGCCGGCGCCACCCTCCGACCGGGGCCGGAAGACCCACTCCAGCACGGCCCGTGCGTTCGTCGACGTGCACACGGCACCGCCGTGCCGCCCCACGAACGCCTTGAGCGCGGCCGAGGAGTTCATGTACGTGACGGGCACGACGCCCTCGATGTCGACGACGCCCTCCAGCACCTCCCAGGCCTCCTCGACGGAGTCGATGTCGGCCAGGTCGGCCATCGAGCACCCGGCGTTGAGGTCGGGCAGGATCACCTGCTGCTCGGGCGTGGTGAGGATGTCGGCCGACTCGGCCATGAAGTGCACGCCGCAGAACACGATGAAGTCGGCCTGCGGGCGCTCCTTGGCGAGGACCGACAGCCGGAACGAGTCGCCGCGGGCGTCGGCCCAGCGCATCACCTCGTCCCGCTGGTAGTGGTGGCCGAGGATGTAGAGCCGGTCGCCGAGCGAGGCCTTGGCGGCCTCGATCCTCGCCGCCAGCTCCTCGGCGGATGCCGCCGTGTAGCCCTCCGGCAGGGCCGACTGCAGTCGCACCACCATCGCCGATCAGCATACGGCGCACCCCCGCCCACCCCGCCCCTAGCCTCCGAAGTGTGGTGCAGCGACCGCCGGCCGGCACGATCCCCGACACCCCCGGCTCCTACCAGTTCAAGGACGCCGAGGGCCGGGTCATCTACGTCGGCAAGGCCGCGAACCTCCGCTCGCGGGTGGGCAGCTACTTCCAGGACCCCGCCGGGCTGCACCCGCGCACCGCTCAGATGGTGGCCACCGCGTCGACGGTCGAGTGGATGCAGGTGCGCAACGAGGTCGAGGCGCTCATGCTCGAGTACAGCCTCATCAAGCAGCACAGTCCCCGGTTCAACGTGCGACTGCGGGACGACAAGAGCTACCCGTTCCTGGCCGTCACCCTGGACGAGGAATGGCCCCGCGCCATGGTCGTCCGGGGCCGCAAGCGCAAGGGCGTCCGCTACTTCGGACCGTACGCCCACGCCTACGCCATCCGGGACACCCTCGATCTCCTGCTGCGCAGCTTCCCCATCCGCACCTGCTCCCCGAGCAAGTACCACCAGCACCACCGGCTCGGCCGCCCGTGCCTCCTGTTCCACATCGAGAAGTGCTCGGGACCCTGCGTCGGCGAGATCGACCACCCCGAGTACGACGCGCTGGTCCAGGAGCTCATCGACTTCCTCGACGGGGACACCGACGCCATCGTCAAGCGCCTGTCGAAGGAGATGCGGTCGGCGGCCGACGAGCAGGAGTACGAGCGGGCGGCGCGGGTGCGGGACCGGCTGGCGGCGGTGCAGAAGGCCATCGCCAAGCAGCAGATGGTGGCCGACCGCAACGAGGACCTCGACGTCATCGGCATCGCGCAGGACGACCTGGAGGCCGCCGTCCAGATCTTCTACGTGCGGCGGGGTCGGGTGGTGGGCCGGAAGGGCTTCATCCTCGACAAGGTCGAGGCGCTCGACGACCACGCCCTCGCCGCCCGCATCCTCGAGGAGCTGTACGGCGACGAGCCGCCCCTCGGGGTGCCGAAGCAGGTGCTCCTCCCGTTCGCGCCCGAGGCGCAGGACGTGTACGAGGAGTGGCTGGCCATCCAGCGCCAGTCCCGAGTGGAGATCCGTGTGCCGCAACGGGGCGACAAGCGCGCCCTGCTGGACACCGTCACCCGCAACGCGCAGGAGGAGTTCACCCGGCACCGGCTGCGTCGGGCGACCGACCACAACAGCCGGGCGCGGGCCATCAACGAGCTCCAGGACCTGCTGGCGCTCCCCGAAGCGCCCCTGCGCATCGAGTGCTACGACATGGCCCACCTCCAGGGCACGGACTACGTCGGGTCGATGGTCGTGATGGAGGACGGTCTGCCGAAGAAGAGCGACTACCGGCGGTTCAAGGTCAAGGACGTCGAGGGCAACGACGACTACGCGGCCATGGAGGAGGTGCTGACCCGCCGCCTCACCGCCTACCTGACGGAACGGGACCGCCCCGTGGGTGAGCGCGGGGAGCGCCCGGGGCGCTTCTCGTACCCGCCGCAGCTCCTCCTCGTCGACGGCGGCAAGGGCCAGCTCGCGGTGGCCGAGCGCGTCGTGCGGGAGCTGGGGCTGGAGGCGGAGATCCCGGTGGCCTCGCTGGCCAAGCGGTTCGAGGAGGTGTACGTGCCCGGGCGGTCCGAGCCGGTCAACGTGCCCCGGCAGTCCGAGGCGCTCTTCATGCTGCAGCGCCTGCGTGACGAGGCCCACCGCTTCGCCAACACCTTCCACCGGGATCTCCGGGGCAAGCGGATGACGACCAGCGCGCTCGACGCCATCCCCGGGCTCGGGCCGACCCGGCAGAAGCGCCTGCTGAAGGAGCTGGGCGGCGTGGCGGGGGTCAAGCGGGCCAGCCTCGAGCAGTTGACCGCCCTGCCCTGGCTCCCGGACCGAGTGGCCGAGGCGGTCCACGCCAAGCTCCATGGCTGACGACCTCTGGGAGACCAACGCCGGTTGGTGGATCGACGGTTTCACCGAGGGCGCCGACCCGGAGTACGAGGAGCAGATCCTGCCCCTGGCGGCCGAGCACCTGGCAGGGGCACGCCGGGTGCTGGACGTGGGGTGCGGCGACGGCCAGGTGGCTCGGCTGGCCCGAAAGGTCGGCGCGGAAGTCGTGGCCGGGATCGACCCGACCTGGAACCAGATCAGCGTGGCGGCCGCTCGCGGCGGCGGTCCCTCGTACGCACGAGCCGATGCGGCCGCGCTGCCCTTCGCCGACGGCAGCTTCGACACCGTCGTGGCCTGCCTCGTCTTCGAGCACATCCGGTCGGTCGAGGAAGCCATCGCCGAGGTGGCCAGGGTCCTGCGGGCGGGCGGCGTGTTCCTGTTCTTCCTCAATCACCCGCTCCTGCAGACCCCGGACAGCGGATGGATCGACGACCAGTTCCTCGATCCCCCGGAGCAGTACTGGCGGATCGGTCCCTACCTGGTGGAGGACGAGTCGGTCGAAGAGGTGGAGAAGGACGTCTTCATCACGTTCATCCACCGGCCCTTGAGCCGGTACGTCAACACGCTGGCGGCCCACGGGCTCGTCGTGGTCCACATGGAGGAGCCGCCGCCGCCGGCCGGCTTCCTGGCCCGAGCGCCCGAGTACCCGGATGCGGCCAGCATCCCCCGCCTGCTGCTGCTCCGCCTCCAGAAGCAGGCCTGAGAGGTCCGGCCGGCCGAGAGGACCCCCCGGTACGCTGGCCGCATGGCCGACATCGTGATGATCACGGGCCTGTCGGGGGCGGGTCGCACCAACGCCGCCGCCGACCTGGAGGACCAGGGTTGGTACGTCGTGGACAACCTGCCGACGTCCCTGGTCCGGACCATCGTGGACCTGGCCAGCGTGCCGGGGAGCGCCATCGAGCAGCTGGCGCTCGTGGTGGGGACCAGCCCCCACCAAGCCGACATCCTCGATGCCGTCGACGGCCTCCGCCAGAGCGGGCACCGGGTGCGCATCGTCTACCTCGAGGCGACCACCCCGGAGCTGGTGAAGCGCTACGGCAGCACTCGCCGGCGTCATCCGCTCGGTGAGGACACCTCCCTCCTCGACGCCATCGACCGTGAGCGGGAGCTGCTGGGACCTGTGAAGGCCATGGCCGACGTCGTCATCGACACCACCGGGCTGACCATCCACCAGCTGAAGAGCCGGCTGACCGAGCTGTTCGCCGTCGACGCTCCCACAGCGGGGATGCAGACCGCGGTGGTCTCGTTCGGGTACAAGCACGGCCTCCCGCTCGACGTGGACATCGTCCTGGACTGCCGGTTCCTGCCCAACCCGTTCTGGGAGGAGCAGCTGCGGCCGCTCACCGGCCTCGACGAACCCGTGCGGACCTATGTCCTCGGGCAGCCGGAGGCGGCGCCGTTCATCGACCGCGTGGACGACCTCCTCGCGCTGCTGGTCCCGGCGTTCGAGAAGGAAGGCAAGAGCTACCTGACGATCGCCTTCGGGTGCACCGGAGGGCAGCACCGCAGCGTGACGGTGGCCGAGGAGGTGGCGGCCCGCCTGCGGCGACGCGGGGTCGAGCTCCGGGTGCAGCACCGGGACCTGCCCGGATAGCCACCCCCCGGAAGCGGAGCTTCCGGGGGGACCCGGCGCGCCTGTTAGGGGTTGCCGTGGCTACGACTGCTCAAGCGTCGGCGAGCAGGGCCAGAGGAGCCAGAGGAGACGACGATGACGGTACGCGTAGGCATCAACGGCTTCGGTCGTATCGGGCGCAACTTCTTCCGGGCCGCCAAGCAGTCCGGGGCGGACATCGACTTCGTGGCCGTGAACGACCTGGGCTCGCTGGCCACCATGGCGCACCTGCTCAAGTACGACTCGGTGCTGGGGGTGCTGCCCTACGACATCTCGGCCACCGATGACGGCATCTCCGTCGACGGCGACGTCCTGAAGGTGCTGTCCGTCCGCGATCCCAAGGAGCTCCCGTGGGGTGACCTCGGGGTCGACGTGGTCATCGAGTCCACGGGCTTCTTCACCGACCGGGACAAGGCGGCGGCTCACCTCGATGCCGGCGCCAAGCTGGTCATCATCTCGGCGCCCGGCAAGGGAGCCGACGCCACGTTCGTCTACGGCGTGAACCACGAGGACTTCGACCCCGCCAAGGACAAGGTGGTCTCCAACGCCTCGTGCACCACCAACTGCTTCGTCCCCCTGGTCAAGGTGCTCGACGACGCGTTCGGGGTCGAGAAGGGCCTGATGACGACCGTCCACGCCTACACCGGCGACCAGATGCTGGTGGACGGCCCGCACAGCGACCTCCGCCGGGCGCGGGGCGCAGCCATCAACATCATCCCGACGTCGACCGGCGCCGCCCGGGCCACGTCGCTCGTCCTCGAGTCCATGAAGGGCAAGCTCGACGGGTCGTCGCTGCGGGTGCCTGTGCCCACCGGGTCCATCACCGACTTCAACGCCGTGCTCTCACGGGACGCCTCGGTGGACGAGATCAACGCCGCCTACAAGGCCGCGGCCGACGGACCGCTCAAGGGCGTGCTCGAGTACACCGACGTGCCCATCGTCTCGTCGGACATCGTGACCAACCCCCACAGCTGCATCTTCGACAGCGACCTCACGATGTCGCTCGGGAACCTGGTGAAGGTGCTGGGCTGGTACGACAACGAGTGGGGTTACTCCAACCGGCTCGTCGACTTCACCGCCTTCGCCGGTCCCAAACTGGCTGGGTGACGCCGGGTGGACCGGCTCCCGCTGTTGGAGGACCTGCCGCCCGTCGAGGGCCGGCGGGTGCTCGTCCGCACCGACTTCAACGTCCCGCTCGCCGACGGCCGGATCACCGACGACTTCCGCATCCGCGCCGCGCTCCCGACCATCAACTGGTTGCAGGAGCGGGGCGCGAGCGTCGTGTGCGCGAGCCACCTCGGCCGGCCAAAGGGACAGCCCAACCCGAAGTACTCGATGGACCCGGTCCGGGCCCGGCTGGCCGAGCTGGCGCCGGG
Organism: uncultured Acidimicrobiales bacterium; assembly: GCA_963813375.1. Lineage (GTDB taxonomy): Bacteria > Actinomycetota > Acidimicrobiia > Acidimicrobiales > Ilumatobacteraceae > DASTFY01. The sequence goes on along the minus strand of CAWEYT010000002.1, from coordinate 22,819 downwards.
CGCCGAACTGCTGGAGAACCTGCGCTTCGATCCCGGCGAGGAGGGCAACGATCCTGCCTTCGTCGCCCGGCTGGTCGAGGGCATGGACGCCTACGTGGACGACGCCTTCGGTGCCGCCCACCGCGCCCACGCCTCGATCGTCGGCCCGCCACAGACCCTGCCGTCGGCGGCGGGTCGCCTGCTGGCCCGCGAGGTCGAGGTCCTCTCCGGGCTCCGTGAGGACCCGCGCCGGCCCTTCGTGGCCGTCCTCGGCGGCGCCAAGGTCAGCGACAAGCTGGGCGTGATCGACGCGCTGCTCGGCGTCGTCGATGCGCTGGTCATCGGCGGCGGCATGTGCTTCACGTTCCTCGCCGCCCGGGGCAACCCCATCGGGGACTCGCTGTGCGAGCAGGACCAGATCGAGCGGTGCCGGGATCTGCTCGCCGGCACCAAGCCGATCCATCTACCCGAGGACATCGTCGGCCTCGACCCGTCCGGCCAGGTAGCCAACTACGGCGTGCGCCTGCCGGCCGGGGCGAAGGGGCTCGACATCGGTCCCGGATCGGCCGCCGCGTTCGCCGACGTGATCCTCGAGGCCGGGACGGTGTTCTGGAACGGTCCGATGGGCATGTTCGAGGACCCTCGCTTCGCCGCCGGCACCCGGACCGTGGCCGAGGCCATGGCCGAGACCAAGGCGTTCACGGTGGTCGGTGGGGGCGACTCCGCCGCGGCGCTGGCGGAGTTCGGCCTGGCTGACGAGGTCGATCACGTGTCCACGGGCGGGGGAGCGTCGTTGGAGCTGTTGGAGCTCGGCGATCTGCCCGGGCTCGCCGCGCTGAGGGAGGCCCCGAACGCCCATGACTGACACCGGCTCCGGCGGCACCGCCGGCTCGAGCGGCCGCCGGCCGCTGATCAGCGGCAACTGGAAGATGCACCTCAACCACTTCGAGGCCATCCAGACGGTGCAGAAGCTGGCCTACCTGCTCGGCGCGGACGATGTCGCAGAACGTCGACGTCAGCGTGCATCCGCCGTTCACGGACATCCGCTCGGTGCAGACCCTGATCGATGCCGACGACATCCCGATCGCCCTCGGTGCACAGCACTGCCACTGGGAGGAGAAGGGGGCGTTCACCGGCGAGGTGGCGCCCGTGTTCCTGGCCAAGCTCAACGTGCGCTACGTGATCACGGGGCACAGCGAGCGCCGCGAGCTGTTCGGCGAGACGGACGAGATGGTGGCCCGCAAGGCGACCGCCATCCAGGCCCTGGGCATGACACCCATCGTGTGCGTCGGCGAGACGTTGGAGGAACGGGAGGCCGGTCAGACCGAGGCCAAGGTCCTCAACCAGGTGACGTCGGCGCTGGCTGGTCGCACCGCCGAGCAGGTCGGTTCGCTGGTCATCGCCTACGAGCCCATCTGGGCCATCGGCACGGGCCGCACGGCGACGGCGGCCGATGCCCAGGCGGTCATCGGGGCCATCAGGGCCCAGGTGGCCGAGCTGAGCGGCGGAGCCGCGGCAGCGGACGTGCGGATCCAGTACGGGGGGTCGGTCAAGGCGGCCAACATCGCCGAGCTCATGGCGGAGCCGGACATCGACGGGGCCCTCGTCGGCGGCGCCAGCCTCGACCCGGAGGAGTTCGCCCGCATCGTCCAGTTCCCCAAGCACGGCCCGGGCTGAGAGGCCCGGCGAGCCGGCCGGCAGGCGGCTGAAACATCTCGTTCAAGATCGGCCGTTCGGGAACAGCCTGACTACCGATTGGTAACCGCCGTGCTAAATTCGCGTCAAGTCCATGAGCCGATACATCGAAGGGGAGGTGAGGTGATTGGACCCACTGCGGTCGAACGCCGGCATTCGGGCCGGGCGGTTCCCGTCGTGGTAGGAGCGTGCCCCACAAGGCGTGCAGAACCAGGCCCACGCCGCTTGCGCGGCCCGGGCCGCCCTCCCGCACCACACGAACCCAGGAGGTCAAGTACGTGAGAAGAACCCCGAGGAGCGCCAAATTCGTGGCGCTGTTCGCCGCCACGGCGCTCATTGCCGCGGCGTGCGGCGGCGACGACGACGACGCTGGCGGCGATACCGCAAACACTGTCGAGGCTGGAGGGACGACCGCTCCCGTCGAGGAAGGCGGTGAAGGCGGTGAAGGTGGCGAAGGCAGCGAGGGCGGCACCCTGATCTGGGTCCACGAGCAGGAGCCTCCGGCTCTTCAGCTCGATGATCCCAACAACCTGCTGTCCATCGCCTCCTGGATCAATCAGGGCATGCTGGAGGGTCTCTACGGGATCACGAGCGACACCACCTTCTTCCCTGAGCTGCTCGCCGGCGAGCCGGAGACCGAAGTGGGGGCCGACGACTCGTTCACCGCGAAGTTCACGCTGCGTGACGGCCTCAAGTGGTCGGACGGCGATGACCTCACCGCGGACGACGTCAAGTTCACGTACGACGTGATCATGGAGAAGGGCACTGCAGACGAAGACGGCGACGGCGAGCCCGACTTCGTGTTCCCGTTCAGTGACCGCACCGGATACGACACCATCACGTCGTTCGAGGTCACCTCACCGACCGAGTTCACGATCACGTGGAGCGGGTTCTACGCCGGCTACAAGGCGCTCTTCGAGCGCGTTTGGCCGAGCCACGTGTTCACCGGTGGTGCAGCCGAGGTCGATGCTGCCCTGCAGGAGTGGCAGAGCCCGGCTGGTGGCCCACTGCCCTCGTCCGGGCCGCTCGTCTTCGACACGTGGGAGAAGGGCGTGAAGTTGAACCTCGTCCGCAACGACAACTACCACGGCTCGGTCAGTCCTGATGTGACGAACACGGGGGTTGCCCACGTCGACGGAGTGGAGATGCGCTTCGTCGCCGACACCGACGCGCAGATCAACGCGCTGAAGGCCGGCGAGGCGCAGATGGTCTTCACGCAGCCGCAGACCGCCTTTGGTGAGGAGCTCGCCACCGACGCGAACTTCACGGTGGCGGCGCTCGCGGGACCCGTGTACGAGCACTGGGGTCTGAACCTCAACGACCCGCATCTGGCCAAGCCGGAGGTGCGGGAGGCGCTGGCCCTGGCCATGGACAAGGGCCTCGTGATGGAGGCGCTGTACACACCGATCTTCGGTGACCTCCTGCCTGCCGAGGGCCTCGGCAACACCTACTGGATGAGCAACCAGCCGGACTACGAGGACCACCAGGGCGATGCCGGTTACGGCCAGGGGAACATCGAGGCAGCCCGAGCCAAGCTCGAGGAGGCCGGCTACACCGACCAGGGTGGCGTGTACGCCCATCCCACCGATGGTCCGTTGACGCTGCGCGTCGGCACCACCGGCGGCAACCGTCTCCGCGAGGTCCAGCAGCAGCTGCTGCAGGAGCAGCTGAGCGAAGCTGGCTTCGACATCCAGATCGACAACGTCGAGGGCGCCGACTACTTCAGCGCGCAGCCGTTCAGCGACGACGTGCTGGCATGCGCCAACTCCGGCGGCACCGAGGGCAACTGCGACGTCTGGGACATCGCCCAGTTCGCCTGGGTCGGCGGTCCGTGGCCCGGTGGGAACTCGCCGAACTACCTGACCGGTTCCGGCAACAACGCGTATGGCTACTCGAACGAGGAGTTCGACGCGAGGGCTGCCGAGTGCGACGCCACGGTCGACGAGGCCGAGGCCGCAGCCTGCTACAACGAGCTCGACAAGTACGTGACGACGCTGGAGCTCGACCCCGAGAAGGGTCTGTTCATGATCCCGCTCACCCAGAAGCCGTCGTTCTACGCCTACAGCAGCACCGCGGCTCTCTAACGCCGCGGTGTCGCCGGACGCCGACGACGCCGGCCCGCTGGTCAACGTCGTGGACTACCAGTTCGCGGCCTAGGGCATATACACACCGCGGAATCGGGGAGGGCGGGTACCCGCCCTCCCCGATTCTCTAGAATCGGACGGCGACGAGAGGAGTTCGCGTTGTTCGCGTATTCGGTGCGACGAATCCTCGTGACCATTCCGGTCATGTTCCTCGCGCTCTACCTCGTGCACGTCGGAGTGTCATTCACGACCGATCCACTCGCTCCGTTCTACCAGTGCCTGCCCCGCTGCCAGGACGGCTACGACCTCACGGTCCAGCAGTACGACCTGGAGATGCCGCTGCTGCTCCGGCCGTTCAGTTGGATGGCCGACGCGGTCACAGGTGACCTCGGCGAGTCGAACACGGTCAACCAGCCAGTCACCGAGGTTCTCAAGTCACGAGGCTGGAACACGGCGATGATCGCCATCCCCGCCTTTCTGATCACGGCAATCGTGGCCGTTCTGCTTTCGGTGTACTCCGCGACGCACAAGTACTCGAAGGGCGACTACTTCTTCACTGGAGCCAGCTTCGTCGGCTTGGCGCTGCCGACGTTCATCGTTGCCTTGTTGCTCTCGACCATCTTCGGCGTGTGGTGGCAGGACTGGTTCGGCAGTAAGCCCTTCTACACGACTGGCAAGTACGACGAGACGTTCGGACAGCTCTTGTCCAGTATCACGCTCCCGATCATGACACTGGTGGTCGTCGGCATCGCCGAGGAGAGCCGCTTCGGTCGGGCCGCGATGCTCGATGTGCTCAACGCCGACTACATCCGGACCGCCCGCTCGAAGGGGATCTCCGAACGCAAGGTGGTCTGGCGCCACGGGCTGCGCAATGCGCTCATCCCGCTCGTCACCCTGTGGGCACTGGCGTTCTCTGCACTGCTCTCCGGCTCCGTCGTCACCGAGTCCATCTTCTCTTGGCCGGGACTCGGCCCCGCCTTCCTCAGTGGGCTGGAGAAACCTGACCTCGATCTCGTGCTCGGTATCACCCTGTTCGCTGCGTTCGTCACCGTGATCTTCAATCTCGTGGCCGATGTGCTCTACGGCGTGCTCGATCCAAGGATCCGCTATGACTGAGCTCATGGTCGGCGGCCCTCCGCCGATGATCCCTCCGCCGATGATCTCGATTGACGAGTCGGAAGGTCTCACCGAGAAACCGGTCAGCTTCGGTCGGTTGGCCTGGCGACGGTTCATGCGCCACAAGTTGGCCATCATCGGCGCCATTGGGCTCGTGCTGATCGCGACGGCCTTCATCGTCATGCCGATCCTCTCCGAATGGGGCTTCGAGGAGATCGACCGCACCGCATTCAACCAAGGGCCCTCGGCTGCCCATCCCTTCGGTACCGACACGATCGGCCGTGACCTCATGGTCCGCACGTTCGAGGGCGGCCGCTACTCGCTTCGCATAGCGCTCCTCGTCGCTTTGTTCTCGACCCTCATAGGCGCCGTGCTCGGCGCGTTCGCCGGCTACCGTGGCAAGGCAGTCGACGGGATCATCTCCCAGTTGATCAACCTGGTGCTGATCGTGCCGGCGATCCTGATCCTCGCTGTCTTCGCCAAGAAGTACGGAGCTGATCCGACCGGGATTGCCATCGTGATCGCGCTGCTGCTGTGGACCCGGATCGCCCGGGTCGTCCGCGGATTGGTCATGCAGCTGAAGGAACAGGAGTTCGTGCAGGCTGCCCGGGCTGCTGGGGCCGGACCCACGCGGATCACGTTCCGCCACATCATGCCGAACGTGATGGGCCCCGTCCTCGTCGAGCTGACGTTGATCGTCGGGATCGCGATCGCACTGGAGAGCACGCTCTCTTTCCTCGGTCTCGGGGTGAAACCGCCAGTGCCGACGCTTGGCAACCTGCTCACGGAGGCCAAAGGCAAGCTCGACACCGAGCCGATCAAGGTGCTCATACCCGCCTTTGCCATCGTGTGGATCACGCTCTGCGTCAACTTCCTCGGTGACGGCATGCGTGACGCGCTCGACCCGAAGTCCAGGATCGAGAAGGAATGATCGCACCGGCCGGTCCTCTGCTGGAGGTCGAAGGGCTCAGCGTCACGTTCCCGACGGACGCAGGTCCTGTTGGCGCCGTCGCCGACATCTCGTTCCACGTCACATCCGGCGAGACGTTGGCGGTAGTGGGCGAGTCAGGCTCAGGGAAGTCGGTGACGGGGCTGGCGCTCATGGGCCTCCACCCGAAGTCGACGCGCATCGAGGGGTCGATCCGCTTCGAAGGTCAAGAGCTGCTCGGGATGAAGGACAACGCGTGGCGAGCGTTGCGCGGCAGCAAGATCGCGATGATCTTCCAGGACCCGATGACGGCCATGAACCCGGTCTTCACGGTCGGCGACCAGATCATCGAGATGCTTCGCGAACATGTCGACATCCTTTCGAAGAAGAACGCGAAGACGCGCGCCATCGAACTCCTGGAGCTTGTTGGGGTTCCGCAACCCGCTCGACGCGTCGATCAGTATCCGCACGAGTTCTCCGGCGGCATGCGCCAGCGAGCGATGATCGCCCTGGCCATCGCCAACTTCCCACGTCTGCTCATCGTGGACGAGCCGACGACCGCGCTCGACGTCACCATCCAGGCCCAGGTCATGGAGGCGATCGCGCGCCGCGCAACGCGTCACCGGCGCGGCGATGATCCTGATTACGCACGATCTTGGTCTCGTGGCCGGCTCCGCTGACCGCATCCACGTCATGTACGGCGGGCGGATCTTCGAGAAAGGCGATCTCGAGGACATCTTCTACAACAGCCGCAATCCATATACTCGGGCACTCCTCGAGTCGATTCCGTCGCTTGGAGCTCGGTCGACGGACCGCCTCCGCCCGATCCCCGGTAGCCCACCGAGCTTGCTCCATCCGCCCGCTGGGTGCCCTTTCCGTCCTCGTTGCTCCATGGCGGTGGAGCATTGCATCGAGGCCGTTCCGGACCTCGTGGCGGTCGGCGATCAGCACGACAGCCGTTGCTTCCGCGTCGACGATCTGGCAGCGCTCGCTGTCCGGGGCCCTCAAGTGACCGCTGCCGCGCCGCCGCCGCCACCACCACTGCTGCGGCTTGAGGAGCTCACCACGCGCTTTCCAGTGCGGGCTGGCCTTCTCCGACGCACGGTCGGTTATGTTCACGCGGTCGAGTCCGTGTCGCTCGAGCTCGGGCGCAACGAGATCCTCGGTGTCGTGGGCGAGTCGGGTTGTGGCAAGACGACGCTCGGCCGCTCGCTGCTGCGCCTGATCGAGCCAACCAGCGGTCGGATCGTGTACGAGGGCGAGGACATCACGAACGTGGGGCGCGCTCGAATGCGCGAGCTGCGCAAGGAGCTCCAGATCGTCTTTCAGGATCCGTACTCCTCGCTCAACCCGAGGATGCCGATCAACGACATCGTCGCGGAGCCGCTGCGAGTCCACGGGGTGTCGTCAAAGGAGGTCCGGTCGCGAGTCGATGAGGTGCTCCGGGCGGTCGGGCTCCTGCCAGAGCACGGTAATAGGTACCCGCACGAGTTCTCCGGTGGACAGCGGCAACGCATCGGCATCGCTCGTGCTCTCGCGCTGCAGCCGAAGCTCGTGGTGCTAGACGAACCCGTGTCAGCGCTCGATGTAAGCATCCAGGCGCAGGTGCTGAACCTCTTGGAGGACCTCCAAGACCAGTACGACCTCAGCTACCTGTTCATCGCCCATGACCTGTCCGTTGTTCGTCACATCAGCGACCGGATCGCCGTCATGTACCTCGGCCGTGTGGTCGAGCTCGCCACTGCCAACGCCCTCCACGAACGGCCCGCCCATCCGTACACGCACTCGCTCCTCTCGGCAGTGCCAGTTCCAGATCCTCGGGATGAGCGTGCGCGCCAGCGGATCCTGCTGCAGGGTGACATCCCTAGTCCGATCGAACCTCCAGCGGGGTGTCGATTTCACACGCGTTGCCCGATCGCCCAGGATCGCTGCGCGCTCGAGGAACCTGAGCTCATCGAGCGCGGATCAGGCCACCCGGTCGCCTGTCACTTCCCGATCGCCGCCGGCGAGACGTTGCTCGAGCGTGTGCAGGCGATGGGTCGTACGGTGGACGCCGCCGATGGCGCCGGGGTGGGCTACGAGCCGCCGGGTGTCGCCGCCTATGGCGCCTGAGCCACTTGTGCTGCACACTTCCCGCCTGCGTCTGGCCGCCGCCTACGTTGGACCTGCTTTGCTCGTTGCACTGGCGATTGGCGGCATGGTCCGCAACGATCGGATCAGCGTTGTCGCACTCGTTGTTCTCGTCGTCGGCGTTGGTATCGGCGCCGTGGCCGCACTCGACTACCCGTGCAGTAGCCGGTTCGGTCCAGATGGAATCGCCCGGCGCTGCCTCGTGCGGGTCCCGTGCTTGCCTTGGTCGGGCGTCGACGCGTTGACGTGCTCGGCTGACACGTGGGTCGTCGCCCGTATGGACGTGCACGGCGCCTCGGTTCGGAACGGTGCTTCTCGACGGCCTCGGCGTCGTCCGCCGGGCGGCCTGGTCGTGATCCGTGGACGTCGGCGTTACCTCCTCGTTGGGCAGGTCGAGAGCCGCGTGGAGTTCGAGCGCCTCGTCCACGGAGTAGCCGAATGGGCACCCTCGGTCACCGTCCTGGCGGAATCCCCGCCCGAAGACATCGCCCCGACGACGATCTTCCGTCGGTCCCGGTAGCCCTTTTTGCGTACGGTCGTCACGTTCCTGACCGCAGTGGTCTGCGTCGTGACCTTCATCGGGATGGAGGTCGGCATCCTGCTGCACAGCGGGCGCGGTGGCGGTCTCGGACATGTTCGGCGGAGCCGGCGGCCGGCCTCGGCTCGACCGCCGCGGAGCGCAACCTGAACCGCATCACGTTCATCCTGGCCTTGGCCTGGAGCTTCAGCGTGATTGGCCTCGGGCTGCTCCTGTCCGCCTGAGGACGGCCTCCGGGCGTTGCCGCGGGCGCCGGCCGGCGGCGCTGATGGCGTCCCCGGGGCGACGATGCGGACGACGGCGGTCGTTCCACCTGCAAGCGTGCACGCCACGCCCCGCTTTCCGGCACATCGGTGCTGCACCACCGAGCGGGTGCCGGTTCCGAACCCGTTGTTGGAAGGCACAGGACATCTGCGCCATCGAGGTCACCGCCACTCGTGGTCCGGACCGGTCCCCAGCACCTCTCCGCGTGCCACTTTCCGAAAGTCCCCGGCGTTCCGTCCAGGGTCGAGCATCCCCTGGGCAGCTCCTTCGAGGCGACATGATCTAGGCCGTGCCCGGCCGCCGTGGAACCCTTCTGTGGCTAGGAGGGGCGGTCGCTGCGCTGCTCCTGCTCATCTCGGCTGGGATGTTGCTCGGAACGCAACGAAGAGACGAGGGCTCGACCGTCGATACGACGACGAACGGGAAAGCGGTCGCGGTCGGCAGCGCGGCCACCGCGCCCGACGAACCGGCGGTCGATGCTTCGGCGCCGGTGAGCCGGCGGGGCATGACCCTGACGATCAAGCTGAACCCCGCTGCCGTTTGGGACGATGGTGACCGGATCACTTCCGCAGATCTCGAGTGCACCTGGCGCGCGCTCAACTCAATACCCCAGGCTCGGTGCTGACGGCTGGCAACGACCAGATCACGTCGATCGACACCAGCGACCCAGGCGTCGCGGTCGTACACTTCGAATCGACGTACGCGCCGTACAAGATGCTCTTCACGCGCGTCATCAAGCACGACGCTGTCTCCAGCTGTGACGACATCTCGGGCGACCTCCAGACCTCGATCCCATTCTCCGGTCGGCCATGGAAGCACCTGACGTGGGGTCCAGACGGCGCCACGTTGGGCCGCAACGCGGTGGTACTGGCAGCGCGAGGCAATCCCGCGGGGCGGAGAGCGTTGTCTTGCGCCCGGAGCCTGATCCTTTCGCGGAGGTCTCCTCCCTCAAAGCCGGCGTGCTGTCCGTCATCCTTCCCCAGTCATTCCCCGGACTGGTCGGTGAGCTGGACGACGACCAGATCGGATCGGCCGTGGCTCCCCAGATGAACTACGAGAGCCTCTACTTCCAGCAGCAGCGTGGCCCGCTTGCCGACCCGACCTTCCGCCGTGCGTTCTCTGCGTCCATCGACCGCCAACTCATCCTTGGAACTATCTACGAGCCGCTGCTTCCTGGAGCATCGCTACTCCAATGCGGCATGTGGGTGCCGACCCTCGGTCCGTGGTGCAACGAGACGCAGTTCGTGGGCAGCTTCGCGCCAGAACGGGCCCAGCAGCTTCTTTCGGCCGCCGGCTGGACTCGCGGTCCTGATGGCTTCTGGGCTGATCCGAAGGGGATGGTTCCGACGATTAGGTGGGTGGTCGGCATCGGCAACCGGCGCCGCGAAGAGATGCAGGCGATCATGATCCCTGCGCTCGCGGAGCAGGGCTTCAAGGTCGTGGCCGACAATGCTCCCGCGGACGTGGTCCTGGAGGAGCGGCTGCCTGCGCTCGACTACGAGCTGACGACCGTGATTCGCGCCGCGTCACCCGACCCGAGCGTGACGGCGATCCTTTCTTGCGATGCGATTCCGTCGAGCGGAAACGGCTCGACCGACCTCAACATCACGGGCTGGTGCGACGAGGAAGCCAGCCGGCTGATGGTTCGGTCAGATGCTGAACTGGACGAAGCCGTTCGTGTCGAGCTGATTCACCAGATAGGTCAGAAGCTGGTCGACGATGCCGTCGTGCTTCCCCTGTACCAGTTCTCGAACGTCCTCGCCTGGAGGATCGCACGGTTGGGCGGACCCGTGGCCGCCGATGTCGCCAACTACCGAAGTGCGTTCAACAACATGCACCTGTGGGAGCCGGTCGGCCCGCCGACCGTCACCGTCGGCGCGCAGGACTGGCCCCGCTGCCTCAATCCGGTCACCGAGTGCTCGAGCCTGCTGTGGAACCTGTGGACGAACCTCTTCCCGGTGCTGCCCAACGTGTGGGACACGACGGTCGACGGATTCGTCCACACTCCCCTTGTCTTGGAGGAGCCCAGCGTCGCGGTGCCCTGAGTGGACACCTGCGCCGTTGGACCATGAAGCGCGTTCCACTAGACTGGTTTCTCGTGCGTACGGTCGTCACCTTCCTGACATCGGTGATCTTCGTCGTCACCTTCTTGGGGATGGTGGTCGGCATCCTGCTGCACAGCGGGCGAGGCGGCGGCCTGTCGGACATGTTCGGCGGGGCCGGCGGGGCCGCCCTCGGCTCGACCGCCGCTGAGCGCAACCTGAACCGCATCACGTTCATCCTGGCCCTGGCCTGGAGCTTCAGCGTGATCGGGCTCGGGCTGCTCCTGTCCGCCTGAGCCTGGCGGGCGGCCGGCCGGCCGGCTCTGATGGCGCCCCCGGGGGCGACGACGCGGACGGCGGTGGTCGTTCCGCTTGCAAGCGTGCACGCCACGTACCGCTTTCCGGCACATCTGGTGCACGCTTCGCGTGACCGAGCGTTTGCCACGTTGTCCACGCCCATGGCGCGGGCGTATCGTGGCGGGTCCACACACCACGTCGGAGTGGCGGAATAGGCAGACGTGCCAGGTTGAGGGCCTGGTGCCCGAATAGGGCGTGGGGGTTCAAGTCCCCCCTCCGACACGTCTGTACCCCACGGGGTCGTGACTCGACGGTGATGGTGCCGTCGGGGTCGTGGGCAACGGCACATCGCTCGCGAAGCCGGGGTTGCGGTGCAGTCGGTCTACAAGGCCGGGCAGAGCAAAGCGGAATTGCTCCACGCCGTGGTCGACCTCGCAGTCGCCGGTGACGACGAGGACATCGTGCTCGTCAATCGGGCGTGTTCACCGCGATCGGTGACGAGGTGGACGCTCGTCGGCAGGTGCTGCGGTTTGCCGACCTGATCGTGTCGATTCAGGAGCGTTCGGCGCCCGTGCAGGCTGCGTACCGACAAGCGGCCGCGGTTGACGACAGTGTCGCGGGCAGTTTCGCCGACGCGCACCGCAGAAGGCTCGCGACGTACACCGCGGTGGTCGCGATGATTCCCCGGCGTCACCTTCGCGGCCCACTCCGCGAATCCGCCGAGACCGCCTGGGCGATCGGGAGTCCCGAGCTGTTCGGACTGCTGCGAACTCAGCACGGTTGGGACGCAGCTCGCTATCGGCGTTGGCTTCGGGCAACCCTCGTCGAAGCACTCATCGACACTTCATGACCAATGTCGGCGTGCCGGCGAAATGCGCCGACGATGTAACCCGAGCCGCCACACGCGGCGCGACGTGATCGTCAACAGGGGGCGGTGGACCTCGGCGTCGCGGTCCGTGAGGGGCTCAATCGCTCGGCACTCGGGGCGTTACCGGCGGCGTCTCGAAACGGCCGTCCGGTGTGGCCTTCCACCGGCATCTTCGCCGGTCTGCACGGTGTACGCGGGACGCTGGGTTCCGGACGATGGGCCCACGGCAAATTGGTTGCCTCGGCCCCAGGGGTGACCGGCCGGGGAGGGCCCCATGGTCGCGGTGCGGATCGAGTCGGGATCGAGCCAGCGGCGACGGGGAGCACGCCCCCCGTCTGCTGCCCACGGCAGGACGCGGCTGGGGGTGATGCTCGTGCTGTCGGTAGCCGTAGCCGCCGTCGCGGCCGGCCGGCCCGGCAGGGGCGGCGACGAAGGGTCAGGTCGGGGCCGAGAGCGCGTCAAGGGGCGCGCGTGGACTTCAACAACGATGGCTTCGCCGACCTGGCCGTCGGCGCGCCCGGTGAGTCGGTGGTGCGGCGGCGTTTGCCGGTGCGGTGAGCGTTGTCTTCGGCTCGGCGCAGGGGCTGTCGGCGACAGCCGGTCGGCCAGACCTGGACGCAGAACAGCCCCGACGTGGAGGACGTCGCCGAGGCCGACGACAGGTTCGGGGACGTGCTCGCGGTCGGTGACTTCAACGGTGACGGCTTCGACGACCTGGCGATCGGCGTGGTGGTGGGAAGATGTCGGCTCACTGTCGGACGGGGGCGCGGTCACGTGATCTACGGCTCGATCCAGGGCCTGTCCCCCATCGTCGTGCCGGATCAGCTCTGACCCAGGACAGCGGCAACGTGAAGGAGAAGGCCGAGCCGAACGACCGCTTCGGGTATGGGCTGGCTGTCGGCGACTTCGACGGGGATGGCGTGGACGATCTGGCCATCGGCGCCGCGAACGAGGTCGTGAAGGTGCCGCCGGCCAACTTCGAGCAGGGCACGGTCAACGTTCTCTACGGCGGCCGGCCCGGGCTGTCGTCGGCCGACAACCAGCTGTGGAGCCAGAACAGCCCGGACGTCGAGGGCGAACTGAGGCCGAGGACGCGTTCGGCTACGTGCTCGCGGCGGGCGACTTCAACGGCGACGGCTTCCGACCTCGCCATCGGTGTGCCGATCGAGTCCCTGCCCCTGGCACCCGAGGCGGGCGCCGTGAACGTGATCTACGGCTCGGCCGGAGGGCTCTCTGCCGTGGCCGTCCCTGACCAGCTCATCACAAAGGACAGCCCGGGCGTGCCGGACACGGCCGGCAACGAGGAGCGCTTCGGTGGCTCGCTGGCCACTCGCGACTTCAATGGCGACGGCTTCGACGACCTGGTCATCTCGGCGGTGGAGGAGGACATCTCCTTCAAGAACCCGGACGGAGGATCGAACGACGGCACAGTTACAGTGATCTACGGCACCGTGGGCGGCTCCAGGCGGGGCCAACGACGCAGCTGCGGCCGCAGAACAGCCCCGCCGTCGAGAGCGTCGCTCAACCTAACGAGGGGTTCGGCAGGGCGGTGGCGGGCGCCGACATCAACGGCGACGGCTTCGACGACTTGGCGGTCGGCGTGGGTGAAGTCTGTCCCAGGCGCAAGCATCGCCGGGGGCGTGAACGTGATCTACGGGTCGGCCAACCGTCTCTCGGCGACGATCTGTGCCGGACCAGCTGTGGACGCAGGACAGCCCGTTCGTCGAGGGCGCCAGCGAGGCGTCCGATGCGATAGGCACCGCCGTGACCCTGCTCGACTTCAACGGTGACGGGTTCGCCGACATCGCCGCCGGCGCCCTCGGCGAGGACGTGGGAGCCGAGGATGCCGGCAGCGTGAACGTCCTCTACGGCACCGGGCAGGGGATCTCGGCGACCATGACCCGGACGAGCTCTGGGACCGAGGACTCGCCCGAGGTCGACGGCTCGGTCGAGCCGAACGATAACTTCGGCAGGACGCTCACTGCCCCATAGACACCATAGACACCATGGAGGTCACGCGGGCTTCCAGCTGGCGGTGGTCAGGCCACCTGAGCCACCGGCTCGTCGATCAGCGGGTGATATCGTCTCATGCAAGCCGTGATATCACCGGCGAGAGGCGCTTGCCATGACACGGACGCTGGTGGACATCGACGACGAAGCCTTGGCCGCGGCGGCAGCCGAGCTGGGCACCTCGACGAAGGTCGAGACCGTGAACCGCGCGCTTGCAGAGATCGCAGCCCGACCCCGGCGCCTCGCCGCCCTCGAGCGGCTGCGCACCGCTGAGGATGACCTCGGTGACGCCGAGGTCATGCGCGGAGCATGGCGCTAGGCAAGTTCGTCGCGGACAAGTCGGCCTTCGAGCAACAGCGCCACAGCGAGGCCGCCGCCGGGCTGCTCCGAGCCCTGACCGCGGACGGGGCGCTGTACATGACCGAAATCGTCGCCCTCGAGCTGCTCTACTCGGCTCGCAACGCCGCCGACTACGAGACTCGATGGGACGACCTCGGGGCGCTGCCGTGGCTGCGGCTCACCGAGGCCGTGGCGGCGCGAGCGCTGGACATCCAGCGTCAACTCGCCGGCATCGGGCAGCACCGGCGTCCGATCCCGGACCTGCTCGTCGCGGCGACGGCGCTCGAGCACGACGCCACGGTTCTGCACTACGACCACGACTTCGACCTCATCGCCGAGTCGACCGGACTCTCGGCGCGCTGGATCATCCCGGCCGGCACTGGCCACGGCGGCACGACGTGACCAGCGCCGTCACGCTAGTCGATCCCGTGTCCGCAGGGGCGTTGTGGTCGCCGGCCTCAGGCTCCTTGCAGCGCTTCCCAGATCACCTGAGGCGTCAACGGAAGCGAGCCCGTTAGTTCGGCGACCTCCGGAAGGGCGGCGGCCCACTGCGTTCGCAACGCAAGCCATGGCGCCGTTGGTGCCGCCTTCCCCCGGTGCCCCCCATCCCCCCGGTGTGTACGGCGATGGCGTCTGCATGTGCTCGACGGTGACGTCGGGCATCGATGCCTGCGCCGGCAGGAGATAGTCCATGAAAGTCGTGGTCAGCGGCTGACCCCGGGTCGTCGTGAACCACGCTCTCCAGCAGCGCCGAACCCAGCCCTTGGGCGATGCCCCCGTGGATCTGGCCCTCGACGATCGTCGGGTTCACGATCGTCCCGCAGTCGTGCACGACGGCGTAGCGCTCCACATCCACGAGGTCCGTCTCCGAGTCCACCGCGTACGTGCACACGTGTGCGGCGTAGCTGGAACGTGCCGCTGGGCGGGTCGTAGGCCGCCGCCTCGCGGAGCCCCGGCCTGAGCCCATCTCGCAGGCGATACCCTCAGCGGCCCCCGCCCACCGGAAGGGCAGCGTGCCGCCGTGGTGCCGTACGCGCTGCCGGTAGGGCGTAGAGGCTGTGCCGCCCGTGACCAGCTCGACGCGGTCCAGGTCGTCCCACGCCGAGGCGATCGGCCACCAGCTGGGCGATGGTGGTCTCGAGACCCTGTCCGTGGGGCGAGATGCCACTCGCCCATGGTTCATCAGGCGCATCGCCAGCAGCCCCGAACGTGCCGAGGGTCGTAGAATGGCGAAGGCGCTGCGGGCGTTCCACCCGGGCGCTACATCGACATGACCACCCGCTCGACCACCGTTTCCTGGGTCGCCCGCGGTGAGCGTCACCTCAACGGCCCGCAACCACCGGTCGCGATACCTCAACCTTGTCGACCCCGAGCACGCCCGGGTGTGCGACTTCGACGTCGCGGTGCCGACGGCGCTACGTCGTGACCTTGCTCGCCGACGTCTATCGCCCCGATGACGCCGGCCCTTCCCGGCGCGGTGTCGCCTCGCCGTATCCCCGCCAGATCCCGGACCTCGGTGCACCGATGGGCTTCATCGAGGCCGGCGCCAGCGACTTCTTTGTCCTCCGCGGACGGCCACGTCATTGCGAACCTCCGCGGCACCGGAGGATCCGAGGGCACGGTTCGGGCTCTTCGACGAGACAGAACGTCAGGACATGACGACCTCGTCGAGTGGGTCGCCGTCCACCCTGGTGCGACGGCAACGTCGGCATGATGGGGATCAGCTATTTCGCCATGACCCAGCTCGAGGCGCGCGTCGAGCGTCCGCCGCACCTGGCGATCTTCCCCGTTGCCGTTACCGCCGACCTCTCCGACGCGGCCCCACCACGGCCTGCTCACCGTCGTTCATGTCGCCGTTCATCGCGATGGTCGGCATCACGCCTGCCACGGCGACGCCCTTTGGCGCGCCATCCTCGACGCCCTCCGCCATGTCCTCGCCACGACCATCGCACCAGAAGTTCGCGACCATGAACGGCGAGGCGTCCGGGCTGGCTGCGTGCCTCGCTGCGTGTCGCCGACGAGGCTGCCAGCCGACCCGGTCGGCCCGTGCTGCCATGCCGCCACGCCGAGGCCGTCCCAATCGGTGAGCCGGTTCGCTACCGCGTCCCGTTGATCCCCAATGCCCGCCGCTTCGCCGCCGGCCACCGCATCCAGCTCCACCTCGCCAGCGACGACCAGCCCAGCGAGGAGCCGGCCATCATGGGGTTCCGCTCGGAACTGGGCGACGTCATAGCCCAGCGCTTGCGCCTCGCGCACCAGGGCATTCATCTCGGCCAGATCCGCGGTGAAGTCCCCTGCCTGCACGAACTCATCCAAGGCGTTTGTTCGATGATCCACTTCGCCGTGTGGATCACCGCCTCCACGGCGGACATGGTCCATTGTACGGCGGTGACGGAGCTAACCACGTGGTTCGCCGCGTCAAAGACCGCGATCTGGGCCGATGCCAGCGGTGCCAGCAGCAGACTCGCCAGTAAGCCTATGGTGATAAAGACGCGCATCCTTATTTCTCCTCTGTCCCTGGCGGCTGGACCGGGGGCGCGGGTGGCGGCGCCTGCGGCGGGAGATCTCTGATAGAAGGTGCCTGCCTGATAGCGTTTGATCATCCATGGGAACGAAGAACGAGGTCGGCCGGCTTGGGGGCTCTCGTGCCCTCCGGCACAGGCCGTCAGGCTAATCAGCAGCACTATCGAGCCAAGGAGCCATCGGGATCCGCATGCGACAGGTCCTCCTCAATCTGGGTGGCGGGCACCTGGGATCCCTGCGCCTTGAGCCACGCCCGGCGCAAAGCCCTCCCGGCCTTCCTGGGCCAGGATGGTGTCCATCGCGTCATGGTCCTCCTGGGTATTTCGGGACAAGAGGGCCAGCACGAGCGGCGAGACATGCAGGCTGTACAACCGCTTGCCGACCAATTCGGCACTATAGTAGATATCGCGCTGCGGTCGCCGCCGTGCTAATCTGATGTAGATCACGGCATCGTTGAACCCGAGCCGCCGGTAGATCGCGGCCATCTGCGGCGTCTTCGCGGCGCGGATTGGGCAACAGGAACTTCGTGGCACAGCCTTCCAGCATCAACGCGCCCAGGGTGTTGTCACTCTCCTCCCCGAAGAGTTGCGCCAGCGAGTGGGTGGCGAAGCCCAGCGAGACGTTCTTCTTGGCCCGCGTCATGAGCCACTCTTTGCCCTGCTGGGCAAAGTCGGGAAGGGCCGCGAGAACGGCGAACTCATCCATCGGTAATAACGTCGGGGTGCGGGTGTCGAACCGCCCTTCCAGGCGATGGAACACCGCCCGCATCACAGGCCCGATGGCCTGAGTCAAGCTGAGCAAGGTGCGCTGCTCGAAGGTGATCAGCCGCTCGGTGGATGACGCCAGGTCGTCGCCATCGTGGTCGAGGAGGTGTCCTAACCGCCCGCCCGTAATGAAGACGCGCAACGCGCCAAGGATCTCGCTGGCGAGGGCGAGCAGGTCCTCCTGTCGCCGCGTCTTGGTGTAGGAGCCATCCCCCGTGGGTTTCCCCGGCTGCCGGTCGAGGTGGTTCTGACTGGCCGTGACGTCGTCATAGAAGGCGCGGAGCGTGCGCTGGGCCTCTGGCCGCTTGGCCAGCCGCTCCAGGGCCCCGTCGATGAGGCTATTGAGTCCAGCCGTGGGCGATACGCCCTGCTCCAGTAAGAGGGTGCGCAGCCACTCGCCCGCCCAGGCCCGCTCCAAGGGTTGATCGATGAACCGTAAGGGTTGCAAGCGCAGGCGACCGGCCCCAAGGTCGGCATGCAACCCGCCCAAGCAGAGCGTCAGGCAACGCATCGACAGGTCCACATCAAAGGGAAAGGCCTGGGCGCCCGGATAACGAAACCACTGCGCCACCTTAAAGGCGAGGTCGACTGATTTGCCTGACCTCGTGGGACCCAACACCATGAAATGGCCGTTGTCCAACACATGATTCACCACGCGAAACGTGGTGTTGCCCTCGGTATGTGCCAAAAACCACGGTCCGTGCTTGAGATGCGCATCCCAGGAGGACCCCGGCCATACGGATTGCAGACCGGGCATCACATGCGCCAGCGTCAGGCTATGCTGGGGCGTGCGCCGCACACTATCCACCCGGTTGCCGGGGTGCGTCGAGAGCCAAGCGGCGATGGCGTGCTCCTGCTCCCGAATTGAGGTGAAGCCCTGGCTGTTCAAAATTTGCATGACCTCTTGGAGTTTGGCTTCGACGCGGGTGAAATCCCGATCCCACACCGTCACCGTGGCGGTAAAATCCCCGAAGGCGATGATATCGGCGCCGACTTCCTGCCGGGCCGCGTCCGCATCCATCGCCTGATTGCGCGCCGCGTTGTCGATCATCTCCGAAGGCTTCTTGCTCATCACCTCCATGACCTGGGTCCACAAACTCTTTTGCTGGCCCAGCCAATGGCTCTGGGCCTTCTCCAGCAGGCCATCTTGGACCTGCTGTTCGTAGGCCACCCAGCGCGTACAGTAGCGGTAGGGGAACTGCCGACTGTTGAGGGCCTTGAGCATGCCTACCATGGAGGACGGCGGGAACGACGTGATGGAGCAGATGCGCAGATGATACCGACCGGGGATCACCAGAGGCGGGGGCTGATCCAGGTGCACCCCGAACTGTGGCTCCCAACCGCCAAGGACGTTGCTGCTACACAGCATGACATCCGCATCCACGGGCAGGCCTGGACAGCGGACAGGATGCGGCGCGGGGTTCACACAGGCATACAGATACGTGAACATCTCATCGGAGGTCAGGGGGCGGGCCATGGCCAGCATGCCGCGGAGCAGGTACATCAGATGGTCTGACTGCGTGATGAACTCGGTTAACGAGCGCTGCCTGGGGTCATCAACACCCGGCGCAGGGGCAGGGGCGTGGCGCCGCACGAAGAGGCGATCCAGCAGCGAGGCCGTGGTCCCTGGAGGTTGCCAGGTCAACGTCAGGTAATAGTGCGTCTCGAAGCTGCCGGGGTCTTCCACGAGCGCTCGCCGTCGCTCGGCGTCGATCAAGGCGGCCACCGGATGCGGCCAGCGACTCTCCGGGTACGTGGTCACCGGCACACGCTGGGCCTCGGCATGAATCGTCCAGCTCCCGCCCAGCCGCTTGAACACGTTGTTGGCCTGCAGCATCAACGCCCCTTGCACCTCCTGCACCTCGCTACTCAGGTCAGGCCCCCGCACCGCATAGGTGCGCTGCAGGGCATTGGTCTGCTTGTGCAGCATCACCCCCGGCGCGGCCGGAACCCTCCAGGGCACCTTGTCACTCAGATGGGCCGCACGCCAACGGAGTGTTGGGAGATATTCGGTGTAGATCGGCATCGCGCTCTCTACCCAGCGTCATAGTAGTCGCGATAGCGCAGTTTGGCCTTCACGACTTGATCCCATTGTCGATCCCAGCGCGTCAAGGTTTTGAGCAGCGCCTGCCCGAGGGGCCAGAGGATCATGGGCACCAGGTAGACCCGAGCCTCGAACATGGCAAAGGCCCACGCGGTGGCCATGAGGCACAGCAGCATCCACAGACCTGACCACATGCGTGGTGCGCCCCAGGTCAGGATTCTGAGCCATAAGGACCGATGAATCGGCGCCTTGTACCCCTCGACCCACATCTGCTGTGCCTGCATGACACCTCTCCCCTACAGACGGCGCCCGTGGTCAGCCCGATCGCGGCGCCAATGATACCCGCGCCGCCCAGGATGCCTCCACCCACCATGAGGTTGATGGTGCCTGAGAGCAACGGCGTATGGGGCGACGTCAAGTAATTGTCAGTGCTGTTATCGCGAGGGCTCTTTATCCCCCGCTTCTGCCTGTCACCAGGCAGCTCCGACTATCTCTTCATCCTGTGGAGGATGCCGGGCGCTCGTGGGCGGGTTATTGGTGGGCTCCTCACCGCCTAGTCTGTAGAGGTTCACAGGTACTTCCATGCCGTTCCCTGCGCTTCCTACGGGATTGTCTCAACTGGCACCGCTGAGAGGTTCCCCGTTTCACCCGGTACAGAATGAGCCATTACTGACCCACCGGCCCCTTGAAGCCCCAACTCGCGGCTCCGGCTGTAAACATCAGCAGCCCCAAGCCCGTGATGAACGTCAACAGCGTGGTCAGAAATCCGTCGAGCGGAATTCCTAGCCCTGCCGCAGCGGCATACCGGACCTGGGTAAGCAGGACCAACACTGCCAGGATGGCGATGGTCTTTCCAGAGCCCTGACGCATCAATAGCTCCTCCCTTCTGGTGCCTTCTCGGCGGGTGCCTCTGCAGGCACCGGCGCCAAGGGACGCGGTTGCTTCAACACCCATGGGATCGGAAAAATTAAATCGGCGGTCGTCGGGGGCTCGTTGGCACCAGCACAGCCCCCGATGAGCAGCCCCAGGCCCAACACCCGACCCACCGCCATCGTCGCATACGCCCCCTCCTCTTCTACGCACGCGGAACCGAGCGCACGACCGACACCCCCATGACCGCCAGCGACAGCAACACCACGGCGATCCCCACGACGAAACACAGGCTATAGAACACGATCTTTACAATCGCCCACAGGCAAATCATCACGCGCTCATCATGAGGCCCTCCGCATCAACTGGCGGTCCTCGAAATAGCGCAGCTTGCTCGCCACAATCGGCGGCATCCCATTCACCAAGACGATCTCTCGATCGCTCGGGAATTGAATCAGTTCACCCACCGTCAGCAGGGGCCGGGCCGTCTCATGCGGCGCCCAAGATTGATTCGACAGCAGACTCCCGGCCTGGCGCGAGGTCGATTGCACCTCCCGCTCAACGGTGGTCGTGCTCAGCATGTCACTGATCCGCTTGGCCGTCCGATCATCCCCGACCGCCATAAAGACTTTGACCTGACAGTTATCCAAGATGGTCTGCCGCTCGCCGTAAATCTGCTCCAAGGAATTCAGCGACTGAATAGCGATGAGCGCCCGCATGCGATAGCTGCGCATCAGCCCCAGCACTTTGGCAAAGAAGGGCATGTAGCCGAGGGCCGGAAACTCCTCAAAGAGGGCTAAGGCCTGGGGGCCTCGCGCACGTGGTGACCCAGACGTCACCCGCGCCATAATCTGCTGAATGAGGAGCTTGAATAGGGGCTCCAAGCGTGGCCCATCACCTGGGTTACAGACGAGGTACAGGGACACCGGATGGCCGGATCATGAATGGTCTCGAAGGGGGCTGATGCGCGCTCAAATTCCCGCCGATGACCGGATCATGAAAGAGAGTCAAGCAGCGCTCCACGGTAGACCACACGGAGGACGCTTCCCGGTCGGCGCGATTCTTTTGGCCCGGGCAATCATCGCAATCGTCGGATGGGTCTTGCCGTTCAGATGCGGGAAGGTGAGCATTTCCTCCAGGACCCCCGCCATGCCGAGGCGCGGATCGTCCATGAGATGCAGCACCCCCGGTAGCGTCTTCTCGGGGCGTGGCCCATACAGCGTATGCAGGATCAACCCCGAGTAACCCAAAGGCCGTGTGCTCCCAGTGATCCATGCGTCGCGTGGCGCTCTCCGGGTCGACGAGAATCCCCGCGATCACCTGGGCATCACCGACCTCATGCACCCCCAAGCGCACCTCGGCCAACGGATTCAATTTGCCACTTGTCGCCGCACACGGATTGAACGCAAACACCCGACTAATTGCGCGCGATACGCCGCCGTGATGAGGGCATTCTCGCCACCCTTCACGTCGGTACAGATCACACTACCCGGCCACGTCAACAATGTCGGAATGATCCACCCACCTTTGCCCGATCCTGGGCTTCCCACCACGAGCACATGCTGCTCCCCGGCATGCCGCAGATAGTCCCGACCCAGCATCCCCAGCACATCCCTCAGACCTAGCATGCCCGCCCGCTTGGCCTCTTTCACCGTCGCAAATCGTGCTGACCCATGCGTCACCCGACCATGGCCACCTCTTGGCTGGAGCCGGAGGTGCCACCACGACCGTCGGTGTCGTCTCAGCACCTTCGGCGCGTACAATTCTGGGTACGTCTCTTCCCACTCGCCGGGGTGGGGTAGACCTTCTCGGCCGGGGCTGAAGGTTTCCCCACCGCCGCCATGAAGGCCTCGATGAGCCCGACCACCTGACGCAGATCTTCATGCAGTTGCGACAGCGCCTCCCGCACGACCGCTGAGTTCAGGGCGAGCTCGCTGAGCCGACGCGCCACCTCGCCGCTCTCCCCGCTGGCGTCGATCGTCTGCAGACGCATGGCAATCCACGTGAAGCGATCGACCCCTTGCTCGGCGGCTTCCTGCTCCAGCTCGGCCTTCAGCGATTCTGGCAAGACCACCCTGATCTCCGTTTTACCTTTGGCCGCGGGCATGGGCCTGCTCCTGATACATCCGCACGAGAGGAGACACTGGCCACCACGTCAGGATCACACTGAAGACGAGCAAGAGGACGGCCGACACGGCATAAAACGGCCACCAGTCACTGAGCGGGGCGGGCCATCCTTCACGAGACGATGGACCACCCAGAGGACGGTCAGCACGGTCATCGTCCAGCCCCAGACCCGCCACACATTCACCGGTCCCATGGGCTAGC
>CAWEYT010000001.1:0-85504 GCA_963813375.1 uncultured Acidimicrobiales bacterium | reverse complement strand
GCGGCCCCCGGCCGGTGGTTGACCGAAGGCCATTGCTGGTCGCTTCCCGCTCCGCCCGCGGGTGACGACGTTCTGCACCCAGGGAGTCAGGTAGCGCGCCGAGTTCCAGCGGGTGACGCCGACCGGGCCGTCCTCGCGGTGGTCGAGCCCTGCGCGGTAGGCCAGCTCACGACCCTCGGACCAGGCGCATGCACCTGCTGCGAACCGTCGGCGTACTCGATCACAAGCTGCTCGGCACCGGTGATCGGGTTCGCGCCGGCCGTTATGGCGACGACGTTGCTGGTTGGCTCGGGCATGGCGGACCCCCGGACACCTGTTGTCCTAAGACATCACTAGATGTCCTAAGACAACACGCATCGCCAAGGCGTTGTCAAGAGGCAACTACGGTCAAGTCGTGGAGAAGGTCGACCCCGCGGGACCTGCTCGACAGTGCCGAGGTTGCCGACCTGCTCGGCCTCGCGTCGCGGAAGGTCGTGATGATCTACGCCAAGCGGTACGACGACTTTCCCAAGCCGGCGTCGACAAGGCGCGATGCACTCTCTGGCGGAGGTCTGACGTCGAGCGCTGGGCGCGGGCAACTGGGCGCCGTCCCGACTAGAGCCCGGTTCCTGTGGTCACGACTTGGTCACAGACCTCGTGACCACGAAGCGCTACAGCCCGTCACGTCGGCGTGGGGAAGGCGCTCGAAACGGCTACCTACCAGGACACGCGGCTACTGCCCGTCATCGGCCGTCATCATCTCGGCGAGGGTTCGAATCCCAGGGGGCGCACGCCATCTACGGGGACAACGTCGCTCTCACTCGGCGTGTCCGAGCCGCTGCCCCTCCGCCCGCGGACGTTGCCCGCATCCACACCAGAGCGACACCCGGTGGCCGCGCTCGGGGCGCTGGATGTATCAGGAAGTGCTCGTCGGGCGTCGTTCCTGTAGCCCTCAGCAGCAGGAGACGGTCATAGCCGAGCCCAATAGCCGGCGGGCGCCGCCTGCCACGGATCGCGCGTCGAGCGGGACACGCCCATGGGCGCGGTTCCGCCGCTGACCATGCTGCTGCCAACCGTTGGAGAGAGGTAACCGCCATGCCGCGAGCCGAGGCCGCCACCAACTCAGCAGCGGACGAGATCCGCGTGACGATCAAGCCGTTCGGTCCGAGCACCGAGAAGCTGATGGCTCTCGGGCTCGACGTGATGCAGCGGGCGGCGTTGCGCAAGCGGCTCGGCTCGAAGGCCCGGCTCCTGTACGTGGAAGCGGTCGACGACGGCAAGCAGTTCCGTCCGACTGCACCATCCCGATTTCTAGCGACGATCTACGACGCCAGTCGTCAGTGCACGGTGCTGGCCGAAGGCTCGCTGGACGACCGGCGGTCGCTCTCGATAACGGAGACGGCAATGCCACCGTCACCCTCGGCAGAGGAGTTCGCCGACGCGGTTCGACTCGTCCGCCGCAGCGCAGAGATCGGTCCGGAGATCAAGGGCGGCGCGCTGGAGCCGTACCAACCGATCCCGGCCATGCAGCTCGAGGAGCTCGGTGACGGTCGATTCGAACGCCGGATCACGGTCGGTCTCCTGCCCCGCGGTCGCGGAGGGCGTCACGAGATCGTGGCGGTCGACGTCGATCGCCGCGCCGTGCATCGCTTCGACGAGCGCGCCCCGCGGCCGCCCAGCCCCGCAACGCCACGTTGTGTGGAGTGCCCCGCGCAGCAGGGCAGGCGACGGCATCGAAGGGCACCGCGGGCCAGGGCTGGGTGACGATCAGCAAGGGGGGCCAGACGATCTGGCGCTTCCTGGCGGTGCGCCCGGCGGCGTCGAGTGGCACGAACGGCTCAGGGATCGAGCTGCGATGCGTCGACTACCGCGGCAAGCGGGTGCTGCACCGGGCGCACGTCCCGATCCTCAACGTGAAGTACACCGGCGACGCCTGCGGGCCATACCGCGACTGGCAATACCAGGAGGGCATGATCCGAGCCGAGGGCACCGATCCGGTGCCCGGGTTCCGGCTGTGCACGAGTCCGGCGAAGACGATCATGGACACCGGCTCGGACACAGGCAATTTCCTCGGTGTGGGCGTGTACAAGGAGGCCGGCGAGGTCGTGCTGGTCAGCGAGATGGAAGCCGGGTGGTACCGGTACATCAGCGAGTGGCGGTTCGGGATGGACGGCACGATTCGCCCTCGCTTCGGCTTCGCAGCCGTCGAGAGCCAGTGCGTGTGCAACGTGCACCACCATCACGTGTACTGGCGCTTCGATTTCGACATCCAGACGGCCCGGCACAACCGGGTGCAGGAGTTCAACGACCCGCCGCTGTCCGGGCAGTCCAAGTGGCAAACGACCAAGTTCGAGGTCCGCCGCCACCGCGACCCGGCCCGCCACCGAAAGTGGAGGGTCGAGAACACGCGCACCCGGTCGGGCTATGAGATCATCCCGCGGCCCGACGACGGTGTGGCGCTGTCGGGGCCGGACGCGCCGTTCGGACGCGGTGACCTGTGGATCCTGCGCTATCACGACAACGAGATCGACGATGGTTCGGTGGCCATCGGTCCGCCCTATCAGGCACAACTCGATCAATGGGTGAACGGCGAATCGGTCTCCGACGACGACGTTGTCATCTGGTACGCAGGCCACTTCTCTCACGACGTCACCGAGATGCACGCCGCTGATCACGGGCACATCCTCGGCCCCGACCTCCGACCCGTCCGGTGGTGAGGGCCTCTCGACGCCCGCGGGGAGCTGACCAGGCCGGAGCGTCACACACCCCCGCTCTACGCTCACCGCCATGGAGCGGGCAGAGCTGAAGGCCCTGGCCCCCGAGGTCGGTTACGAGGTCTCGATGATGGTGGCCGCCGCCGCCTTCCACCACCGCCACCGCCGGCTCAGCCTGGAGGTGGAGCGGGTGGTCTCGTTCTCGCTCATCGAGGCCTGCCTGCTCCACGCCCGCAACCTGGATGACTTCCTCGGCAAGCCGGCCCGGAGGCCGGAGGATGTGCTGGCCGTCCACTACCAGCCGAGCTGGATCCCCCAGCGCTTCCTCGACCGCGACGAGCGCCGGGCCATCAACACCCGCCTGGCCCAGCTGACCGTGAGCCGGGCGAGCGCCAACGTCCAGTGGCTGGTGCCCCTTGCCCGCCGAGGTCTCGATGCCTTCGCGGCCTTCGTGGCCTCCCTCGATCCCGAGGCCGCTGGCTGGTTCCGCGACGACGTGGCCGAAGCCGAGCGGGCGCTCGCCTCCGTGAGCTGAAGGCGGCCCCCAGGAGGCACAGAGGGCCTTGACGGCTCGGGATGGCCCACGACATCGCCGACCGCCAGCGCGGCCGCCCCGCAGGGACCGACCGGCGTCGGTTGCGCCTTTACCCGGACGTCCGTGCGGCCGCCGGTGCACCTGTGCTGGGGGTGAGCTCGATCCGGTCCTGCGCCATTGCCGCGACACGACGTGTCTCTGCACGTCGGGCCATGAGCCGGGTGTTCATCTGGCTGGAGTTGGACTGCATCGAGCTGTCGGCGTAGAAGTAGTCGGTCACGGCGATCACCGCCTGCTTCGGCGTGCCGATCGCGTTGGGTGAGCCTTCGGCCATGAACGACCAGGCCTGCTGGATCTGCGCAGTGAGGAACCGCTGGTTGCTCTGGGGGTCAGCGAGGAACACGACGTGCTCGATCGGGAACCGGTCGACCACGCGCTGCAGCTCGTAGCGGGTGCCGGCGTTCTCCGGCCGGAAGCCGGACAGGTCGAGGACGACCAGATCGACGCGCTCGAGCAGGGCGTCGACGGCCGACTTCCAGAACGCACCGTGGCAGAGGAGCGGGCACAGCGGATAGCTGCCGTAACGGTCCCGGACGCGGATCGTGGCGTGGCCGACGTTCGCGTAGCGGGCGCGGCCCTTGGGATCGACCTGGCCGGCCCGCCGCCTGCACTCGACCAGAAGGCGTTCCCGCGATGCGACGAACATCGCCGAGAGATCGCCTGCGGCCCGCGCCGACCGCAGCTCCGACGGCGTCACCGAGGCCGCGCTGCGGAGGAAGTAGACGTAGCCGAACTCGCGCCAGGCGCCTTCGACGAACGTCCGGATCCGGGGCTGGTTCTCGAACAACCGCAGGTACGCGATCTGCATCGGCCGCCGCCCGATCACGTTGCGTTCCGTCGAGACCCGTTGCAGCTTCACGCGCACCTTGGGCAGCTTCCCGGGCTTCACGAACGTCACCTCGAGCGGAGGCACCACGCCCGCTCGCGGCATCGGTGGCGACGACGCCGTGTCCGGCAGGAACGGCAGAAGGGCCGGATCCTCCGACAGGCGCTCAACGGCGCGCGAGGTGCGCCAGCGGCGACCGTTCACGACGGCACCGATCAGGAGGAGCAGGGCGAAGAACCCCGCCACTCCGGCGACGATCAGCGGAATCCGGTCCGGCACGGGTTCGGTGGGACGCCAGGCCTCCGGCCACGAGTCGGTGCGGTAGACGAGCGCGGCGACGGCGACTCCTGCGGCCAGGATCGCCATCACGATGCACCCGATGGTCGCGGCGGAGCGCGTGGGCTCCAAGCGGAGCACCCCCACCTGCCTCCAACCAGGACGGTTCTTCCTCATGGCCACCCCACCCGCCCCCGGGACGCCGAGCACGGCCCGGCGACGGTACCCGGCATCGCGGCGGCGCGATGGTCAGTCTGCGCTCTTGAGCCGCTGGCGGGGCGCCGAGATGATGCAGAACAGCCCGTACAGCACGAGCGCGATGGCCGCGAACCACACGAGCGCGACACCGAACCCGGAGTCCGTGACCTCCTTCAGCGCGCCGTCGAACCCCTTGGCCTCGTCGGGGCGGAACCGCACGGCGGCTCGGACGAGGAACCAGCCGATGAGGCCCATGACGACGGCCCGACCGGCCCAGCCGACACGGCCGAGCGTGATGATCGTCTCATGGCGGATCGGGCCGACGCCGCGTGGCTCGAGCTCGTCGCGGAACTTCGCCTGCAACCCCTTGATCGCGAAGTAGATCCCGATGCCGATGACAAGGACACCGAGCGCGCCGACCAGCCAACGCCCCCCGCTCTTGTCCATCAGGTCCCGGGTGAAGCGCTCGACCTTCGCGTCCTCGCCGGGGGCGGCACTCGACGAGCCGCGGTCTCCGGCGAACGACAGCGCCGTCAACGCCAGCGCGGTGTACACCGCAGCGCTCACGAGGTAGCCCACCCGCGTGAGCCAGGTCTTGGCGGAGTTCTCGGCCGGCAGCAGAACGGAGATGACCCGCCAGAGGGCGTAGAGGAGGAGCCCGGCGGCGACGACGTACAGCGCGATCTCGCCGAACGATGTGTCGGCGATCTCGGCGACAGCTCCGGTCTGGCTGGCCTCCTGGTCCGCGGCGTTGCTCGTATCGCGGCCCGACGCATCGAGCGCGATCTGCACGGCGAGCAGCCCGACCACGCCGTAGACGAGTCCCTTGGCGACCCAGCCCAGCCGGCCCACCGTGACCAGACCCGGGTGGCGACGCGCGACATCTTCGACGGTCTGCGAGCCGGACTCGCCGGTAAGCATGGAACTGCTCATGCGTGCGCTCCTTGGGAAGTGAGGTCGAGTCGCCGGACGCGCTCGGGCGCGTCCGGATCCTGGCGGTCGATCTGGTCGACACCTTTGGCCAGGGCGCCGCGCGCGATGTAGAGCGCGGCAAGGCCGAGCAGGAGGGCGGCGAGGACGTCGAGCGGGTGGTGCATGCCGCGCCACACGCGCGAGAGACCGACGATGAGGGGTGCGGCGACGGCGATGACGGCGAAGATCGCCCGCACGATCCGGTTGCGTGTGTGCCAGCACACCACCACGAACAGGCCGCCGTAGAAGGCGACCGCGGCGGCGGTGTGGCCCGACGGGAAGCTGCCGGAGGGAGCCGGCGGATCGAGCTGGTCGACCGGAGGACGGTCTCGGTCCACGATGAAGCTCGCGATCACGAAGATCGTCGCCTCGAGGGCTACGACCAGCGCGAGGAACACGCCGTCGTGCCATCGCCGCCAGACGAGCACCATGGCGCCGCCGACGATCGCCACGAGGATCACCTTGACGAGCGTGTCCGACAGCATCGACCCGTAATCCGTCAACGTGTTCCAGGTCGATGTGCGACGGTCCTCGAGCCATTCAGCACCCGCGCGATCCGCGTCGCCGACGGGCCCGTCGTCGAGGAACGCCATGTAGAGCAGCCCGACACCCGTCGTGACGGCGAGCAGCAGCAGCCCGCCGATGGCGAGGTGCACGAGCGCGGGCTTGCGCAGCGGCCACGCACGAACCCAGCGGTCGTCGCCCGTCTCCGACCGGCCGGCGACCTCAACGGTGCCACTCATGACACCGGCACCAGGATGGGGACGGAGCCGGACACGATCGAAACGCCGAGTCTCGTCTTACCCTCGTGCACCAGCACATCCACCGACGTCACCCTGGCCTCCAAACGATGCCTGATGAGGACAGATACCCGCACGAGGCCAGGTCAAACGCTCAGGCTGATGGCTCAGTGGCCTCCAGGGGACCCAGGCCGATTCAGGGGTCGACCCACTCGACCAACTCGAGGGTGATCCCCTCGGGACCTTCGAAGAACCGAAGCCGCCGGCTGATGTAGTCCATCTCCTCGTTCAGCATCGGCACCCCGTTGGCCTCCAGATAGGCGGTGGCGGCCGTGATGTCGTCGACACGGAACGCTAGGTGGTTGAATCCACGTCGCCGGCGATTCGTCGGATGCTCACCGGGATCTTCCGCCGGTGCTGGATCGAACTCCAGCAACTGGATCTGGAAGGGAGGCACGGACCCCTCCAGTGCGAGCGTGATGTGCTGGGCCTTCATGTCCGGCATACCCATGTATGTCGCGGGCGCACCGCCGTCGATCAGCGCCACATGTTGCTTCTGGAACCCGAGAAGCTCGAAGAACTTGATCGCGTTCGCAGCATCCGCCACTGCGATGGTGACGTGATCGGGGTTGCGGAACACCGTCTCTCCTATTGGCCGCGTGCTCGCGGTTCGGCTCTGGCGACCGTAACGCGACGTGCACCCATGCTGGCGCACTGTTCCAGCGTGGTGCAGGTCTACGTCTCGATGATTGTGCCGATTGGCCGAGCGGTCGTGATTGGGTCGGCGTGGCGGTGCACGACCTTCCAGGCATCTCCTTCGCGCCGGAAGATCATCGTCACCCGCAGCGATGAGGGACTCATGTCCTCGCTACCGATCAGTTGCACTTCACCCCGCTCGAGCCAGACGACGTAGCCAAGGTCGGGAGTGGTGTATCTGGAGACTTCCTCGAAGCGCATGGAGCCGTCCACGAAGTTGGCGGCTGTCTCTTCGATCGTCCTCTCGACCTCTGCCCGTCCGAGGCGCGGTGGGCCGAGAGGGTTGGCAAGCGTTACGTCGTCGCGCCGCGAGAAGTGCTCCGTGACGGGTCTTGGGTCGCCCTTCAAGAACGCGCCGAGGGCGAGTCGGTACGCCTCGACAGCGTCGTCGAAGTCATCCTGGGACACGGACCCCACCTCCTCATCAGTCGACCCGGGTGAACCACCCTAGACAGCTCGGTCCTTGCCCCGTCCGACTACCGTCGTCGGGATGGGGTCGAAGGGCAGCAAGCCACGCAAGCCGAACCAGCACCTGCCGAAGGTGGGCAGCCCGGCGAACCGAGAGTGGGAGCACCGCACCGAGCAGCGAGAGGTGTTCGGCTCGTGGCCGGTGTGGATCGTGCTCGGTGCGCTCATCGTCCTCCTGGCGGGCTGGCTGGCGGTGACCCTCTGACCGAGGCGAGGTGGACCGCCGACCCGCGCCGGGAACGCCTGGGTGGCGTCAGGCGGACAGGGACTGGAGGCCCTCGCCGATGAGGACGACGCCGAAGACGAGGAACAGCACCGCCATGACGGCGGCGTTGTGCGTCGAGAGCCAGCTCTTCCAGCCGTCGAGCACGCCAGCGGCACGATCTCCGCCGAACAGGTAGATCACGACCGGGACCGCGATGCTCGAGGCGGCGATGATGATGAAGGCCACGAGGCCCGCGGTCGCGTCCCCACCGGTCGCGCCGAGTTGGGCCAGGCTGGCCCCGGCCGCCACGGACAGTGCGAGGTTCTTCGGGTTCAAGCCGCTCAACAGCGCGCCGAGCCCGCCGGCCCTGACCGGCGTGAGCGAATCGATCGACGACATCCACTTCGGCTCCGCCGTCGCCTCGGAGCTCCTCTGCTTTCGCAGGTTCTTCACGGCGAGGACCAGGAAGAACACACCGAGCAACAACTTGATCCAGGACACGGAGTCCGAAGCCGTGTCATCCGTCGACGCGTCGCTGGCGTCCGAGAGCAGGTACGCACCGACGCTCACGACGGCGATGCCGACCACCCAGCCGACCAGGAAGACGGGCCCGTTCACACGAGCGCGGGCGGAGAAGAGCACCAGGATCACCGCGATGATCGGCACCGGGCTGATGGCGACACCGATGGCGTACGGGAGCACCGCTCCGATCGCTTCACCCACGACGGTCCCCCTCACTCCTCGTCAGCATCGGCACAGTAGGCGCGAGCCACGACCGAGGGCCGTGATGGAACGGCGGCGGCAGCTACGGGGAGACGGTTGTCGAGGTCGCGAGCGTGGCCGGCGGCGTCGCTGGTGAGGTCGACGTGGTCAGCGGGGGCGGCACCACGGTCGGAAGCGGCGCCAGGGTCGTGGGCGGGGCGGCCGTTGGCGGCACCGTGGCGGGAACGGTCGCCGGTGGGCTCGTGGGCGGCGGGAGCGTCGTCGTGCTCGACGTCGTGGTGGGCGGCGGCGCCGGTCGCAGGTCGTAGTCGCGGCAGTCGGCGAACCGCACCGGCGACACCGGATCGAGGATCTTCAGGCCGTCGGGCAGGTATTCGTACGTGGCGTCGATGATGTTGATGTCCTCGATCCGCTCGATCTCGACGATGCGACCCTCGGGTTCCTCCCGCACCGGGAAGCAGTACGTGTCGTAGACCCCGGCTTCGCTGCCGATGTAGCGGACGTAGATGCCGCCGTCATCGTCCGGTGGTGAGCCGGTAACGGCGTCGCAGGCCCCCACAGCGACCAACAGGATCACGCCGAGCGCGCGCCGACCGAGCCGAGCCCGCCGTCGAGCCCTTGCGCGGCCGGATCTCGAGGTCGCACCCCGCGCTAGTCGGTGAGGCGATTCCACAGCAGCACCAGCGCGGCGATGCCGATCGCGATCACGATGATGCCCGCCAGCAGGCTGCCGCCGGACACCGAGTCCTCCGGCTCGCCCGTCGACTGCAGCGTGACGGCGTCGGCCCCCTGCTTGGGGTAGCACATCTCCGGGATGATCACGGGCTCGCCGGGCGGGACGTAGATGGTGAAGTTGCCGTCCTCGTCCGGCAGCAGGTCGTTGGTGTCGGCCAGCTCCTCGCCGACGTCGACATCCTTGTACTCCGTGAACAGCAGCTCCTCGAAGGTCTGGCCGCTCGCCATCGTGCGGACGGCTTCGTCCCGCACGCAGGCCAGGCCACCGGGGATCTGGTGGATGATCCGCACCCCTTCGAGCTCGACGTCGGGTGTGCTCTCGACCTGCGCCGGCACGAGGGCCTGTCGAGCCGCTGCCATGGCGCGCTCAGCCGGACCTGCTGCCATCCTCCAATCCTCCCGCACCGCCGCAGCCGGGTGGGTGATGGTCACCGTCCCGGGCCGTACAGACCGAAGATGAGCTCAGGGTCTCCGGGCTGCCAGGAGCACTCGACCTGCGAGCGGGCACCGATGCGCCTCGTCCGGTCCAGGAGCTGGCGGCCGAGCGCCATCTGGCCGGGCTCCCATGCCCCGAGGGCGGCGGGCACGTCGTCATGGCCGGCCAGGGCCTCCGCCAGCGTCCAGGCGTCGGCGGCCGCCTTGGCCGTGCCGGCGGCCGCATGGGGGCGCGCCACCCATGCGGCATCGCCGATGAGGCACACACGCCCGAACGCCATGCGCGACACCTCGACGTCGTAGACGACCTGGAGGAACGGCAGCTCGACGGCTTCGACGACCGCGGCGACCGGGGCCGGCAGCCGAGCCGCTGCCTCGGCGCGCAGCTCCTCGACGTGGGTGCTGCGCACCCCGCCCGGCGGGAGCGAGAGATCCCGGCGCACCCCGTCGACGTCCGTCAAGAGGTCGCCGAGGTCACCATCCTCCAGGTAGTTGCGGTACCAGACGAAGTTGAGCAACCGCTCCCCCGGCGCCACCGAGCCGTCATGGCCGGGGATCGGGTACAGGAGGAGGTGGCTGTTGGCGTAGACGAAGTAGGTGATGGCGTCGGCCAGCCGCTCGCCGACCGCCGGCGGGAGCGCTCCCTCGGGCACCATCCCCCGCCACGCCACGTACCCCGAGTAGCGGGCGCGCGTGTCGGGCAACAGGTGGGCTCGGGACCGTGATCCCACGCCGTCGGCACAGACCAGGAGGTCGGCGTGCTCGACCGCGCCGTCGGCGAAGCGGACGGTCACCGTCTGCTCGTCCTGGGTGAACGCGCTGACCTCTCGGCCGAGGAGGTAGCGCTCGGGCCCGAACACCGCCAGCAGCCGGCGGTAGACGGTGTTCCACGAACTGAACCGGTAGCGGTGGTCCTGCTCGTGGACGATGGTGCCGTCCCTGGCCAGGTAACGGATGTGGCTCGTGGTGACGCTGATGCCGTCGAGGTCCACGTCCGTCCGCTCGTCCAGGTACCGGTAGCTGGCAGGGAGGAACCCGATGCCTGCCCCGCGCTGCTGGAGCTCGGACGGCGACCGCTCGTAGACGGACACGTCCAGCCCGAGATCCCGCAGCACGAGCGCCGCGGTGAGACCTCCCAACGATCCGCCGGCGATCGCCACCCGGGCCCGGGTCACCATCAGCCGGCGTGGATCACGGCTGGCCGAACGTGGCCACCCGGTCCACCGGGCACTCGAAGAGCACCCGCCGTTCGTCGATGGAGGGATCGCGGCAGGCCGTACGGCGGGTCCTGCGATGTGTACTTCGTCCAGATGCGGTCGACCTGGGCCGTGACCCTCGCGCCCTCGACAGGATCGTCCTCGAGGATCTCGCGGGCGATGGTGCACTTGAGGCTGACCCAGTGGTAGGCGTTGTCGGGGTTGACGAGCAGGAACGAGAGATGGCGGTTGGCTCGGATCCACTCCACCTTCTTCCGATGGGTGGCGACGTTGAGGAGGACGGTGTCGCCCTCGTAGTCGAACCACATCGGCGTCTGGTTCACCCGCCCGTCCCCGCCGATGAGGCCGAGGACGCAGGCGATCGGACGGTCGAGGAGCTGCTTGTAGGTCGGGTCGAGGTCGTCCAGCGACGCGATCTCGTCATGGGATCCGACCGAGAACTGGCCCGGTTGGAGCCCTGCGGAGACGTCGAGGAACCTGGCCACCGAGATGCTCATTCGCCTACCCCCATTGTCCGGCCATTTGGCGGATCGAGCCTCGCACCGCCCTGCGACGGCTGTCAATCGTTCCTGCACGTGATGACCAGGATCTGTTGCCCGGTCGGTGACGGCTGGTCTTGAATGTACGGCCATGACCTCCACGTCGGCGGCGACGGCCCGGCCACGACAGCACCGGATCGCCGATGCCGGGCGCGACGGCGGACGACCGACGGCGTATCGCGCCGTGGCTGACCGGTTGCGGGCCGACATCGCCGAGCATCGCTACCCGCCCGGGCAGCCGTTGCCGACCGAGTCCCAGTTGAGCGAGGTGCATGGCGTCAGCCGCCAGACCGTGCGGCGGGCCTTCCAGGACCTCGTGGCCGACGGGCTGGTCTACCGCGTGCCCGGCCGCGGCACGTTCGCCTATGACGACGACGGCCGCCACCTGCGCTCCTCGGGCTCGATCGACGACCTGCTGGCCCTCGCCCTGGACACCGAGCTCGAGGTGCTCAGCCCGCCCGCGATCGGCATCGACATCGCGGCCGCAGGGCGGCTGCGCCTCGAGACGGACGAGATCGTGAGCCTCCGGTTCCGACGCTTCCACGACGACCTCCCCTACTGCGTCACGACGGCGTTCCTGCCCGTCTGGTTGGGCCGGCGACTGCTCGATCACCCCGACCTGTCCGTCGGAGAGCGGCGGCAGATCACCGTCCTGGGCGTCGTCCAGCGTCTGGCCGGCCGACCGATCTCCGGGGCCGACCAGAGCATCACCGCGACCGGGGCACCAGCGGAGCTGGCGCCGCACATCGACTGCACGGCGGGCGAGGCCGTCCTGCGGGTCGACCGCATCTACTTCGACCGCGATCGTCAGCCCCTCGAGCTGGCCATCAACCACTTCAACCCCGCCCGCTACACCTACCGCTTCCACCTGCGGGCCACGCCGTCGTGACCACGGGCGGCGGCCCGACGCCGCGAGGCGCGCCGGCGCAACGCCTCGCTGATGCGCTCGCGTCGGCGGGGACCGAGATCGTGTTCGGCGTCCCCGGCGGCGGATCCAACCTCGACGTGATCGGCGCCGCGGAGCGGGCGGGCTGCCGCTTCGTGCTCACCCACACCGAGACGGCCGCCGGCATCATGGCCGGAGTCACCGGTGAGCTCACCGGGCGGCCCGGCGCCTGCGTGGCCACGCGAGGGCCCGGTGCCGCGAGCGCGGTCAACGCGGTCGCCCAGGCCTGGCTCGACCGCCAGCCGATGGTGCTCCTGACCGATTGCGTCACGAGCGGCGACACCGCCCGGGTCTCCCACCAGCGGCTCGACCACCTGTCGCTCTTCGCCGGGATCACGAAGGCTTCCGTTCGCTGCGGGGCCGGGGACGCCCGGCTCCCCGCGCTCTTGGCCCTCACCGTCGAGGGCCGTCCCGGCCCGGTGCACGTCGACCTCGACCCCGACGCCCTGCCGTCGGGCGACGAGACCTGGCCGGTCTCCTCGCCCGCTCCTCGCACGACAGCCGACCTCGACGCAGCACGCGCCGCGCTGCGGGCCGCCCGGCGACCGGTCGTCGTGGCGGGTGTCGGTGCGGTCGCCGTGCCGGCGGGACGGCGCGCTGCGTTGCACGAGGCCCTGCGCGACTTCCTCGCTCGGGCCGCGGTCCCCGTGCTCACGACCTACAAGGCGCGGGGGGTGATCAGCGATCTCGATCCGCACGCGGCCGGCGTGGCGACCGGCGCGACCATCGAGGCCGAGGTGCTGGCGGACGCCGACCTGATCGTCGGCGTGGGCCTGGACCCCGTCGAGCTCATCCCTGCACCATGGCCGTATCCGGCACCGGTCGTGCTCCTCGGCGGCTGGCCGATCGACGACAGCACGTACTTCGGAGACCGGTTGCTGGCCGAGGTCAGCGGCGATCTGGCGACCACGCTGGACGCCCTCGCCCGAACGCTGGAGGCCGGTCCGGAGCCTCCGCCGGCTCATCGGTACCGCGCGCTCGCGCTCGAGCGGCTCCGGGCCGCCGAACCGTGCTCGCCGGCCGGTCTGATCGCACGGGAAGTCGTGACCGCCGTGCAGGAGGTTGCCGGTCGCGGAGCCATCGCCACGGTGGACGCCGGCGCGCACATGCTCGTGGCCGTCCCACTCTGGGAGACCGAGGCCGCGGGTGACCTGCTGGTGTCCAGCGGGCTGGCGACGATGGGGTTCGCGCTCCCGGCCGCCATCGCGGCCGCTCTCGTCCATCCGGACCGACGCGTCGTCTGCCTCACGGGCGACGGAGGCCTCGGCATGACCCTGGGCGAGCTGGAGACGCTGGCCAGGCTGCAGCTCGACGTCGTCGTGGTCGTGTTCAACGACTCCACGCTGAGCCTGATCGCGATCAAGCAGCGGGGCGAGGGACAGGGCGGCACGAACGCCGTCCGCTACCGGCCCACCGACTACGCATCCATCGCCCGGGGCTGTGGACTCGCAGCGGAGACGGTTCCGGACGAGGCGACGCTCAGGCGGGCGATGCTGGCCGCCGTGCGAGCGGCGCGGTCCGACCCTGCTCGATGTCACGGTCGACCCGTCCGGCTACCGCGCCGTCTTGGAGGCCATTCGTGGCGACGCCCGGGGTGTCGCCACCCCGTGACGAGGTCCGACCCCGGAGATTGCCTTCGCAACGAGTCACTAGTGTGCCCGGAGGCTCGTCCGCGGCAAGGGGAAGCCGCGGACCGACGAGGAGACGAGCACCATGACCGACAGGTCCTTCGCTGCATTGGCTGCCACCGGTGACCTCACGGGGAACTGGTCGTGGACGGTGTGGCTGCTGATCCCGCTGGTGCTCGTGCTGGCCTACGTCACGGCGCGTTGCCTCGGACCTGACGGCGCTCCCGATCGCACGAGCTCGAGTGCCCGCGGGGTGAGCGGCTACCTCGACCGCCAGGTCTCGCCGGAAGGCGGCGAGCGATGAGGCCCGCCCGCCTGCTGCCACTCCTCGTCCCGATTGCGCTCGTGGCCGCGAGCTGCGGGCAGAAGGCCGGCGTGGCCGGCAGCGAAGTGGCCGAGGAGGTACCCGTCGCCCCCGCACCGGAGACGGCGGCGCCCGCCGGGACCGACGCCGGCCGACCGACGCCCCGGGCGTGACCGGAGCGCCGGGCGTCGACACCAGCGCGCCTCCGGACGACACCGAGGCGCCCTCCGCCGGGCCGTTCGTGCCCGGTGACGACTGACACCAACGGCGTGACCGACGACGAGATCGTCATCGGCATCCACGCGCCCGTCACCGGCGCGTCCCCGATCCCGCAGACGAGCTTCGACATCGGCAAGGACATCTACTGGCAGTTCCTGGCCGAGAGCGCCCCCGACCAGCTCTTCGGCCGCAACGTCCGCGTCGTCTTCCGCGACGACACGTTCAACCCGCAGAAGGCCGTGCAGGTCTGCCGGGAGATGGTCGAGGACGAAGGCGCCTTCATGCTCGTCGGCGGCGGAGGCGCGGACCAGATCACTGCCTGCGCGCAGTACGCGGCCGAGAACGGCATCCCGTACCTGTCGGCCGGCGTGAACGAGGAGGGCCTCGCCGACCTGGAGACCTACTTCGCATCGACGCTGACCTATGCCGCCCAGGCACCGCTCCTGATGGAGCAGCTCCAGCAGCGCAACATCACCGAGTTCGGGCTCGTCGTCGCCGACACCCCGTCGTTCGACGGCTTCGTCGAAGCGGTCAAGGCCGCGGCCGAGGAAGCCGGCCTCACCATCGGCTACGAGACGCGGATCGCCAAGACGGCGGTCGAACCCGAACAGCTCTCCGTCGTGCAGGCGCTCAAGGACAGCGGCGTCCAGGCGGTCGTCCTGAACACCTCGCCGGTCGTGTTCATCGGTCTGGCCAACCAGGGTCTCAACCAGGGCTACACCCCGATCTGGATGGGCCCGGGCGTCACCAGCGGTCTCAACGCCGTCACCAACTTCGGCTGTCCGGCCGTGGAGACCGGCGTGTTCCTCTCCCCCACGCCCAACCTCGACGTGATCGACTCGCTCGACCCGAACTTCAGAGTGGCCTACGAGCAGTTCGCGCCGGCAGATGCCCCGGTCGACGACATCGGCCTCCAGCTCTGGTCGCTGAACAAGGCGATCGGGCTGATGCTCGAGGGGACAGGGCCGGAGCTCGGCCGTGCCGCCTTCATGAACACCCTCGTGACGTCCGAGGGGTTCGACAACGGCATCTACTCGCCCATCCAGTTCTCGGAGGAGGACCACTTCGGCGGCACGGGCGCCCACGTGCTGGACGCCGACTGCACGTCCGATCCCAAGCAGTTCAAGACGGCTGAGCAGTTCGTCTCGGTGGGCTGACCCGTGGACGGCCAGCAGCGTCGAGGGCTCGTGATCGGCATCGCCATCGCGGTCGTGCTGATCGCGGTCCTCTGGCTGATGGATCAGGAGCAGTCGATCGTCATCGGCGTCGTGTCCGGCTCCGCGTACGGGCTCGTCGCGCTCGGGCCTGGTGCTCATCTACAAGTCGAGCGGCGTGTTCAACTTCGCGCAGGGAGAGTTCGGCGGCGCGGCCATCTGCACGCTGTACCTGCTGCACTCGAACGGCGTCCCCTACGGCCTCGCCGTGCTCGGCGCCCTCCTGGCGGGGATGCTGTTCGGCTTCCTGACCGAGCTCATCGTCATCCGCCCGCTGTTCGAGGCGCCCAGGGTCATCGTGCTCGTCGCCACCGCCGGCGTGGCGCTGCTCGCCATCGCCCTCCAGCAGTGGCTCTTCGACAACCAGGGACGACCGATCTCGAGGGCGTTCCCGACCCTCGACCGGGTCACGATCCTCGGGGTGCAGGTGTCGGACCAGCGGCTGTGGCTGATCGGGACGCTCGCCGTGCTCGCCGTGGTGCTGGGCCTGTTCTTCACCAGGACCAACCTCGGGCTCGCCATCATCGGCGCCAGCCAGGAGCCGACGGCCACCGAGCTCGTCGGCATCAGCGTCCGCCGGCTGTCGACGTTCACCTGGGTGCTCGCGGCGCTGCTCGGCGCGCTCGCCGCCGTCATCGCCGTGCCCGACACCGGCCAGTTCACCCCCGGGGTCATGACGTCGGCCTACCTGATCCCCGCCTTCACCGCGGCCGTCCTCGGTGGGATGACGAGCCTGCCCGGGGCGTTCCTCGGCGGCGTGCTGGTCGGCGTCATCCAGGCCGTCGCCACCGACGCCGAGATCTTCCAGGACATCCCCGGTACGCCGTCGACGCTCATCGTGTTCCTCGTGCTGCTGGGCGTGCTGGTCGTGCGGCCGCAGGGCCTCCTCGGGAAGACCGCCTGATGGCCGTCGCCACGGCAGCCGGAACACCCCCCGACGCGGTCGTCGCCCCCGAGGCGGCCCAGCCGTTCCGGCCGACCGCGCTCGGCTGGATCGGCCGCGGCGTGCTCTGGGCCGCGGTGGCCGC
Organism: uncultured Acidimicrobiales bacterium; assembly: GCA_963813375.1. Classification (GTDB taxonomy): domain Bacteria; phylum Actinomycetota; class Acidimicrobiia; order Acidimicrobiales; family Ilumatobacteraceae; genus DASTFY01. The sequence goes on along the minus strand of CAWEYT010000001.1, from coordinate 68,787 downwards.
GCTCGTGTTCGTCCTGCCGCTGAGCCGGCCCGGCACCGACCTGCGCCTCTACGCCATGGCCGTCTGCTTCGCCATCGTGGCGCTGTCGCTCAACGTGCTGCTCGGCTACGTCGGCCAGATCTCCCTCGGACACGCGGCGTTCGTCGGCATCGGCGCCTTCACCTCCGCCTACCTCGTCACCGTGCAGGGCCAGTCGTTCTGGGTCGGCGTGCTGGCGGCGACGGCCATCGGCGGCGCGCAGGCGCTCGTGCTGGGCGGCGTGTCGCTGCGGATCCGCGGCCTCTACTTCGCGCTGATCACGCTGTCCTACGGACTCGTCGCCGAGCAGAACATCTTCCAGATCCAGGAGTTCACCGGCGGTGGCGCCGGGCAGCGGGCCCCCAAGCCGGACTGGTTCGAGTCCGAGTGGCGCTACTACTACCTCTGCCTCGCCTTCCTCGCCGTCGTGCTCTACGTCGACTGGCGGATGATGCGCACCAAGAGCGGGCGGGCGTTGCTGGCCCTGCGCGAGAACCCCCGCGTCGCGTCGACGTTCGGCATCAACGTGCGCCTGGCCATGCTGTTCGCCTTCGTGGTCTCCGGCGCCATGGCCGGCCTGGCCGGAGCGCTCATCGCCCACGGCGACGAGTCGGTCTCGGCCGACTTCTGGAACTTCGGCCTGTCCCTGTTCTTCGTCACGATGACGGTGGTCGGTGGCCTCCGGTCCCGGGCCGGCCTGGTGATCGGCGGCGCCTTCTTCGCGCTCCTGCCGTACCTGATCGAGAAGATCCCCGGCTTCGAGGACCTGCTGGAGAAGGTCCCTGGCCCGGTGAACCTCACGCCCGAGTACGCCACGCTCATCATCGCCCCGCTGCTCCTGCTGCTGAACGTCATCCGCTTCCCGGGTGGCATCGGGCAGCAGATCCGCCCCGTCCAGCGCTGGATGACCGGTCATCGCTTCGACCGCCACGACCACGGGCCGAAGGAGGTGCAGATCACCGATGTCCGTGCTTGAGACGTACGACCTCTCCATCCGCTTCGGCGGCGTCCAGGCCAACGCCGACGTCAGCGTCGCGGTCGGCCAGAGCGAGATCGTCGGCGTCATCGGGCCCAACGGTGCGGGCAAGACCACGTTGTTCAACATGATCACCGGCTTCTACACGCCGGACACCGGCCGCATCCTCTACCGCGGGAGGGACATCACGAAGCTCCCGGTCCACGAGCGGGCCGCGCTCGGGCTCGGCCGCACCTTCCAGAACGTCGGCCTCGTGAAGGGTGCGACCGTTCGGGAGAACCTGGTGACGGCGCAGTACCTCCAGGCCGGTTACGGGACGATCTCGGGCATGTTCGGCAGCCCGCGGTCGCTGGCCGGCGAGCGGCGGCTGCGACGCAAGGCCGAGGCCCTGGCCGACGTCCTCGGCCTGTCCGACCTGCTCGAGACGCAGGTGGCCGGTCTGCCGTACGGGACCCTCAAGCGGGTCGAGATCGCGACCGTGCTCGCCACCGACCCCGATCTCCTGCTGCTGGACGAACCGTCGTCCGGCATGGGACCCGAGGAGGCGAAGCGACTCGGCGACTCGTTGCTGGAGCTGCGCGACATGTTCAGCCTGTCGATCGCCATGATCGAGCACCACGTGCCGCTCGTCGTACGGGTCTGCGATCACGTCTACTGCCTCGACTTCGGGCAGCTCGTGACCGACGGGCCACCCCATGAGGTCCGCAACCACCCGCAGGTCCTCGCCGCCTACCTCGGCGAGGATCCCGATCCGGCGGCCGTCGCGCTCGAAGCGCAGCTCGACGACCTCGTGGAGAACGACTGATGGCCCTCCTCGAGGTCGAGGACCTGCGCGTCGGCTACGGCTTCCCCGTGCTGCTGGGCATCGGCTTCGCCGTCGAAGAGGGCGAGACGGCGGTGCTCTTCGGGCTCAACGGCGCCGGAAAGACGACCACGGTCGCCACCATCGCCGGCCTCCTGAAGCCGGATTCCGGGACCATCCGCTTCGATGGCGAGGACATCGCCGGCCGATCCCCGACCCAGCTCGTGGATCGGGGCATCGCCCTCGTCCCCGAGGGACGGCGGGTGTTCCCCGACCTCAGCGTCGCCAACAACCTGCGTCTCGGCGCCTGGACCCGCCGGCGGAACCGCGACGAGGTCGAGGAGCGCCGCCAGCTCGTCTTCGAGTACTTCCCACGGCTGGCCGAGCGGGTCGACCAGGCGGCCGGCACGCTGTCGGGTGGCGAGCAGCAGATGCTGGCCATCGGCCGGGCGCTGATGTCCAAGCCCCGGCTGCTGCTCATCGACGAGGCGTCGCTCGGCCTGAGCCCCGCGCTGGCCAAGATCGTCTTCCAGGTGGTCGAGCGCATCAACGACGACGGCGTGACGGTGATCATCGTGGAGCAGAACGTCGGCGTCCTGCCCTACGCCGACCGGGCGCTCATCATGGAGAAGGGCACCCTGATCTTCTCGGGGGTCGGAGACGAGATCCGCTCCGCCAACCTGCGGGAGTCCTACCTCGGCGGGGAGCACGAGTGAACCGGAGGCAACCATGAGCAAGCTGTGGTCCAAGCTCGGCGGCGTCCTCGGCATCGCCTACTGCATCGTCGGCTTCTTCCTCATCTTCCTCGGCTGGAACGGCGCCGCGTCGTACGACCGCGAACCGGCCCAGATCCCCTACCTCATCTCGGGCGGGATCGGCGGCCTGGCCCTCGTGGTGCTGGGCTCGGCGCTGATCGTGGCCCACAGCCTGCGGGCCGACCGCGTCGAGCTTGCAGGGCGCCATCCAGGACCTCCCGGCGTCGAGAGGCGCGGCCGGCGATCAGCAGGCGGCCGACGAGTCGCTGGCCGCCCACCGCGCCGCGACCGCCGCCAGCTCGGCGCTCTGGACGGCCGAGAAGAGCTGACCACTGCCATTCCCGTGGCTCCAGCGCCGGGCGCGGTTAGGGTGACCGCCGGGGAGGGGCAGGAACGGGGGAAGGGCGCATGCGCAGATTCTTCGGTCCGAAGGTGCGCCGGCCCGCGGTGGTGGCCGCCGGGCTCGCGCTGGCGGTCTCGCTGGTCCCGGCCGGCGCTGCGCCCGCAGGGATACGACCCGCGTCGGCGCCCGTGCTGTCCCAGCAGGGAGGCGGCCAGCAGTCCAGGCTGTTGCTGTTCGCCGCCGACGGTCTCATGCAGAACCGGGTCAAGGCCTACGCGTCCGACCCTGACGTGGTCCCCGGATTCCGGGAGCTGCTCCGGAGGGGCGCCGCGGCCGCCGGCGGTGGACTGCTGACGCAGGCCCCGGCCAACACCGGCGCCGGCTGGAACACGCTGGCCACAGGCGCCTGGCCGGGAACCGCGGGCTCGACCAACAACACCTTCCACGTCAACGGCCAGCCCTTCGCCAACCGCACGTCGGCGTTCGACGCCGGGGTCCTCCAGGCCGAGACGCTGGCCCAGGCCGCCGAGCGGGCCGGACGGCGCGTCGTCCAGATCGAGTGGGCCGGTGGTCGCGTCGGCGCCATCGACGGCCCGACGCTCGACTTCCGGAACTTCCGCTCCGGCCGGGGCGTGGCCACCAACTACATCTCCCCGGCGGACGACGCCGCGTTCACCGCCGCGTTCGGGCTCCAGTTCGACCACCCGGCCGGCTTCGCCGGGCAGGCACCGTTCCCGGGCGCCGCCCCCGCGCCCGCCACCGGCTGGTCGGACGTACCCGCTTCGTTCAGCCCGGCGCAGGAGATGCGGCTGCGGGTCCTCGACGCCGGCACGGACAAGTACGGCCTCAACGCCTACCTCTACGACAGCACCGACGACGGTGCGACGAACTACGACCGCGTGCTGCTCTCCCGCGGCAAGAGCGGCGCCGACGCGGAGCGGGTCGGGGACCTCGCGGCCGGCGAGTGGGCCGACGTCAAGGTGACCATCCAGGGCACCGACGCCCTCAACGGCAAGACCGGCGCCTTCCTGGCCAAGGTCGAGCGGTTGGCGCCCGACCTCAGCGAGGTGCGGCTGTTCCACACGTCCGTCACGCGGGCCATCGCGACGTGGCCGGCGTGGCCCGGCGCGCCGGGCTTCACGGGCGACTTCGAGGACTACGTCGCCGCCACGTTCCCCTCATCGCAGGCCGGCGACTTCGCCGTCCTCGAGGCCGGCATCGTCAGCGAGGAGACCTACGTCGAGCAGGGGCTCTACTGGGAGCAGCTCTACCACCCGCTGATCGAGTACGTCATCGACACCTACCAACCCGATCTGGCGATGGTGGGCTATCCCGTCACGGACGAGTTCCAGCACCAGTTCCTCGGCCTGGTCACCCCGACGCTCCCCAACGGCGCCGCCAACCCGGCCTACGACGATGTGCAGGTGAACGGCACGCCCGACGGCCGCGTCGCCGAGCGTGAGGCCTTCATCGAGCGGGCCTACCAGGGCGCCGACGCCACCATGCGGCTGGCCCAGGAGCAGCTGGCCGATCCCGGGCTGACGACGTTCGTGGGGTCGGACCACGGGTTCGCGCCCAGTTCGCGGCGATCGACGCCAGCAAGGTCCTCGTCGACCTCGGCCTCCTCTCGCAGCCGCAGACCTCGAACTGCCGACCGGCGACCGGGGAGACCATCGGCAAGGCCAAGGCCTGCTGGGCCGGCGGCACCGTGCAGATCTACCTCAACCTGGCCGGACGCGATCCCGTCGGCCGGCGGGCTCCAGCAGGTGCCGGCGGCCGAGGAGGCGGCCACCGTCGGAGCGATCGAGGAGGCCTTCATGGCCCTCACCGATCCGAACGACTGGACGGGGGACGGCGCGCCCGAGGGCTGGCCGGTCATCGATCGGGCGTTCAGCAAGGCCGAGGCGCGGGCCATCCCGAACGGTCCCGACACCACGGCCGACATGGCCCATCCCACTCGCACGGGTGACCTCGTGGTGTTCTCCGCCCCGCCGTACCAGTTCGACGCCGCCACCCCCGGCACGCTCATCGCCCGGTCGGCCTTCTTCGGCCAGCACGGGTACGTGCCCGACGTCGCCAGTGACGATCCGGACGCGAACACCAACATGCGGGCGACGTTCCTGGCCGGCGGCGAGCTCGTGAAGCGGGGCGACATCGACGGCATGCGGAGCATCGACGTCGCCCCGACCGCCGCGTTCCTGCTCGGTGTCCCCGTGCCCCAGCAGAGCCAGGGCCGCGTCGCGCTGCCCATGCTGCGCGGGAGCGAGCAGTACCGGCTGGTCAACGTGATCGGGCTCAACGACTTCCACGGGCAACTCGACCAGACGACCACCCCGATCGACGGCCTCAACGTCCCCGTCGGCGGCGCGCCCGCGCTTGCCACCATGTTCGACGAGGAGGCCGGCGCGCTGCCCGGGGAGACGCTCCTCCTCGCCGCCGGCGACAACGTCGGCGCCACCCCGCCGAACTCGGCCCTTCTCGACGACCGGCCGGCCATCGACGTCGAGAACGCCTGGGGCATGGACGCGACGTCCTATGGCAACCACGAGTTCGACTTCGGCATCGACCGGATCCTGGAGCACCTCGACCGTGCCGACTTCCCCTTCCTCTCGGCCAACATCGTCGAGGAGGGCACGACCGATCCCCCGCCCTGGCTGGACCGCTCGGCGGTCTTCGACGTCAACGGCGTGCGGGTCGGCGTGATCGGGGCCACGGTGCGCACGACACCGGAGCTCGTACGGGCCGACGCCACGGCGGGCCTGACCTTCACCGACGAGGCCGAGGCCATCGCCGCCGAATCCGAGCGGCTGCGCAGCCGTGGGATCCAGGTCCAGATCGTCGTCATCCACGAGGGCGCGGTGCTCGGAGCGAACCGCATCGCCAACCGGCCGGCGGCGACGTGGGAGGGTCCGATCATCCCGATCGTCGAGGCGCTGCAAGACACGACGGTCGACCTCGTCATCGCGGGACACACCCACCGCATCGCCAACACGGTCGTGGGCAGGATCCCGGTCGCGGAGGGGGTCAACGCCGGGGGCAGCTACTCCGTGGCCCAGCTCGTCGTCACCGGCGGCGACGTGACGTGGGTGAGCCCGGCCACTCGCGTGGCCAAGAACCTCGGCGTGACGCAGCGGGCCGACGTCAAGGAGATCGTGGACGCCGCCAATGCGGAGACCGCGGTGCTCCGCAACCGCGTCATCGGGACCCAGGAGATCGACATCCTGCGCGACCCGACGCGCCTGAACGAGTCGGCGATGGGGAACCTCGTGGCCGACGCGATGATCGACGCCTACCCGGGCATCGACGCCGCGCTGACCAACTCGGGAGGCCTGCGGGCCGACATCCTGGGTGCGCCGCCCTCCGGCGGCGAGGCGATCAACGAGATCACGTGGGGTGAGGTCTTCGCGGTCCTCCCCTTCGGCAACCGGACGGTCATCGAGACCCTGACCGGCGCGCAGCTCACGACCGCGCTGGTCAACGGGTTCTCACCCGCCTGCGATCCCGCCGTGGCCACAGGGCGCTTCCCGCAGGTGGCCGGCCTGCGCCTGCGCTTCCACTGCGAGGGCACGACCGCGGTGGTGGACTCCATCGAGGTCGTGCGGCCGGGTGGTTCGGTCACGCCCGTCGGTCCGGCCGATCCGGTCCGCCTCGTCACGAACGACTTCATGTTCGGTGGCGGCGACGGCTACACGGTGCTGGCCAGCGGCACGGACGTGCTCACGCCGGGCGACGCGCTGCTCGACCTCGTCGTCGGCTTCATCGGCCGGACCTCACCGGTCGCCCCGGCGGTGGAGGGCCGGATCGTCAGGAGCTGAGCCTCTCCCGGGCCAGTGCCGCACCGGCCACCATCGCGCTCATCTTCCCGAAGGCGACGTCGCGCGGGAGGTACTTCAACCCGCAGTCGGGCGCGGCGATGATCCGCTCGGCAGGCACGTTCGGCAAGGCCCGCTCGATGCGCGCCGCCACCGTCTCCGCGGACTCGACCTCGTGCGTGCTGAGGTCGAGCACGCCGAGGATGATCGTCTTCCCGGGCAGGCTGGCGAGGACGGACGTGTCCAGGTTCGACTGGGCGGTCTCGATCGACACCTGCGCCGCCGGCACCGCGGCGAGCTCGGGGAGGAACGAGTAGCCCGACGGCCGCTCGTGGATGATCGCCGCGTAGCCGAAGCAGATGTGCACCGCGGTCGTTCCCGTCACACCGTCGAGGGCTCGCGTCAGCGCGGCGACGCCGTACTGCCTGGCCTTCTCGGGACGGGCCTGCATGTACGGCTCGTCGATCTGGACCACGGTCGCGCCCGCGGCGAAGAGATCATGGATCTCCTCGTTGACGGCGGCGGCGTAGTCCAGGGCCAGCTCCTCCTCGGTCTCGTAGGCGTCGTTCTGGGCCTGTTGGGACATCGTGAAGGGGCCGGGCACGGTCATCTTCACCGGCCGGTCGGTGTTGGCCAGCAGGAAGGCGAGGTCGCGCAACTGCACCGGGTGCTTGCGCCGGACCTTCCCCACGACGCGGGGCACCGGGTTCGGATGGCCGCTGCGGTCGAGCGCGGTGCCCGGGTTCTCGATGTCGACGCCCTCGAGCGCCGTCGCGAAGCGGTTGGAGTAGCTCTCCCGGCGGGCCTCGCCGTCCGTGATGATGTCCAGCCCGGCCCGCTCCTGGTCACGGATGGCGAGGAGGGTGGCGTCGTCCTGGGCCTCTTCGAGCCACTCCGGCGCCACCCGCCACAACTCCAGGGCCCGGACGCGCGGGGGAACGCGCCGCGAGCTTGGCCCGGTCGATGAGCCAGTCCGGTTGGGCGTAGGACCCGACGAGCGACGTCGGGAAGAGCGTCATCGTGGCTCGGCCGGGACAGGACCAGTTTCCTGGATGGGCGAGCCGCTACGCCTTCTCGTAGCCCTCGTGGTTCTTCACCATGAACAGCGTTCCGAGGAAGAGGCCGTAGATGAGGTGCCAGACCAGCACCGCTGCGGGCAACTTCCATCCGTCAGGACCATCGAAGCTGAAGAAGCCGTAGCCCGCCTTCGGGACGTACGCGTACGGCACCAGGATGCCGACGCTGATGATCGACATGATGATGCTGTAGATCAGCCCGGCGGCAAGGTTGCCCCCACGCGTGTTCCGGAACGGCAACAAGGGAAGGAACAGGACCGCGTAGAGGACCGCGAAGACGATGCCGTTGATGAAGTGGAGCGTCTGGCCCACGAAGAACGACCCCGTCGTGGTGAACGTCTCAGCCGTCATGAGACCGAGCGCGCCGTTGTAGAGCGGCCACGGCAGCGTCGGCAGGCCGACGGCTGGGAACACGTAGCCGAAGTAGGTGCCGAGCTGCGTCGCGATCACGCCGACGAGAAGGATGCCGGCCACGCGGTGCCGATCGACCCAGTTGTACCACCACGGTGCGACGCCGCCGGCGGCCTTGAGCCGACTGGCGTCCCGGATGGTCCCGGGTTCGCCCATCGTCGTCGGGCTGGTAGTGACAGTCATGCTTGCCCCCCTTTCCCCCAGGTCGGGCGCAGTGTCCGACCAGCGGTCACTGTACCACCTTGCGGACACCCGACCGGGGACTACGTATCGGGTGGCCGGTAGTCGATGTTGCGGTCGACGGCCATGTAGACCTCGATGCCGATCGGGTCCGTCTGCTCCTCGGCGAGGTGCCCGAGCAGGCCGGCGCAGCGCGAGAGCAGTGCGAAGCCCCGCATGACGGAGAGGGGGAGGTCCAGATCGGCCAGGACCGCTCCACACGTGCCTGCGCCGTTGAGCGGCAGCTGCCGGCCGAGCACGGCTGGATGCACGCGACCGATCGCGGCGAAGAGGGCCAAATGGTCACCGAACGTCCCGTGCTCTCGCGCCAGCGCGAACAACACGGGCGTGCGCGGGTCCTCGACCTTGTGCACGGGATGGCCGAGCCCCGGGACGAAGCGCCCTGAGGACTTGGTTCGGGTCACGAGGTCGAGGGCCACGGCGTCCCAGCCGGCATCGTCGGTCGGCCGGTTCGGCAGCTCGGCCAGCGCCGCGGCCAGGAAGTGCGCGCAGTCCTCGGTCACGCCCAGGAACCGCGAGCCGCCGCCGAGCAGCCCGGCCGCCAGCGCTCCCTGCAGCGAGTCGGGAGCGCTGGCGTACGTCAGCCGGGCGGCGATCGCCGTCGGGGTGAAGCCGTGGTCGGCCAGCGACACCAGGACCGCCTCGAACATGACGAGCTGCCCCGGGTCGGGCCGGCGCTTGGCCACCAACCAGAAGGCCAGCTCCCCGAAGCTGATCTGACCGATCAGCTCCTGGGCGAGGTCGTGTCCGAGCAGGGTGATGGCGTCGGCGTTCGAAGTGCCCAGCCCGGTGCGGTAGGGGCCGGTGCCGTACGTCGGGGTCGGCTCGCTCACGCGCCATCCTCCGCGCCGGCCGGCGGCGCGCAGCCACTCCGTGATCTCCGCGGTGTGCTCGCCGAGCAACGGCGGTGGGCGGTCGTAGCGCACCTCGGCGTCACCGAAGGTGATCGGGTTGCGCACGACGTCGACGGACCGCTCGCCCTCCCCCATCGTCACCCGAGGCATCAGGCCCAGCGACTCGGCCAGCTCGACGCCCTCACCGATGGTGTTGATCGGTCCGCAGGGCACGCCCGCCTTGTTAAGGGCGAGGAACAGGTCGTCGGCCGGCCACTTGGCCAGCTGCTCGAGCAGCAGCGGCCGCAACTCCTCGCGCCGGTCCGTCCGGTCGGCGTTCGTCCTGAAGCGCGGATCGTCGGCCACCTCGGCAATCCCGAGCACCTCGCACAGCGCCCGGAACTGGCGGTCGTTACCTGCGGTGATGATCATGTCGCGGTCCGCCGTGGGCATCGTCTCGTACGGAAAGAGACTCGGGTGCGCGTTGCCCATGCGGCTCGGCACGACCCCGGCCGTCGTGTAGGCGGCCGTCTGGTTGACCAGCCCCGACATCGCCGTCGACAGCAGGTTCACCTCGACGTGCTGGCCCCGACCGGTCTCGTGGCGCTGGTGCAGCGCGGCGAGGATCCCGATGAGCCCGTGGAGCCCGGCCATGACGTCGAACACGGAGATGCCGGCCCGGTACGCCGGCCCGTCCGGATCGCCCGTCAGGCTCATCAGGCCCGAGACGGCCTGCACGATCAGGTCGTAACCGGGCAACCACGCGCCGTCAGCCGTCCCGAAGCCGGAGATCGAGAGATAGATGAGCCGAGGGTTGGCGCGCGCGGCCGTCTCGTAGTCGAGCCCGAACTTCGTGAGCGCGCCGGGCTTGAAGTTCTCGATGGCCACGTCGGCTCGGCGCAGGAGCTCGGTCGCCAGCGCCCGGTCACCGTCATCGCGGAAGTCGAGCACGATCGACCGCTTGTTCCGATTGATCGACAGGTAGTACGTGGACACCTCGTCCTTCACGGGCGGCATCCACGTGCGGGTGTCGTCGCCACCGGGTCCCTCGACCTTGATCACGGTCGCGCCCATGTCGGCCAGCAGCATCGAGCAGTAGGGACCAGCGAGGATGCGGGACAGATCGGCGACGACGATCCCGTCGAGGGGGGCCCGCCGGTCGGTCGGTTGGTCTCCGGTCATGAGAACGTCCTTGTCTTGTGGTCCGGTCGCACCGAACGCGGACGGGTGGTCGCGGCGTGCGAGGATGCCGGGATGCTCCGGCGCTCCAGCACGGACTTCGTCGAGGCTCTGGCCCGCGGCTTGTCGATCATCACGGCCTTCAGCCCCACCGCCACCGCGCTGTCGGCCAGCGAGGTCGCCGCGTTGACGTCGCTACCGCGGCCGACGGCCCGGCGGTTGCTGATGACGCTCGAAGACCTGGGGTATGTCCGTTCGCGCGACGGCGTGTACACGCTCACGACCAAGGTGCTGGAGCTCGGCACGACGTACATCGCCACGCTCGGCATCTGGGAGTTGGCGCGACCACACCTGGAGGCGCTGGTGGCGCAGACCGGCGAGTCGAGCTCGATGTCCCAGCTCGACGGCAGCGACATCGTGTACGTCGCCCGGGTGCCGGTGCCGAAGATCATCTCTCTCGCCGTCCACATCGGCACGCGCTTCCCGGCGGTGGCGACCTCGATGGGGCAGGTGCTGCTCACCGCGCTCGACGACGACGAGCTGAAGACGCTGCTGGCGACGCCGTCGCGCTCTGGTGTGATCCCGCGGGTGATCCCCAGCCGGGACGAGCTCATCGCCGATCTCGAGGTCGTGCGCGAGCGGGGCTGGGCGCTCTCCGACGAGCGCCTCTCGCTCGGCATCCGATCGATCGCCGCGCCCGTCCGGGACGCGTCCGGCGGCATCGTGGCCGCCATGAACGTGACGGTGCACGCCGCCGAGACCTCCGTCGAGGAGTTGCAGCGCCGGCACCTGCCGCTGCTGCTCGACACCGCGGCCAAGATCACGGACGAGTGGACGCAGTTGGCGCGGCTCCCGGTGCCGGATCCGCTCATCCGCGCGTAGCCCCGGCCGGCCGGCGCCGGCCTCATGCGGCCATCGCCGCGTCGTGCTGCGCGGCGATGAACTGCGCCAGCGCCGTCGGGTCGCTGAAGAACGGGCTGTGGTCGGTGTCGAGCTCGACCGCGGCGCCGACTCGCGCTGCGCGGTCGCGCTGCGCCGACGGTTGGACGGCGCGGTCGTCGGCGCACACGACGTAGGAGCTGGGCACGCGCTGCCAGGCCGGGTCGGCGAGGGGCTGCCGGGGGACGGCGCTGCGCATCGGTCGGAGCCGGTCCATGGCGAAGTCGGCCAGCGACGGCGGGCAGCGATGGAAGAAGTGGGGCCGCACGGCCTGCGACACCGACGTCACGCCGGCGTCGTCGGTGGTCAGGCAGCGCTGGAAGTCGGCGAATCCCCACTCCGGGGTGTGGGCGGCCGGTGACTCGCCGGGCAGCGGCATACGACTGGCCACGAACGTGAGGTGCGTGGCGAGGTGCCCGCCCGCGCACACCGGGAGGCCGGCGTAGCTGTGGCTCACGACGTGGACGGGACCGTGCCCGCGGGCAGCCTCGATGGCGGCGCGCACGCAGCGCACGTCGTCCTCATAGCCCGTGAAGGGCAGATCGATGGCCTCGGCGCGGATGTCGCGTGAGGCGAGACGCTCCATCACGAGCAGCCAGCACCATCCCCCCAGATGGGCTCCATGGACGAACAGCACGGTTGACGCCACGGTCCCGACCACGACCGGCCGGCGCGGCGTTACCGGTAGACGTTGTTGCTGGTGTGGTCCCCGGCCAGCCAGCGCTTCAGCGTGTCGTGGGCATCGGCCTGGCGCTCGACGGCGATCTCGTCGGCCGTGCCGCAATCGGCGGTGAACTCGAGCAGCAACCCGTTCGGATCCTCCGTGTACAGCGAGCGGCAGTAGCCGTGCTCGAGGACGTATGTGCCCTCGGGCTTCCAGCCGCTGTCGGTCAACCGGTCGTGGATCTCCTGCTGGAGCTCCGGCGACACCTTCAGGGCGATGTGCCGGAACGGCGACGGCGTCAGGCCGGGATCGAACTCGTCCTGATCGGACTGCTCGGCGAACTGGAAGAAGGCCAGCGCGCTGCCATCGCCCAGGGCGAAGAACGTGTGGCAGTACACCCGCACCGCGCCGAACAGCTCATCGGCCTCCGACCACGTCGCGACCAGGGGCAACCCGATGAGGTCCTCGTAGAACGCCCGTGTGGCTTCCTGGTCCTTGGTGAGGAAGGCGTTGTGGTGCAGCCGGCTGGGAAGCTTCTCCATGGTCGTCACGGCCTGACTCCTTGTCTGAGGTGCCTCAGTTGCTGAGGTGGAGGTTGCTGAGGTGGAGGTTGCTGAGGTGGTTGACCACTGCCCGGACACTCTACCGTTCAACGGTCACGGCCGAGCAGCCGGAGGAGCGATGACCACGGGCCCAGGACGGATCCTCACCACGCATACGGGCAGCCTCCCGCGCCCCGACGAGCTGATCCGGATGATGTGGGCCAAGGCCGACGGGGTGCCGGTCGACCCCGCGGCGCTCGGCGAGCGGATCGCCCTCGCGGTCCAGGAGGTCGTGGAGCGCCAGGCGAGCTGCGGCATCGACATCGTCAACGACGGCGAGATGTCCAAGCCCAGCTACGCGACCTACGTGCAGGACCGGCTGACCGGGTTCGCCGGCGAGTCGATCCAGGACTACTTCTTCGCCGACCTCGTCGACTACCCGCGCAGCGCCGACCTCGTCGCCGCCAACCCCGGACGGCGCAAGCGCAGCGCACCGGCCTGCACGGCCGAGATCTCGGTGCGGCCCGGCGACGAGTCCGTGGACGTCGACCTGCGGAACCTGACCATCGCACTCGCCGGCGTCGGCGTGGCCGGCAGCTTCTCGAGTGCCGCGTCGCCAGGCGTGGTCTCGCTCTTCTTCGCCAACCAGCACTACCCGACCGACGAGGACTACCTCCTCGCCATCGCCGAGGCGATGCGAGCGGAGTACGAGGCGATCGCCGCCGCCGGCGTCACCGTGCAGGTCGACTGCCCGGACCTGGCCATGGGACGGCACTCGGCGTACGCGTCGATGGACCTCGCCGCGTTCCGCCGCCGGATCGCGCTGAACATCGAGGCGCTCAACCACGCGGTGCGGAACATCCCGGCCGAACAGTTGCGGATGCACCTGTGCTGGGGGAACTACCCCGGACCCCACCACCACGACGTCGACCTCGCCGACATCGTCGACCTCGTCTGGCAGGCCAAGCCCCGCACCGTGCTCCTCGAGGCGGCCAACCCGCGTCATGCCCACGAGTGGACGCTCTTCGAGCGCGTCGCGCTGCCCGACGACAAGATCCTGTGTCCGGGGGTCGTCGAGCCGCAGTCGAACTACATCGAGCATCCGGAGCTGGTGGCGCAGCGGATCTGCCGGTACGCGGACCTGGTCGGTCGGGACCGGGTGATGGCCGGCGTCGACTGCGGGTTCAGCGTCCACGTCGGGATGCAGGGCATCGACCCCGACGTGGCCTGGGGCAAGCTCGCTGCTCTCGCGCAAGGAGCCGAGCTCGCCAGCGAGCGCCTCTGGAGCGCGGCCTCATGACGACGACGCAGGTGTCCCGGCTGATCAAGGCTCCTCGATCGCAGGTGTATCGCGCCCTGCTGGACCCGGAGGCGGTGCAGCGCTGGATGGTGCCCCACGGCATGACCAGCGAGGTCCACGCCTTCGAGCCGCACGAGGGAGGTGTGTTCCGGATCTCCCTGACCTACGACGAGCCAACCGACTCGGGGAAGACGACGTCCCGGACCGACTCCTTCCACGGCCGGTTCATCGAGCTCGTGCCGGACACAAAGGTCGTGCAGCTGGTGGAGTTCGAGACCGATGACGCCTCGGTGAGCGGTGAGATGACAATCAGCTACAGGCTGAGCGAGACGGCCGAGGGCACGCAGATCACGGGGCTCCACGAGAACGTCCCGCCCGGCGTGGATCCGGCCCAGAACGAACTGGGGTGGACCATCTCGCTCGGCAAGCTCGCGGACCTCCTGGAGGGCGAGCTTCCGACGGTCTGAACGCCGGCTCCTGGAGACTGTTGCCGAGCGCCTCTACAGTTCCACAGGAGGTTGCTTCGTGTCGCACGAGTCGCCAGCGGTGTCCTTCGGCGTCGAACCGTCGGCGCGCCAGCACTGGGAGGTCACGTTCGACGGACCGGTCGCGACGGTCACCATGCGCGTGAGCGCCGACCGTGGCCTGCTCGACGACTACGAGTTGAAGCTCAACTCGTACGACATCGCCGTCGACATCGAGTTGTACGACGTCGTCCAGCGGCTGCGCTTCGAGCACCCCGAGATCCACGCCGTCGTGCTGACCGGTGGGCTGGACAAGGTGTTCTGCGCCGGCGCCAACATCGGCATGCTGGCGGGCTCGGCCCATGGTCACAAGGTGAACTTCTGCAAGTTCACCAACGAGACGCGCAACGCGATCGAGGAGGCGTCGGCGTCCTCAGGCCAGGTGTGGTTGGCCGCCGTCAACGGCACCGCCGCCGGCGGCGGGTACGAGCTGGCCCTCGCCTGCGAGGAGATCCTCCTGATCGACGATCGGTCCTCCGCGGTGTCGCTGCCGGAGGTGCCCCTGCTGGCGGTGCTGCCGGGCACCGGCGGGCTGACCAGGGTGGTCGACAAGCGCAAGGTGCGGCGCGACCTGGCCGACGTCTTCGCCACCAGGACCGAGGGGGTGAAGGGGCGCCAGGCGGTCGAATGGGGTCTCGTCGATGCCATCGCCCCGCAGTCCCAGTTCGCAGAACTGGTCCGCTCCCGGGCCGAAGCCCGAGCCGCAGGGTCGGACCGTCCGGCGAGCGGCACGGGTGTGAAGCTCCCGGTGTTCGGGGCGTCGACGGTGATCGATGACGCCGGATTGCGGGCCGAGAACGTGACCGTGAGGTTCGACCGCGTCAACGGTGTCGCCCGGTTCGAGGTCGCGGGGCCGCGCACCTCGCAACCGGAGACGGCCGCCGCCCTGGCGTCAGCGGGTGCGAGCGGCTGGCTCCTCTCGGTGGCGCTCGAGCTGGACCATGCCATGCTCCACCTCCGGTTCAACGAGCCCGAGCTGGGGACGTGGGTCCTGACGACGAGCGGCGACTCGGACGCCGTCGCCGCGGCCGAGCAGGTTCTCGCGCTCGATGACCGGCTTCGGCCGGCGGATGAGGGGGCCTGGTTGGCGCGCGAGGTGCGCCTGTACTGGGCGCGGGTGCTCAAGCGGCTCGATCTGTCGTCCCGGTCGTTGATCGCGCTGATCGAGCCCGGCTCCTGCTTCGCCGGGACGCTGGCCGAACTGGCGCTGGCGGCCGACCGGTCGATCATGCTCGACGGCACCCGCGAGGACGACGACCGACCGGCACCCGTGCTCCGGCTCACCGACGCCAACGACGGCTGGTATCCGATGTCGAACGGCGTGAGTCGGCTGCGGACCCGGTTCTGGCAACGCGACGAGGCGTTCGAGGCGGCGCGATCGGTGATCGGCAAGGACCTCGGCGCCGCGGACGCTCTCGAGGTCGAGCTGGTCACCTTCGCCCTCGACGAGATCGACTGGGACGACGAGGTGCCGGTGATGCTGGCCGAGCGCAACTCGTTCTCGCCCGACGCCCTGACCGCGATGGAGGCCAACTACCGCTTCGTCGGGCCGGAGACGATGGAGACCAAGATCTTCGCCCGCCTGACCGCGTGGCAGAACTGGGTGTTCCAACGCCCCAACGCCGTCGGACCGGAGGGCGCGCTCCAGCGCTTCGGCACCGGATCGCGGCCCGCCTTCGACCGGAAGCGAGTGTGACATGCAGGCCGTCGACGTCACCGCGACCGATCCCCAACAACGTCGGGCTGGCCGACGACAGGCGCCTCCTCAGAGCCCTGGAGACCTGGCAGCCTCGGTTCCTGGACTGGTGGCGCGAGATGGGGCCGGTCGCGTTCCAGGACAAGGACGTCTACCTCCGCACGGCGATCTCCGTCGGCCAGGAGGGCTGGGCCAACTTCGACCACGTGAAGATGCCCGACTACCGGTGGGGCATCTTCCTGGCCGAGCCGACCGAGGACCGCACGATCGCCTTCGGCGACCGGAAGGGCGAGCCCGTCTGGCAGGACGTGCCCGGCGCATACCGAGCCGACCTCCGCCGGTTGATCGTGGTCCAAGGCGACACCGAGCCCGCATCGGTCGAGCAGCAGCGCGCCCTGTGCTTGACGGCTCCCTCGTTGTACGACCTGCGGAACCTGTTCCAGGTCAACGTCGAAGAGGGACGGCACCTGTGGGCGATGGTCTACCTGCTCCACCGGTACTTCGGGAGGGACGGACGCGACGAGGCCGACGAGATGCTCGAACGCCATTCGGGCGATGCCGACCGGCCGCGCATCCTCGGCGCGTTCAACGAAGCGACGCCGGACTGGCTGTCGTTCTTCTTCTTCACCTACTTCACCGACCGCGACGGCAAGTTCCAGCTCGCGTCCCTGCGCGAGTCGGCCTTCGATCCCCTGTCGCGCACGTGTGACTTCATGCTCAAGGAGGAAGCCCACCACATGTTCGTAGGGGCCTCCGGCGTCGCCCGCGTGGTCGACCGCTCAGTCGAACTGATGAAGGAGCACGACACCGACGACATCCGCCCGTACGGCGGCATCGATGTGCCGACCCTGCAGCGCTACCTCAACTTCCACTACTCCGTGTCGCTCGACCTCTTCGGGGCCGAGACGTCGACGAACGCGGCCAACTACTTCGGCGCCGGCCTCAAGGGCAGGTTCCAGGAGGAGCGTCGCGACGACGACCATCGCCTGCACGACGCCACCCGGCTCGTCCCCCTCGCCGGTGACGACCAGATCACCACCCGTGAGGTGACGCAGCTGGCCAGCCTCAACGAGACGCTGCGCGACGACTACATCGCCGACTGCCAGAAGGGGGTCGACCGGTGGAACCGTGCGCTGGCCGACGTCGGCGCGCAGCTGAGCCTGCCCCACATCGGCTTCAACCGGAACGTGGGGACCTTCAGAGGTCGGCGGGTCACACCGGGCGGGCGCCTGGTCGACGAGGAGGAGTGGGCCGCGCACGAGGTCGAGTGGTTGCCGTCGGACGCGGACCGGGAGTACGTCGAGTCGCTGATGATCGGCGTCCACGAGCCCGGCAGGATGGCCGGCTGGGTGGCGGCCCCGTCGACCGGGATCCACGCCAAGCCGGTGGACTACGACTACGTGCGGGTCTGACGACGAACGGGGGATCACCGGTGGGGGGATACAACGCCGCGACGTGGCTGCTCGACCGCCATGTGGAAGCCGGACGAGGCGACCGCGTGGCCGTGCGCTCGCACGGGCGCGACATCACCTACGAATCGATGCTGCGGGAGACATGGCGCGTGCAGCAGGCGCTCGCCGAGCTCGGGGTCGGGCGCGAGGAACGAGTCGTCGTGATGATGAACGACTCGCCCGAGATGATCGCCTGGCTCCTCGGATCGATGCGCTCCGGCGCGATCCCCGTCCCGGTGTCCACGATGCTGCGGCCGGACGACATCGCCGCCATCGCCGCCGACGCCGGCGCCGCCGCACTGGTCGTGTCGAGCGACTACCTCGGGCACGTGGACGCGGTACGGGGCTCGACGCCGACCCTGCGGGCCACGGTCCACATCGACGAGGCGGGCGGTCCGGCGACCCCGGCTGGCTGTCACGGCTGGACCGGGTTCACGAACGACGACCCAGCCGCGGTCGCCGACACCACAGCGGAGGCCCAGGCGTTCTGGCTCTACTCCTCCGGCACCACCGGAGTTCCCAAGGGCGTCATGCACGTCCACGGCAGCATGCAGGCCACCTTCGACACCTACGCCACGCGGGTGCTGGAGGTCACCGAAGATGATCGCTTCCTCTCCGTGGCCAAGCTCTTCTTCGCCTACGGGCTCGGCAACTCGCTGACGTTCCCGTTCGGCGCCGGCGCCACCTCGATCCTCGAACCCCAGCGCCCCACCCCGGACGGCATCTGCGCGCTCGTCGCCGCGGAGGAACCCACCCTGTTCTTCGGGTCTCCCGGATTCGTCGCCGCCATCCTCGACACGCCGGTCGACCCGGCCGTGTTCGGCTCGGTGCGGGCGACGGTGACCGCCGGCGAGTCGCTGCCCGCCGACCTGCAACGTCGTTTCTCGCAACGGTTCGGACACCCGGTGCTCGACGGCATCGGCTCGACCGAGGCGCTCCACATCTTCATCTCCAACACGCTCACCGCGCAGTCAGCGGGCTCGTCCGGATGGGTCGTGCCGGGGTACGAGGCGAAGCTGCTCGGTGAGGACGGCGCCGAGCTCGTCGAGCCCGAGACGCCCGGCTACCTCCACGTCCGTGGCCCATCCACGGCCCGCGGCTACTGGCAGCGCGAGGAGGCGACAGCGGCCGCGTTCCGGCCCGACGGTTGGCTCCGCACCGGAGACGTCTACACGAGATCGGCCGACGACTCCTGGACGTTCCTCGGCCGCAACAGCGACATGATCAAGGCCGGCGGGATCTGGGTCTCGCCCGCGGAGGTCGAGTCCACCCTCATCACCCATCCCGATGTGCTGGAAGCTGCGGTCGTCGGCGCGCGGACCGACCTGGGGCTCGAGGAGACGGTCGCCTTCGTCGTTCGCGCGACGCGGTCACTCCATCGAGACCGCCGACCTCGACACCCACTGCCGCGACCACATGGCCGGCTTCAAGCGCCCGCGCCGGATCCTCGTCGTCGACGAGCTCCCCAAGACGGCCACCGGCAAGATCCAACGCTTCAAGCTCCGTGACTCGCTGACCACGTAGTCGCTGGCACTCGCACGCCGGCGCGGATGCCGGCGACGCTCGACGATCCATCAGGGACGTACACGCTGGTGGCGCACGGACGGCCGATCCGTGGGAGTGTCTGCGGATCGGCGCCTCGAATCATCGACGAGCAGTCAGCCGCCACGTGCGTGGCTGGCGAGACCTGGCGCCCGCTGGGCTCATCGGTGCGCTTGTCGCCGGCGTCGTGATCTACGAGCATCGTGTCCTCGCCCGGCTCGATGCCACGCCGGACCCCGACCCCGGCGACAGCTTCGCCTTCCCAGCCGAGCGCACCCGTGCCATCGCCACGCCCGACGGCGGCAGGCTGCACGCCGAAGAGTGCGGCTCCGGGCAGGCCGGTGGTGCTGCTGCATGGTCACGGGGCCAACCTCGGGATCTTCGCTCCGCTGGCGCCGTGGTTGGTGGCGGGTGGTCGGCGCGTGGTTGCCGTCGACCAGCGAGGATTCGGTCGCTCGTCGGCTGTGCCGGAGGCGTTCGGCTTCGACGGGCTCGTCGATGACCTCGCCACGCGTGCTCGGCGTGCTCGATCTCCGCGGCGCCATCGTGGTGGGCCACTCGATGGGTGGCGCGGTGGCGCTCGGACTCGCTGTCGAACGTCCCGACGTGATCGCCGACCGGGTCTCGGCGCTGGTGCTTGATCAACAGCTCGGCCAGAGGACCGGCTGATCGTCCCCTTTCGCGGGTGAAGGCGGCGGCACTCGACTGGCCCGTGACCGAGCGTGTCGGCCGGCACCATCGCCATGGCCTGGTGTTCGCGCGGGCCAACTTCGGCATCGCTCCCCGCCGGAGTCACGTCGAGGCGGTACGCACGATCGGCCTCGCGAGCCCTGCCGCTCGCCGGCTCGGTTTGACCCGCCGGTTGCTCGGCATCGACCTCAGCGACCGACTCGGCGATGTGCACGTCCCACTCCTCCTGTTGGCTGGAACCGCCGATCGGGTGTTGCCGCCACGCGAATCGATACGGATCGCCGAGACCGTCGGCGATGCCCGGCTGCACCTGTTCCAAGGTGCGGGTCACATGTTGCCGGTCGAGCGCAGCAAGGAGGTGGCCGAACCAGATCCTGCGACTCGCTGACGACGTGGACGCGGTCCAGTCAGGCTGAGGTGCCAGGACGCGGACGATCGAGCCTCACCGCGGTCAGGGTGCCGGCGATGACGTCACGGGCGACGTCGGCCAGCCGGAGGTTGTGGTTACGGGCGTAGCTGCGCAACGCAACAAACGCCTCCTCCATGTCGACCCCTTCCCGCTCGGCGACCATCCCTTTCGCCTGTTCGATGACGATGCGGCTGTTCAGAGCCTGGTTGAGCCGTTCGTTGAGGACCTGAACCTCCAGCGTGGCGCGGTGCTGGAGGATGGCGATGGTGGCGACGTCGGCGAGCGCCTGGGCCGCCTCCACGTCTGCTTGGCGCATCTCCCCTGGGTCGATGTGGAACAGGTTGAGGGCACCGATGACCGTGCCGCGCAGCCGCATCGGCAACGCGTGGACCGAGTGGAAGCCGGCGGCCAGCGGCCTCGGCCACGAATCGGGGCCAGCGACCGTCGACCGTGGCGAGGTCCTGGTTCACGACTGGTTGGCCCGTCCGGTAGCAGTCGAGGCAAGGGCCTTCCTCCGATTGCAGCTCGAACAGCTCCAGCACGCGCACGGTCTCGCTGGACGAAGCCATCACTCGCAGGTCACCGTTCGGTGCGGCCAGCATGAGACCGGCTGCTCCGACGTCGAGCACGTCGACGCAACGGTCCGCGAGCAAGTGTCAGCAGTTCCACGACGTCGAAATCGGCAACGAGCGTATCGGCCAGCTCCACCAATGTCCTGGCCAGCGCCACTTCTCTTGCCATGCGATCTCCAGTCTCGAGACCCTCCGAGCGGAGGTTACAACCGTGGCTGGTCGGCGGACGGCGGCCGGTGTCCGCCGACGGGCGCGCTCACGACGGGCGGTCGTTCTCGCCGCTTCCTGCATCGAATCGCAGCCTTCTGGCCACCACATCGCGAGCCACGTCCGCGAGGGGACGGCCGTTGCCGAAGGCGTACGCCCTCAGTCGAATGAGCGCCTCGGCGACGCTGACGTCGAGCTGCACGGCGACCATGCCGGCGGCCTGGTGCACCACGTACTGGAAGTCGGCGCTCGCCTCCAGCGCGGTGGCCAACTGCCCGGGCGGCGCGTTCGCCTGCAGCACGAGGACTGCCTGGGCGGCGACGTCGGCCATGACCAGCGCGTCCGCGTGCTGTTCGTCGGTGAGCGGCCCTGGTCGGTCGCGGTACAGATTGAGCGCCCCGAGGCGCACCGCTCCCACATGAAGAGGAAAGCCGAACACCGCCCGCACGCCCGCCTCGAGGACCGGCCCGGCGAACGCGAGCCACCGCGGGTTGACGGGTTCAGCGAGATCGGATTCGAGCACGGGTCGGTCCTCGTGGTAGGCGTCCACGCAGGGACCCTCCCCGAGGTCGTGCTGCAGTTGCTCGATGAGCGCGCTCACCCTATCGGTGGCGCACACCGAGGAGGTGAGTGGCACGTCACCGGACATCAGCATGATCCCGGCGCCATCCATGGCCGTGACGTCGGCGCAGACCTCGCACAGCCGCTTCGTCTCCAGCTCGGGAGCGGCGATGCCGGAGAGCCGGGCGAGTATCCGTAGCCGCCGTTCGCCAGTCATGGCTCACGGACCCGCGTTCGTCTCGGCGCCGCCGACCGTTGGTGAGACGGCGGCTTCTGGACCGCCTCGGGCGTCGGCCAGTGCACGTCGTGCAGCAACGTCATCCGCTCGAACGCACGGATGAGCACCGCCGAGGAGTCCCACTGGCCGCGCAGCAGTCCGTGACGGGCGGAGCGCGGGAAGGCGTGGTGGCCGTTGTGCCAGGACTCACCCATGCTGACGATGGCGAGGGCGGCGACGTTGCTGCTGCGGTCCTTCGTCGCGAAAGGTCGTCGGCCGAACATGTGGCACAGCGAGTTGATGCTCCACGTCGCGTGGTGCAACACGCAGACTCGGACGAGGCCGGCCCAGAAGAGCGCGCTGAGGGCGGCTCCGAGCGGTGCCGCCGAGCAGCCACCCCAACCCGAACGGCAACGCGAGCGACACGACGCAGAACACCGGGAAGAGCCTGTCGATCACGACGATGTCGCGGTCGGCGAGCAGGTCGACGGCATGGCGCTCCGACGGTGTGCGCTGGGCGGTGAACAGCCAGCCGAGGTGGGCGTGCCACAGTCCCTTCAACTGGCCCCGGACGCCGCCACCGTGGAGTTGCGGAGAGTGCGGATCCGCAGCCGTGTCAGCGAAGACGTGGTGCTGGCGGTGGTTCGCCACCCAACCGATCGGTCCCCCCTCATACGCCATCGAGCCGAGCGAGACGAGGACGAGCTTGAGCGGTCGGCGGGCGACGAACGACCCGTGGGCGAGGAGACGATGGAAGCCGATCGAGATGCCGTGACCGATGAACAGGTAGAGCACCGCCGCGAGGAGCACGTCCCGGAGGTGGATGCCGCGGCCCCAGAAGCGGATCACGCCGAACACGAGGGCGAGGAACGGGACCCCGACGAACAAGGCGGTGACCGCCCTCCCGACGAACCCGGGTGGGCGCTCGTCCTCCTCGACGGGAGGAGCTGCCGGACCGGGCGGGGACATGAGCTCGAGCGTCATCGTGCTCAGCCGGCCGGGGTGGTGTAGGCGTGCAGTCTTCCGTTCGGGCCCACCGCGGTGTGCAGCCCTTCGCTCCGTGCCGTGCGGACCGAGGCCGACACCGTGAGCACGACGCCGCTGCACGTGATGACCCACGCCGACACCGTGGCCGTGCCGACGAAGACGGCGACGGGCAGCGTCAAGAGCAGTGTCAACGTCACCGCGGCGGCGAGGGCGTTGACCCCGGCCCACAAGTACGTCAGCCGGCGGAACAACCGGATGATCGCCGGCCGGATCTGGAGATCAGGGCTGAGCGGGCAGAAGTCGGATGCGAACCGGGCGATGAGTGGCCGGCCGATGCGCACGGAGAGGGCGAACATGGCGGCGGTGGCCACCGTGCGCATGATCGGCTGGAAGAAGTACACGAAGTCGTTGCCACTGAGGAGGTAGATCACGGTGCGCAGCGAGATCCCCAGCGTGGCGAGTACCAGCAGGCCAGGAATCGGACGGCCGCCGACGATCCGGCGTCCCAGCGCGGCGTAGGTCCAACCGAGCGCGGCGACGATCGCCCACTTGAGCTCGAACGTGATGAGGAACGCGTAGAAGAGCGCCGTCGGGATGAGCGTGGCCTCGATGACGTAGGGCACCATCCGGCGCCCCACGGCCCTGACCACCGACACCTTCGACGGGTTCATCCGCCACGACGAATCGACAGGTTCGACGAAGGGGATAGCGACGGCTGACATCGGTTGCTCCTACCCGTCGGCGGGCTTCTGACTAGCGCCACCAGGGTTTGGAGCAACGCATCCTCGGCCCTGCCGATGAGCAGGGGCCGGACACGTTCGGGTCATTCGTCGTGTCAACGACCACCGTACACCCCCGGTCGGTCTGCGCATGAGTCGCGCGCCACCGGAATGTCAAGATGGCGCATGGCTCCCCCCTTCGATGACACGACCGATTTCGAGGATGCGGAGAGGGGGTTCGTCGGCGCGATGGATCCGTGCGTCGTGTCGGCGGACGACGGACGGGTCGTGTGGGACAACGACGCCTACTCGTTCCTCGGCGACGCCTGCCCGGGGACGGCGAATCCGAGCCTGTGGCGTCAGAGCCAGCTCTGCGCCAAGCAGGGCCTGTTCGAGGTCACGGAAGGGATCTACCAGGTGCGCGGCCTCGACCTGTCGAACATGACGCTGGTCGAGGGCGACGAAGGCGTGATCGTGATCGATCCGCTCATCTCCAAGGAGACCGCCGCCGCGGCGCTGGCCCTGTACCGCGAGCATCGTGGCGACCGAGCGGTGACGGCGGTCATCTACACCCACGCGCACGGCGATCACTTCGGCGGCGTGCACGGGGTCTATCGGGAAGGCGTCCCGATCGTGGCCGGACACGGGTTCATGGACGCGGCCGTCGCCGAGAACGTCTACGCCGGTGCCGCCATGAACCGGCGGGCCGAGTACATGTACGGCGCTCAGCTGGAGAAAGGGCCCAGAGGGCAGATCGGCGCGGGCCTGGGCCAGACGACCTCGTTGGGTTCGATCGGACTCATCCCCCCGACCCTCGAGATCACCCACACCGGCCAAGAGGAGACCCTCGACGGCGTGCTGATCCGCTTCCAGATGACGCCGGGCACGGAATGCCCGGTCGAGATGAACTTCCTGTTCCCGGAGCGGCGGGCGCTGTGCATGGCCGAGAATGCGACGCACAACCTCCACAACCTGCTCACCCTGCGAGGCGCGGTCGTGCGCGATGCCCGCATCTGGGCGCACTACCTCAACGAGGCCATCGACCTGTTCGCCGACGACATGGACGTCGCCTTCGCGTCGCACCACTGGCCCATGTGGGGTCGCGACCGCGTGGTGACGTACCTCTCCCAGCAGCGAGACCTGTACGCCTACCTGCACGATCAGACGTTGCGGCTCATGAACCAGGGATACACGGGCATCGAGATCGCGGAGATGGTCCAGATGCCACCGGCGCTGGAGGCGGCGTGGCACACCCACGGCTACTACGGGTCGGTCAGCCACAACGTGAAGGCCATCTACCAGCGCTACCTGGGCTGGTTCGACGGCAATCCCGCCAACCTGTGGCAGCACCCGCCGGTCGAGCGGGGCACCCGCTACGTCGACGCCTTCGGCGGCGCCGACGCCCTGACGGCGAAGGCCCAGGGGTACATCGACCACGGCGACTTGCGGTTCGCGGCGGAGCTGCTGAACCACGTGGTCTTCGCCGACGAGACCAACACCGCAGCACGCAAGTTGCTGGCGGGCGTGTACGACACGCTCGGCTTCGGCGCGGAGAACGGCACCTGGCGGAACTTCTACCTCCAGGGGGCGTACGAGCTGCGCAACGGGGTCCAGCCCGCGGCCCTGGACTCCACGAGCTCACCTGACATGGTCGGTGCGCTGTCGGTCGGCCAGCTCTTCGACTCGGTGGCGATCCGGGTGAACGGCCCGAAAGCGTGGGCGGAGCACCTCACCATCGACTGGACCGTCACCGACCTGGGGCACACCTACCGCACCCAGCTCACCAACGGCGTCCTCATCCAGAACGTGGATCCGGCGTCGGGGACGGCGGACCTGACCCTCCGCCTCACGAAGGCGCAGCTGCTCGGGCTGCTCGGCGGCGCCGGGCTGGACGGCGTGGACACCACCGGGGACCTCGGTGTCCTGCAGACGTTGCTCGGGGTGCTCGACCCGGTCCGCTCCGACTTCGCGATCGTCACTCCGTAGCGGTCGAACGGGTCGCCTGTCTGCCCTTGTCGCTGTGCCTCAAGAAGGAGTGCGCCGGGCGGCCCGGGCGGCGAGCTCCCTCCGGCCACGGTTCGGCCTGCAACGCCCGCTGCGGCAGCGCGCCAGGCCCGATCGTCATCGTGGGGGACTACGAGTCATCCACCAGGACGAGCACGGCGAAGTCCTCAACGGCCGGCACTGCCAGGTGACGTTCAACCCGCCGCCTCCCGCCCACGCCCTCTGGCGTTGACCATGTACGACGCACCGAACTTCTACCTCGCGTCAGCCGGTACTCCATCGGCGACCGCACTCCCGGGCTCCGCTACGGCGACGACGGATCGGTCACCATCCACCTCCAGGCCGAGGCCCCCGAACGCGACCAGGCCGCCAACTGGCTCCCCACACCCGCTGGCGACTTCCGCCCGACGCCAGTACGAACCGCGGCAACACGCGCGAGCCCGCTCTCCACACCGCGCGACTCCGCCCCGTCCTGCGCATGTACGAACCCGGCCCGACCGTCCTCGACGGCACCTACCCTGCCCAAGATCGTCCGGGTCGCCTGACCGCCCTGCAGCTGTGAGGCCAACAGGGCGCGCTTGTCATCGCTGACCGTTCAGGCCACCGTCGAGCACCCCTGTGTCGGTGATCTCGCCGGAGGCGATGCGCTCGGATGCAAAGGAGATCGTCATAGGGCCAGCCTGCGCCCGCCAGCCTTCGCGAACATCGGCCAACCGGACGACCTCTCGGCCGAGGGGTCGTACTTAGTGCTCGCGAGTGCGACGACTGACGGCTGGCCGCGCTGAGCGCTGATGTCCGCCGATCGGGGGACATCGCGCTCATCCGGTCGATCGGCCAATCGCTCGATACCGCCTCGACGTCATCTGCCGCATGCTCAATGTGGCTTCGGGAACACGTCCCGGACCGGACATCAGAGGAGTCATCCATCATGCGCAAGCTCATCGCTCTCGCCACCCTGTCCGCCGTCGCCGGCGTCGGCACGGTGACCGGTCTGGCCGGCACCGCCAGTGCCGATTCAGCGACCGGCATCATCAAGCAGTACACGATGTCGTACACCAGCCCGTCCGACACTTCGTATGCGGTGCACAAGGGTCTGCCGCAGGGACAGCCCGTGGAGGCGCTGTGCGCCAGGGACGGCCAGGTGCTGGACGGCAACGGGACCTGGTTCCTCATCAAGAAGGACGGCAACCTCGGCTACGTCCACCTCGACAAGATCTCCGCTCCGACGGACCTGCCGGAGTGCTGACGCGGCTGCGCCGGGGGCTAGTCCAACAGCCCCCGGCGCATCGCCTCCGCGACCGCCGCAGCGCGGTCGGACACACCGAGCTTCTCGTACAGCCTCTGGGTGTGGGTCTTGACCGTGCTCACCCCGATGAGCAGCTCAGCGGCCACCTGAGGTATCGAGCGCCCGCGAGCGAAGCCGTCGAGGACCTGTCGCTCCCGCTTGGAGAGCACGGGCCCGGTCGGCTGGGCGCGTAGCCGGATCTCGCCGGCGAGGCCGCTCGCAATCTCGGCGGGCACGACACGCTCCCCGCGGGCCGCCTTCAGCACCGCGTCGACGATCTCGCTGCGGCCGGCATCTTTGGGCAGGTAGCCGGCGGCACCCTCCTGCAAGGCCTCGAACACGAGCGCACTGTCTGTGTGGGCGGACAACACGAGCACGTGCGTCGGGAGCTCGTCACGAACGACAGCCCGCACGACGGCCAAGCCGTCGAGGTCGGGCATCTGGTGGTCGACGAGTGCGACATCGGGCCGTTCACGACGGATCGCGTCCAGCGCGTCACGGCCGTTCTCAGCTTCAGCAACGATCTGGAAACGACCATCCTGCGCGAGGCCTCTGCTCACGCCGTCCCGGAAGAACGGGTGGTCATCGGCGATCACCACGCGTACCCGGGTACTCGCGCCTGGCATCGAGCTCCTCCTAACCGGAAGCCTTCACCTTTCCAACCAAGGAAGGAAGGATGGGTCCCATGATGGACCTCAGCGGCGCCGTCCTCCAGCACGCGAACCGAGGCGTGCGGCTCCAGTTGATGCTGCGGGGCGCCCTCGTCGTCTTCCTGTTGCTCACGATCATCCTGCTCCCACCGGTGCAGGCTGTCCCGGCCTACTACAGCATCGTCACCGCCTACGCCATCGGGGCGATCGTCTTCGCCCGCTGGGCGTGGCGAGGCGGCGCCGAAGTGGCGCGCTCCGGATGGCTGGGACTGTTCGCGGACCTCGTCGTGCTGGCCGGCCTCACGCTGGTCACCGGCGTCGACGCCCACGAGAGCTGGACCTCGTACGTCCTCGTCGTCGGCTTCTTCCTGCTACCCGTGCTGGCGGCCACGCAACTGCGGCCGGGGGTCTGCGCCGCGGTGGTCGTCCCGACGGTGATCGTCTATCTGATCGCCAGCCTGGCGACCCAGTCGGCCAACGACGAACCCTGGGAGTCGATCGCGCTGCGCACGTTCATGCTCGCCAGCGTGGGCGCGGCGTGCGTCGGCCTGTCACGGATCCAGCGGTCGAGGGTCACCGCGATCGGCGGCTTGCTGAACGACCGCACTCGACTCCTCGACGAGCTCGTGCACCTGGAGGAGCGCGAGCGCCGGGACCTCTCCGAACGCCTGCACGACGGCGCGCTGCAGTACGTGCTGGCGGCCCGACTCGACCTCGAGGACCTACGCCACGGTGCGGCAGACGAGGTGGTCGGCCGCATCGAACACGCCCTCGCTGAGTCGTCGCGGATGCTGCGCTCGACCGTCTCCGAGCTGCACCCTGCCGTGCTCGAGCGCGCAGGCCTCGCCCGGGCTCTGGTCGACCTCGCGGCTGCGACAGCCCGCAACGACCTCACCGTGGAGATCGACGTCGACGACTGGCCGGACAGCATGCGAACGCCCGTCGATGCGTTGTTGTTCAGCGCGGCAAGGGAGCTGCTGAGCAACGTCGTCAGACACGCCGACGCAGGCTCCGCCCACGTCTCCCTCGGCCTCCACGACGGACGGGCTCGTCTGGTCGTCGCCGACGACGGCCACGGCATCGCGGAGCAGGTGCGCCAGCGGCGGCTCGAGGAGGGCCACATCGGCCTGCATTCGCAGACGCTGCGGATCGACGCCGCGGGAGGGGCGTTGACCGTCGTCGGGGACGGCTCGGGGACTGTGGCGACCGTCGTGGTCCCACTCACGTACTCGCCTGATCCGCTCGAGCCGGTGCCGGCAACTGGCTGATCGGCGCCGACGTCCACCGATTGGGGGAATGACGTTCATCCGGTCGGTCAGCCGGTTGCCGGATACCGCCTCGACGCCATCACGAGCATGCTCATAGTGGCTCCGGGATTCGGCTCGGACCGAACCTGAAGGACTTCATCAGCATGAACGAGCTCGTTGCTCTCGCCGCCCTGTCCGCCGTTGCCGGCTCGGCGCGGTGGTCGGCCCCGCCAGCACCGCCGGAACCGATGCCCCCGTCGGCACGATCAAACACCCCACCGCGTCGTACACCAGCCCTTCCGACAGGTCAGTCCCGCCGCACCACAACCTGCAGCCGGGAACGACGGCCGACACGCCGTGTGCCCGTTTCACCGGGATGATCGCTACCACTCGTTCCCCAACACGGTCCACGTCCGCGAGTGGGTCGACGCTCGGCGAAGGCGCTTGGTCAACCGCTGAGCTCAGTGGGCTCGCGGATCCACGCCTCGGCTGCGTCCTCGTCGATCTCTCCAGCAGCGATGCCAAGCATCCAGTCGACGGCGTCGTCGGACGTCGGCGACGAGTGTGACGCCGTTGAGCGCCAGGAACACGGTGAGCGACTGCCAGGCAAGCCGCTTGTTGCCGTCGGGCAGTGGATGGTTGCGGGCGAGACGGACCGCGAGGACAGCCGCCTTCTGCTCGATGCTCGGGTAGAAGTCCTCGTCACCGAAGCCCGCCTGGGGAGCATGCAGCGCCGAGTCGAGCAGCTCGAGTCGCGATGCCTTGGCAAGCGTCAGGGGATCGAGACCGGTGACGGCCTCGGCGATCGTCAGTGCCTCCGCGAGGGTCAGGTACCTCACTCGGCCAGCCGGTCGAGGATCTCCTTGTCACGCTCGACGTGCGAGTGAAGGAGCGCCATGAACTCCTTGTCCTTCTTCACTCGCTCAACCTCGGTCTGCAGGGCCTCGAGGATCAGCGTGTTCACGCTGACGCCGCGGGCCCGTGCAACGACCTCAGCCGTGTCAGCCAACTCCTCCGGGATGCGGACTGTGGTGGCCTTTCGCGTCATGACGTCATGATATCACGCCACGCACTCCCGGCGTTTGGGCGGCCGACGCGTGTCAGTGGTCCGCGCGTGTCGCAGGAACCGGTCGACGGCGCGGTTGGCGATCTGCCGGCCGTGCTCGATCCCCTCCTCGACCGCCAAACGGAAGTGGAAGCCGACGAGGATGCGCGACTCTCCGTTCTCGTTCGCCGCTTGAGTGAAGCTGGAGTACGAGCGCAGGACCGGCGAGGCGTCGTCGCATGTGCTGCCAGGGGGCAACGTCAGGCTGCAGGCCTTGAAGCCGATGCGGTCGGTGCCGAAGAAGCGCTTGAGGACCTGGGCCGCGGCTCCGCCCTCGACGCTGTGTGCCGAGTCGTAGTCGGGAATCGGCGGGGTTGGCACCAACGGGGTCCAAGTGGGGTCAGCGTCCGTGTTCGGATTGCCGTCGGTAGCGGCCATTTGGATCGCCGTTATGGGGCGCCAGAAGTTGTAGAGGTACTTGGTCTCGAAGGAGCCGACGTAGCCATCGGCCATGGCCATGTTGAGGAGGCCGAAGAGGCGGGCGTTCTGCCAGAGATTGAGTCCGACCTTGGCCGAAACAGTTCGGGCGATCCGGTTCCATTGCAGCGGGGAGCTCTCCACCCAGAACAGGGCGACCTCGGTCTGCGCCGCCGACCGGTTGCTCGGTGTGGTGATGTCATCGCCCCCGAGGGCCTTTATCTCCTTGAAGTCCTTCGTGTACCGCCTGTCCGTCACCGTGTATGGCGGATCGGCACGGAACTGAGAAGCCTCCCTCAGGACGAAGGGCGTGACGTCTGCCCAGCCCGGTGCGAACGCGAACGTGAAGGGCGGCGTGAACCGATACTCCCCCGGGTTGGTGCCCTGGGGATAGGCGGTATCCAACAAGAGCGTGTCCGAGCCATCGGCGATCCTCATCGCTACGATCGCGGCGGCCGCCGCCTGCCCAACCTTGAGTCCCTTGGTCTTGGCCGGACCGTTCGGAATGGCAGCGAGAACGTCGTCGTACGCCTGCTCGACCACGGCCACGCCGGCCGGGATGCCGGCGTCGAACGGCGGGGTGAGCTGGTTGAGAACGGGCACCAGGACATCGTGCGCGGCAGCAGCGACAGCCGCGTCCGCGGACGCGCCTGAGGGGCCCCGAGCGGTATAGACATACGGTCGGAAGCGCCGATCTATCGCGTTGAGGGCATCATGGATGGCCACGTGCATCATGGCGTAGAGGCGCGATTCGTGGAGCGGGTTGGCGGTCGGTGCAAGGCCGGCCGCTATCGCCGCCGCACCGGCGGTCGCATTCCACGTCGTCACCGCGTCGGTCGCGGTCCCGGGTGGGCCCGCCTGGAGCGTCGGGCCTGCCCCGGCCAGTCCGGAGGAGCCCACCGACATTAGAGCGACGATTCCGAGAGCCGCGACGGCGCGCTTTTTCATGATCCCTCCCAAGCCCTGCAGCCGGGACACTTGTTGCCGCTCCCGGCTGCCATGGATGATCGCGCCAACCAACTGCTTGTCAATAGGTGCCGAACGCACCTGGTTCACTCACGCTCATTGTGCGCAGGCATTTCGCGATTCGGCCGCGCTAGCAATTCGGTTTGACCACGGTGCGTGACGAGTGACGGGGGTTCCAAGCACAGCGGGGAAGCGCAAGCGCAACGATCTGGCGAGCGCGGTGGCATCCAGCTCCGGTACGAGCATCCGTTGCGAACCGAACTGACAAGACGCGCACGCTGACCTGGCGATCCGGGGCGCCTCGTCAGAGTGCGAGGTGGATCCGGAGGGCCTCGTCGAGCGCGGCAAGGGGGACGCCTGACAGTGACCCGACGCGTGCGCCGATTCGCTCGACGGCGACCGATCGGACCTGCTCGGCCTGCGCCTTCGAGTCCTCAGGGAGACCGCTCGACTCGGAGGTGAGCAACACCTGGAAGGGGTAGATCCGCTCGGTGTTCGACGTCACGGGCACGACCGTGACGACACCGCGACCCAGCCGGTTCGCCGTCGCGTTGGCACCGTCGTTGCTCACGATCACCGCGGGTCGGCGCTTGCTCGACTCGGCACCGCGCGGGATCGAGGTCGACCCAGCGGATCTCGCCGCGGCGCATCAGGCAAGACCGTCGGCGGTCGCTGCATCCCAGAGGTCCGAGTCCCCGCTTCCGGCCCACTCCGCCCAGGCGTCCTCGTAGGCAGCACCCAACTCGGAAGCTCGGAGGAGGCGCACGGCCTTCTGCAACGCGGCCGATCGGGCGATGCGCCTGATGAACCATGCTGTGATGATGACGACCGGGACGGCGAGCGTGCTCATCCACGACGGCATCGTGCTGCCCATGAGCGGAACGAGGACCGTTTTCGATCCGGGTTCGGTGCTGGTGCTCGACGGCGCGATCGCGGCTGTGGGTACGCCGGACGATGTCGCCCGACATCCGGCAGCGGGCAGCGTGGCGAAGGTCGACGCGTCGATGCACGCAGTGATCCCCGGGCTCCACAACGCGCACCTCCATTCCGGGCTGCTCCGCGGCACGGCCGAGTCGATGGCGCTGTGGGAGTGGTTGGAGAACCACGTGGACCCGGCACACCGGGCGCTGACGCCCGAGATCGCCCGGGCCGCGTCGTACATGGCCTACACCGAAGCCGTTCGGGGGGGCACGACGTCCGTACTCGACATGTGGCGGTTCATGGAGGGCTCCGCCGAGGCGGCCAGCGACGTCGGCATTCGCGCCACCCTCGCCCCGTACGGGGCGGACCGCTACGACTACTTCGAGTCGATCGAGTCCAACCGGCGTCTACTGGAGACCCACCTCGTCGCAGCCGGCGGGCGGGTGCGGAGCTGGGTCGGGCTCGAGCACCTCTTCTACTGCTCGCCCGAGATGTTCCGCGCCGCCGCCGAACTGGCCGAGGAGTTCGGCACCGGCATCCACACGCACTCCTCGGAGTCGATCTGGGAGGTCGAGGAGTGCCTGCGCCAGAACGGACGCCGGCCGATCGAGGAGATGTACCAGCGAGGGATCCTCGGCCCGTCGACCGTGATCGCCCATGCGGTCTGGCTGGACGACCGTGAGGTCGAGGTGCTCGCGCAGACGGGGACGGCCATGACGCACTGCCCGTGCTCGAACATGAAGCTGTCTTCGGGCGCCGCCCGGATCGGCCACTATCGGAGCCGCGGCGTGGTGTGCGCGCTCGGCACCGACGGCGAGAAGGAGAACAACAACCTCGACATGCTGGAGGAGCTCAAGTTCGCCTCGCTCCTGCAGAAGGTGAGCACTCTCGACCCGACCACCGGTGACCCGTGGGACATTCTGGACATGGCGACGCGCTCGGGGGCGCAGGCGCTGGGGCTGGCGGACATCACCGGGTCGCTCGAGCCGGGCAAGGAGGCCGACATCGTCACCGTCGATCTTCGCGGACTCCACTTCGTGCCGGTGCTGCACGGCGAGGACTTCAACGTCGCCGCGCACCTGGTCTTCACGGCAAGCAGTCACGACGTCCGCGACGTTTGGGTCAAGGGCCAGCGCTTGGTCGAGGACGGCTCGGTCGTGTCCGTCGACGCCGGCGAGGTCGCGGCCGAGGCCCAGGCAGCCGCCGAGGATCTGTTCGCCCGCCGCCGCGCCCTCGTCGGCCGCACCGCCAGCCCCGCCACGGACCTCGGCAAGAGCCTCACCTGAGAACCGCCCGCGGCGGTGACAGCCTGCTCGGCAGCTCAAGAGGCGGCCCCGGCCCAGGCGGTGGCGATGGTTCGGTGGCGGGCCAGCATCTCCTCGACGCCGGTCACGGTCAGGTGGCCGTCCTCCACCACGAGCCGGCCGTTGACGACGGTGTGCCACGCGGCGACCGGCCCGCAGCGCAGCCAGGCCTCGACGGGATCGGTGTGGGCGCCGGCGAACGCGATGCCCGACAGCGGCCAGGCCACCAGGTCGGCGACGGCGCCGGGCTCGAGCACTCCGATCTCACCCGTTCGCCCCAGGCAGGCCGCGCCTCCCAACGTGGCCATCTCCAGCGCGTCACGGGCACTCATCGCCTCGGGCCCTTGCCGGAGCCGGGCCAGCAGCAGCGCCGCTCTCGTCTCGAGCCACAGCGACGCGCAGTCCGTGGAGGCGGAGCCGTCGCACCCGATGCCCACCGGCACGCCGGCGGTCCGCAGCTCGCGGATCGGAGCCAGGCCGGCGCCGATCAGCTGGTTGGACGACGGGCAGTGCGCCACGCCGGTTCCCCACGAGCCGAGCCGGGCGATCTCGTCCGTGTTCGGAAATACGCAGTGCGCCACCCAGGCCCGGTCCGATCCCCATCCGACCCGCTCGAAGTGCTCGATCGGCCGGCAGCCGTACTGGGCGAGGCAGTAGCGGTCCTCGTCAGTGTCCTCGGCCAGGTGCGTGTGGAGCCGGACGTTCAGCCGCTCGGCCAGCTCTGCGGTCCGTGCCATCAACTCTGGCGTCACCGAGAACGGCGAGCACGGCGCCAGCGCCACGCGGACCATCGCATCGGGCGCCGGATCGTGGTGGCGGCTCACCAGCCGCTCGGAGTCGGCCAGGATCTCGTCGTCGTCCTGCACGACCGAGTCGGGCGGCAGTCCGCCGTCCTTCTCGCCCAGGCTCATCGATCCGCGGGTCGGGTGGAACCGCAGGCCGACCTCGCGCGCCGCGGTGATCTCCGCCGAAATGAGGTCGCCACCTCCCGTGGGATGGACGTACAGGTGGTCCGCGGTCGTGGTGCAGCCGCCCAGGGCCAGCTCGCACAGGCCGATCCACGCCGAGACGTACGCCGCCTCCTCGTCCAGCCGGCTCCAGACCGGGTAGAGCGTGCGCAGCCAGTGGAAGAGGTTGCCGGTCAGCGCGGGACGGAACGCCCGCGTGAGGTTCTGGTAGATGTGATGATGCGTGTTGATCAGGCCCGGTGTGACGAGGCAGCCGTCCGCCCTTACCACCCGGTGGGCATCCGGTTCGGCACCGGGACGGCCGAGCCCGACCACGGTTCCATC
This sequence comes from uncultured Acidimicrobiales bacterium, assembly GCA_963813375.1. Lineage (GTDB taxonomy): Bacteria > Actinomycetota > Acidimicrobiia > Acidimicrobiales > Ilumatobacteraceae > DASTFY01. The sequence continues at coordinate 34,131 of CAWEYT010000001.1, read as the reverse complement.
GGCGACGGCCACCCAGCCACCGGGGATCTCTGCCCGGTCGGCGTCCATCGTGACCACCAGCTCCGCCCCGGCCACGAGGAGATCCACGCGTTCACCCGTGGATGTCCGCGCCGGCTCGTCCCCCGTCACGGCGCGCACGCTAGGGCCGAGAGAGCAGGAGCCGCGCACCTGCGATGATGGGCGCCGTGGGCGACCCGGTGCTGCTCGACAGTTGGATGCCGGTGACGAACGCTCGGGACGTCACGACGGATGCTCCTCTGGGCGTGACGCTGCTCGACACGCCGCTCGTGCTCTGGCGCACCCCTGACGGCTCCCTCCACGCGGCCCGCGACCAATGTCCCCACCGCGGCGCGGCGCTGTCCCTCGGGGAGGTCCGGGGTGAGACCCTCATGTGCGCCTACCACGGCTGGGTCTACGACGGCGGCGGCCAGTGCGTCCGCCAGCCTGCGGCGCCCGATCTCACACCACCGCCGAACGCCCGCCTCACGATGTTCGACGTGTGCGAGCGCTACGGCGTGATCTTCGTGGCGCTCGGCCGCGCACCCGAGGAGCCACCGGCCTACTTCCCGGAGTGGGACGTGCCCGGCGTCCGTCAGTACCACCACGAGCCGCAGGTCGTGAACGCCTGCGGACCCCGCATCATCGAGAACTTCCTCGATATGGCGCACTTCCCGTTCGTGCACGCCGGGGTGCTGGGCGCCGAGTCGCACACGGAGGTGCGCGACTACGCCGTGACGACGAAGGAGGACGGCATCGAGGTCACCGGCTGCCTCTTCTGGCAGCCGGCCGCCGCGCCGGGCGCGGCCGGCGCCGACGTGGAGTACAGCTACCGCGTGCCGCATCCGTACGTGGCGACACTGAGCAAGCTCCCACGCGACTTCGCCTATGGCTTCTCGCTCATGATCATGGCCTCACCGGTCGACGAGGAGCACTGCCGGGCGTGGATGATCGGCGCGTTCACCGATCCCGACGTGAGCACCGAGGAGTTCCACGACTTCAACCAGCGCATCTTCGCCCAGGACGTGCCGATCCTGGAATCGCAGCGACCGCGCCCGCTCCCGCTCGATCCGACCGTCGAGCTGGCCCAGAAGGCCGACCGCGCCTCGTCCGCGTACCGCCGCTGGCTGGCCGATCTCGGCCTCACGTACGGCGCCATCACCGACGCGTTCCTAGGGAGCCTCCATGACGCACGCCACCGACGAGCACCTCCGCCGCCTCCCCAAGGTCGAGCTGCACTGCCACGTGGAGGGCTCCGCCCGCGCCTCGACCATCGCCGAGCTGGCCCGCTCACACGACGTCGATCTGCCCGTCGAGGATCCGGCCGAGCTCTTCGAGTTCACCAGCCTCAACCAGTTCCTCTCGATCTACGACGTCATCTGCGCCAGCCTCCGCACCGCCGACGACTTCCGCCGCATCACCTACGAGGCGCTGGAGGACGGCGCCGGCGCCGGCGTCCGCTACCGGGAGATGTTCTTCTCGCCCGGTTTCGTGATCCGCCTCGGCGTACCCGTCGAGACCGTGTGGGAGGGCGTCCGCGCCGGTGTCCTCGACGCTCGCCAGGACCTGGACATCAATTGCCGGATGATCCTCGACTTCGACAAGCCCACCGGCCCGGCCCATGCGGTGGAGATGGCCGACTTCGCCGGCTCGGAGCCCGACCGCGACCTGCTGATCGGCATGGGGGCGGACTCCGTCGAGCGCGACATCGACCACGCCGCATTCGCGGCCGCCTTCTCGCAGGCCGCCCGGCATGGCCTCCGTCGTACGATCCACGCGGGCGAGGACGGACCTGCAGAGAACATCGCCATCGCCGTCCATGAACTCGGTTGCGAGCGGATCGACCACGGCTTCCGGCTCCTCGACGACCCCGAGCTGACGGCCGAGATCGTCGAGCGCCAGATCCCCCTCGACGTGTGCCCGACGTCCAACGTGATGATCGCCAATGTCGTCCCGAGCGTGGCCGACCATCCCTTCGCCCGCCAGCGGGAGGCGGGTGTGCTGGTGACGCTCAACTCGGATGACCCGGGCATGATGCGCTTCGACCTGGCCGACGAGTACGTGGCGGTGGCCAGGGCCTACGAGTACGCGTTGGAGGACATGGAGTCGATCAGCCTGGCCGGCATCGACGCCTGTTGGGCGCCCGAGGACGAGAAGCAGGTGCTGCGCTCGCGCTTCGCCGGCCGACTTCGACCAGCTACGGCGAGAGCACGGCCTGCCGTCCCGATGAGGACGGCAGGCTGCGTGTCTTCGACCGTCGGGCGCTACACGCCCTCGGGCAGCTCCACGTCGCCGGAGTTGATCGCCTCGGTCGTTTCGTCCACCAGCGCCTGGTGCTCGGCGAAGGGTTCGCAGAGCTCGAACCGCTGGATGTCGGTGTTCTCGACCCCGTAGAACTTCGGCTCCGTCGGGAGGGTTCCGTCCTGGGCGTCATTCACGATCTGGTCGACCAGCGCGCCCGACGACAGGAAGGCGACGCCGACGATGTTCGGGCCCTCGTCGCATCGGGGGAAGATCGGGTTGATCAGGAGGACGTCCTTCCCCGACTCCGTCACAGCCTGTTCCACGCCTGGGAAGCCGGCGTCGAGCAGGGCGAAGATCACGTCCGCACCGGCGCTGATCTGGGCCGCGGCCGCCGTCTTCGCCTTCTCGGGATCGTTGAAGTTGCCGACGATCGTCGACGCGTACTCGATGCTCGGATCGACGGAGGCGACGCCGGCCTTGAACCCGTCGTCGGACTGGGTGGTCGGCGGGATCAGCTCGCCGCCCAGGTATCCGACCTTCTTGGCCTCGGTCAGCCCGGCGGCGACGACACCGGCGATGTAGGCCGGCACCCCCTGGCGCACGAAGTAGGCGTGCAGGTTGGGGATGGACGGGTCTGTCTCGGCCGTTGATCACGACGAACGTCGTGTCCGGGAACTGCGGCGCGGCGGTCAGGCCGGCCTCCGCGTACTCGCCGCCGACGCCGATGACCAAGGGGTTGTCCGCAGCCAGGTTCTTGAGCGCGTCGATCCGGGCCTGCGGGTCCACGACGTTCTCCACCACGTTCGGTGTGAAGCCGTACGTCTCGCTGGCGGCGATCAAGCCGTCGTAGTGCGACTGGTTGAACCCCTTGTCGTTCTTCGGGCCGGGGAGCGCCATACCGACCGACGTCAGGCTGCCGGCTGCGGTGCCCGCTGGTTCCGTACCGCCGCCGCGCCGTGGTGTCGGCACCGGCGGTGCCGCCGGCGACGGTCGTCGCTCCACCCCCCTCGGTGGTGCGCGCCGTCTCCCTCGTCGCTCCCACAGGCTGCGCCGATGAGTGCGAGTGAAACGATCAGCGACGGGACGAAGCGCCTGCGACGCATGAGCTCCCCTTTCACCTGGTCCGCCAGTGGCGCGACCTCTGCCGGGCACCGGCAACGACTTCATGGGAACACCCGCGTCAACATTCTGTCAACGTCGCCGCTGTCTGGACTCATGTCTCCTCGCCCCGGCGGTAGGGCGTGGCGAGGGCGCTCGGCATGCGGACCCGACCGACCAGTCCGCCGAGCGCCAACAGCGCGAACACGTACGGCAGGGTCAGCCACAGCTGGGGCGGGAACTGCCAGTCCGGCTCGAGGACGAAGAGCGCGATGCCGACGCCGGCCACCGCGAGCCCGACGACGGTGCCGACGACCGACCCGACGAGGCCGCGTCGGCGCACACGGGTGACCGCCAGGTAGGCCAGTGCCACCACCGCCAGCGCCAGCCACACCTCCGGCGGTATCGCGGCGTACGACTGCAGCCGCAGCTGGAGCGCATCGGCCGCGCCGAACACCAGCGCCGCCCCCATCACGCCGAGCGGGCGCCAGCCGCCGAAGATCGACCGCGGCCAGAGCCAGGAACCCCCGGCCGCCGGTCATCCCCTCGTTGAAGATGCCGAGCCGGCCCACGGACAGGTAGGCGCCGGCCGCGCCGCCCATCGCCCCGGCGACGCAGGTTCCGAGGGTGCGAATCGCGGTTGACGCTGACACCCGCCGTGTCCGCGGCGGCCGGCACCTCCCCGGCCGCTCGGAGCGCCAGCCCGAAGCTGGTGCGGTACAACACGAACCACGCCACACCGACGGCCACGAACGCCAGGTAGCCGAGCGCGGTCTGGCGGAAGAGCGGCCGGCCGATGAGCGGCAGCTCGGACAGGAGCGGCACTGCGATCGGCTCGCGGGTAGTCCAACCGGACCTCGGCCTGGGCGGCGAAGATCTCGCGGAACGCGAACGTCGTGACCCCGAGCACGAGCAGGTTGAGGCCCACACCGACGACGATCTGATCGGATCTCAGGCGCACGCACAGCAGCGCCATGAGCAACGCGACGACCACACCGGCGGCCATGCCGGTCAGAACGCCGAGCGTCACGTCGTGCCACCAGTAGACGGCGAGGAACGAGAAGAACGCGCCGGACAGCATCATGCCTTCGAGGCCGATGTTGAGCACGCCGCCCCGCTCGCTCATCAGCTCCCCTGTCGCCGCCAGGATCAGCGGCACCGGACAGCAGTACCGACCGATGCCAGCCACGCGGCGTCGAAAGGCCCCACCGTCAGACCCCCGCCCCCACCCGGCGGGCGCGATCGGTGGGCATGTCGACCCGGACGGTCCGCTGCCGCTCCAGCAGGAACTGCGATCCGGCCACGAACAGGATGACGAGGCCCTGTGTGATGAGCACCAGCGCCGAAGAGATGCCGACCCGGGCCTCGACGAGGCCCCCGCCCTGACGCAGCGCGGCGAACAGCAGCGCGGCCGGGATCGTCCCCCACGGTGATCCACGCGCCAGCAGCGCGACGACGATGCCGGTGAACCCGAAGCCGGCCGAGAAGTTGTCGGTCATGCTGGTCGATTCGCCTCCGAGGATCAGGGACGCGCCGGCCAGGCCGGCCAGCCCGCCGGAGATCAGCAGGGCCCAGACGGTGATGCGCACGGTCGGGACCCCAGCGTGGCGGGCCGCCTGGGCGTTGGCCCCCGTGAGCCGCACCGCGAAGCCGAACGACGTTCGTTCCAGGAGGAACCACACCAGCACGACGACGGCGAGCGCCAGGATGAGGTCCCAGGCCAGCGGCGTGCGAGCCAGCAGCTTGGGCCATCGGGCGCTCTCCGGGGTCGCCGCCGATCGAGGGAAGGTACGGGTGGCCTCCTGCAGCGGCCCTCGCACCAGCCAGCTGACGACCTGGATGGCGACGAAGTTGAGCATCAGCGTGGAGATGATCTCGTTGACCGACCGGCGGGCCCACAGCCACGCGGCGATCCCGACCCACAGCGCGCCCCCGACCACGCCCGCCGCGACGGCCACGGCCAGATGGAGGGCGCCGGGCAGGGAGAGCTCGCAGCGCCACCCAGGTCGCGAACGAGCCGCCGATCAGGATCTGGCCCTCGAAGCCGATGTTGATGCGGCGAGCCGAGAACGCGACGATCCATCCGAGGGCCACGAGCACCAACGGGACTGCCTCCGACAGGGTCCCGGCGATCTGGGCGCGGCTGCCGAACGCGCCGTCCCACAGGGCCTTCGCGGCGGCGTCGGGATCTCCGCCGGTGGCCGCGATGATCACGTAGGAGACGGCCAGCGCCAACACCGCGGCGCCCACGGACACGGCAATGCCGATCAGCCGCGACCGGACAGCGGTTCACGCGGTCAGCTCCTCGCCCGCCATCAGCAGCCCGAGCTCGTCGACGGTGACGTCGCTCGACTCGAGCACTCGCAGGAAGCGTCCGTTCACCATCACGGCGATGCGGTCGGCCAGCGACAGGATCTCGTCGAGCTCCGTCGAGATCAGGAGGATCGCTCCTCCTGCCTGCCGGTGCTCGAGGAGCTTGCGGTAGACGAACTCGGTGGCACCGACGTCGAGTCCGCGCGTGGGTTGCGCGGCGATCAGCAGCTTCGGGCGGCGGCCGAGCTCGCGGGCCAGCACGACCTTCTGTTGGTTGCCCCCGGACAGCTGGCGCAGGTGGACGGCAGTGCCCGGGGTCCGGATGTCGTACTCCACGACCAGCCGTTGCGAGCGCTCGCGCATCGATCCCCCGGGCGAGGAGACCGCGGCGCGCGTACGGCTGGTCGGCGAACTCCCGCATCATGAGGTTGTCGACCACGGACAGGTCGAGCGCCAGCGCCGTCCGATGCCGGTCGGCGGGGACCACTGCGCCGTCGTGGCGGGCGAACTGCCGCGGTGTGACGGTGGCCGCCGGCTGGCCCGAGATCCTGATCTCCCCGGAGGTCGGCTGGCGCACGCCGACGAGCACGTCGACCAGCTCGTCTTGACCGTTGCCGTCGACGCCGGCCACGCCGAGGATCTCGCCCTCGCGGATCTCGAACGACAGCGAGTCGAGGCCCGGGCCACGCTCCGCAGCGAGCGAGAGGCCGCTCACCTCCAGGACCGGTGCTCCCGGCACTACGGCTGGCCGTTGCACTCGGAGCACGACGTCGCGGCCGACCATCATGCGGGCCAGCGTCGCCTTGTCGGTGGCCGAGGCGTCCTCGATCGTGCCGACCACCTTCCCGTCGCGCAGCACGGTGCAGCGGTCGGCCACGGACAGGAGCTCGTCCAGCTTGTGCGTGATGAAGATGGCGGAGCGGCCCTCGGCCACCAACGATCGCAGCACCGCCGACAGCTCCTCCCACTCTGGCGGTGTCAGCACGGAGGTCGGCTCGTCGAGGACGAGGAGCTGCGCACCTCGGTACAGCAGCTTCAGGATCTCGACCCGTTGCTGCATCCCGACCGAGAGGTCCTCGATGCGATCGTCGGGATCGACGAGCAGCCCGTAGCGGCGAGAGAGCTCGACGACCCGGGCCGAGACCTCGCCGAGGCGGGCCAGCGGCGACCGGCCGGTCCGCAGGCCGAGCGCCACGTTCTCGGCCACGGTCATGTCCGGTACGAGCATGAAGTGCTGGTGGACCATGCCGATCCCGTGCGTCATCGATCCGCGGGGGCTGCGCAGCCGGACCGGCGTGCCGTCCACCTCGATGGAGCCCTCGTCGGGCTGGAGGAGCCCGTAGAGGATGTTCATCAGCGTGGTCTTGCCCGCACCGTTCTCCCCGAGCAGCCCATGGACCTCCCCCCGCTCGACCACCAGATCGATGCCGTCGTTGGCAGTGACGCCCGGGAAGCGCTTCGTGATCCCGGTCATCCGGAGGAACGGCGCCACGGTCGCGAGCTTCCCCGTCTCGTCAGCCGGCGTCGGGGTTCTTCATGAGCTGGCGGTCCTGGCGGGCGAGTCCGAGGATCTGGATCTCCTCGAGCCTCTCGACGTAACGCACGAAGCGGTACTTGTCCTCGAAGCCGTCGGTCTGGCGCGGCGGGACGCGCGGCGTGGCCGTGCGCGGTGCGTACGTCGACGAAGCGGCAGCCGCCCTCGGTGAAGGCTGCTTCCATCTCGCGTTCGAGCTCGTCCCAGGTCTCGACGGTCACGGCGTGCGGCACCCCGGCCGAGCGGGCCATGGCCGCGAGGTCGACCGTGAGCGCGGTGGCGGTCGGCCGCGGACCCTTCGCACCCCAGCCGATCGATTCGTAGCTGGCGTTGTCGGCCACGAACACCGCGAGGTTGTCCGGCGCCTCCTGCCCGAGGACGACGAGCTGTCCCAGCTCCATCAGCACCGAACCGTCGCCGTCGATGCACACCACCCGCCGGTGCGGCAGCGCAACGGCCAGGCCGACGGCGAGGCCGATCACGTCGCCCATCTGCCCGAGGTGCGCGGTGCGCGGATGCTCACGGGTGTGGTGCGCCCACTCGAAAGAGACGGCGCCGATGTAGGTCGACATCACCAGCGAGTCGTCGGGGAGGCGGGCGGCCAGACGGCCGAGCCAGTCGTAGCGATCGAGAGCCATGCCGCCTACTCGTTCCAGATGCAATCGCCGGAGATCAACACCGCGGCGGGATGGAGCTGTGCCTCGGACAGCCGGTGGGCCCGCATGATCGCCGTGCGCAGCTGCGCGGGATCCCGCACGACCTGGTACGGGATCCGCAACGCCTTCAGCAGCGGCTCGACCACGATGCCGTGCGGGATGCCCCAGTGCTCGGTCTCGCCGAGATCGCCCCGGTACGAGAGGAGGAGCACCACGGGGACCCCGCAGCCGAGAGAGATCCGCGCGATGTACTCGGCCGCCACCCGGAGCCCCGAGTTCTCCATCACCAGGGCGGTCTTCCGGCCGCCGAGCCAGGCACCGGCGCAGACGGAGAACCCGACGCCCTCGTTGCAGACCGGGACGTAGCGGATGTCCGGATCCTGCTCGACGAGCTCGTGGAGGTTGCGTTGCCAACCGTCGGGCAGCCCCGACACGAAATCGATCCCGGCGTCCTTCAGGCCGCGCAGGGCCTCCAGTGCCGCCGTGTCCAGCACAGCCGGAGCATAGGACGATCAGACGGTTTGTAGATGCGGGCCACTGATTGACAAATCATCAAGGCGGTTGGAGACTTCGCCCGACGTACCAGGGAGGGCCCGCGTGCCAGACGACGCATCCCCGACCGCTCTCCGGACCGACGTCCTCGGGGCCCGCGACGGCACTGCGCTGGGCGAGGGCTGGGTGCGGTCCGCCTGCGTGATCTGCCTGAACCGTTGCGGCATCCTGGCCCACGTCACCGACGACGACACGGTCGACAAGATCCTGGGCGACCCCGACAACCCGCACAATCACGGCAAGACGTGCGCCAAGGGCGACTCCGGGATGGAGGGACTGCGCGATCCCGATCGCATCACGACGCCGCTGCGCAGGACGAACCCGGACAAGGGCCTCGGTGTCGACCCTGCGTGGGCGCCGATCAGTTGGGACGACGGCGCTGTCGGAGATCGCGGCGCGCCTGAAGTCCATCCGGGACGAGGACCCCAACGGGCTCCTGTTCTCCACCTTCGACGCCTTCCAGTTGCGGGGCCCGTTCATCGGTGCCTGGATCAACGGGTTCGGCCTTCCCGGCTTCACGACGTGGTCGGCGCAGATCTTCTGCGGCAACAACGTGCACGGCATCAGCTACATGAACCAGAGCGCCTTCGAGGGCGTCCCGGACCCGGTGTACTCGAAGTACATCATGCTGTTCGGCTCGCAGTTCGGCTCGGTCGTGCACTACGACACGATGCACGCCGCCCGCGCGCTGTCACAGCGTCGCCCCGGAGACCTGAAGATCGTCTCGATCGACCCGGTGCGGGGTCCCGCCGCCTCCAGGGCCGAGGAGTGGGTGCCGATCCGGCCCGGCACCGACGCCGCCTTGATCCTGGGCATGGTCAACCAACTGGTCAACGAGCTGCACATCTACGACGAGTGGTTCGTCAAGCAGCGCACGAACGGGCCGTACCTCGTGGGGCCGGACGGTCGCTATGTCCGCGAGACCGGCACCGGCAAGCCGCTGGTGTGGGACGCCAGCGACGGCACGGCCAAGCCCTTCGACGCTGACGTGGGCGACTACGCCCTGACCGGTACCTACACCGTCGCGGGGTCGAGGCGAAGCCGGGATTCCAGCGTCTCAAGGATCACGTCCGCCGGTACACCCCCGAGCACGTCGAGGAGATCACGTCGGTGCCGGCGACCACCGTGGTCCGCCTGGCCCGCGACTATGGCGAAGCGTCCGAGATCGGCGCCACGATCGACATCGACGGCCACTCGCTGCCCTACCGGCCCGCGTCCGTCGTGTGGTACCGAGGGCTCTCGGCGCACAAGCACGCCATGCTGACCGGGCTGGCCATCGCGCTGCTGCCCGCGCTCACCGGCGCGCTGGACGTCCCTGGCGGACTGCTGGCCGATCCCTACGGGCTGCGGGGCAAGAGCCCGTCTCGCGAACCGCAGTACCAGGCCAGCTCCGAGGGCTTGATCCAGCAGAGCTTCATCGGCGGAGGACGGGTGGGCGGCATGTACCCGCCGCGGCCAGTGACGCCGCCCGTCACACCCGAGTACTTCGAACTGCTGCCCGTCGGACCGTACGGCGCCATCTTCTACCTGCTGGCGTCGGAGGAGCCCGACGTCTGGAAACCCCCCACCTGGCCGCGGATGCTCTTCCAGTACCACTCCAACATCGTCAAGACCTCCGGGCCGCCCGACGTGATGGAGCGGTTCATGAAGCGCTTCGAGTTCGTCGTCTCGGTCACCCGGCGCTTCGAGGAGACCACCGAGTTCGCCGACATCGTGCTGCCGGACCTGCACTACCTGGAGCGTCTGGCGCCATACGTGTTCGGACACTTCGCCTCTGGCGAGGGCGAGTTCTCGAACTACGGGTCGAAGCCGGTCGTCCACCCGCCGTTCGACGGGCCGATCCCCGGAGAGCCCTACGTCGACATCATGCAGATCCTCCTGGAGCTGGCAAAGCGAGCCGGCTTCGACGGCGCCGTGCGCCAGCGGCTCAACGAGATCTCGCACCTGAAGCCCGAGTACGCCCTCGGCCCCGACGAGCAGTTGTCGTACCTCGAGATCGTCGATCGGATGCTGAGGAACGAGTACGGGCCGGACATGGGCCTCGACTGGCACCTCGCCGACGGGCTCTGGACTTCACCGAAGACCGTCTTCGAGAAGTACCCACGACCGTTCGTGACACCACGGGCGCAGATCTACTTCGAGTTCATGAAGCCGGCGGGCGAAGACGTCCAGCGGATGGCGGAGGAGCTCCAGATCCCTTGGGAGACCGACGGACTACCAGACGCTCCCTGATTTCAAACCGTGTCCCTCGTTCCGGCACCCACCGCCGCACGACCTCTATCTCATGAACCTCAAGCTGCCCCAGCACGCGCTGTCGCACACGCACTTCAACCCGCTGCTGACGTCGCTCTCCGCTCGCCACCGGGACCTGTCATCCGTCCTGATCCACCCGTCCACCGCCGCGGCGAACGGCATCGTCGACGGTGACCGGGTGACGGTCGAGACGGCCGAAGGGCGAACCCACGACGCATGGGCCCGGGTGACGAACCTCGTCCACCCGGAGGTGCTGGCCACCCAGGGATGCGGCGGCGGGTGGGCCAAGGGGCCCAACGACGAGATCAACTTCAACTCGCTGCTCACCATCGACGCCGATCACATCGACTTCGTCTCCGGCGCGCTCGACTGCTGCATCTCCGCGCGCGTCTATCCGAACGGTGCTCGGCCGTGACCCGGTGGGCGATGGTCATCGACACCGCGAGGTGCATCGGCTGTGGCGCATGCACGATCGCGTGCAAGACCGAGAACGCCACGCCCGGCGACATCTGGTACGCGCCCGTCATCGAAGACGAGGTGGGCGAGTACCCGGACGCCCGCCTGGAGTACCTACCAGTCCTCTGCAACCACTGCGAGGACGCGCCCTGCATCAAGGCCTGCCCGACCAAGGCACTGTCTCGGCGAGACGACGGCATCGTCCTGGCCGACGACGACGCCTGCATCGGCTCACGAGCCTGCATGAACGCCTGCCCCTACGGCGCGCTCCACCTCTTCGAGGGTCGCACCGGCGAGCGGATCGGCGACGGGCAGCGAAGCCGGGCCGACCGTGCCCGACGCCGGTGGCGTCCAGCGGTACACCGTCGGCACCGTCCAGAAGTGCACGTTCTGCGCCCACCGGGTCGATCACGGTCTCGCGCACGACCTCGTCCCGGGCATCGACATCGCCGCCACGCCCGCGTGCGTGGTGACCTGCCCGGCCGAGTGCCGCATCTTCGGCGACCTCGAGGACGCCGAGAGCAACGTGAGCCGCTACATGCGGGAGCGGGGACCGGCCTCGGTGCTGCGACCGGACGCCGAGACGGGCGCCCACGTCTTCTACGTGGATGGGTCCAGGCAGTGACACGCGACCTCGGTCCGCAGAACGTGTTCATGGACCGGTTCGTGCTGGAGCCGAAGGTCCAGCGGGTGTGGGATCTGCCGCACGCCATCTGGTTCACGTTGATGGGCGTCGGCGGCGGCCTGTTCGTGCTCGGGCGGGCGCTGCGGCTGGAGGGCGACCTCGGCTCCCTGCTCGGCATCCCGCTGGTCGAGCTGATCAGCTTCGCGGCGATCGCGGTCGGCGGGCTGATCCTGATCGCCGACCTCGGGCGGCCGATGCGCTTCGTGCGCGCCGTTCTCAACCCGGGGACCTCGTGGATCAGCCGCGGCGCCATCGCCGACTTCGTGTTCCTGATCGCCGGCGCCCTCTTGGTTCTGCCCAACCTGGAGCTGGGGAGCTCGAGACCCTTCGACGACCTCCCTTGGGACGCGGCGGCCACGGACGGCGCCGGACGGGTGCTCGAGGTCGTGGCCCTGGCCGCCGCCGTGGTGGTGATGTTCTACGCCGGCCAGGTGCTGGCCGAGCCACGGGCCATCCCGTACTGGCACTCGCCGCTGATCCCCGCCCAGTTCCTGCTGTCGTCGGCCGCGACGGCGATGGCGGTGCTCATGGTCATGGAGGTCGCCAACGACCGCGCCATCCCGGCCGGCCACTCCTGGCTTCTCGCGGGTTTCCTCGCCCTGCTGCTCGTCGCCATCGCGCTCGCACCTGCGGACCGACGCGGACCGTCCGGGCAAAGCCGAGAGCATCGAGCGCCTGACCGAGGGCCGCTACCGGGGTCAGTTCCTCGGCGGGGTGGTCGGACTCGGCACGCTGCTGCCGCTGGTGCTGGCCGTCGTGGCCGCCGTGGCCGCCGGCAGCCGGGAGGTGATCGCGGTCCTGGTGCTGCTGTGCACGCTGCCGGCCGGCCTCGCACTGCGGCTGCTCACCCTCCGGGTCGGGATCTTTCCGCCCGTACGGACGATGGTGCCGGTGCGCTGACCCGGACCGGCACAACCGGACCCCGGTCAACCGGGCGTGTCTTGCTGGTCGTCCTGGCGCGAGCTGTCCAGGTAGTTGTAGACGGTGAAGCGGCTCACGCCCAGCGCATCGGCCACCGTTTCGACCGCCTTGCGGAGCGCAAACGCTCCGCGCTGGTCGAGGAACCTGACCACCTGCCGCTTCTCGGCCCGGCTCATCTCCGCCAGCGACCGCCCCACCTCGGCCTCGCAATGGGCGATCAGCTCGGTGAGCGCCCGGTCGACACGCGTGAAAGACCCGCCGACATGGCCGGCCTCGTCGCCCCGCACCGGCGACAGGCGACCAGTGTCATCGGGGTCGAACTCCACGATCAGAGCACCGGGCGACCGGGCCAGCGGGATCGATGTCCGGCTCGGCTGGTCGCCGGTGACCCCGAACGCAGCCCGCACCGCGCCTTCGCTGTCGACCAGGGAGATCCGGTACGCGGGGCCGAGCGCCTCCGCCAGCGCTCGGGCGAACTCGACATCACTGGCCGTCCCCTCCTCCGCCTCCACGTTGACGACGATGCGCGTCGCGCCGGCCCCGACCGCCGCGACCTCCATGGCATGCAGGGCCCGAAGCACCTCGTCGGGCGGGCCCGTGAGCGTGTTGGACATGGCTCCGATGTCGACGGTGACCCCGAGGCTCCGCGCCGCGTCGATGCCGGCCTGCACGTGCGCCGGCAGGTCATCGCCCTCCCGAAACGGGAAGATCGTGAACTCCGCCCGAACCGCGATGGGGCGAGGGTATACCCGGCTCGGCATAGACGCCCTGGGCGTTCTGGCGCTACTACCATCCGTCCCGACGGCTGGCCCTGCCGGCCGGAGATCCTGGGGGAGGACTCATGACGGACCGTAGGGACCCAACACAACCGATGCTTCCGTGGCAGCCGGGCATGAGCCGGAGGCGCCTGATCCAGCTCGGTGCGGCCGGCGCGGCCGGCGTCCTCTTCGGCGGAGGTGTGCTCTCCGCGTGCGGCTCCGATGACGACGGAGGCGGCGCGGCTGACACGACGGCCGGAGGCGCCGCGACCACCGGCGGTGCCGCGACCACCGGCGCCGACACGACCGCCGCCGGAGCCGGCGGCGGACAGGCCCTCGACAAGCTGCGCCTGGGCTTCGCCTACATCGGTCCGATCAACGACAACGGGTGGACGCAGGAGCACCATCGCGGTCGCCAGCAGGTGTTCGACACGCTCGGGGACAAGGTCGAGGGCAGCTTCGTCGAGAACGTGCTGTTCGACCCTGCGCAGACGACTCCGATCTTCGATGACCTGGCCCAGAACCACGACTTCGTCATCGCCAACACGGAGTACGCCACACTGCTGTCCGACGTCGCCGCCAAGTACCCCGACGTCCACTTCCTCGAGTGCGACGGACACACCTACCTGGACAACCTCTACTCGTACTACGTCAAGCACGTCCAGCCGACGTACGCGCTCGGCGTGGCCGCCGCCCTGCTCAACGAGGGCAGTGACGTGAGCATCGGCTACATCGGCGCCTTCCCGACGGCGACGGCCTACAACGACGTGAACGGGCTGCTCCTCGGAGCCCGCACGATCAACCCGAACGCCACGGTGAAGGCGGTGATGATCAGCTCGTTCTTCGACCCGCCCAAGGCGACGGCGGCCGCCAACGCCCTGCTCTCCGAGGACATCAACTTCCTGTTCTCGGTGATGGACGAGCCATCGTTCCTCCAGGTGGCGAACGACGCCGGCGTGTGGGCAGCCGCGTGGAACACCGATGTGCGCGAGTTCGGCCCCGAGGTGTACGTCAACACCCTTCAGCTCGACTTCGGCCCGTACTACCTCGAGCAGGCCGAGGCCGCCCTCGCCGGCACGTGGGCGGCGAAGACGGAGCCGGACCTGCTGCCCCTCGACCTCGGGTCGTGGGGCGACCAGGTGCCGGCCGAGGTCAGCGCTGCGGTCGACGAGCTACGACCGCAGCTCCTCGACGGGACGCTGAATCCCTACACAGGCCCGATCCTCGACAACAAGGGAGATGAACGGCTGGCCGACGGCGAGACCCTGGACGAGCAGCAGGCCTATCTCGTCGACTGGGCCGTCGAGGGTGTCACCGGCGTCGAGGGCTGAACCGGGGGACGCGGGAGGAGCAGACGCCCTCCCCGCCATCGTCGTTCGCAACGTCTCGAAGAGCTTCGACGGCGTCGCCGCGCTCCGCGGCGTCGACTTGGAGCTGCGTCGCGGAGAGGTCCACGCCCTGCTAGGAGAGAACGGCGCCGGGCAAGACGACGCTGTCGAACATCCTGGCCGGCATCTACCGCGCCGACAGCGGCGACATCGAGGTCAACGGCGTGGAGCACCAGTTCCACTCACCAGCACAGTCGATCGCGGCCGGAATCGGGATGGTGCACCAGCACTTCCGCCTCGTAGCGCCGATGACGGTGGCGGAGAACATCCACCTCGGGTGGGAGGCGACGCCGCGGTGACGTCACCCGCCGCGCGCTGGCGGCCCGGACCGACCATCTCATGGAGTCAGCTGGGCTTCCGCGTCGCCCCCGACACCAAGGTGTGGCAGCTGTCGGTGGGCGAGCAGCAGCGGGTCGAGATCCTTCGTGTGCTGGCCCGCGGCGCCCGCACGTTGATCCTGGACGAACCCACCGCCGTGCTGACCGCAGCCGAGGCGGCCGAGCTGTTCAAGCTCATGCGGTCGTTGGTGGCCGGCGGGCGGACCGTCGTCTTCATCTCCCACAAGCTGAACGAGGTGCTGGAGGTTGGCGATCGCATCACGGTGCTGCGCAACGGCGAGCGGGTGACCACCTGCGACGCCGAAGGCGTCACCGCCCGGGAGCTGGCTCGGCTGATGACCGGTGAGGACCGCGAGCTGGCCGTCGACCATCGTGACACCTCCGCACAACCGGCGGTCGTCCAGTTGCGGGGTGTGTCGGCGCGGAGCTCACGAGGGCTGCCGGCGCTGCACGACGTCACCCTGGACGTCCGCGAAGGTGAGATCCTCGGCATCGCCGGCGTCTCGGGCAACGGCCAGTCGGAGCTGGCTGAGGTGCTGACCGGCCTGCGCCGCGTCGATGCCGGTCAGGTGCTCGTGGCCGGCCGGGACCTGACGAACGCGCAGTCCGAGGCGCTTCGCGGCAAGCGGGGTCGGCAACATCCCCGAAGACCGGATCGGCACCGGCCTGGTGCGCTCCGCACGGGTGCTCGACAACGCCATCCTCCGCCACTACCGGAGCCGCGAGCTGTCGGGTCGCATCGCGCTCAGGCGCACCGCGACGACCGAGTTCGCGCAGCGGCTCGTGCGACCGGGCCCGGGTCCAGACGCCCTCACTGCTGTCCATCACCAGCATCCTCTCCGGCGGCAACCAGCAGCGACTGATCGTTCACCGCGAGGCCCTCGTCGCCAGGGTGGCCTTCATCGCCATGCACCCGTCCCGAGGCCTCGACGTGCACGCCACACAAGAGGTGCAGAGCGCGCTGCTCGAGGCCCGCAACGGCGGCTGCGCGATCCTGCTCATCTCGGATGACCTCGACGAGGTGCTCCTCGATGAGCGACCGGATCGCCGTGATGTACGAAGGCCGCGTCGTCGGACGTGTTCGACCGCCGGGACGCCGACCGGGAGCGGATCGGGCTGCTCATGGGCGGCCACGACTGGAGCCCGCCCGATGTCGGAGGGCAGCGCTGATGGCGGCCACGTCGAGTCCACCGATGCGGGCCTCGTCCTCGCGGTCATTCCGTCTCGAGCGCCGCCTCAGCGTGACGCCCGGGCAGGCTGCGGTGGGCCGCGTCGGGGGCGTGGTCGTCGCCCTCCTGATAGCCGGCGTGATCCTCGCCCTGACCGGCCGCAGCCCGTTCGAGCTGCTCGGAAAGGTGCTCGACGGCACGTTCGGCGAGCGTCAGGGCATGGACGAGATGCTGCTGCTCCTCACGCCGATCCTGATGACCGCCCTGGCGGTGCACATCGCCCTGCGCATGAAGATCTGGAACATCGGCTCCGAGGGCCAGTTCTTCATGGGCGCCTGGGCGGCCGCTGGGATCGGCATCCATTGGGACGGACCTCGTGGCCTGGTACTGATCGTGATGGGCCTGGCCGGTGCTGCCGCCGGCGCGGTGTGGATCCTGGTCCCCGCCGTGGCCCGCGCCCGGTGGCAGGTCAATGAGATCATCACGACACTGCTGTTGAACTTCGTCGCCATCCAGTGGGTGGCCTGGTTCAGCTTCGACCTCTGGCGGGACCGCGCCGGCGGCTGTGGTGCAGTCGACCCCGGTCGTGCAGTCGAGGCTGCCGTTCTTCCCTGGCTCCCGGACGCTGTTCGTCAGCATCTTCGTGCCGCTGGTCATCGCCGCTATCACGTTCTTCGTGTTCCGGTCGACGAAGTGGGGCTACGAGGTGGACATGATCGGGGGCAACCCGCGCGCCGCCGAGTTCGCCGGCATCCGGGTGACTCGCCGCATCGTCGTCGTGATGCTCATCTCGGGGGCCATCGCTGGTCTCGCCGGAATGCTGCACCTGGCCGGCCCGGCCCAGCGGCTGAACTCGTCGATATCGACCAACTACGGCCTGTCGGGGTTCATCGTCGCTGCGCTGGCCGGCGGCGTCGGTCATCGGCGTCGTCGTCGGCTCGGTGTTCATCGCCGCCATGTTGCACGCCGGGATCACGCTGCAATCGGACGGGCTGTCGGTGTTCGTGGTGGCCGCGGTGTATGGCCTCGTGCTGCTCGGCATCGCCGTCGGCGAGGTGGCCGCCCGCTTCCGGATCGTGCGGGCCGGCGGCGTGGAGGCGGCTGGAACCACATGAGCCTGGTCGCCGACATCCTCGAAACGGCCCTGCCCGCCAGCACCAGCGTGGCACTCGCCGCGTCGGGAGAGATGCTCAACGAGCGCGCCGGCACGCTGAACCTGGGCCAGGAAGGCCTGCTCAGCCTGGGGGCGGTCGCGGCATTCATGGTCGGGACCAACACCCGCAACCCGTTCCTCGCGCTGGCCGTGGGCATGTTCGTCGGCGCGCTGGCCGGCGTCGTGTTCTCGACGGCAGCCGTGGTCGTGCGCGCCAACCAGGTGCTGGTCGGCCTGGCGCTCGCCGTCGGTGGCATCGGCCTCGCCAACCAGCTCGGCAACGGCCGGCAGGGAGCGCTGCTCATCAGCCGGTTCGAGCCGGTCGAGATCCCCGTGCTGAGCGACATCCCCGTCGTCGGGCAGGCGCTGTTCGACCAGGACCCGGTGGTCTACTTCGCCTTCTACGTGCTGCCTCCGCTGCTGTGGTTCCTGCTGTTCCGCACCCGGCACGGGATGAACCTCCGGGCCGTGGGCGAGAGCCCGGCGGCCGCCGATGCGGTCGGCGTCAACGTCATGGGCATGCGGTTCGCGTACGCCACGATCGGCGCCGCCCTGTCCGGGCGCGGCCGGGGCCCACCTCGTCCTGGGGTACACGCAGAACTGGTCGATCGGCGTCGTGAGCGGCGCGGGATGGGTGGCGCTGGCGGTCGTCATCTTCGCTTCGTGGCGACCGTTCCTGGTGGTGCTCGGCGCGCTGCTCTTCGGCGCCATGACGTCGTTGGGCTTCGTCGCCCAGGCCCGGAACTGGAACGTGCCCAGCTATGTGCTGGCCATGCTGCCGTACCTGGTCACACTGGTCCTGATCCTCGTGCCGGCCGTGCTGGCCGGCTTCAGCCATCGCATCCGAGCGACCGCCGCGCCGGCCGCGCTCACCGTGCCCTACTTCAGGGAGGAGCGCTGAGCAACTCCCTGCCTCCGGTCGACATGCACTGTCACCTCACACAGGCTGCAACCCCCGTGGACGGCAATCCTGCGATCCTGAGTGTCACCTTCACCCCGGACGAGTACGTGGCGCGTCCTACTGAGCTCCCGGGTTCGAGGACGGTCTGGGCGGTCGGTCTCCACCCATGGGAGTACGGCTCAGAGGACCAGCTGGAGGCGTTCGCACGCCAGCTCCCCGACGCGCTGGCCGTCGGGGAGATCGGGCTCGACGGCACGGACCGGGCCCGCTCGCCGATGGACGTCCAGCGCGAGGGCCTCCTGCAGATCCTGGCGAACCCCGAGACCAAGCGACGGATCGGCAGCATCCACGGGTGGATGGCGTACCAAGAGGTCGTCGACGTCCTGAGAAGCGAACCGACGCCCGGGATCGTCTACCACTGGTTCATGGGCATGGGTGACACGCTCGAGCAGGCCGTCGCGCTCGACATCTTCTTCTCGGTCAACGACGCCATGCTCTCCCTGCCCGAGGGTCGGGAGATCGTCGCCCGGCTGCCCCACGATCGGGTCCTGACGGAGACCGACGGTCCGTACATCCAGGCCGGAACCGGGCAGGCGATGAACCCGGGCGACGACATCGCGGGCGGCCCCGCCCTGCGGCCGGGTCAGCTGAACGACACGGAGCAGCAGCTGGCCGAGATCTGGGGCGAGAGCGCGGACGTCGTGCGGCAGCGGATCTGGCAGAACCTGGCCGAGCTCGAGAGCCGCGTGGACGTGCGTCCATTCGGAGCGGCCGAGACGCTCGCCACCGTGTGAGGCTCCAGCCGTGAAGCCCGCGCCGTTCGACTACTACGACCCCGACTCGGTCGAGGAGGTGCTCGACCTCCTCGCCGAGCACGGCGACGACGCAGTCGTGCTCGCGGGTGGTCAGAGCCTCGTGCCGCTGCTGAACCTCCGGCTGGCGCGCCCGGCCGTGGTGGTCGACCTGCGCCGGCTCCCAGTCGACGCTCCCGCGCTCCACGACGGAGCGGTTCGGGTAGGGGCGACCGTCACGGTCACGGAGCTCCTGAGCGCGCCCGAGCTGGAGGTGCTGGGACCCGGAGTCGGCGAAGCGCTGCACACGATCGGGCATCCGCAGATCCGCAATCGGGGCACGGTCGGCGGCAGCCTGGCCCACGCCGATCCAGCGGCCGAACTGCCGGCGGTGCTCCTCGCGCTCGATGGCACCGTGACGCTCAGATCCCGATCAGGAGAGCGGGAGGTGGCAGCAGCCCAGCTGTTCGAGGGACACTTCTCGACCAGCCGCCGGACGGATGAGCTCCTCACCTCAGTGACCTTCCCGAGGTTCGACGGACCGTCCACCACGCTGGAGGTCGCCCGACGGCCGGGCGACTTCGCGCTGGTCGGGGTGTTCGTGGCGCGCCGTGACGGCGAGACGCGCGCATCGCGGCGTTCGGCGTCGGCGACCGGCCGGTGCGGCTTGCCGCCGCCGAGCAGGCGGCCAGCGCCGGCGCGGCGCCGCGCGACGTCGCCGAGATCGTCCGCGGCGCGCTCGACCCCCGGGACGACATCCACGCCTCCGGCGCCTATCGCCGGCACGTCGCCGGCACCCTCGTGGCCCGGGCATTGGAGAGACTGGCCGCATGAGGGCGACCGAGCGCGAGCGCACGATCACGCTGGCCGTGAACGGCGTGGAGCACACCGTCCGCGCCGAGACCCGCACGCTGCTGGTCGACCTCTTGCGCCACCAGCTCGGCCTGACCGGCACGCACGTCGGCTGCGAGCAGGGCAGCTGTGGAGCGTGCACGATCATCTGCGACGGGCAAGCCGTGCGCTCTTGTCTGATGCTGGCTCCGCAGGCCGACGGCGCGGTGATCGAGACCATCGAGGCGGTGGCCATGGCACATCCGGTGGTGTCGGCCATGCACGAGCAGCACGGACTCCAGTGCGGCTTCTGCACCGCTGGCATCGTGATGTCGCTCGTGGCCGCGCAGCGGGACGGCTGGACGGCCGAAGCGGCGATCGAGGATGCCCTGGGTGGACACCTCTGCCGCTGCACCGGTTACGTCAACATCCGAGCGGCCATCCGCCAAGCCTTCGGCTGAGAGCGCGGGCTCAGCCGGGCGAGACGACGGTGCTCAGCAGCTCCATGGTGGCCGTCTCGATGATGCCCTGGTCGGTCACGCCGACGTCGGGGATGTTCGGCAGGCAGAGGAAGTTCAGTGCGTAGATCGGCCGGTAGGGGACGCTGCAACCCAGTTCCTCGATGAGGGCCCGCTCCACGTCGTCCAGACCGGCCGCCACCTCGGCCAGCGGCCGGTCGGACAGCAGGCCGGCGATCGGCAGCGGCACCAGCGCGCGCACCTCGCTGCCGACCACGACGCAGTAGCCGCCTTGGGCCTCGGCCAGGGCGTTGGCGGCTATGGCCATCGCCTCGTGGGAGTCACCGACCACGAAGAGGTTGTGCGAGTCGTGGTTGACGGTGCAGGCGACTGCGCCCCCTCGGAGGCCGAGGCCACTGACGAAGCCCCTGCCGACGGCGCCACTGCCCCGATGCCGCTCGATCACGGCGATGCTGGCGATGTCGGAGGAGGCGTCGGGTTGGACGACGTCCCCCGCCATCCGCAGCTCCGCGGTGTGCATGGTCTTCGGACCACCGAAGGCCACCGCCCGCGCAGTGGCCGTCCCGTCCACCGAAGAGCCCTGCTCGGCGCGCACGGCGAGCTCGTCGGCGCGGACAGGGGCGGCTAGCCGAATCGTGTCCCGCGACCACGCCGGGTACACGAACGCCTCCGTCTCGTCGACCAGCCGGCCGGACCTCGCCGCGATCCTGCCGTGGTGCAGGACCAGGTGCGCCGAGAACGCCGCGAGGTCATCGAGCACCACGAGGTCGGCCAGCTTCCCCGGGGCCACCGAACCGAGATCGCGATCCACGCGTAGGTGCTCGGCGGCATTGAGGGTCGCCATCTGAATGGCCTCCACCGGGTCGAAGCCCGCGGCCGCCGCCAGTCGGACTCGGTGGTCGAGGTGCCCCTCACGTTGCAGGAGGTTCGGGTGGATGTCGTCGCTGCACAGGACCAGATGGCGGGTGTCGACACCGCGAGCCCGGATGGCGTCGACCATCGCCGGCCATTCCTCGGCGGGAAGGCGGTCGATGCGGGGCGTGAGGAGCACTCGCAGTCCGCGCCGGAGCTGCTCCAGCACCTCGTCCACGGACTCGGCCACGTGCGTGTCTTCGATCCCGCTGACGATCGAGGCGTCCAGCAGTCTGCCGGTGAATCCCGGGAGCTGGCCGCCGACGGTCTTCCCCCGAGCGATCGTGGCCTCGATCTTGGCCAGCTGTTCCGGGTCGGCGCCGAGCAGCAGCGCCGGGTTGATGTCACCGCCGAGGCACACGGCGTCCGATCGGTCGAGCAGATCAAGGGTGGCTTGCAAGTCCATCTCGTGGCCGGACGTCTCGAGATGGGCCGGCAGCGCAGGCACGCGCCCGGGCACGCGCAACAACAGGTTGAGCGGCAGCGCCGCTGCTTCGGAGAGGAACAGCTCGATGCCTGGCAGCCCGAGCACGTTCGCGATCTCGTGGGCGTCCTCGCACAGCGACAGCACGCCCCGCGGGACGATTGCTCGCGCCAGCTCCGTCACCGTGAGGTTGGAGCTCTCGATGTGGACGTGGGGGTCGACCAGGCCCGGAGCCACGAAACGACCGTCGAGGTCGATCTCCTCGGCGGTTCCCGAGGGGTAATCACCGGGGGAGGCCACTGCCGCGATGCGCTCGCCGCTGATCACCACGTCAGCGGGGTACAGCTCCCGGGTGGCCGTGCTGACGACCATGCCGCCTCGCAGCACGATGTCCGCCGGCTCGTCCCCCATCGCGACCCGTACCAACCGGGCCCGATCGATCGGTGCTCCTAGCATGAGCGGCATCGTAGGCACCGCACATCATCGCCACGCTCGCTACGTCGGAGAGCGGGTGCCGCGAGTGAACGACGGCGCTCTGCTGTCGGGACGCGCCCGATTCGTGGACGACCTTCACCTCCCCGGAATGCTCCACGCCGCCGTGGTGCGCAGCCAGGTCGCTCACGGGACGCTGACTCGCCTCGCGACGTCCGAGACGGACGCCACCGTCTTCGGTCCGGACGACTTCGGTCACCTCCAACCGCTGCCGATCCTCTGGTCCCTCGGCGACCAGTGGCAGGTCGAGACGCTGATCGTCGATCGGCACATCCGCTACGTCGGACAGCCCCTCGGCCTGGTCGTCGCGGCCAGCCGGGCAGAGGCCGAGGACGCGCTGGACCACATCATCGTCGAGATCGACGAACGACCGGCCGTCGTCGACGCGGCCGAGGCGCTGGCACCGGGCGCTCCGCTGCTCTATCCCGATCGGGGCACCAACCGACTGACCACGTTCGAGTCCGGCGACGACCAGTCTCGTGTCGAGTCCGTCACGACGGCCGCCGACCATGTCCTGCGGACCGTGATCGTCACCCCGCGCCTCTACGGCTCGCCGATGGAGGCTCGCGGGATCGTCGTGGACCCTTCCGCCGAGCGTCTGACCGTCTGGTCGTCGAACCAGGGACCGCACGCCATCCGTGATGCGATCTGCCACGTGCTCGGGCTCCCGCAGCCTGCAGTGCGGGTGATCACGCCGGCGGTCGGCGGCGGCTTCGGACTGAAGGACCACGCATACGAGGACGAGCTGATGGTGGTCGCCGCCGCCCTCCACCTGGGCCGGCCGGTGAAGTGGATAGAGGATCGCTCCGAAGCCATGGTGGCCACCACCCACGCACGGGACGAGCGCTTCGAGGTCACCGTCGCCTACGACGACGACGGTCGGCTCCGCTCACTGTCCGTCACCGGCGTCCGCAACACCGGTGCCCACTTCTCCGTCTTCGGTGGGGGCCCGCTGTTCACCATGGCCGGCATGCTCCCCGGGCCGTACCGGTGGGACGCGGTACGCGTCGTGGGGCATCTCGTCGCCACGAACCGCACGCCCCTCGGCGCGTATCGGGGGTTCGGGCAGACGCAGGCCGCGCTGGTGCGCGAGCGCTCGGTCGACCTGGTGGCCGCCGCCCTCGGTCGTGATCCGGTCGACCTGCGGCTCCAGAACATGCTCGGACCCGACGAGCTCCCGCACACGACGTCGATGTACCTCACGTACGACAACGGCGACTATCCAGCCGCGCTGCGGCGGGCCCGCGAGCTGGCGGAGTCCTGGCCGTCGCCGGAGGCCGACGGGCGGCGTCGCGGTGTCGGCTACGCGTTCTACGTCCAGCTGGCCGGGCTGGCCAACAGCAGCGCCAACGAGGCGATCGGGCTGGGGATCGGCGGCTTCGAGACCTCGACGGTGGAGATGCTCCACGACGGCAGCGTGCTGGTGGCCAGCGGCATCTCGCCCCACGGACAGGGTCTCGAGACCACCATCGCTCAGCTCGTGGCCGATCGCCTCGGCGTCGACCTCGACCGCGTCGAGCTGGTCACCGGCGACACCGCCTCGACGCCCTACAGCGCGTACGGCACCGCGGCGTCGCGCTCCCTTCCGGTGGGCGGAGGAGCGGCGGTGCTGGCCGCAGACCGCGTCGCGGACCAGCTGCGGTCCATCGCCGCTGACATGCTGGAGGCCGCCCCCGAGGATGTCGTACTGGCTTCGGGACGCGCCCACGTCGCCGGAACCGCCATCGGCGTGCCCATCACCGATGTCGCCAAGCGGGCCTGGAGGGGGTACCGCCTGCCAGATGGGCTCACGCCGGGGCTCCGCGAGACGGCGGCCTACGACCCACCCAGCGGTACGTTCAGCTACGCCGCACACGTGTGCCGCGTCGCGGTGGACTCGGAGACGGGCCTCGTGGACGTGGAGCGCTACGCCGTCGTGCATGACTGCGGGACAATCGTGAACCCGACGATCGTCGAGGGCCAGATCCACGGAGGGATCGCCCAAGGGCTGGGTTCGGCGCTGCTGGAGAGCGTCATCCACGACGACCGAGGTCAGCCGCTGACCACGACGTTCATGGACTACCTCCTGCCGGCGCAGGCATCGATGCCCGACGTCACCGTCGAGCACATGCAAACGCCATCGCCGTACACACCGGGGGGGATGAAGGGCATGGGTGAAGGCGGCACCAACGGCGCCATGGCTTGCGTTGCCAACGCAGTGGCCGCCGCCCTTCCGGAGGTCACCGAAGAAATGGGCTCGCTTCCGTTGACGCCGCAGGTGATCTGGGAAGCGTTGCACAGAACCTGAGGCCGGCGACCACAACGCCCATGCGGACACGGATCGAGCTCGCGTGACGGCGCTGGTCAAGACGTGCCGCCGTGGCCAGTGCCGGCCGGGATGATCCAGCGCGCCGAGAGGCCTGTTACCTCGGCGATGAGGTCGAAGTCGTGGTCGTAGTGCAGAACCGTGGCGTCGTGCTCGAGCGCCGTCGCCGCGACGAGCAGGTCGGGGATCGGACGCCGGTGCTGGCCGAGGCCTGCAAGCTGACGCTGGATGGCCAGCGCTCGCGCCGCCACCTCCGCGGTGAGCCGCAGCCACGGCAGTGCTCCGAGGTCGTCCCAACGGGTCTCGTAGTCATCGGCGTTGCGAGCTGAGTAGAGAAGCTCGAGGGCGACGATCTCGGTCATGTGGAGCGCCCCATCCGCGGCGAGGGCTCGGAGCAGGCCGTCCGCGGCCTCGCTGTGGCGCTGCTGCTCGAACGCGGACTTGTCGACGACGTACCTGCCTAGCGCCATGCACCGCGCATGACGTCGGCGTCGCCGAGATCATCCTCAGCGGTACGGAGCCGTTCGAGGGCGGCAAGGCGCCGGGGACGGGCTGCGACCTCGGCAAGCGCCCGGTTCACGGTCTCCACCTTCGTCGAGGTACCCATCTCCGCAGCCGCCGCCGCCAGCGTGTCATCGTCGATGTCCACCAGCGTTCGGGTCATGGCAACCACCTTCTCATCCGGTGATATCACGGCTTGCATGAGACGATATCACCCGCTGATCGACGAGCCGGTGGCTCAGATGGCCTGACCACCGCCAGCTCGAGGCCCGTGACCTCCATGGTGTCCATGGGGCAGTGAGCGTCCTGCCGAAGTTGTCGTTCGGCTCGTGCCGTGGGCCCAACGGAACCCAGCGTCCCGCGTACACCGTGCAGACCTGCCACGATGCCGGTGGAAGGCCACACCGAACGCGTGTTCGAGGCACCCCTCTGATCCTCCCAGCGGGCCTCACGGCACCTCCTCTGACCATTGCTTTCGCGCCGAATTTGTCGTGTCGGAGGAGGGACACCTCGCACGACTACACGCGCCGGACCCCACGAGATCGCAGGTCAGAGAAGTGCGGCGCTCTTCGAGCGGTGGCATACAGCAGCCTGAGCGGCCAGGCGAGGCGATCCCCAGCGCGCTCGCCGGGGACGTCGGGGACGCGCTGCTGTTGCTGCCACCGGCCGAAGCAAGAGGTCCTGGTCCCGAATGGTGCGGAGTGCTCCTGAGACCTTTCCCCGACCGCGGCTGGGCGGCTCGCGGTTCGGCCGCCCTGGTCTGAACCGACCCCCGGTCGACACGATGTCCGACGTCTTCTTCACCAGCGCCCCGACCGCCGCCATCGACCCCGCGATGACTGCGGCGGGCGGCGCCGCGACTGCCAGCGCGACGAGCGTCGTCACCGCGGCCGCGACGTCGGCCTCACCCAGCGTGGTCGACAGGAGGTCGATGAGCCGGCGGTCATCACAATCTCCACGTGACACCCACACCGTGGGTCGGCGCGGGGCGTTGAGAGGTGCGCTATCGGCAAGCTGCTCGAAGCGCTGTTGATGACGTGAGCGTCTGGGCCTAACGCATGCTCCTACTAGTGTCGCGCGTCAGAAATGACTCGCGTTTCTGAGTGGGTGGTAGTACGATCAGTGAGTGACAGGTCGGGGTCGCCCTTAGGCGCAGATCACGGTGTCGGACGAGGACCGGGCGGTGCTGCAGCGGTGGGCGAAACGTCCCAAGACGCCGCACTCGATTGCCACGCGGGCTCGGATCGTGATGCTGGCCGCCGACGGGATGAACAACGTGGATGTCGCCGCGAAGCTGGACATCAACCAGGCCACGGTCGTGAAGTGGCGCAAGCGGTTCATGGAGCGTGGCGTGGACGGGCTGATCGACGAGCCGCTGCCGGGCGCGCCCCGCACGATCGATGACGAAGCGGTCGAAGCGGTCGTGGTGCGCACGTTGGAGGAGACCCCGACCGACGCCACGCACTGGTCGACCCGGGACCTGGCCCGCCGGGTGGGGATGTCGGCGTCGTCGGTGGGGCGGATCTGGCAGGCGTTCGGGCTCAAACCATGGCTGACCGACACGTTCAAGCTGTCCGACGACCCGCAGTTCATCGACAAGGTCCGTGACGTGGTCGGGTTGTACATGAACCCGCCCGATCACGCCGTGGTGCTGTGCGTCGACGAGAAGACCGGCATCCAAGCCTTGGACCGCACCCGCCCGTCACTGCCGTTGCGCCCGGGACAAGTCGAGCGTCGCACTCACGACTACGTCCGTCACGGGATCACCGACTTGTTCGCCGCGCTCAACATCGCCACCGGCGAGGTGATCTCCCGGTTCGACAAACAGCACCGTGCCATCGAGTTCATCCGCTTCCTCGAACTCATCGACGCCTCCGTGCCCGCCGACTTGGACGTGCACGTTGTGTTGGACAACGCCTCCACCCACAAGACCCCGGCCGTGCACAAGTGGCTCCTGCGGCACCCCCGGTTCGTGTTCCACTTCACCCCGACCAGCTCGAGTTGGCTGAACCTCGTCGAGCGCTGGTTCGCCGAGCTGACCACCGCAAGCTCCGCCGCTCCGCCCACCGGTCGATCCGTCAGCTCACCGACGACCTCACCACCTGGATCGGCACTTGGAACACCGACCCACGACCCTTCATCTGGCGCAAGACCGCCGACGAGATCCTCGACGGACTCAAAAAATACCTGACGAACCTCTGACGCATGACACTAGCTACCTCGTCGAAGGCGTCGTCCCGACCGACGGAACCAAGTGCGTCGATCCACCGCTCTTGACCACCGACGCACCCACCACCACCGGCTGACACATCCTCTGGGGCATCGACCTCACCTGACGGCAGCCAGGAAACAGGTGGGCCCGATCACGAGGTCGCCGTGTCTCGCTTTCGAGCGTCATTGGCCGGTGTTGACACCCGCCATCGCTATCAGCGATCTGAACCCCCCACGGAGTTTCCAAGCCCGTGACCTGCCGCTTCGCCCGATCCGTGAGGGTTCAACTCGGTGTCGGAGGGGGGACTTGAACCCCCACGCCCTATTCGGGCACCAGGCCCTCAACCTGGCGCGTCTGCCTATTCCGCCACTCCGACGTGGTGTGTGGACCCGCCACGATACGCCCGCGCCATGGGCGTGGACAACGTCGCAGATGCTCGGTCACGCGAAGCGTGCACCAGATGTGCCGGAAAGCGGGAGGCGGCGTGCACGCTTGCAGGCGGAAGGACCGCCGTCGTCCGCTTCGTCCCCCCGGGGACGCCATCAGCGTCGCCCGCCGGCCGCCAGCCAGGCTCAGGCGGACAGGAGCAGGCCGAGCCCGATCACGCTGAAGCTCCAGGCCAGGGCCAGGATGAACGTGATGCGGTTCAGGTTGCGCTCCGCGGCGGTCGAGCCGAGGGCGGCCCCGCCCGCCCCGCCGAACATGTCCGACAGGCCGCCGCCACGCCCGCTGTGCAGCAGGATGCCGACCACCATCCCCAGGAAGGTGACGACGAAGATCACTGACGTCAGGAAGGTGACGACCGTACGCACGAGGGACCAGCCTACCGGCGACTGCTCGCCGGCTACCCGCCGGCCGCCGTCTCTATCGGGTCAGGTTCGATCACGGGTTCCGGGGACAGATCCGGGGCGATGATGGGTTCTGGGGCGCTCAGCTGGCTGACATCGACCCCTTCGGCGACCGCGTGGGCCTCGTCGACGTCGATGATGAGGCCCTCCACGATCTCCGGGAAGTGGCAGGCCACGGGGTGCCCCTGGCCGCGGTCGACCAGCAGCGGCTCCTGCTCGGCGCACAGGTCCTGTGCCTTCCAGCACCGGGTACGGAACCGGCACCCGCTGGGCGGGTTGATCGGGCTGGGCGGGTCGCCCATGAGGACGATCCGCTGCCGTTGCCGCTCGACGATGGGGTCGGGCTCGGGGATGGCGGACAGCAGGGCCTGCGTGTACGGGTGGGCGGCCGCGGTGTAGATCTTCTCGGCCGGCGCCATCTCGACCAGCTTCCCGAGGTACATGACCGCCACCACGTTCGAGATGTGGCGGACGACCGACAGGTCGTGGGCGATGAAGAGGTAGGACAGCCCGAGCCGGTCCTGCAGGTCCTGGAGCAGGTTGACGACGCCGGCCTGGATGGACACGTCCAGGGCGGACACGGGCTCGTCCAGCACGATGAGCGACGGCTCCAGGGCGAGGGCCCGGGCGACGCCGATGCGCTGGCGCTGGCCACCGGAGAACTCGTGCGGGAAGCGGCGGGCGTGGTCGGGCGAGAGGCCGACCAGCTGCAGGAGCTCCGCCACCTTGTCCTTGTGGTTGCCCTTGATCTTGTGGATCTTGAACGGCTCGGTGATGACGGAGCCGATGGTCATGCGCGGATCGAGCGAGGCGTACGGATCCTGGAACACGATCTGCATCTCACGGCGCAGCGCCCGCATGGACTTGGGGTCGAGGGTCGTGAGCTCCTGGCCCTTGAACTTGACCGAGCCCGACGTCGGCTCGATGAGGCGCAGCAGGCAACGACCGACGGTCGACTTGCCGGAACCGGACTCCCCCACCAGCCCGAGCGTCTGCCCGCCCTCGACGCTGAACGACACGCCCGACACGGCCTGCACGGTCGACCTGACGGCCTTCGACGCCTTCCAGCGACTTCACCGAGAAGTTCTTGACGAGGTCCGTGACCTCGAGCACCGGCCCGCTCGCCGCTCCCATCACCGCCGTCACAGCACCCCCCCGCTCAGCAGCTCGTCGACTCGCACGCAGGCGGTCTCCAGGTCGCCGACCTGCCGCAGCTCGGGCAGATCGCCCGCGCACTGCTCCTCGGCGTACGGGCACCGGGGCCGGAACGCGCAGCCCGACGGCGGCCGGAGCATGTTGGGCGGCGCACCCGGGATGGGCGTGAGCCGCTCGCGCCCGAGGCCCGGCAGCGACTGCAACAGCCCCCGGGTGTAGGGGTGGGTGGAGTGGTCGAACAGCTCGTGCACCGGGCCCCGCTCGACCACCCGGCCGGCGTACATGACCTGCACGCGGTCGGCCACGCGGGCGATGACGCCCAGGTCGTGGGTGATGAACACGATGGCCGTGCCCAGCTCCCGCTGGACCCGCTGGATGACCTCGAGGATCTGGGCCTGCACGGTCACGTCGAGGGCCGTGGTCGGCTCGTCGGCGATGAGCACCTCGGGGTCGTTGGCCACCGCCATGGCGATCATGGCCCGCTGGCGCATGCCGCCCGAGAACTCGTGCGGATACTGCCGGGCCCGCGTGGTCGGCTGCGGGATGCCGACGAGGTCGAGCAGCTCGATCGCCCGGCGTCGTGGCCTGCTTGTCGTTGACGTCCTGGTGGGCCTGGATCATCTCGGCGATCTGGTCGCCGACCCTGTGGACCGGGTTCAGCGCCGACAGCGGGTCCTGGAAGATGATGGCCAGTCGCTGCCCCGCGCACCCGGCGCTGCACCTTCTTGTCGACGCCGATCAGCTCCTGGCCCCGGACCGTGGCCGAGCCGGTGATCTGCGCCGACTGCGGCAGCAGCCCCATGACCGCGAGGAAGGTGACGGACTTCCCGGAGCCGGACTCGCCGACCACCCCGACCAGCTCGCCCTCGTTCACGGTCAGGTCGACGCCCCGCACCGCCTGCACTGGGCCGTCGCTCGGTCGGGAACGAGACCTTGCAGGTCCCGTACGATCTCGAACGACCGGCGTCGCCATCAGGCCGCTTTTCCTTGGCCTGCTTGGGATCGAAGGCGTCCCGCAGGCCGTCACCGATGAAGTTGATGGCCAGGACCGTGAACAGGAGGGCCAGGCTCGGGAACACGACCAGCCACCACTTGCCCTGGCCGATGTAGGACTTCGAGCCGGCCAGCAGGTTGCCCCAGCTCGACATTGGGCGGCTGCACGCCGAAGCCGAAGAACGACAGGGTCGACTCGGTGATGATGGCGGCGGCCACCGTGAACGTCGCGGCGACGATGATCGGGCCGATGCAGTTGGGGATCAGGTGGCGGGAGATGATCCGCCAGTTGGTGGCGCCGAGCGCGTCGGCCGGCCTCGATGAACTCCTTCTCCTTCAAGCGAGAGCACCTGGCCACGCACGATGCGGGCCGTCGCCATCCACGAGACGATCACCAGCAGGGTGATGGTGAGGCGGATGGAGGTCGTGTCGCCGAACGCAGTGCGGGCCCACCCCTGCTTCTCGGGGAGCTGGCGGATGACCAGGAGGGCGACCAGCAGCGGGAAGGCCAGGAACAGGTCCGTCGCCCGCATGAGGAAGTCGTCGAACTTGCCGCCCTTGAAGCCGGCGAAGGCGCCGATCAGCGTGCCGATGATGGCGGCCGAGAAGGCGACGGCGACGCCGATGAACAGCGACACCCGGCCGCCCCACAGGATCAGCGAGTACATGTCACGACCGATGGAGTCGGTCCCGAACCAGTAGTCGGACTGCGGGGGCAGGAAGCTGATCGGTCTCCGTGCCGCGGGTCGCCCACGAGCTCGGTCTCGCCGTAGGGAGCGATCCACGGGGCGAGGACCACCGCCAGCGTGATGATGATCAGGACGATGCTCCCGGTCACCGCCGCCCTGTGACGCAGGAAGCGCCGCAGCGCGAGCTGGGCCGGCGAGCGGGAGGTCGAGGAGATGCCCTCGGCGAGATCCGACTCCGCCGCCATCGGGTCCGGAGACGGCTCCAGCGAGGTCGAGGGCGATGTCACTCAAGGCGGATCCTCGGGTCGAGCGAGGCGTACGAGACGTCCGCCAGCAGGTTGAACAGGATCACCGAGATGACCACGATGATCAGCCACGGCATGAGCTGCGGGAAGTCGCCGTTGCTCGAGCGCGGTGAGGAAGAAGTCCCCCATGCCCTTGTACTCGAAGATGCGCTCGGTGATGATCAGGCCGCCGATGATCGCGCCGATGTCGATGGCGGCCACCGTGATGATCGGGATGAGCGCGTTGCGCAGCCCGTGCTTGACGATCACCGCCCGCTCGGAGATCCCCTTCGACCGCGCCGTGCGCATGTAGTCCGAGCTCTTGACCTCCATGAGCTGGGTGCGCATGTAGCGGCTGTACACGGCGATCGTCTGGATGGCGACGACCGTGACCGGCAGGATGAGGTGTTTGGCCCGCAGGACGGGGTCGAAGCCCTGATGGCCCGGCGGGTAGACGCCGGAGGTGGGCAGGAACGGTTTCGACAGCCCGAGCCACTTCGTGAGGTACACGGCGAAGAACAGTCTGCAGCAGCACCGCCGAGACGAACGGCGGGATCGAGAACCCGACGAAGGCTCCCGTGGTGGCTGCGGTGTCGAACTTGGAGTACGGGCGCAGGGCGGCGAGGATGCCGATGGCCAGGCCGATCGCTGACGCCGACGACCGTGGCCGACGATCCCCAGCACGAGGGTGTTGGCGAGGGCGTTCTTCATCTCCGGCCACACCGGCCGGTTGCCCTTGATCGAGTTCCCCCAGTCCCCGGTGAGGAAGTTGCCGGCCCAGCGGAAGTACTGCTCCGGCATGCTCCCGATGAGGCCGTTGGCCTCCCTGTACTGCTGGATCTTCTCCGGCGTGGCCCGGGGGTTGACCCGCAGGTAGCTGGCCACGGGATCGGTGCCGGCCCGCAGCGCCACGAAGACCAGGAAGCGTGATGATGAACAGCGTGGGGATCGCCCACAGCAGTCGTCGCGACCTGTGAAGCGGAGCATGCCACCCTCCTTCCCCCGGTGGGGTGCGGGGCCGGCGATCGCCGGCCCCGCACACTCACCGTTGTGTCGAACTCTACTGACCTCAGCTCAGGCGACCTCGACGGTGGGCTCCTCGGTCACCGACGGCCGTCGGTGTCGTAGCCGTCGGCGGTCGTGTCCCAGAGCCGCGGGCAGCACCGGGAACGTCGTCGTCCACACGTACCACGACGAGTTGGCGCACTCCGTGATCGGGTTGAGGCAGTCCGGCCACTGCTCGGCGCCGATGATGATCTCGGCAGCCGCCGATCGGGCTCCCACTTGTTGAGGTTGTTGAAGGCGCTCGGTAGTTGCCGGCGATCTGCGTCGACCGGGCCGCCGAGCTTGTCGGTGCGCCAGGCGGCGATGTTCGGGAACTGGTACAGCGGCAGCATCACCGAGTCGTCGACCAGGGACTGGCCGATCTGGTGGATCAGGTCGATGCGCGCGGTCTCGTCGACCGTCCTGGTCGGACTCGGCCATCAGCGCGGAGGCCTCCTCGTTGCACCAGCCCGTGGAGTTCTGGCCCTGGTTGTTGTTCTCTGGGCCGGGATCTGGTCGCAGGCATGATGAGGTCACCGTCGGGTCCGGCGCGGCCGTGTTGATGTACATCGCCAGGTCGTAGTCCAGCGCGGGCAGCCGCTGCTGGAACACCGTGTCGGCGTCGCAGTTGTCGGCGACGACGTTGAAGCCGCTTGGCCGCAAGGTCCGGGATCATCAGGGCCTGGGTGTCCTCACGGCGCGTGTTGCCGCGTGTTGACCATCCAGCGGATCTCGGCACGGTGCCGTCCTTGGCCCAGAAGCCGTCGGCGCCCTTGGCCCAACCGTTCTCGGTCAGCAGCGCCTCGGCCGCGGCCGGGTCGTAGCTGCCCTCGAACTGGGTGTCGTCGCACCACTGGCCGACCGTCGGCACCCACAGGCCGCACTTGCAGCAGCTGGAGCCGGGGAAGATCGGGTCGTAGATGCTCGACAGGATCAGGTCGCGGTCGATCGACTTGGAGAAGGCCTCGCGGAAGATCGGGTCGGCGAACGGCCCGTCGAGCTGCTGGAAGTACAGGCCCTCGTAGTTGGTGCCGTAGCCCGGCGTGAACTTGATGTTCGGGTCGTTCAGCGCCTCGGTGATGCCGGCGAAGGCCTGCGGGAAGATCATGCCGACCTCGCCCGACTTCAGCGAGTTGATCTCGGTGTCGCTGTCGGCCTTCGGGACCATGACGACCCGGGTCGGCGATCGGCTTGTCCTCCTCGACCCAGTAGTTCTCGTTCGGCACGAGGATCAGCTGGTCGGGGCTCCACGACTCCATCTTCCACGGCCGGCCCGAGAACGGGATCGCTGTCCAGCATGTCGGCCGAGATGTCGTTGCAGTCGGCGACGGCGTCGGCCTTGATGATGCCGTGGTCGGAACAGGTTCTTGTACGGCGCGTACGGCTCGGAGAACGACACGACGACCGTCTGCGGGTCGCTGCGTGTCGACGCCGGTGATCTTGTCGTAGCCGACCGTGGAGATCGAACCCGGCGTGTTCGAGCGTGGCCTGCCACGTGCACTCGAAGTCCGTCGACGGTGATCGGCGTGCCGTCGTCCCAGACCGCGTCCGGGTTGAGGTTGATGGTGAGCGTCATGGCGGCGTCGCCGCCGGCGGCGGCTCGCTGCCGGCGGGCTCGCTGCTCGGCGCCTCGCTGCTGGGCGCCTCGGTGGCCGGGCGCCTCGGTCGCCGCCGTCGTGTCGCCGCTGCCGGAGTCGTCGTCGCTGCCGCATGCTGCGGCGATGAGCGCGGTGCCGGCGAGCAACGCCACGAACT